>NZ_JBXUNP010000005.1:0-273979 GCF_057197125.1 Serratia sp. LSHTC3
GCGGCGAATCGCTCGCAGATCGGTATCGATCAGCTGCGCTTTCGCAATCAGACCAACTCCCGACTGATCTTCAAGGGATAGCGTTGGTGCTGTCTTCACTGAGATCTGCCGGAACGGCCTTTTGAAAATTACGCCACGGTCTAACGCTTAAGGCAGCACCCTGACTTCGCCGTGCTGCAAGGTCAGTACTGCGATAGGGCTGCCGGAGAAGCACTCCTTAAAGAGCCAGCCGCTGGGCCGAAACGCCGCTGCGGGCAGCCCGGCCTGCCACTCCTCCCACTGCGGGGTCGGCTGATCCGACGGCAAAGAGAAAGAGACCAGCCAACCGGCTTCGCAGTGCGCCCTTTGGCCGGTTGGACGGGTGAAGGTATGCGCATCTGCCAGCTCCATCACCGGCGGTAAAACCTCAAAAGCGATGATCGGCACGCCGGCCACGCTTTGCGGCTGAGGGAAGCGCACGGCGGTTACACCGTCCATCGTGATGGGGCTGTCTTCGGTGCCGGGCTGGCGCGGCTCCTGCCGGTTTACCCAGCTTCCCTTTGGCAGGGTGATTTCGCCGAACGGCCTGGCCGCCTCGAGCGTCAGGTAGCTGCGCCGATTCCAGCGTTCTTCCGCCCGCTGGCTCTTGAGATCCTGGATGGCAATGTCGATCAGCATCAGCGCGAACGCTACCGGGTAGATCGCCAGCGCCGAGGCCAACAGATAGCCGCCCCAGGAAAGCGGCGGGCGCGGGCGGCCGCAGCGGGCGGCGGCATATCGCCAGCCCCACCAGGCGAGCAGGATGCCGGCGAGCAGCAGGGCCAATAACAGCGCCAGCAGGCCGGCGACGCCGGCGCCATAACCTAACAGCATGGCAAGTTCCTTATGTTCACGGCGTGGTGGAGCGATAGCGAATGAAGTAGGGCAGCGCCGGGGTCTCCCCGTCATCGCCATAGTGGCTTTCCGGTTCGATCACGGTTTGGCGTGCGTCGTCGCGCCCGTTGTAGCGGTACTCCAACGGCTGTCGGTAGCGCACTTCGGATGAGCGCAGATCGAAAATCAGCGAAAGACGGGCATCGCCGTTATCCGTTTGGGCGACCAGCTTATCGTTGCCCGCCCAGAGCTGATACAGCGATTTATCGCCGGTCTCCAGCAGCACCTTCAACTGCCCGTCGGATTGATAACGCAGAAGCTGATACACTCCTCTGTCCAGCGTTTGGGCGATCAGGTAGATGCCGCCATCCGGAGCCTGCGCGCTTTCCTCCACGCGCACCAGCAGCCAATGCAGTTCAATCACCTCGCCGGTTTTACCGTTAACGGCGATGTGTAACGCGCCGGATCCGAGCACCGGGTTCATCCAGAAATGCACGCGATCGCCATCAACGGCGGTGAAGATCTCGGGTACGGATTTGCGCTTACCGGAGGCGTAAGCCGTCGGTGAGTCCTCCTCGCCGCGCTCAAAGCCCAGCAGTTGCCGCGCGTCCAGCAGCGCCGACAGATCCAGCGTCTGCCGCCAATGGGCGCCGAAGTCCGGGCTGTAGAATACGCCTTCGGTGCTGATGAGATACAGCGCGCGTTTTCCCGGTTGCGCCACCAGTTTGCCGCCGACAAAGGAAGGCCGGTTGTCGTCGCCCTCCGGCCAGGGGATCAGCGCCCCGATGGTGCCTCGTTGCACATCAACCAGTCTGCGGCCCTTAGAGAGAAAAAGCACGCACTCCTGCTCGCCGCAAACCGCATCATGGATCAAGTCGTCGAGTTCCCCCAGCATCTGTAACCCTTTTGGGCCGGCAAACAGCACCTGGCTGAGGTAGTTGGCCGCCCAGCCGTAAAAGCTATTGTACGCGCGGTCTTCACTTCTTTTGCTGGTGAGCAGCAGGGCGCCGTCCTGCGCCGGGTAGCTGTGGATGAGATCGTAACGGGCTATCGTCGGCAACGCCTGGTCGCCCTGAGTCCATTGCCACTGCGCATAGCGTTGCTCAGGGGCGAGCAAATAGACGCCCAGCGCGCTGGCCAAAAACAGCGTCAGGATAATAAGGGGTCTTTTATAAAGCGCTAACGTCATCATTTCAGCTCCGTCACCTGAGCCTGCCGCCATAAACTGCGGCGCAGATTTCTCAGGTATTTAAACGTTTTAAACGTGCGGTGCTGGTCAAAAGAGTACAGGCGGCAGATCTGGGCGAACCCCTCGATCAACAGCGCCAGGCCGCTGACCATCAGCATCAGCAGCAGAATAATCGGCGGCAATTCGCTGCCGAGACGCTTCAGGGTCCAGGCATCCAGGTGAAAGCCGGCCGGGGTATCGGCGTTATCCACCACCATCATGCCGAGTACAAAACACGCCACGATTGCCCCAAAAATGAAGACAACGCGCGCGCACAGGTTAAGACCGGCTTCGGTGAAGTAGCGGCTGCCGCCGATGAGATAGGTTTGGCGATCGCGATGATTGATGATCCCACGCACTTTGGGCAACTCGGGAATGACGTCGTTCTCGCAATACAGCACCTGCAGCGGATCGCCTTTGGCGATGAAAAGCGGATGTTGCCGACGAAATACCGGATGCAGTTTGGTATTGGGGACATTGAGCGCGCGGGTCGTCAACGCGAAGTGCGTCTCCTTCTGACGCCACGCATACGTATCCAAATACTGCACCTGCCGCGGGATCTCATAGTGGCAGAGTTCGTAGTTCAGGGCGTTGACCGTCTCGATGCCGGAGGTCTCGACGCCGTCCGGGAGAGGGGGCGCGGTCTGCAGCGGTGCGGTCGCCGGCACAGCGTCTGCGCGGACGGCCCGGTATTTGATGCCGGGGATTTTCAGGCTGAGCGAGCCGGGCGGCGTGACGTCTTGCCCCAGCAGCACGCGATCCAGCGCCCGGAGCAGGCGCCTGCGGCCGCGGTGTCCGATCAGCAGGAGCTCCGAACCGACGAACAGCGCCATGCCGATGCCGATAAGGCCGGCGATGATGGCGATAAAGAACAGGACGATGGTCAGCCAGGAATCTTCCCCGTCCATGATGAAAAAGGCCGCCGGGAAACCGCCGGCCAGCACCGCGCCCAGCAGCAGCAGGGCGAAGTATTTCAGCTTGTATTTCAGCGTTCTGTCAGGCTCCAGCCGGCCTTTCGTGCCGTGCAGCAGCCAGTGCAGCCAGTAGCTGCCGTCTTGCAGGCGGTGGGCACCGATCTTCACCCGATCGCCGGCGGCGAGCCTGGCCAGCAGATTTTCGCTGTCGCTGAAGTCGTCGCGGTAAAAAAAGAACGTCTGGCCGGAGGCGATGATCCTCACCAGATTGTCGGGCGCCGTCTGCTGGCAGGCGCATTGTTCGACGGTCACATTAAAAAATTGGGTTTGCATGTCATTCCCTGTCAGTGGGCGTGGCCCGAAAATTCATCCCTGGCGCCGGGTATTCAGCGTTTTTTCATCAGCGGCAGCATGCGTACCAGCGCATTGTCCTTGACGATATAGTGGTGGAACAGCGCGGCGGCGGTATGCAGGCCGATCAGCCAGTAGCCGAATGACGCCAGCGTTTTGTGCCAGCCGATAATCATTCGTGCCTGCGGCCGATCGGCCACGTCGGCGAACGGCATCGACAGGCCGAACAGATACCACTCCTTGCCGCCCAGATAGCGCGAATACACCCCCAGCACTGGCAGCGTCAGCAGCAGCAGGTAAATCAGGGCGTGCGTCAGGTGCGCCAGGCCGGTTTGCCACTTCGGCGGTTTGGGCGCGATGGCGGGCGAGGGGTAGCGCCAGCGCAGGAACAGACGGGCGATCATCAGCGCAAACACCGTTACGCCGCAGCTGAAGTGGGTGACAACCAGCGCGTACCAGGGGGCGCTGCCCGGTTCGGCATAGCCGCGCAGCTCGATGGTGACACAGGTGATGACCAGCAGGATCGCCACCAGCCAGTGCAGGCGAATTTGCCACGGCATGTAGGTGTTCTGCACCGGGTTACCTTTTGATGTTAAAGGGTCTGTGTGCCGATGGTAACTAAATGTTACAGGCGAGGAAAGCGCCTGCATGCAGTTTAAGCAAAATGCCAGGGATTACGCCGCTTATTAAGCTATGAATTTAGTGGGTTAAGTGCCTGGCGACAGGGGGGGGCAGTTAGCATCGTAAGTTGTGAAGTTAATGCGCGGTAGGTTCAGAGGCTGGCAGCTTATTAAGCGATGAGGCGGGTAGCGCCGCAGCTCTCGCCGCGGCGCCTGGGATCAGTTTAATTTGGCCTTGGCGAAGTCGCTGCCGTTCACGTCCACCACGTAGCCGCTCAGGTTGCTGCGGGTGGCGTAGAACACTTTGCCGGTGGCCAGCGGCAGCCACGGCGCCTGTTTGGCGAAGATCACCTGCGCCTGTTGATACAGCCTGGCGCGCGCCTGCGGCTGGTTCTCCTGGATCGCCTGCTGGATCAGGCTGTCATAATCCTTATCGCACCAGCGCGCCACGTTGGCGCCGCTCTGCACGCCGGCGCAGCCGAGCAGGGTGGCGAAGTTATCCGGATCGCCATTGTCGGACACCCAGCCGTACAGCGCGCTCTGTTGCTCGCCTTTGCGCAGCCCGGCCAGATACTGGCCCCACTCCCAGGTGACGATCTTGGCCTTCACGCCCACCTTCGCCCAGTCGCTCTGAATCATCTCGGCGATGCGCTTCGAGTTCGGGTTGTAAGGGCGCTGTACCGGCATCGACCAGATGTCGGTCTCAAAGCCCTGCTCCAGCCCGGCTTGCTTCAGCAGTTCGCGCGCCTTCTGCGGATCGTAGGCGTACTCCGGCAGTTTATCGTTGTAGCCCAGCATGCCCGGCGGCAGCAGCGAGTTGGCCGGGGTGCCGCTGTCTTTGAACACGGCGGCGACGATCGCTTTCTTGTCTACCGCGTAGCTCAGCGCCTGGCGCACCAGCAGGTTATCGAACGGTTTTTTCTGAGTGTTGAACGCCAGATAGCCGACGTTCAGCCCGGTAATGTCGTGCAGTTGCAGGTTGCCGTCGGCCTTGATGGCGGCGAATTGCTCCGGCAGCGGTGCCGGGATGATCTGGCATTCGTTGGTTTTCAGCTTGGCCAGCCGGGTTTGCGGATCCGGCGTAATCGAGAAGATCAGGTGCTTGCTGGCCACGTCGCCCTGCCAGTAGTGCGGGTTGGCGATGTAGCGGATCAGCGAATCCTGCTTGTACTGCTGCAGCGCGAACGGCCCGGTGCCGATCGGCCAGTTGTCGACGTATTCCGGCGTGCCCTTTTTCAGCATCGCGTCGGCGTACTCGGCGGACAGGATCGAGGCGAAATCCATCGCCCAGTCGGCGACGAAGGCGGCGTTGGGCTGGCTCAGCGTGAAGCGCACGTGGTGCTCGTCCACCGCTTCCACCTTGGTGATCAGCTTATCCAGGCCCATGTCGGTGAAGTATTCATAGTTGCCGCCGGAGACCTTGTGATACGGGTTGGCGGGATCCTTCTGCCGCATCACGGTGAACACCACGTCTTCGGCGTTGAAGTCGCGCGTTGGGGTGAAGTATTTGTTGCTGTTGAATTTCACGCCCTGGCGCAGGGTGAAGGTGTAGGTCTTGCCGTCCGGGCTGACGCTCCACTCGGTGGCCAGCGAAGGGGCGGGCGTTTTATCGCTTTCGCGCAGCGTCACCAGGCGGTTGTACAGCACCTGCGAGGTGGCGATAAAGGTCGGCCCGGAGCTGGAGAGCTGCGGGTTGAACGATTCCGGCGAGGCGACGGTGCAGTACACCAGCGCATCGGAAGCGGCCAGCGCGCCGCCCGCCGACAACAGGCCGCAGCCGGCCAGCATCAATCCGGCGATAGGGTGTTTTAAAAACGTCAAGGCAAGATCCTCAGGTGGAATGAGCCGTTACCGGCGAATTGATCTAACTATAGATAACGGATGGCGAGATCGGGAACAAGCGCCTCATCGGTGCATTCTGTGCGCCCCGCGTTGCCTGCCATTGCGGCGCAGATCTACACTGCTGGGCAAACAGTCACTCGCAAGGATTTCCCGATGAGCCACTTTCGCCCTGTTGCCCTCGAACACGCCAGCCGCCTGCTGAACCATGGCCCGACGGTCTTGATCACCAGCCGCAGCCGCGACGGCGCCAAACGTAACGTGATGGCCGCCGCCTGGTCGATGCCGGTGGAGTTCAGCCCGCCGCGCATCGCCATCGTGGTGGACAAAGGGGCGCACAGCCGGCAAATGATCGAGGAGAGCGGCGCATTCGGCATTTGCGTGCCGGCGGCGATGTTCATTGACGCCACCTACGCGGTCGGCAGCGTGTCCGGGCTGGATGAAGACAAATTTTCCCGTTTCCATATCGCAGCGGCGCCGAGTGCAGCGCTGCAGGTGCCGCTGATCGAAGAGGGTTGCGTGGCGTGGCTGGAGTGTCGGCTGCTGCCGGAAAGCGGCGCGCAGGAAAAATACGACACCTGCTTCGGCGAGGTGCTGAGCGCGGCGGCGGACGAGCGGGTGTTCCAACAGGGGCACTGGCACTTCACCGCCGCCAATGCGGATCTGCACACCATTCATCATCTGGGGGCGGGCAACTTCGTGCGCAGCGGCGAGACGCTGCGGGCCAAACCGCTTTAATCGGCCTCGCGTTTGCGGTCTGCATCATAGCGCTCGCGGGCGGCGTCCAGCTCGGGGAAGTGGTATTCCGCCCACTTATCCAGCGCCGTCAGTGTCTCGACCAGCGAGCAGGCGACGGCGCTGAGGCGGTATTCCACATGGGCCTGATTCTTTTCACTTAAATCCAGCCGCTCGAGCAGCCCGTTGCGTTCCAGCTGGCGCAGCGTTTGCGTCAGCACCTTCTGCGAAATGCCGTCGATGCGGCGCAGCAGCTCGCCGTTGCGCATCGGCCGCTGCGCCAGCGCGGGCAGGATCAGCATCACCCACTTGCCGGAAATCAGCGCCAGCGCATCGCGCGCGGAGCACTTGCTCGAATAGACGTCGCCGGGATAAGCCATTGGGGGTTACCTTCAGGTGCGTAATTGCCAAGGGGGCGATAAAGCCACAGCATAACAGCACCACCTTACAACGGGAGAAACAGGATGAACGTGCTGATTGTGCTGGCTCACCCCGAGCCGCATTCTTTCAATGCCCATTTGGCCGAACAGGCGCGGCAGGCCTGGCTGGCGCAGGGGCATCAGGTGAAAACGGTCGATCTGTATCAGGAGGGGTTTGATCCGCGCGAGGGCGCCGGCCACTACCCCAGCAGAAAGCAGGCGGACCGGTTCGATGCGATGCAGGAGCAGCGCCATCACTGGACGATCCAGGCGCTGCCGGCGGAGATCCGGCGGCATATCGAGCTGCTGCGCTGGGCGGATACGCTGGTGCTGCAGTTTCCTTTCTGGTGGTTCGGCGCGCCGGCCATCATCAAGGGCTGGATGGATCGGGTGTTTGTTTACGGCGGGCTCTACGACAGCCGCCACCGCCATGAGAACGGCGTGATGCGCGGCAAGCGGGCGCTGCTGACCGTCACCGCCGGCGCTTCCGCACAGGCCTGCGCGTCGGACGGGCGCGACGGCGACATGCGGCTGATGCTGTGGCCGATCATGCATGCGCTGCACTATATCGGCTTTAGCGTGCTGGAGCCGTTCCTGGTCTATGGCGTGCGCGGCGGGCTGGCGGGCGAGGAGCGGCAGGCGCAAAACGCCGCGTTGGCGCAGGTGACGCAGGCATATCGGGCTGGCATAAGCGACCTTGCCGCCTGGCCGGCGGTGCCGTTCAACCGTAATGAAGATTTTGACGCCGATTTGGCGCTGAAGCCCGGCGCGCCGGTCTACAGTCCGTTCGTGCGGCACCGAGATCCGGCTTAGAACCCGGCCTTCAGCAGTTCCTCGCGCAAATCGTCGATAATCGCCGGTTCGATGTCGGGGAACTGCTGCTGAATATCGGCGATGGCTTCGGCCACGCTCGGGCCGGCGAAGGTGCCGGAGAAGGGCAGCAGCGGCAGATTGGCGTCGCTGTCCGGCAGTTCACCGCGGATGGTGCCGGTGATCATGCCCGCTTTTTTTTCCGCCGTGAGGTCGTACTCCCCCACGCTTTTGTCGATCGGTTTCATTGGCCGCCTCGCTGTCGGTGAGTGTTTACCCTGTTCTGTTAAAGCATAGTGTTTCAGGCAATGAATACCAATCAATGTATATAATATTAATATAAAACAAAGTGATGCGTATTTTGTCGTTTGACGTTCACCGGGGGCCGGCGCTATGCTCTTGGCGCTAAAGGAACCTTCCTCACTGACAGGGACAGACGACATGAAAAGACTGAAAAGCGCGGCGCTGCTGTTGCCGCTGTTGGCGCTCAGCGCCTGCACCCACTCCCTCAGCAGCGCAGAGCAGCATGCCAAACACTACGTTTATCAAACCCGCGACGACTTCGATCCGCAATTCCGCACCGATGTGAACGGCAGCATTAAAAACGCCGTGCCGATGTTCGAACAGTTCTATCAGCAGGGGAAAAAGGATCGCGCGGCGGGCGTGGCGCGCAGCGAAGCGCAGAAAAAGGCCGACTACCTGGCCAGCGCGGAATTCCAGCAGAACATGGAACACAAAACCATTTTCATCAATCGCGCCTACAGCAGCACCGACAATCCTAAACGCCGCCAGGTGCTGTCGCAGGAAGCGGTAGGCGCCTATTGGGACGGCTACGAAGGGCGCTGACTTAATCCCTCACAAATAGAAGGTAATAAAAACTGGTCTTCTGGCGGTTATTTGATTATAAAAACCGCCGCTAAGGACGATGTTCATAGAAGAAACCAGGAGTGTTTATGTTGGCAAAAGTTAAGCGTTCGTTCGCCGCCGCCGTCGTATTGATGTTGGCGCTGCCCGCGGTTCAGGCCGCGGATTACCGTGCGGGCGAGCAATATACCCGGCTGGATAAGCCGGTGGCCGCCGCACCGGCGGTGGTGGAGTTCTTCTCCTTCTACTGCGGGCCTTGCTATCAGTTCGCCGAAACCTACCGCGTAGGCAGCACCGTGGCGCAGGCGCTGCCCGCGGGCGAGAAGGTCACCAAATATCACGTCAGCCTGATGGGCAAACTGGGCAATGCGCTGACTGAAGCCTGGGCGGTGGCGACGGTGCTGGGCGTGGAAGACAAGATTGAAGGGGCGATGTTCGACGCGGTGCAAAAACAGCACGCCGTCAACGGCGCCGACGATATTCAGCGGGTGTTCACGGCGGCCGGCATCGATGCCGCCACCTATGAAAACGCGCGCCACAGCCTGCTGGTCAAAGGGTTGATCGCCAAGCAGAATGAAGCGGTGAAAGCGTTTGACGTGCGCGGCACCCCGTCGTTCTACGTGGCCGGCCAATACAAGATAGACAATGCCGGCATGGCCGCCACCAGTGTTGAAGGCTACGCCAAAGAGTACGCGGCGGTGGTGCGTTACCTGTTGGACAAACAGCCTTAAGGTGGTTCTCCCTTCGGCACCCGATGATCTGTGATCGCGGTGCCAAATCCCCCGCTCGCCATTGATTGTGTGTTAACGGATTGTTATGGTGTTTTTCTGTTCAACGGCGCAGCTCCGCTGCTGTTTGAAGGGAGAGATCATGACGGCATTGGCAACGCTCCGGGACGTCGGCTTCGAAGAGTGGCTGGGGAAAATCAACACCGCCTGCGGCCGATTCTGCGCGAAAACGTTGGGGCCCGGCTTTCGCGGGGCGATGCAGGAGTTTCGCGCCCATGCCCTGCGCCTGAGCGTGGTCGACGTGTCTCAGGCCCGGTTGTACCGCACGCCGCGTGAGATCGCCCGCAGCGACGGCGCGCACTTTTTCACCGTCATCCAGCTGCGCGGCAGTGCGTTGATGGAGCAGGGCGATCGCCAAACGCTGCTCTCCCCCGGCGACATGACGCTGATCGATGCCTCACGGCCCAGCAGCTTCACCTTCCAGCGCGATTCGCGCCAAATCTCCCTGTTGTTGCCGCGCGGCTGCCTGCCGCTGCCGCCGCCTGGTGCGCAGCGTCTCGGGGCCGAGCTCAGCGCGGTGCGCCTCAGCCGCCAGCTGGTGCTGAGCAGCATGCAGGATCCTCAGCTCGCCGCGGCGGAAAGCGAGGCGGTGCTGAATGCGCTGGCGGCGCTGCTGCGCCCGGCGTTGGCGCTCGAACAGGCGCGTCCGGAGGGGCAACAACCGGTCTTCGACAAGGCGCTGGCGTTGATCGACAGGCATATTCAGTCGGCGCAGCTGCGCCCTGAGTGGGTGGCGGCCGAGTTGGGGGTGTCGCTGCGCAGTCTGTATCGGCTGTTCGCCCGCCAGGGGCTGGTGGTGGCCCAGTACATCAGGAACCGCAGGCTGGATCTGTGCGCGCAGGCGCTGCGCAGCGCCGCCGGGCAAGAAAAGCTGGCCGGAGTCAGCCTCGACTGGGGCTTCGCCGATCACAGCCATTTCTCGACCGCTTTCAAGCAGCGTTTCGGCATGTCGCCGAGCGAGTACCGCCGGCAGTATCAGTAAGCCAGGGCGCGGGCCAGGCCCGCGCCGCTTCACTCAATAGCGGATGCAAACCGATTTCGACTCGGTGTAAGCGTCCAGCCAATCCGGGCCGAAATCACGGCCGCTGCCCGACTGTTTGAACCCGCCGAACGGCATGTTCGGGTCGATCAGCGTATGGGTGTTGACCCACACGGTGCCGGCCTGAATGCGCGGCGTCAGCGCCATCGCCTGCTGCAGGCTGGTGGTCCACAGGCTGGCGGTCAGCCCGAAGTCGGTGTCGTTGGCCTTGCTCAGCGCTTCTTCGGCGCTCGCCACCCGGATCAGGTTGACCACCGGGCCGAACACTTCCTCGCGCGTCAGGTTCAGCCGATCGTCCGGGTTGATCACCAGGGTCGGCGGAATGTAGAAGCCGTTGGCGTCCGGCCCGGCCGCGCCGCCGATAAGCTCGGCGTTTTTCGCCCGGGCGTCGTCCAGGTAGGCCGCCACCTTGTTGCGGTGCGCGAGCGACACCAGCGGGTTGATTTGCGCGCCGGTATCCATCCCCGGCCCGACCGACAGCGATTTCACCGCCTGTTCGAATCCGGCCACCAACCGATCATAAATCGGCGCTTCGATATAGATTCGCGAGCTGGCGGCACACACCTGCCCCTGGTTGAGGAAGCTGCCGAGCATCAGGCCTTCGATCACCTGCTGCGGATCGGCATCTTTCAGCACGATGGCCGGGTTTTTGCCGCCCAGCTCCAGCGTCACGCGGGTCAGGCGATCCGCCGCCGCGCGCGCGATGCTTTTGCCCACCGGCGTGGAGCCGGTAAAGCTGACTTTGGCGATCAGCGGATGTTCGGTCAGCGCCTTGCCGCACACGGTGCCGCGGCCGGTGACCACGTTGAACGCGCCCGGCGGCACGCCGGCTTCGCTCGCCAGTTCGGCGATGCGCAGCAGGGTGAGCGGGGTGGTTTCCGAGGGCTTGATGACGATGGAGCAGCCCGCGGCCAGCGCTGGCATCACTTTCCACATGCCGATCATCAGCGGGAAGTTCCAGGGCACGATGCCGGCGACCACGCCGATCGGCTCTTTGCGGGTATAAACCTGATATTTGGCGCCCGGTGGCATCGGAATGGAGACATCCAGCGTCTGGCCGGTGATTTTGGTCGCCAGCCCGGCGGTGTAGCGCATCCAGTTCAGGGTGCTGCCGACTTCGAAGGCGCGGGCGATGTTGATGGATTTGCCCTGTTCAAGGGTTTCGAGCTGCGCCAATTCTTCGGCGTGCTGCTCCACCAGATCGGCGAAGCGCAGCAGGATGCGTTCACGCTCTACCGGCAGACGCTGCGCCCAGACGCCTTCGCTGAAGGCTTTGTGGGCGGACTGCACCGCCAGCGCGACGTCGTGTTCATTGGCGTCGGCGGTGGTGGCGATCTGCTGCCCATTGGCGGGGTTGTACACCGCCAGGCGGCCTTCCGCGGCGGACGCGCGCCACTGGCCGTCGATATACAGCCCATGCTGACGATCGAGAAAACGCGACACGCTATCCAGCACGGCTACGGTATTGTCAGACATACATCCTCCGATCAGGCTCATCAGGTTATCGTTAACCCTGCAAGTCTAGATCAGTGGGAAAGCGGCGGCTTTGGTCTGCCTGACATTCGGTTTGTCCTGCGTGTCATTTTGCCGTGACGGGAGAGTAAACCGCGGCCGGCGGGCGCCGGCCGGGAGGGATCACGAGCTCAGGGTCGCCAGACGGGTGGCGAAACCGAGGAACAGCAGGCCGATCAGGCCGTTGCCGAGCTTCGCCAGGCCTTTCTTGTGGTTGAAGAAATGCGCCAGCATCGCGCCGGAGAAGATCAGCGTGCTCATGTAGATAAAGCTGACGGCTTCGAGGATCAGCGCCAGAATGGTGAACGACAGCCCGGTGTGCGCGTAGTTGAAGTCGATGAACTGCACGAAGAACGACACGTAAAACAGAATGGCTTTCGGGTTGGTCAGGCTCAGCGTCAGCGACTTGCGCAGAATGCTGTGGCCGCCTTCAATTTGCTGCTGTTGCGCCTGTGCCTTCTGCACGAAGGTGGCGTAGAGGATTTTTGCGCCGAGGAACAGCAGGTAAATCGCGCCGAGAAAACGCACCAGGGTAAACAGGAACGGCGTGGTGCGGATCAGCGACGCCACGCCGATATAGGCGCAGAAGATCAGGATCGCATCGCCGATAAACACGCCCAGCGCCGCGGTGTAGCCGGCGCGCACGCCGCGCGATATGCCGGTTTTCAGCACGTACAGCGTATTCGGCCCCGGCAGAATGATGATGAAGACCACCCCGGCCAAATAGGTCCATAAATTCAGGACGCCAAAACTCTCTAACACAATAACCTCTCCATGCGCGCAACTAACAGGCAAAAACACTGGCCACGCCCGTGGCCGGCCGCGATCCTAACGCCGTGCAAGCGGGTTGGCAACGTAATAAACTTCATGTTGTTGGTTAAAAATTGTCGAAACATTGTTGAAAACGTCGGCGTCGAATTAAAAAGCAAGAGTCGGCGTGTTTCGCCAACGGCCCGTCACTATGCTGGTTAACATCGAAACCGCAGTGAGGAACGGATGATGAAAAACGTAATCGACAGCGCCGATCCGCGCTGGCTGGCGATCGTCAGCCGCGACAAGCACGCCGACGGCCGCTTTATCTACGCGGTGAAAACCACCGGCGTGTATTGCTCGCCTTCCTGCCCGTCACGCCAGCCGAATCGGCAAAACGTGGAGCTGTTCGACGATGCGGAACAGGCGGAGGCGGCGGGTTATCGGCCCTGCAAACGCTGCCGCCAGGGGCTGACGCCGTTGACGGAGCAGCATGCGCGGCAGATAGCCGAGGCCTGCCGCTATATCGAACGGGCGGAGAAAGCGCCGTCGCTGCAGACGCTGGCGCGCCACGTCGGGTTGAGCCAATACCATTTCCACCGGCTGTTCAAAGCGATCACCGGCCTGACGCCGAAAGGCTACGCCGACGCGCAGCGCAGCCAGCGCTTGCGCACCGGTCTTTCACAGCAGGAGACGGTGACCGACGCGATATTCGACGCCGGCTATGGCGCCAACGGCCGCTTTTACCAGCAAGCCAACGCCGCGCTGGGCATGACGCCGAAAGCCTACCGGGCGGGCGGCAAAGGCATGCGCATCCATTTTGCTGTTGGGCGCTGTTCGCTGGGTGAGATCCTGGCGGCGCAGAGCGAGGTGGGTATTTGCGCCATTCTGCTGGGGGACGATGCGCAGCAGCTGGTGCAGGATCTGCAGGATAAATTCCCCAACGCCGAGCTGATCGGCGGTGACGCGCAGTATGAAGCGCTGATGGCGCAGGTGGTGGGCCTGATCGAAGCGCCGGAGAGCGGGCTGGCGCTGCCGCTGGATATTCGCGGCACTGCGTTTCAACAGCGGGTCTGGCGGGCGCTGCAGGCGATACCGGTCGGCGAAACCGTCAGCTATGCCGATATCGCCCGGCGCATCGGCGCGCCGAAGGCGGTGCGCGCGGTGGCCGGCGCCTGCGCCGCCAACGTGCTGGCGGTGGCAATCCCCTGTCACCGGGTGGTGCGCAACGACGGCGCCTTGTCCGGTTATCGCTGGGGCGTCGAGCGCAAGAAAGCCTTGCTGGAAAAGGAGGCGCAGCGATGAGCGGCGCGCTGGCGGCGCGGTTGGCCGAATTGGACTGGGCGGCGATCGAACGCGAACTTGATGCGCAAGGGGGGGCGCGCCTGCCGGGCGTGCTCAGCGCCGAGCTGTGCCGGCAATTGGCGGCGCTTTATCCGCATGGCGAACATTTTCGCAGCCGCATCGTCATGGCGCGGCACGGTTTTGGCCGCGGCGAGTACCAGTATTTTGCGTATCCGTTACCGCCCCCGGTGGCCGAAGTGCGCGGCCTGCTGTACGCGCGGTTGGCGCCGTTGGCCAATCGCTGGAACGCCATGCTGGGTCTGGCGGCGCGCTATCCCGCCGAACACGAGACCTACCTGACTGAATGCCATCAGGCCGGCCAGCGGCGGCCAACGCCGCTGCTGTTGCGTTACACGGAGGGGGATTACAACTGCCTGCATCAGGATCTGTACGGCGAACGGGTGTTTCCGCTGCAGGTGGCGTTCCTGCTTTCCGCCCCCGGGCAGGACTTCACCGGCGGCGAGTTTGTGCTGACCGAGCAGCGGCCGCGGATGCAGAGCCGGCCGGAGGTGGTGCCCTTGCAGCAGGGTGACGCGGTGGTGTTCGCGGTGCACCATCGGCCGGTGGCCGGGGCGAGAGGCTACTATCGGGTCAATCTGCGCCACGGCGTCAGCCGGATACGCACCGGCCAACGCCACACGCTAGGGGTGATCTTTCACGACGCGTTATAGCTTGCGCGCCAGCAGGGTGGCGAAGCGCAGCGAGATGCGGTTGCCGGCGGCGTCGGTCTTGTGCAGTTGGCCGATGTCCTCGTTGTATTTGAGGATCTGCCAGTCGCGATAATAGAGCTTCAGCTCGCCCGGCTTGAAGGTGAACGGGAACGGCAGCGGGCAGGGATAATCTTCGGTATCCATCGCCGCCACGATCAGATTATGGCCGCCGGGCACGGTGCTGTCCTGCATGTTTTGCACGATATGCGGGATCTGCTGGCGCTCGAGAAACATCAACACCACGGTGGACAGGATGAAGTCGTACTCGCCGCTGAAGCGGTGAGTATTGAGATCCTGCACCCCGGCGCTCAGGCGGGTCAGCTGCTCGGCGTCGATGATCTGATTGAGGCGAGCTATCGACGGCGCGTGCTTGTCCCAGGCGGTGACGTCGAAACCTTTCAGATTGAGATAGAGCGAATTGCGGCCGCCGCCGCAGCCCAGATCCAGCGCCTTGCCCGGTGCGATGCGCGCCGCCGCCTCGATCACTTCGGAGTGGGTGCGCGTCAGTTCGTATTTCTTGTGGTAGTAATCTTCCGGCGTGCAGTAGAACGCCAGCCGGCAGGTCATGTCGTCCGAGAAGGAAACGATGCGATGCCACTGCTGCGGCGTGATAAACGGCGGCTGGCTTTCGGGGCTAAACTGCCAGGTCTCGGTGGTGGCGCCGTCTTCGGTCATCATGGCGAACGTCAGGTTGCCGCTCAGCACGGTGAGCTTCGCCCAGGTGCCGCTCTGGGTGTTGTGGCGCTGGCGAAAGGCTTCCGGCAGTGTGTCGCTGTTCCATTCCGGCAGGGTTTTATAGCAAAGCAGCTGCTGCTCCATAGGGGGCTCCTCTGGCTGGGCAAACAAAGTGATTTATATGATGCATATAAAATACATCTTTATCGATCGTTTGAACATAGCGGCCTGACGGAAAGGCGCGGCGATATCTTTATACTGGATTGTGCGCGGCGGCTGGGCTAATTTCAGTGCTGTTCATGTCATCACGTTCAGGGAAAAGATGCCGATATCTCGTTTATTCCACCCGATGCCCTTCCGTTGGCTGAGCCTGGCCGCGCTGCTGGCGCTGGCGGGCTGTACCAGCAAAACCACCACCACGGCGCCGGCGGCGCGCCCCGCCGACGTCAAAGCCCGACTGATGACGCTGATCCCGGCCAACGCCGGCGATCGTCAGGGCTGGGCCACCGATATTACCGCCGCCTTCGCCGCGCAGGGCATTGAACCGAGCGATGAGAACCTGTGTTCGGTGCTGGCGGTGACCGAACAAGAGTCGACGTTCCAGGCTAACCCGCAGGTGCCGGGGCTGCCGAAGATCGCCTGGAAAGAGATCGACCGCCGTGCCGATCAGATGCACATCCCGAACTTTTTGGTGCATACCGCGTTGAAGATCTCGTCGTCGAACGGCCAGAGCTACAGCGAGCGTCTGGATAAGGTGCGCACGGAGAAGGATCTGAGCGATATCTTCGATGACATGATCGACCGCGTGCCGATGGGACAGAAGCTGTTCGGCCATTTGAACCCGGTACATACCGGCGGCCCGATGCAGGTGAGCATCGCCTTCGCCGAGGCGCACGCCAAAGGGTATCCTTATCCGGTCGACGGCTCGATTCGCCGCGAAGTTTTCAGCCGGCGCGGCGGCATGTACTTCGGCATTATGCATTTGCTGGGGTACCCGGCCGATTACAGCCGGCCGATTTACCGCTTTGCCGACTTCAACGCCGGCTGGTACGCCAGCCGCAACGCGGCGTTCCAAAACGCGGTCAGCCGGGCGAGCGCCATTCCGCTGGCGCTGGACGGCGATCTGATCGATTTCAGCAGCGACAAGCCCGGCTCGACCGAGCTGGCGGTGCGTACGCTCGGCAAGCGCCTGAACATGAGCGACAGCGCCATTCGCCGGGCGCTTGAGAAAGGCGATACGGCTGACTTTGCAGATACCGACCTGTATAAGAAGGTCTTTGCGTTGGCGGGCGGCAAGCTGCCGCGTGAGATGCTGCCGGGTATTCAGCTGGAAAGCCCGAAAATCACCCGCAAGCTGACCACCGCCTGGTTCGCCAAGCGGGTGGATGAACGCCGGCAGCGCTGCATGGCGCGTGCCGGCGGGTAACGGTATGAAAAACGCCGCCGGTGGCCTGAACCACCGGCGGCGCGATGATCGCGCCTCAGGCGCTGCGGCGCGGGTTGGTCAGGCCGAAGTTAAAACTGTTGCAGCGGTTGCAGAACTCTTTCATCACCGGCGGCGTGTCCATCATCGGCACTTTCACCTCGATAAACGCCAGCCGATCCTGCCGCGAGGCGTGTTCCAGGGCCATTTCCAGCTGTTGTGTGGTTTCCACCGCCACGCTGAACGGCTGCGCCTGGGTATTCAATACCGCCGGCAGTTTGGCGTAGTCCCACGGGCTGATGTCGTTGTAGGACGAGTTTTCGCCGAGGATATAGCGTTCGATAGTGTAACCGTCGTTGTTGATCAGGAAGATGATCGGCTTTTGTTCGCAGCGCAGCAGGGTGGACACTTCCTGCGCGGTAAGCTGGAAGGAGCCGTCGCCGATGAACAGCAGGTGACGGCGCTCAGGGGCCGCCATCAGGGTGCCGAGCAGCGCCGGCAGGGTATAACCGATCGAGCCCCAAATCGGTTGGTTGACCACCTTGACGCCGTCCGGCATGCGCATGCCGCCGATGGCCGCGCCGGAGGTGCCGTTTTCCACCACCACCACGTCATCCGCCCGGATGAAGCGTTGGATCCGCCGCCACAGATAGGCCTGGTCGATAGGCGCGTCGCTCGGCGTCGCCAGCTTGTCACGCGGATCGGCCAGCGGTGATAAAAGCTGCGTCGGCGCGTCTTCGCTCAGATCCAGCAGCGCCTGCAGCAGATCCGCCGTCGCTACCGCCGGGTAGGAGGTGTTGTCCAACGTCATCGAGAACGGCTGAATATCCACCTGAGCGGCGGCGGGAATTTGCTGCGAGAAATAGCCGGTGGTGGAGTCCACCAGACGCACGCCGAAACTCAGCACGCAGTCTGAGTGGGCCATGCGTTCATACAATTCGGGGCGCGACAGGTTGCCGCTGTAGCCGCCCATCCAGCCGGCAGTGTTTTCCGGGATAATGCATTTGGCGGTTGGCATATTGGTCAGCGGTATGGCGAAGCGGTGAGCGACATCGATAACCAACTGCTGCAACTGGTAGCGATCCACCATTTGGTCGACCAATATGATCGGGCGCTGCGCGCGCTTTATTTTGGTTAACAGCGCCATTGCCGCCAATTGCACATTGTATTTATCGCTCGCCGGCAATTGCGGCGCTGCTGCGGCTGCGGTGATTTCAATTTCGACGTCGCAAATATCAGACGGCAGCTGTAAATACACCGGTTTCTTCTCTATCCAGGCGCGAGAAATAACGCGTGGAATTTCCTGCGCGGCATTTTCCGGCGTGATAAGAGCCTGAGCGACGGTGAATTGTTTAAAGCAGTTCATGACGTTGTCGAAATTGCCGTCGCCCAGGGTATGGTGCAATAGCTGATGATTCTTCATCGCGTGCAGCGGCGGCGTGCCGGCGATGCAGACCACCGGCGAAGATTCGGCATAGGCGCCGGCGATGCCGGACAGCGCGGCCAGATCGCCGACGCCGTAGGTGACGATCAGCGCGCCGGCGCCTTTCAGCCGTGCGTAGCCGTCGGCGGCGTAGGAGGCGTTCAATTCATTGCAGTTGCCGACAAACGCCAGCCGCTCGTCGCTTTCCAACAGCTCCAGCAGGCTGAGGTTATAGTCGCCGGGCACGCCGTAAATACGATCGACGTTCAGGGCGTGAAGCTGTTGCAGAATGAATGACCCGATAGTTATTTTCATTGATTGCTCCGGATTATTTATCTTTATTTTGTCAGGCGAAAATCAGCAAAAATAAATTGCTGGCGATGTTGTGTCGTTAGCATTAACAGTTATTTAAAGTGTCGGCTTGTTCAAGATAGGAGGAGCGGCCGAGGAAGAGGCGGTTTGTATTCGGCGCTTTACGCGATTGAATAATGTATAAATAGTGTGGTTATTATGCAGGAGGACGGTGCGGTATTTTTCGTTGACGGCATATCAGCAGAAAAACGGCGGCGGATTGGTATTTATCATGATGCAGGGTGAATCATCCGGTACTTTTGAAGCCGTGTTAAATCCCATTAAGCGGTGCAACGCTTTTTGCCTGAGAAAGAAGAGCACAACTTCATGTAAAGGTGCATTTTGGTGATCCGCCGCACGCTTATTTCAAGAAACTATCCTGCAACCAATTAAAAACAAAAAATTAACAATGAGGTTTTTTTATTCGGTCATGGTTGTCAGTTTTGCTTTACAGATGCCGCAATGCGCGCCACGTCGGGCCGGCGTTAAAATACGCCGTCACGGGCGCTAATATAACGTGGCGGTCGTCACATTCTGTGGGAAGTGATACGTAAACTTTTCTCTACGTGCGCACAGATGGCGTATACCTACCAGAGGGGCTCATGTCCCAGCGGTGCTGGCCTGAGAGGGGGGCGTGTGATGAAAGGCTATCGACACATTCTGGTACTGATTCACGATGAGCGCGATGGGCTGCCGTTGCTGCGTAAAACGGTGGCGATGGTGGGTGGGCTGCCGATCGCCATCACCGTCGGCCACCTTAACGCCGACTATGCGGAGCTGGAGTACGGCAGCGATGCGCTGGTCAAAGATCGCCAGGCGCAGGAGGTGATCGCCGCCAAGGCGATGCTGAGCCGGCTGGTGAGCGCCGTCGAGGCGCCGGTTGCAGTCAAGGAAATCGTCACTATCCGGCGCTTTAAGGACGTCAGCGATTTCATTCATCAGGCCGGTATCGATCTGGTGGTGGTCGGGCACCAAAATCGCCTGTTCGGTCTCTATTCCTCTTATTCCCTGGAGTTTGTGAATCGTCTCGATGTCGATGTGTTGGTCAAGCACCTTGCCCGCGAGTCGTGTGCGACAAAGCGGACTTTTCCCACGGCTTTGCCGCCCGAAAGGCGATAGCATACGCAGGCCGGTGCAGCCTGTTAAAAGTTATCGGGAATTTTCCGGTGCTAAACTTAACCAAAGCACAACGGGCGTTGGATAAATTAGATACAGCTTGATCTTGCCTGGGCTATCGGTAAAAATCTGCGGCCGTATTTTTACAGGAGCTTTACGATGTTTCTCAAACGGACTCTTTTGGCATGTTCTCTGGCGTTGATATTTCCTGCACTGCCTTCTTACGCTGAGGTTGGTACAGAAAGTGGCAATACCGCGCAGGCTGAAAAACCGGGTCTATGGCAGCGTTTTACCCATAACGTGGCGGAGACCTGGAACAACTCGCCTAACCACGATCTCTATATCCCGGCCATCACCTGGCACAACCGTTGGACTTATGATGATGAGCATATCGATAAGTACAACGAACGCCCGTGGGGCGCCGGTTACGGCATCTCCCGCTACGACAGCGACGGTGACTGGCACGGCATCTACATCATGGCGTTCAAGGATTCCTTCAACAAATGGGAGCCGATCGGCGGCTACGCCTACGAGAAGATCTGGCGCCCGCTGGATGACAAGGATTTCCGCCTGGGGCTGGGCTTCACCGCCAGCGTCACCGCGCGCGACAACTGGAATTACATCCCTATCCCGGCGCCGCTGCCGCTGGCCTCTATCGGCTATCAGCGGCTGACGTTCCAGGCGACCTACATTCCCGGCACCTATAACAACGGCAACGTGTTCTTCGCCTGGCTGCGCTGGCAGTTCTAAACTTCCTGAATTCCGAAAAACGGCGCGGCGGCGAGATAAAAGGAACTTGTCGCCGCAGGCGGCGTCGGAGAGGTATCCCGGCGCGCTGCGCCGATTGCATGCCGTTATGACAGGAGTTTCACCACTATGATCACCAAACATCGTTTATTGCTGGCTTTGGCGCTGTCCGCGACCCTGGCCAGCGGCGCCACCCAGGCCGCCGGGCTGATGGATTCCCTCAGCAGCGCGGCGGGCGAACTGAGCAAGTCGGGCGGCGACAGCAGCGGCGGCATGTCGCTCTCCTCGTTGACCGGCCTGCTGAACGGCGGCGACAAGGCGTTGAGCTCCAGCAGCATGACCAATGCCGCCGGTATCCTGCAGTACTGCGTGAAAAACAACGTGCTGTCGGCTAACGGTGCCGAAGGGGTGAAAGATCAGCTGCTCAGCAAGCTGGGCATCACCAGCACCGAAAACGCCAAGAGCCAGGATTATCAGCAGGGCCTGGGCGGCTTGCTGCAGACCGGCGAAGGCAAGAGCCTGGATCTGAACAGCCTGGGCACCTCGCAGATCACCGAGAAGGTGAAGCAAAAAGCCTGCGATCTGGTGCTGAAACAGGGCAAATCCTTTATTTCATGATCAAAGAACGGCGGAGCGCTCCGCCGTTCGTTTTTGTATAAGCTGGAAAAATGAAAAAAACGTTGATGCTTTCCCTGCTGGCAGGGATGACGATGTTGCAGGGGTGTTCCGTGAAATCCAACGATGCGCCGCCACCGCCGCAGGTGAAACCGATCGGCATGGCGAACCCGGCCGACGTGTACTGCACCCAAATCGGCGGCAAGCTGAACGCCAAAGAGAATGCGGCAGGCCAGTATTCTACCTGTACCTTGCCGAGTGGGCAGGAAATTGAAAGCTGGGAACTGTTCCGCCGCGATCATCCGGTGAAAAAGTAACCCTATGCGGCGCCGGCTCTGCTGCCCGGCGCCCGATCAGAATTGGCGACCGCCTATCGGCTGCAGCTGCAGGCTGCCGTCCTTCTGCAGCGTCAGCGGCATGCGCCAATCACGCTGTTTATCCAGGTTGAACGGCCGTGAGCGGAACATGCAGCCGGTCTTGATATTCTTGATTTTCATCACGTGTTCCGCGTTCGCATTGATTTTCACCTCGAAGCTGCCGGCGGGCGGAATAAAGACTTCCGCCAGCTGTTGCGGCGCCGCTGGCGTTTCCAGCTTGACCAGCACCGCGAAATCGTTGCCCTGATTATCCAACGTCAGCCGATGCAGGCCGGATGCGGGCAGGCGCGTTGGCTGATGCAGATAACCCGCTGAGGCGGGCCACGGCTGCCCGGCATTGTCATGCAGCGGCCCGCCGCACTGTTCGCGCGCCTCCCGCAGCGGCATTTCGCGCTTGATGGCGCGATTGTAATCGGCGGGGGCGGCGAGACTGAACTCGTCGTCATATTGGTGGGCGCGCAGATAGCGCTTGGCGCCGAGCACCCCAACGGCGACCAGCATGAAGAACAAAAATATCCTCAGGCGATTTTTGAAAATCAGCCCGAACAGCTTCCCGGGGAGTTGAAACAGCCACCTTGCGATCGTCAATAACATCGTTTCCCTTAGCGTCCAAGCCGTTACGTCTGCGGTAACTTCGCTTGCCTCAGTATAGCCAACATCCCGCAGGCGAAAATCCTGCCCGGCGATTTTTCTTCCGCTCTGCATTGTACGTTTGTGTTTGTTTGTGTACATTTGTGATCACTTTAGCGTCACCGGATTGAAATGATGTCCAAACTGTTACCGAATGAGCGTCACCAGGCCATTCTTGACACGCTCCGCCAACAGGGGCGGGTGCTGGCCCTGGAGATGGCGCAGCGGCTGAACACCACCGAAGCGACCATTCGCCGCGATCTGCGCCAGCTGGCGGCGCAGAACCTGTGTAAACGCATCTATGGCGGCGCGTTAGCGCCGACGCCGGCCGAAGGCCCCGTTGCGACGCGCATTGCGCTCAGCGGTGACGAGAAGCTGACGCTGGCGCAGACCGCGCTGGGGGTGATCGGTGAAGAACAGCTGATCTTCCTCGACGCCGGCAGCACCCACCTGTATCTGGCGGATCTGTTGCCGCGCGACCGGCGTTTGACGGTGGTGACCAATGCATTGAGCATCGCCGGCAAAATGCTGGAGCGGCCGGGGATCCGCACCATCCTGATCGGCGGCGAGTTGGATGCGCAGGTCGGCGGCTGCGTGGACGCCAAGGCCGCGGAAGAGATCGACGGTTTCCATTTCGATTTGGTGTTTACCGGCATCTGCGCCTACGACCCGGCCGGCGGCTTCTCCGCGCTGAGCTACCAGGACGCCACCTTCAAAAAGCGGCTGTTGACGCGCGCCGGCAGCGTGGCGGTGCTGTGCACCCGCGACAAGCTCAATACCTACGCCCCTTACCCCTTCCTGCCCGCCGGGCGGGTGGATCATCTGGTGACGGCGCGCGGCGCGCACCCGCAGCTTGAGCTGCAGGTGGCGCAGGGCGGCGGCCAGGTTTGGCACAGCGATTTACCGACCGGAGAATGATGATGAAAATAGCCCATGTTGCTCTGTGGACCCGTGACATCGACGCGCAGCTGGCATTTTGGCAGCGTTATTTCAATGGTGCCGCGGGGGAGGAGTATATCAGCCGCAACCGGCCGGGGTTCGTTTCCCGCTTCGTCAGCCTGGCGGCCGGGCCGTCGCTGGAGATCATGCGCGTGCCGACGTTGCTGCCGGCGCAGGAGCAGGAGGAGCGGGTCGGTTGGGCGCACATCGCACTGTCGCTCGGGGATGAGCGGCAGGTCGATCGGTTGGCGCAGCGCGCGCAGCAGGAGGGCATTTTGCTGTCCGCGCCGCGCTGGACCGGCGACGGCTTCTACGAGGCCGTCATTCGCGATCCAGACGGCAACGCGATCGAAATCACCGCCTGATCACTCTTCTTCAATGCTGGCGAATTGCTCGCCCAGATAGTCGAGCAGCAGCCGCACCGCCGGCAGCAGGCCGCGGCGCGACGGGTAAACCGCATGCACCACGCCGCCCTGCGGCTGCCAGCCCGGCAACAGTTGCACCAGCTCGCCGCGCAGCATGTCGTCGCGCATCATCATCGCCGGCAGTTGGACGATGCCGGCGCCGGCGATGGCGGCGGTGCGCAGCATCAGCATGTCGTCTGTGACCAGCCGCGGCGTGTGCTCCCACTCCACCCGTTCACCCTGCGGGCCGCTCAGCCGCCATTGGTGCTGACCGCGCGCGGGGCCGAGATCGAGCGTCGGGTATTTACGCAGGTCTTCCGGCGTGTGCGCCGGCCCGAGGGTGCGCACCAGCGCCGGGCTGGCGGCGACGCACCAGGTGCGCTGCGCCAGGATTTTCAGCACCAGATCGCTGTCCTCCAGCGGCGGCGGCCGCACCCGGATCGCCAGATCCAACCCTTCCCCCACCACGTCCACCCGGCGGTTGGTGGCCTCCAGATGCACCGTCACCTTGGGATAATCGGCCATAAAGGCCGCCACCATGCTGCCGACGCGGGTGTGCAGGATCGCCACCGGGCAGGACATGCGCACCGTGCCGCAGGGCTCGGCGCGCGTCTGCTCGATCGCCTGCTGCGCCGCTTCCGCTTCCACCAGCATCGCCTTGCAGTGCGCGTAATAGGTTTGGCCGACCTCGGTCACCGAGAAGCGCCGCGTCGAGCGCTGGATCAGGCGCACGCCCAACCGCTCCTCCAGCAGCGCCACGCGGCGGCTGAGCTTGGATTTGGGAATGCCCAGCGCCCGGCCGGCGGGGGCGAATCCCTGGTGATCGACCACGCTGGCGAAGAAAAACAGATCGTTCAGATCGGTCAGCATCGTATCCCTTATCGTTCTATCAGTAGAACGCTGAGTGTACATCTTGCCTACTACTGCAGCAAACCCCGGCGGATTAAACTTCTGACATCAACTTAAGGCCGTGAGGTCTGAAACGGGAGTTCAAGATGAAAAAAATCCTCGGTATTCACAACAGCCCGGAAGCACACTGGGTCGGTAACGGTTTCCTGGTGAATTCGCTGTTCTCTTATAACGATTTGGGGGCGGAAATGAGCCCGTTCCTGCTGCTGGATCACGCGGCGCCGACCAAATTCCGTTCCGCCTCCGGCACCCGTGGCGTGGGTCAGCACCCGCATCGCGGGTTTGAAACGGTGACCATCGTCTATCAGGGCGAAGTGGAACACCGCGACTCGACCGGCAGCGGCGGGGTGATTGGCCCCGGCGACGTCCAGTGGATGACCGCCGCCTCCGGCATCCTGCACGAAGAGTTCCATTCGCGGGACTTCTCGCGCAACGGCGGCACCATGGAAATGGTGCAGCTGTGGGTCAACCTGCCGGCCAAGGACAAAATGGCCGAGCCGGGTTACCAGACGCTGCTGAACGCCGATATTCCGGTGGTCCCGCTGGCGGACGGCGCAGGGCAGGTGCGGGTGATCGCCGGTGACTTCGGCGGCCATGCCGGCCCGGCGCGCACTTTCAGCCCGCTCAACGTGTGGGATATGAAGCTGAATGCCGGCCATACCACCACGCTGACGGTGAAAGAAGGCCATACGCTGGCGCTGGTGATGCTGCACGGCGCGATCCTGGTTAACGGCGAAGATGTGGTGCGTGAAACCCAGATGGTGCGTTTCGACCGGGCGGGGGACTCGATCACTATCGAAGCCAACAACGACGTCGCGCTGTTGGTGCTGAGCGGCGAACCGATCGATGAGCCTATCGTCGGCTACGGCCCGTTCGTCATGAACAGCGAAGCGGAAATCCAGCAGGCGTTCCGCGATTTCAACAGCGGCAAGTTCGGCAGCATGAACGCCGAAGCGAGCGCCGGTTGAACCTTGGCATCTGGGGCGGGAAGTGTTCTCGGTTCCAGATGCCACACTTAAACCTCAACGCCCCGCCACACCGGCGGGGCATTTCATCCGCAACATCAAACCCCACAGGAGTAAAACCATGACTGCAAATTACAAACGCCTCGACAAAGATCAGGCCGCCGTATTGCTGGTGGATCATCAGGCAGGGCTGCTTTCGCTGGTGCGCGACATCGATCCCGATCGGTTTAAAAACAACGTGCTGGCGCTGGGTGATTTAGCGAAGTATTTCAACCTGCCGACCATTCTGACCACCAGTTTTGAAAACGGCCCCAACGGCCCGCTGGTGCCGGAACTGAAAGCCCAATTCCCCGATGCTCCCTTTATTCCGCGCCCTGGCCAGATCAACGCCTGGGACAACGACGACTTCGTCAAAGCGGTAAAAGCCACCGGCCGCAAGCAACTGATCATTGCCGGCGTGGTGACCGAAGTGTGCGTGGCATTCCCGGCGCTGTCTGCGCTCAATGAAGGGTTCGAAGTGTTTGTGGTGACCGACGCCTCCGGCACCTTCAATGAACTGACCCGTCAGTCGGCCTGGAGCCGTATGGAAGCCGCCGGCGCGCAGTTGATGACCTGGTTCGGCGTCGCCTGCGAACTGCACCGCGACTGGCGCAACGACATCGAAGGCCTGGGCACGCTGTTCTCCAACCATATTCCGGACTACCGCAATCTGATGACCAGCTACAACACGCTGACCAACGGTAAGTAACGCGACGGCCCTTTACTCAACCTTTCGCCTTTCATCACGTTAGACGCGGGATGTAAGCAAAGCGCAGCGGGGCGAAAAGGTAGCGAAAAGCGGCTTTCTCATTGGCCGGGGGCGGGGTAGCGTAATCCCGAACCCGGCAAATGAGGCTAATTCAATGAAACAAGCAATCAAGATCCTGGCGCTGCCCTGCATGGGCATGGCGCTATTGTTCAGCGCGAGCGCGATGTCGGCGCCTGAGAAGCCTGCGGCCAACGCGTTGCCGCCTTTGATGGATGCGCCGATGCGCATGCCGCCTTTCCCGGGCGGGCACCCGCCCAAGCCGGGGTTCTGCCACGGCGGCGAGCTGTTCTGCGCCACCTCGGCCAGCGACAATCCGGTGGAAACCATCAACAAACTGACGGCGGTGATCCCGGCGGGCAGCGCCAAACATTACGAAGTGCGCGTCGCGGTGGTGGCCGTGCCTGACGCACCGCCTGCGCCTTAACGGGCCCTGTCATCCCGCTCTGGCCTGGGCGCACCAGGCGCGTTAGGCTAAGGAGAGCGTTTTTCGGGAGGCGGGATGACCCCTTTATCACAGCTGCTTTATCTCCAGCCCGGCGATCGCGTGCTGTTGTTCGACGGCGAATGCAATCTGTGTCACGGGCTGGTGAGATATTTGATTCGGGCCGATCGGCAACGGCGCATTCTGTTGGCGACGGTGCAATCCGTCGAAGGACAGGCGATCCTGCTGGCGTTGGGGTTGCAGACCGATCGTTTCGATTCCGTGGTCTATGTTGAGCAGGGGCGTTATTGGCTGCGTTCGGCGGCGTTGTTTCAGGCGCTGCGCCAATTGGCTTGGCCATACCGCGCGCTGGCGCTGGGGCGTTATCTGCCGTCGAAGCTGGCGGACAAGGTGTACGACGCGGTCGCCGGCAATCGCTACCGGCTGTTTGGCCGCAACGACGGCGCCGGTCTGCCGGGTGCCGATCAGCCCGGGCGCTATCTGCCGCGGCGACGGGAACCGCCGGCCTGAGCTTTACGCTTCTTTACCATCCAACCGCTTGAAATATCAGCACTCCAGCTCCATATAATGGAACATTCAACCAACAAGGAGCGCGTATGGGAATCAGTGAAGAAGAGCGCATTCGCCGTTTGACCCAGGAGAAAAACGACATGGGCAATACGGCGAAATGGGTGGCGATCGTTTCCGCCGTGTACTTTGCCTTGATGGTGTTTTACGGCCACCCGACCGGCGTGTTGGCGATGTCGGGCGCGGTGTTCATCGTGTCGACCACCACCTGGCTGAAAAAGCGTAAGAAGGTCAAATCTTATCGCATGGCATTGGCCAGAATCAGCGACGATCAGCCCTGATAGTCGCCGCGCTTTAGTGTATACACCAGGCTCGGCGCCGCGCCGGGCACGTCATCCAGCGTATCCACCCGCCGCATGCCGATCTTTTCCAGCACTCGCCACGACGCCTGATTCTCCGCGCGCACAATGGCGGAAATTTCCTCCATCGCCAATCCGACAAAACCATATTGCAGCGACGCCCGCGCCATCTCGGTGGCCAACCCCATGCCCCAGACGCGAGTATCGAATCGATAGCCGAGGTTCACGGTGCGCTGCGCGCCGAGCGGTTTCCAGGACAATCCGCCAAAGCCGATGATCCAATCCGGCCGTTCGCGCAGGGCGATCGCCCAGGAACCGTAACCGTGTTGTTGCCACCCGGAAATTCTCTCTTGCAGCGCCGAGATAGCCTGCGCTTCGCTGGTGAGCGGGCCGGCGGGATTGAAACGCTGGGTTTGCGGATCGCCGAAGATGGCGTAGAAGCGTTCGAGATCCGCCATCACCGGCGGGCGCATCTGCAGGCGTTCGCTGAAAAAAGGGTCTGAAGGAGTAAGGCTCATCATCGTTTCTCCCGGCTGGATAAATGAACAGTGTTCACTGTAGACCAGATTGGTGAAACGGGAAATCCCCCTCTGCGGGTGAGAGGGGGCGAAGTGAATTACAGGAAGGAGTCGTCGTCGTCGCTGTAATCGTCGTCGGCGTAATCCGTGTCGTCCTGATAGCTGGCGTTCTGGAAGCCGTTGTCCTGGTTCAGGAAGCTGCCACCATCGCCGTTGTTGAAGGTATCAAGGTTGTTGGAGGCGTCGAAATTGCGCATTGCGCTGTCGTCCAGCGGCGCCGGGGTTTCCTCGATAATATTTACGATTTCCTGTGGTTGCGAATGGCGGAACATGCCGGTCAGCATGTCGGCCAACACCACGCCGCCGGCGACGCCCGCCGCCGTTTGCAAGGCGCCTCCCAGGAAGCCGCCGGCGCGTGAGGGCGCCGCCTGCTGCGGTTGGGCATAGGCAGGCTGCTGCTGCGCGTAGCCCCCCTGCTGCGCGTTGTTCCAGGCCGCCGTATTTTGCTGCTGCGCCTGATACTGTTCACGCGGGCTTGGCGTGCGGCTGCCGCCGCCGAACAGACCGGCCAGGAAGCCGCCGCTGCTCTGCTGGCCGTTGGCGGTTTGCTGCAGCTGCGCCACCTGGGCCTCCAGCTCTTTGACCCGCTGATCCATCTGCTTGAGCGCCGCTTCCTGAATGATCATCGCCTGCGCCATGTAATAAGGGGCGGAAGGCTGCTCGCGAATATGCTGGTTGATTTGCTGCTCTGCCTGGAGATCCCGTGGGCCCGTCTTGGTCTCGGCTTCTTTCAGGCGGCCAAACAGACCATCGATAAGGCGTTGTTCTTCGGATTGCATAGGAGTACCTCAGGAGATAAATAACGGTGCTGGATGATCATTATCATCGATATTAATCACCCTAGCGCGTTTACATGAACCAATAAATAAATGGCGGGTAAACTTGCCTATGAATTTGTTACCAATTGCGGCAGCGGGATCAGCATCACCAGCTTCAGACCGGCGTGCTCTGCCGGGTGGAAGGTCAGTTGGCGATAGCGCAGTGTGCCTAGCTGAGGATGCTCGAACGCGCGTTCGCCGCCTTCGCGCGCCATGACGTCATGTTGCTTCCACCAGTGATTAAAGTCTGCGCTGTTGTGCGTCATGTTGCGCACGAAGGCGCGCATCTCTTCGGTATTTTGATGATGGCTGGTCTCGGCGCGAAACTCGGCCACCACGCGGCGCGCGCGCTCTTCCCAATCGCTGACCAGCGTTTTCGCCAATGGGTGGAAGAACATGAAGTGCAGCAGGTTGGGGCTGTTGGCCACATCCAGCCAGCCGCTGAACAGCGCCGCCGCCTGCGGGTTCCAGGCGACGACGTTCCAGGTCACGTCCAGCAGGTAGCAGGGCACCGTCATCTGGTGCACGCTTTGCAGCACCGCGTCGTTGGCGGTTTCGCGGTGTGTTTCCTGCTCGGGGTCGGCGATGCGCGCCAGGGTAAACAGGTAATGGCGTTCGGCCGGGCCGAGCCGCAGCGCCTTGGCGATGCGTGCCAGCGTATAGGGGGAAATGGATACCTCGCGGCCCTGTTCGATCCAGGTATACCAGGTGGCGCTGATGCCGCTGATTTGCGCCAGCTCTTCGCGCCGCAGGCCGCTGGTGCGACGGCGCGAGGAGCTGGGCAGGCCGAGCATTTCCGGCGTGATGCGTTCGCGGTGCGCCCGCAGGAACGCGCCGAGGGCCTTTGGCCCGGATAAGGCTTCTGATGACATAGCGTGGTACCTATTTATACCAGGATAACTGCTCATATTGTACCCGTATAGTAGCCTGATTATAGTAGCCGAAAGCCTTCAGGCACAGGCGCAAGCCGGATAATAACGGGAGCAAACATGAGCATCAGCAACAGCCATAAAAACGCGGTAGACCGGCAGTTCGGCGAGCAGGCCAACGCCTACTTAACCAGCGCGGTACACGCGCAGGGCAAGGATTTGCAACGCCTTGCACAGTTACTGGAACCGCACGCCGGCGCGCGCCTGCTCGATCTGGGCTGCGGCGCCGGGCATGCCAGCTTCACGGCGGCTGCCAGGGTGGCGCAGGTGGTGGCCTACGATCTGTCGGCGCAAATGTTGGCGGTGGTGAAGCAGGCGGCGGCGGAAAAAGGCCTGAATAACATTCAGCAGCAGCAGGGCGTGGCGGAGTCTTTACCGTTTGAAGACGCCAGCTTCGATCTGGTCATCAGCCGCTATTCGGCGCACCACTGGCACGACGTCGGCCAGGCGCTGCGCGAGGTCAGGCGGGTACTCAAACCGGGCGGCAGCGCGATCTTTATGGACGTGGTCTCGCCGGGGCATCCGCTGCTGGATATCTACCTGCAAACCGTGGAAGTGCTGCGCGACACCTCGCACGTGCGCAACTATGCGCCGGGCGAGTGGCTGACGTTGCTGACCGAGGCCGGGCTGATGGTACGCGAAGTGACGGCGGATCGATTGATGCTGGAGTTCGGCAGTTGGGTGGCGCGCATGCGCACGCCGGCGCATTTCGTCACCGCGATCCGCGCGCTGCAGCAAAGCGTGTCGGAAGAGGTGGCGGCGCATTTCGCCATTCAGCCGGACGGCTCCTTTACCAGCGATATCATGATGTTTGAAGTGACGAAGGGCTGAAAGCAACGGGGCAGCCGATGAAGGCTGCCCCGTGAAACGCGATCGACTGCGATACGCTTATTTTTTGTCTTCCAGCAGGCAGCGGTAGATCAGGCCGCCGATAATGCCGCCGACCAGCGGCACCAGCCAGAAGACCCACAGCTGCTGCAGCGCCCAGGTGCCCTGGAAGATCGCTACGCCGGTGCTGCGCGCCGGGTTGACGGAGGTGTTGGTCACCGGGATGCTGATCAGGTGGATCAGCGTCAGCGTCAGGCCGATCGCCAGCGGGGCAAAGCCTGCCGGCGCGCGCTTGTCGGTCACGCCGTGAATAACGATCAGGAAGAAGGCGGTCAGTACCAGCTCAATCACGATCGCGGCTTGCAGAGAATAACCGCCCGGTGAGTGTTCGCCGTAACCGTTGGAGGCGAAGCCGCCTGCGGTGGCGTCGAAACCGGCTTTGCCGCTGGCGATCAAATACAGCACCGCCGCTGCGGCGATACCGCCGATGACCTGAGCGATAACGTAAGGAATAACGTCTTTCGCCGCGAAACGGCCGCCGGCGAATAAGCCGACGGTGACGGCCGGGTTAAAATGCCCGCCGGAAATATGGCCGACGGCATAGGCCATCGTCACCACGGTCAGACCGAAAGCGAGCGCGACGCCGAGGAAACCAATACCCAGCTGTGGGAATGCCGCTGCCAATACTGCGCTACCACAACCACCAAACACCAACCAAAATGTGCCAAAAAATTCAGCAAAAAGTCGCTTTGACATAGATTCCATCCTGCGGAATAGACTAACGGGCGTTAGCACTAAAAACTATAGAACAGCTTTTTGAGTTCATGCAGATATTCTATAGAATTTTCTTAATGCACCTTGAATAACGGCGGTATTAAATCCCCGGTATTTTATTTTGTCTATGAGAAAAACACCGTTTTTCCCCGTACTGACGCGCGTTTGCCGATTTTTTTATCTTTGCTATAAGAATTTACCCTAAGCAAAATGGCGGGCTATTTTCGGGCGGTTTTTTCCAGCGGTTTTCTCCATTCAATACGCTCAGGTTAATTGCTAATTTCTATTTGCCAGCCAACCTTATTGCTTGTTTTACATTTGACGAAGCGCCTGTTGTCATCTAAGTGTCATGCTAAATTAATATCTTCTTCTGCCTGATAACGCTTCATTCAACCTCGGGTAAAAAACATGAGAATAAAATCGCTCTCCCTGCTGTTGGCTTCGCTGTTTCCGGTATTCACCTACGCTGCAGATATTGAGGTGGCGCGTTATGTGGTCGGCTTCCCCGGCGGGGAACGCGTCGCCTATCAGGGGGCGTTTGCCAGGCATTTCCCGCAGGGGTTGCCGGTGGGGATCGGCTCAGGGCTGTCGTTCAATCGCAAGCAGGGCGACGATCTGGTGCTGACGACGCTGACCGATCGCGGCCCGAATGCTGATGCCCCTGCGGTGGGCAAGCAAGAAGCCAAGATTTTCGCCAATCCGCAATTCACGCCTCTGTTGATGGACATTCGTATCGGCGGCGGCAAGGCCGTGGCCGAGAATGCGCGGCCCTTGCATGACGAAAAAGGGCCGATTAGCGGGCTGCCGCTGCCGAGCGAGCTGATTGGTTCCACGAACGAAGTGGCGTTGAACGACGCGCTGCAACCGCTGTCCGGCGATCGCCGTGGGTTGGATACCGAAGGTATCATCGGTGACGGCAACGGCGGCTATTGGCTGTGTGACGAGTATGGCCCGTTTCTGATCCATGTCGACGACAAAGGCAAAATTCTCGCCAAATATGGCCCAACGCCGCAGGCCGGCGAGCAGGCGGTGGCGAGCGGTTTGCCGAGCATCCTGAAGTGGCGCCAGCCTAACCGCGGTTTTGAGGGGCTGACCCGGATGCCGGATGGGCGCATTCTGGCGGCGGTGCAGAGCACGCTGGATGTTGATGGTAAAAGCAAAAACAAGGCGCAGTTTACCCGGCTGGTGAGCTTCGATCCGCGCAGTGGCAAAACTGCGATGTATGGCTATCCCATCGATATCGACCGCTATAAAAAAGCCAAGGACGCCAAGATTGGCGATATCGTGGCGTTGGACAACCAGCGCATCCTGTTGATTGAACAGGGAACCGATAAAGATAAAACGATGATCAACAAGATCTATCTGGTGGATCTCGCGCAGGCCAGCGATCTGAGTACGTTTGACGGCCAGGGTAAAGCGCTGGAGTTCGACGATGCGCAAGAGCTGGCTAAACGCGGCGTGAAGCTGGCGCAGAAACGGGAAGTGGCGGATCTGCGCCAGTTGGGCTGGCGCCAGGAGAAAGCGGAAGGGTTGGCGCTGATCGACGATCGCACGCTGGCGGTGATCAATGACAACGATTTCGGCTTGCAGGCGAAGCTGGTGGATGCGTCGCCAAAGAGCAAAAAAATCGGTGACTATCAGCTGGAGAAAGGAGGGCGGTTGATCCTCGACGGCGACAAGACCGATGCCCGTATCGAATTGCGCCCTCTGGAGCAACCGGAGTCGCTGAGTGAGCTCTGGGTGCTCACCTTGCCGCAACCCTTGAAGTGATCGAGAGGGGGCGACAGCGCCCCCGTCAGACCGTTGAAAAAGGAGGAAAAAACGTGGTTTTTCCTCCTTTGTGGCCATCAGCCGAAAATCAATAAATTGATTTTCCTTGTTTTTTTATCCGCTGCTCTCTGCAAACCCGGCAATGGCATGAGGTTTGTCATCAATCTCACAGCGGGGGCGGTGACGCCCCCGTTTGCTTCAGGTCTCCGCGTGCCGCTGCGGCGCTCTGCCGCGCGAGATGCTCTCCCACACCGCCACCACCACCATGATCAGCGTCGTCAGGCCATTGACCATCAGCAGATCGGTTAAATAGGCGGCGGGGGCCAATACCGCCAGCGCCAGCAGCCCAACCAGGTGCGACAGCGGGAAGCGGCGATACACCAACCGTTTATACAGCGCGTTGGCGAACAGGTAAATCGCCGGGCCGAGCAGCAGCACCGCCGCCGTGGCGTGTTGGATGCGGCCGTCAGGATGGGCGATCACCAGCTCGTTGGCCACGGCGCAGACGATGATGGCTCCCACCAGCGCGACGTGCACGTAGTGGAAATAAGCGCCCAGCTGGCCGGGGTTTTCCGCCTGGCTGATGGCGTGGCTGCCGGCTTTGCTGCTGGTGTCGAAGTAAACCCACCACATCGCCAGGCTGCCGAGAAAGGCCACCAGCGAAGCGATGAGCACCGGCAGGCTCCAGCTTTCCATTTCGCTCAGGGTGGCGCCGGTGATCAGAATGGTTTCCCCCAGCGCCACGATCACGAACAGCTGGCAGCGCTCCGCCAGATGGTGGCCTTCGATGGTCCATTCGCTGCTGCTGTCCGAGCGCCCCAGCACCGGCAGGCGAAAACCGAACATCGGCGAGACGTATTCGCACAAGACGGCGATCGCCCACAGCGCCAGGCGAGTATGGCCTTCCGCCAGCCCGCCGGCGATCCAGAAGACGGCGGAGATGCACAGCCAGCCGAGGATGCGGCGAAAGTTTTGTTTCAATGGGTGGCCAGGCGCCAGCAGGCGCAATACCGTGGCGGAGCGGCCGACCTGAATAGCGACATAAAACAGCGCGAAGATCAGGCCGCGCTCGCCAAACGCCTGCGGCAGCGCGGCGGCGGCGAACAGCCCCAGCAGCATGATCGCGAACAGCAGCAGGCGGATCTGGCGGGTATCCGGATTGAACCAGTTGGTGACCCAGGCGGTGTATTGCCAGGCCAGCCAGACGGCAAACCACAGCAGCAGGGTTTCCAGCGCGCCGGTCAGCGTCAGGTGATGCAACAGATAGTGGGAAAGTTGGGTCACGGCGAAAACGTAGATCAGATCGAACAGCAGCTCGGAAAATGAGACCGAAGCGCCCTGACCGTCACGCACGCGCAGCAGGTTTTGCGACATAAGCGTTCTTCCTTAAAAGGGTAAGCCACAAAATCAGCGTAGCTCAGCGCGCTCCGGCGGGTAAAAAATCTTAAATAGACGCGGCGCGCATGCTTTATCTCGCACCGTCTTTAATTGTTCATCAAATAGGGGTAAGGTGAGGTCTATAAAGTCATTCCCGCCTGAAAATACACACCCGCTCTTACTTCCTCCTTATTCTCCTCACAATGATTGATGTTCTTTACGTTGCATGACGTCCGTTTTCATTGGCTAGCGGATAATTAACATCACTGACCACGAGCTAATAAACAAGAACACCTGGAGTCAATCATGAAACTCATCCCAAGCATCGCAGCCGTATTGATCGCCGCCGCTTCTTTCTCCACTTTCGCCGCGCCGCTGTCGTCGGTGAAACAGGTCAACAGCGAGCAGGCCGCCAATCTGCAAAGCATCGGCGTCGTGTCGGTTTCCGGCATTAGCGGCTCACCGCATGATGCCATCACCGCCCTTAAAGAAAAAGCCGCGGCGGACGGCGCCAGCCATTATCGCATTATCGGTCTGGACACCCCCGGGGATTCCAGCAACTGGCGCGGCAATGCGGAAATTTATCGCTAAGCATTGGTTTTTTTACGCTCTGGCCGCGGCAACGCGGCCAATAAAATAAACGGTCGCAATAATTATCTGAATAGTCGGTGTATAAACGATTTATTCTCAGGTCATTATTACGGCCGTTTTTCTTTGCGTGCCGTTGATGAGGTTGCATTTTATTACAACTGTGTCTGCCGCTTTCGGAATCATGTTAATGATTACTTAAGAAATTCGGCTCACATTGAGGGCTTAACCCAAGGAGGCCTCAATGTTAAATGCGACCCGGCTGCAACTGATGAATCACTTCGCTTACCTGCAGCAATTTATGGCTTCACCGCGCACCGTCGGTACGCTGGCGCCTTCTTCCCCGTGGCTGTGTCAGGCGATGCTGAATCAGGTTGAATGGACCCGGGCGCTGTCGATCGCGGAACTGGGCGCGGCCGACGGGGTGTTGACCAAACGTATTCTGGGGCGGATGCGCGCCGATGCGGCGCTGGAGGCCTTCGAGATCCAACCCCATTTCGTGCATCGGCTGCGCGGGATAGACGATCGGCGGCTGAAGGTGATGGGCCACTCTGCGACCCGGATGGCCACGGATTACGACGTGGTGTTTTCCTGCCTGCCGCTGCTGTCGATCCCGGTCAGGATCAGCGTGCGCATTCTTCAGCAGGCCCGGCAGCGGCTGCTGGCGCGCAACGGCACGCTGGTGCTGTTCCAATACAGCCACCTGTCGGAAAAATTGCTGTCGCGCTATTTTCACTGGAAGCGCCTGCGGGTGGTGCGCAACTTCCCGCCGGCGCTGGTGTATGTCTGTACGCCGCGTTAGCTACAGTTTTTTCTCCATCACCACCACCTCTTCGTCATGCTGCCGCCGGCGCTCCAGAGGTTGCCAACCCCAGCCGGCGTACAGCGCTTCCGACTTGTCGGTAATGAGATGCAGAACCGAGTGATGGCGTTGCCGCGCCGCCTCGACGATCGCCATCTCCAGACGGTGGGCGATGCCCTTGCGGCGGTGATCGGGATGCACGAAGACGCCGGCCAGCCACGGAGTGAGATCCTGGCGCTGGTGATCGTCGCTGGGCCACAGGCTGGCCATGCCGACCGGACGATCGCCGTCGATCATCATCAGCGTCAGGTGATCGTCGCTTGGCCGGCTGCATTGGGCGAAACGCAGCTGGGTGCGCGCCAGCGAACCGCCGCGCTGTGAACCCCATTGCCCGAAAGCCCAGGCGGCGCACACATCGGCAAACTGCGGGCACTCCGACAGCGGAATGATGCGTTGAGTCATGGAGGTCTCCCGGTTTTTTTGCTGTTTCCCCCTCCTATTTAACCGATTTTTCCGCCATTTTTTTAACTTTTTAAAGCCGCTATTTTAGCGGTTTCACGGTGTTTCACCGCATGCCCGGCACCGTTTCCCAGATTTCTTTTGGCAATGGCGGCGTGGGATTGCAAGTGCTAATGAGAGTGATTATCATGCGCACACTATTTCCCCCGTTTCGGCTCAATCATGCGCACTTCCCTCATTTTACTGCTGCTTTCCCTGTGGTTCGGCATGTTCTCCGCCCAGGCGAAGACGGTAACCGACATCACCGGCCGCCAGGTCGCGGTGCCGGACAACCCGCAGCGCATCGTGGTGGGGGAGAGCCGCATGCTGTATACGCTGGCGCTGCTGGAGCCGGGCAACCCGGCGCAGCGCATCGTCGGCTGGCCGGCGGATCTGGCGCGCTTTGATGCGCAAAGCTGGCAGCTGTATACGCAGAAGTTTCCACAGATAGCCCAGATCCCCGTCATCAGCGGCAATAACTTTCGCCAGGTCAACATCGAAAGCCTGCTGCAGCTGAAGCCGGATCTGGTGATCCTGGCGCGCTACGCGCGTGAAGACGGCGACAACGATTTGCTGGTTTCCGCACTGAGCAAGGCCGGCGTGGCGGTGATCTACGTCGATCTGCGCATCGATCTGCTGAACAACACCGTGTCGAGCGTGCGGCTGCTGGGCGAAGTGCTTAATCGCCAGCAACGCGCCGAGCAGTTCATCGCGTTTTATCAGCAGCATATGACGGTGATCCGGCAACGGCTGGCGGGCTATCAGGGGCCGAAGCCCAAGGTGATGCTGCACCTGCATCTGGGGCGGCGCGACACCTGTTGCACCACCGCCGCGCACGGCAACCTCGGCGATTTGCTGACCTTCGCCGGCGGCGACAACATCGCCAACGCCAGCGTCAAAGGGGTGTATGGCGAGCTGAACCCGGAAACCATTCTGAGCGCCAATCCCGACGTGTACCTCGCCACCGGCATGGCTGGGCCGCAGGGCAAACGGCTGTCCGATCTGCGCCTCGGGCCGCAGGTCAGCCGACAAGAGGCCGCCGACAGCTTCCGCCAACTGATCGCCAAACAGCCGATGCTGGCCAGCCTGCAGGCGGTGAAAAACCACCGCGCCTGGAGCGTCTGGCACAACTTTTACCTCAGCCCGTACCATGTCGTGCTGGTCGAGATGTTCGCCAAAGCGTTTTACCCGGATCTGTTCGCCGACATCAACCCGCAGCAGACCTTCCAACAGCTGTATCAGCAGTTTTTGCCGTTACCTTTTTCAGGGACCTATTGGAGTCAGTTAGATAATGAATAACAACAAGCGCGGCTGGTGGTGCGCATTGCCTTTGGCAGCCTGCGCGACATCGCCGGCGTGGGCGGCGGAAAAAGCCGCGCCGCAGGAAGAGAGCCTGGTGGTGGTCGGCCGCAAAGACGCCGACGGCGTGCAGAGCTATCAGCCGTTGACCAGCGTTACCGGCACCCGCAGCGAAACCAACCTGCTGAACGTGCCGCAGGCGATCGACGTGGTGCCGCAACAGGTGATTACCGATCAGGCGGTCAGCAGCCTGGACGAAGCGCTGTACAACGTCAGCGGCATAACCCAGGCCAACACGCTGGGGGGCACCCAGGACGCGGTAATGAAACGCGGCTTCGGCGACAACCGCGACGGCTCCATTCTGCGCGACGGCGTGCGCTCGGTGCAGGCGCGCAACTTTACGCCGACCACCGAGCGGGTGGAGGTGCTCAAGGGGCCGGCCTCGATGCTGTACGGCATGGGCGAGCCGGGCGGGATGATCAACATGATCACCAAAAAGCCCCAGCTGCAGCAGCATACCCACGTGGAAGGCTGGGGCAGCAGTTTCAACGGCGGCGGTGGCCAGCTCGACGTTACCGGGCCGCTCGGCACGTCGGGGTTTGCCTATCGGATGATCGTCGATCACGATGAAACCGATTACTGGCGCAACTTTGGCCGCAATCGCCAGACGGTGATCGCGCCCTCGCTGATGTGGTACGGCGAGAACACCACCGTGCGGTTGGCCTATGAACATATGGAATATCTGGTGCCGTTCGATCGCGGCACCATTATCGATTCGCGCACCGGCAAACCGGTGAATACGCCGCGCGATCGCCGTTTCGACGAGGCTTATAACGCCACCCGCGGCGATCAGGACAGCGTCACCCTGCAGATCGATCAAACGCTCAATGAGCGCTGGAAAAGCTCGCTGACCTACGCCTACAGCCGCAACAGCTACAGCGACAACCAGGCGCGCGCCACGGCGCTGGACCCGGAGAGCGGCGCATTGAGCCGCCAGGCCGACTCGACCGCCCATGCCGTCAGCCACGCCAACGCGGTGCAGCTGACGTTCAATGGTGACGTGGACTGGGGCAGCATCAACCACCAGATGCTGTTCGGCTTTGATTTTGAAGATAACCGTACCTACCGCGGCGACATGATTCGCGGTAAAAAGAACAGCGATTTCAATATTTATCATCCGGTATACGGCCTGATGCCGCCGTCGACCGCGGTCAGCACCAAAGACAGCGACCAGCGGGAAAATCTCACCAGCTACGGCTGGTTTATGCAGGATTCCATCCAACTGACCGATAAATGGCTGGTGATGGGCGGGCTGCGCTACGACGCTTTCGACGTCTATGCCGGCAAGGGGCGGCCGTTCCAGACCAATACCGACAGCTCGGACGGCAAGCTGGTGCCGCGCGCCGGGGTGGTCTACAAGCTGACGCCTTACGTGTCGCTGTACAGCAGCTATACCGAGTCGTTCAAGCCGAACTCTTCCATCGCCACCCAGATTGATTCGCTGCCGCCGGAGCAGGGCAAGTCGTGGGAAGTCGGCGGCAAGCTGGCGCTGCCGAACGGTGTTACCGGCACGTTGGCGCTGTTCGACATCACCAAGCGCAACGTGATGGTCAGTGAGCTGGTGGCGGGCGAAACCGTGACGCGCACCGCCGGGCGCGTGCGTTCGCAGGGCGTGGAGCTGGACGTGGCCGGTAATCTCACCGACTCGCTGAGCCTGATCGGTTCCTATGCGTATACCGACGCACGGGTGGTGGACGATCCGGACAACAAGGGCAAAGAGATGACCAACGTGGCGCGCCACACCGCCTCGCTGTTCCTGACCCAAAACCTGGGCAGCCCGGGTCTCTACAGCGGCGATGAGGTGCGCATTGGCGCCGGTGCGCGCTACGTAGGGCGCCGCCCGGGTGACGCCGCCAACAGTTTCTACCTGGATAACTACACCGTTGCCGATGCGTTCGCCGCTTACACCATGCCGATCAACGGCTATCGGGTGAAATGGCAACTGAACGTGAAGAACCTGTTCGATAAAACCTACTACCCATCCAGCGGCGGCAATTTGCGCGTGGCGGTGGGGGAACCGCGTGAGGTGGTGCTGCGCGGCAGTGTCGATTTCTAAGCCACGGGCGGTGAAATTTGCTTAAATAACCGCCCCAACGTTAAGGAGAACCCATGAGCCTGCAGATTCGTTTGGCGCAGCAGCGGGATATCGCGCATCTGATGGCGGTTGAACGCTCGGCGGCGCAGTTGTTTCGCCAACAGCCGGAATGGCGCTTTATTGCCGAAGGCGAGGTGATGGCCCCGCAGCAGCATGCCGCGTTTATCGCCGAGCGCCGTGAATGGCTGGCGGAAAGCGACAACGGCGAGTGCGCCGGTTTCATCGCCGTGCTGGCTCAGGGGGAAGACTGGCACATCGCCGAATTGTCGGTCGCCGGCACCTGGCAGCGGCAGGGCGTCGGCCGCCGCCTGATCGGCGCGGTGGCGGAAGAAGCCAAACGGCAGGGGGCCGGCCGCCTGACGCTCACCACCTTCATTGAGGTGCCGTGGAATGCGCCTTACTACCGGCGGCTGGGATTCCGGCCGCTTGAGGGCGCGCAGCTCACGGCCGCCTTGCGGCGGCATCTGGATGAGGATCTGGCGCACGGCTTTGCCGTCGGCAGTCGCTGTGCCATGGAATTTACACTATCGTAAATATTGAAATACAGAGCGGGCAGGGTATGATGCTGCCACCACGCCATCGCACCCGCTCGGCATTTTGGTATGCAATGCACTCAAGTCACCGCATAAGGGACAACCCGTAATGACACAAACCCTGTTCATGATAGGCGCTCGCGGAGCCGGCAAGACCACTGTAGGCCGCGCATTGGCGCTGGCGTTGGGCTATCAATTCGTCGATACCGATCTGTTTATGCAGCAGGCGGCGCAGATGAGCGTGGCGGAAATGGTCGAGCGCGAGGGTTGGCTGGGGTTCCGCCGCCGTGAGACCGTCGCGTTGCAAACCGTGACTAAGCCGTCAACTATAGTTGCCACCGGCGGCGGCGCGATCCTGGCGGAAGAGAATCGTCAGTTTATGCGCCAGCATGGCACCGTTATCTACCTGCGCGCGCCGGCCAGCGTGTTGGCGCAGCGGTTGGAAGAGTACCCGGAAGATGCGCAGCGCCCGACGCTCACCGGCAGGCCGATCGCCGAAGAGATGCGCGAGGTGCTGGCCGCGCGGGAAGCGCTGTATCAGGATGCCGCACATTACGTGATGGACGGCGCCGCCGATCCGCAGCGGGTGGTGGAACAAATCCTCGCTGTGCTGCCGCGTGAGACGGTGAAATAACCTTTTCTTCTCTTCGGGCGCTGTGCGCCCGTTTTTCTATTCCGTTTGCCGAGCGGCCGCAAAGTAGGCCCCGGGCGTGACGCCGAAGCGGCGGCGAAAGGCGGCGATGTAGGCGCTGACGTTATCATAGCCGCAGGCGTCGGCCACCTCGCCAACCGCTTCGCCGCGTGATAACCCCTCCAGTGAACGCAATACCCGCGCCTGCTGGCGCCACAGCGCGAAGCTGATGCCGGTTTCCTGCAGAAAACGGCGGCTCAGGGTGCGCGGGCTGAGCCCGGCCCAGATGGCCCAGTCGCGCTGGCTGCGCGGGCTGGCGGGATCGTTCAGCAGCGCTCGGGCGATGTTCAGCAACCGGGCGTCCTGCGGCAGCGGCAATTGCAACGGCGCGCGGCTTGCCGCGTGCATTTCGTCCAGCAGCACCTGCAGCAGCCGCCGTTGCGGCGCACTCAGCGGGCCGGCGGGGAACTGCGCGATGCGCTCCACCAGGGCCTGCAACAACGCAGAGGCCGTGAACAGTTGCGGCAGCGGCGGCATCTCCGGCACGCTTTCCATCGGCAGATACAGGCTCCAGCCCGCCACGTCGCCACAGGCCAGCGCCTGATGGGCGCATCCCGGCGGCAGCCAGCCCAGCGTGCCGCCGGTGATCGCCCATTGCTGGCCCGGGAGTTCCATTGCCAGCATGCCGCGCGTCAAGAGATAGATCTGGCCGCCTTCGTGCCGGTGCCAGGGCGTCAGGTGCTTTTTTTCATGCTGAAGGCGTTGGCTGCGGATCTGCGTCATGTTGGCCGTTTAACGTTATTGAAAGTCTTGATGTGGTTATTATGCCATCGCCTGGCCGGGATAGGATCGCCGTTCACCCTATTTCGGAGAAATGTGATGACTCAACTTACCCCGCTGAATCTGGTGCTCGATACGCTGCAGCAGATCGTCGCCAACCCGGAGCATCGGCCGGCCCAGCTCGCCGCCCGCTTCAGCGCAGACTACCGCCAGCAGGTGGATGGCAAGGTGCTGCACTTCGAGCAGTTTGAGCAGCATATGGCGCTGCTGAAGCGGCAAACCCGCCGCATGACGCTGAGCATCATCGCGGCGGCGGAGCAGGGCGAGGCGGTGCTGACCCACCATCTGGTCGAGGTGGAAAAGCGCGACGGTACCTGCAGCCGCGTGCGGGTGCTGGCGCACTTCACCGTGCGTGAAGGGCGTATTTGCGCCTGCGAAGAACTGACCGAGCTGTTGGCGGGCGCTCCCGGCGATCGCGATCTTGGCTCGCGCGTGTCGGAATGAGGGCGGCTGCTATACTTGCTACTGTGTGAAACACACGGGAGAACGGCATGCGCGAAAATGATCAACCTGCTTATCCACGGAGTGCCCGCGTCGTAGAGGTGTTTCGGGGGGACCCGAACCTGCATCTGCGCCGCTTTGAGGTGCGCACCGACGACATTGAGCCGAATACGCTGCTCAGTGAACATGAAACCGAGCAGGAAGCGCTCGACGCCAAGCATCGCTATGAAGACGAGGCGTTAGAGCTCTGACCTGCAGCCCAGCGGAAACCGGCGTCAGGCCGGTTTCCTGTTTATCCCCCCGCGTTAGCACATATTTCCCAGAACAATATTGATAATGATAATCATTTATGTGATTTTTATCGCCCCTATTGGGTGTTTCACTTCTGGGAAAAGAGATGTCCAATTCCGAGTTGCAGGCGCTGTTTCTGCGCCATATGCGGCCGCTGCAAGCCTATTTGAACGCCAAACTGCGCGACCCACAGCTGGCCGCGGATTTGGCGCAGGAAAGTTTTACCCGCCTTACCGAGCAATATCCGCAGGGTAACATTCTCGATATCGAAGCCTACCTGTATAAAACCGCCAAAAACCTGATGCTCGACCATCTGCGCCAGCAGCAGCGGCGGCAGACCGAAGCGGTCGAAGACGACATTCTGGCGCAGTATCCCTCCGGTGAACCGGCGCTTGAACAACTGGCGATCGATAGCCAATTGCTGCAGCTGTTGCAGCAGGCGCTGGCGGACATGCCGCCGCGCACGCAGCAGATTTTCCGGCTCAACCGGCTCGATGGCCTGACCCAGGCGCAGGTGGCGGCGCAGCTGGGCGTGTCGCTCAGCACGGTAGAAAAACACCTGGCCAGCGCGCTCGAGCGGCTGATGGCGCGGATGGAAGAACAATAATGGCAATTTTTTTACGGGTTTATCCGCGCTCAGACGTCTTAACCTATAACCAGAAAAAACAGAGGTCTATGCCATTATGAAACCGCTAACCGCACAGGCGCGACAGCAGGCGGCCGCCTGGGCCGTGAGCCTGGCCGAAGGGGCGCTGCCGGCCGATCGGCGGCGAGCGTTGGACGCCTGGCTGGCCGCCGATCCGCAGCATCCGGCGGCGCTGCGTCAGGCTCGCCTGCTGTGGACGACGCTGGGACAGCTGCCGCCTGAGCAGCGGCAGGCGTTACAACCGCAGGTGGCGACGCTGAAAACGTCATCCCATCGCAGGTGGCCCCGCTGGGCGGTGGCGGCGGCGGTGGCGATCGCCGTTTCCTTCGGCGTTTATCGCGGGCCGGATCTATGGATTGGCATGCAGGCGGATTATCAAACCGTTCGCGGCGAGGTGCGCGAAGTTGCGTTGCCGGACGGCAGCCGGGTGGCGCTGGACAGCGGCAGCGCGATCGCACTGGCGTATTCCGCAGGCGAACGCAAGGTGCGGCTGCTTAGCGGCGCCGCCTATTTTGTCGTCGCGCCGTTGGGCGGGCCGGAAAGTCGCCCGTTCAGGGTGGAGGCGGAAAACGGCGTCACCCAGGCACTGGGCACCGAGTTCAGCGTGGCGCGCACCGAGCAGGGCGTCGACGTCAGCGTGCATCAGCACAGCGTGCGGGTAACGCTTGAGCGCGGTGAGCGTTCGCTGGTGGTCGCGCAACGCCAGGCGGCGCATTACCGCAACGGGCAGCTGCAGCTGACGCGGCAAACGGCCGGTGATGACGCCTGGCGGCGCGGCTGGCTGGTGATCGACCGCCAACCGCTGACGCAGGCGCTCGCGCAGCTCAACCGCTATCGCGAGACCCGCATCGTAGCGATCAATTCCGAACTCAGATCGCGTACGGTCAGCGGCGTATTCGCGCTCAATAAACTCGACGACGGCGTCGGCGCCATTCGTCAGGAACTCTCCGCCCGCCAGCTGAATCTCCCCGGCATCACGCTGCTTTACTGAGCGGCGCAGGCGGGCCGGGATGCCCGTTTCGCCGCTATTTTCACTTTCTGTAAAAAATCTTTACGGGTTTTTGCCTCCCAGAACGTCCTTATGTTTAAACGATATTGATTTCCATTATCACTTGGTTTGACATTCTTTCGGGTGGAACACACACGCATGCTTATTCACAAGGGAACCACGCCGGCCGGCCGCTTGGCCACGGCGGTACGCGCCGCGCTGGCGGCGATGATGTTGACTCAGCCGGCTGTGGCGCTCGCCGTCCAGGCTGAGGCGAATGGTGCGCAGGCCGCACAGCAAAAGCATTTCAACATTGCGGCGCAGCCGCTGCAGAGCGCCATGTTGCGCTTTGCCGAGCAGGCCGGCATGCAGGTGTTTTTCGACGAGGTGAAGCTCGATGGCATGCAGGCGGCGGCGCTGAACGGTAGCATGAGCGTTGAACAGGGCCTGAGGCGCTTGATCGGCGGCAATCCGGTGGCTTTCCGCCTGCAGCCGCAGGGGCAGATCGTATTGAGCCGGCTGCCGACGGCGAACGGAGAGGGCGGCGCGCTGGCGCTGGACAGCCTGACGGTGCTGGGCGCCGGCGGCATCAACGCCAACGATTGGGTTTACGACGAACCGCGCTCGGTCAGCGTCATTAGCCGCGAACAGATGGACAACCGCCCGGCGCGGCACGCGGCCGATCTTCTGGAACAGACCACGGGGGCCTATTCCAGCGTCAGCCAGCAAGATCCGGCGCTGTCGGTCAACATCCGCGGCATACAAGACTATGGCCGGGTGAACATGAACATCGACGGCATGCGGCAGAATTTTCAAAAGAGCGGCCATGGCCAGCGTAACGGCACCATGTACATCGATTCTGAACTGCTGTCCGGCGTGACCATCGACAAGGGCACCAGCGGCGGTATGGGCAGCGCCGGCACGCTCGGCGGCATCGCCACCTTCAATACCGTCAGCGCGAGCGATTTCCTGGCGCCGGGCAAAGAGCTGGGCGGCAAGCTGCACGCCAGCACCGGCGATAACGGCACCCACTTCATCGGCAGCGGCATACTGGCATTGGGCAACGAAACCGGCGATATCCTGCTGGCCGCCAGCGAACGCCACCTCGGCGACTATTGGCCCGGCAATAAGGGCGACATTGGCAACATTCGCATCAATAACGACACCGGCAATTACGATCGCTACGCCGAGAGCATCAAGAACAACAAAATCCCCGACACCCATTACCGCATGCACTCGCGGCTGGCCAAGGTGGGCTGGAATCTGCCCGCCAACCAGCGCCTGCAGCTGAGTTATCTGCAGACCCAGACCGCATCGCCGATCGCCGGCACCTTGACTAACCTGGGCACTCGCCCGCCCTACGAACTGGGCTGGAAGCGCACCGGCTACACCGACGTGATGGCGCGCAACGCGGCGTTCGACTACAGCCTGGCGCCGGAAGACGTCGACTGGCTCGATTTTCAGGCCAAGCTGTATTACGTCGATACTCAGGATGACAGCGACACCTACAGCACCAGTTCGCTGCTGGACAACGGCTACGCGACGCGCACCCGCCTGCGTACCTATGGCGCACAGGCGCAAAACACCTCGCGCTTCAGCCTGGCGCCGGGGCATGACTTCCGCGCCAATTACGGGCTGGAGTTCTATTACGACAAAGCCACCAGCGACTCTTCCCGCCAAGGCATGGATGGGGTGACGCCGGCCGGCAACCGTTCGGTAGCCAGCCTGTTCGCCAATCTGACCTATGACTACGACGGCTGGCTGACGTTGGAAGGCGGGCTGCGTTACGACCGCTATCGCCTGCGCGGCCAGACCGGCCTGAGCTACGCCGACTTCCCGTATACGGCGGAGAATCCCTGCAAACAGCTGCGGCTGCGCAACTGCCTGGCGACGACCACGCAGCAGGAGTGGAACGTCGATCGCGATCAGGGCAAGCTGTCGCCGACGCTGGCGCTGGCGGTGCGCCCCGGCGTGGAGTGGCTGGAGCTGTATACCACCTACGGCAAATCCTGGCGGCCGCCGGCGATCACTGAAACGCTGACCAACGGCAGCGCGCACAGCACCTCTACGCAATATCCCAACCCGTTCCTGCAGGCCGAGCGCTCGCGCGCCTGGGAAGTGGGGTTCAACGTACAGCAGCCTGACCTGTGGTTTGAGGGCGATCGGTTGGTGGCCAAGGTGGCCTATTTCGACACCAAAGTGGATAACTACATCAACCTGGCGATTAACCGGGACAAGCCGGGGCTGGTGCAGCCGAGCATCGGCAACGCCGCCTACGTCAACAATCTGTCGAAAACCCGTTTCCGCGGGCTGGAGTACCAGCTCAACTATGACGCCGGGGTGTTCTACGCCGACCTGACCTACACCCACATGATCGGTAAAAACGAGTTTTGCTCCAGGAACGCCTGGCTGGGCAATCGCCTGCGTTACGGCGCCAACTCCCGGCCGGGCAATTTCTACGCGGAGCAGGATCCGACGGCGAATGACGCCGTGTCCTGCGACGGCGGCTCGCAGTTCGGCACCGCCGCTTACCTGCCGGGCGATCGCGGTTCGGTGACGCTGGGCGGCCGCGCTTTCGATCGCAAGCTGGACGCCGGGGTGACCGTGCGCTTCGCGCCGGGCTATCAGGACAGCTCGGTGCCGTCCAACTACCCGTATCTGGCCGACTGGCCGAAATACACCCTGTTCGATCTGTACGCCAGCTACAAACTGACCGACAGCCTGACGCTGCGCGGCTCGGTGGAGAACCTGACCAACCGCGCCTACGTCGTCAGCTACGGCGAGACGCTGGCCAATACCCTGGGGCGCGGCCGCAGCGTGCAGGGCGGGGTGGAGTACCGTTTTTAAGCAGTAAAAGGGCGTTGCTCATCGTTGAGCACAGAGGTCGCCTCGCAAGGGGCGCCGTTCATCAATGGAGATAGAGAAATGGCATTTTCAGTCAATTATGACAGCAGTTTCGGCAGCTACAGCATCCATAACTATCTGAACGAGTGGGCGTCGTCGTTTGGCGATATCAACCACACCAACGGTAATGTCACCGACTCCAACAGCGGCGGTTTCTACGGCGGCAGCCTGTCCGGCAGCCAATATGCCGTGACCAGCACCGCCAACAACATCACCTCGTTCGTGGCGGGCGGCAACCTGACCTACACCCTGTTTAACGCACCGGCGCACACCCTGTACGGTCAACTGGATTCCCTGTCGTTCGGCGACGGCCTTAACGGCGGCGGCTCTACGCCGTACAACATCCAGGTGCCTGACGTCAGCTTCGGCGGCCTGAATCTCAGCAGCCTGCAGGCGCAGGGCCACGATGGCGTGGTGCACCAGGTGGTGTACGGCCTGATGTCCGGCGATACCGGCGCGCTGGAAACCGCGCTGAACGGCATCCTCGACGACTACGGTCTGAGCGTCAACTCCACCTTCGATCAGGTGGCGGCGGCGACGGCGGTGGGCGTGCAACACGCCGACAGCCCGGAATTGCTGGCGGCCTGATCGCGGCCGTTTGCCCGCCGGCGCCGTGTGCCCCGGCGGGCGTTTTCTCGTTTTTAGCCGATGGAAAACGCCATGAAAAACGCCGTCAGGCGCGGAGAAGTGATGGGCGTGCTGGCCGCATACCGGCGCGGATTTTGGGGCATTGCACTGTTTACCGCAGTGATCAACCTGCTGATGCTGGCCCCGGCGCTGTACATGCTGCAGGTCTACGATCGCGTGTTGCCGTCGGGCAACCGCATGACGCTGGCGATGCTGACCCTGATGGTGGTCGGCCTTTACCTGTTTATGGGCCTGCTGGAGTGGGTGCGCAGCCAGGTGGTGATCCGCCTTGGCGCCCAGATGGATATGCGCCTCAATCAGCGAGTCTACGACGCCGCCTTCGAAACCAATTTGAAAACCGGCAACCCGCTGGCGGGGCAGGCATTGAACGATCTGACCAACCTGCGCCAGTTCGCCACCGGCAATGCGCTGTTCGCCTTTTTCGATGCGCCCTGGTTCCCGGTTTATCTGCTGGTGGTTTTCCTGCTCCACCCCTGGCTTGGCGCGTTGGCCAGCGCTGGGGTGATCGTGCTGGTGCTGCTGGCCTGGCTCAACCAGCGGGTGTCGCAGGCGCCGCTGGCGGAGGCCGGCCGCGTCGCGCTGAGCGCCACGCAGCAGGCCAACGGCAACCTGCGCAATGCCGAAGCCATCGCCGCCATGGGCATGTTGACCGACTTGCGCCTGCGCTGGCTGCGGCAGCATCAGCAGTTCCTGCTGCTGCAGAACCGCGCCAGCGAGAAAATCGCCGCGGTCACCGCCTGGTCGAAAACCGTGCGGCTGGCGCTGCAGTCGCTGATGTTGGGCTGCGGCGCGCTGCTGGCGGTCAACGGCGACATTACGCCGGGCATGATGATCGCCGGATCGATCCTGATCGGCAGGGTGCTGGGGCCGATCGATCAGCTGATCGGCGCCTGGAAGCAGTGGTCATCGGCGCGCCAGTCCCTGCAGCGGCTGGAGGTGATGCTGGCCGCTAACCCGCCACGAATACCGAGTCTGCCGCTGCCGGCGCCCGGCGGTAAATTGGCCGTGAATCAGTTGACCGCCAGTGCGCCAGGCGGCACGGCGCCTGTGTTGCACGGCGTCAGTTTTCGCCTGGAGGCCGGCGAGGTGCTGGGCGTGATTGGCGCGTCCGGCTCCGGCAAAACCCTGCTGATGCGCCAACTGGTTGGCGCGCTGACGCCGCTCAGCGGCGACGTGCGGCTGGACGGTGCAGACATTCAGCAGTGGGACAAGCAACAACTCGGGCCGCATATCGGCTACTTGCCGCAGGATATCCAGCTGTTCGCCGGCACCCTGACGGATAACATCGCCCGCTTTGGGCAGGTCGACGCCGAGAAGGTGGTGGCCGCGGCGGCGCTGGCCGGCGTGCATCAGCTGATCCTGCATTTACCGAAAGGCTATGAGACCGAGCTGGGTGAAGGCGGCAGCGGCCTGTCCGGCGGCCAACGTCAGCGGGTGGCGCTGGCGCGCGCGCTGTATGGATCTCCGGCGCTGGTGGTGCTGGACGAACCGAACGCCAACCTCGATCGCGAAGGGGAAGGGGCGCTGCAGCGGGCGATCGAAGCGCTGAAGGCGCGCGGCACCACCATCGTGTTGGTGACCCATAAACCGGCGATCCTGGCGACCACCGACAAATTGCTGGTGCTGAGCGCCGGCCAGATACAGCACTTCGGCCCCAGCGACGCCATCCTGAAAAAACTGCCTGGTTTTGCGCCCGCCGCCGCACCGGCCAATGCCGGGCGCAGCAACGGCGGCTTCAACGTCAATTACGCCAACTTCGCCAAAACGGCCAGCGGTGAACGAAAAGTATGAGCAATCAGAGTGTGATCCCCGGCGATATCGACGCCCTTTCCCGGCAGTTCGACGAAGGCCGTTATCTGCGGCTGGGAGGCTGGCTGGTGCTGTTGGGGTTTGGCGGTTTCCTGCTGTGGGGGCTGTTGGCGCCGCTGGACAAAGGCGTGCCGGTTTCCGGCAGCGTGGTGGTGGCCGGCAACCGCAAGGCGGTGCAGCACCCGAGCGGCGGCGTGGTGTCGCAGATTCAGGTGCATGAGGGCGACCGGGTCAGCGCCGGGCAGGTGCTGTTGTTGATGGATACCGTCGACAGCCGCACCCAGCGCGATGCGCTGCGCAGCCAGCAGTTGAGCAACGCCGCGCAGCAGGCGCGGCTGCAAGCCGAGCGCGACGGTCTGCAAGCGATCGCTTTCCCGCCATCGCTGCAAGCGCGGCGAGAAGAGCCGGAGGTGATGTCACTGATGCTGCTGCAGCAACAGCTGCTCACCAGCCGCCGTGCGGCGCTGCAGAGCGAGCTGGCGGCGATCGCGGAAAGCATCGCCGGATCGCAGGCGATGTTGGAAGGGGTTCGGCAGTCTTACGCCAGCAAGCAACGGCAAAAGGCCATGCTGCAGGAGCAACTGGGCGGCATGCGCAAGCTGGCGGCGCAAGGGTATGTGGCGCGCAATCGGCTGCTGGATCTGGAGGGGCAGCATGCGCAGATCGACGGCCAGGCATCCGAGGACAGCGGCAATATCGGCCGTCTGGGGCGCCAGATCCTGGAGCTGAAACTGCGGGCGATCCAGCGGCGGGAGGAGTATCAAAAAGAGGTCAGCAGCCAGCTGGCCGAGGTGCGGATGAAGCTGGACGAGCTGGATAACCGCCTGGCCAAGGCGGAGGCCGATCTGGGGCATACGCAGGTGAAAGCGCCGGTGGCGGGCACCGTGGTGGGGTTGAGCGTGTTCACCGAAGGCGGCGTGATCGGCGCCGGTCAGCAACTGATGGAGATCGTGCCCAGCGATCGCGGGCTGCAGGTGGAGGCGCGTATTCCGGTCGAACTGATCGACAAGGTGCAGGTGGGACTGCCGGTCGAACTGTTGTTCTCGGCGTTCAACCAAAGCACCACGCCGCGCGTCGAGGGTGAAGTGACGCTGGTCGGGGCCGATCGCCTGACCGACGAGAAAAGCGGCGCGCCTTATTACAGCGTGCGCGCCAAGGTCAGCGAAGAAGGATTGCAACGCTTGAGCGGGTTGGAGATCCGCCCGGGGATGCCGGTCGAAGGCTTCATCCGCACCGGTGAGCGTTCGATGATGAACTATCTGTTCAAACCGCTGACCGATCGCCTCCATTTGGCGCTGACGGAAGAGTGAGCATGTCGGTTTCGCCGCTGCCTTTCGCCGCGCCCGGCACCGCCATGCCCTGGCGCCGTTGTCTGGTGTTGGTGCTGGCGCTGCATCTGCTGGTTGCCGCGCTGTTTTGGTCCTGGAGATACAAGGCCGAGCCGCCGTGGGTGCCGCCGCCGGCGGTGATGGTGCTGATGGCCGCCGCGCCGCAGGCCCCGGCCGAGGCGAAACAACCGCCGGGACAAAGGACGCCGCCGCCTCAGGTTGAACCGCCGGCGCCGCCGGAGCCGTTGCCGCTAGTGAAAGCGCCTGACGCCGCGCAGCCGAACATCGCCGTGCCGCTGAAACAGAAAAAACCACCTAAGCCGGTGAAGAAAAACAACCTGCCCCGCACGCCGCCGCACGAGAGAATCATCGCGCCGCCGAAGGTTCAGGAACAAAGCGTCGGCGCGCCGCCGCCGGGCCGCGCGGATAAAACGGCCGCGCCGCAAACCCGCCTGACGCCCTATGCTCAGGCGGGGGAGGACAACTGGCGCAGCCGCATCAGCGGCCGCCTGAATCGCTTTAAGCGTTACCCCAAAGACGCACTGCGGCTGAAGCGCCAGGGCGTCGGGCAGGTGCGTTTCACGTTGGACAGACAGGGCCACGTGCTGGCGGTGACGCTGGTCAGCAGCGCCGGGCTACCGTCGCTGGATCGTGAAATCCAGGCGCTGGTCAAACGCGCTTCGCCGCTGCCCACGCCGCCGTCGGACGCCTACGTCAACGGCACGGTGGAATTGACGCTGCCGATCGATTTCAGTTTGCGCGGCGCGGGTTTTTGAGTCGCGACGAGATATCCCCCGAACAAAACCATTTTTCAGCAGCTTGTCCTGCTATTCATTATTTTCAAAGCGTATCGTTATTTTAATCAACGTGACGAAGTTGGCGTTCTGCGCGATATTTTAATTTAAAAAGCACGAATGCCTTTTATTTTTCTGCTGATAAAAAATAAACAGCTTGACGCTGTGGAGTTCGGGTTTTAGTTTTTAATTATAAAACAGGAACTGAGTTCCATATAGTGGAACAAGGCGGATCATGACAACGCTGGAAAATGCCGCTGCGGTATTAAAACTCTTTTCTCAACAACGCGTGATGCATGGCCAGCCGGGTATAGCATTCAGCGACGTGGTGGATCAATTGGCGCTGCCGAAAAGCACGGTGTCGCGCCTGCTGCAGACCATGGAAAATCAGGGCATGCTGGAGCGCGATCCCGATAGCCGGCGTTACCGCATCGGCGCGCTGTTGCTGGCGGTATCCAGCCACTATCTGTCGATGCCGCTGGTGGACAGCCTGGCGGCCAGTATGGCGCAGCTGTGCCGCCAGACGGCGTGTACCGGCTACCTTTCGGTATTGGAGGGGCAGGAGATCATGGTGATGCGCATGTTTCCCGGCCGCCACTTTTTGCAGGTGGTCACTCCGGCGGGTTACCGTTCACCGGCGGCGGAAACCTCGGTCGGCAGGGCGATACTGGCGCGTGAAAGCGACGAACAGGTTCGAGCGCGTTATGCCGGCGGTTACCGGGCGGCTTCGCCCAATGCGCCGCAAACGCTGGATGCGCTGTTGCAGAAGTTACAGCAGGTGAGGCGCCAGGGATGGTCGCTGGCGCGGAATGAAACTTTGAACAGCATCAGTTCGCTGGCGACCGCGCTGGTGAACAAGCACGGCAGCGAGACGGTGGGACTGTGTCTGTCCTTCCCTTCGCAGGGCGAGGAACAGCCGTTCGTACCGGAAGTCCTGGCCGAATTAATCGCAGTCAGCCGCCAACTGGCGGAAAAATATGGCGATGATTATTGGCAGCAGATCAAATAACGCGCCGGAGCTATCATGTTACATCATAATTAACGAGTGCCGACACCAGGGGGCTCATTAATTATATTCCACCGTATTTTATTGTTAAGAAATAGGCAGGCTGAATAAGAAAATAATCACGTTATGACGCCAACAGTTCCAAATAATGGAACTGCTGCGGCGAGCTATCGCCTGGCGTTATTTCCGTCATGCGGCAGGGAATATTCAGGGAAACCAAGCATGAAATCAAATAATCCGCTAAAAGCGGCCGGCACGCTGTTGGTCATGGCGCTACTTTCGGTGATGGGGGCGATCATCGGCGTTCAACTGATCACCACGCTGGGCGTGACGCCCAACACTTCGATCATCGGCGCGCTGATCGCCATGCTGTTGGCGCGCATCCCGCTACAGATGTTCCAACGCTATCGTTCGGTGCATACCCAGAACCTGGCGCAAACGGTGATCTCCTCCGCCACTTTCGGTGCAGCCAACTGTCTGCTGATGCCGATTGCGGTGCCTTACGTGATGGGGCAACCGCAGCTTATTTTACCGATGTTCTGCGGCGTGGCGGCGGCGATGCTGCTCGACGCCTATCTGCTTTATCGTCTGTTCGATACCAAAGTGTTCCCCGCCGCCAATGCCTGGCCGCCGGGCGTCGCCGCCGCAGAGGCGATTAAAGCCGGCGATCGCGGCGGCAAGCAGGCCTGGCTCCTGGTGGTGGGCGTAGTGGTGGGCATCGCTGGATCAATGCTCAAGATCCCCATGGCGGCTTTCGGCACCGCCTTTATCGGCAATATCTGGGCGCTGAGCATGTTCGGCGTCGGGCTATTGCTGCGGGCCTACGCCGAGCCGGTGGCCGGATTCGATATTAACGCCCATTTTATTCCGCACGGCGTGATGGTTGGCGCTGGCCTGGTGGCGCTGATCCAGGTCGCGCAGGTGATCCGCAGCCGCCGCGCTGATAGCGCCGGTTATACCCAACCCGACAGCGCCGTAAGCAAAGCGCTCGGTCTGGGCGCGGTCGGCTATATCGTCATCGCCGCTTTTTTGGCCCTGGTCGGCGGGCTGTTTAGCGAGATGTCGCTGCCGATGTTGGCGCTGTTCGTGATTTACGCGGCGTTTGCCGCTTTCGTTCATGAGTTGATCGTCGGTATCGCTGCCATGCACTCCGGCTGGTTTCCCGCGTTCGCGGTGGCGTTGATCACCCTGATAGTCGGTATCCTGATCGGTTTCCCACCGCTGGCGCTATGCATCCTGACCGGTTTTACCGCCGCCACCGGGCCGGCCTTCGCCGACATGGGCTTTGATTTGAAAGCCGGCTTCATCCTGCGCGGCTACGGTGAGGATCTGCAGCAAGAGCTGCTGGGGCGTCGCATTCAGCTGTTTGCGGCGTTGATCGCTTTCATCATCGCCATTCCGGTGGTTTACCTCTCTTACCACAGCTATTTCCTGCAGGATCTGATCCCGCCGGTCGCGCGCGTTTACGCCAAAACCATCGAGGCCGGCGCGCAGCCGGGCATCGCCTGGAGTCTGTTGATCTGGGCGATCCCCGGCGCCTTGGTGCAGCTGGTCGGCGGCCCTAAACGCCAGCTCGGCGTGCTTCTGGCAACCGGCCTGCTGATCAACAACGCCTTGGCCGGGTGGGCGGTGCTGGTCGGCATCGCGCTGCGTGTGGCGATCCTGCGACGTTGGGGGGATCGTGGCCGCACGCCGATGGAGATTATGGCGGCCGGATTTATCGCCGGCGATGCGCTCTACAACTTCTTCAGCTCGATTTTTTCCAGCAAGGGCAAATAGCTCCTGCCGATGACATTGGTGAGGTAAAACGACCATGAGTTTGCAACAAACGCTGCAGGTTTTTGAATTGATTGATAGCGCATTCGTCAGCGGCCAAGACGTCGTCGACCTGTTTGCGTCTTACCCGGCGATCCGGGCCAGCACCTTGCGCGCCGAGGGGCCGAAGGGCGGCACCGATTTCGTGCGTATCGAGATCCCCGGCAGTGCAGGAAAATTCGGCGGTGGTGCGGCGCCGACGCTGGGCATTATCGGCCGCCTGGGCGGCATTGGCGCGCGGCCGACGCGAATCGGGCTGGTGTCCGACGGCGACGGCGCGATCGCCGCCATTGCCGCCGCGCTGAAGTTGGCGGAGATGCAGCGCAAGGGCGACATGCTGCCGGGCGATGTGATCGTCACCACCCATATTTGCCCGAACGCGCCGACCCGGCCGCACGATCCGGTTGATTTTATGGATTCACCGATCGATGACGTGACGATGAACGATAACGAAGTGGTGCCGGAGGCTGACGCCATCCTGTCGATCGACACCACCAAAGGCAACCGCATCATCAATCATAAAGGCTATGCGCTGTCGCCGACGGTGAAAGAGGGGTACATCCTGCGGGTGGCGGAAGATCTGCTGCGCATCATGGAGATGACCAGCGGCCGGCCGGCGGTGACTTTCCCGATCACCACGCAGGACATCACCCCTTACGGCAACGGTGTACATCACCTCAACAGCATCTTGCAGCCCTCGACCGCTACTGCAGCGCCGGTGGTCGGCGTGGCGATCTGCAGCGAATCAGTGGTGCCGGGCTGCGGTACCGGAGCCAGCCACGAAACGGACATCGCGTTGGCGGTCAAATTCGCGGTGGAAGTCGCCAAAGAATTCGGCCGCGGTACCTGCCGGTTCTATGATGCCACCGAATACGACCGGCTGCTGGCGCTGTACGGCAGTCTGAGCCACCTGCAAAAAAGGAGATAGACCCATGACGGCTTCATTCGCCACGCTGACCATCGGTCAGGCGCCGCGCAGCGATATCATGCCGCTGCTGTCTGCTTATCTGCCGGCGGAGCGAGTGAGGCACGTCGGTTTGCTGGACGGCCTGGATATCGGGCAGATCGCCGAGCGTTATGCACCGCAACAGGGCGACAAGCTGCTGGTGTCGCGTCTTTTGGACGGTACGCAGGTGACGCTCGGCGCCGCTCGCGTCGAAAGCGGGTTGCAGGAGAAGATCCGCGAACTGGAAGCGACGGGATGCGAGGTGATTCTGTTGCTATGCACCGGCGAATTCGGTCGATTGCAGGCGGAACGGGTGCTGTTGCTGGAACCGGATCGCATTATCCCGCCGTTGATCTCTGCGATCGTCGGCACACACCGTGTCGGCATCGTGGTGCCGGTGGCTGAACAGGTTGGGCAGCAGGCGCGCAAATGGCGGCAGCTGGCGGCGCCGCCGAGCTATGCCGTCGCCAGCCCCTATCTGGCGGATGACGCTGCGCTGGAGCAGGCGGCTTGCACCCTGCTGCGGCAGGGGGCGGAGGTGGTGGTGCTCGATTGTATCGGTTATCACCAGCGTCACCGCGCTTTTCTGCAGGCGCGTCTGTCGGTACCGGTGCTGCTGTCGAACGTACTGGTCGCCAAGCTGGCCGCAGAGTTAATCGACTGATTCAAATAGCCATAAATCTGCGCTCGACGCGACTACGGGCGTTTTGCGCCCGTGAGGCGCCCCGGGCTTCAGCAGCCCTGACTGTCGGCGAGAGGGCCTGTAGCGTTTTACTCTGCGCCGCGATCGCATTTCGCGCGAAAAACCAGTGACAGATCAACCGCAATCCCCCAATATGGATTTTCCATCAAGATGATTACGCGGGTGCCAGTCTATGCTGAAAGTGAATGAGTATTTTGCCGGAAAAGTGAAGTCTATCGGTTTTGACAGTAGCAGCATCGGTCTTACCAGCGTGGGTGTGATGGAAGAGGGCGAATACACCTTCTCCACCGCGCAGCCGGAAGAAATGACGGTGATCACCGGGGCGCTGAAAGTGCTGCTGCCGGGAGCGCCGGACTGGCAAGTGTTTACGCCGGGCGAGAAGTTCTTCGTGCCGGGGCACAGCGAGTTCAACCTGCAGGTGGCCGACGCCACCGCCTATCTGTGCCGCTACCTGAGCAAATAAACGTTGCTCGTTAGGGGAACGCAGGGCTCAGCGAAGGCTGGGCCCTGGTCGTTTCTGCGGCGGGATTAACGCTGGGCTTCGCCGCCGAGCGCTTCGATGGTGTTTTTGATCAACGCCGCCAGCTCGCTGGTCATCAGGATAAAGTCGGCGTCAAAGCGCTGGGCGAAGTCATCGCGATCGATGTCGTCGTTCTGTTCGCGCAGCGTGTCGGCGAACTTCAGGCGCTTGAGCGAACCGTCGTCCGACAGCATCAGCTGGATGCGCTCCTGCCAATCCACCGCCAGCTTGGTCACCAGCTTGCCGGCTTCGATGTGCACCGCGATTTCGTCGCTGATCAGATTCTGCTTCTTGCAGCGGATCACGCCGCCTTCTTCCAGAATCGCTTTCAGTTCCGCTTCATCCTGAATGGCGAAGCCGGCCGGCATCTCACCGGAACGCACCCATTCGGTCAGCGTCAGTTCGATCGGGCTTTCCATGGTCAGCGGCACCACCGGCAGCGAGCCGAGGCTTTTACGCAGCAGCGCCAGCGTGTCTTCGGCGCGTTTAGCGCTGGCTGCGTCGACCATGATCAGATCGTTGACGGTGTCTATCCACATGAAGGTCTGGTTGAAGCGGCTGAACGCGCGCGGCAGCAGGCTGTGCAGCACTTCATCCTTCAGCGCGTCCTTCTCGGTTTTCTTCAGTTTGCGGTGTTGCTCCGCCTCCAGGCGCTCAATCTTGGCCTGCAGCTCTTGCTTGATCACCGGCGACGGCAGGATTTTCTCTTCCTTGCGCGCGCAGATGACGATCTGGCCGTTGACCGCGTGCGTCAGCGCATCGCTGTGCGAGCCCATCGGGGAGACCCAGCCGGTCTTCGCCATGTCCTGGCTGCCGCACGGCGTGAAGGCGAACGCGCTGAGTTGTTTTTCCATTTCATCCGCGTTTAACGCCACTTCGCGGCTCAAACGGTAAACCATCAAATTCTTAAACCACAGCATAATGTTATCCCTGGCTGGGCGTGCGTTCGGCACGCTGATTCGTCAAAAGCAGGGCGGCATGATAACGAATTGACGCTGAAAAATCGCCCCATTCTCTCCGAATTGCGTCGCTTTGCGCACCAGGGAAGGACGGGACGGAGAATGGGAAACAGGTGATTCATTCGCGCGCTTACATTAGGCTGTGACAACGCTGCGCGGCATCGAGGAGAAAAAATACGTGCGCATTGGCATCGACTTGGGTGGAACGAAAATTGAAGTGATCGCGTTGGCGAATGACGGGCGGGAGCTGTTTCGCCATCGCATCGCCACGCCGCGCCATGACTACCGGCAAACCCTGGCGGCGATCGCCGGGCTGGTGAAACTGGCGGAGGATCATACCGGCGAACGAGGATCGGTCGGGATCGGCATTCCCGGCACGCTGTCGCCGTTTACCGGGCGAGTAAAGAACGCCAACTCGGTGTGGCTCAACGGTCAGCCGCTGGATAAGGATCTGTCGGCCTTGCTGGCGCGCGAGGTGCGCATCGCCAACGACGCCAACTGCCTGGCGGTGTCGGAAGCCACCGATGGCGCCGGCGCCGGCGCGAAAACCGTGTTTGCGGTCATCATCGGCACCGGCTGCGGCGCCGGCGTGGCGCTGAACGGCCAGGCGCATGCCGGCGGCAACGGCATCGCCGGCGAATGGGGGCACAATCCGCTGCCGTGGCAGGATGACGATGAGCTGCGCTACGCCCGCGAAGTGCCGTGCTACTGCGGCAAGCCGGGCTGCATCGAAACCTTTATTTCTGGCACCGGTTTCGCCACCGACTATGCGCGCCTGAGCGGCAATGCGCTGCAAGGGCATGAGATCATGGCGCTGAGCGAGCGGGGCGATGCGTTGGCGGAGCAGGCGATTGGCCGCTACGAAATGCGATTGGCGAAATCGCTGGCGCACGTGATCAACATGCTGGATCCGGACGTGGTAGTGCTCGGCGGCGGCATGAGCAACGTGGATCGTCTGTATCGCACGGTGCCGCAACTGGTGAAAGGCTGGGTGTTCGGCGGCGAGTGTGAAACGCCGATCCGCAAGGCGGTTCACGGCGATTCCAGCGGCGTGCGCGGTGCGGCCTGGCTGTGGCCGCAACAGCAGCGCTAAGCGTTGCAACAAAGCGCGAGGCTGCTCGCGCTTTAAAACCTTCACTGTACAAAAACTGGACGGCGATTTATGCTTTAGCTAACTTAGCTAAGGAGGACGCGTATGCCGATTCAGGCCAATATGCACGAAGCCAAATCCAATCTGAGCCAACTGGCGGACAGAGCCGCAGAGGGAGAAACCGTGATTATTGCAAAAGCAGGGAAGCCGTACGTACAGCTGGTCGCCATCAAGGGGGAAGCGCGCCGCCCTGGCGCCGCCAAGGGCAGGTTCACCGTGCCGGCGGATTTCAACGCCGGGGATGCGGCCATTGCGGCGCTGTTTGAGGGCGATGAATGAAGCGCCTGCTGCTGGATACCCACGCGTTGCTGTGGTGGCTGATCGATGACGCCTGCCTGGGCGCGAACGCCAAAAGGCAGATCGCCGATCCGGGCAATGCGGTGTACGTCAGCGCGGCCAGCATTTGGGAGATCTCGATCAAGCAGGCGCTGGGCAAGCTGGCGTTGCCGGAAGACATCTTTGCGATCATCGAGGCCGAAGATTTTCTGTCGCTGCCGATGGACGCCTTTCATTGCCAACAGGCCGGGCAGCTGCCGCCCCATCATCAGGATCCTTTCGATCGCATGCTGATCGCGCAGGCGCAGGCCGAAGGGCTGACGCTGATTTCCGCCGACGCGGTGTTTCCGCAGTACGGCGTGCGGGTGGCGGACGCCCGCCGTTAAACCGGCTTTTCCTCGCTTTCGCTGCGCACCCGTTCGATATGAATGGTCAGGAACATCATCTCTTCCGTGGTGAGCTGGTGTTGATAGTGCTTTTCGATGTGGCGGTTGATCTTGCCGGCGCAGGCGAATGACTCGCGGTACTTCTCTTTCACCACCTGATACAGCGAGTCGTCGTCGCTGTCGACATAGTTTTTCCCCAGCAGGCGCTGGGCGAAAAATTTCAAGTGGGTGACGAACCGGTGGTAGCTCAGGGATTCCTCGTTGTAATCAAAGCGGAAATGGTATTTGACCAGGTTGAGGATCTCTTGCATCACGCGGGTAATGTGCAGCGTGTTGTGCATCTCGTCGTTAAGCTGGGCGTTGACCAGGTGCAGGGCGATAAATCCGGCTTCGTCCTCCGGCAGCGCGGTATCCAGCCGCTGGGCGATCAGAGCCAGCGCCTCCAGCCCGACGGCGAATTCGGCCGGGTAGAGTTTTTTAATCTCCCACAGCAGCGCATTTTTGATATCCAGCCCTTGCGCATGGCGCTGCAGGGCGAAATGGATGTGATCGGTCAGCGTGATGTAGACGATGTTATGCAACTTGCCCGGCAGGCGTTCACGGGCGAGGGTGATGATCCTGTCGGCAGTGGTGACGCAGGCCAATGGGATCTCGGCGAGCAGCTCTTTATAGCGCTCGGCGATTTCACCGCCGTTATGGGTGAACACCTTTTCGATCAGGCTTTCGTCCAGCGTATCGCCGGGCTTCTTTTTAAAGCCGATTCCTTTTCCCATCACCACCGTCTCTGCCTGACGGTCGTCCAGCGTAATCACCACGTTATTATTGAGTATCTTAGCGATTTTCATGGTTTTTCCCGGTGTTTCAGCATCCTGAAAACGAAAAAACCTGACGCCCGGAAGCGATCCCGGGCGTCAGGTTTTGCCTGTATTTTATGTTTCTGTCCTGCGGCCTGAGCGGCGGAGGGGATACAGTAACAATCCTGTTATGCTGGCATAATAACCCGTGCCCGCCGCGGCTCAACGCTTTTCACCGCGGAGTGCCGCCGCGGTCACACTTCTGCGCCGCAAGCCGCGGGATCATTCCAGCCTGAAGTGCGCCTCCAACCGGCTGACGCCGAGCCCGTTGACCTTTTTCACTTTGATCTGCACCGGAATACGCTCTTTCATCGCCTCGACGTGACTGATCACGCCAATGGTTTTGCCGGAGGCGTTCAGACTGTCCAGCGCGTCCAGCGCGGTATCGAGGGTTTCGGCATCCAGCGTGCCGAAACCTTCGTCGAGGAACAGCGAGTCGATGCTGGTTTTGTGGCTGACCAGATCGGACAACGCCAGCGCCAGCGCCAGGCTGACCAGGAAACTCTCGCCGCCGGACAGGGTGCGGGTATCGCGCAGCGCGTCCGCCTGCCAGGTGTCGACCACCTGCAGTTCCAGCGCGTCGCTGGTCTTGCGCTGCAGCAGATAGCGCCCGTGCAGCCGGCCGAGCTGATTGTTGGCCAGGTAAACCAGATGATCGAGCGTCAGCCCCTGAGCGAAGCGGCGGAACTTGTCGCCTTCTTTCGAGCCGATCAGCTGGTTGAGGTAGCTCCAGTCGTCGTAGTCTTGCTGGCTGCGGGCGATTTGCTCGAACAGCGCCTGCTGATTGAGGCGGCGGGCGGCGTCGCTTTCCAGCTGATTGCGCAGTTCGCCCTGACGCAGCTGCAACGTTTTCAACTGCTGTGCCAGTTCGGCCAGCGATTGGGTGAGCGCATCGAGATCCGCGTTGGCTTCATCCAGCCCTTCAGGGCGGTTCTGCCGGTGCTGCTCCAGCGTTTGCGTCGCCTGTGTCAGCAGGGCGGTGGCTTCTACCTGCCGCTGTTGCAACTGCTCTTTGCGCTGCTGCAATTCGCGGCGCAGGACATCGTCCAGCAGCGCGGCGGCGAAGGCGGTTTCATCGGCGAATTCGCTGTCGGCCAGCGCCTGCTGCCACTGCTGCTGCGCCTGCTGCAGCCGCTCCTGCATCTGGGTGTGTTGTTGTTGCAGCCCGGCCTGCTGGCCGGCCAGGCGCTCGCGCAGTTCCTGCGCCTTTTGCCACTGCTCGGCGGCCTGCAAACTGGCCTGTTCACAGGCGGTTTGTTTGGCGCGCAGCTGTTCGCGCACCTCGGCGACCTGCTGTTCGCCGAACAGCGTCAGCCGCTGCGCGCGTCGTTCGGCAAGGGTCTTCTCGCCTTCTTGCCAGCGTTGTTGCAGCTCTTGCTGCTGTTGCAGGCTGTCGGCGTGGGCTTTCTGCAGCAGCGTAAAGCGTTCTTCGAGCAACGCCAGCTGTTGCTGCGTCTGCTGCTGCTGCGTTTGCAGAGCGATGAGCGCATCCTTCGCTTGCTGTACCGCCTGCGCCGCCTGTTCATGCTGCTGCAGCGCCTGTTGCCCGCGCCGTTCTTCGTCGTCGCAGCAACTAAGCCAGGCGCTGAGTTGCTCGCCATCCGCCAGCGTAAAGTCGAACGCCAGCGGCGCGCTGAGCTGCCGCCACTGCTGCTGTTGGCCGGCCAGCTGTTGTTCATCCTGCGCGATGGTTTGCTGCTGACGCTGCAATTGCTGTTGCAGGTTGTCGTAACGGGCTCGCAGCTCGACGCCTTGTTTTTGCAATGCTTCGGTCTGGACTTTCATTTGCTCCAGACGTTGCGCGGTTTCTGACAGTTTTACCTCTTGGTATTGTTCTACCGCCGGGTGCTCGCATGAGCCGCACAGCGGGCAGGGGGCGCCGGGTTGCAAACGGGCGCGCTCGGCCTCCAGACCCACGATCCGTTGTTCCAGCGCATAGGTTTTTTCAACATCGGCCTGGTGGGCTTTCTGCTGCTTAAATCGCTGACGGATGAGTTCTAGCTGTGGTTCCAACTGGGTAAGTTCATGTTGACCGCTGTTTAGCTCTTGCCGCTGTTGTTCCAGCCGTTTAACGATTTGCTGCGATAAAGAAGCGAGAGTAAACAGCTGCTGGCGCGTCGGGCGCAGATCCGCCAGGACGCCCAGGCGCTGGCGCAGCGGGGCCAGCGGCGTTTGCGCCTCCAGCGCCTGCTGCTGTTGCTGTTGAACGGCCAGCGCTTCGGTCAGCGTGTTCAACTGCTGCTGATGCTGTGCGGCCTGCCTCGTCAGTTGGCTGCGCTGAGCGGTGAGCTGCTCCAGCGCGGTCTGCTGCTGGGCGCACTGCTGTGCGGCGGCATCGCCGGCCTGTCGCCGCTCGGCCTGTGTCGACTGCAGTTGGGTTATTTGATGGTCGAGCGGGGCGACCTGCTCGTCGATCAGTTGTTGCTGTTGCCGCATGTGTTCGGCATGCGCTTGCTGCGCCTGGCGGGTTTTCTCCACCGCCTGCTGCAGCGGGGTCAACTGCGCCGACTGCTGTTCCTGCTGTTGCGTCAGATGGGCTGCCTGCTGTTGTATCGTCTGCAGCTCGGCGCGGCAGCGATCGCGTTCACCGCGCAGCGGCCGCAATTTCTCGGCCGGCTCGCTGAGCGCCAGCCGCTGCAGCTGCGGGGCGGCCTCCGCCTGCTCGCGCTGGGCGGTGTCCAGCCGCAATTGCCCCTCGCTTTGCTGTTGCCGGAGGCGTTGCCATTGCTGCAGCCAGCTCAGCGCCTGTTGCTGGCGCTGGGTTTGTTCGCCGAGAGCGATTTCCTGCGCGCTCAGCGCCGCCAGCTGTTCGGTCAGAGACTGGCGCTGCTCGTCGTTCAGCAGTTCGATGCCGCTGGCGCGTTGGTGCAACGCATCCAGGTCGGTTTTGGCCTGCTTGTGCGACTCGAACACCTGTTCGGACAACCGCCCGTAGATTTCGGTGCCGGTCAGCTCTTCCAGCAGCTCGGCGCGATCGTTGGCGTCGGCGTTGAGGAAGGCGGCGAACTGCCCCTGAGACAGCATCATCGATTTGGTGAAGCGGCCAAAGTCCAGCCCGGTGATGGCGGCGGTAAGCTCCAGCTTGTCGCGCACCTTGTCCGCCAGGATCTTGCCGTCCTCGCGGCGTGCCAGTTCGACCTTCGGCGCCTGCAGATTGCCGTCCGGCGCGTTTTTGGCGCGGCGCTGGCTCCAGAAGGCGCGATAGCCGATGCCCTTGACCTCGAACTCGACCTCCGCCAGCGATTCGGCGGTGTGGCGGGTCATCAGTTCATTCTGGCTTGGCGTGACGTTGAGACGCGGCGTCTGGTGGTACAGCGCCAGGCAAATGGCGTCCAGCAGGGTGGTTTTGCCCGCGCCGGTCGGGCCGGTAATGGCGAACAGACCGTTGCTGGCGAACGGCTCGGCGGTGAAGTCAATTTTCCATTCGCCCTGCAGCGAGTTGAGGTTTTTTAACCGCAGGCTGAGGATTTTCATGGGTTGCTCTCTTCAGGGTTGTGCTGCACCGCCTCGACCACCTGGCGGAACAGTTGGTGCATCCGCCGTTGGCGCGCTTCGGGCATGTCGGCCTCCTGCGCCAACCTGCGTTCGAACACCTCGTTGACGCTCAGCTCGTTGAGCGTTTCCTTATCCTGCTGTGCGATCGCCTGGCGGCGCTGCTCTTTGCTGCGCCGCAGCAGCACCACTTCCACCGGCAGCGCATCCGCCATCAGCTGGATGCGGCGCTGGATGTCGCTGAGGTAGCCCTGCGTCGCCACTTCGATATCCAGCCACACCGGCAGCTCGCCGGCATAGTCGGCAAATTGCCGCAGCTGCCGTTCGATCTCGGCCAGATCGCCTTTGATCAGTTGCATGGGCTGAAACTGCGGGATCGTTAACGTTTCTACCTGCTGCAAAGCGCCGTCGGCGAAATCCACCAGGAAGACGCTTTTGGCTTTGCCCAGCTCATCGAAGCTCAGCGGGATCGGCGAGCCGCTATAGCGAATATGCTCCGATTTGGCGACGTTCTGCGCGCGGTGAATGTGGCCCAGCGCGATATAGTCGGCGGGGGGGAAGGCCTGCGCCGGGAAGGCGTCGAGGGTGCCGATATAGATGTCGCGCACCGAGTCGGAGGTGGTAACGCCGACGGTGGTCAGGTGGCCGGTGGCGACGATCGGCAGTGGCAGGCCCAACTGGTCGCGGCGCTCGCAGGCCGCCTGATACAGCGTTTGGTAATGTTCGGCGATGGCTTCCTGCAACGCCTGCTGTTTCTGCGCGCCGGATTCGCCGGCGCGGCTGGTGAGCAGATCGCGCGGCCGCAGGAACGGGATGGCGCACAGCACCGCGCCCGGCTGGCCGTCGCGTTGGTTAAGCACCACGATCTGCTGTTCCGGGGCGCCCTGCGCGCTGGCGATCACCGTGGTGTTCAGGCAGGAAAGCAGTTCACGCGATTCGTTCAGCGTCGCGACCGAATCGTGGTTGCCGCCCAGCACCACCAGCTGGCAGCCGGTGCGCTGCAGTTCCACCACGAAGCGGTTGTACAGCTCGCGGGCATAGCTGGGCGGCGAGCCGGTATCGAACAGATCTCCGGCGACGATCAGCGCATCCACCTGCTGCTGATCTACCTGTTCGATCAGCCAGTTCAGAAAAGCCTGGTGCTCGGCGGCGCGGCTTTTGGTGAAAAAGTACTGGCCAAGGTGCCAGTCAGAGGTGTGGATCAGGCGCATGACACTCCCGGATGTAAAGATAATGGCGATGATTATAAAGGCCGCGGCGGCGGCTGTCCCGGCGCAATGATGATGACAACCGGATGATTTTTCGTTACTGCGGGAAATAATCGCTATGCTTACTGCCTATAACAGCCGGTTTTTTTCATAAAAGTGTCACAAAACTGACGCATAATGGCGCCCGAAAAGTCGCTAACACATTGGCAGGATTGACGATGGCAAGACGCATACTGGTGGTGGAAGACGAAGCGCCGATCCGTGAGATGGTGTGCTTTGTGTTGGAACAGAATGGTTACCAACCGTTGGAAGCCGAAGATTATGACAGCGCCGTGACGCGTCTGTCTGAGCCGTTCCCTGATTTGGTGTTGCTTGACTGGATGTTGCCCGGTGGTTCCGGCATTCAGTTTATCAAACATATGAAGCGCGAAGCGCTGACCCGCGATATCCCGGTGATGATGCTGACCGCGCGCGGCGAAGAAGAAGACCGGGTGCGCGGCCTGGAAGTGGGGGCGGATGATTACATCACCAAGCCGTTCTCGCCCAAGGAGCTGGTGGCGCGCATCAAAGCGGTCATGCGCCGCATTTCGCCGATGGCGGTGGAAGAAGTGATTGAAATGCAAGGGTTGAGCCTGGATCCGTCCTCCCACCGCGTAATGGCGAACGATCAGGCGCTGGACATGGGGCCGACCGAGTTCAAGCTACTGCACTTCTTTATGACCCACCCGGAGCGGGTTTATAGCCGCGAGCAGTTGCTTAATCACGTCTGGGGCACTAACGTTTATGTGGAAGACCGTACCGTTGACGTGCATATCCGTCGGCTCCGCAAGGCGTTAGAAACCAGTGGGCATGATAAAATGGTTCAAACCGTTCGGGGCACCGGCTACCGGTTCTCAACGCGCTACTGATCGCGCCGCGCTGGAGAATATGCCGTGTTAGAACGTCTGTCGTGGAAGAGGCTGGCTTTGGAGCTGGCTCTTTTCTGTCTGCCCGCCTTACTGCTGGGGCTGATTTTTGGTTATCTGCCCTGGTTCCTGCTGGCTTCTGCGCTGGCTGCGCTGGTGTGGAATTTCTACAACCAGCTCAAACTCTCCCATTGGCTGTGGATCGACCGCAGCATGACGCCGCCGCCCGGCCGCTGGAGCTGGGAGCCGCTGTTCTATGGCCTGTATCAGATGCAGCAGCGCAACCGCCGCCGCCGGCGCGAGCTGGCGCTGCTGATCAAGCGCTTTCGCAGCGGGGCCGAATCGCTGCCTGACGCGGTGGTGATGACCACCGTCGAAGGCAATATCTTCTGGTGCAACGGGCTGGCGCAGCATCTGCTCGGCTTTCGTTGGCCGGAAGACAACGGCCAGCACATCCTTAACCTGCTGCGTTATCCGGAATTCAGCCACTATCTGCAACAGCAGGAGTTTTCGCGCCCGCTGACGCTGCAGCTGAACAACGAACACTACGTCGAATTCCGCGTGATGCCCTATTCCGAAGGGCAATTGCTGATGGTGGCGCGCGACGTCACCCAGATGCGTCAGTTGGAGGGCGCGCGGCGCAACTTCTTCGCCAACGTCAGCCATGAGCTGCGTACGCCGCTGACGGTGCTGCAGGGCTATCTGGAGATGATGGGCGACGAAGAGCAGGACGGTTCGCTGCGCAGCAAGGCGCTGAGCACCATGCAAGAGCAGACCCGCCGGATGGACGGGCTGGTCAAGCAGTTGCTGACGCTGTCGCGCATCGAGGCGGCGCCCAATGTCGACATGAACGAGCGGGTGGATATTCCGCTGATGCTGCGGGTGTTGCAGCGTGAGGCGCAATCGCTGAGCGGCGGCAATCACGAGATCACCTTCCGGGTGAACGAACAGCTCAACGTGTTCGGCAATGAAGACCAGTTGCGCAGCGCGGTGTCTAACCTGGTGTACAATGCGGTCAACCACACGCCGAAGGGCACCCATATCGAAGTCAGCTGGCAGCAGACGGCGCATGGCGCGCAGTTCCAGGTCAGCGACAACGGGCCTGGCATCGCCGCCGAGCACCTGCCGCGCCTGACCGAGCGTTTCTACCGCGTCGACAAGGCCCGCTCGCGCCAGACCGGCGGCAGCGGGCTGGGGCTGGCGATCGTCAAGCACGCGCTCAGCCATCACGACGCGCGGCTGGAGATCCTCAGCGAACCGGGGATCGGCACCCGCTTTATCTTTACCTTGCCCAATCGGTTGATTGTTCCCGCCGCTTTATCAGAGAATGCGGTGAAAAATTAACGCGAGACACCGGTATGACCCGAATCACCCGAGGGCTGTTGCTTTGCCTGGCGCTGCTGGCCGGACGCGGCGCGCTGGCGCAGCCTGACGGCATGTTGGCGGGCAACCTGTCCAGCGTCGGCTCCGACACGCTGGCGAATCTGATGGCGCTGTGGGCGCAGGATTTCAGCCAGCATTATCCCAACGTCAACCTGCAGATCCAGGCCGCCGGTTCGTCGACCGCGCCGACCGCGTTGGCGGCGGGCGCCGCGCAGCTGGGCCCGATGAGCCGGCCGATGAAGGCGGCCGAGGTTTCGGCGTTCGAACACCGTTACGGCTATGCGCCGCTGGCGGTGCCGGTAGCGGTGGATGCGCTGGTGGTGTTGGTGCATCAGGACAATCCGCTGCGCGGCCTCAACCTGCAGCAGCTCGACCGCATTTTCTCCGCCACCCGGCGCTGCGGCGAAAGCCAGCCGCTGACGCGCTGGGGCGAGCTGGGGCTGCGCGGCGACTGGGCGACGCGCTCGCTGCAACGCTTCGGCCGCAACTCGGCGTCCGGCACCTACGGCTATTTCAAACTGCGCGCGCTGTGCGGCGGCGATTTCATGCCGCGCGTCAATGAGCTGCCCGGTTCGGCCTCGGTGGTGCAGGCGGTGGCCGGTTCGCTCAACGGCATCGGCTACGCCAGCATCGGTTTTCGCGCCAGCGGCGTGCGGCTGCTGCCGCTGGCGGAGTCGGGAGAAGACTATGTCGCGCCTACCGCCGCCAACGTGCGCAACGATCGCTACCCGCTGTCGCGCTATCTGTATATCTACATCAATAAAGCCCCCCATCAACCGCTGGAGCCGCTGACCGCCGCGTTTCTCGATCGCGTGCTGTCGACACCAGGGCAAAGCCTGGTCAATCACGACGGCTATCTGCCACTGCCGCCGGCCGCGCTGCAGAAGACCCGCCAGGCGCTCGGGTTGCCACCGCTCGCGCCGGCCACGGTGCAATAAGCGACAAAAAGCGGCGTAATTTTCGCCTTTTTTCACGGCAAAACGGAGCTTATACCACGCGAAAATCGGGCATTTATTGGCGTTTTCGCGCGGTAAAGTGATATATGCTTCACGTTTCGTGAATTCGTTGTTCAAAAATGATACAAATCATGTAGTGTATATTTATTGATAGCCAATATGATCGACTGGTGGCTAAAGTTTATATGGTCGATAGCTCTGCTTTTCGCCGTGCGTCTTGCCTTGAAGCGCTATAAACGTTTACCTTAGCCTTCGTTGTCGGATTAAACCTCCATTTTTATAACTCCTAAAATTTTGCCCATCTTCATGAGCGGCCACTTTCGAATAGGGACATAAACGCCGGATCGACTGCGTTTAGGGTGCTTATTTGGCGCGGCGACGATCGGGCATGCCGGCAACCGGGTGGGGCGTTTCGCCACCACGCTATCGGACACTATTTTTCATTTGAACAGGCAACACGACATCGTATGAGTCATCGTTTAACGTCAAAAGATATCCTGGCACTGGGCTTTATGACCTTTGCCTTATTCGTCGGGGCCGGGAACATCATCTTCCCGCCGATGGTCGGCTTGCAGTCCGGTGAACATGTATGGACTGCGGCGCTGGGCTTCCTGATCACCGCCGTGGGCCTGCCGGTCATCACCGTCATCGCGCTGGCGCGCGTCGGCGGCGGCATCGACGCCCTCAGTTCGCCGATCGGCCGCGGCGCCGGCCTGCTGCTGGCGACCGTCTGCTACCTGGCCGTCGGCCCGCTGTTCGCCACGCCGCGCACCGCCACCGTGTCCTTTGAGGTGGGCATCGCCCCGCTGACCGGCGACGGCGCCATGCCGCTGTTCATCTATAGCCTGGTTTATTTCGCGCTGGTGATCGGCATCTCTCTGTATCCGGGCCGCCTGCTCGATACCGTTGGCCATGTGTTGGCGCCGCTGAAGATCGTCGCGCTGGCCGTACTGGGCATCGCCGCGCTGCTGTGGCCTGCCGGCGCGCCGATTCCGGCGACGACGGCTTATCAGAGCGTGCCTTTCTCCTCCGGCTTCGTTAACGGCTATCTGACCATGGATACGCTGGGCGCGCTGGTGTTCGGCATCGTTATCGTCAACGCGGCGCGCTCGCGCGGCGTGAAAGACGCCGGCCTGTTGACCCGTTACACCATTCTGGCCGGTTTGATCGCCGGCGTGGGCCTGACGCTGGTGTACCTGAGCCTGTTCAAGCTGGGTTCCGGCAGCGGCGCGCTGGTGCCTGACGCCACCAACGGCGCGGTGATCCTGCACGCTTACGTTCAGAACACCTTCGGCGGCCTGGGCAGCTTCTTCCTGGCGGCGCTGATCTTCATCGCCTGCATGGTGACCGCGGTAGGCCTGACCTGCGCCTGCGCCGAGTTCTTCGCGCAATACCTGCCGTTCTCTTACAAGACGCTGGTGTTTATCCTGGGACTGTTCTCGATGGTGGTGTCCAACCTCGGCCTGAGCCACCTGATCCAGATCTCCATTCCGGTGCTGACCGCGATTTACCCGCCGTGCATCGTGCTGGTGGTGCTGAGCTTCACCCTGCGTTGGTGGCACAGCGCGCCGCGTATCATCGCGCCGGTGATGCTTGTCAGCCTGTTGTTTGGTATCCTTGACGCGGTGAAAGCGTCCAGCTTCCAGCAACTGCTGCCGGCCTGGACCACTCACCTGCCGCTGGCGGAGCAGGGGTTGGCATGGTTGCCGCCTTCGCTGCTGATGCTGGTGCTGGTCGCGATTTATGATCGGGTGTGCACGCGTTCCCAAGTGACCGCGCACTGATAATCCCCCGGCTTAATCCAGGGCCACGGACATGTCCGTGGCTTTTTTACGTTTAAAACTATGGGTCATCTTCATGCAACAACAGTCACCCACCACCGCCTCCGACAATAAGCTGAAACGCGGCCTCAGTACGCGCCATATTCGCTTTATGGCGCTGGGGTCGGCCATCGGCACCGGGTTGTTCTACGGCTCGGCGGACGCCATCAAAATGGCCGGCCCGAGCGTGCTGCTGGCTTACCTGATCGGCGGCATCGTGGCCTTCATCATCATGCGCGCACTGGGAGAGATGTCGGTCAATAACCCGCAGGCCAGCTCATTTTCCCGCTACGCGCAGGACTACCTCGGCCCGATGGCGGGTTACATCACCGGCTGGACTTACTGCTTTGAAATCCTGATTGTCGCCATCGCCGACGTGACCGCCTTCGGCATCTATATGGGCGTCTGGTTCCCGGAAGTGCCGCACTGGATCTGGGTGCTGAGCGTGGTGCTGATCATCGGCGCCATCAACCTGATGAGCGTCAAGGTGTTCGGCGAGCTGGAGTTCTGGTTCTCGTTCTTCAAGGTCGCCACCATCATCATCATGATCGCGGCCGGCATCGGCATCATCATCTGGGGTATCGGCAACGGCGGGCAACCGACCGGCATTCATAACCTGTGGTCGAACGGCGGCTTCTTCAGCAACGGCGTTATCGGCATGATCCTGTCGCTGCAGCTGGTGATGTTCGCTTACGGCGGCATTGAAATCATCGGCATCACCGCCGGCGAAGCCAAAGATCCGAAAAAATCGATTCCCAAAGCCATCAACTCGGTGCCGTGGCGCATTCTGGTGTTCTACGTCGGTACGCTGTTTGTCATCATGTCGATCTACCCGTGGAACCAGGTGGGCACCAACGGCAGCCCGTTCGTGCTGACCTTCCAGCATATGGGCATCACCGTGGCGGCAGGCATCCTCAACTTCGTGGTGATCACCGCTTCGCTGTCGGCGATCAACAGCGACGTGTTCGGCGTCGGTCGCATGCTGCACGGCATGGCCGAACAGGGGCACGCGCCGAAGATGTTCAGCAAGGTGTCGAAACGCGGCATTCCCTGGGTGACGGTAGTGGTGATGATGCTGGCGCTGTTGCTGGCGGTGTACCTCAACTACATCATGCCAGAGAGCGTGTTCCTGGTGATCGCCTCCCTGGCGACCTTCGCCACCGTGTGGGTGTGGATCATGATCCTGTTCTCCCAAATCGCCTTCCGCCGCAGCCTGAGCAAAGAGCAGGTGAAGCAGCTGGCGTTCCCGCTGCGCGGCGGGGTGTTCACCTCGGTGGTGGCGATCGTGTTCCTGGTATTCATCATCGGCCTGATCGGCTATTTCCCGACCACGCGCGTCTCGCTGTACGCCGGCCTGGTCTGGGTGGTGTTGCTGCTGGCGGGGTACTGGTTCAAGGTCAACCGCCAGAAAAAACGCGCGCTGCTGGCGACGCAGCAAGACTAAATGGAAAAACACCGGCTGAGGCCGGTGTTTTTTTAGGGGTTATCTTCCACTTCCTCATCCCCGGCGGCGCGCGCTTCGATGCGCATACCGCCGTCGTTCAGGCGTTCCTCCTCTTCCTCGCCGGCGCAGCGTGCCAGCACTTCGCGAATGTCCTGCAGGTTGCTGCTCAGAGCGCTCAGCGAAGGTTGCAGATTGCGGGGCATGCGGCTTTCATCCAGCGATGCGCTGTGCAGGCAGCCGATAAACAGCAGCGTGGCCATCAGGGTGAACAGCCGATGACGTAACCGTTTCAGCAAGAGCTTTCCCTCTCGGTGGTGAAGGTGATGGCGCATTAACGCCGTTTTCACCGGGGAAAAGAAGGGGATGGAGATATCTGCTGGCAATTGAAAGCGAATAATTACCAGCAGACACAGTTACGTCAGCCGACGTCAGGAAGCGTTCGCGCTTTGTCGCAGCATGCCGCGCAGGTCGTTGCCGGTCGGCGTCTGATGCACGCGCAGGCCGAACTCGTCGATCACCGCCAGGATATGGTCGAAAATATCCGCCTGAATGCTTTCATACTCCGCCCAGACCGTGGTGTTGGTGAAGGCGTAGATTTCCAGCGGCAGGCCCTCCGGCGTCGGCGCCAGCTGGCGCACCATCAGCGTCATGTTCAGGTGAATACGCGGATGAGCGCGCAGGTAGGCTTCCAGATAGGCGCGCAGCGTGCCGAGGTTGGTGAGACGGCGGCCGTTGAGCGGCGAGGCCAGATCGACGGCGATCTCCTGGTTGTGCTGGCTCAGCTCCTGGGTTTTGTTATTCAGATAGCTGTGCAGCAGCGGGTTGCGCTGCAGGCGGCGCTGTTCCTCTTCCGACAGGAAGTGCACGCTGCTGGTGTCGATATTCAAGCTGCGCTTGATGCGGCGCCCGCCGGATTCCGACATCGAACGCCAGTTCTTGAATGAGTCGGAGATCAGCGCGTAGGTGGGGATGGTGGTGACGGTGTTGTCCCAGTTGCGCACTTTGACCGTGGTCAGGCCGATGTCGGTGACCGCGCCGTCGGCGCCGTATTTCGGCATTTCCAGCCAGTCGCCGATCTTGAGCATATCGTTGGCGGAGAGCTGAATACCGGCCACCAGCCCGAGGATCGGATCCTTGAACACCAACATCAAGACCGCGGTCATGGCGCCCAGGCCGCTGAGCAGCAGCAGCGGCGATTTGCCCATCAGCAATGAGACGATCATGATGCCGATCAGGATCGCCGCCACCAGTTTCAGGCCCTGGAAAATGCCGCGCAGCGGCAGCTGATTGGAAATCGGGCTTTGGCGCAGCAGCGCCAGCAGCGTATCCAGCAGCGAGAACAGCGACAGCAGGGTGAAGGCGAGGATCCACACCTGCGCGGCGGTGACGATCACCGCCTGGGTCTGGCTGCCGCTCTGCAGCCACAGCGTCGCCTGGATACTGATGATCACCCCTTGCAGCAGCAGCGCCACGCGCTGGAACAGTTTGTATTGGGTGATGGCCTGTTGCCAGACACGCTGCGATTGCTGGCCACGGCGCTGAAGAGCAGCCAACACCACCCGGTGCAGCACCAGGTGGATCGCTACCGAGATCAGAACAATCAACCCCAATACCATCAACAGCGACATCACTCCGCCGAATTCCAAACCAAACTGTTCCAGCCAGCGCGTTATCTGTTGTTGCATTACCGCTCCTTAAAAAATGCGCAAAAAATATCCTGTAAACTTAAAACGCGTTAGCCTAAGGGGTAACGTGCAGGATTTGTACCTGTTTACCTTTTTTTACATCAAGTTAGCGTTATTTTTCGGTCTCCGCCCCCCGGCTCATCCCCGGGTTTTGCGGCCAGAGAGGAGGGGGAGTTGCACTTAACGTGGCATTGTTCGTTTCTTGAAGAACGCCGTCGATTTCGTTTGGTACAGCAGGAGAACAGTATGCTTAACGCCTGGCATCAACCGGTCCCGCCTTTTGTTGTAAAGCAAGGGCAACGTTTGGATATCACGCTGTGGTTACAAGGGGATGAACTGCCTGAACGGGTATTTTTGCGCGCCGAACCGGACAATGAAGAGTGGCTGCTGGTGATGAAAGCGCAGCGCCACGAGGGGATGCGGCGCTACCAGGCCAGCCTGACGCTGAATGAGGGCGAGCCGACGCGGCGATACTGCTTCAAGCTGCTGTGGGCCGATCGCCAACAGTGGTTCGGCCCGCAGGGCTGGTCGTCAACGCCGCCGGGCCAGCTGGCGCAGTTCGCCGTCGACGATCCTGATAATGGCCCCGAGTGGGTGGCGGATCAGCTGTTCTACCAGATTTTCCCCGATCGCTTCGCCAGCAGCGGCGGCGAGCACGGCATCCAGAGCGGCAGCTATCGCCATCATGCGGCCGGCGCCGAGGTGATTCGGCGCGACTGGCAGCACCCGTTGGAGGATCGCCACGCCGCCTCGACCTTTTACGGCGGCGATCTGGACGGCATCAGCGGCAAACTGCCGTACCTGCAGCAGCTGGGCGTGACGGCGTTGTACCTGAACCCGATTTTTACCGCGCCGAGCGTGCATAAGTACGATACCGAGGACTATTACCAGGTCGATCCGCACTTCGGCGGCAACGCGGCGCTGCAGCGTTTGCGAGTAAGCACTCACAAGGTAGGCATGAAACTGGTGCTGGATGGGGTATTCAACCACACCGGCGATTCGCACCCGTGGTTTGACCGCCATCGTCAGGGCGAAAACGGCGCCTGTCACCACCCCGATTCGCCGTATCGCGGCTGGTTCAACTTCTACCCGGACGGCCGCGCGCTCGATTGGAAGGGCAACGCCAGCCTGCCGAAGCTCAACTTCGCCGAGCCGCAGGTGGCGGAAGCGATTTATCAGGGGGAAGGCAGCGTGGTGCGTCACTGGCTGCGCCCGCCGTACAGCATCGACGGCTGGCGGCTGGACGTGGTGCATATGCTGGGGGAGAACGGCGGCGCCACCGGCAATCTGCGCCACCTGGCGGGCATCTATCAGGCGGTGAAGCAGGAGAATCCGCAGGCCTATGTCTTGGGCGAGCACTTCGGCGACGCGCGCCGCTGGCTGCACGCCGGCGTGGAGGATGCGGCGATGAACTACATGGGATTCGCGCTGCCGGTGCGGGCGTTTTTAGCGGGGCTGGACGTGGCCTACCACCCGGTGCGGCTGGACGCCGCCGGGTGCGCGCAGTGGATGGACGGTTACCGCGCCGGGCTGCCGCACAGCCGCCAGCTGATCCAGTTCAATCAGCTGGACAGCCACGATACCGCGCGTTTCCTCACGCTGTTGCAGGGGAACGCGGCGCGCATGCAGATGGCGGCGGTGTGGCTGCTGAGCTGGATCGGTGTGCCTTGCCTCTATTATGGCGATGAGATTGGGTTGGACGGCGGCAACGATCCGTTCTGCCGCAAGCCGTTCCCGTGGGACGTCGGCGACTGGGATCGGCCGCTGCTGGCGCTGTTCCAGCGCATGGCGGCGCTGCGTAAACAGAGCCTGGCCTTGCGCCGCGGCGGCTGTCAGGTGCTGTACGCCAGCGGCGAAACGCTGGTGTTCGTGCGTCTGTATCAGCAGGAGCAGGTGTTGGTGGCGCTGCAGCGCGACGGCAGCGGCCAGGCGCAGCTGCCGCATAACCCGCTGTTGGCGCGTGGCCCGTGGCGGCGTGTGGAAGGGCGGGGAGAGTTGAGCGAAACGGCGGGCGGGTTGCGCCTGCAGTTGGCGGAAGAGTCGGCCACCGTATGGCGCTGCGAGGGCTAAAGGGAGTGCGGGGGCAGAAACGCCCCCGCGATTAAGGTGAGTGGGTATTTACATCAGTAACCTACCGCGGAGCCTGCCGGACGGCGCACGTCGTTGGCGCCGTACAGGTAGCCTTCACGCACTTTACCGGAAACTGCCGAATCGTTGCCGGAGTTGGCCGGGCTGACGCCCGCCGCGCCCGGTAAACCGACCAGAATCAGTTCGGCGGCGCCCCACGGCGTTTGCTCGACCATCTTATAACCCATGCCGCTCAGCAGCTTCAGCGTATCGGCGGAAACGCCGCGCTGTTCGTAGTACACCTCATCCGGCAACCATTGGTGATGGATGCGCGGTGCGTCTACCGCTTCCTGCGGCGCCATGCCGTGGTCGATCACGTTCAACGCGGTCTGCAGGGTGATGGTGATAATGCGCGAACCGCCCGGCGAGCCCAGCACCATAAAGATCTTGTTGTCCTTGGTCACCAGCGTCGGGCTCATCGACGATAGTGGGCGCTTACCGGGGGCAATGCTGTTGGCGGTGCCCTGCACCAGCCCATACAGGTTTTTCTCGCCCACTTTGACCGTAAAGTCGTCCATCTCGTCATTGAGGAAGAAGCCGGTGCCCGGTGCGATCACCACGGCGCCGAAGCGGCCGTTGACGGTATAGGTGGTGGAGACCGCGTTGCCGTCATGGTCGACGATCGAATAGTGGGTGGTTTCCGGCTTCTCATGCGGTTCCATGCCGGGCTGCACGTTTTCCGACGGCGTGGCCTTGTCCGCGACGATTTTCTTGCGGATCTGCTCGGCGTAGCTCTTGCTCACCAGCCGGTCGATCGGGTTCTTGATGAATTCCGGGTCGCCGAGGTAGGTGTTGCGGTCCATGTAGGCATGGCGCATCGCCTCGGTCATGGTATGAATGGCCGCCGCCGAGTTGAAGCCCATGCTTTTCAGGTCATAGCCTTCCACCACGTTGAGGATTTCGCACAGCGTCACGCCGCCGGAGCTGGGAGGCGGCGCCGACACGAACTTGTAGCCGCGATAGCTGCAGGTGATCGGCGGCGTTTCGGTGACCTTGTAGTTGGCGAAGTCGGCCGCCGTCAAAATGCCGCCGCCCTGTTTGGCCGCTGCCTCCACGGCCTGCGGGATCTTGCCTTTGTAGAAGGCGTCGGTTCCCCCTTTGGCGATGGCCTCCAGCGTGTTGGCCAGATCGGTTTGCACCAGTTTGTCCCCCGGCTGCAGCGGGCTGCCGTCCGGGCGCAGGAAGATTTTGGCCGACTCGGGATCCTGTTTGAAACGTGCAACGGTGGTGTCGAGAATATCGGTATCGGCGCGGGTCAGCACAAAGCCTTCGCGCGCCAGCTTGATCGCCGGCGCCAGCACCTGTTCACGGCTCAGTTTGCCGTACTTCTCACGCGCGGTTTCCATTCCCAGCACGGTGCCCGGCACGCCCGCCGCCAGATAGCCGTACAGGCTGGCATCTTTCTTCACCTTGCCGTCGGCATCCAGATACATGTTGGCGCTGGCCGCCGCCGGCGCGGTTTCGCGGAAGTTGATGAAGGTATCGGTGCCGTCCGCCAGGTGGACGGTCATAAAGCCGCCGCCGCCGATGTTGCCGCAGCAGGGGTTAACCACCGCCTGCGCATAGCCGACCGCCACGGCGGCGTCGATGGCGTTGCCGCCCATTTTCAGGATATCCACCCCGACCTGTGAGGCCAGATGCTGCGAGGTGACCACCATGCCGTTTTGGGCCTCCACCGCCGGGTTGGATGCCGCATACAGGCTGCCGCTGACCAGCAGCGCCGCCATGGTCAGGGGTTTGCTCCATTTCTGTAAAAACATAGTTATTCCTACCCTGTCAGTTTTTTATTGTGTTGTGTTTGCTTGCCGTTACTCACTTGCAAAGCGCGAGCCAGCGTTATTGATAGTAGCCGCAGATGGGCGTACGCGCGGTGAACAGGGTGGGAAATGTGAGCGGAAACAGGGAAATAAAGCACTGAAGGCGGGCGGGCTGCCCCAAAATGGAGCATAAAAAAACCGGCCGCGGGGGCCGGTTGATTCACTATCAGGCTGAAATTACAGCTTGGCAGCGTTTTCAGACAGGTATTTTGCCACGCCGTCTGGGGAAGCGCCCATACCTGCTTTGCCTTTTTCCCACTGAGCCGGGCACACTTCACCGTGCTCTTCGTGGAATTGCAGCGCGTCAACGGTACGGATCATTTCGTCGATGTTACGGCCGATTGGCAGGTCGTTAACCACCTGAGCACGCACGATGCCGTCTTTGTCGATCAGGAAGGAGCCGCGCAGCGCAACGCCGGCTTCCGGGTGTTCGATGCCGTAAGCTTTCTGGATTTCACGCTTAACGTCAGCAACCATTGCGTATTTCACTTCACCGATGCCGCCTTTGTCGACAGGGGTTTTACGCCATGCGTTGTGAACGAATTCTGAGTCGAAGGAAACGCCAACCACTTCAACGCCACGCTTCTGGAACTCTTCATAGCGGTGATCGAAAGCGATCAGCTCGGAAGGGCATACGAAGGTGAAGTCCATTGGCCAGAAGAACAGCACGGCTGGTTTGCCGTTCAGGTGCTTCTTCAGGTTGAAGTTTTCAACGATTTCGCCGCTACCCAGTACGGCAGCTGCAGTGAAGTCAGGGGCTTGACGAGTTACCAGGACCATAATTACTCCTGTAATAGGTGTTAAAGGGTGGATGTAAAAAACAAGGGCCAGTATAGGGGCCGTGACTTGGTGAATAAAGGGTAAAAGACCAATCGATGAGATAGCTTTCACCTATCAAAGTCGTTGATATAATTTATCGAGCTTTAAAAATAACCTTTTCCCACAAAAGGGCAAGCGGCAAAACGTAAATTCTTGCAAGGCGCTGCAATTTCAAACGCTTGGGCTTGACCTCAGAGCGTTTTTTCCTTCGCCTGCCGCATCATTTGCGGATAAAACTGCCAGAATTGTGTTTCAAGCTGATGATAATGTTGTTCGACATCGGCGAACGAGCCGGCCAGCGCCTCAAGACGCGGGCGGCGGCTGGCCATGCCCTGCAGCACCCGGGCGATGAACGGCAATTCGGCGTAGCGTTCCAGCCAGCGCTCCGGCCACAGATAGCCGTTCAGGTTCTGAAAACGCGGCGGCGTGAGCGGCAGGTAAGGTTCGATCTGGCTGCGGGCTTCCTGGGTGAACTGGTGCAGATCGCGCGAGGGCTCCAGCTGCTGCCAGTGGCGCGCCAGAAAATGGTCCCACACCACGTCGAGGGTGATCGGCGCCACGCGGCGGTAGGGGGCGCTGAAATAGTCGCGGCAGGCTTTCACCTGCGGCAGGCTGTCGGTCAACACGTCGACGCGGCGGTGCATCATGATGCCGGCCACCACATCGGGCTGGTAGTCGGCGGCGGGATTGCCGCGCACGAAGTCGGCCAGCAGGTTGCCCAGCAGCGAGCTGTCCGCCAGCATGGCCAGGTGAAGATGAGCGAGAAAATTCATCCCTCAACTATACCTGAAGTCAGGCAAATCCTCCTTATTTCTTGCCGCTGACCGCCCCCGGCTTTAGACTAGGCCGCCTGTTTTTTACCAACCAGTCCTAAATTGAAGAAGTGAATACCCATGCGCGTCGCTGATTTTTCGTTTGAACTTCCCGAATCCCTGATTGCCCATTATCCCCAGGCCGAGCGCAGCGCATGCCGCCTGCTGCAGCTGGACGGGCCGAGCGGGGCGCTGACGCATGGTGTATTCACCGATCTGCTGGACAAGCTGGAGGCCGGCGATCTGCTGGTGTTCAACAATACCCGCGTGATCCCGGCGCGCATGTTCGGCCGCAAGGTCAGCGGCGGCAAGATTGAAGTGCTGGTGGAGCGCGTGCTGGACGACCATCGCGTGCTGGCGCACGTGCGCGCGTCGAAAGCGCCCAAGCCGGGCGCCGAGCTGCTGCTGGGGGATGACGAGAGCATCGCCGCCACCATGGTGGCTCGCCACGAGACGCTGTTCGAGCTGCGCTTCAACGACGAGCGCGACGTGTTCACTATCCTCAACGCCGCCGGCCATATGCCGCTGCCGCCGTATATCGCTCGCCCGGATGAAGACGCCGACCGCGAGCTGTATCAGACGGTTTATAGCGAGAAGCCGGGCGCGGTCGCCGCGCCGACCGCCGGCCTGCACTTCGACGAACCGCTGCTGGCGGCGCTGCGCGCCAAGGGCGTGGAAATGGCGTTCGTGACGCTGCACGTCGGTGCCGGCACCTTCCAGCCGGTGCGCGTGGAAACTATCGAAGATCACGTGATGCACGCCGAATACGCCGAAGTGCCGCAGGAGGTCGTGGATGCGGTGCTGGCCTGCAAAGCGCGCGGCAAGCGCGTGGTGGCGGTGGGCACCACCTCGGTGCGTTCGCTGGAAAGCGCCGCGGCGGCCAGCAAAGAGGCGCTGATTGCGCCGTTCTTCGGCGACACCAGCATCTTTATCTATCCGGGCTATCACTACCAGGTGATCGACGCGCTGGTGACCAACTTCCACCTGCCGGAATCTACCCTGATCATGCTGGTGTCGGCCTTCGCCGGCTATAAAAATACCATGAACGCCTATCAGCAGGCGGTAGCCGAGCAGTATCGCTTTTTCAGCTACGGCGATGCGATGTTCATCAGCCGTAATCCGCAGGCGGAAAACGAATCCGTCGGCGGCTAAATTCCCGGGCTGCGCGCACGGCGCGGCCCCGTTTCAACGACATCAGACTGTTTCTCTGATGCTGGAGGCTTTGTGAAGTACGAACTACAAACTACCGATGGCCGCGCTCGCCGCGGCCGCCTGATTTTCGACCGCGGCGTGGTGGAAACCCCGGCCTTTATGCCGGTCGGTACCTACGGTACGGTCAAGGGCATGACGCCGGAAGAAGTGAAAGAGACCGGCGCGCAGATCCTGCTGGGCAACACCTTCCACCTGTGGCTGCGCCCGGGCCAGGAGATCATGAAGCTGCACGGCGATCTGCACGATTTCATGCAGTGGCCGGGCCCGATCCTCACCGACTCCGGCGGTTTCCAGGTGTTCAGCCTGGGGGCGATGCGCAAGATCAAAGAGGAAGGCGTGTACTTCCGCAACCCGATCAACGGCGACAAGGTGTTCCTGAGCCCGGAAAAATCGATGGAGATCCAGTATGACCTGGGCTCCGACATCGTGATGATCTTCGACGAATGCACGCCATACCCGGCCGACTGGGACTACGCCAAGCGTTCGATGGAAATGTCGCTGCGCTGGGCGGAGCGCAGCCGCAAGCGTTTCGACGAACTGGAAAATAAAAATGCGCTGTTCGGCATCATTCAGGGCGGCGTTTACGAAGATTTACGTGATGTTTCCGTCAAAGGGCTGGTGGATATCGGCTTTGACGGGTACGCTGTGGGCGGCTTGGCTGTAGGCGAGCCGAAAGAGGATATGCATCGCATTCTTGAACACGTTTGCCCGCAAATTCCGGAAGATAAGCCACGCTATTTGATGGGCGTCGGCAAGCCGGAAGATTTGGTGGAAGGCGTGCGCCGCGGCATCGACATGTTCGATTGCGTCATGCCGACCCGCAACGCCCGCAACGGCCATTTGTTCGTGACTGACGGTGTGGTAAAAATCCGTAATGCCAAGCACAAGGATGATACTTCTCCGCTGGATAAGGACTGTGATTGCTACACGTGTCGCCATTACAGCCGCGCCTACTTGCACCATCTCGACCGTTGCAACGAAATATTGGGTGCTCGACTGAACACGATTCATAACCTGCGTCACTACCAGCGCCTGATGGCGGGTTTACGCCAGGCTATCGAAGAGGGTAAATTAGAGCAGTTTGTTGCGGATTTCTATGGTCGGATCGGCAAGCCGATTCCGCCTTTAAACGCTTGATCTAATAATTGATAACTTAATGAGGGAATTTCAATGAGCTTTTTCATTTCTGACGCCGTCGCATCCGCAGGGGCTCCGGCTCAGGGAAGCCCGTACTCTCTGATCATTATGCTGGTGGTGTTCGGCCTGATCTTCTACTTCATGATCCTGCGCCCACAGCAGAAACGCGCGAAAGATCACAAGAAGCTGATGGACTCCATCGGTAAAGGCGACGAAGTGCTGACCACCGGCGGCCTGATCGGTCGCGTGACCAAAGTGGCCGACACCGGCATCATCGCCATCGCGCTGAACGACACCACGGAAGTGATGATCAAGCGTGACTTCGTGGCGGCCGTTCTGCCGAAAGGTACCATGAAGGCCCTGTAATCTTTTTTCCCGAAGGGAATTGCCGTGCTAAACCGTTATCCTTTGTGGAAGTATCTGATGTTGATCGTTGTGATCCTCGTCGGTCTGCTTTATGCGCTTCCCAACATCTACGGTGAGGATCCGGCCGTACAAATCACTGGCGCGCGCGGCGTCGCCGCCAGTGAAACTACGCTGGACCAGGTCCGTACCGTATTAGAAAAAGACAACATCGCGAGCAAGTCGATTGCGCTGGAAAATGGCGCCATCCTGGCTCGCTTTAAAGATCCTGACGTTCAGCTGCGCGCCCGCGAAGCGCTGGTGACCGAGCTGGGTGACAAATTCGTCGTGGCGCTGAACCTGGCGCCGGCCACGCCGACCTGGCTGGCCATGCTGGGCGCAGAGCCAATGAAACTCGGCCTGGACCTGCGCGGCGGCGTGCACTTCCTGATGGAAGTGGACATGGACACCGCGCTGAGCAAGCTGCAGGAACAGACCATGGATACCCTGCGCAGCGAGTTGCGTGAGAAGGGCATTCCTTACGCGTCTATCCGCAAGCTGGACAACAACGGCGTGGAAGTTCGCTTCCGCGACGATGCGGCCCGTGACCAGGCCATCAGCTACATCGGCCCGCGTCAGCGCGATCTGGTGCTGTCCGCCAACGGCGCCAACACCATGAAAGCCAACCTGACGGACGCCCGTCTGAGCGAAGCGCGCGAATACGCCGTACAGCAGAACATCACTATCCTGCGTAACCGCGTCAACCAGCTCGGCGTCGCCGAACCGCTGGTGCAGCGCCAGGGCGCCGACCGCATCGTGGTTGAGCTGCCGGGCATTCAGGACACCGCGCGCGCCAAAGAAATTCTGGGCGCCACCGCGACCCTGGAGTTCCGTCTGGTGAACACCAATGCGGATGCCACTGCGGCGGCCAACGGCCGCGTGCCGGGCGACTCCGAGGTGAAATACACCCGTGACGGCCAGCCGCTCGTGCTGTACAAGCGCGTGATCCTGACCGGTGACCACATCACCGACTCCACTTCGAGCACCGACGAATACAACCAGCCGCAGGTTAACATCTCGCTGGACAGCGCCGGCGGCACGTCGATGTCCAACTTCACCAAGGACAACATCGGCAAGCCGATGGCGACCCTGTTCGTGGAGTATAAGGACAGCGGCAAGAAAGACGCCAACGGCCGTGCGGTGCTGGTGAAACAGGAAGAAGTGATCAACGTGGCGAACATTCAGTCGCGTCTGGGCAACAGCTTCCGCATCACCGGCATCGGCAACCCGAACGAAGCGCGTCAGCTTTCGCTGCTGCTGCGTGCGGGTGCGCTGATCGCGCCGATTCAGATCGTCGAAGAGCGCACCATCGGTCCAACCCTGGGTCAGCAGAACATCACCCAAGGTCTGGAAGCCTGTCTGTGGGGCCTGGTGGCGTCCATCGTCTTCATGGTGGTCTGGTACCGTAAGTTCGGCGTGATCGCCACCACGGCGCTGGTCGCCAACCTGGTGCTGATCGTCGGCGTGATGTCCCTGTTGCCGGGGGCGACGCTGACCATGCCGGGCATTGCCGGGATCGTGTTGACGCTGGCGGTGGCGGTCGACGCCAACGTACTGATTAACGAACGTATCAAGGAGGAGCTGAAGAACGGCCGGTCCGTTCAGCAGGCGATCCATGAGGGCTATAAAGGCGCGTTCTCCAGTATCGTCGACGCCAACATCACCACCCTGATCACCGCGGTCATCCTGTACGCAGTGGGCACCGGTTCGATCAAAGGCTTTGCGATCACCACCGCTATCGGTGTGGCGACGTCCATGTTCACCGCGATTGTCGGTACCCGTGCCATCGTCAACCTGCTTTACGGCGGCAAACGCATTAACAAGCTGTCTATCTGAGGAGTGCGTTGTGGCACAGGATTATACTGTTGAGCAACTCAACTACGGCCGTAAAGTCTACGACTTTATGCGCTGGGACTATTTGGCCTTCGGCATCTCGTTGCTGCTGTTGGTCGCGTCGATCGTCACCATGTCGGTGCGCGGCTTTAACTGGGGTCTGGATTTCACCGGCGGTACGGTGATTGAAATCAACCTGGAGAAGCCGGCTAACCTCGACCTGATGCGCGATACGCTGGAGAAGGCCGGGTTCCAGGATCCGATCATCCAGAACTTCGGCAGCAGCCGCGACGTGATGGTGCGCATGCCACCGGCGACCGGCACCGCAGGCCAGGAACTGGGCAACAAGGTGATCGGCGTGATCAACGACTCGGTGGATAAAAACGCCACCGTGAAGCGTATCGAGTTCGTCGGCCCGAGCGTGGGCAGCGAACTGGCGCAAACCGGCGGCATGGCGCTGCTGGTGGCGTTGATCTGTATCCTGATCTACGTTGGTTTCCGCTTCGAATGGCGCCTGGCGCTGGGGGCGGTTATCGCGCTGGCGCACGACGTGATCATCACGCTGGGCGTGCTGTCGCTGTTCCACATCGAGATTGACCTGACCATCGTCGCTTCCCTGATGTCGGTTATCGGTTACTCGCTGAACGACAGCATCGTGGTTTCCGACCGTATTCGTGAGAACTTCCGCAAGATCCGCCGCGGCACGCCTTACGAGATCATGAACGTGTCGTTGACCCAGACGCTGAGCCGTACGCTGATGACTTCCGGTACTACCCTGATGGTGGTGCTGATGCTGTACATCTTCGGCGGCGCGATGCTGCAAGGCTTCTCGCTGGCGATGCTGATCGGCGTGTCGATCGGTACCGTCTCCTCCATCTACGTCGCGTCCGCGCTGGCGTTGAAACTGGGGATGAAACGCGAGCACATGCTGCAGCAAAAAGTGGAAAAAGAGGGCGCGGATCAGCCTTCGATTCTGCCTTAACCGCCGCAGTATTCAGCGAAATGAGAAGGAGCGCCGCCGGCGCTCCTTTTTTTTGCCTCGAGTTTTCAGTGTTGCTGCACCACCGCCGGTTGGGCGGTCGAAACCAGACTGTGCAGACGGATATAGCCCAGCTGTTCCGGCGTCAGGCCGCTGAAGCGCAGCTCAAAGTCCTGGCCGGGTTTCGGCAGCAGCGAGTCGGCGCTGGCGATCGGTTGCGACAGCGCCTCGGCGGTCAACGGCCGCCCGGTGGCGTCGTCCAGTTGGCCCCATTCCACCACCGCGTTGAACGGCGGCAGCGTGGCCTGTGAGAGGGTGCGCACATGCAGCTGCGCCTGCGTGCCGTTGGCTTCGCTCTTGATGTGGCTCAGCGAAACGCTCAGCTCGCCGATGCCGCTTTGCAAACGGGCGGCGCTGCGGGCCGCCGGCAGCAGGTAGACGCCGTTGTCGGAGTGCTGATTGAGCATATTCTGCCGCTCCAGCGCGGTGGTTTGATCGGTCAGCACGCTCACTTTCTGGTTCAGCGCGGCGACCTGATGGCGCAGTTGAGGGACGGCGGCGTTGTGCGCGCAGCCTGCCAGCAACACGGCGGCGGCGAGCAGGGCGATTTTGGGGTAACAGGTTGTCATGACGGCGATTTCCTATGCTGAATCTCCTATTATCAGCTTAGTCCGCCCGGAGGGGAAAGTCATATCGGCGCCGCTTCCCGGCTGCGTGTCGCAACAAATGGCCGCCGCCCTTTGTTGTGGCTGCACTTCGGGGTAAACTGCATTTATCTATAAAAACGTTTATCAGGACGTGTTATGCATTGCCCTTTCTGCGCCGCCGTTGATACCAAAGTCATTGATTCCCGCCTGGTGGGGGACGGTTCGCAAGTGCGCCGCCGCCGCCAGTGTCTGGTGTGCAATGAACGCTTCACCACCTTCGAGGTGGCCGAGTTGGTGATGCCGCGAGTGATTAAAAGCGATGAGGTGCGCGAGCCGTTCAACGAAGACAAATTGCGCCGCGGCATGCTGAAAGCGCTGGAAAAGCGCCCGGTAAGCTCGGACGACGTGGAAAACGCCCTTAACCATATCAAATCCCAACTGCGCGCCACCGGCGAACGCGAAGTGCCGACCAAACTGGTGGGCAACCTGGTGATGGACGCGTTGAAAAAGCTGGATAAGGTGGCCTACATTCGCTTTGCGTCGGTATACCGCAGCTTCGAAGACGTGCGCGAGTTCGGCGAAGAGATCGCCCGCCTGCAAGACTAAAGGATCTTTCATGCATCACGACGAATTTTACATGGCGCGCGCCTTCGAACTGGCGCGCCTGGGGCGTTTCACCACCGCGCCCAATCCGAACGTCGGCTGCGTTATCGTGCGCGATGGCGAAATTGTCGGTGAAGGCTATCACTTGCGCGCCGGCGAGCCGCACGCGGAAGTGCACGCGCTGCGTATGGCGGGCGACAAGGCGCGCGGCGCCACCGCCTATGTCACGCTCGAGCCGTGCAGCCATCACGGCCGCACGCCGCCCTGCGCCGATGCGCTGGTGGCCGCCGGCGTAACGCGAGTGGTCGCGGCGATGCAAGATCCCAATCCGCAGGTGGCGGGGCGCGGGCTGTACAAGCTGCAGCAGGCCGGCGTCGAGGTGCGTCATGGCCTGATGCTGGCCGAAGCCGAAGCGGTCAACCTGGGCTTCCTCAAACGCATGCGCACCGGTTTTCCCTATGTGCAACTGAAGCTGGGCGCGTCGCTGGACGGGCGCACGGCGATGGCCTCCGGCGAGAGCCAGTGGATCACCTCACCCGAAGCGCGTCAGGACGTGCAGCGCCTGCGCGCGCAGAGCGCCGCGATCCTCAGCACCAGCGCCACCGTGCTGGCGGACGATCCGTCGCTGACGGTGCGTTGGGATGAGTTGGATGCCGAGACCCAGCGCCTCTATCCGCGCGAAAATCTGCGTCAGCCGCTGCGCATCCTGCTCGACAGCCAAAACCGCATTACCCCGCAGCACCGCGTGGTGCAGCAGCCGGGCGCCACCTGGCTGGCGCGCCTGCAGGCGGATGAACAGGCCTGGCCGCAAGACGTTGAGCAGTTTATCTGCCCGGCGCACGGCGGCGGCGTCGATCTGGTGGTGATGATGATGCTGTTGGCCAAGCGCCAGGTGAATTCAATCTGGGTGGAGGCGGGCGCATCGCTGGCTGGCGCGCTGCTGCAGGCCGGCCTGGTGGATGAGCTCATTTTGTACATCGCGCCGAAACTGTTGGGCGATAATGGCCGTGGCCTGTGCCACCTGCCGGGCCTGGAGCGGTTGGCCGACGCGCCGGAATTCGTCTTAAGCGACGTGCGCCAGGTCGGCCCCGATCTGCGTTTGTGCCTGCGGGCGAAACACTGAATCTCGCGCCTGCGCGCCGGTTTTACAAAAGCGCCGCGCAGGCGATGAAAGAATATGATAGAATCCGCCCCCCTGCGGGGTATTGAACCCATTTTTAAGGAAAGCCCATGAAAGTTATCGAAGGTGTTGTTGCTACTCCAAATGCCCGTGTGGCGATCGCAATTGCACGTTTTAACAATTTCATCAACGACAGCCTGCTGGAAGGCGCCATCGACGCGCTGAAACGCATTGGTCAGGTTGCTGACGACAACATCACCGTTGTCTGGGTCCCGGGCGCTTACGAGCTGCCGTTGACGGCGAGCGTATTGGCCAAAACCGGCAAATACGACGCGGTTATCGCGCTGGGCACCGTTATCCGTGGGGGCACCGCGCACTTCGAATATGTGGCGGGCGAAGCCAGCTCCGGCATCGGCAACGTTGCGATGAATGCCGAAATCCCGGTTGCCTTTGGCGTGCTGACCACCGAAAGCATCGAACAGGCGATCGAACGCGCCGGCACCAAAGCGGGCAACAAGGGCGCTGAAGCCGCGTTGACCGCACTTGAAATGATTAATGTTATCAAAGCTATTAAAGCCTGAATTTAGTTAAGGGGAATTCCGTGAAACCTGCTGCTCGTCGCCGCGCTCGTGAGTGCGCTGTTCAAGCGCTTTACTCTTGGCAGTTGTCTAAAAACGACCTTGCCGATGTTGAACACCAGTTCCTGACGGAGCAGGATGTCAAAGATGTTGACGTCGCCTATTTTCGCGAGTTGCTGTCCGGCGCGGCAGTGAATGCAGGTATGCTGGACGAACTGATGGCGCCATACCTGTCGCGTCAGCTCGAAGAGCTGGGCCAGGTGGAGCGCGCAGTGCTGCGCGTCGCGCTGTTTGAACTGAAAATGCGCGAGGATGTCCCTTACAAGGTGGCGATCAACGAAGCGATCGAGCTGGCGAAAACCTTCGGCGCGGAAGACAGCCACAAGTTTGTGAACGGGGTGCTGGATAAAGTGGCGCCAACCCTTCGCAAGAAAAAGTAAAACATTAAGGCCGGTATCCCCGGCCTTAATTTCTTCTCGTGGAATATCGATATGGCATGCGGCGAATTTGACCTCATTGCCCGCTATTTTGACCGGTTTAAGCGCGTGCGCCGGGATGTACAGTTGGGCATTGGAGATGACTGCGCACTGCTGGCAGTGCCGGAAAAACAGCTGGTGGCCGTCAGTACCGATACGTTGGTGGCGGGCGTGCACTTCTTGCCGGACATCGATCCGGCCGATCTCGGTTATAAAGCGCTGGCGGTCAATCTGAGCGATCTGGCGGCGATGGGCGCCGATCCGGCGTGGCTTTCGCTGGCCCTGACCCTGCCGGAGGTGAACGAGCCCTGGCTGAAGGCCTTCAGCGACAGCCTGTTTGATCAGCTCAACTATTACGGCATGCAGCTGATCGGCGGTGATACCACGCGCGGCCCGCTGAGCATGACCTTGACCATTCAGGGGCTGATCCCGGCCGGCCGGGCGTTAACCCGCAGCGGCGCGCGCATCGGCGACTGGATCTACGTGACCGGCACGCTGGGCGACAGCGCCGCCGGTCTGGCGATTCTGCAGGATCGTCTGGCGGTGCCGGAGGCGGCGGCGCGCGATTACCTGATCGCTCGCCATCTGCGCCCGCAGCCGCGGGTGCTGCAGGGGCAGGCGCTGCGCGATCTGGCCAGCTCGGCGATCGACATCTCCGACGGCCTGATTTCCGATCTGAAACACATCCTGAAGGCCAGCGACTGTGGCGCACGCATCGTGCTGGACGAGCTGCCGATGTCGCAGGCGCTGAGCAGCCACGCGGATGCCGAGCAGGCGCTGCGTTGGGCGCTGGCGGGCGGCGAAGATTACGAGCTGTGCTTCACCGTACCGGAAATCAACCGCGGCGCGTTGGAAGTGGCGCTGAGCCACCTCGGCGCCGACTACACCTGCATCGGCCAAATTGGTCCGCTGTCTGAAGGCATCCGCTATTATCGCAACGACGAAGCGGTAGAGCTGGACTGGGCCGGGTTCGATCATTTCAATGCGGAGCCGGGCACTCATGGATGAAGCCAAGCGTCGGCTGCGGATGAGCAATCCGTGGCACCTGCTGGCCACCGGTTTTGGCAGCGGTTTGTCGCCGGTGATGCCGGGCACCATGGGATCGCTGGCGGCGATCCCGTTCTGGCTGCTGCTGATCCAGCTGCCGTGGCAGCTCTACTCGCTGGCGGTGATGTTCAGCATCTGTATCGGCGTCTATATTTGCCACCGCACGGCAAAAGACATGAAGGTGCACGATCACGGCAGCATCGTCTGGGATGAGTTCGTCGGCATGTGGATCACGCTGATGGCGCTGCCGGTCAACGACTGGCGCTGGGTCGCCGCCGGTTTCGTCATCTTCCGCATTCTGGATATGTGGAAGCCGTGGCCGATCCGTTGGTTCGACCGCAACGTGCATGGCGGCATGGGCATTATGGTCGACGATATCATCGCCGGCGTGCTGTCTGCGGGCATCATCTACCTGATTGGCCACCACTGGCCGATCGGGCTGTTCTGACCGCCGGGCGCGGTTCTTCGCGCCCGCTTCTCTTATTCAAACCCCGTCACCCGATGCGGCACGTAAGCCGTCTCCAGTTCCGCCACCTCTTGCGGCGACAAACTCAAATCGACCGCGGCGATGGCGTCATCCAACTGCTCGCTGCGTGACGCGCCGACGATCGGCGCGCTGACCGCCGGTTTGTTCAGCAGCCAGGCCAGCGCGATCTGCGCGCGTGAAACGCCGCGTTCTTCGGCGAGGCTGGCGACGCGCTCGGCGATGATGGCGTCGATGCCTTCAGTTTCCTCGTACAGGCTTTTGCCGAACTGGTCGGAGACCAGCCGCGCGGTGGTTTCGCCCCAGGGGCGAGTCAGGCGGCCGCGCGCCAGCGGGCTCCATGGCAGTACGGCGATGCCTTCGGCGGCGCACAGCGGGTGCATTTCACGCTCTTCTTCGCGCTGGATCAGGTTGTATTGATCCTGCATGCTGACAAAGCGCGTCCAGCCGTGCAGATCGGCGGTATACAGCGCTTTGGCGAACTGCCAGGCGTACATGGAAGAGGCGCCGATGTAACGCGCCTTACCGGCTTTCACCACGTCGTGCAGTGCCTCCAGCGTCTCTTCCAGCGGCGTTTCGTAATCCCAGCGGTGGATTTGCAGCAAATCGACATAGTCAGTGCCCAGGCGCCGCAGGCTGTCGTCGATGGACTGCATGATCTTGGCGCGCGACAAACCGCGCTCCAGGTTGCTCAGCGGGAAATAGACCTTGGTGGCGACCACCACGTCTTCGCGGCGTGCATAGTCGCGCAGCGCCCGGCCGAGGATCTCCTCGCTGCTGCCGTCGGAATAGCTGTTGGCGGTGTCGAAAAAGTTGATGCCGGCTTCCAGCGCCTGTTTCAGCAGCGGGCGGCTGCTCTCTTCCGGCAGCGTCCAGGCGTGATTGCCGCGGTTCGGTTCGCCGTAGGTCATGCAACCCAGGCAGATGCGTGAGACGTTCAGATCGGTGTTGCCCAGTTTCAGGTACTTCATGTTTGCCTCCCATTCACAGCTCAGACAGTAACTGTAGCGCGGATCCCGGAGGGCGGAAACGAAAACGCCCCCGGGAGCGGAGGCGTTTTTTCAGGCGCGGGCGGCGATTACTGCGCCAGCCAGGTTTCGATTTGGCGCTGAATGCCGGCGGCGTCCAGCCCCAGATCGGCGCGCAGCTCTTCCTGGGTGCCCTGCGAGACGAAGCTGTCCGGCAGGCCGAGGTTCAGCACCGGCACCGGACGGCGTTTGGCCATCAGCAGTTCGTTGACGCCGCTGCCGGCGCCGCCCATGATGGCGTTCTCTTCCAGCGTGACCAGCGTTTCATGGCTGGCGGCCAGTTCGAGCACCAGCTGCTCGTCCAGCGGTTTGACGAAGCGCATGTCGACCAGCGTGGCGTTGAGCGCTTCCGCCGCCGCAGCGGCCTCCGGCAGCAGGGTGCCGAAGTTGAGAATGGCGATCTTCTCCCCCTGGCGACGCACCACGCCTTTGCCGATCGGCAGCAGGCTGAGCGGCTCCAGCGCCGCGCCGGTGCCGGTGCCGCGCGGATAGCGCACGGCGCTCGGGCCGTCGTTGTAGTGATAGCCGGTATACAGCATCTGGCGGCATTCGTTTTCGTCGCTCGGCGTCATGATCACCATGGTCGGGATGCAGCGCATGAACGACAGATCGAACGCCCCCTGGTGGGTCTGGCCGTCGGCGCCGACGATGCCGCCGCGATCGATGGCGAACATCACCGGCAGGTTTTGGATCGCCACGTCATGGATCAACTGATCGTAGGCGCGTTGCAGGAAGGTGGAGTAGATCGCCACCACCGGCTTGTAGCCGCCGATCGCCAGCCCGGCGGCGAAGGTGACCGCGTGCTGCTCGGCGATCGCCACATCGAAATATTGCTGCGGATAGTCGCGCGAGAACTGCACCATGCCGGAGCCTTCGCGCATCGCCGGCGTGATTGCCATCAGCGAGCTGTCTTTGGCGGCGGTTTCACACAGCCAGTCGCCGAAGATTTTCGAATAGGTCGGCAGACCGCCGGCGCTTTTCGGCAGCGTGCCGCTGGCGGGATCGAACTTCGGCACCGCGTGGAAGCTGATCGGATCCTTCTCCGCCGGCGCGTAACCGCGGCCTTTCTTGGTCATGATGTGCAACAGCTGCGGGCCTTTCAGATCGCGCATGTTTTTCAACGTGGCGACCAGGCCCTGTACGTCGTGCCCGTCTACCGGGCCGATGTAGTTGAAGCCCAGCTCTTCGAACAGCGTACCCGGCACCACCATGCCTTTCAGGTGCTCTTCGGTGCGTTTCACCAGCTCCTTGATCGGCGGCACGCCGGCCAGCACTTTCTTGCCGCCTTCGCGCAGGGTGGAGTAAAGCTTGCCGGACAGCAGCTGCGCCAGATGGTTGTTCAGCGCGCCGACGTTTTCCGAGATCGACATCTCGTTGTCGTTCAGCACCACCAGCATGTCCGGATTGATGTCGCCGGCGTGGTTCATCGCTTCGAACGCCATGCCGGCGGTGATGGCGCCATCGCCGATCACGCACACCGTGCGGCGGCCTTTGCCTTCACGCTCTGCCGCCACCGCCATGCCGAGGCCGGCGCTGATCGAGGTTGACGAATGGCCGACCGACAGCACGTCGTATTCGCTTTCGGCGCGCCACGGGAAGGGGTGCAGGCCGTTCTTTTGCCGGATAGTGGCGATCCGATCGCGGCGGCCGGTCAGAATTTTGTGCGGGTAGGCCTGATGGCCGACGTCCCACACCAGATGATCGAACGGCGTGTTGTAGACGAAATGCAACGCCACCGTCAGTTCGACGGTACCCAGCCCGGAGGCAAAGTGGCCGCTGGAACGACTGACGCTGTTCAGCAGGTATTGCCGCAGCTCATCGCACAGCTTCGGCAAGCTCTCTTTGGGCAGTGAGCGGAGTTCCTCGGGGTTTTCCGCTAGCGCCAGGGTTGGGTATTTGGCTATATCAAGACTCATTCGATACTCATATCAGAGGAGTTAACGTCACACGTTAATTGTCGCGTTCAATAATGAAGCTGGCTAACGCTCGCAATGGCGCTGTGTTATAAGATTGCGCTGCCAAAGTGTCTAATGCAGCTAATGCTTCCTGATAGAGATCCCACGCTTTTGCTTTCGCGCTGTCAAGCCCGAGTAACGCCGGGTAGGTACTCTTTCCGTGTTGTTGGTCCGCGCCCTGGCGCTTGCCGATCTTTTCAGTCTCGCCGACAACGTCCAAAATGTCATCCTGCACCTGGAACGCCAGGCCAACCGCAGCGGCGTAACGATCCAGCTGCGGCAGCGCCGCTCGCCCTGCTTCGCCGGCGCTCAGCGCGCCCAGGCGCACCGCGGCGCGGATCAGCGCGCCGGTTTTGTGGCGGTGGATCTGCTCCAGGGCCTGCAGATCGACGCGCTTGCCTTCGGCTTCCAGATCCAGCGATTGGCCGCCGCACATGCCGGCTACGCCGCTGGCGCTCGCCAGTTCGGAAACCATCGCCAGCCGATCGCGCAGCGCCACGTCGGGCATTTCGGCATCGGCCAGGATCGAAAACGCCAGCGTTTGCAGCGCATCGCCGGCCAGGATCGCGTTGGCTTCGCCGAATTTAATGTGACAGGTCGGCTGGCCACGGCGCAGATCGTCGTCGTCCATCGCCGGCAGATCGTCATGGATCAGCGAGTAGGCGTGGATGCATTCCACCGCCGCCGCCGGCGCGTCCAGGTTGCTCAGCGACACGCCGAACATCTGGCCGGTGGTGTACACCAGGAACGGACGCAGACGCTTGCCGCCCAGCAAGGCGCCGTGACGCATCGCCGCCACCATGTTGCCGTCGTTGAACGGCAGCGGGGCGATGAAGTCCAGCAGCGCGCGATCGGCGCGCTGGCGGAAAATCTGCAGTTGATCGGCAAAAGCGGCCGATGGGGCGATCTCAGACATGTCGGTTACTCGGCATCTGGTGTGAAAGGCGCCAGCGCCGCATCGTCGGCGCTGTCGTTAAGAAGTATCTGCACACGCTGTTCCGCCTGTTGCAGTTTCTGCTGGCCTTGGCGCGCCAGCTGCACGCCGCGTTCGAATTCGTTCAGCGCGTCTTCCAGCGGCAGTTCGCCCGACTCCAGACGCGTCACGATGCTTTCCAGCTCGCCGAGGGCGCTTTCAAAGCTGGCTGTTTGCTCTGTACTGGCTGATTGTGCTGGTTTTTTCGGCATAATTTTCTTTTTACGTCATCATGTGAACCGTGGCGCCAGAGCCTATCCTAGCGGATCTTGATTAGCAAATCATGGCGCTCATGTGTGGTTTTGTGCGCAGAGCACGGCGATATGGTGATATACTCCGCGCCGTAATTCTTATCTGACAACAAAGACCGCCATGAAGTTTATCATTAAATTGTTCCCGGAAATCACCATCAAGAGCCAATCTGTGCGCTTGCGCTTTATCAAGATTCTCTCGACCAATATTCGCAACGTCCTGAAGCAGTATGATGAAACGCTGGCGGTCGTCCGTCACTGGGATCATATCGAAGTTCGCGCCAAAGATGAAAACCAGCGGCCGATCATTGCCGACGCGCTGACGCGCATTCCCGGCATCCACCATATTCTGGAAGTGGAAGATCGCGCTTATACCGATATCCACCACATCTTCGAGCAGACTCTGGAAGCCTACCGCGCCCAGCTGGAAGGCAAAACCTTCTGCGTGCGCGTCAAGCGTCGCGGCAAGCAGGCGTTCAATTCGCAGGACGTGGAGCGTTACGTCGGCGGCGGTCTGAACCAGCATATCGACAGCGCGCGCGTTAACCTGACCCGCCCGCAGGTCACGGTAAACCTCGAGATCGAAGACGACAAGCTGATGCTGGTTAAACGCCGCCTCGAAGGCATCGGCGGTTACCCGGTCGGCACTCAGGAAGACGTGATGTCGCTGATTTCCGGCGGTTTCGACTCGGGCGTGTCCAGCTATATGCTGATGCGTCGCGGCTGCCGCGTGCACTTCTGCTTCTTTAACCTGGGCGGCGCCGCGCATGAGATTGGCGTGAAGCAGGTGGCGCACTACCTGTGGAACCGTTTCGCCAGCTCGCACAAGGTGCGCTTCGTCGCCATCGACTTCGAGCCGGTGGTGGGCGAGATCCTGGAGAAGGTCGATGACGGCCAGATGGGCGTGGTGCTCAAGCGCATGATGGTGCGCGCCGCTTCGCAAGTGGCCGAACGCTATGGCGTGCAGGCGCTGGTGACCGGTGAAGCGCTGGGGCAGGTGTCCAGCCAGACGCTGACCAACCTGCGCTTGATCGACAATGCGTCCGATACGCTGATCCTGCGTCCGCTGATTTCGCACGATAAAGAGCACATCATCAAGCTGGCGCGCGAAATCGGCACCGAAGACTTCGCCAAAACCATGCCGGAATATTGCGGCGTGATTTCGAAGAGCCCGACGGTGAAAGCCGTCAAGGCCAAGATCGAAGAGGAAGAGAGCCACTTCGATTTCAGCATTCTCGATCGGGTGGTGAGCGAAGCGAAGAACGTCGATATTCGCTCCATCGCCGAGCAGGCGCAGGAGCAGGTGACCGAAGTGGAAACCGTTGCGGCCTTCGGCGCCGACGAGGTGATCCTGGATATCCGCTCCAACGACGAGCAGGAAGAGAAGCCGCTGCAGCTGGAACAGGTTGAAGTGAAAGCGCTGCCGTTCTACAAGCTGAGCACCCAGTTCGGCGATCTGGATCAGAGCAAAACTTATCTGTTGTACTGCGAGCGCGGCGTGATGAGCCGCCTGCAGGCGCTGTACCTGCTGGAGCAGGGCTTCAGCAACGTGAAAGTTTATCGCCCGTAACGCGGGCAGCGGCGTAAACGAGAGGGGCTGAACTGGTGTTCAGCCCTTTTTTTATCGGCAAGCCGCTCAGTCGCGGAAATCGTACATCCCAGGGATCAGCACCAGCTGCGCGGCGATCTCCGCCGCTTTGGCCTTGCCGAGCAGCAGATCGATCAGCTTCAGCGCGAACTCCATCGCGGTGCCCGGCCCCTGGCTGGTGAGCAGCTTGACGCGTGCGTCGTACACCACACGGCGCTCCATCCATTTTTCCGCCGGTATCTGGTCTTTCAGGCCCGGGAAGCCGGTCATGTTGCCGACCGGGAACAGATCGTGGTGCTGCAGCACCAGCGCCGGCGCCGCACAGATGGCGGCGACGATATTCCCCTGCAGGTGCATCTGCCGCACTTTTTCCACCAGCAACGGGCTGTCGCGGAAGCATTCCGCCCCCTTCAGGCCGCCGGGCAGCACGATGGCGTCGAAAGGCTCATCAACGATCGCCACCAGCGGCGCGTCGGCCAGCAGCTTGACGCCGCGCGAACAAACGATAGTCAGCTCGCCGTCACCGGCGACGCTGGCGGTAGTGACTTTAACGCCCGCCCGCACCAGCAGATCAATGGTGGTGACGGCTTCGGTTTCTTCGCTACCAGGTGCCAGGCAAACCAGCGCCGATACGCTCATATTCATTTTCCTTTCGTTTAATCAATTCAAACAGCCGCGCATTCTCCGGCAGCGTGAGGCCGTGACTGCGCGCACGGCGCAGCAGGTAGCCGGTGATGTAGTCGATCTCGGTATGCCGCTGGCTGCGGATATCCTGCAGCATCGACGAAACGTTGTCGGCGGTGCTGTGGATCACGTCCATCACATATTGCATCAGGCCTTCGCAGGAGGTGTGGTAGCCCTCCATCGCCATCACGCTGGCGACTTCACGACACAGCGTTTCGATCTGCTCCGGGTAGCGCTGCAGATCGCCGTTGCGGCAGCCGTACAGCGCCGTCAGCGGGTTGATCACGCAGTTGACCGCCAGCTTGCGCCAGTTGGCCGAGGCGATGTTGTTGTGCCAGGCGACGTCGGGCAGCGCCTGATGCAGCACTTCCGCCAGGTGGCTGAGATGCTGGGCGGCCGGTGAGGTGGGGCCGATGTGGGTGATGCCGGTGGCGACGTGAATAATGGTGCTGCCTTCGTGGCGCGCGGCGTGGGTGGTGGTGCCCTGCAGGATGGGCTGGCCGTTTTGCGGCAGCTCCTCCTGGGTACCCATGCCGTTATGCAACAGCAAAATGGCGCACTGAGGGTTCAGCTTCGGCAGCAGCGCACTGACCGCGCTGGAGACCTGCCAGGCTTTCAGCGTCACCAGCAGCAGCTCGCTCTGCGCGAGGTGCTCAGGATCGTTGGTGGGCAAATTGCGATTAAACGAGACGCCTTCCGGCTCGATCACGTTCACGGCGCAAAAAGGCTGCGGCACTCTTAGCCATCCCTGTACATCGTGGCCCTGCTGATACAGCCGGGAGAGCCACAGTTGTCCGAGCGCGCCGCAACCAAGAATGGTTATTTTCATTCAGTCTCCTTGGAAACACGGGAATACCGCTCAATTACCGTGATCTAACTATAGGCTTTATGGCAGCCTGAAGCGCTATCCCTGCGTGCGTTCAGCAGATTTTGTCTGAGGCGGCAAAGCGGTTATCATGCTCGGCATCAAAATCGCCTAAGCTATTAGGCACTCATTCAGGAGGAAGAAGTATGCCATCTTTCGACATCGTTTCCGAAATTGATATGCAGGAAGTGCGTAACGCCGTTGAGAACGCCACCCGCGATCTCGGCACCCGCTGGGATTTTCGCAACGTGCCGGCCAGCTTTGAGCTAAACGAGAAGAATCAAAGCATCAAGGTTGCCACCGAGTCTGATTTCCAGGTGCAGCAGCTGCTCGACATTCTGCGCGAAAAGCTGAGCAAGCGCAGCATCGACGGCGCCGCGCTGGAGATCCCGGAAGAGTTTACCCACAGCGGTAAAACCTACAGCGTGGAAGCCAAGCTGAAGCAGGGGATTGAAACCTCTGTAGCGAAGAAAATCGTCAAGCTGATCAAAGACAGCAAGCTGAAGGTGCAGGCGCAGATCCAGGGCGAAGAAGTGCGGGTGACCGGCAAGTCACGCGACGATTTGCAGAGCGTGATGGCGCTGGTGCGCGGCGGCGATCTGGGGCAGCCGTTCCAGTTCAAGAACTTCCGCGATTAATCTCGACGGGGCCGGCATTGCCGGCCCCGTTTCTTTACAGCGAATTGACCAGCGCTTCCAACTGACCGCGATTGGTCTGCTTGGTGTCCACCTTGACGTAGGCGCTGCGCTCCTCCGGCACCACGATCGCCTCGGCCACGCCGGGCTGCGCCCTCAGACGGCTTTCCAGCGCCGAATCCTTCACCGCCAGTTCAGACAGCGTAATGCGCAGGCTGCTGACATACGGCGGCTCTTTCATGGTGCTGCTGACCAGGAACCAAACGGCGGCCAATACCGCGCCGGCGATAAACACCAGGCCTGCCCCCTGCAAACCGTACAGCCAGCCGCCGAGGCTGCCGCCGATCGCTACGCCGATAAACTGGCTGGTGGAGTAGACTCCCATCGCGGTGCCCTTATAGCCGGCCGGTGATTCTTTGCTGATCAGCGAAGGCAGAATGGCTTCCATCACGTTGAAGGCCATGAAGAACAGCTGCACGCCGGCGATGATGCCCCACAGGTGCGCGCCGGAGAGCCACAGCAGCACTTCGGCGCAAAACAGCACCGCCACGCAGCCCATAAACACCTGCTTCATGCGGCGATATTTTTCGGCATAGATGATGAAAGGCACCACGGCGGCGAACGACACCAGCATGGTCACCAGGTAGACGATCCAGTGTTCGCTGGCCGCCAGCCCGGCTTTCTCCATCGCCAGCGGCAGCGCCACGAAGCTCGACATCAGCAGGATATGCAGACACATGATGCCGAAGTTGAGCTTCAGCAGGCGCGAGTTGCTCAGCACTTTGCGGAAACTGCCGCGCACGATGCTGGACTCGCGGTTCAGCAGATGGGTATCGGCGGAAGGCACTACCGCCAGGGTGATGACGATGCCGGCCAGCGCCAACACGGCGATCATCCAGAACAGCGCATGCAGGCCGAAGGCGTGGGTAATTATAGGGCCCAACACCATGGCGATGGCGAAGGTGATACCGAAGCTGACGCCGATGAACGCCATCGCTTTGGTGCGGTTCTGCTCGCGGGTCAGATCGGAGAGCAGCGCCATTACCGCGGCGGCGATCGCGCCGGAGCCTTGCAACGCGCGGCCGAGGATCACGCCCCAGATAGAGTCGGTCGCGGCGGCGATCACGCTGCCGAGGGCAAAGATCAGCAGGCCGCCGACGATCAGCGGCTTACGGCCGATGCGATCGGACACCAGGCCGAACGGGATCTGAAACACCGCCTGCGCCAGGCCGTAGATGCCGATGGCGATGCCGATCAGCGCTTCGCTGGCGCCGTTGAGCGCCATGCCGTAGGTGGTCAGCACCGGCAATACCATAAACATGCCGAGCATGCGCAGGGAAAAGACGGTGCCCAATCCCCAGGTGGCGCGACGCTCCTGCGGGGTCATTGAATTATCGTTCACATCAAACCTCGGTAAAAACCATGCCATCAGACGTTGAGACAGCGCCTGATGGCATGATTTCTGTAAAGCTGCGTCATTTTAGTGTGCGGGGCAGGGGGGGTAAATCGAATGTTGTTTAACAGATATTACAGTTTGGCCGCTTTTCGGCGTGACAAATAAAATGGGCCGCAAAAGCGGCCCATTCACAGATGATTTGGCTTACCAAACGTAGGTCACCAGCGCTTCAGGCGCCGCCGTGGCGCTGAAGTCGATCGACATCATCACGCTCAGCGAGGTGATGGCGACGATGGAGAACACGAACAGTTTGCGCGCCCAGACGCTGTCGTTTTCGGTTTTATAACCGCGCAGCGCCATGCCCAGCCACCATACGCTCACCGCCGCAGCGACGATCAGGTATTTGTAGCCGGCGTAGCCCACCAGGGTCAGCATCAGCGTGGCGATCATAAATGCCAGGATGTAGACCGTGATGTGGTTCTTGGCGACGGAAATGCCTTTCACCACCGGCAGCACCGGAATGTTGGCCGCCTGGTAATCTTTAAAGCGGAAGATAGCGATCGCATAAGAATGCGGCATCTGCCACAGGCTAAAGATAGCCAGCAGGATCAACGCGCCGGCGTCGAACTCGTTGGTCACCGCGCAGTAGCCGATAACCGGCGGCGCGGCGCCCGACAAGCTGCCGATCAGCGTGCCGTAGACCGAATGGCGTTTCATGTACAGGCTGTAAACGCCGACATAAACCACGAAGCCCATCACCGCCAGCCACATGGCCAGCGGGTTGGCCGCGATATACAGCAACGCGAAGCCCGCAATACCCAACACGGTCGCATAAACCAGGGTGACACTCGGCGCGATCAGGCCTTTTACCAGCACCCGATTCTTCGTTCTCTCCATTTTCTTGTCGATGTCGCGGTCGATGTAGTTGTTAAACACACAGCCCGACGCGACCACCAACGAGACACCCACCAGGGTGGCGAGAAACAGGGGATAGTCGATGCTCCCTTTGGAAGCGAGCAGGAATCCCCCAACGACAGAAATTAAATTGCCGAAAATAATTCCTGGTTTAGTGACTTGCAGGTATTGCTTAATCATCACGTGCAGCTCAGCTCTTAATCGACCATCATATTGATGTTGAGGTTGTACATAATCCAGAGTGAACCTACAACAACGATACCGATGATCATAGCGGTGAACAGCAATGCCACCAGGTTCCAGCGCTCTTCCGATGAGGTGTTCATGTGCAGGAAGTAAACCAGGTGAACAATCACCTGGATAACCGCCATACCGACAACAACCGCCAGGATGGTGGAATGAGAGGCAGTGCCGTTCATTACCATCGCAAATGGAATTACCGTCAGGATGATCGACAGGATAAAGCCGATCAGGTATGACTTCACGCTGCCGTGGCTTGCGCCGCCGTGAGAGGTTTCATGGGATGAATGGCTCATTACATAACCCCCAGCAGGTAGACAACGGTAAATACGCAGATCCAGACCACGTCCAGGAAGTGCCAGAACAGGCTCAGGCACATCAGGCGGGTTTTGTTGGTCGCGGTCAGGCCGAACTTGCTCACCTGAATCATCAGCACGATGATCCAAATCAGGCCGGAAGTCACGTGCAGACCGTGGGTGCCGACCAGCGCGAAGAAGCTGGACAGGAACGCGCTGCGATCTGGCCCGAAGCCTTCGGCGATCAGGTGATGGAATTCATAGATTTCCATCGCCACGAAGCCCAGACCAAACAGGAAGGTCAGGAACAACCAGGTGTTTACACCGCCAACTTTACCCTTGTTCATGGCGATCATCGCCATGCCGTAGGTGATGGAGCTGAACAACAGCAGGAAAGTTTCGACCAGAACAAACTTCAGGTCGAAGATGTCTTTGCCTGAGGGACCGCCAGCGGTCCCGTTCACCAGGACTGCATAAGTCGCGAACAAGCTCGCAAACAAAATACAGTCGCTCATCAGGTAGATCCAGAATCCGAAGACTTTGGTCTCTCCCGCGTCGTGGTGCCCATGCTCTGCATGGGCTGCGTTATGATTGGTCAGAGTTTCAGTTGACATGGTTCACGCCTGCTTTACGGATTTGTTCGTAGTGTTGGTTCTCAATGCGCTCGATTTCATCAACCTGCACATAGTAGTCAACATCGTGATCGAAGCTCTTGCCGATCCAGACAACGATCATACCGATGAAGCCGGCCAGAGCCATCCACCAGATTTCCCAAATCATTGCGAAACCGAATACCAGGCTGAAGAAGGCGATGATAACGCCGGCGCCGGTGTTCTTAGGCATATGAATCGGTTCGTATTTAGCCGGTTTCTTATAGGCTTCACCTTTTTCTTTCATGTCCCAGAATTCGTCACGGTCATGAATCTGCGGCACTACGGCAAAGTTATAGAACGGCGGTGGAGACGAAGTTGACCACTCCAGAGTACGAGCACCCCATGGGTCACCGGTCAGATCGCGGTTCTGTTCGCGGTCACGGATACTGACGAAGATCTGGGTCAGCTGGCACAGGATGCCGCAGGCGATCAGCGCCGCACCGCCGGCTGCAACCAGCAGCAGAGGGTGGAACTCAGGGTTGATGTTCTGGCTGATACGACGGGTCATGCCCATAAAGCCCAATGCGTACAGCGGCATGAAGGCGGTGAAGAAGCCGATGATCCAGAACCAGAACGCGCGGATGCCCCATTTTTCGTTCAGCGTGAAGCCGAAGGATTTCGGGAACCAGTAGGTCAGGCCCGCGAAGCAACCGAACACCACGCCGCCGATGATGACGTTGTGGAAGTGCGCGATCAGGAACAGGCTGTTGTGCAGCACGAAGTTCGCGCCCGGCACTGCCAGCAGAACGCCGGTCATACCACCCACGGAGAAGGTGATGATGAAGCCAACGGTCCACAGCATTGCGGAGTTGAGCTTGATGCGGCCCTGATACATGGTGAACAGCCAGTTGAAGATTTTCACCCCGGTCGGGATGGAAATGATCATGGTGGCGATACCGAAGAAGGCGTTAACGTTCGCGCCGGACCCCATGGTGAAGAAGTGGTGCAGCCAGACGATGAACGACAGAACGGTGATCGCGATGGTTGCCCATACCAGTGAGGTATAGCCGAACAGGCGTTTTCTGGAGAAGGTCGCGGTGACTTCGGAGAACACGCCGAACACCGGCAGAACCAGGATATACACCTCTGGGTGACCCCAGGCCCAAATCAGGTTGATGTACATCATCATGTTGCCGCCCATATCATTGGTGAAGAAATGGGTGCCCAGATAGCGATCCAGGGTCAGCAGCGCGATGGTGACGGTCAGAATTGGGAAAGAAACGATGATCAGGACGTTGGTACACAGCGCCGCCCAGGTGAACACCGGCATCTTCATCATAGGCATGCCAGGGGCACGCATCTTCAGAATGGTGGCGAAGAAGTTCACGCCGGTCAGCAGGGTACCCAGACCGGAAATCTGCAGACTCCAGATCCAGTAATCGACCCCGACGCCAGGACTGTACTCTTTACCCGACAGCGGCGGATACGCCAGCCAACCGGTCTGAGCGAACTCACCGACCCCCAGGGAGATGTTGATCAGCACCACGCCCACCACGAAGAACCAGAAGCTCAGGGAGTTCAGGAACGGGAAGGCGACGTCGCGCGCACCGATTTGCAGCGGCACCACGACGTTCATCAGGCCAACCACGAAAGGCATCGCCATGAAGAAAATCATGATGACGCCGTGCGCGGTGAAGATCTGGTCGTAGTGGTGCGGCGGCAGGAACCCGGCTTCGCCGGCGGACGCCAACGCCTGCTGGCTACGCATCATGATGGCGTCGGCAAAGCCGCGCAGCAGCATGACCATCGCCACGATGATGTACATGATACCAATTTTTTTATGGTCGACCGAAGTCAGCCATTCGCTCCACAGCCACTTCCATTTACCGAAATACGTCAGCAGCGCCAGCACTGCCAGGCCCCCGACAATAATTGCGGCTACGGTGACCATGATGATCGGTTCGTGGTACGGAACCGCATCAAGTGTTAATTTTCCCAACATCAGTTATTCCTCGGCTCCGGCGTGAGCAGCATGTTCACCCATGTCCATACCTTGGCTCATTTCCATGCCTTCGTGCGCGCCAGCGCCCTTGTGCATATCCATGTCGCCCATGAATTTGGCAATTGTTTCTTTGAACAAATTCGGTTTGACAGCGGCAAAGTACTCAACCGGGTTGTTTTCACTCGGCTCTGCCAGTTTGTTAAAGTCGTCGGTGGTGTTCAGGTTTTTAGACGATGCCTTCACCTTGGCCACCCACTGATCGAAGTCGCCTTCGGTCGGGGTAACGATCGCGGTGAATTTCATACCGGAGAAGCCTGCGCCGCTGTAGCTGCTGGAGATGCCTTTGTAGGCACCGGCTTCGTTGCCGATCAGGTGCAGTTTGGTCTGCATGCCGGCCATCGCATAAATCTGTCCACCCAACTGCGGGATAAAGAACGAGTTCATTACCGAGTTAGAGGTGATCTTGAATTCGACTGGAACATCTTTCGGGAAAGCCAGCTCATTAACGGTCGCAATGCCTTGTTCCGGGTAGATGAACAGCCATTTCCAGTCGAGCGACACCACTTCGATCGTCATCGGCTTCTTGTCGGTGACAATCGGCTTGAACGGATCGAGTTCGTGGGTGGTCTTCCAGGTAATGGTGCCAAGGATGGCGATGATAATGATAGGAATGGTCCAGACGACCGCTTCGATCTTGTTGGAGTGGGCCCAGTTCGGACTGTACTTGGCGTCTTTGTTGGAAGCGCGATACTTCCAGGCAAAGGCGAACGCCATGAAGATAACTGGCACCACTACGATCAACATCAATGCGATTGCAGTGATAATCAGTGTCCGTTGCTCAACACCAATTGCTCCTTTGGGATTCATCAAAACCATATCGCAGCCACTGAGCAATACAGTGCCTGCGATTAATGACAGCATCCCAATACTTTTATTGTATTTCTTAAGTCTCATCTAACGACCTCAATAACAAAGGCTCAATTGTCGTTTCATGTGTGCGGGCATTTTACGGGAAGGTTGCAGTACTGTAAACATGCTTAAGGGAGTGTCAGCGGCTTGTTGACACTTTCTGTTAAGGGGGTCACAGATGTAACCCTGCGTGACAATTTACCAATGACAACAACGCGTTGGCACGCTGAATCGTGACGAGCAGCCCGTATGTTAAGGAAAACTAAAGGTATGATGAATTTGGCGAAGAAATGCGCGGCGGGGAAATACGCAGAAAAGGTTTATTTAATGTAAAATAATTGTGTCTTAAAGGTGAATTTAATTTTATTTCCGAGTGCGGCAGTCGGATAAAAAAATAATTTCCGCGCCGATTATCTTTTTTTACCGAAATAAATATATCCCCGGATCGCTTTTTTTTCGGCCGGTGAAATCACCGGCCGGTCAGATTATGCCAAACGGGTGCGGCGCAGGGCGAGGTAATCCAACGTACTGCCCATGGCGACGCCGAGCAGGCTCAACGCGGCGCCGACCTGCAGCAGCCGATCGGCCAACTGCGGGGCCTGAGTCCAATCCAGCGCATTGGTGATAAGCAACAGCAACCACAGGCCCAACAGCGAACAGCCTAGCGTCAGTAAGCGCAGCGCCCAACGGTAAGATTCTGAAAACTCAGTGCGCGGCATAAAATTGCCATGCTGCTGGGTGTGCTCCAGCGTCTGACGACAGATACCGAGCAGCAGCAAGCCGGGCAGGGCAGCGGCGATAGAGAACAGGTAGAACAACGGCCAACCGTGGGCTTCAACGAACCAGCCGGCGATCGGGCCGACATAGACGCGCCCTACGGCGGACAGCGCCGACAGCAGCGCGAACTGGGTGGCGGAGAACGACCGGTTGCACAGCGTCATTAGCAGCGCCACGAAGGCCGCGGTGCCCATGCCGCCACACAGATTTTCGAGGAAGATGGCGCTGCCCATGGTGAGCAGGCTCTTGTCGGTCACCGCCAGGATCCAATACCCGAGATTGGAGACCGCCTGCAGGACGCCGAACAGCATCAGCGCGCGGAACAGGCTGAGACGTTGCATCAGCACGCCGCCGAACAGGGCGCCGACGATGGTCGCGAACAGGCCGAGGGTTTTGTTCACCAGCCCGACTTCACCGGCGTCGAACCCCACGCCGCGGATCAGGAAGGTGGTACTCAGGCTGCCGGCGAAGGCGTCGCCCATTTTGTACATCACGATTAGCAGCAGGATCAGCCAGGCGTTGTTGCGGCCGAAGAAATCGCGCAGCGGCGCGACGACCGCCTGTTCCATGGTGCGCGGCGCCGGGATGCTTTCATCCGGCTCCGGCGCCAACAGCGTGGCGGCCACGCCGATCAGCATCAATCCGGCCATCAGCCAGTAGGTGGCTTGCCAGCCGAAATAGCGATCCGCCAGCCACAGCGCCAGGCCGCCGGAAACCAGCATCGCCAGCCGATAACCCAGCACCGAGATCGCCGCGCCCGTGCCGCGTTCTTCGGCTTTCAGCAGATCGGTTTTATAGGCGTCGAACACGATATCTTGCGAGGCGGAGCAGAACGCCACCAGCACCGCCAACGCCGCCAGCCACCACAGGTGCTGCGCGGGTTGCATAAAGCCCATCGCCACAATCGCCGCCACCAGCAACAGCTGGCTGATCAGCAGCCAACCGCGCCGCCGCCCGAGAAACGGCGGGGTATAGCGGTCCATGAACGGCGACCAGAGGAATTTGAAGACGTAGGCCTGGCCTACCAGCGAGAAGATGCCGATGGTTTTCAGATCGATATTTTCGACGGTCATCCAGGCTTGCAGCGTGCCGGAGGTCAATGCCAGCGGCAGACCCGACGCGAAGCCCAGCAGCAGCAGAATGGCGGAGTTACGCTGGGTGAAGATGTTCAGATAGTGTTTCGACATGAGTTCCCTGTCTGCGCCGCCCGATCCGCCGGGCGGCGCCAGGCGCGCCGATTAGCGCGCGTTTTGCTTGATGAAATCGTTGACGCTGGTGTCCTGAGCCATGTCGGCGATCACGTCGCCCAGCACGGAGTTGACGGCGTCGGTGATCTTCTCGTTGGTCGCCGTGAAGGCGCCCTGCACGTTATAGGTCGAGCGGTAATTCTTCACCTGCTTGTTGCCGTTCTTCGCCTGAGCGATGATCGAGATGTCGGCTTTGGTGGTGATGTTGTAGCGCAGGTTACCTTCGGCGACGTCCGCGTACAGGTTATTGACGACGATTTGCAGCGCCACCGGGCCGTCGGCACCGATCATGTAGCCGCGTGCGCCCATCTGTTTCTCCAGCACTTCCTGCAGCAGGAAACGCAGATCGCGCGATGGCGTTAGCGTGACCAACTGGCCGTCGCGGTTCACCTTGGCCAGCGCCTGGTCGGCGCGCTGATCCGCGCCGTTGATGCTGACAGTGATGCCCTGCAGGGTAGGATCCTGCTGCGGCAGAACGATTTTCGGCGTGACGTTCAGGGTGTTGCTGCTGGTCGCGCAGCCGGCCAGCAGCAGGGCGGCCAGCAAAGGAAGACAAAGTTTCTTTAACATGTTTTCTGTCTCATTCTCGATGGATTTAGTAATAATCAGAGCGGGATAGCCGACAACAAATTGCCGACATCATAGCATCGCCGCCGTGCGGTGGAAGCGCGGAAGGCGCCTGAGTGACAAATTTTTACCTGCCGTTGATAAAAACACGCTTTTTTGGCCCGCTCAATCGGATAATCCCCCAAGCGGCGGGGATGGCGCTCATCATTTGACCGCAGAAAAGAGAAATTTGTCCCGGCGATGGTCTAAACGGGGGAAAACCGGCTAATATTGAACTAGATGGGCACGGTCCTCTGCCGGTGTTGTAAGGAGATCCTATGATTCGCGAGCAAATAGAAGCAAAGTTAAGGGCGGCGTTTGAGCCCGCGTATCTGGAAGTCGTTGATGAAAGCTATCGTCATAACGTTCCGGCGGGTTCAGAAAGCCATTTCAAAGTGGTATTGGTCAGCGATCGCTTCGTCGGCGAACGTTTTTTGACGCGCCACCGCTCCATCTACGGCGTATTGTCGGAGGAGCTGGCGGACGGCGTACACGCGCTGGCGCTGCACACCTATACGCTCAAAGAGTGGGAAGGTCTGCAGGATACCGTGCCGGCCTCGCCGCCGTGCCGCGGCGCCGGCACGCTGGCCTGAGGGGGAAATTTTCAGGTATCAGTGGAACTTTGCCCTTGAATTAGGGTATTACTACTGACGAATTTTGAAACGGCCTGCGGGCCGTTTCTGTTTTTGACGACGACACGGCCGACGCGCAATGTGGCCAACGTTCGGTCTGTTTTGGCGGCCTTTGGGCGATCGAATCGGCAAAAGTGTGAGTTTTAGCGCGCCTGCGCCGCCTAGCTTTCCTCGACTCGCCACGCATGCGCCGCTATAATGTCGCGTCTTATTTTTCCGGAATGGTTTCGGGACGCTTCTGTCATCAGGGAACTCGGTTCTTATCTGTAGCCGTCCTGGTTCTTGGAACGGAGTTGACCGAGCACTGTGATTTTTTTGAGGTAACAAGATGCAAGTTTCAGTAGAAACCACTCAAGGCCTTGGGCGCCGTCTCTCTATTACTGTACCGGCTGATACTATCAAGCAGGCGGTGAAGAAAGAGCTGATCAACGCAGCGAAAAGCGTGCGTATCGACGGCTTCCGCAAAGGCAAAGTGCCGATGAACATCGTGGAACAGCGTTACGGCGCCTCTGTTCGTCAGGACGTGCTGGGCGAAGCGATGCAGCGCAGCTTCGTTGACGCGATCATCAAAGAAAAGATTAATCCGGCCGGCGCACCAAACTACGTGCCGGGCGAGTACAAAGAAGGTGAAGACTTCACTTTCGCCGTTGAATTCGAAGTGTATCCAGAAGTTGAGCTGAAAGGCCTGGAAAACATCGAAGTCGAAAAACCCGTAGTTGAAGTGAACGACGAAGACGTCGACGCGATGCTGGATACCCTGCGCAAGCAGCAGGCCACCTGGAAAGAAACCGATCGCGCGGCGGAAGCTGAAGATCGCGTGACCGTTGACTTCACCGGTTCTATCGACGGTGAAGAGTTCGAAGGCGGCAAAGCGTCCGACTTCGTGCTGGCAATGGGCCAGGGCCGCATGATCCCAGGCTTCGAAGAAGGCCTGGTCGGTCACAAAGCGGGCGAAGAGTTCTCCATCGACGTGAACTTCCCGGAAGACTACCATGCGGAAAACCTGAAGGGCAAAGCGGCCAAATTCGCTATCGTGCTGAAGAAAGTTGAAGAGCGCGAGCTGCCGGAACTGACCGAAGAGTTCATCAAGCGTTTCGGCGTGGCGGACGGTTCCGTTGCCGGCCTGCGCACCGAGGTTCGCAAGAACATGGAGCGCGAGCTGAAAGGCGCCGTGCGTAACCGCATCAAGTCTCAGGCGATCGAAGGCCTGGTGAGCGCGAACGAAATCGACGTGCCTGCTGCCCTGATCGACGGCGAAATCGACGTGCTGCGTCGTCAGGCTGCACAGCGTTTCGGCGGCAACGAGAAGCAAGCGCTGGAACTGCCACGTGAACTGTTCGAAGAGCAAGCGAAACGCCGCGTAGTGGTTGGCCTGCTGCTGGGTGAAGTGATCAGCACCAACGACCTGAAAGCTGACGAAGACCGCGTGAAGACGCTGATCGAAGAAATGGCCTCCGCCTACGAAGATCCGAGCGAAGTCATCGAGTTCTACAGCAAAAACAAAGAGCTGATGAACAACATGCGCAACGTGGCTCTGGAAGAGCAAGCGGTTGAAGCACTGCTGGCGAAAGCGAAAGTGACTGAAAAAGCCACTACCTTCAGCGAGCTGATGAACCAGACTCAACAGGCGTAATGCCGGCGTGTCGGGCGCGATGAACGGCGCCCCCGGTTTCGCCTGGCGAACCGGCGCACGATGAAAAAGCCCGCAACCTCAGGTTGCGGGCTTTTCTTTTTGCCACGTTGCTGATTAATCTCAGGTTAAGCGGGATAATATGCACTATATTTACCCTGTTGCCTGGGGAACTGGCTGGCATGATAAAGGTCAGAATAACGGCATCGTTTCCGGCGCGCGGAGAAAATCGGCCTCTGGGCTTGAAATCGCGCCGGGCTCCCCCCATCTGTAAAGAATGATTCTGGGGCTGTTTGCCAAAGTGCGCGGGATAAAACAACCGTCGGGTACGTGCGGCGCGGGTCGAATGCTTGAGCATAGTCATCATGGCCGTTCTCAAGTAGAATCGGCGTATTAGGGTGACACCCTGGCCGCCAAGGCAATTTCTATTAGGAGACGGTAATGTCATACAGTGGCGAACGAGATCAATTTGCACCGAACATGGCGCTGGTGCCGATGGTGGTAGAGCAGACTTCACGCGGGGAGCGTTCTTACGACATTTATTCCCGCCTGCTGAAAGAGCGCATCATTTTCCTGACCGGCCAGGTGGAAGATCACATGGCCAACCTGATCGTGGCGCAAATGTTGTTCCTCGAAGCGGAAAGCCCGGAAAAAGACATTTACCTCTACATCAACTCGCCGGGTGGGGTAATTACCGCGGGCATGTCAATTTACGACACCATGAAGTTCATCAAGCCGGACGTCAGCACCATCTGTATGGGCCAGGCGTGCTCGATGGGCTCCTTCCTGCTGACCGCGGGCGCCAAAGGCAAACGTTTCTGCCTGCCGAACTCGCGCGTGATGATTCACCAGCCGCTGGGCGGCTACCAGGGCCAGGCGACGGACATCGAAATCCACGCGCGTGAAATCCTCAAGGTGAAAGCGCGCATGAACGAACTGATGGCCGAGCATACCGGCCAGCCGCTGGAGCAGATCGAGCGCGATACCGAGCGCGATCGCTTTATGACCGCGGACGAAGCCGTGGAATACGGCCTGGTTGACGGCATTCTGACACACCGCAGCTAGAACCACGCGGCGCCGATGGACTATAGTAATCAGAGTGGGCAGGGGCTCGTTCTGTTGTAGCCCCTCGGCGTTCCCGATATGAGTTTGGGCGCACTGCCGCCGTGATTTTCCTGCGGGACAAGACTAAAGAAGAGGTTTGACTGATGACAGATAAGCGCAAAGACGGTTCAGGAAAGCTGCTGTACTGCTCTTTTTGCGGCAAAAGCCAGCATGAAGTGCGTAAGCTGATTGCCGGGCCGTCAGTGTATATCTGCGATGAATGTGTCGATCTGTGTAACGACATTATTCGCGAAGAGATTAAAGAAGTTGCCCCGCATCGTGAGCGCAGTGCGCTGCCGACGCCACACGAAATTCGCCACCACCTGGATGACTACGTCATCGGCCAGGAGCAGGCGAAGAAAGTGCTGGCGGTTGCGGTGTACAACCACTACAAACGCCTGCGCAACGGCGATACCAGCAACGGTATCGAGTTGGGCAAGAGCAACATCTTGCTGATCGGCCCGACCGGCAGCGGCAAGACTCTGCTGGCGGAAACGCTGGCGCGCTTCCTGGACGTGCCGTTCACCATGGCCGACGCCACCACGCTGACCGAAGCCGGTTACGTGGGCGAGGACGTGGAAAATATTATCCAGAAGCTGTTGCAAAAATGTGACTATGACGTGCAGAAAGCGCAGCGCGGCATCGTTTATATCGATGAAATCGATAAGATTTCCCGTAAGTCTGACAACCCGTCGATCACGCGTGACGTCTCGGGTGAAGGCGTGCAGCAGGCGCTGCTGAAGCTGATTGAAGGCACCATCGCCGCGGTTCCACCGCAGGGCGGGCGCAAGCATCCGCAACAGGAATTCCTGCAGGTCGATACTTCCAAGATCCTGTTTATCTGCGGCGGCGCATTTGCCGGCTTGGATAAGGTGATCGGTCAACGCGTCAACACCGGCTCCGGCATCGGCTTCGGCGCGACCGTCAAGGGCGAGTCCGAGAAGGCCACCGAAGGCGAACTGCTGCTGCAGGCCGAACCGGAAGATTTGATCAAGTTTGGTCTGATCCCTGAGTTCATCGGCCGTCTGCCGGTGGTGGCGACCCTGAGCGAGCTGAGCGAGGACGCGCTGATTCAGATCCTGAAAGAGCCGAAGAACGCCCTGACCAAGCAGTATCAGGCGCTGTTCAATCTGGAAGGCGTGGAGCTGGAGTTCCGCGACGAAGCGCTGAACGCCATCGCCAAGAAAGCCATGGCGCGCAAAACCGGCGCCCGCGGCCTGCGTTCCATCGTGGAAGGCGCGCTGCTCGACACCATGTACGATCTGCCGTCGATGGACAGCGTAGACAAAGTGGTGATCGACGAGTCGGTGATCGCCGGCCAATCCAAACCGCTGCTGATTTACGGCAAGCCTGAAGCCCAGGCGTCTGGCGAATAATTAGCCAGTTAAACCAGCGCGTTATCAGCAAAATGGGGGATTTCATCCCCCATTTCTTTTTCCTGCATTCTTGCCGTTGAATGTAAGAGATTCATCCCCATATACTCATTAACCAGATTTTATGAAACGTTAGATGCTTGCGTCTCATGAGATTCCCCCTCAACCTGGCGGAAATTAAACTAAGAGAGAGCTCTATGAACCCTGAGCGTTCCGAACGCATTGAAATCCCCGTTTTGCCATTGCGCGACGTGGTGGTTTATCCGCACATGGTGATCCCGTTATTTGTTGGCCGGGAAAAATCGATTCGGTGCCTCGAAGCCGCAATGGATCACGATAAGAAGATCATGCTGGTGGCACAGAAAGAGGCCTCAACGGATGAACCTGGCATTAACGACTTGTTCTCGGTCGGCACCGTAGCGTCGATCCTGCAGATGCTGAAGCTGCCGGACGGCACGGTAAAAGTGCTGGTCGAGGGGCTGCAGCGCGCACGCATCACTACGCTGTCCGACAGCGGTGAGCATTTCGCCGCGCAGGCGGAATACCTTGAGTCGCCGGCTATCGACGAGCGCGAGCAGGAAGTGCTGGTGCGCACCGCGATCAATCAGTTTGAAGGCTATATCAAACTGAATAAAAAAATCCCGCCGGAGGTGCTGACGTCACTCAACAGCATCGACGACGCCGCGCGCCTGGCGGACACCATCGCCGCCCACATGCCGCTGAAACTCAGCGACAAGCAGTCGGTGCTCGAGATGTCCGACATCACCGAGCGTCTGGAATACCTGATGGCGATGATGGAATCGGAGATCGACCTGCTGCAGGTTGAGAAACGCATCCGTAACCGCGTCAAGAAGCAGATGGAGAAGAGCCAGCGCGAGTACTATCTGAATGAGCAGATGAAGGCGATTCAGAAAGAACTGGGCGAGATGGACGACGCGCCGGACGAGCACGAAGCGCTGAAGCGCAAGATCGATGCGGCGAAAATGCCGAAAGAGGCGCGCGAAAAAACCGAAGCGGAACTGCAAAAGCTGAAGATGATGTCGCCGATGTCGGCGGAAGCGACCGTGGTGCGCGGCTACATCGACTGGATGCTGCAGGTGCCGTGGAATGCGCGCAGCAAGGTGAAAAAAGACCTGAACAAGGCGCAGGAAGTGCTCGATACCGATCACTACGGCCTGGAGCGCGTGAAAGATCGCATCCTCGAGTACCTCGCGGTACAGAGCCGCGTCAGCAAAATCAAGGGGCCGATCCTGTGTCTGGTGGGGCCGCCGGGCGTGGGTAAAACCTCGCTGGGGCAGTCGATCGCCAAGGCGACCGGTCGCCAGTACGTGCGCATGGCGCTGGGCGGCGTGCGTGACGAAGCGGAAATCCGCGGTCACCGTCGTACCTACATCGGATCGATGCCGGGCAAACTGATCCAGAAGATGGCCAAGGTTGGGGTGAAGAACCCGCTGTTCCTGCTGGATGAGATCGACAAGATGTCTTCCGACATGCGCGGCGATCCGGCCTCCGCTCTGCTGGAGGTGCTGGATCCGGAACAGAACGTGGCGTTCAACGACCACTACCTGGAAGTGGATTACGATCTGTCCGACGTGATGTTTGTCGCCACCTCGAACTCGATGAACATTCCTGCGCCGCTGCTGGATCGTATGGAAGTAATCCGCCTGTCGGGTTATACCGAGGACGAGAAGCTCAACATCGCCAAACAGCACCTGCTGCCGAAGCAGCTCGAGCGCAATGCGCTGAAAAAAGGCGAGTTGACGGTCGACGACAGCGCCATCATCGGCATTATTCGCTTCTATACCCGCGAAGCCGGGGTGCGCAGCCTGGAGCGTGAAATCTCCAAACTGTGCCGTAAAGCGGTGAAAACGCTGCTGATGGACAAGAAGCGCAAGCATATCGAGATCAACGGCGACAACCTGAAGGATTACTTGGGCGTGCAGCGCGTCGATTACGGCCGTGCGGATACCGAAAACCGCGTGGGCGAAGTCACCGGGCTGGCGTGGACGGAAGTGGGCGGCGATTTGCTGACCATCGAAACCGCCTGCGTGCCGGGCAAAGGCAAGCTGGCCTACACCGGTTCTCTGGGTGAAGTGATGCAGGAATCGATTCAGGCGGCGCTGACCGTGGTGCGCGCGCGCGCGGAGAAATTGGGCATCAACGCCGATTTCTACGAGAAACGCGACATCCACGTGCACGTGCCGGAAGGGGCGACGCCGAAAGACGGCCCGAGCGCCGGTATCGCGATGTGCACCGCGCTGGTCTCCTGCCTGACCGGCAACCCGGTACGCGCCGATGTGGCGATGACCGGCGAGATCACGCTGCGCGGTCAGGTGTTGCCGATCGGCGGCCTGAAAGAGAAGCTGCTGGCGGCGCATCGCGGCGGCATCAAAACCGTGCTGATCCCTTACGAGAACAAGCGCGATCTGGAAGAGATCCCGGACAATGTTATCGCCGATCTGGAGATTCATCCGGTGCAGCGAATCGATGAAGTTTTGAACATTGCGTTGCAAAACCCGGCCTTCGGCGCACTGCCGGTAGCGGCAAAATAGTGACGAATCGCAAAAACCATTGATAAAACTTATACTGGCAAGCCATTTCGGACTTGCCAGTATTTTTTTGTACCGCTAAGTTAGATCTCTGTCGGCCCGCGTTTTGTCACCCAGTCGGTGGCTTGCCAAGGTTCGATGGGATTGATATAACAGCTGCGCTGTCGCAACCGTAGGGATTTTTCGGTGCGACGATAGAATTCTAGAGGGGATGATAGAGTGAATAAGTCACAACTGATCGACAAGATTGCCGCAGGTGCTGATATTTCCAAAGCGGCAGCGGGACGTGCTTTAGACGCAGTAATCGCTTCCGTTACCGACTCCCTGAAAGCAGGGGATGACGTGGCTCTGGTAGGTTTCGGTTCCTTTACCGTGCGTGAACGTTCGGCCCGTACCGGCCGCAACCCGCAAACCGGTAAAGAGATCAAGATCGCGGCAGCCAAAGTACCTGCCTTCCGTGCAGGGAAAGCGCTGAAAGACGCTGTAAACTGATTTAGCGTCTAACCGTTTAGCGTAACAGGGTTTTGTAATAAACAATCACCTGACGCAGCGGTGCTGGTAAGGTAAGATACAAGGCGCATCGGACTGATGCGCTTTTTTTATTTTTGTCGCAGGGAACGCGCCTGCGCAAGGGTTGTTAATCCACATCACAGCGGAGTGTTGTCACACTATGATGGACAATTTACGCGCGGCTGCCAATCACGTCGTGCTCAAAATCATCCTGGCCCTGATCATCCTGTCATTCGTTCTGACCGGGGTGGGTAACTACCTGATCGGCGGCTCCGGCGATTATGCTGCGAAAGTAAATGGTCAGACGATCGAACGCGCTCAGCTGGAACAGGCTTTCCAAAGTGAGCGCAGCCGCATGCAGCAGCAGCTGGGTGACCAGTTCTCTGCGCTGGCCGGCAACGAAGGCTACATGCAGCAGATGCGCCGTCAGGTGTTGTCCCAGTTGATCGACAACATGCTGCTCGACCAGTATGCCAAGAAGCTGGGCCTGGCGGTCAGCGACGATCAGATCAAGGACGCCATCCGCAAGGCGCCTTACTTCCAGACCAACGGCCAGTTCGATAACGCCAAATATCTCGATCTGATTGGCCGCATGGGCTACACCGCCGACAACTTCGCGCAGTCGATGCGCCAGCAGTTGGTCAATCAGCAGGTGATCCAGGCCTTCGGCGAGTCCGGTTTCGTGCTGCCGTCTGAATCGCAAGCCATGGCGGCGCTGGTGCTGCAGGAGCGCGACGTGCGCCTGGCGACCATCGATTTGAAAGCGCTGCAGGCGAAACAGAGCGCCGGCGACGACGAACTGAAGGCGTATTACGATCAGAACAAGAACAGCTTCATCGCCCCGGAGCAGGTGAAGGTGAGCTATATCCCGCTGGACGCCGCGTCCATGCAGGACAAGGTGAAAGTGAGCGAAGAGGACATCAACGCTTACTACGACCAGCACAAGAGCAGCTACGGCCAGCCGGAGCGTAAAAACTACAGCGTGATCCAGCTGAAAACCGAGGCGGAAGCCAACGCGGCGCTGGATGAGCTGAAGAAGGGCGCCGATTTCGCCACCCTGGCGAAAGAAAAATCCACCGACATCATCTCACGCCGCACCGGCGGCGAGCTGGGTTGGCTGGAGCCGGAAACCACCGCCGACGAACTGAAGCAGGCTAACCTGACCGAGAAAGGGCAGCTGTCTGGCGTAGTGAAATCCTCCGTCGGCTACCTGATCGTGCGTTTGAACGACATCGAACCTGAGAAACTGAAACCGCTGAGCGAAGTGCATGACGCCATCGCCAAGCAGGTGCAGCAGGAGAAAGCGGTAGACGCCTATTACGCGCTGCAGCAGAAGGTGAGCGAAGCGGCGACCAGCGACAACGAATCTTTGGCCTCGGCTGAGGAAGCGGCCGGCGTGAAAGCGGCGCAAAGCGACTGGTTCACCCGCGACAACATCCCTGCCGCGCTGAACTTCAAACCGGTGGTGCAGGCGATCTTCGACGGCTCGCTGATCGGCGAGAACGGCGCGCCGGGCAGCAACTCCGACGTGATCACCGTAGACGGCGACCGCGCTTTCGTGGTGCGCGTGAGCGGCCACAAGCCGGAAGGCATCGAACCGTTCGACCAGGTAAAAGACCGCGTGGCGGAACTGGTGAAACGCAACAAGGCGCTGCAGGCAGCGAAGCTGCAGGGCGAGAAGCTGCTGGTTGAGCTGAAGCAGGGCAAGGGCGACGAAGCGATGAAGGCCGCCGGCCTGAGCTTTGGCGCCGTGCAGAAGATGGCGCGCGCGCCGGAAGACAGCCAGCTGGTGGAGAGTGTGTTCGCGCTGCCACACCCGCAGGACGGCAAACCGGTTTACGGCATGTCGCAGGATCGCCAGGACAACGTGGTGCTGATCGCACTCGATGCGGTGAAGCCAGGCACGCTGCCGGAAGACGAAATGAAAACCTTCGTCGGCAAGATGGAAGAGGGCGCGACCGGCGTTTCCTTCGATTCGCTGCTGGCGAGCCTGCGTAAAGAAGCCAAGATCAAAATGGGCGCCGCTGAGCAACAGCCTCAGTAATCGCCGCATTTTTCTGCAACGCAGTGCAACAAACAAAGGCCGCTTTCGCGGCCTTTTCCATATCTGACATCTGTCGATTGCTGAATATCCGCCGCCGCGGCAAGGTAGCCGTGCTGTCACACACAAGGAGGATACAGCATGCAATATTCAGAGAAAAAAGCGTTTTTCGGTTACCGTCGTCACGTTAACGCCGCGCTGACCGCGCTGTTGTTATGCCTGGCCGGCCCGGCCGCCGCGGTGGAAAAAAACGAGGCGCCGATGCTCTCAACACCGGCGAGCCATGGCGGACAATCGGTGATGACCAAGGCAACCGAAGAGGCGGCGGTCAGCATCAATCAGGCCACTGCCGAACAACTGGCCGCCGCCTTGAGCGGCGTCGGCCTGAAGAAGGCGGAAGGCATCGTGCGCTATCGCGAACAGAACGGGCCGTTCACCCAGGTTGAGCAGTTACAGGAGGTACCGGGCATCGGGCCGGCGCTGTTTGAGAAGAACCGCACCCGGCTGAAAATGTGATCCCGGTCGCGGCTGCGTGGCAAAATGGCGCTGAGGCCGTGACTCCTCTGCTACATTTTACAGGTCTTACCAGTTTGGCGCGTTGACCAAACGGGCGAGGGAGCCAGCGCGGCTCCCTCTTTCTGTAATCACCAGGCAGGAGCGATCGTTCCCTATGCAAACCTTTATCAAAGTTCGCGGTTATCACCTTGATGTTTACCAGCACGTTAACAACGCCCGCTATTTGGAGTTTCTGGAAGAGGCGCGTTGGGAGTGGTTGGAGAACGAAGCCGGGTTCCGCTGGATGACGGAAAACAACATTGCTTTCATCGTGGTGAACATCAACATCAATTACCGCAGCCCGGCGGTATTGGGAGATAAGCTGCGTATCGACAGCCAGATGGTGCAGCTCAACGGCAAGAGCGGGGTGCTGAGCCAAAAGGTGACGCAGGATCCGGCGGGGACGCTGGTGGCAGACGCGCTGCTGACTTTCGTGTGCGTCGATCTGAAAACGCAGCGTGCGCTGCCGATCGAAGGAGAATTGCGCGAGCACCTGGAGGCGCTCACGCTGAAGGATAATCCGCAGTAAGCTCACGGGCGGCATAGGCTGCCGCCGTCACTGCCCTCAGGCCAGGCCGGCTTTCTGCTTCAACGCCGCCATCACTTCTGCCTGGTTGGCCCGGTACTGCGTCAGGCCATTGGCGCGCAGGTTGCAGGCGGCGCACTCGCCGCAGCCGTCACCCTTGATGCCGTTGTAGCAGGTCAGCGTATCCTGGCGTACGCGATCCAGCTGGTGGTAATAATCCGCCAGCGCCCAGGTCTCGGCCTTGTTCAGCCACATCAGCGGCGTTTCGAAGCGGATATCGCGGGCGATGCCCAGCGTCACCGCCTTGTTCAGCGCTTTAACGAACTCGTCGCGGCAATCCGGGTAGCCGGAGAAATCGGTTTCACACACGCCGGTGATCACCGCTTCCGCTTCGACCTGGTAGGCGTAGATCGCCGCCAGCGTCAGGAACAGGATGTTGCGGCCCGGCACGAAGGTGCTCGGCAGCGCGTTTTTCTGGTTGGGATCGTAGGCGGGAACCGGAATATTGTCGCGCGTCAGGCTGCTGACGGCCAGCTCATTGAGCAGCGTTACGTCCAGCACCTTGTGCGCCTTGGCACCGAGGGCTACCGACAGCTCTTGAGCCACTTCAATCTCGGCGCGATGGCGCTGGCCGTAATCGAACGTGACGCAGTGAACTTCGTCATACTGTTGCAATGCCTGGATTAAGCAGGTCGTGGAGTCTTGTCCACCGCTGAAAACGACAACCGCGCGCTTCATAAAATCACCTTTTTGGGCTTTGGCCTCTCCCGATACACATTCGGGCGGCAGGATAAAAATTGCGTTGCGGCGACAATAGTAGCAGAAAGGGCCGCCAGGCGCAGGGCGGTTCGGCTCAGGCCGGTGCATCGTCCACCGGCGGCGGCAGCCACGCCTGGCAAAAATCGAACCAGCCGTGGGCGGTCAGCGTGACGCCATGCATGCGCGGCGGCGCGCTGATCTGATACTGGTAGTGGAACAGCGGCGTGATGATGGCGGCGGCCATCAGCCGTTGATAATAGGCCTGCAGCCGTGCGAAACGCGGTTGCTGCGCCTGCAGCTGCTGGATCTGCCGCAGCGTATCCTGTTGCTGCTGCCAGCGGCTTTCCGTCAGGATGCCGCGCCACAGCGTATCCTGCCGCAGCCAGCTCTCCAGCGTCGCCTCCGGCGCTTCGCCGATCAGGTTGTCCGCCAGCAGCAGATCGGCCTGGGCGATCTGTTCCTCGCTTTGCCAGCGCTTGCCGGCATAGTAACGCACCTCCAGCTCGCAGCCGTGCTGCGCGAGCAACCGCTGTAGCGCGGCCGTCACCGTTTCCAGCTCGACCGGCGGCCGGTACAGCAGCGTCAGCCGGGCGGGCAGGGCGACATCCTCTTCGACCTGTTGGTGGGGGATGCGCCAGCCGGGCAGCATTTCATGGCTGGGGGTGATCACGCTGTTGGGGATCGGCAGATGGCTCAGCAGGCCGGACTGCTGGATCAGCATCAGCAGCTTTTGCCCCTGGGCTTCGTTCAGCACGCCGTGGCGCAGGTTCAGCGCCAGATAACACCAGCCCAGGCTCATGCTGCGCTGCACCGGCCGGGCCTGCGCCAAATCGTCTTGCTGGCCTATGGTGATGCGCACCGGATGCTGGCAACTGGTGTAGGTGCCGGCGGTAGGCAAATCGGGGGTGATCCAGTATTCGATGGTATCCAGATACGGATGCTGCAGATGATAACCGGCGTGCTGTTCCAGCCGCACCAGCTGCGGCTCATTCAGTGTCAGCTTGAACGGGCCGGCGCCGATGGCCGGCAGCTCAGGGTGAGTCATCAGGCAAGGCAGCTCCGCCAGCCGGTGGGCCAGCCAGTAGTCCGGCAGGTGTAGATCGAACTGAATGCACAACGGATGCGGCAGGCTGATGCGCGCGACGTTGGCCAGGCTCGGTTGGCTGCGCGGATGGCGCTGCAGTTTTTCCAGCGTTTGCAGCAGTTGGTGGCCGGTCAACGGTTCGCCGTTGTGCCAGCGCAGCTGGCTGCGCAGAAAGAAGCGCCAGCGCAGGCCGCGATCGCTAATCTGCCAATGGTGCGCCAGATCGGGCTGCGGTTCCGGGTTACCGGTCATCAGGCGCGTCAGTCCGGCGTGCAGGGTCGACACCAGATGTTGTTCGGCGCGGCCGGTCAATGTGAGCGGGTCGAGCGCTTCCAGCGTGCGGTAATAGGGAATGCGCAGCGTCGGGCTGCCGGCCTGCCATTGCCCGCCGAGGTGCGGGCTGAGCAGATCCTGCAGGTGCTGCGGATCGAGCTGCGCCATCTCCAGCGCTCCCTGATGATTGCCCTGTTGCAGCAGCTGTTGAAGCAGCTGCGCGCGCAGTTCATCCGGGGTTTTCAGGCAGTGCAGGCGAGCGCGCTTACCGCGGCCGGGCTGCGAATACCAGCTCAGCCAGCCCTGATCCTGCAGCTGCTGCACCAGCGTGCGGGCGTGCCGCTCGCTGCAGTAGAACATCGCCGCCAGCTCGCCGATGGTCACGGCGACCGGCGCGCTGCCGAGCTGTTGATACAGGCGTTGATATTGGCTGAGACGGTGAACCAGGCGCATGGGCAGAAATCCGGAACAGTTTTCTCAAATTTTTCACTATTACTTCCGCAAATACCATCCCATACTGCAGTGATTGTAATCGCGTTCACATTCATGAGGTCTTTATGTATCGCCTGGCAGCTTTTGATATGGACGGCACGCTGTTGATGCCGGATCACCGGGTTGGCCCGGAAACGCTGGCGGTGCTGAACCAGCTGGTGGAGCGGGAGATGGTGGTGACGTTCGCCACCGGGCGCCACTACCTCGATGCGCAACCGATCATGGCGCAACTGGGGCTGCAGGGGTACCTGATCACCGGCAACGGCACGCGGGTATATGACAACCGTGGCCAACAGCTGCACGCCACCGACCTGCCGGCGGCGGTGGCCGAAGAGGTGCTGCATCATCATTGGCGCACCCGCGCCAGCATGCATGTATTCCGCGACGAAGGTTGGCTGACCGAGTTTCCCGTGCCGGAAGAGATGCTGCGGGCGCATCACCTGAGCGGTTTTCGTTTTCAACTGGCCGATGTGCGCCGTCTGCCGGCGTTCGGCAACAGCAAGGTGTGCTTTGTCGCGCCACATGAGGAGTTGCTGGCGTTGCAGGTGCAGCTGCGGGCGCAATTGGGCGATGAGGCAGACCTGTGCTTTTCCGCCTACGACTGTTTGGAGGTGCTGCCGCTCGGTTGCAACAAAGGCACGGCGCTGGAGCGGCTGAGCCGTTATCTGGGGCTGACGATGGCCGACTGCATGGCGTTCGGCGACGCGATGAACGACAAAGAGATGCTGGGAGCGGTGGGGCACGGCGTGGTGATGGGCAACGCCCTGCCGCAGCTGAAATCCCTGCTGCCGCAGCTACCGGTTATCGGCCATTGCCAACAACAGGCGGTGGCTCACTATTTACAACATTGGCTGCGTTCACCTTGCCTCACCTATTCCCCCGAAGAATGAGGTTCTCCTTACAGCCAGCCGGGTATGACTACCCGGCTTTTTTTTACCCGAAGCCTGGCGTTACAAATCCGCCAGCTGCGCGAGATACGGCTGCAGATCGCCGATGTTGTTGCTGACCCATTCCGGGTTGTAATAGGTATCCAGATAACGCTCGCCGCTGTCGCACAGCAGGGTGACGATCGACCCTTGCTCGCCGTTTTCCCGCATCTGCTTCGCCAACTGCAGCGCACCCCAAACGTTGGTGCCGGTAGAGGCGCCAACCTTGCGGCCCAGCACGCCTTCCAGCCAGTGAATGGTGGCGACGCTGGCGGCATCCGGCACGCGCAGCATGTTGTCGACCACCGACGGGATGAACGACGGCTCGGCGCGCGGGCGGCCGATGCCTTCGATACGGCTGCCGCAGCTGCCGATCAGGGTGCGATCGCCGTGGTGGAAGCAGTCATAGAACACCGAGTTTTCCGGATCGACCACCGTCAATTGGGTGTCGTGCCCCTGATAGCGGATGTAGCGACCCAGCGTGGCAGAGGTGCCGCCGGTGCCGGCGCTCATCACGATGTGTTTCGGCACCGGGAAAGGTTCGCGCGCCATCTGGCGGAAGATGCTGTCGGCGATGTTGTTGTTGCCGCGCCAGTCGGTGGCGCGCTCGGCGTAGGTGAACTGATCCATATAGTGGCCGTTCAGCTCTTTCGCCAGCTGTTCGGAGGCAGCGTAGATTTGGGCGGCATGATCGACGAAGTGACAGCGGCCGCCGTAAAAGGCGATCTGTTCCACCTTGCGGCGCGCGGTGCAGGACGGCATTACCGCGATGAACGGCAGGCCGATCAGACGGGCGAAGTAGGCTTCGGACACCGCGGTGCTGCCGGACGAGGCCTCGATGATGGTGGTGTTCTCGGTGATCCAGCCGTTGCACAGGCCATAAAGGAACAGCGAGCGCGCCAGGCGGTGTTTCAGGCTGCCGGTCGGGTGGGTGCTCTCGTCTTTCAGGTACAGGCAGATGCCGGGAAACGCCGGCAGGTTCAGGCGAATCAGGTGCGTATCGGCGGAGCGCTGAAAATCCGCTTCTATTTCACCGATAGCATATTTTACCCAAGAGTTTGTCATGATATGGCCTCAGAATAGGGGGCTGGTTTATGGCGTAGCATAGCCTGTCGGCGGGAAAAAAGGATTGCCATTTTCCCTGTTTAATCGCCTAATGGGAGAAAATTTTTCTCCGGGTGGCCGCTATGTTAGATAAAACAGACCGTAAGCTGCTGTGCATGCTGCAGCAAGATTGCACCCAGTCGCTGCAGGCGCTGGCCGATGCGGTTAATTTGACCTCTACGCCATGCTGGAAGCGCCTGAAGCGTCTGGAAGACGAAGGCTATATCCGCGGCCGGGTGGCCTTGCTGGATAACGAAAAGCTCGGGCTGGGGCTGACGGCGTTCGTGTTGATCAAGACCCAGCAGCACAGCAGCGAGTGGTATCAGGCGTTTGTGCAGCTGACCAGCCAGATGCCCGAGGTGCTGGCGTTCTACCGGATGGCGGGGGAGTACGACTACCTTATGCAGGTCGAAGTGGCGGACATGAAAAGCTACGACGGCTTTTATAAGCGCCTGGTGAACGGCGTACCGGGCCTTATTGACGTCACCTCGAGCTTTGCCATGGAAAAAATCAAATACACCACTGCGCTGCCGGTGCCGGAGTGAAAAGTTAACCGGACGGGCGGCTCAACGGTGGTATCCTGCTCTGCTGAAGCAGAAAAAGAGACAAATCCCATAAAATCCTGGAATCAAACTGCGTGAGATTATTTGCACAAATCGGCTGGTACTTCCGCCGGGAGTGGCGCCGCTACCTCGGGGCGGTGGTGCTGCTGATCGTCATCGCCATCCTGCAACTGTTGCCGCCTAAGCTGGTCGGCATCATCGTGGATGGCGTCACCGAAAAACAGATGTCCACCGGCGTGCTGTTGGCCTGGCTCGGGCTGATGATCGGCACCGCGATAGTCGTTTACCTGCTGCGCTATGTGTGGCGGGTGCTGCTGTTCGGCGCTTCCTACCAGCTGGCGGTCGAACTGCGCGAAAACTTTTACCGCCAGCTCAGCCGACAAAACCCGGCGTTCTACCTGCGCCATCGCACCGGCGACCTGATGGCGCGCGCCACCAACGATGTGGATCGCGTGGTGTTCGCCGCCGGTGAAGGCGTGCTGACGTTGGTGGATTCGCTGGTGATGGGGGTGGTGGTGCTGGTGGTGATGAGCACCCAAATCAGCTGGCAGCTGACGGTGTTGGCGTTAATCCCGATGCCGCTGATGGCGATCGCCATCAAATATTACGGCGACCAGCTGCACCAGCGCTTTAAATCGGCGCAGGCGGCGTTTTCCAGCCTGAACGATCAGGCGCAGGAAAGCATGACCAGCATCCGCATGATCAAGGCCTTCGGGCTGGAAGATCACCAATCCAACCGTTTCGCCGACGTCGCGGCGCAGACCGGGGCCAAGAACATGCACGTGGCGCGGGTGGATGCGCGCTTCGATCCGACCATTTATATCGCCATCGGCGCCTCTAACCTGTTGGCTATCGGCGGCGGCAGCTGGATGGTAGTGAACGGTTCGCTGACGCTCGGGCAACTGACCAGCTTTGTGATGTACCTCGGCCTGATGATCTGGCCAATGCTGGCGCTGGCCTGGATGTTCAATATCGTCGAGCGCGGCAGCGCGGCCTACAGCCGCATCCGCAGCCTGCTCGACGAGGCGCCGGCGGTGCAGGATGGCCCGCAGGCGTTGCCGGCCGGGCGCGGCGTGCTGGAGGTGGATATCCGCGCGTTCCACTACCCGGAAAACCCGCATCCGGCGCTGCACGATGTGGCGCTGACGCTGAAACCAGGGCAAATGCTGGGGCTGTGCGGGCCGACCGGGGCCGGCAAATCGACGCTGCTGTCGCTGATCCAGCGCCAGTTCGACGTCGATCAAGGGCAGATCCGCTATCACGGCCTGCCGTTGCCGCAGGTCAAACTCGACGACTGGCGTTCGCGGCTGTCGGTGGTGAGCCAAACGCCGTTCCTGTTCTCCGATACCGTGGCGAACAACATCGCGCTGGGCCAGCCGGGGGCGACGCAGGCGCAGATTGAACAGGCGGCGCGGCTGGCCAGCGTCCATGAGGACATTCTGCGGCTGCCGCAGGGCTATGACACCGAGGTGGGCGAACGCGGCGTGATGCTGTCGGGCGGGCAGAAACAGCGCATCTCCATCGCGCGCGCGCTGCTGCTGGATGCGGAGATCCTGATCCTCGACGATGCGCTATCGGCGGTGGATGGCCGTACCGAACACCAGATCCTGCACAACCTGCGCAGCTGGGGGCAAGATCGCACGGTGATCATCAGCGCACACCGGCTGTCGGCATTAACCGAGGCCAGCGAAATCCTGGTGATGCAGCACGGCGGCGTGGCGCAGCGCGGCGATCCGGCAGCGCTGGCGGCACAGCCGGGCTGGTATCGCGATATGTACCGCTATCAGCAGCTGGAAGCGGCGCTGGACGAAGCGCCGGAAAACGGCGAGGAGGCGTTGGCCGATGAATAAAGTGCAAAAGCTGTGGCCGACGCTGAAGCGCCTGCTGGCCTACGGTTCGCCGTACCGCAAACCGTTGGGGGTGGCGGTGCTGATGCTGTGGGTGGCGGCGGCGGCGGAAGTCGCCGGGCCGATCCTGGTGAGCTATTTTATCGATAATTACGTCGCCAAAGGGCAACTGCCGCTGATGATCGTCGGCGGGCTGGCGGCGGCCTACATTCTGCTGGAGCTGCTGGCGGCGGCGCTGCATTACTTCCAGGCGCTGCTGTTCAATCAGGCGGCGGTAGGCGTGGTGCAGCGGCTGCGCACCGACGTGATGGACGCCGCGCTACGCCAGCCGCTCAGCGCCTTCGACACGCAACCGGTCGGGCAATTGATCTCGCGCGTCACCAACGACACCGAAGTGATCAAGGACCTGTACGTGATGGTGGTCTCCACGGTGCTGAAAAGCGCCGCGCTGATCGGCGCCATGCTGGTGGCGATGTTCAGCCTCGACTGGCGCATGGCGTTAGTGGCTATCTGCATCTTCCCGGCGGTGTTCGTGGTGATGGGCATCTATCAATATTACAGCACGCCGATTGTGCGCCGGGTGCGCAGTTATCTGGCGGACATCAACGACGGCTTCAACGAAGTGATCAACGGCATGGGCGTGATCCAGCAATTCCGCCAGCAGGTGCGCTTCGGCGAGCGCATGAGCGCCGCCAGCCAGTCGCACTATCTCGCGCGCATGCAGACGCTGCGGCTCGACGGTTTCCTGTTGCGGCCGCTGCTCAGCCTGTTTTCGGCGCTGGTGCTGTGCGGTTTGCTGATGTTGTTCGGCTTCAGCGGTGAAGGCGTGATTGGCGTCGGCGTACTCTATGCCTTCATCAACTACCTGGGGCGTTTGAACGAACCGTTGATCGAGCTGACGTCACAACAGTCGATCCTGCAGCAGGCGGTGGTGGCCGGCGAACGCATTTTCGAACTGATGGATCGCAGCCAGCAGAGTTACGGTACCGACGATAGTCCGTTGGCCGGCGGCCGCATCGACATCACCGATCTGAGCTTCGCTTACCGCGCGGACAAAAAGGTGCTGCAGCATATTTCTCTGTCGGTGCCGTCGCGCGGCTTCGTGGCGCTGGTCGGGCACACCGGCAGCGGCAAGAGCACCTTGGCCAACCTGCTGATGGGTTATTACCCGGTCAGCGAGGGAGAAGTGCGTCTCGATGGCCGCCCGATCTCCAGCTTGTCGCACCGCACGCTGCGCCAGGGCGTGGCGATGGTGCAGCAGGATCCGGTGGTGATCGCCGATTCGGTGCTGGCCAACGTCACGTTGGGGCGCAATATCGAGGAAGACGCCGTTTGGCGAGCGCTGGAAACGGTGCAGCTGGCGGATCTGGTGCGTGGCTTCCCGCAGGGTATTCACACCCGACTGGGGGAGCAGGGCAATAACCTGTCGGTTGGGCAGAAACAGCTGCTGGCGATGGCGCGGGTCTTGGTGCAGGCGCCGCAGATCCTGATCCTCGACGAGGCGACCGCCAATATCGACTCGGGCACCGAGCAGGCTATCCAGCGGGCGCTGCGCGTGATCCGCGAGCACACCACGCTGGTGGTGATCGCTCACCGCCTCTCGACCATCGTCGATGCCGATTCCATTCTGGTGCTGCATCGCGGCCAGGCGGTGGAGCAGGGCAACCATCAGCAGCTGCTGGCGCAGCAGGGGCGCTACTACCAGATGTATCAGCTGCAGCTGGCGGGCGAGCAGTTGGCGGAAGCGGTGCGCGAGGAGAGCCAACCCGCCTGATCCCACGGGCCGCGATCGCGGCCCTTATTTTTCCCAACGCACCACAAGCAGGCAACTCCGCCAGGCTACGCCCCCTTTCTGCACTTTTTCGACGCGACACGCACCAAATCAGTGCGCATTATTTAACCCATTCAAGGTATCGGTACTGCGCCGCGCCGCGGCGGCGCCCGCGTGCCCGCTAATCCGCTGAATCGCCATGCAAAATAAAATTTGGCACAGCCCTTGCTACATATGACGCGTACCAGGGGTGAGTTTGGGCTTAATTCGTGGAGGGGCAATATGAAGCTGGTGACCGTGGTAATCAAACCGTTCAAGCTGGAGGACGTGCGCGAGGCCTTGTCCTCCGTGGGTATTCAGGGGTTGACCGTAACCGAAGTGAAGGGCTTTGGCCGCCAGAAGGGGCACGCCGAGCTGTATCGCGGCGCCGAATATAACGTCAATTTCCTGCCCAAGGTCAAAATCGATATCGCCATCGCCGACGATCAGTTGGATGAAGTGGTTGATGTGATTAGCAAAGCCGCCTACACAGGCAAAATCGGCGACGGCAAAATTTTCGTTGCCGAGTTGCAACGTGTGATCCGCATTCGCACCGGCGAAACCGACGAATCGGCACTGTAACCGCGAACTCAGTTAAGTGATGGGGATGGATTGATAATGAAAAGACTGTTATCCATGTTGGGCCTGAGTTCGGTAACCCTGGTTCCTTCTTTGGCCCTGGCCGCCCCGGCGGTCGCTGATAAGGCCGACAACGCCTTTATGATGATCTGCACCGCGTTGGTGCTGTTCATGACGCTGCCGGGCATCGCGCTGTTTTACGGTGGCTTGCTGCGCGGCAAAAACGTGCTGTCGATGCTGACGCAGGTCACCGTCACCTTCGCGCTGGTCTGCGTGCTGTGGGTGTTGTATGGCTATAGCCTGGCGTTCAGCGAGGGCAATGCGGTGTTCGGCGGGTTCGAAACGGCGATGCTGAAAGGCATCGGCATCGACAGCGTCACCGGCAGCATCAGCCAAATGATCCACGTCGCCTTCCAGGCCTCCTTCGCCTGTATCACCGTGGCGCTGGTGGTGGGTGGCTTCGCCGAACGCATTCGCTTCTCGGCGGTGCTGATCTTCGCGATCCTCTGGTTCACGCTGTCTTATCTGCCGATCGCGCACATGGTGTGGGGCGGCGGTTACCTGGCCGCCGACGGCGCCTTGGACTTCGCCGGTGGCACCGTGGTGCACATCAACGCCGCCAGCGCCGGGTTGATCGGCGCCTACCTGATTGGCAAGCGCGCCGGCTTCGGTAAAGAGGCCTTCAAACCGCACAACCTGCCGATGGTGTTTACCGGGGCGTCCATCCTGTATATCGGCTGGTTCGGCTTCAATGCCGGTTCCGCCAGCGCGGCCAACGGCATTGCGGCTCTGGCATTCCTCAACACCGTGGTTGCCACTGCGGGCGCCATTCTCTCCTGGACCTTCGCCGAGTGGGTGCTGCGCGGCAAGCCTTCATTGCTGGGCGCCTGCTCCGGCATGATCGCCGGGCTGGTAGCAGTGACGCCGGCGGCGGGCACCGTGGGCGTGGGCGGGGCGTTGATCATCGGTCTGGTGGGCGGCGTCGCCGGCCTGTGGGGCGTCGTGACGCTGAAAAAATGGCTGAAAGTGGACGACACCTGCGACGTGTTCGGTGTGCACGGGGTGTGCGGCATCGTCGGCTGCCTGTTGACCGGGGTGTTCACCGCCTCTTCACTGGGCGGCACCGGTTACGCCGAAGGGGTGACGATGGGCCATCAGGTCTGGATCCAACTGGTGAGCGTGCTGATCACGCTGGTGTGGTCGAGCGTCGCCGCCTTTATCGCCTTCAAGATCGCGGGCGCCATGGTTGGATTGAGAGTGCCGGAGGAGCAGGAACGCGAGGGGCTGGACGTCAACAGCCACGGCGAGAGCGCCTACAACCAGTAAGGCTCAAAGCAGGGCAGTGCGCTAAAGACTAAAATAATGATGAAGCCAAAAGGGGCGATGGAAACATCGCCCCTTTCTTTATGCTTCGGATCAGGCGTCGCGTTGGCGAATCACCCCTTCCTGCACGGTGGTGGCGACCAGTACGCCGTCGCGGGTATAAATCTGGCCGCGTACAAAGCCACGTGCGCCGGAGGCAGAGGAGCTCTCCACCGCGTACAGCAGCCAGTCATCCATGCGGAACGGACGGTGGAACCACATTGAGTGGTCAATGGTAGCCACCTGCATGCCCGGCTCGAGGAAGCCGACGCCGTGCGGCTGCAGCGCCGTCGGCAGGAAGTTAAAGTCCGACGCGTAGCCCAGCAGATATTGGTGGATGCGCTGATCGTCCGGCATGCTGCCGTTGGCGCGGAACCACACGTAGCGATGCGGTTCTTCCACGCTGCCTTTCAGCGGGTTATGGAATTTCACCGGGCGCATTTCGATCGGCTTCTGGCCGATAAATTTTTCGCGCACTTTTTCCGGCAGCATATGCGCCAGCTTCTGGGCGATCTCTGACTCAGACAGCAGCCCTTCCGGCGGCGGCACGTCCGGCATCTGGTTCTGGTGCTCGAAACCTTCTTCCGGGCTCTGGAAGGAGGCGGTCATATAGAAGATAGGTTTGCCGTGCTGGATGGCGCTGACGCGACGGGCGCTGAAGCTGTTGCCGTCGCGCAGGGTTTCCACGTCGTAAACGATAGGCTTGCTGCTGTCGCCCGGGCGCAGGAAGTAACTGTGGAACGAATGCACGCTGCGTTCGTCCGGCACCGTCTGTTTGGCGGCGTACAACGCCTGGCCGACCACCTGCCCGCCGAACACCTGGCGCAGCCCCAGATCTTCACTCTGACCGCGGAACAACCCTTCTTCGATTTTCTCCAGATCCAGCAGATCGAGGAGGTTTTGCAATGCCTGGCTCATAAAGTTGTTACCTTTCTAATAATCATTTTGCGCAGTGTGCGGAATATCACGGCGCGGCGTCAACATTTTGCGTTAAGGGGCCGATGAGAATGCTCTTAATCATGGACGCCTTGGGCTGTTTAAGTGATTAATAGGCGGGGTAAAGTGGATTTATCAGTGTTTTGTGCTAGGTTTAATAGGTGAGGTGGTGAAAGCCACCAACATGTTGATAATAAAAAAGGAGACCGATCCATGAAACTCTGGCAAATCGTAGGCGGTGCCGCGGCACTGACGATCACGCTGGCAGGATGCGCGCAAAAGAGTGCCGATGTGCCTACACAGACGGCCGGTAACCCGGCGGCTGCGCAAACGCAGATTCAGGGCCCGGCGGTGACAGGTTCGGTTAATATACGTCAGCGCATTGCGCTGCCGCCGGACGCCGTACTGACGGTCACCCTCTCTGACGCTTCGCTGGCAGATGCGCCGTCCAAAGTGATTGCACAGCGCGCGGTGCGTACTGAAGGACAGCAGGCGCCATTCAGCTTTACGCTGCCGTACAACCCGTCCGACATCCAACCGAATGCGCGCATCATTCTGAGCGCAGCGGTGACGGTCAACGGGCGCCTGATGTTCATTACCGACACCATCCAGGAAGTGGTTAACCGCAACGGCACCCGCGCCGATCTGCTGCTGGTTCCGGTGCAGGGCGTGCCGATGCAGGCTGCGCCAACCGCCATGCAGTAAACTTACTGCGGTACAGCAAGATGAAATCAACAGCCTTTGCGCTTCGGCCAAAGGCTGTTTTGTTTTACCAGCGCCAGCCGTAGCGTTCGAAATCGACCGTGCTGTGCGGGCCGAAAATTATCCCCTCCGCTAGCAGTGCCTGCCGTTGCCGTTGAAAATCCTCCCCCTGCTGCGAGATCTGTCCGTGGCGGTTGATCACCCGGTGCCAGGGCAGCGTGCTGCCTTCCGGCAAACGCCGCAGCACGCCGCCAACCTGACGCGCGGCGCGCGGCGAGCCGGCCAGCCGGGCGACTTCACCGTAAGTGGTGACTTTGCCGTAAGGAATGGCGGCCACGATATGGAAAACCCGCTGGCTGAAAGAGGCGTCTTCTGGTTGCATATTGCTGTTCCTGCGCGAATCAAAATCCAGGCGAAGAGTGTGCCACAATGCAGGTGGGCAAGAAAACAGCGGTTGGCCCCGGTTGGCTTGCTATTTGGTGGGGCATCGCCGATAATGCCCACCGCTTCGGAGTACAGAAGCCGTCAATGGGGGCCCTGTTGGTTCTCCCGCAACACTAACTTGTGAACTCGGTCAGGTCCGGAAGGAAGCAGCCGCAGCAGGTGACGTGTGTGCCGGGATGTAGCTGGCAGGGTCCCCACCCATTTGGGCTTCGCCAATCCGCGCTTTTGCCACCTCTCCTCCACGTATCTATTATCCATTTCTGTCATCAGGCAGAGCGACACGCATTTCTTTTCTTCCCGCCTTCAATTCTTTTGGATAATGAATTAGCGGTTCTGGGGAGCGGGCACAGTGAGGCGGGCGATGAGATAACCTGTCTCGATTAAAAAAGAAAATTGTTTCCGCGCAATATTATTATCGGAAGAGGGAACGCAAGTGAAGTTTTACTGTCAATAGGAAAAGTACGTATTCAACTTGAACATTGAAGCCGATAAAAGCATCGGCTCAACGCGTTGGGGGCTGATTATCTGACATATTTCCAAACGGAGGTGGGGATTTTGTCATACAGTTTGTTCATGGTGAGCTCTGCCAGACGATGATCTGCCGCTGAGTAAAACAGCTCCAGTTCATCATCGGAAAGCTCGTACTTATTTTTCTCAATAACACGTTCGAGAGTATCAATCGTGGTGCATTTACGTAAACGCATCAGATAGTCGGTTTTAGTCATGGTGGCCTTTAGTTTAATAACCGTAAAATAGCTTGGGAATAATTATCCCCTAAGTTTTCATTGTCGTACAGATGTCCTCTCCTGAGAACATTCTGAATAATCTCGCCTTGGTTTTTTGCCAGCGGCGCAGGTCGGAATCATTGATACCATAGCTGCTGAACAGCGTATAGGTATCGTCGAGATATTCTTCGACTAACTCCGACAGGTCAGATTCGTCCATGTATTTAATTTTATAACTCATCACAAACGAAGCGATATGTTCGATCAACTCATTAAGCTGCAGGTTGACGGAGGACGTCGGATCGTTGACCCACCCATGATGACTGTCTCCCAGGGTAGCGATACCTTCATCATACAAATTTTCGCACAAGAATTTGAGCTGAGCAATGTCGTGTCGCTTAGGCGAATACTCATCCATATCATCCCCTCCGTAAGTCTTAATTGCGGTGTGATAACACTATGTGAGTAAGCTGATTTACATCATGAACGGAGGCAGCTTAACGGTGGTTAAATAAACTTCCCGTAAAATGAATATAAATCATTTTTTCGCGTTTGGCCTGTAGTTATTACTTAAACTTACAATTCATCCGCAGTTGATGGGCGTGAGTTATCAATGATGTCGAAGATTAAACCCCGCGCCGTCACTCGAAACCGGACGCTGTCGTTGATGATATCTTCGCTGTTGATATCCAGGCAGGCATTAAAAATGCCCCACTTATAACGATAACTCATTGAATAATCGCTGTCACCTTGCTGCACTATATCAAGTATTTCTAATGAATCTTCGGCATAGCGTGCGCTTTCAGAATAAAAGCTGAGTCCGCTGGTCAGCGCCGGCACTAACTCCGCAATATTGTCATGAACCACTTTCTTTAATTTTTTAACAGAAAGTGCGTTGACGTCCAGGTTACAGGCAAGGGTAACAAGCATTAATCTCGGCCAACAACAATGTTATCTGCTTATCTTACTCCTTTTCCGCCCTCGTCGGTAAATTTTTCGATTTACCGCTGTTCTTTACCTTACGCCAACATTCCAACCGAATGGAAATATCCCTGGGTTTTGTAAGGGGGCGGGGGGAGATCCGCTGTGCGAGGGATTGTTACGTTCCGTTGCATTATTGTCGCGCCATAGCTTGAGCTACGGCAGTTGTTGTGATGTTATATTATAACTTCTACCCATCATTTTGGTCATCACATTGATTCCCACTTCACGACATGGCGCCGCGTCGTCACTGAATTCGTTGTTCACCACCTCCGCCGCCACGCGTTGTGCGGGGGCCGTTGTGCTGCTGGCTCTGCTGTGGCTCGGCATCTTTTGGGCGGTATCGCTGCCATGATCATCCTGCGTCAGCTGATGCTAGGCTATGGCGCCACGCCGCTTTTCCCGCCGCTGAGCGGGCAGTTTACCGCAGGCTCGTTAACCGCGGTGGTGGGCGTCAATGGGGCCGGAAAATCGACATTGCTGAAAACGCTCGCCGGTTTGTTGCCGCCGATGGGCGGCAGCCTGAATTTCAGTGGCGGAAAGCCGCCGCGCAGAGCTTACTTACCGCAGCAGGCGGAGCTGGATCGGCAGTTCCCGATCGCGGTAAGCGATCTGGTGGCGATGGGATGTTGGCCGCAAAGCGGCATGTTCGGCGGTATGAACCAGCATGCGGCGAGCCAGGTTAATGAGGCGCTGGCGAGCGTCGGCATGAGTGTGCTGGCGCACAGCCCGGTGGGCGAGCTCTCCGGCGGCCAGCTGCAGCGGGTATTGTTTGCGCGCCTGCTGGTCCAACAGGCGCCGCTGATCCTGCTGGATGAACCTTTTACCGGCATCGACAGCGCCACCACGCAAATTTTGCTGCAGGTGATTGCGCAGCTGCACCGGCAGGGGAGAACGGTGATCGCCGTGCTGCACGATATGTCGATGGTTGCCGAGCATTTTCCGCAGGCGCTGTTGCTGACGCCGCAGGCTTGCCACTGGGGCGCGGCCGAGCGGGTGCTGGAGCAGGTGCCGAGGTATCACGCCGCCGAACGGCAGCCGGATCTGCGGGCGGTGGTGCCATGATGCTGTGGCATGCGCTTATCGATCCTTTCCTCTCTTTCGGTTTTATGCGTCGCGCGCTCATGGCGTGCCTGGCGTTGTCGCTCAGCGCCGCCCCGCTGGGCGTGTTTCTGCTGCTGCGCCGCATGAGTCTGGTAGGGGATGCATTGTCCCACGCGGTGTTGCCCGGCGCGGCGATCGGCTATCTGATGTCCGGCATGTCGCTGGTGGCGATGGGCGTGGGTGGCTTTATCGCCGGGCTGGCGGTAGCGATGCTGTCCGGCCTGGTGAGCCGCCGCACGCCGCTGAAAGAGGACGCCAGCTTCGCCGGATTCTATCTGGGCTCACTGGCGCTGGGGGTCACGCTGGTCTCGTTGCGTGGTTCCAGCGTGGATCTGCTGCACGTGTTGTTCGGTTCGATCCTGGCGGTGGATGCGCAGGCGATGCTGATGGTCGGTGCTATCGCCTCGGTTTCGCTGCTGGCGCTGGCGGCGCTGTACCGCGCGCTGGTTATCGAATCCTTCGACGTCACTTTCCTGCGGGTTAACGCGCCGCGCCGGTTGGCGCTGATCCACGGCCTGTTTTTGGCGCTGGTGGTGGTCAATCTGGTGGCGGGATTCCAGATCCTCGGCACCCTGATGTCGGTTGGGTTAATGATGTTGCCCGCCGCCAGCGCGCGCTTCTGGGCGCGCAATCTGCCGCAGACGCTGGCGACGGCGATGGGCATCGGCGCGCTTTCCAGTCTGATTGGGCTGGTGTGGTCCTATCACGCTTCGCTTCCCGCCGGCCCGGCGATCGTGCTCAGCGCCAGCATCCTCTTTTTTGTCTCGATCCTGTTTGGAACGCGCGGAGGCATTTACGCCTTTGCGCGCCGTTGAGAAGTGCCATTTGCAAGGAGAAAATATGAAACGTTTACCTATATCGCTGGCGGTAGCTGCTCTGCTGGCCAGCCCATTGGCGATGGCGAAGACCGTCGACGCCGTCGCCAGCTTTTCCATTCTCGGAGATATCGTCAAGCAGGTGGGCGGCGATCACGTCAAGGTCAGCACGCTGGTGGGGCCGGATGGCGATCCGCACAGTTTCGAGCCTTCACCACAGGACGGCAAGAAGCTGGCTCAGGCTGATGTGGTATTCGTCAGCGGCCTGGGGCTGGAAGGGTGGATCGATCGCCTGGTCAATGCTTCGGGTTATAAAGGGCAGGTGATCACCGCTTCACAGGGCATCAACACCCGCCAGATGGAAGAGGATGGCAAACCGATTACCGATCCTCACGCCTGGAACAGCATGAAAAACGGCGTGCAGTACGCCACCAACGTTATGAACGCCCTGATCGCCGCCGATCCTGAGGATGCCAACTATTTTCGCCAGCGTGGCGCCGACTACATTCAGCAGCTGCAAAAGCTGGATCTGTGGGCCAAAACCCAGTTCGCCGCAGTGCCACCACAGAAACGCAAGGTGCTGACCAGCCATGATGCCTTTGGCTACTTTGGACAAGAGTATGGCGTCACCTTCCTCGCCCCGGTCGGATTTTCCACCGAAGCGGAAGCCAGCGCCAGCGACGTGGCGAGCCTGATTAAGCAGATTAAACAGGAGAAGGTTAACGCTTACTTTATCGAAAACCAGACCGATCCGCGGCTGGTGAAGCAGATTGCCGCCGCCACCGGCGCCAAGGCGGGCGGCGAGCTGTACCCTGAAGCGCTCTCCCGCGCCGGTGGTCCGGCGGCCACCTATGAGCAGGCGTTCAAACACAATGTCGACACGTTGCTGAGCAGCATGAAGTAATCTCTGCCCCCCCGCCCGCGGGTGGGGGACAGCTTGCAGGCACTTTCTCGCCATAAAAAAAGCCCCGTTGAGCAGCAACGGGGCTTTGCGACAGATGACACTTGGGAGTTAACGCTTTTTCTTACGTCCCTGTACCGCTTTGAATCGCGGATTGCTTTTACAGATCACATAGATGCGGCCACGACGACGCACGACTTTGCAATCCGGATGGCGATTTTTCGCCGAACGCAATGAACTCAATACCTGCATGGGGTTTCCTTGTTACTTATTGCCGATAAAGCGGCCAAAGCGCTGCTGGAAGCGCGCCGTGCTGCCTTCTTTGGAATAGTCTTTCTGCTTACCGGTGTAATACGGATGCGAAGCGGAAGAGACGTCGAGGGTGACATACGGCCAGCTTTCGCCGTCCAGTTCGATAGTGCGATCGGTTTTGATGGTCGATCCCACTTTGAAGTAGGCATTGGCGCTGACGTCGTGGAACACCACGGTGCGATAATCGGGATGGATGCCGGGTTTCATAATGGCTCTCTCGTGTAATGTTATACTATAACAATAATTATGCGCCGACCTGGCATCATGATCAAGCGTAAATTGCACTCACGAGCGAATTAATGAGAACGGTTTGCATTAAGCAACTGAAGCAAAAGAAAAAGGCCGCATGCGCGGCCTTTTCGATTATCGGGTGGAGCTCACATCACTGAGCGATCAGTGGTGCTCTACCGGGTGGCTGTGTTCCAGGTCTTCGTTCTTCTTGCTGAAGCGGCGGCGAACCACCACGAAGAACACCGGTACGAAGAAGATCGCCAATACGGTCGCGGTGATCATCCCGCCCATTACGCCGGTACCTACCGCGTTCTGTGCGCCGGAGCCTGCGCCGCTGCTGATAACCAGCGGCAGAACCCCGAGGATGAAGGCCAGGGACGTCATCAGGATTGGACGCAGACGCATACGCACTGCTTCCAATGTCGCCTCGATCAGGCCTTTGCCTTCTTTTTCCATCAGGTCTTTGGCGAATTCCACGATCAGGATGGCGTTCTTCGCCGATAGACCAATGGTGGTCAGCAACCCTACCTGGAAGTACACGTCGTTGTTCATGCCGCGCATCGTCGCGGCCAACAACGCACCGATAACCCCCAGCGGCAATACCAGCATGACCGAGAACGGCACGGACCAGCTTTCATACAGCGCCGCCAGACACAAGAACACCACCAGAATCGAGATGGCGTACAGCGCCGGCGCCTGGTTGCCCGACAGACGTTCCTGATAGGACATGCCGGTCCAGTCGTAACCGATGCCGCTTGGCAGTTTGGACGCCAGTTGCTCCATCAGGTTCATCGCTTCACCGGTACTCTTGCCCGGTGCGGCCTGGCCCAGAATTTCCATCGACGGCAAGCCGTTATAGCGTTCCAGACGCGGTGAGCCGTATTCCCATTTCGCCGAAGAGAAGGCGGAGAATGGCACCATCTGGCCGCTAGTACCGCGCACATACCACTTGTTGATGTCTTCCGGCAGCATGCGGAACGGCGCTTCGGCCTGTACGTACACCTTCTTCACACGACCGCGGTCGATGAAGTCGTTGACGTACGAGCCACCCAGCGCGGTGCTCAGCGTGCTGTTAATGGTGGTGATGCTCACGCCCAACGCCTTGGCTTTCTCCTGATCGACGATCAGTTTGAACTGCGGCGTATCTTCCAGGCCGTTCGGGCGCACGCCCACCAGCACATCCGGATGCTGAGCAACCATGCCCAACAGCTGGTTACGCGCTTCGGTCAGTTTTTCGTGCCCCAGGCCGCCCTGGTCAATCAGCTCGAAGTCGAAGCCGGTTGCGGTACCGAGTTCGATAATCGCCGGCAGGTTGAACGGGAACACCAGGCCTTCTTTAATCTGCGAGAAGGCGCCCATGGCGCGACCGGCGATCGCTTCTACCTTGTTCCCGGCCCCCGGCCGCTCGCCCCAGTCTTTCAGGCTGACGAATGCCAGGCCGTTGTTCTGGCCGTTACCGTTGAAGCCGAAGCCCGCGACGGTAAACACCGAAACCACGTTGTCCTTTTCCTTGTTCAGGAAGTAGTCAGAGACTTCTTCCAGCACTTTGTTGGTGCGGGACTCGGTGGCGCCGGCAGGCAACTGCACCATGGTCAACAGGATGCCCTGATCTTCGTCCGGCAGGAACGAGGAAGGCAGGCGCAGGAACAGCAGGCCCATGCCAACCACGATCAGCAGGTAGATGATCAGATAGCGGCCGGTGCTGCGCAGGATGTTGCCCACGCTGTCGGTATAGTGATGCGTGCTTTTCTCGAACATGCGGTTAAACCAGCCGAAGAAGCCTGTTTTAACCCCGTGATCGCCTTTCGGGATCGGTTTGAGCATGGTGGCGCACAGCGCCGGCGTCAGGATCAAGGCCACCAGCACCGACAGCGCCATCGCGGACACGATGGTGATCGAGAACTGGCGATAGATGGCGCCGGTTGAGCCGCCAAAGAACGCCATCGGCACGAATACCGCTGACAGCACCATGGCGATGCCCACCAGCGCGCCCTGGATCTGGCCCATCGATTTACGGGTGGCTTCTTTCGGCGGCAGCCCCTCTTCGGACATGACGCGCTCGACGTTTTCCACCACCACGATGGCGTCATCTACCAGCAGGCCGATCGCCAACACCATGCCGAACATCGTCAGGGTGTTTATCGAGAAGCCGAACGCCGCGAGTATCGCAAAGGTCCCCAACAGTACTACCGGCACCGCGATGGTTGGGATCAGCGTCGCGCGGAAGTTCTGCAGGAACAGATACATCACCAGGAACACCAGGATGATGGCTTCGATCAGCGTTTTCACCACTTCGTTGATGGAGATTTTAACGAACGGGGTGGTGTCGTACGGATAAACCACTTTCATCCCTTGCGGGAAGAATGGCGCCATCTTGGCCAGCTCGTCTTTCACACCTTTGGCGGTGTTCAAGGCGTTGGCGCCGGTTGCCAGTTTGATACCCAGGCCGGCGGCAGGCTTGCCGTTATAACGTGCGGTAACGGCATAGCTTTCCGCGCCGCGCTCGATGTGAGCGACGTCGCGCAGGCGCACCTGGGAACCGTCGGTATTCACCTTCAGCAGGATCTTGCCGAACTCTTCCGGCGAAGTCAGACGGGTCTGCGCGATGATCGAGGCGTTCAACTGCTGCCCCGGCACCGGCGGCAGGCCGCCCAGCTGGCCAGCGGCGATCTGGTTGTTCTGCTCGGTGATGGCGGAGGTCACGTCCGTGGTCGTCAGCTGGTAGTTGTTCAGCTTGTTCGGATCCAGCCAGATACGCATCGCGTACTGGGCACCGAACAGCTGCACTTCACCCACGCCGGACGAACGGCTGATCGGATCCTTGATGTTGGACGCCACGTAGTCCGCAATATCGTCCTGCGTCATGTTCGGATCGTCGGAAACGAAGCCGGCCACCATCAGGAAGCTGCTGCTGGATTTTTCTACTTTCAGGCCCTGTTGCTGAACTTCTTGCGGCAGCAGCGGGGTGGCCAACGACAGTTTGTTCTGAACCTGAACCTGCGCGATGTCAGGATCGGTGCCGGATTCAAACGTCAGGGTAATGGTGACGCTACCAGAGGAATCACTGGTGGAGGACATGTACATCAGGTTATCGATACCGTTCATGTTCTGTTCGATAATCTGTGTGACGGTATCCTGCACCGTTTTGGCATCTGCGCCCGGGTAGTTGGCGGAAATACTCACCGCCGGCGGTGCAATAGTGGGATACTGCGCGATGGGCAGTTTCATTATTGCAAGCACCCCCGCCAACATGACGATGATGGCGATTACCCAGGCGAAAATTGGGCGGTCTATAAAGAACTTAGCCATGTATTACAGGCTCCTTTTTATGACTTCTGCGCTTCAGACTGCGGCTGTTTTTGCGCCTGAGTGTCAACTTCCTGCACTTTTACCTGCGCGCCCGGATGCACTTTCATCAGGCCGGAGACGATCACGCGATCGCCGGCTTTCAGGCCATCGGTAACCAGCCATTTGTCGCCAATCGCCTGGTCCGCCTTCAACGTGCGCAGCTCAACTTTGTTGTCTGCCCCTACCACCAACGCCGTCGCGTCGCCGCGCGGGTTGCGGGTGACGCCCTGTTGAGGCACCAGCAACGCATCGCTGCGTACGCCTTCGTCCAGACGGGCGCGCACGAACATGCCAGGCAACAGCGTATCGTTCGGGTTAGGGAACAGGGCGCGAATGGTAATGGAGCCGGTGGTCTCATCGACGGTGACGTCAGAGAATTCCAGCGTGCCTTCCTGCGCATATTCGGTGCCGTTTTCCAGCATCAGTTTCACCTTGGCCTTGCCGTTTTCCTGCTTCAGCGCGCCGCTGGCCAGTTCTTGCTTCAGGCGCAGGAAGTCGGTGCTCGACTGGGTGACGTCGACATACATCGGATCCAACTGCTGCACGGTGGACAGGGCGGTCGCCTGGCCGTTGCTGACCAGCGCGCCTTCGGTCACGGCGGATTTGCCGATGCGGCCGGAGATCGGGGAGGTCACTTTGGTGTACGCCAGATTAATGCGCGCGGTTTCGACGGCGGCCTTGGCGGCCACCACGGCGGCATCCGCTTGCTGCAGCGTGGAGACGGCGTTGTCGTAGTCCTGCTTACTGATATAGCTGGTACCCAGCAATGGCTTGTAGCGGTTTACCGTCACGCGCGCGATGGAAGCGCTGGCCTGCGCTTTGGCCAAATCGCCTTTCGCGCTGTCGTAGCTGGCCTGATAGGTCGCGGGATCGATTTGGTACAGAGACGTCCCGGCCTTGATATCACTGCCTTCAACGAAGTTACGCTTCAGGATGATGCCGCTGACCTGAGGGCGAACTTCGGCGATACGATACGCAGCGGTGCGGCCAGGAAGATCGGTAGTGATGTTGAGAGGCTCGGCCTTCAAGGTGACTACGCCCACTTCAGGTGCCTGTTGTTGGGCACCTTGCTGTTGGGTTTCTTTATCGTTACATCCTGTTAGCACTAAGCTGCCTGAAAGCATCAGAACGGCCGCCAGAGGCGTTAACCCTCTGTTTTTGTTCATAGAAAAACCTCAAGTGTCCGATTTCAAAATGATCAATGGATCACAAGCTTTAAAACCCATTGCTGCGTTAATTATATGTGCGTGCTATGGTACATACATTCGCGAATGTATGTAAATCACACTCCCCCTAAATAACAATGCCATGGCACGAAAAACCAAACAGCAGGCGCAAGAAACCCGACAGCAAATCCTCGATGCTGCGGTGAGAGAGTTCTCTGAACGTGGCGTTGCTGCAACGTCACTGACAGATATTGCCACCGCTGCTGGGGTTACGCGTGGAGCCATTTACTGGCACTTCAAGAATAAGGTAGACCTGTTTAATGAAGTTTGGGAATCTACCGAGCCGAAAATTGACCAGCTCGAAACAGAGTATCAGGCAAAGTTTCCCGATAATCCACTGCGGGTTATCCGGGAAATTCTGATTTACGTTCTGACGTCTACGGTTGAAGACGGCCGCAGGCGGGCGTTGATGGAAATTATATTCCACAAATGCGAGTTTGTCGGTGAAATGATGCCGCTGCTGGATTCGCGCAAGGTGCTGTACCTCGCCGGTTACGAACGCATCGAAGCGGTGCTGTACAACTGCATTCACCACGGGCAATTGCCGGCCGATCTGCACACTCGTCGCGCGGCGATCATCCTGCGCGGTTATATCACCGGCCTGCTGGAAAACTGGCTGTTTATGCCGGAAAGTTTCGATTTGCGGGCCGAAGCCGAAGCGCTGGTGGATGCGTTTTTGGAGATGCTGCAGTTTTGCCCCACCTTGCGCCTCAGATCCGATATGCCGACGGCAGCACCGCCCAACGCCGGCTCCCTGCCTTTATAAGGAGAGATTTCATGTCATCAGTCGTTCTCATCGCCAATGGCGCCGCCTATGGCCACGAATCCTTGTTCAATGCGCTGCGGTTGGCCATCGCCATGAAAGAGCAGCAGAGCAGTCTCGATCTGCGGCTGTTTCTGATGTCCGATGCGGTGGTGGCCGGGTTGGCCGGGCAGCAGCCGCACGAGGGGTACCACCTGCAGCAGATGCTGGAAATCCTCACCGCGCAGCAGGTGCCGGTCAAGCTGTGCAAGACCTGCGCCGACGCGCGCGGCGTCAGCCGCTTGCCGCTGGCGGACGGCGTGGCGATCGGCACGCTGGTCGAGCTGGCGCAGTGGACGCTGGCGGCGGAGAAAGTGCTGACTTTCTGATTTCGCGACAATGGGACATCACCGGCAACGCTTTTGTTGTTCGTTGCCTGCCGGCTGTCGTGATAATCTTCAGGCTTCTTAACCGATTCCGAAGCTAAATCATGCATCGCTGGTTGACTCTGCCCTCTCTGGCGCCGCGCTCGTTTGTCGGCGCATGCCGGCGGCGCATCGCCGCCGCGACACTTCTTTTCCTGATTTGCGCGCTGAGCTTGCCGACACAGGCGGCGCTGAACGGCGATCTGCCGCAGCGCAGCGAAGTGCAAAGCCAGCTGGAAACGCTGAGCAAGCAAAAAGCCCTGACGCCGGTCGAAAAGCTGTCCCAACAGGATTTAACCCGCACGCTGGAGCTGCTGGACGCCCTCGAGCGCAACCGGCAAGACGCCGCGCAGCTTAAACAGCAGGTGCAGCAGGCGCCGGCGAAGCTCAATCAGGTCACTGCCGAACTGGATGCGCTGAAGCAGCCGGTGGACAATGCGGCGGCGCGCGCTGCGCTGTTGCCGTTGTCGCTGCGCCAGTTGGAAAGCCGGCTGTATCAAACGCTCGACGAGCTGCAAAGCGCGCAGGAGAGCCTCTCCACCTACAACAGCCAACTGGTGTCGCTGCAAACCCAGCCCGAGCGGGTACAAAGCACCATGTACGCCGCCTCGCAGCGCCTGCAGGAGATCCGCAGCCAGCTCAGCGGCCAGACGCCGGGGCAAGATTCGCTGCGCAACAGTCAACAGGTGATGCTGAGCACCGAGCAGGCGCTGCTCAATGCGCAGCTGGAGCTGCAGCGCAAGAGCCTGGAAGCCAATACCACGCTGCAGGATCTGCTGCAAAAGCAGCGCGACTACACCACGGCGCATATCGACGCGCTGGATAAGTCAGTGCAGTTGCTGCAGGAGATCGTCAACAGCAAGCGGTTGACGCTGTCTGAAAAGACCGCCAAAGAGGCGCAGAACCCGGAAGACGCCACCGATATCCAGCACGATCAGCTGGTCAGCAAGCAGCTGGACGTCAACCGCCAGCTGAGCCAGCGGCTGATTGCCGCCACCGAAGAGAGCAACACCCTGTTCCAGCAGAATATTCGGGTCAAAAACTGGCTCGATCGCGGGCTGCAGGCGGAGCGTAACCTGAAAGAGCAGATCCAGGTGCTGAAGGGCAGCCTGGTGCTGTCGCGCATCCTGTATCAGCAGCAGCAGAGCCTGCCGCAGGGCACGCTGTTGGCGGATATGGACACGCGCATCGCCGATTTGCGGCTGGAGCAGTTCGATATCAATCAGCAACGCGACGATCTGTTCAAGGGGGAGGATTACATCAACCAGCTGGTGGCCGAAAGCAAGGAAAAGGCCGGCCCGGAAGTGATCGACGCGTTGAACGAGATCGTCGACATGCGCCGCGAGCTGTTGGATCAGCTGAACAAACAGCTCAGCAACCAGCTGTCGCTGTCGATCAACCTGCAGATCAATCAGCAGCAGCTCACCAGCGTCTACGGTTCGTTGCAGGATACGCTGACCCAGCAGATCTTCTGGGTCAACAGCAACAAGCCGGTCGATCTGGCGTGGCTGAAGGCGATGCCAGAGGCGGTGCGCGATCAGCTTGCCGGGCTAGATATCAAATTCGACGGCGGCAAGCTGGTGCAGGGCGGGTTGAATGCGCTGGTGTTCCTGATCCCGATGCTGTTGGCGATCGGGGTATTGCGCTGGCGCTACCGGCTGATCGACGGCCATTTACAAAAGCTGGCCAGCGATGTGGGGCAACTGAAGCGCGACGGCCAACTGCATACGCCGAAGGCTATCGCGCTGACCTTGCTGAAGGTATTGCCCGGCGCCGCGCTGCTGCTCGGCGTCGGTTTCTGGATGTATCGCGCCGATTTCGGCATCAGCGACTTTATCTGGGCATTGTCGCAGCAGCTGGCGCTGTCGTGGCTGGTGTTCGGCTTCAGCTATCGCATGCTGAAACCGGGCGGCATTGCCGAGCGGCATTTCAACTTCGGCGCCAATCTGTGCGCGCATTACCGCCGGCAGACGCTGCGGCTGGGATTGGCGCTGCAGCCGCTGATCTTCTGGTCGGTATTGGGCGAAAAAGCGCCGCTGCGCCTGGTGGAAGACGTTATCGGCCAGATCGTGGTGATGCTGACGCTGGCGCTGCTCGCGGTGCTGGTGTTCCCGCTGTGTCGCGACAGCTGGCGCGAAAAGGGCTCGCACGCCGTGCGGCTGATGGTGGTTACTGCCATAGCCGCCACGCCGCTGATCCTGCTGGGGCTGATGTTCGCCGGTTACTTCTATACCACGCTGCGACTGGCCAGCCGCTGGATAGACAGCCTGTATCTGTTTTTCCTGTGGAATATCGTGTACCTGACCGCGCTGCGTGGCCTGAGCGTGGCGGCGCGGCGTCTGGCCTACCGGCGCGCGTTGGCGCGGCGGCAAAACGTGGCGAAAGAAGGAGCCGAAGGCGGTGAACCGGTGGTGGAAGAGCCGCCGCTGGCGCTCGATCAGATCAACCAGCAGTCGCTGCGCCTGACCACCCTGGTGCTGTTCGCCATCTTCGCCAGCGCCTTCTATGCCATTTGGTCGGATCTGGTGACGGTCATCGCTTATCTGGACAGCATCACGCTGTGGCATTACACCAGCACCGTGGCGGGCAGCAGCGTGGCGCAGGCGGTGACGCTGGGCAACATGATGGTGGCGATCGCCGCAGTGATCGTCGCCTACGTGCTCACCCGCAACTTGCCTGGTCTGCTGGAGGTGGTGGTGCTGTCGCGGCTGCAGCTGCGGCAGGGGGCGTCCTATGCCATCACCACCGTGCTCACTTACCTGATTACCGCTGTGGGCGCCGTGGTGGCGCTGGGATCGCTCGGCGTCTCCTGGGACAAACTGCAATGGCTGGCCGCCGGTCTGACGGTCGGGCTGGGCTTCGGGTTGCAGGAGATCTTCGCCAACTTCGTCTCCGGCCTGATCATTCTGTTCGAACGCCCGATCCGCATCGGCGATACCATCACCATCGGCACCTTCTCCGGTTCGGTCAGCAAGATCCGCATTCGCGCCACCACCATTACCGACTTCGATCGCAAAGAGGTGATCATTCCGAACAAGGCGTTCGTCACCGAGCGGCTGATCAACTGGTCGCTATCCGACACCATCACTCGCGTGCTGATCAAGGTCGGCGTGGCCTACGGCTCCGATCTCGACAAGGTGAAAAAGGTGCTGCTGCAGGCGGCGCACGACAACCCGCGGGTGATGACCGATCCCGAACCGCAGGTGTTTTTCCTCAACTTCGGCGCCAGCACGCTGGATCACGAACTGCGGCTCTATGTGCGCGAACTGCGCGATCGCAGCTACACGGTGGACGAACTGAATCGCTCAATCGACCGCTTGTGCCGGGAAAACGGCATCGACATCGCCTTCAACCAGCTGGAGGTGTATCTGCATAACCAGCAGGGCAACGAAGTGCAGGAAGTGAAAAGAACGCTGTCGCCGGACGACGGCGGCCAGACGGCGGGCTGATGAACGTTGAAGGACGAAAGGGACAGCGGCGCTGTCCCTGGTTACTGTCCGGCGGGCAGATAGGGCGAGGTGACGCCGGCGCGCTGCAGCTTTTCCTGATAATCTCGTTTGACGATATCCAGCGCCGCCAGTGCGGTGACCGGATCGATCTCGTTGCATTCCAGCAGGTAAATCAAGTCTACCGCCAGCTGCAGTTCGGGTGAGGCGTTTTCCAGAGACATAGCACCTGCGCTTATTAATTAATGGGATGAATAACTCGCGTACCGGCAGAGTATAGTGAACCCGGCGCGCAACCGGGAATAATCATTAAAATATTGTGATAAATCTTCAAAAACCGTTTTCTTTGCGCTCGATATTGCGCTCGATGCGCGCCAACGCCTGACGACAGCGCATCAGCCGCCCCTCCAGCGCCGCCAGCTCGTGCTGCAGTTTTTGCTGCGCCGCCAGCGTGGTTTGGCGGCCGAGCAGGCTTTCCCGATCCTGAATCATGGCGATCAGCCGGCGTTCGTAGTCCTGATGTTCGGCCAGCTTGTGGTACAGATCGGCCTCGGGGGCTTCTTTCGGCTGGTTCTTGCGCCGCAGCGCCTGGGTCGCCAGCTCGCGCTGCAGGGCGGCGATCTGAGCCACCAGTTTTTCGGCCAGAAAGGCCACCTGGCTGGTGCGGTTGTCGTTGGCGGCGCTTTGCAGCTGGGCGAAATTCTTCTCCACCTCGGCCAGGTAGTCGCGCAGCCGCGTGCCGCGATTGGCGAACAGGGCGGCGTCGAAGCGCGCCTGCGGGATCGGAACGTCGCCGCGCGGGGTCACTTCGGCCGCCAGCGCCGCGATCTGCTGTGCCAACACCTGTAATAGACGCTGAGTGCTCACATAAGCTCCCTCTTGATTTCAACAGGCGTAAGCTTGCCCGCGATGCTGCTGTGAAACAAGCGCCGCATGCATATTCCGCCGGCGCGGCGCCGATGCTACAGTAAGCCGCAACCGGTTGAGGAGCGAAGAGCCGCATGACGCGTGGGTTATTGATCATTTTGGGCTGGCTGGCGGTGGTGCTGGCGACGTTGGGCGTGGTGCTGCCGCTGCTGCCGACCACGCCGTTCCTGCTGTTGGCCGCCTGGTGTTTCGCCCGCTCTTCGCCGCGCTTTCATCACTGGCTGCTGCACCGTTCCTGGTTCGGCCCTTACCTGCGCCACTGGCAGCAGCATCGCGCGCTGCCGCCGGGGGCGAAGTGGAAGGCGGTGCTGGTGATCGTGCTGACCTTCGCCTGTTCGCTGTGGCTGGTGAAAATCTGGTGGGTGCGCGGGCTGTTGCTGCTGATGCTGGCCATTTTGCTGACCTTTATGCTGCGTCTGCCGGTTATTGACCTGCCGCAACAAAAACAGCGCTGATTGTGCGCCGCTGGTTGCATTTGTCCGCCAGTTTGCATAGATTTGGGCGTTTTCGTGCGCGGATCGCCTGCCATTTCTTCTCCGGTGTGTTTCTCCCGGGGGCGGCGGGTGAGCGGCGCGCCGGTTTTCAGGCAGTTTTATCAGGCAACAATTATGACCGCTACTGCGCAGCAGCTTCAGTTTATTAAAGACAGTATCAAAACCATCCCGGATTATCCGAAGCCGGGCATCCTGTTCCGCGACGTGACCAGCCTGCTGGAAAACCCGTTGGCCTATGCCGCCAGCATCGAGCTGCTGGTTGAGCGCTATCGCGAAGCGGGCGTGACCAAGGTGGTGGGTACCGAAGCGCGTGGTTTCCTGTTCGGCGCGCCCGTCGCGCTGGCGCTGGGCGTCGGTTTCGTGCCGGTGCGCAAACCGGGCAAACTGCCGCGCGCCACGCTCAGCGAAAGCTATGAGCTGGAGTACGGCACCGACAAGCTGGAGATCCACACCGATGCCATCACCGCGGGTGACAAAGTGCTGGTGGTGGACGATCTGCTGGCGACTGGCGGCACCATCGAAGCGACCACCAAACTGATCCGCCGCCTGGGCGGTGAAGTGAACGATGCCGCGTTCATCATCAACCTGCCGGATCTGGGCGGGGAAGCGCGTCTGAACAAGCTGGGCATCGATTGCTACTGCCTGGTGGATTTCGCCGGTCATTGATGCGGCATCGCCCCTCGGGCACAACGGCCTCGCGGATCGCCGCGGGGCTGTGTTAGCATGACCCTCCAGATTCCTCGACTTCTCCGGTATTAATGAGCTATCAGGTTCTCGCCCGTAAGTGGCGCCCTCAAACGTTCGCAGACGTGGTCGGCCAGGAACATGTCCTGACCGCGCTGGCCAACGGCCTCTCACTGGGGCGGATCCATCACGCCTATCTGTTCTCGGGCACGCGCGGCGTGGGAAAAACCACCATCGCCCGCTTGCTGGCCAAAGGCCTGAACTGTGAAACCGGCATCACCGCCACGCCATGTGGCCAATGCGACAACTGCCGCGAGATCGAGCAGGGACGCTTTGTCGATCTGATCGAGATCGACGCCGCTTCCCGAACCAAGGTGGAAGATACCCGCGATCTGCTGGACAACGTCCAGTACGCGCCGGCGCGCGGCCGCTTCAAGGTCTACCTGATCGATGAAGTGCACATGCTCTCGCGCCACAGCTTCAACGCCTTGCTGAAGACGCTGGAAGAGCCGCCGCCGCACGTCAAATTCCTGTTGGCCACCACCGATCCGCAAAAGCTGCCGGTGACCATTCTCTCGCGCTGTCTGCAGTTCCACCTCAAAGCGCTGGACGTCGATCAGATCCGTCAGCAGCTGGAAACGGTGCTGACGGCGGAGCAGATCACCAGCGACGCCCGCGCGCTGCAGCTGCTGGCGCGCGCCGCCGATGGCAGCATGCGCGACGCGCTGAGCCTGACCGATCAGGCGATCGCCATGGGGCAGGGGCAGGTGACCGCCGCCACCGTCAGCCAGATGCTCGGCACGCTCGATGACGAGCAGCCGCTGGCGATCCTCGAAGCGCTGGTCAGCGCCGACGGCGAAAAGGTGATGGCGCAGGTCGCGCAGGCCGCTTCGCGCGGTGTGGACTGGGAAAACTTGCTGGTGGAGACGCTGGCGCTGCTGCATCGCATTGCGATGGTGCAGCTGTTGCCTTCGATGCTCGACAACCAATACGCCGCCGTGGAGCAACGGCTGCGCGAGCTGGCGCGCACCCTGCCGCCGGCCGATGTGCAACTTTACTACCAGACGCTGTTGGTGGGCCGCAAAGAGCTGGCCTATGCGCCGGATCGCCGCATGGGGGTTGAGATGACCCTACTGCGCGCGCTGGCGTTTCACCCGAAAGCGGTGATCCCGGAGCCGGTGGCGTTGGTGCAGACCGCGCCGGCGCCGATGGCGCAGCCGCAGGCCGCCGCATCGCCACAGCCGCCGCAGTTTCAGGACGCGCCGCCGCCGCTAGGGCAGCCGGCCGCGCCGCAGCGACAATCATCGACTCCTTTACCGGATGCCACCGCCCAGCTGTTGAAAGCGCGGTCCCAGCTGCAACGGCAGCAGGGAGCATCCACACCAAAAAAGAATGAGCCGGCGGCGCCAGGAATAGCGCGGCCGGCAAACTCGGCGCTGGGGCGTTTGGCTTCGGTGACCGAGCGCAGCCAGCAGCGCCTGGCGGAGAAGAAGGTGCCGGAAAAACCGGCGAAACCGGAAGCTTATCGCTGGCGCGCGCAAACCGAGCCGGAAGCGGCGCCGGAACCGCTGGCGACGCCGAAAGCGCTGCGCACGGCGTTGGAACATGAGAAAACGCCGGAGCTGGCCGCCAAGCTGGTGGTGGAGTCGCTGGAGCGCGACGCCTGGGCGGCAGAAATCGATAAGCTGAAGATCCCGAAATTGGTGCAGCAGCTGGCGTTGAACGCCTTCAAGCAGCAGCCGGAGCCGGGCAAAATTAACCTCCATCTGCGGTCTTCGCAGCGCCATCTGAATTCGCCTTCGGCGCAGAAGACGCTGGCCGACGCGCTCGGTGAGCTGTACGGCGGCCCGATTGAGCTGACCGTGGTGGAGGACGATAATCCGGCGGGGCGCACCCCGCTGGAGTGGCGACAAGCCATCTATGAAGAAAAACTGGCGCAGGCGCGCCAGTCCATCGAAGCGGATACCAACATTCAGACGCTGCGCCGATTCTTCGACGCGGATCTGGATGAAGAGAGTATTCGCCCCCTTTAAACGCCGCGCGAGGTGCGCGGCCCTAGCGACGAGAGACGACTATGTTTGGTAAAGGCGGTCTGGGCAACCTGATGAAGCAAGCCCAGCAAATGCAAGAAAAAATGCAGCAGATGCAGGAAGAAGTCGCCAAATTGGAAGTGACCGGCGAATCCGGCGCGGGCCTGGTGAAAGTCACCATCAACGGCGCGCACAACTGCCGCCGCGTGGAGATCGATCCTAGCCTGATGGAAGACGACAAAGAGATGCTGGAAGATCTGATCGCCGCGGCGTTTAACGACGCCGCGCGCCGCATCGAAGAGACTCAGAAAGAGAAAATGGCCTCCGTCTCCAGCGGCATGCAGTTGCCGCCTGGCTTCAAGATGCCGTTCTGATGCAAACCAGCCCGCTCCTTGAATCCCTGATGGAGGCGCTGCGCTGTTTGCCGGGCGTCGGCCCGAAATCGGCGCAGCGCATGGCGTTTCAACTGCTGCAGCGCGATCGCAGCGGCGGCATGCGCCTGGCGCAGGCGTTGACGCGCGCGATGTCGGAGATTGGCCACTGCGCCGACTGCCGCACCTTCACCGAACAGGACGTCTGCACCATCTGCGCCAATCCGCGCCGCCAGCAAAACGGCCAGATTTGCGTGGTGGAAAGCCCGGCGGATATCCACGCCATCGAGCAGACCGGCCAGTTCGCCGGGCGCTACTTTGTGCTGATGGGGCATCTGTCGCCGCTGGACGGCATCGGGCCGGGCGATATCGGTCTGGATCGCCTGGAGCAACGGCTGGAAAAGGAAAGCATCACCGAAGTGATCCTCGCCACCAACCCGACTGTGGAAGGGGAGGCGACCGCCAACTACATCGCCGAGATGTGCGGCCAGTATGGCGTGCTCGCCAGCCGCATCGCCCACGGCGTGCCGGTGGGCGGCGAGCTGGAGATGGTCGATGGCACCACGCTGTCGCATTCGCTGGCCGGGCGCCACGCCATCAAGTTCTGATGTTTTCCCGGATGGGGCCGCCCGGCCCCATTGTTTTTTGCCAAAAAAATCCCGCCGTCCGCTTGAAAAACAACACCCTGACCCTCATCTGATCCTCATTGTTCGATTTTGGTAGCCATTGTCTTTTGAGGTAATCAATGAGTATGAAAGGTCAAGAAACCCGCGGGTTCCAGTCTGAAGTAAAACAGCTGCTTCATTTGATGATCCATTCGCTGTACTCCAACAAAGAAATTTTCCTGCGTGAGCTGATTTCCAACGCCTCTGACGCCGCCGACAAGCTGCGCTTCCGCGCTCTGTCCGCGCCGGAGCTGTATGCCGGCGACGGCGAGCTGCGCGTACGTTTGTCCTTCGATAAAGAGCAGCGCACCCTGACCATCGCCGACAACGGCATCGGCATGCGCCGCGAAGAAGTGATTGAAAACCTCGGCACCATCGCCAAGTCAGGCACTAAAGCGTTCCTGGAATCCATCGGTTCCGATCAGGCGAAAGACAGCCAACTGATCGGTCAGTTCGGCGTCGGTTTCTACTCGGCGTTCATCGTGGCGGACAAAGTGACCGTGCGCACCCGCGCCGCCGGCGCCGCCGATGACGAGGGCGTGTTCTGGGAGTCCGCCGGCGAAGGCGACTACACCATCGCCGACATCACCAAAGAGACCCGCGGCACCGAAATCACCCTGCATCTGCGCGAAGGCGAAGATGAGTACCTCGACGCCTGGCGCCTGCGCTCGGTGATCGGCAAATATTCCGATCACATCGCTTTGCCGGTGGAGATCGAAAGCAAGAACGAAGAAGACGATACCGTCACCTGGGAGAAGATCAACAAGGCGCAGGCCCTGTGGACTCGCAGCAAGGCTGACGTGACCGACGAAGAGTACAAAGAGTTCTACAAACACATCGCCCACGACTTCACCGATCCGCTGAGCTGGAGCCACAACCGGGTGGAGGGCAAGCAGGAATACACCAGCCTGCTGTACATCCCGGCGCAGGCGCCGTGGGACATGTGGAACCGCGATCACAAGCATGGCCTGAAGCTGTATGTGCAGCGCGTGTTCATCATGGACGACGCCGAGCAGTTCATGCCGAACTACCTGCGCTTCGTGCGCGGCCTGATCGACTCCAACGATCTGCCGCTGAACGTGTCGCGCGAGATCCTGCAAGACAGCCGTGTGACGCAAAACCTGCGCGGCGCGCTGACCAAGCGCGTGTTGCAGATGCTGGATAAGCTGGCCAAAGACGACGCCGAAGGCTACCAGAAATTCTGGCAGCAGTTCGGTCTGGTGCTGAAAGAGGGCCCGGCGGAAGACAACGGTAACCAGGAAGCGATCGCCAAACTGCTGCGCTTCGCCTCTACCCACGGTGACAGCTCGGCGCAGACCGTATCGCTGGAAGACTACGTCGGCCGCATGGCGGAAGGGCAGGAGAAGATTTACTACATCACCGCCGACAGCTACGCCGCGGCCAAGAGCAGCCCGCACCTGGAGCTGTTCCGCAAGAAAGGCATCGAAGTGCTGCTGCTGTCCGATCGCATCGACGAGTGGATGATGAGCTACCTGACCGAGTTCGACGGCAAGCCGTTCCAGTCGGTCAGCAAGGCGGATGAAGCGCTGGATAAACTGGCGGATGAAACCGAAGAGCAGAAGGCCGCCGAGAAGCAACTGGAACCGTTCATCGAACGCGTGAAAACCCTGCTGGGCGATCGCGTGAAGGATGTGCGCCTGACGCACCGCCTGACCGATACGCCGGCGATCGTGGTAACCGACGCCGACGAAATGAGCACCCAGATGGCCAAGCTGTTCGCCGCCGCCGGTCAGCAGGCGCCGGAAGTGAAGTACATTTTCGAGCTTAATCCGGAACATGCTCTGGTCAAACGCGCATCCGACGTGGGCGATAACGAACATTTCGCCGAGTGGATCGACCTGTTATTGGATCAGGCGCTGCTGGCTGAACGCGGCACGCTGGAGGATCCGAACCTGTTCATCCGCCGCATGAACAAGTTGCTGTCCGCCTAAAGTTGAAGATATGCGCCCTTAACGGCACCGTTAGGGGCGCATTTTCGGTTTTTCCCCGCCTTTTCTCGCCTTTTGTTCGTCGGTTTTTTTGCACATTCCGCAATCGATTTCCTTCGCGCGCCTTGAGCCTGCCCCCCCTGAAATGGTATCGTTGAGCGTTTTCGCAATTTTATAAAAACTACATAGCAAGGGGATTTACGCAATGCGTATCATTCTGCTGGGCGCTCCGGGCGCTGGTAAAGGTACTCAGGCTCAATTCATCATGGAGAAATACGGCATTCCGCAAATCTCCACCGGTGATATGTTGCGCGCAGCCGTGAAGGCCGGCAGTGAACTGGGCAAGCAGGCGAAAGAGATCATGGACGCCGGCAAGCTGGTGACCGATGAGCTGGTGATCGCGCTGGTCAAAGAGCGCATCGCTCAGGAAGATTGCCGCAAGGGCTTCCTGCTGGACGGTTTCCCACGCACCATTCCGCAGGCTGACGCGATGAAAGAAGCCGGCATCAACGTGGACTTCGTGCTGGAGTTCGACGTGCCGGATGAGCTGATCGTTGACCGCATCGTTGGCCGCCGCGTGCACGCGCCATCCGGCCGCGTATACCACGTGAAATTCAATCCGCCGCAGGTGGAAGGCAAAGACGACGTGACCGGCGAAGAGCTGACCACGCGCAAGGACGATCAGGAAGAGACCGTGCGCAAGCGTCTGGTGGAATACCATCAGATGACCGCGCCGCTGATCTCTTACTACAGCAAAGAAGCGGCAGCGGGCAACACCCAATACCGCAAAATCGACGGCACCCGCAAGGTGGCCGAAGTGAGCGCAGAGCTGGCGACCATCCTCGGTTGATCGCAAGCGCATCGTGCATGACGCCGGGCCCGTGGCCCGGCGTTTTTTTTTGCCGTTTTCCCGTTAAATTGTGATCGCGGCGGCTTGTTGCAACCGTGCCCGTTAATCGCCCGCGCCAAATGGCGTATAACAAGCCTGCGTTTTCACCCTCAGCAGGGAGCCGGGCATGCTCAGACAAACCACTCTTCTGGCGGAAGCCACCGCGCGCCAGATCGTCCAGCGGGCGATGGGCATCATCAGCCATTCCGTCAACGTGATGGACAGCAACGGCGTGATCATCGCTTCCGGCAATCCGCAGCGTCTGTTTCAGCGCCATGAGGGCGCGGTGCTGGCGTTGGCGGAGAATCGGGTGGTGGAGATCGATCGCGCCACCGCCGAGCATCTGAAAGGGGTGCGGCCTGGCATCAACCTGCCGTTCAGCTTTCGTAATCAGCGAGTGGGGGTGATCGGCATTTCCGGCGAGCCGGCCGAGGTGCGCGCCTACGCCGAGCTGGTCAAGATGGCGGCGGAGATGATGGTGGAGCAGGCGGCGCTGCTGGATCAGCACCAGTGGGAAAAACGCTACCGGGAAGAGCTGGCGAATCAGCTGCTGCAGCCGCAGCCGAACACCGCGTCGCTGGAGGCGATGGCGGCGTATCTGGGGTTGGATCTGCGCCAGGCGCGCATCGTCTGGATCGTCGAACTGCAAGAGGCGCAGCCGCACCTGCTGCGCGAGCTGTTGGCGGAGCTGGAGGCCACCCAGCGCGACGCGTTGATCGCCATTACCGGCTTCAATGAAATGACTCTGTTGCGCCCGGCCTGCATGGCTCAGGGCGAATGGAGTTTGAAGCTGGAGCGCCAACAGGCGCAGCGTCTGCAAAACCAGCTCAAGCACCGCTTTCGGGTGCGGCTGATCGTCGGCGGTTTCTACGACGATCCGCAAAGCGCCTACCGCTCCAGCCTGACCGCGCGCGCCACCCAGGCGATGGCGCAGCGCCTGAAATTGCGTCACGCCACGCTGTTCTACCACGACTATCCGCTGCCGTCGCTGCTGTGCGATCTCGGGGAGGACTGGCGCGCGCAAGAGCTGGGGCGTCCCTGGCGAACGCTGGGCGAACAGGACGAAAAAAACGTGCTGCGCAGCACGCTGCGCCACTATTTTTCGCAGAATTGTGATCAGACGCAGACCGCCGCGCAGCTGCATATTCACGTCAATACCCTGCGTTATCGCCTGCAGCGCATCGAGGCAATAACCGGCATGAAAATCAATCAATTAACCGATGCTCTGCGGTTGTATATCGGCATGCTGATGCACGACTGAATTGTGCCAACCCACAAATTCCGCGCCGTTCCCCCGGCGATTTTTTGTTGTTTTCCCTCAGGTCTGCGCCGGGCGCGCGCGATATGTTGGCCTGCACATCAACCACGGAGAAAACAACAATGACAACCGTATCCACTCTGGGGGCGCTGGTGGCGTTAGCCGTCGCCATCGTCCTGATTCTACGCAAGGTGCCGCCGGCTTACGGCATGATTGCCGGCGCGCTGGCGGGCGGGCTGTGCGGCGGCGCCGATCTGGTGCAGACCGTGACGCTGATGATCGGTGGGGCGCAGGGCATCACCAACGCCGTGATGCGCATTCTGGCGGCGGGGGTGCTGGCCGGGGTGCTGATCGAATCCGGCGCGGCGCACACCATCGCCGAAACCATCGTGCGCAAGGTGGGCGAAACCCGCGCGCTGCTGGCGCTGGCGGTGGCTACACTGATCCTGACGGCGGTGGGGGTGTTTATCGACGTGGCGGTGATCACCGTCGCGCCGATCGCCCTGTCGATCGCCCAGAAGGCCGGCATTTCACGCGCGGCGATCCTGCTGGCGATGATCGGTGGCGGCAAGGCCGGCAACGTGATGTCGCCCAACCCGAACACCATCGCGGCGGCGGACAATTTCCACGTGCCGCTCACCTCGGTGATGATGGCCGGCATCGTGCCGGGGCTGTGCGGCCTGGTGGTGGCCTATCTGCTGGCGCGCCGCCTGAGCGATAAAGGCAGCAAGGTGATGGCCGAAGAGCTGACTCAGCATGCCGAAGGGGCGCGGCCGGGCTTCGCGGCGGCGATCAGCGCGCCGCTGGTGGCGATCCTGCTGCTGTCGCTGCGGCCGATCGCCGGGATCGCCGTCGATCCGCTGATCGCGTTGCCGGCCGGCGGTTTGGCGGGCGCGCTGTTGATGGGGCGCATTCGCCAGTGCAATCAGTTTATGGTCTCCGGCCTGTCGCGCATGGCGCCGGTGGCGATCATGCTGCTCGGCACCGGCACGCTGGCGGGCATCATCGCCAACTCGGCGCTGAAGGATGTCCTGATTAACGGCTTAACGCACACCGGGCTGCCGGCCTGGCTGCTGGCGCCGCTGTCCGGCGCGCTGATGTCGATGGCGACCGCGTCGACCACCGCCGGCACCGCCGTCGCCTCCGGGGTGTTCAGCTCCACGCTGCTGGAACTGGGGGTGAGCGGGCTAGCCGGCGCGGCGATGATCCACGCGGGCGCCACGGTGCTGGATCACCTGCCGCACGGCAGCTTCTTCCACGCCACCGGCGGCAGCGTCAATATGGCGGTGCACGAGCGGCTGAAGCTGCTGCCGTATGAGACGCTGGTGGGGTTCACCATCGCGGCAATCTCGGCGCTGATGTTTGGCGTATTTAACCTGGCGGGATAAGGAACAGTGATGAAAACGCTGAAAAAAGTGGTTATTGCCCCGGATTCTTTCAAAGAGAGCCTGAGCGCGCTCGGCGTCGCCGACGCCATCGAGCGGGGATTCCGCCAAATCTACCCGCAGGCGCACTACGTGAAGTTGCCGATGGCGGATGGCGGTGAAGGCACGGTGGAGTCGATGGTGGCGGCCACCGGCGGCGAGATCGTCCAGGTGACGGTCACCGGGCCGCTGGGGGAGCCGGTGCAGGGATTCTATGGCCTGCTGGGCGATGGCGAAACCGCGGTGATTGAAATGGCCGCCGCCTCCGGGCTGCATCTGGCGCCGCCCGGCCGGCGCGATCCGCGCATCACCACCAGTTACGGCACCGGCGAACTGATGTTGGCGGCGCTGGAACGCGGCGTGAAGGCGATCATTCTCGGCATCGGCGGCAGCGCCACCAACGACGGCGGCGCCGGGATGATGCAGGCGCTGGGCGTTAAATTGCTGGATAAGGATCGTCGCCCGCTGCCGGTGGGCGGCGCGGCGCTGGCGCAGCTGGCGCACCTCGATCTCGCCGGGTTGGACGCGCGCTGGCAACGGGTGAGCGTGACCGCCGCCTGCGACGTCGATAACCCGCTGTGCGGCGAAAAGGGCGCCTCGGCGGTGTTCGGGCCGCAGAAGGGGGCGACGCCGGAGATGGTGGCGCAGCTCGATGCGGCGCTGCACCACTACGGCGAGCTGCTGGAACGGGAAACTGGCCGCGCCGTGCTCACCCAGCCGGGCGCGGGGGCGGCGGGCGGCATGGGGGCGGCACTGCTCGGCATGCTCAGCGCGCGCTTGCGGCCGGGCATCGAGATCGTCACCGAAACTCTGCGTCTGGATGAGGCGGTGCGCGATGCCGATCTGGTGATCACCGGCGAAGGGCGGCTGGACAGCCAGTCGATTCACGGCAAAACGCCGATCGGCGTGGCGCGGGTGGCCAAGCGCCACGGCGTGCCGGTGATCGCCATCGCCGGCAGCCTGACGCCGGATTATTCGGTGGTGCATCAGCACGGCATCGATGCGGCGTTTTCGGTGCTCGATCGCATCGTGACGCTGGAAGAAGCGCTGACGGACGCCGATCGCAATCTGCAGGTGACGGCGCGCAACGTGGCGGCGGTATGGCAGCTGGCGCAGGGAAGAAGCCCACAGGCATAGCCTGTTGCTGTTATCGGTTTCGATGCAGGACTTTTCCGTTACAATAGCCGGCATTAATGGCTGCTGACATCCCGACCCAGAACGGAATGCCGGCCGGAAAGGAAATGAGGGGAACTGAGATGAAGCAAGAGAAACACGGCGTATTGCTGGTGAACCTGGGCACGCCAGATGCGCCGACCTCGTCGGCGGTCAAACGCTATCTGAAGGAATTCCTCAGTGACGATCGCGTGGTCGACACGGCGCCGCTGATTTGGTGGCCGATCCTCAACGGCGCGATCCTGCCGATCCGCTCACCGCGCGTGGCGAAACTCTATCAGTCGGTGTGGATGGAAGAGGGCTCGCCACTGCTGGTGTACAGCCGCCGCCAACAGCGGGCGCTGGCGGCGCGCATGCCGAATACGCCGGTGGAGCTGGGCATGAGCTACGGTTCGCCAAGCCTGGCGGAAGCCATCGACAAGCTGCTGGCGCAGGGCGTGACCAACCTGGTGGTGCTACCGCTCTATCCGCAATATTCCTGTTCCACCAGCGCGGCGGTATGGGATGGCGTGGCGCGGGTGCTGAAAGGTTATCGCCGCTTGCCGTCGGTGGCCTTCATTCGCGACTACGCCGAACACCCGGCCTATATCGCCGCGCTGCAGCAAAGCGTGGAGCGCTCGTTCGCCGAGCACGGCCAGCCGGACCGGCTGGTGTTGTCGTTCCACGGCATCCCCAAGCGCTATGCGCGGCTCGGCGACGACTACCCGCAGCGCTGCGAGGATACGCTGCGCGCGCTGAGCGCCACGCTGCCGCTGGCGCCGGAGCGGGTGATGATGACGTACCAATCGCGCTTCGGCCGCGAGCCGTGGCTGACGCCGTACACCGATGAAACCCTGAAGGGGTTGCCGGCGCAGGGCGTGAAGCACATTCAACTGATTTGCCCCGGCTTCTCGGCAGACTGCCTGGAAACGCTGGAAGAGATCAAAGAGCAGAACCGCGAGATCTTCCTTAAGGCCGGCGGCGAGAAGTTTGAATATATCTCGGCGTTGAACGACGAGCCGGCGCATATCGACATGATGCAGCAGCTGGTGGCGCAGCGTCTGTAATCATCCATAATCTGTCTATTAGGTGCATCGTGATCGGGCGGGGATGTGTTAACATTCTCCGCTTGTTAAACCGTCACCACCGCCAATCACATGAAATTTCCTGGTAAACGCAAGTCCAAACACTATTTTCCGGTGAGCGCCCGCGATCCGCTTCTGCAGCAGGCCCAGCCCGAAAGTGAAATCAGCACCTCGTATATTGTCGGCATCGACCAGACGCTGGTGGATATCGAGGCAAAAGTGGACGATGCTTTTGTCCAGCGTTACGGCCTGAGCCTGGGCCACTCTTTGGTGATCGAAGACGACGTCGCCGAGGCGCTGTATCAGGAACTGAATGAAAACAACCTGGTCACCCATCAGTTCGCCGGCGGCACCATCGGCAATACCATGCACAACTATTCGGTGCTGGCGGACGACCGTTCGGTGCTGCTCGGCGTGATGTGCAGCAACGTGAAAATCGGCAGCTACGCCTACCGTTATCTGTGCAATACCTCCAGCCGCACCGATCTTAACTATTTGCAGGGCGTTGATGGCGCCATCGGCCGCTGTTTCACGCTGATCGGCGAAAGCGGCGAGCGCACCTTCGCCATCAACCCCGGCCAGATGAACCAGCTGCGCCCGGAAAGCATTCCTGAAGAGGTGATCGCCGGCGCGTCGGCGCTGGTGCTGAGTTCTTACCTGGTGCGCTGCAAGGAAGGGGAGCCGATAAAGGACGCTACCCTGCAGGCGATCGAGTACGCCAAAAAACACGATGTGCCGGTGGTGCTGACCCTGGGCACCAAGTACGTCATTGCCGACAACCCGCAGTGGTGGCGCGACTTCCTGAAGGAAAATGTGACGATTCTGGCGATGAACGAAGACGAAGCGCTGGAGCTGACCGGGCTGAGCGATCCGCTGACCGCCTCGGACATGGCGCTGGAGTGGGTGGATCTGGTGCTGTGCACCGCCGGGCCGAATGGCCTGTATATGGCGGGCTACACCGAAGAAGCCAATAAGCGCCAGACCCAGCACCCGCTGCTGCCGGGGCATATCGCCGAGTTCAACCGCTACGAGTTCAGCCGCGCCATGCGCCGCGAGCACTGTGAAAATCCGCTGCGCGTTTATTCGCATATCGCGCCGTATATGGGCGGGCCGGAGAAGATCATGAACACCAACGGCGCCGGCGACGGCGCGCTGTCGGCGTTGCTGCACGATATCGCCGCCAACGGCTATCACCGCCACAACGTGCCGAACTCCAGCAAGCATGTGCGCAGTTACCTGACCTACTCCTCCCTGGCGCAGGTGTGCAAATACGCCAACCGCGTCAGCTACCAGGTGTTGAACCAGCATTCGCCACGCCTCACGCGCGGCCTGCCGGAGCGGGAAGACAGCCTGGAAGAGTCCTACTGGGAGCGTTAACCCGCTGAAAAAGAAAAGGTCCGGCATGCCGGACCTTTTTTTATGCGCGGTGCCTCAGATCGGGCAGCCGCCCATTTTTTCTTCTTCGCTCAGGGTGTCCAGCTGCAGGATGTTCAGCATGCTGTTGGCGATCTCGCGTTCGCCCATGACCACCTGATTGGCGCCGCGATCGGTGATGTAGGCCACTTCATCGTCGTAGTGGGCGCGGGCGATGATCTCGATATTCGGCCGCTTGGCGCGCGCCGAGGCGACGATCTCGCCGGCCTCGTAGCCGTTGGGGATGGTCAGCAGCAGCCAGCGCGCGCAGTCGAGCCTAGCCAGATCCATCACTTCCGGATTGGCGGCGTTGCCCAGCACCGTCTTGATACCCTGTTCGCGCAACGCTTCCACCCGCGGGCGGGAATTCTCGATCACCACCAGCGGAATGCCCGCCTCGGCCAGTTTGCCGCCCAGCAGGCTGCCGACGCGGCCGTAACCGACCACCAGCGCGTGATTGCACATATCCACCGGGATCTGTTTCTCTTCTTCCACCGCCTCTTCGAGGATTTGCTCTTCGATGGTTTCGGTTTTGGCCAGATAGCGTTCCAGCAGGGTGAACAACAGCGGGTTGAGCATGATGGACAGAATGGCGCCGGCCAGCACCAGATTGCGGCCGTGCTCCGACATCATGCCGAGCGCGATGCCGAGGCCCGCCAAAATAAAGGCGAACTCGCCGATCTGTGCCAGGCTGGCGGAAATGGTCAGCGCGGTGCGCTTGGAGTGACCGAACATTTTCACCAGCAGGAACGCGGCGGCGGATTTGCCGAACACGATGATCGCCAGCGTCGCCAGCACCGCCAGCGGTTCGTTAATCACGATCATCGGATCGAACAGCATGCCGACCGAGACGAAGAACAGCACCGCGAACGCGTCGCGCAGCGGCAGGGTGTCGTGCGCTGCGCGGTGGCTCAGCTCGGACTCGTTCAGCACCATGCCGGCGAAGAAGGCGCCCAGCGCAAAGGAGACGTCGAACAGCTTCACCGCGCCGTAGGCGATGCCGAGCGCCAGCGCCAATACCGCCAGGGTGAACAGCTCGCGCGAGCCGGTGCTGGCGGTTTTCGACAGGATCCACGGCACCAGGCGGCGGCCGACCACGATCATCAGCGCGATGAAGGCGATGACTTTACCGATGGTCAGCGCCAGCTCCATCAGCAGCTGGCTGCTGCTGGCGTTGTCATTGCCCAGCATATTGCCGAAGGCCGGCAACAATACCAGCGTCAGCACCATCGCCAAATCTTCGACGATCAGCCAGCCGATGGCGATTTGCCCGCGCTGGCTGTCGATCAGTTGCCGTTCCTCCAGGGCGCGCAGCAGCACCACGGTGCTGGCGGTGGAGAGGCAGAGGCCGAACACCAGACCGGAGATCAGATCCCAGCCGAGCAGCTTGGACAGCCCCATGCCGAGCAGGGTAGCGACGGCTATCTGCGCCACGGCGCCGGGAATGGCGATAGATTTTACTGCGAGGAGGTCTTTCAAAGAGAAGTGCAGGCCAACACCGAACATCAACAGGATAACGCCGATTTCCGCCAGTTCCGGCGCCAGTGAGGTGTCGGCGACGAAACCGGGGGTGAACGGGCCGGCGAGCACCCCTGCGGCCAGATACCCCACCAGAGGGGAGATGCGCAGGCGGTTCGCCAGCATGCCGAGGAGGAAGGCGAGTACTAACCCTCCGACGATGGTGGTGATGAGCGGTGTTGAATTATGCATCCATACTCCTTCTGGCTATGCATCGCGGCACGGGAGAAACGCAACAAAGTTACGAAAAGATACATTTAGTTTATTGCATTTGTTCGCGGCTTGCTTGGCTAATTTGGCCTTTTTTGTAAAAAAGCAGAGGATTTCACTTAAGGCATGGCAATGAGGGGGTTTTGTGGCAGATAAACCAAATAACATTGATTTATCCGTAGGATAACCCGGATGAATAAATAATTTCATCCGGGCAGACAGCGGGGTTATTGCGCTTTATGCTCCATATTGGGCAGTAGCGCGGTAATAATGCCGATCAGTGGCAGGAAAGCACAGATTTGGTAGACCAGTTCGATACTGGTCAAATCGGCGACATAACCAAGAACTGCCGCACCTAACCCGCCCATACCGAAAGCAAAACCGAAGAATAAGCCGGAAACCATGCCCACTTTACCGGGGATCAGCTCCTGAGCGTAGACCAGAATGGCGGAGAACGCCGAGGCGAGAATAACCCCGATGATCACCGTCAAAATGCCGGTCCAATAGAGGGATGCATAGGGTAAAACAAGGGTAAATGGTGCAGCGCCGAGAATAGAGCCCCAAATCACGTATTTACGCCCTATCTTGTCGCCAAGAGGCCCGCCGATAATGGTGCCTGCTGCTACCGCAAACAGGAAGGCGAACAGGTGAATTTGGGCATTCTGCACCGAAACACCGAACTTATGTATCAGATAAAAGGTGTAATAGCTGCTGATGCTGGCCAGATAGAAGTATTTGGAGAAAATCAGCACCAGCAGGATGCCCAGCGAGTAGGCCACGGTACGTTTTGGCAGCGGTTTCAGCAGCGACGGGCTTTTCGGCTGCCCTTTAGTTGCCCGATGCTGATGTTGATACCACTTGCTGACCTGCAGCAACACCACGATCGCCAGCAGTGCCGCCAGTGAGAACCAGGCGACGTTGCCCTTGCCGTAAGGCGCGATGATCAGCGCCGCCAGCAGCGGGCCGAGCGAGCTGCCGAAGTTGCCGCCGACCTGGAACAGCGACTGCGCCAGGCCGTGCCGCCCGCCGGAGGCCATGCGCGCCACGCGCGAGGATTCCGGGTGGAAGACCGATGAGCCGGTGCCCACCAGCGCCGCCGCCAGCAGCACCAGCGGGAAGGTGCTCGCCACCGACAGCAGCAGCAGGCCGGACAGGGTAAAGCCCATGCCGATCGGCAGCGAGTAAGGCTGCGGGTGTTTATCGGTGTAATAGCCGATCAGCGGTTGCAGCAGCGAAGCCGTTAGCTGATAGGTCAGGGTAATCATGCCGATCTGCACGAAGCTGAGGTGGAAATCGGCTTGCAGGATCGGGTAAATCGCCAGGATCAGCGACTGGATCATATCGTTGAGCAGGTGAGACACGCTGATGGCGCCAAGGATGGAGAAGGCGGTGCCTTTCACCGCACTGCCTTTGGCGGGCGGTATCGCGCTTTGGCTACTGTCGGTCATATTATTATTAGCCTGGTAAGTTGTTGAGCACAGAGATGACATCTTAGGCAGGACGTTCAATTTTTACCATATCTGAAATAATCAGACTCACATCGCAAAAAATTGAAATCAGCTGTCATTAATTCGCGCTACAATTTCGGCCTCATCATAAAAGCCATTTAATACACGGAGATCCGCCATGCGTTTTTCGCTGAAAACCACCGCATGCGCGTTGGCCGTTTCCCTGACGTTGCTGTCGGGGGCCGCCAGTGCCTGGGAAAAGGATAAGACCTACGCCATCACCATTCTGCACACCAACGATCATCACGGTCACTTCTGGCAGAACGATCACGGCGAATATGGCCTGGGCGCGCAGAAAACGCTGGTGGACGGCATTCGTCAGGAAGTGGCGGCGCAGGGTGGCAGCCTGCTGTTGTTGTCCGGCGGCGATATCAATACCGGCGTGCCGGAATCGGATCTGCAGGACGCCGAGCCGGACTTCCGCGGCATGAACCTGGTGGGTTACGACGCGATGGCGATCGGTAACCACGAATTCGACAACCCGCTGAGCGTGCTGCGCCAGCAAGAGAAGTGGGCGACCTTCCCGCTGCTGTCCGCCAACATCTACCAGAAAAGCACCGGCCAGCGCCTGTTCAAGCCTTACGCCCTGTTCGACAAGCAGGGCATCAAGATCGCGGTGATCGGCCTGACGACCGACGATACCGCCAAGATAGGCAACCCGGAGTACTTCACCGACATGGAGTTCCGCGTGCCGGCGCAGGAGGCGAAGCAGGTGGTGGAGCAACTGCGTAAGGACGAGAAGCCGGACGTGATTATCGCCGCCACCCACATGGGGCACTATGACAACGGCGAACACGGCTCTAACGCGCCGGGCGACGTAGAGATGGCGCGCAGCCTGCCGGCCGGATATCTCGACATGATCGTCGGCGGCCACTCGCAGGATCCGGTGTGCATGGCCGGCGACAACCGCAAACAGGCGGATTATGTGCCGGGCACGCCGTGCTCGCCGGATCGCCAGAACGGCACCTGGATCGTGCAGGCGCACGAGTGGGGCAAATACGTGGGGCGCGCCGATTTCGAATTCCGCAACGGCGAGCTGAAGCTGGTGCATTATCAGCTGATCCCGGTGAACCTGAAGAAGAAAGTGGAGAAAGCGGACGGCACCAGCGAGCGGGTGTACTACACCCGGCAGATTGCGGAAGATCCGGCCATGATGAAGCTGCTGACGCCGTTCCAGGATAAGGGCAAGGCGCAGCTGGAAGTGAAGATCGGCAGCGTCAACGGCAAGCTTGAAGGCGACCGCAGCAAGGTGCGCTTCGTGCAGACCAACCTGGCGCGGGTGATGCTGGCCGCGCAGAGGGAGCGCGCCGACGCCGACTTCGCCGTGATGAGCGGCGGCGGGGTGCGCGATTCGATTGAAAGCGGCGATATCACCTACAAGAATGTGCTCAAGGTGCAGCCGTTCGGCAACACCCTGGTGCATGTCGATATGAAAGGCAGCGAGGTTGAGGAGTATCTGGCGGTGGTGGCCAACATGAAGCCGGATTCCGGCGCCTACGCCCAGTTCGCCAACGTCAGCCTGGTGGCGGACGGCAAGGGCGTCAGCGAGGTGAAGATCAATGGCCAGCCGCTGCAGGCGGATAAAATTTACCGCATGGCGACGCTGAACTTCAACGCGCTGGGCGGCGACGGCTATCCGAAGCTGGACGGGCTGCCGAGCTACGTCAACACCGGCTTTATCGACGCCGAAGTGCTGAAGCAATACATCGAGAAACACTCGCCGCTGGATGCGGCGGCTTACGAACCGAAGGGCGAAATCGTTTATCGCTAATCGCCACCGCAGCGGCCTGCCCCATGGGCGGGCCGCCTGTTTTCCCGCCGAAAACCCCGCCCCAAACGCACGCAAAAGTCGCCGCCGCCGCCTTCCAATGATAGCCTGAGCGACAATTTGGTTTTGATAACGCAAACAGGAAGATGACATGTTGAAAACCGCAGGCTGGCTGCTGCCCGCCATCGTGGCGCTGGCGGGGTGTTCGTCATCCGGCCAACGTCACGAACAAACCCTCAGCCAGGCGCTGGCGGCCATCGGCCAGGACAAGGCGCTGGTTGGGGCGTCGAGCGGCGTGATGGTGCGCGATGCCGAGAGTGGCAAGGTACTGTATCAGGCGCACGCGGATCAGCGTTTGGCGCCGGCTTCCAACATGAAGATGTTCACTTCTCTGGCGGCGTTCGGCGTGCTGGGGGCCGATTATCGCTTTGAAACCCGGCTGTTGACCGCCGGCGAGCAGCGCGGCGACACCTTGCGAGGGGATCTCTATCTGCAGGGCAGCGGCGATCCGACGCTGCATCCGGACGATCTCGACACCTTCGCCGCAGCGCTGGCGAAGCGCGGCATCCGTCATATACAGGGGCGGTTGTTGCTGGATGCCGGCGCCTTCGATCAGACGCCATTCGGCGCCGGTTGGAGCTGGGACGATGAACCTTTCGCCTTCGCTGCGCCGATCTCGGCGCTGAACTACGCCTTTACTCCCGGCGGCGATATCAACGTGGTGCAGGTGGCGGTGCGGCCGGGCGCCCGCGCCGGCGCGCCGGGACGGGTGAGCTTCTATCCCGCCAATGACGCGGTGACGCTGGTCAACCGCACCACCACCGGCAGTGACACCGCGCTGACGTACGAGCGCCGGCCGGGCAGCAACCGGATCGTGGTCAGCGGCACCATCGCCGCGCAGGCGGAGGCCAGCTCGCGATTGATTACCGTCGATCAACCGTTCCTTGTCGTCGGCGCTTTATTGCAACATGCTCTGCGCGCGCACGGCATCACCCTGCGCGGCAAGGTTGAAGAGGGCGTGACGCCGGCCGGCGCACAGCTGCTGGCGGAAAAAACCTCGCCGCCGCTCTCCCGCCTGGTCGTCACCTTCCTGAAAGTCTCCAATAACGGCTACGGCGAGATATTGACCAAGGCGATGGGCCGCAAGACGCAGGGTAAAGGGGATTGGGCCGCCGGCCTTCAGGCGATAAACGGATTTGTGCAAAGCCAGGGCGTCGCGGCCGACGCGTATCGCCAGGTGGACGGTTCCGGGCTGTCGCGCATGAACCAGATCACGCCGCAACAGCTGACGACGCTGCTGCTGGCGGCCAGAAAACAGCCGTGGTTTGCCGACTGGTATCACGCCTTGCCCGTCGCGGGCGAGCCGGGGTTGCTGGTGGGCGGCACGCTGCAAAGCCGCATGGTGAACAGCGCGGCGGCGGGGCGCGCCCACGCCAAGAGCGGTTCCATGACCGGCGTATCGTCGCTCAGCGGCTATGTCGATTCGGCGACCGGGCGGCCGCTGGCATTCGCCATCATCAGCAATAACTATCTGGTGCCCGGCGCGCAGGTGAAGGCGCTGGAGGACCGCCTGGTGGAGACGCTGGCGGCCTGTGACGCCACGGTGGTGTGCCGCTGAGCGCGCGGCGTCAGTCGCGTTTGGCGATGTCGGCGAAGCTGCCGGCCAGCAGGCGGCACAGATCGGCGGCGGCCAGTTCGATGTCCAGCCCGCGTTTGCCGCCGGAAACGTAGATGGTGGCGAACGCTTGCGCCGGGCTGTCGATCACCGTCGGCAGCCGTTTTTTCTGCCCCAGCGGGCTGATGCCGCCCACCAGATAACCGGTGACGCGCTGCGCCAACTGCGGATCGGCCATCTCGGCCTTTTTGGCGCCGAGCGCGCGGGCGACCTTCTTCAGGTCCAACTGGGTCGCGACCGGGGTGACTGCCACCGCCAGGTGTTTGGCGTCGCCGTTCAGCGCCACCAGCAAGGTTTTGTAAACCCGATCGGCATCCAGCCCCAGCTTTCTCACCGCCTCGTCGCCGAAGTTGGTTTCGTCGCTGTCGTGGTGATAAGGATGGAGGGTGAAGGCGACCTTTTGTTTCTCAAGCAGAACGACTGCGGGCGTCATGATGTGTTGTCCAAAATGTCCCCGGCGGGGAAAGGGTGATAACCAGCCTTAAAAATACAAAAATCCAACCTGCCCGGCAACCTGAGCGGCTGTTACATAAAGCGGGTTGCCAAGATATTCACCGGGTTGCTACCCTGTTTACTGTAACCGTTAACACGGTTGCTATGCGTATAACTAGAATACAAGAAATTCCTCTTTGACTGGCCAATAGCGATATTGGCCTCTTTTTTACCCCTGCGGCTGCAGCATCGCCGGCAGGTTATCCTCGCCGTACAGGTGCAATGCGCCAACCGCCACCACATAGTCACCGGCAGGCAGCGCCTCCAGCTGATGCCGCCAGTCGCGATTGCGCTGATGCATCAGCACGTCATACAGCCCGGCGCTGAAGGTGGCGGGCAGCGTGTCCAGCGTACCGCGCGGTTTGGCGTCCAGCCACCAGCTCACCATGGTTTGCAGCAGCCGCGCGTTGGTATGCCAGTGCTCCAGCGTATCGCGCAGCAGCGCAATGCCGCCCTCCGGCAATTGTTCCAGCATCGCCAGCTGCTGCTGCGCGCCTTCCAGCTCGATCACCGGTTTGTCCTGCGCCCGGGCGGCCTGCAGCAGCTGATAGTCCACGCCATATTCCGCGCGCAGCCCCAAACGCTGAGCCTGGCGCGCCTGCATCATCAGCGCCACCTGCCAGCCGGGCAGGGTAGCGAAGGCGTGCGGGTCGGCGCCCAGCTCATGGCACAGCGCCAGCAACCGTTGATATTCTTCGGCGGACAGGCGCTGTTCCAGCTCCGGCTGCAGCTCGGCGTGGTCGAAAGGGGAGGCGGAGTCGGTGATATCGGCTTCGACGATCAGCGCGTCGGCCTGCTGCAGCCGGGCGGCCAGCCGGGGCGGCAACGGCGACATATCGACGGTGCCCATATGGATGCTGCCCACCAGATGCAGCCGACGATCGCCAGGCAGGGTGATGTCCAACGCCGGATAAGCGTAACGCTTGGGCGAGATCAGGCCGAGAAAGGCGGCGAGGCGGCGTAACAGTTGACCCATACGGCGTGGCTCCTGAATAACGGGTGCGCGTTTCAGCATGAAAGGCGAGGGGAAATCGTTATTCATGCTAAACGCTATCCGCCGCGCAGGAAAGCCCGGAAAACAGCGGGGCGCCATGACGGCGCCCCGGCGATCACTTCTGCGGTTTAAAACGCAGCAACCGGTTGGCGTTGCTGACCACGGTAATGGACGACAGCGCCATCGCCGCGCCCGCCACCACCGGGCTGAGCAGCGTGCCGGTCAGCGGGTAGAGCACGCCGGCGGCGATCGGAATGCCCAGCGTATTGTAGATAAAGGCGCCGAACAGGTTCTGCTTCATGTTGCGCAGCGTGGCCTTCGACAGCTCCACCGCATCCGCTACGCCGTGCAGGCTGTGGCGCATCAGGGTGATGGCGGCGGTCTCGATGGCGATGTCGCTGCCGCCGCCCATCGCGATGCCCACGTCGGCCTGCGCCAGCGCCGGGGCGTCGTTGATGCCGTCGCCGACCATCGCCACGCGCTGGCCCTGCGCCTGCAACTGTTTGATCGCCGCCGCTTTGCCGTCCGGCAGCACGCCGGCAATCACCCGATCGATACCGGCCTCTTTGGCGATGGCGTTGGCGGTTACCGGGTTGTCGCCGGTCAGCATCACCAGCTGATACCCCTGCTGGTGCAGGCGCTGCAGCGCCGCGACGCTGTCCTCGCGCAGCGGATCGCGAATGGCGAACAGCGCGGCCGGTTTACCGTCCACGGCCAGCAGCACCGGCGTTACGCCGCGTTCGGCCTGGGCGCGCATCGGCGCATCCAGTTCGGCGGTCGCGACCTGATGCTGTTCCAGCAGCGCGGCGTTGCCCAGCAGCACCTGCACGCCGTCGATCTCCCCGCTGACGCCGGCGCCGCGCAGGGTGCGGAACTGCGCGACCTGCGGCAGCGTTTGCCCGGCGGCGCGTTCCATGATGGCGCGCGCCAGCGGGTGGTTGGAGCCTTGTTCCAGCGCGGCGGCCCAGCCGATCGCCTGCTGTTCGCTGACCTGATTGAAGGTCAGGATCTCCACCACCTGCGGTTTCCCTTCGGTCAGGGTGCCGGTTTTGTCGAACACCAGGGTGTCCAGTTGGCTGGCCTGCTGCAGGGCGTCGGCGTCGCGCACCAGCACGCCGAACTCCGCCGCGCGGCCGACGCCGGAGATGATCGACATCGGCGTCGCCAGACCCAATGCGCACGGGCAGGCGATGATCAGCACCGTGGTGGCGATCACCAGCGTATAGACCAGCTGCGGCTGCGGGCCAAAGAAGTACCATATCGCCGCGCTGAACAGGGCGATAGCCACTACCGCTGGCACGAACACCGCCGAGACGCGGTCAGCCAGTTGGCCAATCGCCGGTTTGCTGCTCTGCGCCTGACGCACCAGTTTGATGATGCGCGCCAGCGTGGTTTGGCTGCCGATGGCGGCGGCGCGGAACAGCACGCTGCCGTCGTCGACCACCGTCCCGGCATGTACCGTATCGCCGGCGCCTTTCTGCTGCGGCACCGCTTCGCCGGTCAGCATCGCTTCATCGAGCCAGACTTCGCCCTGTACGATTTCACCGTCGACCGGCACGCGATCGCCGGTAGTCAGCCGCAGCGTCATGCCGAGCTGCACCTCCGCCAGCGGGATATCGCGCTCACCGTCGTCGGTCACCAGCCGGGCGGTGGGCGGCGTCAGATCCAGCAGCCGCTCCAGCGCCTGTGAAGAACGCTGGCGAGCGCGCTGCTCCAGCGCATGGCCGAGGTTGATCAAACCGATGATCATCGCGCTGGCCTCGTAATAGAGGTGGCGCGCCGCCATCGGGAAGAAATCGGGCCAAACGTTGACGGCGATCGAGTAAAGCCAGGCGGCGCCGGTGCCGAGCGCCACCAGAGTATCCATGGTGGCGCTGCCGTTCATCAGCGCGCGCCAGGCGTTGCGGTAGAAGTGTCCGCCGGCGAACACCATCACCGCCAGGGTGATGACGCCGACCAGCAGCCAGGGGCGCTGGGTTTCCGGCGTCAGCGTCATGCTGCCGCCGAACAGCCCCCAGGCCATCAGCGGGATACCCAACGCCAGCCCCAGCGCCGCCTGCCAGCTAAAGCGCTTCATGTTGGCGCGTGCGGTCTGCTGCTGGCGTTCGCGACGTTCGGTCTCGTCCTGAATCATCTCGGCGCCGTAGCCGGCTTTTTCCACCGCCGCCACCAGCGCTTGCGCATCGGCGGCGCCGGTCACCAGCGCGCTGCGTTCCGCCAGGTTGACGCGCGCGTGCTCTACGCCGGGTACGCTTTGCAGCGCCTGCTGCACTTTATTGACGCAGCTGGCGCAGGTCATGCCGCTGAGCAGCAGCTGTACGCTGTCGTCCGCGCTGTCGGTTGCCGGAAGGGAAGGTTGCGCCGCTGGCTGAACGTCCGGCAACGAAGGTGTTGCGTCAGTCAACGGCTCAGTTTTTGGGGCGGCGGCGCCCGCCACGCTGGCGTGATAACCGGCGTGTTCTACTGCGGCGATCAGCGCCTGCGGATCGGCATCGCCGTACACTTTCGCGCTGTCGATCTCGACCTCGGCGGCGAACACGCCCGGCACCGCTTCCAGCGCCTTGCGGGTGCTGCCGACGCAGTGCATGCAGCTCAGGCCGCTCAGCTGCAGTTCGGTATCGGCGCGCGGCGCGACTTCGGCCTGATAACCGGCGGCGATCACGCTGTCGATCAATGCGCTGTCCGGCGCTTCGCCGGTCACTTTGGCGTAATGCACGTTAACGTCCGCCTGTTCGACATCGCTGCGGCTTTCCAGGGCTTTTTTCACCCGTTGCGCGCAGTTCATGCAGGACAGCCCCTGCAATGCCAGCATAGTGGTGTGTGACATGATTGGACTCCTTGCTTAAGGGCGGTGTTTAAAGGTTGACCGCCTGACCTGTTTTCACTAAGAAGGGAGCTTAAACCTTCCAGCAAGGGTAAGGTCAAGGCGGTTTTTACTTGCGCGGGCGTGACGGTCGTTTTGTGTTGTATAACAAGGTGTTTTATCGGCGGCAGCGCGGTCGGCTTGCCCGAGCCGCGCTGCCGCGTTGGGGTTACAGCACGAAAGGAATGAAACATTTAACCTGGCGTTTATAGTTGCGCCAAACCTCGCCGTAGCGCTTCTCTGCCATTTTCTCGCTTTTGGGAATGGCGTCGGCGAAATACTGCACCAGGTTAGTCAGCGGTGCGATCAGGCCAAACAGGTTGCCGGCAAGCAGCCCGAAGCTGACGAAAATAAGAAAGTCGCCGAAATAATTCGGATGGCGCGCCAACCCCCAAAAGCCACTGTTCAGCAGCCGGCCTTTATTGTTCGGATCCTGTTTGAAGCGCCGTTTTTGATAATCGCTGCCGAAGTGGAACAGCGTGCCTATCAGGTAGACCCCAATGGCCAGCCATTGCAGCGCGCCCCACGGCCCCTGCAGCTGGCTGGCCCAGTAGAAGGGCAGGCAGTACAGGCCGCCGAAGATCATGACCATCATCACCGCCAGCCATGGCACCTGCTGCGTGGGCATCACGTCCTTGAGTTTGGCCGCGGCGGTGTTGCCGTACCAACGTGTCAGCACGATGTTCATGCGCAGCAGGTACAGGCCGACCATGACAAGGATCAGGGCTTTGTGGCTCAGATCGCCCTCGCCGAAATAGCAATAGACCAGGGTAACCGGCCCCATGGCGTTGAACCCCCACAGAAACATCGGGCGAGTGTCCTGAGCGCCGCGGCTGGTAATAAACGCCAGCAGGGCAAGGATCAACAAAACAGCGGCCAAAGCAATCCATACGTTCATTGTGTTCTCCTCAACGGATTAGGGGGAATCGTTCCCCGGGGGCGCGCATTCGCCGGATGGCGGCGCGGTCAAAATGCTTTGCCAGCTGCGTCTGGGCGCTGCGCTGCCCCATTGTTGCAGGTGGCCGAAGCGGGCAAAAAACACCGGGGGAGCGCTGAGCGCCAGGGTTGCTGCGAGCTCGCGACGCGCCTCGGCGTGTTGCACCAGAACGCTGATCGGATGCAATCCCCAACCCCAGTGTTGCAGCGTGAGCCACAGACGTCCAAGCCGCATGCCGGTGGCGAACAGGTGCTCGGCACTTTCGTCGTTCAGACACAGCGCCAGGTATTGCGGGCCTTCCGCGACGCGTTGCGCCAGCCCTTGCGCCATATAAGCCGGCAAGCGCAGCCCGGTCGCCAGCCGGCTTAAGCGAGGATGAAACGCCACTTGGAAGAAGCGCTTGAATGCTGGGGATACCGGGCCAAACAGGTGGTGCAGGTGAAAACCGTCGTCGGTAGGCTGCCGTTCGTTGAAGCGGATGTATTGATAGGTTTCGCGCCAGGCTTGGCGATCCGAGAAATCGAGCGCGGCGTGACGAGCGGTGAGCTGCGCGACCCGACGGCGAGCGCGTTCGTCACCTGCGATACTGAGCGAACTCGCCGTTCCGTCGAACAAGGTCTGCAGCTGCATCCGCTGCGCTTCATTGATTGGCGTAGGCTGATAGGCCGCCCGTGCGGTATGCCGCTCGCCGATCAGCTGCGCCAATTGGCGATGGGCGGCGCGATCGGGCGCGGCAGGCGCGGCGGGGGCAAAGCTCAGTAAATGCGTGGAGCCATGCTCCCAACGCCAGGCGAGAGGCGTGCCTGCACAGTTGAGCAGCGCGCTGAGGTACTCGAAGAAAATCCCGCAGCTCATCAGCATCTCGCGTTCCAGCGAAGGCAGGCTCTGCAAAGCGCGACGGCGGTCGATAGCCAACCGGCCACATCGGGCGGCGGTGTCATAGTGGAGAGACCAGGGTTGGCAGTTGTGTGAAGAGGGCGCCTGCCGCGCGATGTCCACGGCCTGTTGCAGCGCCGCGGCGAAAAGGTCTTGGGTCATGATAAGGCTCCGAAAGCGGAAGGGGCGGGCAGGGAAAATACGGTAACGTTCGCTCTGAACGACATGCTTTCCTCCGCCGGAAAGCAGAGTGCGCATGCCCAGTCCAGGCTGCGCCACAGCCAGAAGCGTCTGCTCGCCAAACTGCCGTCGGCGCTTGAGACCAACCCGGTGTGCCAGTCGATGCCGATCGTCCGCAATTCGTAGGGCAGGCCGCGGCCGTGGCTTTTTAAAAATGCTTCGCGAATGGCCCAGACGGCGCAGGCCTGTATGCGTCCCAATCGCTGTTCCGCCTCGCCAAAGGCCCAGCGCAGCGCCGCGCCGGAGAAGGGGCGATAATGCTGCAGATCGATGCCGAGCGGGATATCGCCGGTGGCGCTGGCGTACCAGGCATGCGAATGGCTGAGAGAAACGTGGCGGCGTCCCAGCAGGAGGTGTTCGCCGAACGGTTGTCCACTCGCCTTATGGCGCAGCGTAAAGCCGGTCGCGTCCCCCCGGCACCATGTCCGGTTCAGCAGCGCGATGGCCTGTGCCCGCGCGTGGTTTTTCACCGCCGACAGATGCCGCAATCCCCGAACGGCGGCGCAGCGGTGGGGGCCGCCCAGCGCGATGACGATACGTGGCGCCACGCTAAGCTCGATAACCATCGGCGATGCGTTCTCCGCTGATTTCGTCAACGACTTCCGCCAACTGATTAAAGCGTTCAACCAGGCTTTGAAACAGCGGGGTTTGCATCTCGCGCTCGAACATTTTCAGCGAGTTCAGCTGAATGATTTCGATAAAGTGAAACGGCGCCTCCGCCGAAGGGCTGACTTCGATGACATCGAAGGCGCGTACCGCATCGAGGTGGCGACAAGCCTGGTAATCGGTCGTCTCCACCCAGTCGCGAAACGCGGCGCGGTGGGCGATGTCTTTTAGCCGAATCTTATGGACGATAATGTGCATCTGGGCGGCCTTTTTAAATGGGTTGATGGATAAGCAAATGGTAATTGATGCCACCGGTGCCAAAGCCGTTGATCGCCGCCCGACGCCCGTCTTCACCCTGTGGCCAGTCGAGCGCGATTTGTGGGATTTCGGCCGGGATCGCCGCCAGCGGCAGTTCGGCATTCAATGTCGCCACCGGCGTGGGCGGGATTTGACCGTGTTCGAAAGCGCTCAGCACTTTACACAGGCTGAGCGCACCGGCGCCGGCGAAACAGTGGCCGAAGTTGTACTTCACCGAACCGATGTACAAAGGGGCGCGTGCGGCGCGGTGATACCCCTGATGCAATGACGCGACTTCTGCCCGATCGCCCAGTTCGGTGCCGGTGCCGTGCGCTTCGAGATACTGTATCTGGCGCGCTTCGACGGCGCTCAGGCTCTGGGTTTTTTCGATTGCCAACGCCTGGCCCTCGGGATCGGGCGCGGTCATGGAATAGCTGTCGCAAGATCCCGATATCGCTTCGATGGTGGCGATGGCCCGCGATGTCGCCTGGCCGGTCAGAATGAAGAAGCCGCCACCGTCGCCGGGAGTAAAACCGTCGGCTTGTCGGGCGAAAGGTCGCATACGCGAAGCGGAAAGCATCATTTGCGCGCTGCACAGCACCATATCGCGTTCGAGCGTCGCCGTTTCTATGCCGCCGACGAGCACCGCATCGTAGCGGCCGGCCTGTAACGCCCTGACCGCATTGTGCAAGGCGGCCAGCGAACTGGCGCAGGCCGCCTCGACCGCGTAGCAGTCCGCCTCGACGCCGAGCTGTTGCGCCAACAGCTGCGCGGTGCCGAGGCCGCAGGCGCCATGCCAGCTCCAGCGGTTGATCGCGGGTTGGGGCGGTGGCGAAAGGGGGACGTCGGCGGAAGGCAATGCCGGCCACAGCGCGTTCATGGCCTGTTGTCGATCGGCGCTCAAAGACAGGTTGCTGGCGACGATAATGGCGATGCGTTCAAAGCGTCGCAGGCTGTCGGGCCACGCCGCGCAGCCGTTGAGGGCGTGCAGTTGTGTGACGTCGAGGCGCTGCTTTTTGGCCGGCATCATAGGCCGCGTCAGCTCAAGCCGCACCGGATCGTGCGTTGGGAAGCACATGGCATGAGCGGTGTAGGCGCTGAGCTTTTGCGGCGTGGGTCGCACGAAGGCGCCGGGGTGCAACTGCTCGGGGCTGTGATCGCGCAGGGCGTCCTCACCGTTGCGCAAGGCCTGCCAGAAACGCGCTTTATCCAGCCCCTGCGCGGTGATGGGCTGATAGTCGATGATGCTGATGCGTGGCGAAGCCGTCGGTTTTAATGAGGGGGGAGACGCCGCGTCAATCCGCCAGCGGTAGCCGGTGAACGAGTGGCCGGCGCACGTCTGTTGCCGTTGCAACAGCATGTCGAGGAGATGGCAGAAAACCTGATTGGCGCCGGCAAAATAGCCGGCGCTCGGCGCGGCATCCTGTCGTTCGGCGATCAGGGTCGACAATTGCGCTATCGCTGGCCATCCCTGTTCCTGAGCGACGTCCAACGGGCAAACGACCAGGCTGATCGCCCCCTCCAGCCAACAGGCCGAAGAGGAAACGCCCTGCGCCAACAGCATGTCCGCCTGGGGTTGATGGTGGAAGCATTGTACGGCGGTCAGCACCGCCATGCGGCTGTCGGCATGGCGAAAACAGTCTTGCGCCAACTGCAGCAAGCGCAGGCCGCCCAGATCGGCGCCGTCGAGGGTTTGGCATTTACCGCGCGTGCGGGCGAAATGGGCGATGCGCGCGGGAATGCTGGAGGCCATTTCCCCTACGCGATCGTGGGATGAACTGCCGAACGCCTGGGCCAGCGGCTGTTTGTAATCGTCAATCCGGCGCATGACCGCTGCCGGTGAGAGCCCCTGAGCGTCAAGCCGTTCGGCCAGCCTGCGCAGCGCGCCGATTTTGGTGGCGTTGCGATAGGCCGCATCACTGCCCAAATGGGTGGCGCAAAATTGATCGCAGCGGTCGCGCAACGCGTCGGATAACGTCAGATGCTGCATGGCGGCGGAGGCGGCCTGCAGCGCCAGGCGGGTCTCGCGGCTGACCGCCAGTCGAAACAGCGGCGGGATGGCGAATTTTTTGAAATCAAACGCGGCGTCGTCGATCTGGCGACCGCGGATCGGCGCGGCCGCATCGCTCCACGGCATCGGCGGCGGGGCGTCGAACAGCGCCGACCAGGCGGCGCCGTTGGACAGATCGATACGATCGATGCCGGGCAGTGCGCAGCCGATGCCGACCAGCACCAGCGGCGCGGCATGAATTTCCTGGTTCATCGCGCGTTCACCTCGGACAAACGTCCTCTGTCCACCTTGCCGTTGGCATTGGTGGGCAGACTGTCGGCGACCACCAGTTGGCTGGGGAGCATATAGGCGGGCAGCCTGGGCTGCAGGAACTGCTTGAGCTCCAGCAGGTTGGGGCGGAGCGCGCCGGGATGGAGGGTGATCACGGCTATCAGTCTTTGCTTCAGCTCGCCGAGCTCGACATACAGTGCGGCCTGGCTGACCGAGGGATGGTGATGAAGGATCGATTCAATCTCACCCAATTCCACCCGGTAGCCGTTGATTTTCACCATGTCGTCCAGCCGGCCGCGGTAGACCAGCCCATTCGCCGTCGTCTCCACCCAGTCGCCGGTCGCGTGACATTGGCGCGGATGCCATTGCGCTTGCCGCGATGAGGCGACGTTGCTGTAGCCGGGGGTCACGCACGGCCCGCCGATCAGCAATTCTCCGCGTCGGCCCGGCGTACCGTCAATCGGCTGCAGGCGCCCCTGTTCATCGACCAACTGCGCCGTCAAGCCGGGCAACGGATGGCCGATGGGGATCTGCTCCAGCGTCGCCAACTGCGTTCGATCCAGCGCGTAGGCGGTGCAGACATTGGTTTCCGTCGGGCCATACCAGTTGCTGACGCGGCACCGGGCCGGCAGATGCGCAACCAGACGCCTCAGCGCGGCGGCCGGATAAGGCTCACCGGCGAACGTGACCTGGCGCAGCGTTTTCACCGTCGATGGCGCCAGCAACGCGCTCTTTTCCAGCATGGCTAAAATCGAAGGTACGCTGTACCACAGAGTGACGCCGTGCGTTTGCAATCCGCGAACGAGAGCCTGGCAATCTTTCTGTTCATCTTCGCGCACGATCCAGGTCGCGGCGCCGGCGCAAACGCCGGCGAACAGATCGAAGGTGCTCAGATCAAAGGCGAAACTGGCATGATTGGCCAGCACGTCGCGCGCCGTCAGTTGCGTATCGCTGACGGCCCAGCCGATGAAAAACGTCAGCATGTCATGGGTGATTTGCACCCCTTTCGGGGTGCCTGTGGAGCCTGAAGTATAGAGAATGGCGGCGAGGGGGGAGCCGAGCGCGGCGATCGCTTCCGGCCAGGCGCCATCGAGATCGGTGCGGCCATCGAGCGCGCTCAACCAGCCCTCATCGACGATCAGCGCGGGTGAGGCGGCGGCGATAATGCGTTCGATGCGCGCCGTCGGTTGGCTGAAATCGATAGGGACATAGTGGTTGCCGCTCAGCCAACATGCGTACATGGCGGCGACGGCGTCGGGCCCTTTCTGCAGGTTGAGCAGCACGGCCTGCTGCTTTAACCCGGCATGTCGCAGCGCCGCCGCCATCATGCAGGCGCGATCGGCCAGGCGACGATAGCTCCAGCGCCGATCGCCGCACAGCAGAGCGGTGCTTTCCGGCGCTTGGCGGGCGTGCCGGAACAGGGCCTCCAGTATCGGTGAAATGAAGGTTGCCATGATGTCAGACCTCGGCGGCGCGTGCGCGCTCTTCCCGTCGGACATCGCCGTTGACCGGCACGCCGGTCTCCAGCGCCGCCGCCACCAAAATGGCGTAGGCTTCATCCAGATCTTCACGCGTGTGTTCACTGGTCACGCTGATGCGTAAGCGGGCGTCACCCACGCTGACGCCCGGGAAGACCACGGTCTGGCAGAATAGCCCGCGCGCCCGGACGGCGCGGCCGAACAGCAGCGTTTTGGCGTCGTCACCCACCACCACCGGAATGATGGCCGAGTCGGAATGCTCAAGGTCAAAGCCGGCGTTAAGCAGCAGCGTGCGGAAGTAGTAGATGTTGTCCCACAGCTTGGCCAGTCGCTCGGGTTCACGCAGCATCACGTCGATGGAGGCGATCACGCCGGCGGCGACTGCGGCGGGGATGGTGGCGGCGAACACATAGGAGTTGGAGTAGAAACGCAGGTATTCGACCACTTCGCCATCGGCGCAAACGAAGCCGCCTAACCCCGACAGCGCCTTGCTCATGGTGCCCAGCTCGAGATCCACCCGGCCTTTCATATTGAAGTGTTCCGCCGTGCCCGAGCCGGTTTTGCCCAAGACGCCGGTCGCGTGCGCGTCGTCGACCAATACGCGTGCGCCGTAGCGTTCGGCCAGCTTCATCAGGCGCGGCAGATCGACGATATCGCCGTGCATACTGAAAACGCCATCGGTGACGATCAGCTTGCCGCCGGGGTGATCGGCGTATTTGGCCAGCGATTTCTCAAGGCTGGTCAAAGAGTGGTCATAAATTTTCCGCTGCGCGCCCGCCAACTTGCAGCCGTCCTGGATGCTCATGTGGTTGATGGCGTCGGTGAACACCAGGTCGTGTCGGCTGGTCAGAGCCGAGATGCATCCCAGGTTGGCCGAGTAGCCGGACGGATAGACGATGCAGTCTTCGCGCCCTTTGAGCTTGGCCAGTTTGCGCTCCAATTCCAGATGCAGCACGTTGCTGCCGGCGATGATGCGGCACCCGGTATTGGTGGCGCCGTACAGGCCGGCGGCGTCCTGGATGGCGTGGATCACTTCCGGATGGTTCGACAATCCCAGATAGCTGTTGGAGCCGAACATCAGAAATTCGCGGCTTTTGCCGGTGATCTCGTCGAACATGACCGCGCGGTTTTTGCACGGCGTTTCAAGCGGCATGCCGTACCAGTAAAGCTGACGCTGTTTTTTATCGCGATAAAAAGCGCCAAACTCACGCGTTTTATGGAACAAATCCGGGTGCTCGATGCCGACGAAGTCCCGCATGGTGCGCGGATCGCCGAGCTCATCGCGCGCGTCCGGCGACGCGGGCGCTTTGGTGGGCTGCGGCGCAGCGGACGCGGGGGTGTGCTGGCCAAAGCGGCTGAACCACGCTTCGCCCTGTTCCTGAACCAGCCGCGCCGCCAGGTTGTGCTCCAGCTCAGCCAACGTGCGGCACTCCGCCAGCGCTGCGTTATCGTCCAGGCCCAGCGTTTTGAGCAGCTCGTTGCGCGCCATCACCACCGCGACGGAGTCGATGCCCAGGTCGCCTTCGATGGCGGCGTCGGGGGACAGATCACGCACTTCATATCCGCTGTGGGTGGCGAACACCTGGCGCACGAGAGCACTCAACCAGGCCTGAGGCGTCTCGGGGGCAGGTTGCGCGGCGGCGTTCGGCGTCGGCAGCGTGAAACCGCGCTGCAAAATACCGTCGAGCGCATCCTGAATGGTTTTGATCTCCTGGATCTCCAGCGGCGTATTTAATTGAAACTGACGGTTCAGCACCATGGCAATTTCCGCCAGCGCGATGGAGTCGACGCCCAAATCGTTTTCCAGATGGCTGGTCAGGGCCAGTGCCGACGGTTCATACTCGGTCAGCCGGGCGAAGGTGTGCAGCACCGACTGCCGGACGGCTTCATGCGCGTTTGCGGCGCTATCGACGGCGTGAACGCTCATGCGACACCCCCTGCGGCGACTTGCGCTTGCAACCGTTGCACCAGCGCGACCATCGCCTGCACCGAGGCGAAGTTCGCCGGATGGATCTCATGCATGCCGATGGCGACATGAGACTCCTGACGCAGAAAATCCACCAGATCGAAAATGGAGGCGGAATCGACGACGTTCAGTTCAAACAGCGGGGTTTGAGCGTTCAGGCCGTCGTGATCGCCATCCAGATACTGGGTGGCGATATGCTGGATCAATTTGCTTTCTAACATTGCGAGCTCCCGTTGCTAACTGGTTATTTTTCGCCGACGATCAGGGTGCGTGGGCCGGCAATTTTCATGATGCGCGCGTTGCTGAACCCCGCCAGACGGAATCTGTCCAGGTATTCCTGCGCGCTGCTCTCTATGCCACCGTCGGTGGAGACCAGCATGTTCAGCGACAGCAGGGCGGTAAATTCCGGCCCTGATTTGTCTTCGTTCAGCGGCGTTTCGGAAGCGATGAAGCGGCCGCCGGCCGGCATCGCCCGATAGATGTTGCGCAGGATGGTCAGTTGGGTTTCCGGGGCGTAGTCGTGCAGCATCCATCCCAGGTGGATCAGGTCATAGCCGCCGATCGGCAGATCGCCGCTGATGACATCGCCCTCCACGACGTCAATGCGTTCGCCATAGCCTTGCAGCGTCAGCTTGTCGCGCAAAAACGCCGAGGCCTGCGGCAGTTCGCAGATCGCCAGTGCGATCCCCGGATAAGCGTCGGCGATCGCCATCGGCAGGCTGCCGATCCCGCTGCCGATATCCAAAAACGCACGGTGTTGCGAGAAGTCGTAATCGCGAACAAAGCCGGCGATAAAGGGCGCGGCGAATTTACCGAGAAACTCCTGGAAGTCCGCCACGTCGTCCGGATTTTGGTACAGGATGTCGAACCAACTGCGGTCATCGCCGAATACCGTGCGGCGCTGGTGGGCATCGTTTCGCACCGCCGTTTTCAGCTCGCCCCACAGCGGATACAGGAAGGTATCGATGTGGCGGCCCAGCCATCCCAGCCACTGCGGTTCGTCGCTCAACAGAAAAGCCCGGTGGGCGGCGGGCAGATGATAAAGGCCGTCTCGTTGGTCGAGATACCCCATGGCCCGCAGCGCGATGAGCAACTGCTCGGTCGAACGCGCCGGGCAGTCAAGCCGCGCGGCGATGTGCGCCGCGTCGGCGTCCCGATCGCGCAGCTGATCGAACAGCTTCAGCGCCAGCGCGGCGGTCAGCGCCTTGGCCTGGAAAAAGCCCATCATCTGATTGACGGCATCTTGCTTGGTTAAAGGCATTGCTGGCTCCCTAGTCTAAAAAGGTGGAGAGTTCCTCGCACACCGTGGCAAAGGCGCCGACGAAACGGTCGATCTCGGCTTTGCTGATGATGAGCGGGGGTTGAATACGGATCACCGTCGAGCTGTTGGCGGTAATGAAGGTCAGGATCTTGTGGTCCTGGCACAGCTTGGTGACGAATTTCATGCAGAACATTTCGCCGAGCGCCTGTTCCATGCGATCCATCGCCGCCCGCAGATGGGCTTGCACCGGATCGGGCAAGAATTTCCAGGTGGTGTGCCAATCGCCCGGCAGCCGGGTGGCGAATTCGCGGGCGGAGGCGTTGACCGCGCCGGTGAACGCCTGGTCGAACTGGATCCCCAGCATCAGGCCGCGGCCGCGCACCTCGCTGACGAACGGATAGCGGGCGGCGATCTCACTCAGTGCCTGCTTAAAGTAGGCGCCCATCCGTTCGGCATGGCCGACCAAATCCTGCGCCAGGATCTCGCGCAGCGCGCTGAGGGCGACGACCGAGGCGAGGTTGCCGCCGCCGTAGGTGGAGCTGTGCACCAGGAAGCGATCCGCCGTGCCATAGGCTTTTTGCCAAAGATCGGCTCGGCACAGCGTGGCGCCGATGGGGATCAGGCCGCCGGACAGGGATTTCGACAGCATCAGCACGTCCGGCTCGATACCGTCCCATTCGCAGGCGAAAAGTTTGCCGGTGCGCCCAAGCCCGGTTTGCACTTCGTCCACCATCAGCAGCACGCCGGTCTCGCGGCAGAGCTGCTGCACCGCCTGCAGGTAACCGGCGGGCGGGATATGCACGCCGCCTTCGCCCTGGATCGGTTCGATCATCAGCGCGCCGACGTCTTCACGGTTCAGCGCTTCCCGCAGCGCGGCGAGATCGCCGAACGGCACTTCCACCATCGCGTCCAGCAGCGGTGTGAAATAGCGGCGGTGTTTGTCTCGTCCGGTGATGGACAACGCGCCCAGCGTTTTACCGTGGTAACTGTTGCGCAGATAGGCGATGCCCGGCTTGCCCGTCGAGGCCTTGGCGATCTTCATCGCGGCCTCGACGGCTTCGGTGCCGGAGTTGCTGAAGAACACCCGGCCCATGTTGCCCGGCGCCAGACGACAGAGCACTTCGGCCAGCTTGGCGGTCTGTTCGGGAATGGAAATGTATTGAATGAAGTTGGGGCCTTGAGCGTCGAGGTAGTTTTTCAGCGCGTTGACCACTGGCTGCGGGTTGTGGCCCAGGTTTAGGCACCCGTAGCCCGCCACCATGTCCAGGAAAGCCTCGCCCGCATCGTCATACAACTGGGTGCCGGCGGCGCTGCGGAAAACGTTGTCGCAGCGCTGCAACTTGAGGAAGTCCACCATCATGGGGTTGATGTATTGATGATAGCGGTCGAGGGTGTCTTCCCTGGCCGGCGTTTGGGCGATGACCGCGTCGATAAACGCCAGGCGCGATGCGGGCAACGCCGCATCAGCCGATTCCCCGGCATAGATGTCATGGTGGTAGTAGCGCTTGAGATTGGTCACGCTCTGCCGATCGATGCGCTCGCCGTACGAGGCCAGCGGATAGGCGAAGAACCCGTGGCGCTCGGCGATTTCACCGATCTCCAGCACTTTTTCCGGCGCCAGATAGCGGCCCAGCGAAAAGTTTTCCCGCCGGTTTTCCAGCGCCAGCACAATGGTTTCCGCCATGCAGCCGTTCAATTGTTGCTTGATGGTGACGTTGAGCGATTCTCCACCCAACTTGACCGCATCGGTGGCGGTGACGCAGCCGCCGTCGATGATCAGAATGTCATCCCGCGCCGGGCGCGTTTCCGAAGCGATATCGCGCGGCAGCGCCACGTCGATGAAGATCGAGCCGGGTTGCAGTCTGGCGGGGTCGATCACGCCGCCGGCGGAGGTCGCGGCGGCAAACAGTTTGCAGCGCGGGTAGAGATCTTCGGGATCGCTGGTCAGGGTGACGCGCGAGTGATACTCCTCGGGCAAATGGCTGAGCAGTTCGCTGCGATCATGGTTGCCGGCGCGGTGCAGCAAATGGAGAGAGAAACCGTGCGCCAGCAGCAGACGGCTTAGCGCCAGGCAGATCGATCCCGGATAGCCGACGATGGCGACGGGTTCCTCCTCCGGGCGGATTTCCAGCCAGGACTGGATCTGCATCAAGGCCTTGTAGCCGGCGTAGGTGGTCAGCGAGTTGCCGGAGGTGACCGGCACCGGCGACTTTTCCGCAGTGGCTTCGCCGCGTCGCCCAACGATAGAGGTAAAACCGCCGAGACCGACCAGTTCGGCGCCATCGCCGGCCAGCTCTTCGATGCCTTGGACCACCCTGGCGGCGATACCGCGTGCGTCGGCCAGCATTTCATCCGCCACCAGCGGCATGTATTTGATCACCCCTTCGCAAGTGGCGCCGGTCGCCGAGGTGATCCTGGCGAAGTTCATAAAGGGAACCAGGTTTTGTCGTTCCCACAGTTCACGCGTATAGCCGCTGTGCTGCTCGGTCGAGTTGCGTTGCAGCAGATCGAGCATTTTGACGTAACGTTTCAACCCCAGCGAGGTGGGATGAGCGATGAATCCGAATTTCATGAGGTGGCTTCCTGTGTAGGATCTTGGTCGAAGGCGGTGCTGGTCGATTCGGGCTGTTGGGCCGCCCAGGCTTTGCGCTCCTGCAGGGCGTCGTGGTCGCTCGGATCGCGCTGCCAGCCTTTGGCGGTGGCCAGCGAGATACCGTCGCCTTCATTGTTGTGCCCCAGCACCACGGAGAACAGATTGAGTCGGTGCGGCGTGGTCAGCGCCTGGCGAATGACGTCTTCGTCGAAATGCGTAAGCGTTTTGCTCTGGATATGGAAGTTATTGACCGTTTGTTCGACGTCCGGCTGTTCGACGTTCACCAACCGCATTTGCCGTGAGGTGCGGTTGAACAGAATGCGTTCCTGATAGGTATTGATGACGGACAGCCCGCCGTTGCATAAATAGAAGACGGTGATGCTTTTATTCAGCAACTGTGGATGGGTAAGAATGTTGTCGATAAAAGCCGGCAGGATGTCCGGTACGATCCCTTTAGCGCCGTCGCCGATAAACGCCATCACGTGGCTTGGGCTGGTGTAAGCCAGGTAGCCGGTGGCCAGCAGAGCGTCGCCCATCAGGGCGCGGCCATACCAGCCGGAAAAGCCGCGGCGCGTTTTGGCGACGTTGCGCGCGGCGGAGATGCCGCACCGGCCGACGTCATATACGCCGGTAAAATCGAACCCCTCCGTTTCGATCAGCTCTTCAATCACTCGGTTCAACTGGCAGAAGAAGTAGTTGGCCGACATGGGCAGACTGGGAAGCTGGCTGACCACGTCGGAAGGCGAATCGAGATAGGCGGCGATCAGCGCGCGGCGTCTTTCCCGCAATGCCGGATCGACGTCGAGATGCGCTTTCACCGTGCGCAGGAACGCCAGACAGTTCATGTGCAGGTGCAGATCGGCATAGGGCGACAGATGGCGCTCATCGTGCGTAAGCTGCACCAGGTGAACCTTGCGCTCCAGCCTGCCGTCGGAGAAGGGGGTGGTGATCTGAGCGACGCGGCTTTTGATCATAAACAGGCTCTGCTCGTTCATGGCGTTGAGCTTGTCGTTGGTGTGCAGGAAGTTGTAGACGCGCGGGCTGTAGCCGTAAATCGCCAGGGTGCCCAGGTAGTGGGGATTGCGCCGACCCTGATAATATTTCGGCGCCGAGCCTGGATGGGCCAACGAGTCCACCAGGGCGATGCCGGCGGCGTCGGCGATGTCATGGATCAGGGCGTATTCGTCGTCGCTGACCGGGCCCAACTGCCACACCAGCCGTTCCGGCCCGCGGTTGATCAGCGCTATCGCCTGGGCCAGGCTTTCGCTCATCGGCAGCGGATCGTCCGCCGACAGAACCGGGATCGGCGAGGGATCGCAGACGGCGCCCTCCAGCGACAGGGTCGACTCCAGCACGTTTTGCGTCGCCAGAATCACCACCGGCCCCTGGCCTTGATGATAAAGGCGGAAGGCTTCCGTCAAACCGGTGCCGATCGTTTCGACGTCATCGATATAAACGAACGGGATGCGGCGGGCGACGAGCACTTCACGCATGTCTTCCGTCGGCGTCAGCGTTCCCTGGAAGCTGTACCATTGATTGCCGCGGTTTTCCGCCGCGACGATGATGCCCTGGGCGGCGGTTTCCTTGAGGTTGGCCAGCGTCCCCTTGAATTCATCCATCATTCCGGAGGTCACTACGCCGAGGAACGGCATGCGATACAGCTGCCAGTTGGCCATGGCGCCGCAGGCGATGGCGTGTTCGTTAGGGCCGCGCAGGATCAGCGCGCCGCGCGCCTCCGCATGCCGATCCAGATAGCCGATCAGATTGGAGATGATCGACCCGGTGTAATAGGACACCAGCCAGCGTTCGGCGGCGGTACGCTCGAAAAATTGAATCAACTGCTCACCCAGCGTGTTGTGCAGCGCCAGCGCGCCGATCGGCTTGACCCGGCGGTTGGTGTAGTTCATCTCGAAGAAGTCCATCCACAGGCACAACAGCTCGGTTTGGAAGATCGCCGGATCTTCGCTGCGCACGATTTCGCGGTATTGCTGCGGCAGGTAGCGGAAGGGCGATCGCAGCTGGCGAATGAACGCAACGGTGGAGAAGGTGGTGTAAAACGCGGGAATGCCGCTGCGCTGCAAGGCGCTGTAAAAGGCGTCCAGATCGCGATCGATCTGTTCGATGCTGTCATCGACGCCGGCCGGCGTGGTCTGATCGTAGAACAGCATGCCCAAATGAAATTCGGGACGCTGTTCCAGCGCATGGGTATAGATGATCTTGCCGGTGGCTTCGGCCAGGCTGGCGCATTGGATGATGCGAACGTTGATAGCCTTGTTTTGGCCTTTGAGAAAGTGCAGCGCCTTTTCGCGCGCGGCCTGATAAAGCGAGTCCGCCGCCAGATCCAACAGTTTCAGCGGCATCTCGGACTGGATATGCACGCGGTTGAAAACATAATCGCGGATATCGTTCAGTACGCTGAGCCCGGTTTGGAAAAACGCCGGGTTGCGCGTCACCACCACCACGCCGACCGTCAGAGTGTCGGGATCTGCGTCGGTGCGGCAGGCCTGGCGCTCCGCTTGCCACACTTGCTCGTAGGCGGCGGAGTTGGTGAGTCTTGCTTGTCCTGTCAGGGTCGTCATGATGAGTTCCTTGTGCAGCCAAAATGGAGTGACGGCTTCAGCCAGGCGGGCAAATTCGGCACGACAAAGCCCGCGACGGTCTCTGCAGGCGGCGGTTGCCGCGCGCATCACCTTCGTTGAATTGTGCTGTTTTCAGGCGGATGGTTTACCTTCGCCGGATGTGGTGCTGACTAGCCATCGGCACGTTCTCCGCGTTGAATAATGACCGTCCCGCTGTCGCCGTCGAGAATCAAGGTGTCGCCGCTGTTGATCAGCTGGGTGGCGTTCTTGAGATTGACCGCCGCGGGGATGCCGAATTCGCGTGCGACGATGCAGCTGTGGGACAGCGCGGAGCCGATATCGGTGACGATGCCCGCCGCCAGCGCGAAGAGCGGGGTCCAGCTGGCGTCGGTAAAGCGCGCCACCAGGATTTCGTTGGGCTGCAGCTCGCCGGCCTGCGCCAGCAGATCGGTGATGACGCGCGCCTTCGCCACCACTTTGCCGGGGCTGGCCGCCAGGCCGGACAGCATGCCGGCGGCGTTTTCCGCCGTGGGGGCTTTCATCCTGGGCTGATACCCCCCGACGATCGCCATCGGCGGCTCTTCCGCATGCAGGTTCAGCAGATGCTGGTGGCGATTGCGCTCGATCAGATCGGCGGCGAACGCCTCCTGCGCCGACTGTTCCCCCGCCATAAACGCGCGGAAGCGCTCGAAGTCCACATAGGGCAGATCGGCCTGTTTGACCAGGCCTTGCGCCTCCAGGCGCCGCAGCACTTCCAACATGATGCGGCGGTAGAACCAGGTTTCGGTGACGAAGGTTGGCCGGGTCGCTTCGCGGCGTTCGGCCATCACGCCATACAGCTTGGTGATGAACTTCAGCTTCATCCGGCCAAACCAGGGCATCGCTTTAAGCAGCGTCGCGCTGTCTTCATGGCGCAGCCGCTCTGTTTCCCGCAGTTTCGTGTGCAGATCCACCGGATGTTGCAGATACATTTTCATCACTTGCAGCAGGTAGCTGGGATCGTCGTTCCAGCGCGGAAGACTCAATTCGAACTCCTGGCGGCCACGGGCGCCGAACTCGAACAGGAAGGCGCTGAAGTCGCTTTGCCAGAAGGCGCGCGATTCGGGATCGGTGGGCAGGACGGTGACCAGTTCCTGTGCGCTGTGTCGCTCGAACACGGCCTTCAACGCCGGTTGACGATTGACCGTCTCCACCAGGCTGAGAATGCCCAGCGTGACTTCGATGGTGCGCAGGTTGTTCATCGACGCCTTGATGCGATTTTGCAATCCGTTGCCGCGGCCTTTGAGGTAACGTTCGCAGGTCAGCGCCAGCGCATCGTAGAGCGCGAACGACTGAAGGAAGAAGGGCATATAGGCGGCGCAGCTGTCGAGGAAGTAACCGTCGATGCGGCTGAGTTCCCGCTCCAGCTCCTGATGCGTCATGGTGGTCAGATCCAGCGCCAGAAAGCGGCGCGTCTCGCGCTGGCGCAGGGCGATCATGGCATCGACGGTCGCGCCGGCGCTGCGCAGGTTATGCCTCTGCTGTTTCAGCCAATGCCAGGCGCTCTTGAGATAGGCCCATCCCTGTACGCCGGGGCCATAGGGGTTTTTGTACCCGCTGAAATCGATATCGGCGGTGGCGTAGCGGGTCGTGAACTTCATTTCGTCGCGGGTGGGCGGGCATTGGCGGAGCATGTAGGCCGATCCGGAGATATTCAGATAGACGTAGCCTTGCAAATACCCCATATAAATCTGCCAATCGCCGATATCCGCCAGCCCCATGGTTTTGATCGCCGGGCCATGAATATGCTTTTGGTAGAACTGGCAAAACGACAGCCCCAGCGGCGTCATCAAGCCGGTGACGATCTCGCCGGTGTCCATTCGGGAGAAAAAGGCCCGTTCCTTGATCGCCGGATCGCTTTCCCACGGGTTAGCGTAAAGCATCTGAACCGGTTTGGCCTGCGTGGTGATCGGCCGCGCCTGCAGGAGCCACACGCGATCGTCTTTCACCGCCCATTCGATATCCAGTTCCGCGCCGTAAATCATCCGCGTTTGCCTGGCCAGCCTGGCAAGCTGTTGCAGCTGTTCCGGGGTTAGGCTGGGGGCGTCTCGCCTGACTTCAGGCGTTTGCAGCAGCGTGACCCGTCCCTGCGGATCGCGTTGGCAATAGTGCGGTTTGTGACGAATTTGCCGCTCGCGGATCTCGCCGCTCGCCTTATCCAAAATGAAGCTGTCGGTGGTGACCTGTCCGGAGACCACGCCTTCCCCCAGCCCCCAGCAGCTGTCGATGACGATGTGGTTGGCATCGCCTGTCAGCGGATCTTGGGTAAACATGACGCCGGCGGCGTCTGCATCCACCATGATTTGCAAGACGACGGCGATATCGCTCTGCGCCGCCGATGTCCGGCTATACTGGGCGGCGCGTTCCGCCCAGAGCGACGCCCAGCAGGATTGCACCTTGCGCACCACCTCGTCATCCCCGCGCACGTGCAGGTAAGTGTCGTATTGCCCGGCGAAAGAGTGGGTCAGGCCGTCTTCTTCCAGCGCCGAAGAGCGCACGGCGAGCGAGGCGCCGTCGCCCAACTGTTTGCAGGCGTGACGGATCGCCAGATCGAGCGGGGCGGGGATGGCGGTGCTCAAAATCATATCGCGCACGTTGCCCGGCGCGCCCGTGTCGAGCAGCGCTCCCGGCACGGCGAATTCGATAAACTGCCGGTAAGCCTGCGCGGTGATGCAAAACGCCGGCGGCACCGGCAAGCCCGCCTGAATCAAATGATTCAACGAATGGGCTTTGCCGCCCAGGCGATGGGGTTCCAGCGTTTTATCGCCGGAAAGTTCAACCACCAGGGTAGGATTCATGACATCACCTCCGCAGGCGTAACGGGCATTGCGAGGCGTTCTCTCACCGCTTTGGCGGCGTTCAGCCCGGCTAACACCGCGCTTTCGATATTACCGATGCCCACGCTGTCCTGATTGGCGAAGTGAATATTCTCAAACGGCATGCTGGCCTGGTGAAACACGCCCTGAGCCTGTTGTCCGGCGACCGAGGTCACCAGACCCGCGGGCCAGAACCAGATTTGAATGTCTTCAATGATGTCGGCGTCAATGCCCATGTTGCCCAGCACTTTGGCGATTTCGACATAGGTCTGTTGCTGCAGCGCCGGGAACTCGTTCTGCGCGGTGCGACCTTGCCGCTCTGGGCGAGTGGTCGGTTTGAGCAGGGTTAATACCCCGGTTTCCGCGCTGAGGTGATTGTCCATCCAATTGGCGATCAGGCAGGTGCCGGCTTTGCTCCAATAGTAAGGTGTGCGGGTGTTTTCCGGCTCGATCAGATAGCCGCCGAACGAGTGTTCGAGGATCGGCTTTTTCAACAGCACGTTCGCCAGGTAGTAATCTTCATGGCGGATCTGACGGATCGCCGCCAATTGCTCTTTGGGCAGGGTGGGTAACCAGGTGGGCACATGCGTTTTGGGGGCTGCCCAGATCACTTGTTTGGCTCTGATTTCGCTGGCCGCGCCATTGACGCTGAACCGGATCACCGTTTCGTCGCCGCCGGGCGTGATGCTTTGAAGCTGTACGCGGCTTTGCAGCCTGACGTTGTTTTGCTCCTCAAGATAGTCGAGCAGACCGGCGCTGATGCTGCCGTTACCGCCCGGCAGCGTGACCAGATTGCCGCGTAAATACCCCACCAGGAAGTGCAATCCGACATAGGCGGAGACTTCGCGAATATCGAGACATTCCACGCGCAGCGTGGTGCTGACGGCATTCTCTACCAGCTTGCCGAATTTTCTCGGTGGCCGCAGATCCGCCGGGATCTGATCCAGTTTGTGCGGTTCGAACAGATAAGTGTACAGCGGGATAGTGTCGAGCAGCGCCATATTCGCCTTGCTCCAGGCGCTCTGCGGCGTCCAGGGCAGGCTGGGGTACCGCTCGCCGCGCGGCGAGAAGGTATCGAGGAAGGCGTACAGATCGGCAAAGATCGGATCGCCCAGCTGTTTTGCCGCGATAACATAAGGTTTACCGATCAAGGCATGCAGGAATAGTTGTCCCGTCAGGCGCCAGACGGCGGGTTTCAGCAGGTAGACCGGCTGTTTGAGAAAACCAACGACGACTTCACCCAGGCATCGGAGCAGCAAGAAGGTATCGAAAAACACCAGCGTGTCCTTTTCATTGGACTTGTAGGCGCCGCTCAGACCGATTTTCTTCAGCAGTTGCAACATGAACGAACCCGGCAATGGCTCCTGGAAGCAGACGCCGGCGATGGGAAACTTCAGGCGATTCACCGCGCGGTAGCGCGCGTTGCCGCCAAAGGAAGCGCTTTTTTCCAGCACCAGAACCCGGCGTTCGGTCAGTTCGCTGGCCGCGGCCAAACCGGAGACGCCGCCGCCGATGATCACCACGTCATACTCGCCGTCCAGCGTGGGGGTTACCGAGCCGGCTGACGCCGGCGTGGGCGTGGAAAAGTCGCGCGTGGGGAACGTGCGTGGCTTGGGTTTGCGGTGGTGTTGCTGCCGCAGCATGTACAGCGCCGCCAGCGCGAAAATCGCATCGAGCAATATGACCTGCGGCTGGGCGCGGTGCAGGATCGTGACAAATCCCGCCATCATCAGCAGCTGGCAGTAGATGATCAATGTCGTCCAACGCGGGTTGAACATCAAGACCGCACCGGAGGCAAACAGCGCCACGCCGATCAGCGCGTTAACCGCTGTACCCTGCGCCGCCAGCCAAGCCGTCGCCCCGGCGTACCAGGTGCCCTGGTTCGCCACGGCCGCCTGCTGCAGAATATCGGCGACGTTTTCCAACTGAGGGAAGGCTTTCGCCAGGCCGGCCAACATATAGAGCACGGCAAAAACGCGTTGAACGATCATCATGCGCCTCCCCGCAGACCCAGCTTGCGGGCGACAATTTCTTTTTGTATCTCGTTGGTGCCGGAGAAGATCCGGCTGGGGATCACGTTCAGCAAGTGGCGCACCAGACCGAGTTCTTGATCCATGCCGGCTCCGCCGAAGATTTGAATCGCGTCCAGCGCGGACTGCACGGTATATTCGGAAATCAACAGTTTGCTCATGGCGATGTCGATCTCGGCATCCTGGCCCCGATCGTGTTTCCAACAGGCGCGGTAGAGCATTAGCCGACACTGTTCCAGACGCAGTTTCATCTCGATGATGCGGTTGGAGACGGACTGAAATTGGCCAATCGCTTTGCCGAATTGTCGGCGTTGTTTGGCATAGTCCAGCGCGCTGTCGAACACGCGCTCCATTGCGCCGATAAACAGAGCCGACAGGCAGCCTTTTTCCCAGATCATTGAATCGTGGAAGATGGCGCCGCCGGCGCCCGGCATGCCGAGCCGTTGGGCCTCTGGAATGAAGACGTCGTTGAAGGTCAGTTCGCTCCACGGGCAGTTGGAGAGGCAATCTTTCGGGCTGACGGCGCCTACGTTTAAGCCTGGCATCCCTTTCTCGAGCACAAATGCGGACACGCCCATAAAGCCATGTTCGGGATGGGTTTTCGCATAGACGATGAAGATGTCGGCAATCGGCGCGTTGGTGATGAAAATTTTGTTTCCGTTGAGCCGGTAGCCGCCTTCACAGGGTTGAGCGGTTGATTTCATGGCATAAATATCGGAACCGGCGTCCGGCTCCGTCGCCGCATTCGCCGCGATCAGTTTTCCGGCCGCCAACGCTTCGAGATACTGCGTTTTTAATGCTTCGGAACCGAAGCGGGAAAGCGGGATCACGCAGGCGCACAGATGGGCGCAGAGCGAAAAGGACATGCCGATGTCGCGGCTGCCTTTACCCAGCGCTTCAATCATCAGCGCAGTATCGAGCGCGCTCATGCCCAATCCGCCGAACGCGGTCGTCACGGGGGCTCGGGTAAAACCATAGGCGGCGGCTTGTCGCCACAAATCCAGGCTTAATACCTGCCGTGAAAGCCGATCATGCGCATCCTGATCCAGCACCTCGCGGGCAAAACGCTGAGCGGATTCGCTTAGAGCCTGCTGCTCGCTTGATAAGTTAAAATCCATGACGAACTCCGCCATCGGGTTGAGAGATTAAATTAGCTAATATTTCTAGTTTGGAGGTGGCCAAAACTCAAACAGGCGCAGTAATGGCAAATGTAAATAAATGTTTATTTGTGTGGTCTATTATTACAATTTTGTTAATTTGTGTTTTTATTTTGTTGTTTTAATTGTGTTTTATTTTGTGTTATTTATACACAAAATTTTACATATAATAAAAATCTTAATTTGATCAAATTTTAATAGGTTAGATTGTCTATTGTTTTTTGATGAATACTTTGCAGGTGAAGTATCTATCTTTTGGCTGTGGCTATCGGTTTCTCATCGCTATCGACGGTGGGCGTTGAGGCTTGGTGAGTGGCGGAAAGCGTCTTAAGATAGAGGGTGAGCAGGAGCATTCCGGAGGAAAAAATGAATATTAGCGACGTCGCGAAAAAGACCGGGTTAACCAGCAAGACGATTCGTTTTTACGAAGAGAAAGCGCTGATTACCGCACCGATCCGCAGCGATAACGGTTATCGCCATTATTCCGCCAGGCACGTTGAAGAGCTGACGCTGCTGCGCCAGGCGCGGCAGGTGGGCTTCAACCTGGACGAGTGCCGTGAGCTGGTGGCGTTGTTCAACGATCCGGCCCGCCACAGCGCCGACGTGAAGGCGCGCACGCTGCAGAAGGTGGCGGAGATCGAAAGGCACATCAGCGAACTGGGAGAAATGCGCCAACGCCTGTTGACGCTGGCGGAACAATGTCCGGGCGACGAGGGGGCGGAGTGCCCCATCATCAATAATCTGGCGGGATGCTGTCGTTCGAATTAACGGCTGATGGCACGGATCACCAGCGTGACCCCTTCCACCGCCACCACTTCCACTTCGGTGCCGGCGGGCAGATCTTCCGCCGCCTGCGCGCGCCAGCTGCTGTCGCCGATATTGATGCGCCCCATGCCGTTGTGCATCGGCTCCGTCAGCGTGGCGCGGGTGCCGATCAGCTGACGGTTGCGCTGGTTGAGCACCGGTGAACCGCCGGACGCGGCCGCCGGGCGCCGGCGCAGCCAGTACCACCACAGGTAGGCGACGACGACGGTCAGGACGGCGAAGATCACGCCTTGCCATTCCCAGGTGAGCGTCGGCAGCAGCCAGATCAAGGCGCCGACCAACAGCGCCGCCACGCCGCTCCACAGCAGGTAGCCGCCGGCGCCGAGCATTTCCGCCGCCAGCAACACGCCCCCGAGGGAGAGCCAGAACCACAGCGGATTCGCCGCGATCAGTTCGAGCATGATTATTTGCCTTTGCTTTCTTTCAGCAGTTCGGTAATGCCGCCGATCGAGCCGAGCAGGCTGCTGGCGTCCAGCGGCATCATCACCACTTTGCTGTTGTTGGAGGAACCGATCTTCTGCAGCGCGTCGGTGTATTTCTGCGCCACGAAGTAGTTCACCGCCTGAATGTTGCCGCTGGCGATGGCGTCGGACACCAGCTGGGTGGCGCGCGCCTCGGCCTCGGCGGCGCGCTCACGCGCTTCCGCCTGCAGGAACGCCGACTGGCGTTCGCCCTCGGCCTTCAGGATTTGCGATTGTTTCTCACCCTCGGCGCGCAGAATGGCCGCCTGGCGCACCCCTTCCGCCTCCAGGATGTCGGCGCGCTTGGTTCGCTCGGCCTTCATCTGGGCGTTCATCGAGGCGATCAGTTCCGCCGGTGGGCGCACGTCGCGGATCTCGATACGGGTGATCTTCACCCCCCAAGGGTTGGTCGCTTCATCGACGATGTGCAGCAGGCGGCTGTTGATGCTGTCGCGCTGCGACAGCATTTCGTCCAGCTCCATCGAGCCGAGCACGGTGCGGAAGTTGGTCATGGTGAGGTTGACGATCGCCTGTTCGAGGTTGCTGACCTCGTAAGCGGCGCGCGCCGGATCGACCACCTGGATAAAGCACACCGCATCGATGGCCACGTTGGCGTTATCGCGGGAAATCACTTCCTGCGAAGGGATGTCCAGAACCTGCTCCATCATATTGATTTTACGGCCGATGCGGTCCATGAACGGCACCACCAGGTTCAGGCCCGGCATCAGCGTTTTGGTGTAGCGGCCGAAGCGTTCTACCGTCCATTGGAACCCCTGCGGCACAATTTTGACGCCGGCGAACACCACAATCAGCGCGACGACGATCACGATGGGAATAAAAGTAAGCATGCAAACCTCCTGTCAGACATATGTAAACAGATATTACGCCAGCGCAGGAAAAATGCCTACCGATACCGCGACTTAATCCAGGGCGCTGACCAAACCCGCGATTAACGGATCCCGCGTCTGGAACAGGCTGATCAGGGTGCGCACCGCTTCGCCGCCGCGAGCATCGGACCAGGCCAGCGACAGGGGTGAAGGTTGGCGCGGATATCTGAGCTGCTTGGCCACCAATTCGCCGCTATCAAGATAAGTTTGGCACAGCTGGCGCGGAAGGAAACCGATCCCGAGACCGCGCAGATGGCATTCCAGCTTGGTGCGCAGATCCGGCACCTTGATCTCCTGCTGGCCGGACAGCAACCAGGCGGTACGCTTGGCCAGATGGCGCGCGGTATCTTCGACGTTGATTGCGGCATAAGGGCGCAGCTGCGTTTCGTTCAACGGATCGGCGGCAACGGCCAGCGGATGCGTCGGCGAAATGGCGAACACCCAATCGATCTTGCCGAGCGGCAGCACCTTGATGCTGTTTTCCAGCGATTCATTGCCCGCCGCGCCGATCGCCAGATGGCAATCCTCATTCAGCAGCGCGTCCCACACGCCCATGTACACCTGGCGGGAAATGTGGAATTGGGTGAACGGGTATTTGTCGTGCAGGTGAGTCAACAGCCCGGCTACGGCGGCGGCGTCGTACAGCAGGTTGTTGATCACGATATTCACCTGATGCTCTACGCCATCGTTGATTTGCCGCAGTTCGCCCGGCATGGCGTCCAGCCAGGTGTGCCACTGGCGGCAGCGCTCCAGCAAATACTCCCCGGCCGGCGTCAGGTTGACGGTGCGGGTGGTGCGGATAAACAGCTGCGTGCCGATGCTCTCTTCCAGCGTTTTAATGCGGTAGCTGATGGTGGCGGTGGTTTTATGCAGCAACTCTGCCGCGCGCGAGAAGCTTTGGCACTCGGCAACTTTGATAAACGAACGAATGGTTTCGTGATCCAGCATGTGGGGTCCTTGGCTGACACCGCCTTTTCGGTTATCGGTGAGAAGAATCTACTGATGTTGCGACACGATAGGCAGCGGCAAAGCCCAACCCCACGATCCCGGTCACAGAATCACCGGATAGCGATGAGCATACGCAGCCCTATTCTTGTCGATCGTGGATCAGGTGTTTTTTTAATTCATTGATTTCAAGCAATTAATATGGGCTTCCGATCGTGAAATGTGCGGACGATCTTGTTATGGAAAAATTTTCCAAAAAATTGCTGTCAAATTTGCCATGCGCTGTCTAGAGTGAAGGCGTTGGGTGAAATATCGCCGTTTAATCGTCGTCTGGGTCATGCGCTTTGGAGAATCACATGGATTTAGTCATCGAAGAATTAACGCCGGCGGCCTTTGCGCCTTATGGCGATGTATTGCAGATAGAAGGTTCGCGTTTCTTTCATATCAATGACGGAAAGACCGAGCGTTATCACGATCTCGCCAAGATTGAGGTGTCGGACGGCAACCGGGTGCTGGCCAGCATCAACCGGGCGGAACCCTGCGAGCTGCCGATGACCTTTTCCCTGCTGGAAAAGCATCCGCTCTCGTCGCAGGCCTTTGTGCCGATGAACGGCGAACGCTTCGTGGTGATCGTCGCCGAACCGGGCGAAACGATCCCCGTTGGCACGTTGCGCGCCTTTATCACCAACGGCAAACAGGGGATCAACTATCATCGTAACGTCTGGCATCACCCGCTGTTCGCCTATGCGAAAGTCACCGACTTTTTCACCATCGATCGTGCAGGCGCCGACAACTGCGTAGTCAGCCGCTTGCCGGAGCCGTATCGCATAGTTTTGGCATAGCGCTGGCCGCACGCCGCGCAGGGCGTTTATCATAGCGTCACCCATGCCGTCACTGACAAAGGAAGCTTGAATGACCGAATTACGCAGGAAAGGACGACCCGCCACCGAAGCCGGCGCGACCAAAGGGGCGCAGGCGTTGGATCGCGGGCTGGAGATCCTCCAGTATCTGGCCAACGCCGGGGGAAGCTCGTCGGTTTCCGTGCTGTCCGAAAAGCTGGAGTTGCCGCTGTCCACCACCTTCAGATTGTTGAAAGTGCTGGAGAAATCGGAATTCGTCTTTCAGGATCCGCAGCTGGGCTGGTGGCATATCGGCATTCAGTCGTTCACCGTCGGCTCCGCTTACATGAACGATCGCGACGTGGTATCGGTAGCCGGGCCGTTCATGCGGCGGCTGATGCTGTTGTCCGGCGAGACCGCCAACCTGGCGATCCGCAACAATTTCGATGCGGTGCTGATTCGCCAATGCGAATGCCAGGCGATGGTGCGCATGTGCGCGCCGCTGGGCAGCCGCTTGCCGCTGCACGCATCGGGCGCCGGCAAGGCGCTGCTGTATCCGCTGGCGGAAGAAGAGATGCTGGATCTGATCGTGCGTTCGGGGCTGCAATCCTATACGCCGAAAACCCTGACCAGCGTGAACCTGCTGCGCAAGGATCTGCATCAGTCGCTGGAGCAGGGCTACACCATCGACGATGAAGAGCACGCGCTGGGCCTGAACTGCCTGGCTTCGGCGATTTTCGATCGCAACAACAACGTGATCGCCGCTATTTCCATTTCCGGGCCCAGTTCGCGGGTCGGCAAGGAGCGGTTCAAAGAGCTGGGTGAACTGGTGGGGGAAGTGGCCAGAGATATCAGCGCCGCGCTGGGTGAATCGCGCAGCAAGGCGTAATCGTCGCGTGCCGGGGTGAGCCGGCGCGGAACAAGACTCCCCGTTTGATGAGCAGACGGGTTTTTTTGACGGCATTTCAAAGTTGGAAAAATTTTCCAATAAATTAAGGAGAGCATCACATGGCAATTATGCGAGCGGTAGACGCGGCAATGCACGTGCTGGAAAAAGAAGGGATCACCACCGCGTTCGGCGTGCCCGGCGCGGCGATTAACCCGTTCTACGATGCGATGCGGCGACACGGCGGCATCAAACACTATCTGGCGCGGCACGTGGAAGGGGCCTCGCACATGGCGGAAGGTTATACCCGCGCCGCTGCCGGCAATATCGGCGTGTGCATTGGCACCTCCGGCCCGGCGGGCACTGACATGATCACCGGCCTTTACTCCGCCTCCGCCGATTCGATTCCGATCCTGTGCATTACCGGCCAGGCGCCGCGCGCGCGTTTGCACAAGGAAGATTTTCAGGCGGTGGACATCGAGTCGATCGCCAAGCCGGTGACCAAGATGGCGGTCACCGTGCAGGAACCGGCGCTGGTGCCGCGCGTGCTGCAGCAGGCGTTCCATCTGATGCGTTCCGGCCGGCCGGGCCCGGTGTTGATCGACCTGCCTTTCGACGTGCAGATGGCGGAGATCGAGTTCGATCCGGACACCTACTCGTCGCTGCCCGCCTATAAGCCGGCGGCCACCCAGGCGCAGATCGACAAAGCGCTGGATCTGTTGTGCGCGGCGAAAAAGCCGTTGATCATCGCCGGCGGCGGCATTCACAACGCCGATGCGGCGGATCTGCTGCAACGGCTGGCGGAGATCTGCAATGTGCCGGTGATCCCGACGCTGATGGGCTGGGGCGCCATTCCGGACGATCACCCGCTGATGGCGGGCATGGCGGGCCTGCAAACCTCGCACCGCTACGGCAACGCCAACCTGCTGGACTCGGATCTGGTGTTCGGCATCGGCAACCGCTGGGCCAACCGCCACACCGGTTCGGTGGATAAGTACACCGCCGGGCGCAAGGTGGTGCATATTGATATCGAGCCGACGCAGATTGGCCGGGTGATCTGCCCGGACCTGGGCATCGTTTCCGACGCGCGCATCGCGCTGCAAATGCTGGTGGACACGGCGCAGCGCCGTTTCGAACGCGGCGAGTTGCCGAATCGCGACGCCTGGTGCGCCGCCTGCCTGCAGCGCAAGCAAACGCTGCTGCGCAAGACCCATTTCGACAACGTACCGGTCAAGCCGCAGCGGGTGTATGAAGAGATGAACCGCGCCTTCGGCCGCGACGCCTGCTACGTCACCACCATCGGGCTGTCGCAGATCGCCGCCGCGCAAATGCTGCACGTTTTCGAACCGCGTCACTGGATCAATGCCGGTCAGGCCGGCCCACTGGGTTGGACGCTGCCTGCGGCGCTGGGCGTATGCGCCGCCGATCCGCAGCGCAAGGTGGTCGCGCTGTCGGGCGACTATGATTTCCAGTTCATGATCGAAGAGCTGGCGGTCGGCGCGCAGTTCAAGCTGCCGTATATCCATGTGCTGGTGAACAACGCCTATCTGGGGCTGATCCGTCAGGCACAGCGCGGGTTCGATATGGATTACTGCGTGCAGCTGTCGTTTGAAAACATCAACAACGCGGAAATTGGCGAGTACGGCGTCGATCACGTCAAGGTGGCGGAAGGCCTGGGTTGCAAGGCGCTGCGGGTGTTCAAACCGGAAGAGATCGCGCCGGCGTTCCGTCAGGCCCAGGAACTGATGCGGCAGCACCGGGTGCCGGTGGTGGTGGAAATCATCCTGGAGCGCGTCACCAATATTTCCATGGGCACCGAGCTGGATAACGTCAACGAGTTCGAGCCGGTGGCGGCAACGCCGGAAGACGCGCCGACCTCGGTCAACTTCTTTGATTACCGCTGAGGAGCCTTACCATGCCGAAATTTTCAGCCAACCTGTCGATGCTGTTCACTGAAGTCGATTTTATGCAGCGTTTCCGCCGGGCGAAGGAGCAGGGCTTCAGCGCGGTGGAATACATGTTCCCTTACGACTATCCGATCGCGGCGCTGCGCAGCGAACTGGAGGCGCACCGTCTGAGCCAGGTGCTGTTCAACCTGCCGGCTGGCGACTGGGCGGCCGGCGAAAGGGGCATCGCCTGCTTGCCGGGGCGCGAAGCGGAGTTCCGCGACGGCGTCGGGCGCGCGATCGAGTATGCGCAGGCCCTGGGCTGCGATCGCATCAACTGCCTGATCGGCAATCCGGATCCAGCCGTCAGCCGCCGCACCACCGACGAACGGGTGAAGGAGAACCTGAGCTACGCCGCCGACACCCTGGCGCGGCAAAATATTCGCCTGCTGATCGAACCGATCAACCGCTACGACATGCCGCAGTTCTACCTGCAAACCTCCCGGCAGGCGATCGAACTGATCGAGGCGATCGGCAGCCCCAACCTGTATCTGCAGTACGACCTCTACCACATGCAGCGCATGGAAGGAGAGCTGACGCAGACCCTCGAGCGCCTGCTGGCGAGGATCGACCACATCCAGGTCGCCGATAACCCGGGGCGGCACGAGCCCGGCACCGGCGAAATCAACTGCGAGTTTATCTTCGCGCAGCTGGATCGCATGGGGTATCGCGGCTGGATCGGCTGTGAATACAAACCGCTCACCACCACGGAAAGCGGCCTGTCATGGATTAAAAAATACCTGTCTTGAGGAGATGAAAATGAAAGTGGGATTTATCGGTCTGGGCATCATGGGCGCGCCGATGGCGGAAAAGCTGCTGGCGGGCGGGCACACGCTTTACGCCCACACCCGACATGAGGTGCCGGCAACGTTACTGCAACAGGGGGCCATCGCCTGCCGCGATCCGCAGCAGGTGGCGGATGAGGCGGACGTGATCTTCATCATGGTGCCGGATACGCCGCAGGTGGAAGAGGTGCTGTTTGGTGAACGCGGCTGCGCCGCCGGCAAGCTGAACGGCAAAGTAGTGGTGGACATGAGCTCCATTTCACCGCTGGAGACCAAAGCGTTTGCGCAGCGCATCAACCAGCTGGGCGCCCAGTACCTGGACGCGCCGGTTTCCGGTGGCGAAGTGGGCGCCAAACAGGGCACGCTGACCATCATGGTGGGCGGCGAGCAAGCGACCTTCGAACGGGTGCAACCGCTGCTGGCGCTGATGGGCAAGAACATCACGTTGATCGGCGGCAACGGCGACGGGCAAACCTGCAAGGTCGCCAATCAGATCATCGTGGCGTTGACCATCGAAGCGGTCAGTGAAGCGTTGGTGTTCGCCTCGCGCGCCGGCGCCGATCCGGCCCGGGTGCGTGAAGCCCTGATGGGCGGCTTCGCCTCGTCGCGCATCCTCGAGGTGCACGGCGAGCGGATGATCAAGCGGGCGTTCGCGCCGGGGTTCCGCATCTCGCTGCACCAGAAGGATCTCAATCTGGCGCTGCAGGGCGCGAAGGCGCTGGCGCTCAGCCTGCCGAATACCGCCACCTGCCAGGAGTTGTTCAACGTCTGCGCCGCCAATGGCGACGGCGAACTGGATCACTCCGCGCTGGTGCGGGCGCTGGAAATCATGGGCAACCACCGGGTAGCCGGCTAAGGCGCCCGCCGGCGTTTCATTCGCCGGCTTATCATTAGAATCAGAGATGTTCGACATTAATAACGCCCTCTTTATGATAAATAAAGAGGGTCCCCGCCAATCCAATAAAAAATGATTCAGCACAATAAAAAGTAAAAAGCAGGATGCCAACCCAAGGAGACACTGAATATGGCAACCGATAATGCTGTTATTGACAAAGATATTCTTACCGCCCCTGACAAAAATCGTTTATATCGAAAAATCGCCTGGCGCATTATGCCCATTCTACTAGTGAGCTATATCGTCGGTTATCTCGATCGGGTGGGGATTTCGTTTTCGAAATTCCAAATGATGCCCGATATTCTGAACGGCAATGTCTCGATGGCCGAAGCCGTTTACGGGCTGGGGGCCGGGGTATTTTTCATCGGCTATATCATCGCCGGGGTGCCCAGCAATATTCTGCTGAGCCGCTACGGCGCCAGAAAGATCATCGCGCTGCTGATGGTGGTGTGGGGGGCGATTTCGATGCTGAGCATCTTCATCACCAACCCCTGGCAATTCTACCTGGCGCGTTTTCTGCTGGGGCTGGCGGAAGCCGGCTTTTACCCCGGCGTGATCCTCTACCTGACGCTGTGGTTCCCCTCCAGCCAGCGCGCCAAGATGACGGCGCTGTTCGTGTGCGGCATCCCGGTCAGCAACATCATCGGCGGCCCGCTGTGCGGCTGGATCATCGAACACATGAACGGCCTGATGAACCTCTCCGGCTGGCAATGGCTGTTCTTTATCAGCGGCCCGCGCGCGCTGTTGATCGCCATCGTCATTTTTTGCTTCCTGGATAATACCTATCAGAGCGCCAAGTGGCTCAGCCCGCAGGAGAAGGCGCTGATCAAAGAGGATATGGCGCAGAGCGCGCCGCGTCAGGGCGCCGCCGGCGGGCAGGAGTGGACGATGAAAAGCATGCTGAGGTCGTCCGCGTTCACCAAAATGTGGCTGATTTGCTTCTGTACGGTGATGGGGCAAGGCGGGCTGGCGTTTTGGGTGCCCACCATCATTCGCGACACCGGCGTGACCTCGGTGATGGATATCGGGCTGCTGACCATGCTGCCGTATATGCTGGCGGTGGTGGCGATGCTGGTGGCCGCGCGCAGTTCGGACAAGCATCGCGAGCGGCGCTGGCACATTATCGTGCCGTTCTGCATCGCGGCGGTGTCGCTGATCTTTATCGGCCTGTTCCCGGACAACAAGCATGTGGTGATGGCGGCGCTGTGCGTGGCGGTGGCCTCGAGCCTGGTGCCGTCGCCGCTGTTCTGGAGCTTGCCGAATGCCATCTTTACCGGCACCTGCGCCGCAGCGGGCATTGCGCTCATCAATTCCATCGCCAATATCGGCGGATTTATTTCGCCTTACATCATCGGCTATTTCAAACAGCTGACCCACAGTAACTTGGCGGCGATGTGCGTTTTGTCGGCGATGATGATCGTGGGCGCATTATTGACCTACAGCGTGCCGGCGAAATGGGTCAATAAATAACGCTTTTCTTCATCTTAATTAAACAGTCGGCAACAGTTTTATTTTATTCCGCCATGCGTTCTTCATCTGATTAATTCAGCGGGGGAAGGCATGGCCGTTTTTATTTCCGTTCGAATAAAGGATGCGTCATGAAAATTGTTATTGCACCGGATTCATTTAAAGAAAGCGTCAGCGCGGAATTGGCGGCGCGGGCGATCGCGCGCGGCTTTCACGAGGTTTATCCCGATGCCGAGTGCGTTTGCCTGCCGATCGCCGACGGCGGCGAAGGCACGGTGGACGCGCTGGTGGCCGCCACCGGCGGGCGCAAGGTGAGTGTGACCGCCACGGGCCCGCTGGGGGAACGGGTGGCGGCGTTTTACGGCGTCAGCGGCGACGGCAAGACGGCGGTGATCGAGATGGCGGCGGCCAGCGGATTGATGCTGACGCCGGCGGAACGCCGTAACCCGCTGCTGGCCACCAGCTACGGCACCGGCGAACTGATCCTGCATGCGCTGGATCAGGGCATTCGCCACCTGATCCTCGGCATCGGCGGCAGCGCCACGGTGGATGGCGGCGTCGGCATGGTGCAGGCGTTGGGCGGCCGTTTTTATCGTCCGGACGGCAGGGCACTGCCGTGGGGCGGCGGCGAGCTGGCGACGCTGAACGGTATCGATCTCAGCAGGCTGGACGTGCGCCTGCGGCAGTGTCGGATTGAGGTCGCCTGTGACGTAGACAACCCGCTGGTGGGGCCGCGCGGCGCGGCGGCGGTGTTCGGGCCGCAGAAGGGCGCGACGGCGGCGATGGTGGCGCAGTTGGAGCAGGGCCTGGCGCAGTACGCCGAGGTGATCCGTCAGAGCACCGGCCGCGACGTGCGGCAGGTCGCCGGCGGCGGGGCGGCGGGCGGAATGGGGATCGCCTGCCAGGTATTTCTCGGCGCAACGCTGAAGCCGGGTATCGAGATCGTGATGGCGGCGCTGGGCCTGGAACAGGTGTTGGCGGAGGCCGATCTGCTGGTCACCGGCGAAGGGCGCATCGACAGCCAAACGCTGGGCGGCAAGGCGCTGTCCGGCGTCGCCCGTCTGGCGCGGGCGCGCGGCCTGCCGGTCATCGCATTGGCCGGCGTGGTGGAGGAAGGGGCGGAGGCGCTGCACGCGCAGGGGATCGACGCGATGTTCAGCATTTTGCCGCGTCTGAGTACGCTGGAGGTTGCGCTGTCGCAAGGCGAGCTTAACCTGCAGCGCAGCGCCGCCAACGTCGCCCGCGCGATGCGCGTCGGCCAGCGATTGGGATAAAAAAGAAGGCCACGCTGCGCGGGCAGGTGGCCTGGGTTTTGGCGGCGAAGCGCTTACGGCTCGACGTCGCGGTTGCAATCCTTGGAGTAGATGTAGCTGAAGGTTTCCTGGCCCACCGCATAGCCCGCCTGCTGCACATAGGCGCCCATGAAGATGTAGTCGCCTTGCTTCACCGGCATCCATTCATTGTCCAGGTTGTACACGCCGGCGCCGCTGAGAATATAGGCACCATGCTCCTGCACGTGGGTCTCGATGTAGCCGTGGCTGGCGCCGGGGGCGAAGGAGAGGATGTGCATATTCATGTCGAAGCCCAGATCTTTCGGCAGCAGATCCTGCAGGATCACCTCGCTCATGCCCTCGTAGTGGATCTGCTCCAGGTTGGCGACGTTGTTGCTGACCACGTGCGCCTCGTAGCCCTTGATGCGCTGGTAGCGGCGCTTGTAGAGGAACAGGCGGCTGGATTGGCCGCCGTTGGCGTTTTCCAGCCGCATCGTGACGCCCGCCGGGCAGTAAAGGTAGCCGCCGGCGCTCAGCGGGTAATCGGTGGCGTCGGCGGAAGCGGTGATGGCGCCGTCGATGACGTACACGAAGGTTTCGATCTCTTCGCCGCCAAAGCCTTTGGTGTTGCGGCCGCAGTCGTGCAGCGTCACCAGATAATCGACGAAGGTGGCGCCCAGTTTCGGCGTCGACAAGATGGTGACGTCGCAGTTTTCAAAACCGGGAATGACGTTGCGCACCAGGCCGTTCGGCGGGATCAGCGCATAGTTGCCGCGTTTGATGATGGCGCGCGTTGACAGAATGTCGGTTGGATAACCGGTTTGATTGTTGAAGTAACCCACGTTGATTCTCCTGATCGTTGAAAGGGCGCCGCGGCGGCGCCCGGTAAAAAAGCGCCGTCAGGCCTCGGTGGCCGTTCGGGTTGGCGTAGTGCGTTTCATCAAGACATTGACGGTGAAGAAAATGGCGGTGCCCACCAGCAGGATGGCGGCGGAGATGTAAAAGCCCATCACCTTGGAGCCGGTGCTGTCGGAGATCACGCCGGTGAGGAAGGGGGCGATCACCGACGAGGACATGCCGAAGAAGTTGAACACGCCGAAGCTGGTGCCATAGCCTTTCTTCGGCGCGTTGTCGGCGACGAAGGAGATCATGATCGGATCGACCGCCAGCTTACCCAACAGCCCGTACAGGATCAGGCTGATCAGCAGCATGGTGGAGTCCGGCGAAATGACGGTGCAGACCAGCATTATCGCCGCGCACAGCTCGAGGAAGATGATCAGCTGCACCTTCTTGTTGCGGAAACGGTCGGACATGCGGCTGAAGAACAGCGCGCCCGGCACCGACGCGAAGGCCACCAGGGCGGAGGAGAAGCCGATGGCTACCCCTTCAAAGCCGCGCTCTTGCTGCAGGAACGAGGGCAGCCAGGTGACTATCATGTAGTAGCCGTAGCAGGTGGCGAAGTACATCGCGTAGGCGGAGATCATGCGCAGGCTGAACAGGCCGCTGGCCTGACCGTCTTCTTCGGGCGCGAGCGCCGCCGGCGCAACGGTCTGGCTGACGGCTGCCGGCGCTTGAGGCTGCGAACCTTTGATGACCACGGCGAATACCAGCGTCATCACCACCAGCAGGCCGGTGATGATGAACAGCATGATCTGCCAGTTCATGTTGAAGCTTTTCACCAGCAGGCTGGAGGCGATCAGGCCGATGGCCATGCCGAGCGCCGAGCCGCTGTTGATCACCGCGGTCGCCAGGCCACGGCGCTCCAGGGGGATATTCTCCGACGACAGGGAGTAGGCCGAGCCGTAATAAGAGCCGCAGCCCATGCCCGCCAGCAGGCTGCCGGCATAGACCATGGTCAGGCTGGTGGCGTTGCCGATCAGCAAGGTGGCGATGATGAACAGGCAGAAGCCCGGGATCAACACCACCTTCTTGCCGAATTTGTCCACCAGGATGCCCGCCGGGATCTGCATGCCGGTATAGGCGAAGAAGTAGAAGCTGGCGATCAGCCCCATTTCCGCATTGGAGTGCGCGCCGATGGTCTGTTGGATCTCGGGAAAGATCGGCGTCAGAACGGTGCGGTAGATCCAGATCACCGCCCAGCCCAGGCAGAGCACGACGACGATCTTTTTCCAGTAGCGCGGGTCGATGTCGTTGCTCATGCCTCGGCCCCCTGTTCGGTGTAGGCCAGCTGATACAGCGTCTGCGCCAGGATTTTCACCCCTTCGTTCAGATCGGCGACGGCGGTTTTTTCCGCCGGGTTATGGCTGATGCCGGCGATGCTCGGCACGAACATCATCACCGTCGGCACGCGCGGGGCGAAAATTTGCGAGTCGTGCCCGGCGCCACTGTGCATCATGCGGTAATTCAGCCGCTGCGTTTCACACAGGCGGCTGACGCAGGCCACCAGCTGTTCGTTCATCGGGATCGGCGCTTCGTCCATCCACAGATCGATCTCGGCCTCGATGCCCATCTCGGCGCAGATGCGCTGGATATCCTGCTCGATCTCCTGCGTGAAGCGCAGCAGCGCGGCCTGATCGGTATGGCGGCAGTCGAGGGTGAAGTGGGTGAAGCCCGGCACCACGTTGACGGTGTTCGGCTTCGGCTCCACCTTGCCGAAGGTCAGCACCAGCGGATCGCCCTCGGCGCGCGCCTTGGCGATCGATTCGCAGCAGATGCGGCTGAAGGCGTGCACGGTATCCCGGCGGTAGCTCATCGGGGTGGTGCCGGCGTGGTTGGCTTCGCCCTGCAGACGCACGTCATAGCGCCGTTGGCCGACGATGCTGGTCACCACGCCGATGGTTTTGCCTTCGGTTTCCAGCACTTTGCCCTGCTCGATATGGATCTCGACGAAGGCCGTGATATCACTGCGCAGCGGCTGATGCGGCGGCGGGAAATCGAAACCGGCGTCGCGCATGGCGTTGACGAAGCCGACGCCCTTGGCGTCCGTAATGTGCTGCACATCTTCCCGCCGGGCCAGGCCGACGATGTTCTTGCTGCCCCAGAACACATAGGGGAAGCGGCTGCCTTCTTCTTCCGCCAGCGCGATGACTTCCAGACTGCGCAGCGGCGGGCCGTAGGTATCCTTGAGGTATTTGATCGCCATAAAGGCGGCTTCAATGCCGAACTGGCCGTCGAGGTTGCCGCCGTTGACCACCGTGTCGATGTGCGAACCGGAGAGAATTACCTGGTCGGGGTATTTGCTGCCCTCCAGCCGGCCGAACAGGTTGCCGACCGCATCAAAATGGGTGCTCAGCCCGGCGGCGTCGAAGGCGTTTTTCAACGCGTGCTGCGCCTCGATCCATTCCGGGGTATAAAGCAGACGCGTCATGCCGCCGCTGGGGTCGGCGCCGATTTTCGATAACCAGCCGGAAATATCACGGATTTCTTGTTGGAAGTCTTTCATGTTTACCTGCCCGCATGTTATGTCTCAGCGGCGATGTGGCCAGGGCGAATGATATTCGCCGCCGGCCGACCTATTGCGCTGAGCGCGCTGATGAAGGTTTTCTTTTTTCTCCCCGGCTCTGAAATATCAACCGCGAGCCGCGGCGTAAAAAGCCCACGATAATAAGATTGCGTTAACTGGCGAAAGGGTCTTTGTGGTCGTAAGAACGCTGGTAAATAGCATTTGAAATTAAGTATTGATAAATATCGTCGACGATTTCGATACCGTTTTTCTCGCTTTCCATTTCACGCGCATGGCTGTTCTGTCCCGGGTAAAGCACTTTACTGACGCCCGGCGCCGGTTTAACGGCGTTCAACTCTTTCATGACCTGGCTGATATTTTTACGGAACGCCGATTCGTTGGTGAAATAACCTGGGTTCAGGACGATATGCAATTGGCCCAATTCCCGGCCGGCGCTAAGATCGTGATACATCGAGCTGACGTGTTTGCCGAACGGCAGGCCGAGCAAAATGCCCGACAGCACGTCGACCATCATCATCAGGCCGTAGCCTTTCGGCCCGGCGATCGGCAGCAGCCCGCTGACGGCGAACGGATCGGTGGTGTGCTTGCCCTCGGCGTCCACCGCCCAGGTGTCGGGAATGGCGGCGTTGCGCGAGCGGGCGTCCAGCACTTTCCCCCAGGCCTGCACGGTGGTGGCCATATCGAAGGTAATCAGCTCGTCGCCTTCGCCCGGCGCAGAGAAGGCGATAGGGTTGGTACCGTAGTAGACTTCGGCGCCGCCGTACGGCACTACCATCGGATCGGATTGGCACAGCGAGATGCCGACCATGCCGGCGCGCGCCGCCTGCTGCACGAAGTACGACAGCGCGCCGCTGTGGCCGATGCGGCGAACGCCCACCACCGCAACGCCGTTCTCTTTCGCCATCTCGATGGCGCGATCCATGCTCAGCTTGGCCGCCACGTGCCCGGCGCCGTTGTCGCCGTCGAAAATGGCGCTGCAGGGGCCGGTTTTTTCAAAGGTGAAATGGGGATGATTGTTGGTGCCGCCCTTGCTGATGCGTTCGGAATAGTATTCGACCCTGACCGCGCCGTGGGAGTGGATGCCGCGCGCATCGGCATGAACCAGCACGTCGGCGACGATGCCGGCGTGCTCCTGGCTCAGGCCGGCGGCGTGAATTTTTTGCTGGATAAGCTGATGCAATTGTTGTTTAGAGACCTTCATATACAGTCCTTTTATCACTACGGTTTATTTAATTCGCCTCTGCGTTGTAATGTATAAATACCGGGGGGGAATAATGTGATCCAGATGCGTTTTACTCTATTGAATTAAAAATTCGTTGAATTAAATCGTCATTGTTAGAAGTTTTTTATAAATGATTTTCTCGCGTCTGGATTAACTAATATTCAGACGATTAAGTTATTTTTTCTAACAATGAATAAAGTGTGACCGCACTCACCTCTGGGCGTGATTTTAATTTGTAGCTTGATAATTAACCTTTTCGCTGGATTCAATGCATCGCCGCGCCGCCGGTGCGGGAAATATTGCCGATATTATTAAATGCTGTCGTAAGGATATCACCATGATCCATGCTTTTATTAAAAAGGGGAGCTTTCAGGATTCCGTCAGCCTGATGTTGATCTCCCGCAAACTCAGTGAGTCTCCCAAGGTTGAGGAAATATCCGTCATGATGGGGACGCCGGCCAATAAATCCTTATTGGAGGTGACCGGTTTCTGGCATCCGCAGTTTAGCCAAGCGACGCCGAACGATATTTGCGTGGCGATCAAAGCGGAGTCCGCCGACGAGTCGATCGCCGAGGAGATCGGCGCGGCGCTGGAGGCGGCGCTCAAGGCGATTGCGCAGGGCGGCCAGGGCGGTAAAAAACTGCTGCGGGCGCGCAGCTGGCGCACCGCCCGGCAGAAGCTGCCGGCCGCCAATCTGGCACTGATCTCGATCGCCGGCGAATACGCGGCGGAGTTGGCGGATCGGGCGCTGGAAGACGGCTGCAACGTGATGATGTTCTCCGACAACGTCAGCCCGGCGCAGGAAGTGGCGCTGAAAACCAAGGCGCGCGAGCGTGGGCTGATCGTGATGGGGCCGGACTGCGGCACTGCCTGCATCGCCGGCGCGCCGCTGGCGTTCGCCAACGTGGCGCCCGCCGGATCCATCGGCGTGGTCGGCGCCTCCGGTACCGGCATTCAGGAGCTGATCTCGCAAATTACCCTGGCGGGACAGGGCATCTCGCACGCTATCGGCCTGGGCGGGCGGGATCTGACGGCGGAGATCGGCGGCATCAGCGCCATCAGCGCGCTACGCATGCTGGCGGCGGATCCGCAGAGCCAGGTGCTGGCGTTCGTGTCCAAACCGCCGGCGCCCGAGGTGCGTCAGCGGGTGATCGACGAAATGAAAGCGCTCGGCAAGCCGGTGGTGGCGCTGTTCCTCGGCGCGCAGTCCGCCGTGCGTCAGGATGGCAACATCACGTTCGCCGCCACGCTGGATGAAGCGGCGCGGCTGGCGGCGATGCTGGGCTGCGTGCAGCAACAGGCGGCGCAACAGCCCGCGGTGCCCGGCGGCAAAATCGCCGGACTGTACGCCGGCGGCACGCTGGCGGCCGAATGCGCGATGTTGCTGGCGGAAAAACTGCGCTTGCCGGTGGATAGCGAACACCCGCGCGGCGCCATGCTGGTGGCCGACGGCCATCGCATCATCGACATGGGCGATGACTTTTATACCCAGGGGCGCCCGCACCCGATGATTGATCCGACCGCCCGCAATCAAGAGATCGCCCGCCTGGCGCAGCAGCCGCAGACCGGCGTGTTGCTGCTGGACGTGGTGATCGGCTTTGGCGCCCAGGACGATCCGGCGGCGTCGCTGGCGGACGAGGTGGCCAACGTGCGCGCGGCGCGCGGCGCGGCCCACCCGCTGGCGGCGATCGCTACCGTCACCGGCACCGAACAGGATCCGCAGCAGCGCTCGCGGCAAATCGCCACCCTGCAGGAGGCCGGCATCGCGGTGATGCCGTCGCTGCCGGCGGCGGTCGCGTTGGCGCATCAGCTGATTACCCCCGTCTTACCCGCACCTGAACGTGAACGGCCGACCTTGCTGGACGGCGTCGCGGTGATCAACGCCGGGCTGCGCAGCTTCGCCGATGACCTGCAAACCAGCGACATCCCGGTGGTGCATTACCAGTGGGCGCCGGTGGCCGGCGGCGATCAACGATTAGCCAACATCTTGAAAAAATTAAAGTAAGGAACCGCTATGTACGCAACGATTGAGCAAGCAAACGCCGCCGTTATCGCCCGTATCCGCGAGGCGCGCCCGCACTGGCAGGATGTGGATCTGGCGCATCGGTTGATCCCGCAGCTGGCTGAAGGACGCAAGCTGCTGCACGCCGGGCCACCGGTCACCTGGCAAGAGATGAGCGGTCCGGTGCGCGGTGCCTGCATCGGCGCCTGCCTGTTCGAAGGCTGGGCGCAGGATGAACAGCAGGCGCTGGCGCTGCTGGAGCAAGGGGAAATCGAGTTCATCCCATGCCACAGCGTGAGCGCGGTGGGGCCGATGGGCGGCATCACCTCGGCCCACATGCCGATGGTGGTGGTCAGGAACACCGTCCACGGCAACTACGCCTACTGCAACATGAACGAAGGCATCGGTAAGGTGATGCGCTTCGGCGCCTATGGCGAGGATGTGCAGCAGCGTCTGCGCTGGATGCGCGACTCTTTGGCTCCGGTGCTGAAAGCGGTGCTGGCGACGCTGGAGGAGGGGATCGATCTGACCGCGCTGATGGCGCAGGCGATCAGCATGGGGGACGAATTCCACCAGCGCAATATCGCAGCCTCAGCGCTATTGATGCGCAGATTGGCGCCGGAGATTAGCCTGCTGCCTCGCGATAAGGCGGAGCTGGCGCAGGTGATGCAGTTCCTCAGCATCACCGATCAGTTCTTCCTCAATCTGGCGATGGCTTACTGCAAGGCGGCGATGGATGCGGGAGCAGAAATTGAGCAGGGCACTATCGTCACGGTAATGACCCGCAACGGCAAGAACTTTGGCATCAAGATCAGCGGCATGGGCGATCGTTGGTTCACCGCGCCGGTCAATACGCCGGAAGGGCTGTTCTTCTCCGGCTTCAGCCAGGCGGACGCCAACCCGGACATCGGCGACAGCGCGATCACCGAAACCTTCGGCATTGGTGGGGCGGCGATGGTCGCGGCCCCGGGCGTGACGCGTTTCGTCGGGGCTTCCGGCGGCATGAGCGCCGCCACCGACATCTCCGAGGAAATGGCGGAGATCTATCTTGAGCGCAACATGATGCTGCAGATCCCGACCTGGGACTTCCAGGGCGCCTGCCTGGGGCTGGATGCCCGGCGGGTGGTGGAAACCGGCATCACGCCGCTGATCAACACCGGCATCGCCCACCGCGAAGCCGGGGTCGGGCAGATCGGCGCCGGCACGGTGCGCGCGCCGCTCGGTTGTTTCGAGAAGGCGATCGAAGCGCTGGCCGATAAGCTCGGCATCACGGCGTAAGTGAACGGAGGGGCGTATGGACATTGTCGCGCTGGCCGGCAGCCGCCATGTGACGCAGGACTATGGCGCGCTGCGCTGCGTCGGCAGCTTCAACAACGCGATCAATTTCCTGACGGAAAACGCGCGGTTGCTGACGCTACACCGCGCCGGCAGCGGCCTGAGTCCGATGGGATGGCAGCTCGGCGCGCGGGATTTCGACCGCGTGCGTCATGCGATGCCGTCCGTACGGCACTGCGCTTTCTCCACCACTGGCATTTTGCTGGATGCGCTTCTTGTCCGGCCCGCCGCGACGGCGCGGGATCTGGGGCTGGCGCAGCGGGCGGCCATTGCCGATCGGCCGCTGGCGGCGGTATTGCAGCGCTGCACGGCGCAGTGCGGGTTGCACGGCGAAATCGGTCGGCTGGTGAAGCGGCCGTTAACGCCGGAGCCGGCCGGGCTGGCGCGGGATTTCTCCCGTTGGTTGCGGGGCGGCGCGGTCGACTGGCGCCATACGCTGGGCAAAGGGCCGGGGCTGACGCCGAGCAACGACGACACCTTGCTCGGTCTGTTGCTGAGCGCGCACCTTGACAGCCGCATCCAGGTCGCCGGGCTGACGCCGTTTTTCGCCCAGACGCCACCGCTGGAAGCGTTGACCACGCTGGTGAGCGCGCACTACCTGCATTACGCCGAGCGGGGCGTGTTCGCCACGCCGCTGCATATGCTGGCGCAGGGGCTGCAGGTACCTAACGGTGTATCGGCGGCGGTGGCGGCGGTGCTGAACCTGGGGCATTTCTCGGGGGCGGACACGCTGCTGGGCGTATGGCTGGGGGTGACGACGATTAACGCACTGTGCGGCGCGTGGTGTGAACATGAGGGCCGGATCGCGGATCCGGCCGGGACGGTATGATTTCAACTACGGGTGCAAACCATGAAAACCTTGGTCATTGCGTTGGGCGGCAACGCCTTGTTGCAACGCGGAGCCGTGCTCTCTGCGGAAAATCAGTATAAGAGCATCGCCCTCATCGCCGACGCCATCGGCAAGCTGGCGCAGAAATACCGCATCGCCATCGTGCACGGCAACGGCCCGCAGGTGGGGTTGCTGGCGTTGCAAAATCTGGCGTACCGCGATGTGCCGCCCTATCCGCTGGATATTCTGGTGGCCGAAAGCCAGGGCATGATCGGCTATATGCTGGCGCAGCAGCTGAATGCCAGCCATCCGCAGCAGCCGGTGTCCACGCTGCTGACGCGGGTGCTGGTGGATGCGCAGGATGCGGATTATCAGGCGCCGAGCAAGTTCATCGGGCCGGTGTATGCGCCGGAACAGCGGCAGGCGCTGGAGGCCAAGTTCGGCTGGACGCTGAAGGCGGACGGCAACTATATCCGCCGGGTGGTGCCTTCGCCGGCGCCGCAAAAGATCCTCGACATCGAGGCGATCACCTTGCTGCTGTCGCAGCGGCATATCGTGATCTGCAACGGCGGCGGCGGCATCCCGATGATCGCCGGCGAGCATGGGCTGACGGGCAGCGAAGCGGTGATCGACAAAGATCTGGCGGCGGCGCTGTTGGCGGAACAGGTGGGGGCCGATCATCTGGTGATCCTCACCGACGCCGACGCGGTGTACCAGGAGTGGGGCACGCCGCGCCAGCGCGCCATTCGTCGCGCCACCACGCAGGAGCTGGCGCCGATGGCGGTGGCGGACGGCGCCATGGGGCCGAAGATCATGGCGGTCAGCCGCTTCGTCGATCGCACCGGGCGGACGGCGCATATCGGTGGCCTGCAGGATATCGACGCGGTGCTGGCGGGCCAGGCCGGCACCTCTATTTTACCTTAGCTGCCTTCGGTTTATCCGCGCCCGCGTTGGCGCGGATAAGTATGCCTAAATGGCATGATTTCAATAATTTTTATTCATTTCATGATGTTGCTCGCCTTGGCTAGAGTAAAAACACCCCCGTGTTTACCGTCAAAAATTTGTCATTTTTATTTGCGACTATGCTTTTTGAAATGACATTTCGGCCAAGGATTGTTATGGATTCGCTCAGTGTTGATGAACTCGCCCAGAAGAAAGACCGCTGGTATCGCATTGTAGAGGAGATGCTGGCCGAAGCCGGCGTCGCCATCAACGGCCCGCGCGCCTGGGATATCCGGGTGCATAACCCGGCGCTGTTCAAACGCATTTTGCAGGAAGGCTCGCTCGGCTTCGGCGAGAGCTATATGGACGGCTGGTGGGAATGCGAACGGCTGGACATGCTGTTTACCCGCATTCTGCAGGCCGGCGTCGATGAGCGGCTGCCGAAAAGCCTGAGCGACATCGCGCGCATCGCCTATGCCCGGCTGTTCAACCGCCAATCGCGCAAGCGCGCCTGGCAGGTGGGCAAAGAGCATTACGACATCGGCAACGACCTGTTCCGGGCGATGCTCGATCCTTACATGCAATACTCCTGCGGCTACTGGAAAGAAGCGCAAACGCTGGAGCAGGCGCAGCAGGCCAAGCTCAGGATGATCTGCGAAAAACTGCAGCTGAAACCGGGCATGACGCTGCTGGATATCGGCTGCGGCTGGGGCGGGCTGGCGCAGTTTGCGGCGCAAAACTACGGCGTCTCGGTGCACGGCGTGACCATTTCAGCCGAGCAGCAGAAGCTGGCGCAGGCACGCTGCGCCGGGCTGGACGTCGAGATCTTGCTGCAGGATTACCGCGATCTGGATCTTCAGTTCGATCGCATCGTGTCGGTCGGCATGTTCGAGCACGTCGGGCCGAAAAACTACGAGACCTATTTCAGCGTCGCGGCGCGTAACCTGAAGCCCGACGGCCTGTTTTTGCTGCACACCATCGGTTCCAATCAAACCGACCTTAACGTCGACGCCTGGATAGACAAATACATCTTCCCCAACGGCTGTCTGCCTTCGGTGCGGCATATCGCCGAGGCCAGCGAAGGGCGTTTCGTGATGGAGGATTGGCACAACTTCGGCGCCGATTACGATCGCACGCTGATGGCCTGGCTGGAGAATTTCAAACGGGCGTGGCCGGAATTGGCGGGCGGTTATTCCGAGCGCTTCGAGCGCATGTTCACTTATTACCTGAACGCCTGCGCCGGCGCGTTTCGTTCGCGCAACATTCAGCTGTGGCAGGTGTTGTTCAGCCCGGCGGGCGTGGAGGGCGGGGTGCGGGTCTATCGTTGATATCCCTGCGTCTTTTCCGCCGCATCGTTGTTGGCTGCACGTTCGATCCCCTGGTCACTTAGTTATCTAAGCTCCCAGGGCTTCTCACGTTTGCCGCCTGGATGCAGCTTCAGGTATGACGGATATCAGTACAGCAGGGAGTACAGCTGGCGGCGATATTTAGCGGCCAGCGCGTCGCCGGTGCCGAGTGCGGCCAGAATGTCCATCAGGGTCTTGCGCGCGTTGCCGTTGGCGGCGGCCAGATCTTTCTTCAGATGCCCCATCAGCAGTTCCAGCGCTTCTTCGTTACGCCCGACCTGATGCAGTTGCAGCGCCAGCTGCACCGCCAGCTCGACGTTGTCCGGCTCTTGCTGCACCTGCTGTTGCAACTGTTGGATTTCCGGCGTGTCCGCTGCCTGCTTCAACAGTTCAATCTGCGCCACCAGGCCCTGATAGCGCGTATCGCGATCCTGCAGCGGGATAGTCGCCAGCACCGCTTCAGCGTCTTCGCTGCGGCTGAGCGCGATCTGCGTTTCGGCCAGCGTCAGGCCGATGTCGCTGCGCTGCTGGCTGCTCTGCCAGGCGTCTTTCAGCAGCGGCAGCGCTTCGGCGGCGTTGCCGGCGGCCAGCAGTTCCTGCGCCTGCGCCAGTTTCAGATCTTCTTCCTTCGGCAGGAAACGCTGCAGCAGGTCGCGGATCGCTTCTTCCGGCTGCGGGCCCTGGAAGCCGTCGACCGGCTGGCCATCTTTAAACAGGTAGACCGTCGGAATGGAACGCAGCCCGAACTGGGAGGCGATCATCTGCTCGGCGTCACAGTCCACCTTGGCCAGAATGAACTGACCGGCGTATTCCGCCGCCAGCTTGTCCAGCACCGGCGTGAGCTGCAGGCAGTGTTGGCTGCGCTCGGACCAGAAGTAGAATAGCACCGGTGTGGACATCGATTGTTCCAGCGTCTGGTGCAGGTTAGTTTCGTTAATATCAACAACAGCTTGAGCTAGCATCTTTTTTCTCTCTGATCGTGCGGAGCCATGGGGTGTAAATGGGGGCGCGCCACCATTCTTCAACCCCGTCGGGCGAATTAAGCGTTGCTGCGCAGCAGCCAATCCAGACAGCGGCCCGGCAAAATGCGGCGCAGCACGCTCATCGCGTGCGCCAGCAGGGTGACCGGGTAGCGCAGTTTGGCGCGTGGGCTTTCCAGCGCGTGGCGCAGTTTGGGCAGGATGGCCTCCGGCGGCAGCGTCAGGCGCTTGGCGATGCCGGGGTTGTGCACCGGCTTGTCGCTCTGCGCCTGGTTGACGTTCTGGCTAAAGTGGGTGGAGATCGGCCCCGGTTCGATCAGGCTGACCTGAATGCCGCTGCCGTGCAGTTCCATGCGCAGCGCGTCCGACCAGGCTTCCAGCGCGAACTTGCTGGCGGCGTAGGCGCCGCGCCCGGCGCTGGAGACCAGACCCATTACCGAGCTGGTCTGAATGATGCGCCCTTCGCCGTGCGGCAACATCGCCGGCAACAGCAGCTGGGTTAGCTGGTGGGTGCCGAACAGGTTGGTGGCGAACTGCCGCTCCAGCTGGCTGCGCGAAATGCGGCTGAGCGGGCCGTAAACGCCGAACCCCCCATTATTGAACAGGCCGTACAGGCGGCCGTCGGTCAGCGCGATCACCTCGGCGGCGGCGCGCTCGACGCTGGCGCTGTCGTCCAGATCCAGCTCGATGCCTTCCAGCCCGAGCTGGCGCATGTTTTCCACGTCCTGCGGCTTACGGCAGGCGGCCAGCACCCGGTAGCCGCGGTTGCGCAGATCCTGCGCCGCAATCAATCCAATCCCGCTCGAACAGCCGGTTATTAATACCGCTTTTTGCATAACTTTACCTAGTGTACGACCCTAATTTAGTGAGACTCATGCTTTACTAGCGGTTCCAGGCGCTCCGCCATCCAGGTGGCGATAAACGGCTGAGCGTCCCCATTGGGGTGCAATCCGTCATCCTGCATCCATTCCGGCTTCACCACCACCTGTTCCATATAGAACGGCAGCAGCGGAATGTTGAACTGTTTGGCCAACGCCGGATAGACGGCGCTGAACGCCTCAGTATAGCGGCGGCCGTAGTTCGGCGGGATGCGGATCTGCATCAGCAGCGGCTGTGCGCCGGCCTGCTGCACCCGCGTGATGATTTGGCCGAGATCGCGCTGTACGTCCTGCGCCGGGAAGCCGCGCAGGCCGTCGTTGGCGCCCAGCTCGATCAGCACCCAGCGCGGCTGATGCTGTTTCAGCAGCGCGGGCAGACGCGCCAGCCCCTGCGCGGCGGTGTCGCCGCTGATGCTGGCGTTGACCAGCTGCGGTGCGCCCGGTTTTTTCTGCCACTGTTCGGCCAACAGCGTCGGCCAGGCCCGCTCGATCGGCAGGCGATAGCCGGCGCTTAAACTGTCGCCCAAAATCAATAAGGTATCGGCGGCGGCAGCGCGTAAACTGAATAATCCCAACAGCAAAAGGAAGGGAAGATGCCAGCGGAAAACGTTCTTGAAGTTCATCATCTTAGTAAACACGTTGGTCAGGGTGAGCATCAGCTCACCATCCTTACCGGAGTCGAGCTGCTTGTCAAACCCGCGCAGACGATCGCCCTGATCGGGGAATCCGGCTCGGGCAAGTCGACCTTACTGGGCATATTGGCCGGGCTGGATGACGGCAGCGAAGGCGAAGTGCGTTTGCTGGGCGAGTCGCTGACCGCGCTGGACGAAGAGGGGCGTGCCGCGTTGCGCGCCAGAAATGTCGGCTTCGTGTTTCAGTCGTTCATGCTGGTGCCGACGCTGAACGCGCTGGAGAACGTGCAGCTGCCGGCGCTGCTGCGCGGCGAGAGCGACAGGCAGAGCCGCGAGCAGGCGGTGCAGCTGCTCGAGCAGTTGGGGCTGGGCAAGCGGCTCGATCACCTGCCGGCGCAGCTGTCCGGTGGCGAGCAGCAGCGCGTGGCGCTGGCGCGCGCCTTCAGCGGCCGGCCGCGGGTGCTGTTCGCCGATGAGCCGACCGGTAACCTCGATCGTCAAACCGGCGATCGCATCGCCGATTTGCTGTTCTCTCTCAACCGCGATTTCGACACCACCCTGATCCTGGTGACCCACGACGAAACCCTGGCGGCGCGCTGCCAGCGGCGGCTGCGGCTGCGCGAAGGCAAGCTGTGGGAGGAAGCATGATCTGGCGCTGGTTCTGGCGCGAATGGCGCTCGCCGTCGCTGCTGATCGTTTGGCTGGCGTTGACGCTCTCCGTGGCCTGCGTGCTGGCGCTGGGCAGCATCAGCGATCGCATGGACAAAGGACTCAGCCAGCAGAGCCGCGACTTTATCGCCGGCGATCGGGTGCTGCGCAGCGCGCATCCGGTGCCGGAAGGCTGGTTGCTGGACGCGCAGCAGCAGGGGCTGAAGGTGAGCCGCCAGCTGTCGTTCACCACCATGACCTATGCCGGCGATCGGCCGCAGCTGGCGGACGTGAAAGCCACCGATCTGGTCTATCCGCTGTACGGCAAGCTGGAAACGCGCCCGGCCAACATCAAGCCTGAACCGGGCAGCGTGCTGGTGGCGCCGCGCTTGCTGGCGCTGCTGAACGTGAAAGTCGGGGATTCGCTCGAGGTGGGCGACACCACGCTGCGCATCGCCGGTGAAATCATTCAGGAGCCGGACGCCGGCTTCAATCCGTTCCAGACCGCGCCGCGCATCATGATCAACCTGGCCGACGTCGATAAGACCGGCGCGGTGCAGCCGGGCAGTCGCCTGACCTACCGTTATATGTTCGCCGGCGCCGAGCCGGATATTCAGCGTTACGAAGCGCGGCTGACGCCGCAGTTGACGCCGGACCAGCGCTGGTTCGGGCTGCAGGAATCCGGCAGCGCGCTTGGCAAGTCGTTGCAGCGATCTCAACAGTTCCTGCTGCTGTCGGCCCTGCTGACGCTGCTGTTGTCGATCGCCGCCGTGGCGGTGGCGATGAGCCACTATTGCCGCAGCCGTTACGATCTGATCGCGGTGCTGAAAACCCTCGGCGCCGGGCGCGGCGCGCTGCGTAAGCTGATCGTCGGCCAGTGGCTGGCGGTGATGGCGCTGGCGGCGGTATGTGGTGGGGCGATCGGGCTGGCGTTCGAAGCGCTGCTGATCCGCCTGCTGAAGCCGGTGTTGCCGGCCGCGTTGCCCGCCGCCGGCGCCTGGCCGTGGCTGTGGGCGCTCGGCGCGCTGGTGCTGATTTCGCTGTTGGTCGGGCTGCGGCCGTATCGCCAGCTGCTGGCGACCCAGCCGCTGCGGGTGCTGCGCCGCGACGTGACGGCCAACGTCTGGCCACTGCGCTACTTCCTGCCGGTGACGGCGGCGATCGTGGTGGCGCTGTTGGTGGCGCTGATGGGGGCCAGTACGCTGCTGTGGGCGATCCTGGCCGGTATGGCGGTGCTGGCGTTGCTGTTGGGCGGCATCGGTTGGGGCAGCCTGCTGCTGCTGCGCCGCATCACGCTCAAGAGCCTGGCGCTGCGGCTGGCGGTCAATCGTCTGCTGCATCAGCCGTGGGTGACCATCAGCCAGCTGGCGGCGTTCTCGCTGTCGTTCATGCTGTTGGCGCTGTTGCTGGTGCTGCGCGGCGATCTGCTCGAACGCTGGCAGCAACAGCTGCCGCCGGACAGCCCGAACTTTTTCCTGCTCAATATGACCGAGGCGCAGGTGCCGCAGGTGAAAACCTTCCTGCAGCAGCACCAGATCAAGCCGGAAACCTATTACCCGATCGTGCGGGTGCGCCTGACCGAGATAAACCAGCAGGTGGCGACCGAGCGGGTGCATGAAGACGATCCGGGCGGCGAGGCGGTGAACCGTGAGCTGAACCTGACCTGGCTGGCTGAACTGCCGGATCACAATCCGCTGGTGGCGGGCAATTGGCCGCCGAAAACCGGCGAGGTTTCGATGGATGAAGGCATCGCCGGGCGGCTGAAGATCAAGCTGGGCGACACGCTGACCTTCAGCGGCGATACCCAGGCGTTCAGCGCCAAAGTCACCAGCCTGCGCCAGGTGGATTGGGAGAGCCTGAAGCCGAACTTTTACTTTATCTTCCCGCCGGGCGCATTGGACGGCCAGCCGCAGACCTGGCTCACCAGCTTCCGCTACGACGGCGACGGCCAGATGCTGACCCAGCTCAACCGTCAGTTCCCGACGCTCAGTCTGCTGGACATCGGTGCGATCCTGCAACAGGTCGGCGGCGTGCTGCAGCAGGTCAGCCGCGCGCTGGAGGTGATGGTGGTGCTGGTGGTGCTGTGTGGCGGCCTATTGCTGCTGGCGCAGGTGCAGGTCGGCATGCGTCAACGCCGCCAGGAGCTGGTGGTGTACCGTACGCTGGGGGCCGGCAAACGGCTGCTGCGCCGCACGCTGTGGTGCGAGTTCGCCCTGCTGGGGCTGGTGGCGGGCATCGCGGCGGCGGTGGGCGCCGAGGCGGCGCTGTGGCTGTTGCAGAGCCGGGTGTTCGACTTCCCGTGGACGCCAACGCCGGTGCTGTGGTGGGCGCTGCCGCTGGCCAGCGCGCTGCTGTTGTCGCTGTGCGGCGGCTGGCTGGGTGTGCGCCTGCTGCGCGGCAAGGCGCTGTTCCGCAGTTATGAGGGGTGATGCGGCTATTTATAACGCCGGATGTGATAAGCACCCGGCTTGGCAGAAAAGAGAGGCGTCGTCTTTAAACTGTATTATTTTCGTGTTTTATAATGTGTGATCTGCGGGTTACCACCAGGAACGAAGGGAATGAAAATCTACTGGTCACTTAAAAGTATCCCGGAATTAAAAAATTTGCCTTTGCGCGAACGTCTCGGACGTTGGCAGCGTGGCCTTGCTTCAGCGGGATTCTTTAACGGAACGGGCATATTGCTGGTTGCATTGTTGCCGTGGTTTTCGATTCTTATCGCTAACGATCTGACCCTTAATTACCCTTTCTTGCGCAATCATATCGTCACAGCGCTTGGATATGGCATCAGTGGTTTTTTGGGTATGAATCTGATGATAAGAAGTATGCTAAGGAAAAATAAGAATATTTTTTCTGATTAAGCGCAGCGGTTTAAAATTGTCGTCATAAAAAAGGGGTTAGCCTTGGGCTAACCCCTTTTACTTTCGGCGGCGTGCGCTTTAGGCCAGCTTCTGCTGTGCCCAGGCCAGCCCGCTTTGGTATTCGCCCGGCAGCAGCGGTGCCAGCGTCTGCAGCGCCTGGCGCAGATCGGCGGCGCTCGGGTCGTTCAGATTGAGGTGGCCGACCTTGCGGCCAGGGCGCACCTCTTTCTCATACCAGTGCAGGTGCACCAGCGGCAGCGACAGCCACTGTTCGTTGACGGCGGTGCCGATCAGGTTGACCATCACCGATGGCGTGCTCACCACCGGCTGCGGCAGCGGCAGGCCGAGGATGGCGCGCAGGTGCAGCTCGAACTGACTGATGGACGCGCCGTTTTGCGTCCAGTGGCCGCTGTTGTGCACGCGCGGCGCCAGTTCGTTGATCAGCAGCCGATCGCCGACGATAAAGCACTCCATCGCCATCACGCCGACGTAGTTCAGCTCGTTCAGGATCGCCGCCAGCATCTGCTCGGCCTGTTGCTGCAGCGCCGGGTTGGGCTGCGGCAGCGCCACGCTGGTGCGCAGGATGCCGTCTTCATGCAGGTTATGGGTCAGCGGGTAGAATACCGAACGGCCGTCGTGGCCGCGCGCGCCCACCAGCGACACTTCGCCGGAGAAATTGATGCCTTGCTCGACGATGCACTCGCCATAGGCGTCGGCCGGCAGTTCGGCTTCCTGGCCGGGGCGCAAGCGCCACTGGCCGCGGCCGTCATAGCCACCGACCCGGCGTTTGACGATCGCCAGTTCGCCCAGCGAAGCGAATACCTGCGGCCATTCGGCGGCGCTCGCCAGCAGCTGCCACGGCGCGGTCGCCAGGCCGAGCTGGTCGAGCAGCTGTTTTTGCGTCAGGCGATCGGCCAGACGCGGGAAGATGTCGCGGTTGACGAAGGCGCTGTGGGTCGCCAGTTCGCGCGTCAGCGCGGTTTCCGGCCAGCGTTCGATCTCGGCGGTAATGACGCTGTTCTGATACGGCACCGCCTCGGGTTCGGCATCGATGCCGATGGGGTAGACGGCGATGCCCAGCGGTTCGCCGGCCTGGCGCAGCATGCGCCCCAGCTGGCCGTTGCCCAGTACGCAAACCGGCTTCATGCGTCCTCCCGCGGATCGGGGTGGTTCAAAACGTCTTCAGTCTGCGCCTGACGCCAGTCCGCCAAACGCTGCGCCAGCGCGGCGTCGTGCAGCGCCAGGATCTGCATCGCCAGCAGCCCGGCGTTGGCGGCGCCGGCTTTGCCGATCGCCAGCGTCCCCACCGGAATGCCGCGCGGCATCTGCACGATGGAGTAGAGGCTGTCTACGCCGCTCAGCGCGGCACTTTGCACCGGCACACCCAGCACCGGCACCAGGGTTTTCGCCGCCAGCATGCCCGGCAGATGCGCCGCACCGCCGGCGCCGGCGATGATCACGTCAAAGCCGTTGGCGGCAGCCTGCTCGGCGAAGCTGAACAGCTTGTCCGGCGTGCGGTGAGCGGAAACGACTTCGACATGGAAGGGGACATCGAGCTGGGTCAGGACTTCGGCGGCGAACTGCATGGTGGCCCAGTCACTTTTCGATCCCATTACAATTGCGATTTTAGCCCCGGCATTGGCGGCTGAAGCGGCGTTGGCTCCCATGGGTGTAAGGCTCCTGTGATTTGTCTGGCGTCGGCTGAGGGCCGAATGAGGGCGTAGAGCATACCATGAGCGCACGGCGAGGAAAACGGTTGCGTCGCCGGTTTTCACCGGCGAAAGCGCGAATTTTCACTCGCGCGCCTGCGCGGAACTCAGAATGGGAATTGGATCAGCTCGACGGCGTCGGCGCTGACTTTGATCATCGATCCTTCGACGTGCCAGGCGCCCAGCACCGCGCGATGGGCTTCGCCGTTGCTCAGCGCCAGCCGGTGCACCGCCGGGCGATGGGTATGGCCGTGGATCATCCAGTGCACGTCGTGGCGCAGCATCGTTTGCTCGACCGCCTGCGGGTTGACGTCCATGATGGCTTCCGACTTGTACTGGTTGGATTGCTGGCTGCGGGCGCGCATGTTGGCGGCGATCTTCAGTCGCCAGCGCAGCGGCAGCGCGAGGAACAATTTTTGAATCAGCGGGTTGTGCACTTTACGGCGGAATTGCTGATAGGCTTGATCGTCGGTGCACAGGGTGTCGCCGTGCAGGATCAGGATCCTGCGGCCGTACAGCTCCAGCACTTTTTCTTCCGGCAGCAGCTGCATGCCGCTGGCGCGGGCGAAGCGCTTGCCGAGCAGAAAATCGCGGTTGCCGTGGATGAAATAGCAGGGCACGCCGGCCTGTTGCAGCGCTTTGAGCGCCGCGGCGATCTCCGCGTGCAGCGGCTCGGGATCGTCGTCGCCGATCCAGGCTTCAAACAGGTCGCCGAGGATGTACAGCGCGTCGGCGTGCACCGCTTCGCGCCGTAAAAAACGCAGAAAACCGGCAGTGATTGCCGGTTCCTGTGCGCACAAGTGCAGATCTGCGATGAACAGCGTACTCATGCAGCCGCGATTACTCGCTGACGGTCACGCTGTTGATGACGACGTCTTCTACCGGTACGTCCTGGTGCATGCCGCTGCGGCCGGTTTTCACGCCTTTGATCTTGTTGACCACGTCCATGCCTTCAACCACTTCAGCGAACACGCAGTAGCCCCAGCCCTGCACGTTTTCGCCGCGGAAGTTCAGGAAGTCGTTGTCAGCCACGTTGATGAAGAACTGTGCGGTGGCGGAGTGCGGATCGTTGGTGCGCGCCATTGCCAGGGTGCCGATGGTGTTTTTCAGACCGTTGTTGGCTTCGTTCTTGATGGTCGCGTTAGTCGCTTTCTGGTTCATGCCCGGCTCGAAACCGCCGCCCTGGATCATGAAGCCGTTGATCACACGGTGGAAGATGGTGTTGTCGTAGAAACCGGCGCGGCAGTAGTTCAGGAAGTTTTCAACGGTAACCGGCGCTTTGTCAGCAAAGGTCTTGATAACGATATCGCCGTGATTGGTGTGGAAAGTAACCATAGTTTTAATCCTAACAAGGTGAAGTGAGACGTCACGTAAAGCGAGTGAACATTCAGACCGCCCTTATAACATATCCGCCCCAGCGAGTCAGCAGCGGCTCAACCGCGCACTGTCTGTGGTAATTGCATTTGTGTTATATTATAACAATTGCGCCGGCCGGCGAATTTCGCGCATTTTATTCGCGTGAAGTCAGCAAAGCTTGGCCTTAACCTTGCAATAGATCAGGCTTCAGGTTTCAATACGCTACCGGGCGTAAAACCTGAAGCCCGGTTATCTTTTTTGTTATCACGCACACCACGGAATCTCCCGATGCTAAAGATTTTTAATACCCTGAGTCGTCAAAAAGAGGAATTCAAACCCATTCATGCCGGGAAAGTGGGCATGTACGTGTGCGGGGTAACCATCTATGACCTGTGTCACATCGGCCACGGTCGTACCTTTGTCGCTTTCGACGTGGTGGCGCGTTATCTGCGCTATCTCGGCTATTCGCTGAACTACGTGCGCAACGTCACCGACGTAGACGACAAAATCATTCGCCGCGCGGCGGAAAATCATGAGACCTGCGACCAGCTGACCGAACGCATGCTGGCGGAAATGCATGCCGACTTCGACGCGCTGCTGATCGATCGCCCGGATCAAGAGCCGCGCGCAACCCAGCACATCGCCGAGATCATCGAGATCACGCAGCGTCTTATCGATCGCGATCACGCTTACGTGGCCAGCAACGGCGACGTGATGTTCTCCATCGACAGCGATCCGCAATACGGCCTGCTGTCGCGTCAGGATCTGGATCAGCTGCAGGCCGGCGCGCGCGTGGAGATCGACGACGTGAAGCGTAACCCGATGGACTTCGTGCTGTGGAAAATGTCCAAGCCGGGCGAGCCGAGCTGGCAGTCGCCGTGGGGGCCGGGCCGTCCGGGCTGGCATATCGAATGCTCCGCCATGAACTGCAAACAGCTGGGCACCCACTTCGACATCCACGGCGGCGGTTCCGATCTGATGTTCCCGCACCACGAGAACGAGATCGCGCAGTCGAGCTGCGCCCACGACGGCCCGTACGTCAATTACTGGATGCACTCCGGCATGGTGATGATCGACAAAGAGAAGATGTCCAAATCGCTGGATAACTTCTTCACCATCCGCGACGTGCTCGGCCATTACGATGCGGAGACGGTGCGTTACTTCCTGATGTCCGGGCACTATCGCAGCCAGCTGAACTACAGCGAAGAGAACCTTAAGCAGGCGCGCACCGCGCTGGAGCGCCTCTATACCGCGCTGCGCGGCACCGACGCCGATGCCGCGCCGGCCGGCGGTGAAGCGTTCGAAGCCCGCTTCCGCGAAGCGATGGACGACGACTTCAACACTCCGGAAGCCTACTCGGCGCTGTTCGATCTGGCGCGCGAAGTTAACCGCCTGAAGAGCGAAGACATGGCGGCGGCCAACGGCATGGCGGCGGAGCTGCGCAAGCTGGCGAAAGTGCTCGGCCTGCTGCAGCAAGAGCCGGAGCAGTTCCTGCAAGGGGGCGCACAGGTTGACGACGGTGAAGTGGCGGAGATCGAAGCGCTGATCAAACAGCGTAACGAAGCGCGTGCCGCCAAGGACTGGGCGCTGGCGGACGCCGCTCGCGATCGCTTGAACGAGATGAACATCGTGCTGGAAGACGGGCCGCAGGGCACCACCTGGCGCCGTAAGTAAGCCGGCCGAAGTGAAAACAAAAAAGGCGCTGAATTCAGCGCCTTTTTCTATGGCTGCAGGTTAGGGTTTAACCATGACCTTGCCGCCGTTGAACTCCACCACCTGATCGGCGACGATCTTGCAGCGCTTGCGGGTTTCGACCTTGCCGTCGACTTTCACCAGCCCTTCGGCGATGACTTCTTTGGCGGCGCCGCCGCTTTCACACCAGCCCTGGAACTTCAGCAGATCGCACAGTTCGACGTGGGGATGATTGTCCAGATTGAAAATTTCCATACTGCCTTACTTATTTAGGTTGAACGTCGTGATATTCCTCGCAGGCCTGCAAGGTATTTTGGATCAGTGTAGCCACGGTCATCGGGCCAACGCCACCCGGCACCGGGGTGATGTAGGCGGCGCGCTCGCTGGCGGCGTCAAAATCGACATCGCCCACCACTTTACCGCTTTCCAGACGGTTGATGCCGACGTCCACCACGATGGCGCCCGGTTTGATCCAGTCGCCCGGGATGAAGCCCGGTTTGCCGACCGCCACCACCAGCAGATCGGCGTTCTCGACGTGGTGACGCAGATTTTTGGTGAAACGGTGGGTGACGGTGGTGGTGCAGCCGGCCAGCAGCAGCTCCATGCTCATCGGGCGGCCGACGATGTTGGAGGCGCCGACCACCACGGCGTTCAGGCCGTAGGTATCGATGTTATAACGCTCCAGCAGGGTGACGATGCCGCGCGGCGTGCACGGGCGCAGCTTGGGCGCGCGCTGGCACAGGCGGCCGACGTTGTAGGGGTGGAAGCCGTCGACGTCTTTATCCGGATGGATGCGCTCCAGCACCTTGACGTTATCGATGCCGGCCGGCAACGGCAGCTGCACCAGAATGCCGTCGATTTCCTCATCGGCGTTCAACTGGTCGATCAACGCCAGCAGCTCGGCTTCACTGGTGGCAGCGGGCAGGTCGTAGGAGCGGGAGAGGAAGCCGACTTCATCGCAGGCGCGGCGCTTGCTGGCGACGTAAATTTGCGAGGCCGGGTTCTCGCCGACCAGCACAACCGCCAGGCCTGGGGCGCGTTTGCCGGCCGCCAGACGTTGTTTCACTTGCTCAGCCACTTCGTTTCTAACCTGCTGCGCAATCGTTTTACCATCAATAATCTTTGCTGACATCAGTGTGGAAATCCATCAATTAAGAAAAGCGGGGATGCCGCTATTCTGTCAGAAGCTGAGCGCGCTGTCAGGCGCAGAATCACCCTCGCCGCCGTTGCCGAGGCCGATTTACGCTTTTTTTATGCCGGCTTCAGGAACCTCTACGCCATTTTTACCGGCATTTGCATACGCTGGGGCCATACACAGGGCGAAAGAGGGCAGGATCATGAGAGCGATAACCCGGCTTTATCCGTTGCATCACCAGCCTGGCGAGCAACCGGCGCAGCCTAAACATGTGGGGGAGACGGTGTTCGATTCTTCGCTGCATCCGGCGGACAGTGAGCAACTCACCGCGCTGCATCAGCTCGGCAAGCATGAGGCGGCGCCGTTGTGGCGGGCACGCCTGAATGCGCTGTGGCGGAAGTTATGCGTATGAAGGGCTGCGCCTGGGCAGGCTGCACGCTGTTGCTGGTTTGGGCATCGGGGAGCCAGGCTTCTTTAAACAGCGCACGCGCTGACGCCGCATGGGTTGAAAACGTGGCGGCGACTTGCAACACACGGGTGATTGAGCATGCCGATTGGGGCGACATTGCCGCAGTGGTTATGTCTGCTCGCCTCTGCCAGCGGCGGGACAACGGGCGGCAAGGGCGTGAGCACGCGCCGATTTACGTAGGCGCCGGGCTGGCTCAGCGTAACGGCGCCCGTTGACGAGAACCCTCGCCGCGCGGGCGCTGGTGGAAAAAACGCCATAAAGCACGGCCGCCGTCGTAACGTCATGAAAAGGCATTGACTCGCTAACCTCTGACCGTATAATCGCAACCCGCAGCCGCAGGTTGCCGCATCTCAATGCGCCCTTAGCTCAGTTGGATAGAGCAACGGCCTTCTAAGCCGTAGGTCATAGGTTCGAATCCTATAGGGCGTGCCATTAAGTATCAATGAGTTATGCTCATTCCCCCACTGCAAGATTTTCCAAAAGTGCCAGGTTAGTGACATTGCCCGCCAAGACTTCGTCAATTTTTCTCGCATGTTCGGTTAGATGAGTTGGGGATAGGTGAGCATATCTCTGTACCATCTCGATGCTCTCCCATCCTCCCATTTCTTGCAGTGCCGAAAGTGGCACGCCTGCCTGAACCAACCAGCTCGCCCACGTATGCCGCCGTTTTTGCTTCATGTGAGCGCGATATGAGAAAGGCATAAAAATGGCCACGCCAAAGGATAGGCTATTTGATAGAGCGGCAATTAATACGCGAAAAGGATTAAAGGCGCTGAAGTGAATTAAAGAATTTTCCCTTCCATCACGTAAAAATCTCCATTCATCGTTGTGTAGTAAGCATAAGAAATGTGTTTTTCGAAGTTATCGCAGTGAACAACGGTATTTTTATCGGATTCTTGCCAGGAAATCATGAAATAGCCGTCAGCCAATGAACGCCACTGGAAAGGCACATTCATAATGGTTCCGCGAAGTTCTCCGTTTAGAAACTCAACGGTAATGGTGTTTTCACTGGCATGGTAGGCGTTTTTAACTTCGAGACCATTGTCCATCTTGATGGTAAAAGATTGGCCTGCATAAGGAAATTTTACAGCCATTGTCGCAACTCCTTTAATGTGTCGTAGCTGAAAAGCGGCGGTGAAGCACGCTGCTATCCCGAATCACTCATGCCTAAGGCGGTAGTGAGGTCAGCCAGCTGAGCGTTAAGCGGCTGGATAGGTCCAATAGTAGAGAGGGCGCATCGGTGGAAAAAGGGACCGGCGGGCAATTCACTTTTCTCTTTTTGTTCATAAAGGGGATGGGCGGCAGGTTACTGTTCACTGCGGGGGTTGTGGGGTTTAAGTGACGGGAATTTGTCTGACACCGAGCGCGGTCACAGGAAACGGCAAGCGGCATTGAACCTTCGTTTATTTTGCCGCGTTACAATAGGTGAAAATTTACCCATGGAGCCTATCGTGCGCAAATCCAGATTCTTTCTCGTGACCTTGCTGTGTCTGTGCGCCGCCGCCGTGCTGTACGTCATGGCATACCGGGCGCTGGGGCATTACCTCAGCGACGGCGAGAAGGCCTACCCGGATATCAGCGTTGAAATTCGCTGAGGGCCGGTCGGCGCGGTGGTGATCGCGCCGACTTTTTTGCACTGATTTACCCGCCATTTACCCGCCGTCGGCAATGATGAGGCAGCGTCTCCACATTGTGTGGTTCTCTTGGGCGGAATGCGGTTATGTCACTGCAACAGGTTTCGAATGTCTCGTTGAGCAACAACGGCTTAAAGGGCATCGGTTACAAACATTATGCGTTGGCGATCGTGGCGTTTTCGGCGCTCGTACGGTCTATATCCTTAACCGACAGGTATTTTTGGTGCGATGAGGCCTCCAGCGTGCTGACCAGCCGCTATGACGTAGGCGCTTTGCTGTACCACGCTTCCTTCGATGTTCACCCGCCGCTGTATTACCTGTTGCTGCATGGCTGGATGGTGCTGTTTGGCGACGGCATTCTGGCCGCCCGTTCGCTGAGCCTGGTGCTCGGCGTGGCGACAGTGGCGCTGGCGATGCGCTTTACCCGTTGGCTGGCCAACGAGCGGGCGGCGCTGATAGCGGGCTGGCTGATGGCGATCATGCCGATGGCGGTGCGTTACAGCCAGGAGGCGCGCATGTATGCGCTGATGGGGCTGCTGGCGATCGCCGCCGCCATGGCGTTGGCGAAGTGGCTGAAAACGCCGGATAACCGCCGTTATCTGGCGCTGTATGCGCTGTTGATGACGCTGAGCTTTTATACCCATTACTTCACGATTTTTACCCTGATCGCGCATTGGCTGGTGGTGTTGGCGCTGTCGTGCCGCCGCGAAGGCGAGTGTTATATCAAGCAACCGGTGTGGTGGCTGGCCAATGCGGCGATCGGGGTGGCCTACATTCCCTGGCTACTGGTGTTGTTCAATCTGCTGGCGCATATCGCCGAGCTGCGGGTCGGCGGCGACGTCGGTTGGATCCCTCAGGTTTCCTGGAGCGATCTGCCGGCGATGTTCTGGCGTTTTCTCACCGGCCATGATGGCAGCAACTATCCCACGATCATTCTCTGGCTGTTGCCGGCGATGTTTGTCGCTTTATGTTCACTGCTGCTGTGGCGGCGCCAGATGCCGAGAAAATTCTCTCTGCTGCTGCTCGGCGGCATGCTGATCCCGGTAATGTTGGTATTCGCCATTTCCTGGCGCTCGCCGCTGTTTGTCGATCGCTATCTCTATTCCGCCGCGCTCGGCATTCCGCTGGTGTTGGGTGTGCTGATCGCCGGAACGAAAAACCGAGTGCGCGGGATCTCTTTGCTGCTGTTCTTCAGTTTGTTGTTCGGCTGCGGCGTGCGTAACGATTACCCGGCCGAGAAAGATGAGTTCAAGGTGATGGTGCACTATATCAACAGCCACTATCAGCCTAACGATGCGGTAGTGGTCAGCAACATGTTCAACTACCTGAGCTATGTGTATTACAACAAACAGGGCTACCGCGCCTTGCTGTATACCCCGGCCAGGCCCAACGGCATCTCGGGTAAGCCCAATGCCTATGGCTTCGGCACCTTTTTCCACGATCGGGCGGCGCAGACCTACGTCGATAAGCTCAGCGCCTTATCGAAGGGCCATCGCCGGATTTGGCTGGTCAGCGGCGGCGATTTCAACCAGGACTTCGGCCGTTCGCCGCCGGGGTGGGTCAACACCGTTACCTTCAAGAGCGGCGGGTTCGAGTCGCGCCTGTTCGTGGTGCGTTGAGCAAAATGTCATATTTCCCATTCGGCGTTACATCTGGCCGAGCAAACTTACGCGGGGATGACAGTTCTATACATTGAGATTGATACTGTAGCTCTACCCGATGATGTTGTGTGTTATCCATTCCCTGTAGTGTATTACCCCATCCCTGTTAAGTTTATCCCGCCTTGTGCGGGATTTTTTTTATCTGCGCGGGGCGAGATGCAGGCCGCCGGTCATGATGTTGCGGGTGGCCGGCAGGGCGAGAAAATCGTGTGGGAATCCCAGCTCGATGGCACTGAGATCGTCCAATCGCCGCCAATGATCTTCCGTCAGCGCCACCTTCAATGCACCGAGGTTATCTTCCAATTGCGCCAGGGTTCGGGCGCCGACGATCGGCGCGGTGACCGTCGGCTGGCGCAACGTCCAGGCCAGCGCGATTTGTGATGGGGTATACCCGGTCTCGTGAGCGATCAGGTTGACGGTATCGGCGATACCGAGATTGCGTGCGTTCAATGTCCCCTTGGCGCGTACGGCTTCGCGCCGAGTGCCCGCTTCATCTGGCGATGGCTGCAGATCCTGTCGCCGGTATTTGCCGCTCAGCACGCCGCCGGCCAGCGGCGACCAAGGGATAACGCCCATCCCCAATTCTTGCGCCATCGGCAGCAGTTCGCGCTCGACGGTGCGTTCCAGCAGGCTGTACTCGATTTGCAAGGCGATAAGCGGCGACCAGCCGCGCAGGTCCGCCAGCGTTTGCATCCTGGACGCCTGCCAGGCAGGGAGATCAGACACCGCCACATACAGCACTTTTCCGGCGCGCACCAGGTCGTCCAGGGCGCGCATGATCTCTTCCACCGACGTGGTGAAATCCCAGGCGTGCAGATAGAGCAGATCGATGTAATCGGTATTGAGCCGTTGCAGGCTTGCTTCAACCGATCGCAGCATGCTTTTGCGATGGTTGCCGCCGGAATTGGGATCGTCTGGCTGCATCGGCAGGGTGTATTTGGTGGCGATCACCAACCGATCGCGGCGCCCGGCGGCGAACTCACCCACGAAAAGTTCGGCGCTGCCCTCGGTATAGCGGTTGGCGGTATCGATAAAGTTGCCGCCGCGTTCGACATAAACGTCAAACAGACGTCGAGCCTCGGCCAGTTCGGCGCCCCAGCCCCAGTCGGTGCCGAAGGTCATGGTGCCGAGCGCCAACGGTGAAACGCGCAGACCGGAACGGCCCAGCAGGCGATAGTGATCCAGTGAAAGTGTGGTGTTCATAGGCATTCTCCCGTGTAGATGCCGTCCACGATAGCGCCCGTAGGTTGTTTAAGGAATGGGCTATAATCTTCATGAATTATTAAGTAGGGAGAGCATAATGAGGGGCAGTGATTTCGCCGAATTGCGCGCCTTTGCCGCTATTGTCGAGCACGGTGGCTTCGCCCGCGCAGCCGCACATTTGGGTATATCCGCTTCGGCGCTCAGCCAAACGCTGCGCAACCTGGAGGCGCGTCTGGGTGTGCGTTTACTGAATCGCACCACTCGCAGCGTGGCGCCGACTGAAGCCGGAAGACTGATGTTGGCGCGCCTGACGCCCGCGATGGCCGAGATCGACGCGGCGGTGGCGCAGGCGGTAGAGCAACGCCAGAACCCCTCGGGTCTTTTGCGGCTTAACGTAACCCGCGTGGCGGCGTTGCATTTTCTGGCACCCTTGATCGCGCCGTTTCATCATCAATACCCCGATATTACGCTCGATCTCAATGTTGAGGAGCGGCTGGTGGATATCGTTGCCGGCGGTTTTGATGCCGGCGTGCGGCTGCACGAGAAACTGGCGAAAGATATGGTGGCGGTCAAGCTGGGCGGGGAGGTGCGGATGCGTGTCGTTGCTTCGCCGGCGTATTTGGCGCGTCACGGCCGGCCGTTAACACCGGGCGATCTGCATCGGCATCGGTGTTTGAATTACCGCTGGCCGACCAACGGCAATGTGTATCGCTGGGAGTTTGAGTGTGACGGTGAAAAGCAGGAGATCGCCGTGAAAGGGCCGGTGACAGTCGATGAGCCGGAAATATTGGTGAGGGCTGCGATGGATGGGGTAGGCATTGCCTACCTGTTTGAGCAACAGGTTGCCACCGGCCTGGCCGAGGGGAGGCTGTTACCGCTGCTCGATGCCTGGATCCCTCCGTTCCCCGGTTTCTATCTGTACTATCCGGCAAACCGCCAAACGCCGCGCCCGCTACGCGCTTTTATCGACTTCGCCCGTCAACAGGCAGAACAGGGCGCGTAACGCGATTTTTTTGAATAACACCGTCAGTTTTATTCGGTATTCAGTCGCTGTGCGCTTGATTAGATTGAACGCGAGAGGGGCGCCGTCGGCGCCTTTGTGCAATGAGTGGAGAATTTCTATGGCGAAGACAGTAGTGGTGTTTCATTCCGGCTACGGCCATACCGAGCGTTTGGCGAAAGTGGTGGCGGAAGGCGCCGGGGCGGAACTGATCGCCATCGATCAGAACGGCGATATCAGCGACGAAGCCTGGCAGACGCTGGATGAGGCGGACGCCATCATCTTTGGTTCGCCGACCTATATGGGCGGCCCATCCTGGCAGTTCAAGAAATTCGCCGACGCCAGCTCCAAAGCCTGGTTCGGCCGCAAGTGGCAGGATAAAGTGTTCGGCGGTTTTACCAACAGCGCCAGCCTGAACGGCGACAAGCAGGTGACGCTGATCGCGCTGCAGACGCTGGCTTCGCAACATGGCGGCCTGTGGGTCAGCCTGGGGCTGTTGCCGGCCAACACCAAATCGGCGCAGCGCACCGACGTCAATAACCTGGGCGGTTCGGTGGGGCTGCTGGTGCAGACCCCGGCGGATGCCGGCGTGGATGAGATGTTGTCGGGCGATCTGGCGACCGCCAAGCTCTATGGTCAGCGCGTAGCGGGCTTTGCCGCCAAACTGGCGTAAGACCTATCGTGTAGATGGGACGGCGGTGCGGTTGAACGGATGCCGCGTTCATTTTCTCTGCACAATTGGCGTGTAATCTGCGAAATGTTATTAGCCTGCTTGGGCTAACACTGCATTTCGTACAAATATTCCCGGTTCCTAGGCCGGGTTTTTTGTTGCTAAGGTCTGCTTAAGCTTTCACCGCTATACTGCGCGTCAGCACGGTCATGCAATGCATGGCCGTGTCGTAACTGTCGATTTGCTGTTGTTCAAGCAAGCCCGCTTCATGCGGGCTTTTTTTGGGTTGTTATTGCACAGGCGGCCCAGTTGCAGGAAAATAATCGCACAGTGATTCAAACATCATTTAATGACCAATAACCACAAGTTTATTAATGTAATTAACTCTCTCGGCGGCCTATTACGCTATGCGCTATGCTGACAGCAGAGCGGGCATTATTTGCTGACGCTGTGCGGGGAGTTACGCCGCGGCCGCATCAGGCTAAGAAAATTCTGTTAATTAAATGTTAATGTTTTTTATTATTGATTTGTCTGGCTTTTTTGGTTGAAATTCGGATTGACTATCCCTCACTGGCCGGGCGAGAGAGTATGCATATTATTATTCTGGTTATTAGCAAAATATGGGCGAGGCGATGAGCGCCAGAATAAACGCCAGGCATGGCCTGCCGCTAACGGTGCAGCTGATCAATCTTTTCATGCTGGCCTTTTTACTCTCCCTGGTGGGTATTCTTAGCCGGCCGATAGGTTCACTTTCTTTATTTTGGCCGGTCAACGCGATTCTGCTTGGGCTGCTGCTGCGCAAACCCGTTTACGCTACGCCGCTCGGCTGGCTCACCACTTATCTGGGCATGGTCGCCGCCGATCTCAGTACCGGCGAGGGCTGGTCCCTGGCGCTGTGGCTGAACGCCTGCAACATGTCGCTGATCGCCGTCGGTTACGGCATCATGCTGATGCTGCCGCAATCTCAACGGCGCATGGGCAAACCCCAGGCGATACTCTATATGTTCAGCGCCAGTCTGGCCGGATCGGCGGTGGCGTCGACGCTGTCGGTGCTGCGTAACGACAGCCTGTACAACAATACGGTGGTGGTCGCCTGGTTGGCCTGGTTCAGTGAGCAGTTCTCGACGACCTTGTTGCTGTTGCCGGTGCTGATGGCGGCGCCGCGGTTGAAACAGCTGTTTCGCATGCAGGTGCGTTGGCGCCTGAAAGGCTGCCTGCCGCTATTGGCGCTACTGCTGTCGCTGGCGTTCAGCGTCTATATCGGCGGGCCGGGCGCCATCGCTTTCCCGATCCCGGCGCTGCTGTGGTGCGCAGTGCGCTACCAGTTGTTCCCCGTGACGTTGCTGACCTTGTTGACCGGCATGACCGAGATCAGCAACATTTCAGCCAACCTGGTGCTGTATGAAACGCCGAACAATCACAACGCCTTCCTCGACACCCTGATGTCCGCCCGCTTGGGCATCGCCATGCTGGTGATGGGGCCGCTGATCCTCGCCAGCTCTATCGCCGCCAATCGCAAGCTGATGCGGCGTCTGGAGCACAGCGCCAACCACGATTTCCTGACCGGGGTGCTGGCGCGCAGCGCGATGACGCGCAAAGCGGGCGAGCTGCTTGAGCACAAGCACCGCTCGAAAGAGGCGGTGTCGCTACTGCTGATCGACATCGATCATTTCAAGCAGATCAACGATACGCACGGCCACAGCGCCGGCGATCAGGTGTTGGCGTCGTTCGCGCATATCGTGCGGCGCGAGCTGCGGCACGATCAGCTGTTCGGCCGCCTGGGCGGGGAAGAGTTCGCCATCATGCTGCCGCGCGCGCTGGCGGCGCAGGGCGTGGCGCTGGGGGAGCATCTGCGCCGGTTGGTGGAGCAGGCGGAACTGCAGGCGGAAGGCAAACAGACGCTGAAAATCACCATCAGCGTCGGCGTCGCCAGCCTGGCGATGAACGAGGTGAAATCGCTGGAGCAGCTGATGAATATGGCGGATATCGCGCTGTATCGCGCCAAATCGCAGGGGCGGAATCGGGTGGAGTCGTTCAACGTGGTGAACGGCAACAGCGTCGAGCATATTCTGTTCCGTTAAGCTCGACGCTGGGTGAGCGGCGCTTACAGGCTTTTCAACGCCTTGATGGTTTCATCCATGTCGATCTCGTGCTCGGAGAAGGTATGGGTGGTGTTCTGGAAGGTGGTGATGGTCAGCATGCGCAGCGTTTGCATGGCCTGCGCCTGGTCTTCGGACTGCGGGCGAATGCGGTTCATCAGCAGGCCGACCGACAGCACGGTGTTCTCTTTATCCACATCGGCTTTGACCGGCACTTCCTTGGTGAAGGTATTGAAAGACTTGATGCTGGCGATCTTGATTCTTTCATTGGCGATGATGATGTATTTGCTGGGCGCCAACACTTTGACCGCATAAGCCGACGGGCCTTTGGTGTTGTTGGTCGGTTCGAAGGTCACCGCCGCGTTTTTCTTAATCAGCTCCGGATTTTGCACTTTAATCACGTGAAAATAACGATTTTCTCCGTTCTCGTCGGTAATAAAGCCGAAGCCTTTGTCTTCAAAAAAAGTCGTTATCTTGCCGTTCATCGTTATTCTCACAAAAGGGATCAATACAGCGCTTATGATAGCGCGGAATGCCTTGCAGCGACAGATTGCGCGGGCGGCATTTAGTCATGCGATAACGGCATTTAGCGGCTTTTCCTCCACATGCTATGTTCATGCTGACTTCATTCAATGCGAAAAAGGAATATCGATGGGTATCAAACGTCTCAATCACGCCGTGCTGTATGTCAGCGACGTGCGGCAGAGCGCCGACTTTTATCATCAGGTATTGGGCTTCAAGCTGAAGCCGTCCGACAGCCCCGACCGGGCGGTATTTACCCAGGCCGCCGATTCGGACAACGATCACGATTTGGCGTTGTTCAGCAAGAACCTGGGCCAGCAGCGCGCCGGGGTGTTTCGCGCCAACGGCGAGCCGCCGGCGGAGCATGAGCCGCCGGCCGGGCTGTACCATCTGGCCTGGGAAGTGGACAGCCTGGAAGAGCTGGAGCGCATTCGCCATCAGCTGGCCGAACGCGGCATTCTCGGGTTGGAAGAGGATCACGGCGTGCACAAAAGCATTTATGGCCACGATCCGGACGGGCTGCTGTTTGAGGTGACCTGGTTTATTCCGCCGGCGCTGCTGACCGAAGAGGATAAAAACCAGCAGGGAATTCGCCCGCTGGATTTCGCCGCCGAGAAGCGGCGTTTCGCCGGTCTTTAACCTGCTCCTGCGCGGGGCGCTGCGGCGCCCCGACGCTCACAGCACTTTGTTGAGGAAGTTAACGGTGCGCGGGTGCTGCGGCTGAGCCAGCACCTGTCTGGCATCGCCCTGCTCGACGATCTGCCCGTCGACCATAAACACCACCCGATCCGCCGCTTCGCGCGCAAAGCCGATTTCATGCGTGACGACCACCAGCGTGACGCCCAGATCCGCCAATCCCTTAATCACGTCCAGCACTTCGCCGACCAGCTCGGGATCGAGCGCGGAGGTCGGCTCATCGAACAGGATCACCTTCGGGTTCAGCGCCAGCGCGCGCGCGATGGCGATGCGCTGCTGTTGGCCGCCGGAGAGGTGGCGCGGATAGGCATCCGCCTTGTGGCGCAGCCCGACGGTATCCAGCAGCTCATAGGCCACCGCTTTCGCCCGTTCGCGGGAGTGAATTTTGTGCACCACCGGCGCTTCGATGATGTTTTCCAGCACCGTCAGGTGCGGGAACAGGTTGAAGTTTTGGAACACGTAGCCGACGTTGATGCGCTGCCGGAGAATGGCCTTTTCCTTCAGCTCGTACAGCCGGTTGCCCTTGCGGCGGTAACCGACGTAGTCGCCGTCGATGCGGATAAAGCCCTCGTCCACGCGCTCCAGATGGTTGATCGCCCGCAGCAGCGTCGATTTGCCCGAGCCGGAAGGGCCGAGGATCACGGTCACGGTGCCCGGCTGCAGCGTCAGGCTGACGTCGTCCAGCGCCTTGTGTTTGCCGAAGAACTTGCTGACGTTGCTGATTTCGATCAGGCCGCGCGCCGGCACCGGGGTGAGGTTGCGTGCCGGCTGTTCGGGCAAGGCGTAATAATCAATGGCTTCAGACATGCGGGTCTCCTAACGTTTTAGCCAGCCGGCCAGTTTCTGCCAGGGCGTCGGCGGCAGTTCGCGCACCGCGCCCCGGGCGAAATAGCGTTCGATGTAGTATTGGATCACCGACAGGGCGGTGGTGATGAACAGATACCAGACGGTGGCCACCATCAGCAGCGGTATCACCTGCTGGGTGCGGTTATAGATCACCTGGATGGTGTAAAACAGCTCCGGCAGCGCCAGCACATACACGATCGAGGTGCCTTTCGCCAGGCTGATGATCTCGTTGAAACCGGTCGGAATAATGGATCGCAGCGCCTGCGGCAGAATGATGCGGAAGGTGCGGCGATAGCCCGGCAGGCCCAGCGCCGCCGCCGCTTCGTGCTGGCCGTAATCCACGCCCAGGATGCCGCCGCGGATGATCTCGGCGGTATAGGCGGACTGCACCAGCGTCAGGCCCAGCACCGCCACGGCGAACTGGCCGAGGATATCGATGGTCGGGTAGCTGGCGAACACCACCGAGGTAAAGGGAATGCCCAGCGAGATGGCGTCGTACAGATAGGAAAAGTTATACAGGATGATCAGCACCAGGATCAGCGGCAGCGAACGAAACAGCCAGATATACCCCCAGGCCAGCGACGCCAACAGGTAAGAGCGCGACAGCCGCGCCAGCGCCAGCAGGGTGCCGAACAGGATGCTGAACAACGTGCCGAGCAGCGTCAGCAGCAGGGTCTGCCCCAGCCCTGCCAGCACCGCCGGGGCGAAGAACCACTCGGCGAACACGCCCCATTCCCAGCGCGCGTTGCCCGCCACCGATTGCACGATGGCGGCCAGAATAAACAGCGAGAACAGGGCGCCGATCAGCCGCAGCGGATAGCGGGCGGGCACCACTTTCAAGACTTCTTGTTTGGACATGTCATGTCTCCTGACTACAGATAAAGGGGGGTTAGGCGATTTTCCTTTCCGACGCGCAACAACACGCGTCCTCTGCAATCAGGCTTTTGCGGAACGGCAGGCGGCCATCGTAGGGCGGGTGGCTGTAAACCTCGCTGTCAACGGTGGGATCGAACTGCGGCTGATAACCGTTGCTCAGGTACAGGCCTACCGCTTCGGGCTGGCGAAAGCCGGTGGTCAGGTAGAGCCGGCGATACCCCTGCGCCAGCGCCAGCGTTTCCAACTGCTGCAACACCCGCTGCGCCAGGCCCTGGCGGCGCAGATCGCCCCGGGTCCAGATGCGCTTCAGCTCGGCGGTTTGCGCGTCATAGTGCTTGAAGGCGCCCATGGCGATCGGCGCACCGGCGCGCAGCAGTACGATGAAGGCCCCTTGCGGCGGTGCATACAGGTCCAGCGGTTCCGGTTCCTGGTCACCAAAATAGTCGCCGTAACGCTGGCGATATTCACCGAACAACCCCTCGATCACCGGGGCGATCAGCGGGTCGGTCGGCAACGTCTGAATGAAGGTGTCTTGCGTCATTGCGCGCTCCTAATCGCCCAGGCCGGGCGGGTTGATTTCCGACTGCGCAAGGCGTTCGACGCTCTCGCCCCAGCGATTGAGCACCTGATCGTACTGTCCGCCGCGGATCGCGCCGTTCAGCGCTTCATTCACCGCCTGCACCAGCCCGTTGCCTTTACGGGTGGTGACGGCGATGTGCGCCGCCTTGGGCCAACCGCCTTCCACCGTGCCCGCCAGCCGGGTACGGCCGTTCAGCGCCGCTTTATAGGCGCCCAGCACGTTCGGCCCGAAATAGGCGTCGGCCCGGCCGGACTGGATCGCCAGCGTGGCGGCCGCATCGTCGGTCACGTAGATCGGCTGGAAGGGTTTGAGCCCCTGTTGCCGGTTCTGTTTGTCCCACGCCAGCAAGATGGCTTCCTGATTGGTGCCGGAGCCGACGATGATCTTTAATCCGGCGATATCGGCAGGCTGTTTGATCGTTGCGATCTTGCCGCCGGTTTTGACGTAAAAGCCGAGCGAGTCGATGCGGTAGGTGGCGAAGTCGAAGCGGGTTTTGCGCTCTTTGGTCACGGTGACGTTGGTGATGGCCGCGTCATACTTGCCGGAAACCACCCCCAGCGGCCAGTCTTCCCACGACGTTTGCACTACGTTCAGCTCCAGGCCCAGGCTGTCGGCCACCAGCTGCGCGATATCCACTTCGCTGCCGATAAGCCGCCGGTTGTCGGCAGCGAACAGCGCCAGCGGCGGCGTGTTGAGCGCGGCGATTGCAACGGTGAATTGGCCCGGCTTCACGAAGTGGAAATCGGCCGGCAGTTTGGCGATCGCCTGCGGGTTTTTCGGCGCGTGGATCGGGGTTTCATTGGCCTGTAAATCGATGCCGGTGCCCGCCTGCGCGGCGCCGGTCAGGCTCAGCAAGGCCGCCACGAGAGCGGCGGTAACGGTTTTCTGCATAGCGGGTATCCCTGAAAACGATCTTATTATTGGGTGAATCTGTTCAACGGGTGCTTCAGGCCCAGGTGTTCGCGCAGCGTATCGCCGTGGTACGCCCGGCGGAACAGGCCACGTTGTTGCAGGATGGGCACCACCCGATCGACGAAGTGCCCGAAGGCGTTGGGCGTACCGCCGCTGATGATGAAGCCGTCGGCGGCTTCGCCGTCGAACCAGCGTTGCAGGCCGTCCGCCACCGCTTCCGGCGTGCCGCTGAACACCGGGCGCGGCGAGGCGGCTTCCAGCGCCACCTGGCGCAGCGTGAGGTTCCGCTCGCGGGCGTTGCGCTTGATGGCGTCGGTGGTGCTGCGGAAGCTGTTTTGCCCCAGATCGCCGATGTCCGGGAAGGGGGCGTCCAACGGATGGCGGGAAAAGTCGTAATGTTCGAAGTAGCGGCCAAGGTAGTTGAGGGCGTTCTCGATGCTGACCAGACGGGCGGTCTCCTGGTACTGACGCTCGACGTCCGCATCGTCGTCGCCGACGATCACGCTGACACCCTGGAAGATGCGCAGGTCGTCCGGTTCGCGCCCCTGTTCCACCAACTGCCGCTTCACGTCCTGGTAGAAATCCTGCGCCTGCTCCAGCGTGTCGTGATGGGTGAAGATCGCATCGGCGTGTTTGGCCGCCAGCCGTTTGCCGTCTTCAGAGGCGCCGGCCTGGAACAGGATCGGGCGGCCCTGCGGCGTGCGGCCGATGTTCAACGGCCCCTGCACCGAGAAGAACTCCCCCTGGTGATTGAGGGTGTGCAGTTTCCCGGCGCGGAAAAATTCGCCGCTGGCCTTATTGCGCACGAAGGCATCGTCTTCCCAGGAGTCCCACAGTCCTTTGGCGACGTCGAGAAACTCGCCGGCAATGCGGTAACGCAGGCTGTGCTCCGGGTGTTCTTTGCGCGAGAAGTTTTTGGCCGACCCCTCCAGCGGCGATGTCACCACGTTCCAGCCCGCGCGCCCGCCGCTCAGGTGATCGAGGCTGGCGAACTGGCGGGCGACGGTGAACGGATCGCTGTAGGAGGTGGAGAGCGTGCCCACCAGGCCAATTTTGTCGGTGGCGGCGGACAGTGCGGCCAATAAAGTCAACGGCTCGAAACGGTTAAGAAAATGCGGAATGGACTTTTCGTTGATATATAAGCCATCGGCGACGAAGACGAAATCGAATTTCCCTTGTTCGGCTTTTTTCGCCGAGGCGATATTAAATTCGAGGTTAATGCTGGCGTCGGCGGTGGCATCCGGGTGGCGCCAGGCGGACATATTTCCCGATGCGCCGTGCAGAATGGCGCCCAGCCGTAATTGCCGTTGATTATTCGCGTTGTCGCTCATCGTGATTATCCTGTCATGCGCCGAAAGGCGCGCGGTGTCTGATGCGTCCACTATTGATGAGCGGCAACGGGATGTAAAACAACAAAACAGCATATTCAAATGTTGAAAACTGCAAATATCACGGCGAGCGAAAATAATAATCCCCGACGCGGCATCAGCGGCGTCGGGGAAATACTATTTCACGTTATTCAGGCGTTGCTGAGGGCTTTTTTCGCTGCGGTGGTTAATTGTTGCAGCGTGCGCTCCGCCAGCAGCGAAAAATAGTGGGCGGCAGGGAGGAGGGCGCGTTCATCGGGATTGAAACGCGGATGATGCAGGCCGAATTCGCTGGCGGAGCCGATGCTGACGAACGCGCCCGGCACGTGATGCAGATACAGCGCGAAATCCTCGCCGCCCATCTGCAGCTCCGCCTCTTCGACCCGGTAGCCGGCTTCGGCGGCGACGGTTTTGCTGAACGCCGCCCAATGGGCGTCGTTGATCACCGCCGGCGGCCCCGGCTGCCAGTGGAGTTCGGCCTGCGCGCCGAGCGCGGCGGCGACGCCGTCGATCACCTGGCGAATTTTATCCGGCACCTGGCGGCGCACCGCGTCGCTGTGGGTGCGCACCGTGCCTTCCAGCTCCACGGTTTGCGGCAGCACGTTCCAGGTATTGCCGCCTTCGATGCGCGTCACGCTCACCACCAGCGATTCCAGCGAGCTGAAGCTGCGGCTGGGCAGTGTCTGCAGCGCGCCGACGATCTGGCTGGCGGTGACGATGGTATCGACGCCCTGTTCCGGTTTGGCGGCGTGGGCGCCTTTGCCGGTGATGCGGATCTGGAAGCGATCGACGTTGGCGTAAAACGGCCCGGCGCGGGTGGCGAAGGTGCCGGTGGGCAGCTCCGGCGCGTTATGCAGACCAAATACCGCCGCGACGTTATCCAGCGCGCCGGCGTCGATCAGGTGCCGGGCGCCGTTGAAGGTCTCTTCCGCCGGCTGGAAGAAGATGCGCACCGTGCCGGGCAGCTCGGCCTCACGCGCTTTGAGCAGGTGCGCGGCGCCGAGCATCACCGAGGTGTGGAAGTCGTGGCCGCAGGCGTGCATCACGCCGCTGTTTTGCGAGCTGAAAGGCACGTCGGCGATTTCGTCGATTGGCAGGGCGTCGATGTCGCCGCGCAGGGCGATGATCGGCCCCTTGCCGCTGCCGATCTCCGCCACGACGCCGGTTTTCAGCGCCAACGGCAGAATACGAATGCCCGCCTCTTGCAGCCAGCGGGTCAGGCGGGCGGTGGTGGCAAATTCGTGATTGGAAAGCTCCGGGTTTTGGTGCAGTTCACGCCGATAGGCGATGATCTTGTCTGCCAACTGGCTGGTCATAGGCTTGGCTCACAGTGGGAAATAAACCCTAACCCTAGTGCAGGGGCCGCCGAAGCAAAAAGACCATCTGGTTATATTTCATAGCGATTGTGTCTGCTCGACGCGTCAACGATGGGGGAAAGGGCAGGTTTAGGCGTTCGCGCGTTGTTCGCCGGCGCAGGGAGAGGATTGGCCTGGAACGGTAACGTATCGCAACCGGTGCAATGCATTTACACCGGGCAACACGGATTTTTTCACTCTTTATCGGATTTCTGTGATCGCGGTGGTGGACAAAATCCTGCCTGCTTGCTGTACTGTAATCGACACAGGTTTTGTGTCTTTCATTCACGTTAAAGGTAAGTTTGATGTCTAAGATTAAAGGTAGCGTTAAGTGGTTTAATGAATCCAAGGGCTTCGGTTTCATTACTCCGGAAGATGGTAGCAAGGACGTTTTCGTTCACTTCTCTGCCATCGTTAGCAACGGTTTCAAAACGCTTGCTGAAGGCCAGCGTGTAGAATTTGAAATCACGAACGGTGCCAAAGGCCCATCTGCCGCTAACGTTACTGCTATCTAAGCTGCGTAGCTGAATTTCTTAAAACCCGCTCATTGAGCGGGTTTTTTATTGGGCGCATTATGCTTCGCTGCGGCGGGCCAACAGGCTGAACAGCAGGATGGCGACGGCGTAACAGCCGACGATGGTCAGCGCCATCGACAGGCCTGAGGTGCCGCCCAGCCCGGTGAGCGGCACGGCGCAGGCGCCGAGCGCGAACATGCACACGCCGATCAAGGCCGACGCGCTGCCGGCTTTGTCCCCCTGGCTTTGCATCGCCAGCGACGAGGCGGTCGGGCCGACGATGCCGATCACCGCCACCGAGAAGAACAGCGGCACCAGCAACACGACCAGCGGCGCATGCAGCGCGGCGGCCAACAGCAGCAACAGCGACGCGACGGCCGCCAGCGTTAACCCGCCCCTCAACACCCGGCGTTCCCCCCAACGTGAACTGAGACGGCTGGCCAGCTGCGCCGCAATGATCAGCCCGACGCCGTTAATGGCGAAGCACAGGCTGAACATCTGCGGGCTGAGGCCGTAGATCTGCTGCAAGACGAAAGGCGAAGCGCCGATATAGGCGAACATGCCGGCCATTACGAAGCCCTGCGTCAGGCACAGGCCCATGAAATAGCGCTGGGTCAGCAACCCGCCGAGCGACATCAGCATCGCCAGAATGCCGCCCTGGCTGCGGCGCTCGACCGGCAGGGATTCGCGCAGCTTCAGCGCCGACAGGCTGAACAGCAGCACGGCGATGGCCGCCAGCACGCCGAAGATGCCGCGCCAGTTCATCACCTGCAGCATCACGCCGCCCAGCACCGGCGCGACGATCGGCGCCAGGCCGTTAACCAGCATCAGCAAGGCGAAGAAACGGGTCAGCTCATGGCCGGCGTACAGATCGCGAGCAATGGCGCGAGAAATCACCGCGCCGCCGGCGCCGGCGATGCCCTGCAGCAGGCGAGCGATCAGCAACTGGTCGATGGTGGGCGCCAGCGCGCACCACAGCGAAGCGCCCAGCAGCAGGATCAGCGACAGCAGGAGCGGGCGCATGCGGCCCAGCTTGTCGCTGTAAGGGCCGAAAATCAGTTGGCCGACGCCCAGGCCTAGCAGCCCGGCGGTCAGGCTGAGCTGCGCGGCGGCGGTGGAGGTATTCAGCTCGCCCGCCATTTCCGGCAGGGCGGGCAGATAGAGATCGGTGCACAGCGGCCCCAGCGCGGCCAGCAGGCCAAGCACGACGGCGTACACCAGACGTTGTCTGGCTAAGTGTTTGGTCATGGGAGATTAAGATTTCCTGAACAGGTGAGAAATGGCCTGCTGATACAGATCGCGCAGCAGGGACGCATCGGCTTTTTGCGTGGTAAGGATCCGGTAACCGGTGCCTTCGCTCATGACGGCGATAAACTCCACCCGGGCGGCGATCTCTTCCGCGCTGAAATCGGGATACAGCCGCTGCAGGTTGTGGCACACGTGGCGAAACAGCCGCGCTTCCGCATCGCTGAGCAATTTGGCCACCACCGGGTTGCGCGTGGCCTCGGCGGTCACTTCCAGCATCAGCATGTGATCGGTTTCGCTCTCGCCCGGTTGCTGAAACAGCGTGCGCGCCGCCAGCGTACCGGCGATCAGGTTGATGTGATCGCCAAGGTTTTCCAGGCGCTGCATCTTGCTGGTGATGATGCGGTTGACGATCTCTTCGATGATCGCGTCTTTATTGGCGAAATAGCGATAGATTTGCCCGACGCTAAGCTGCGAGCCTTGGGCGATCTCCGCCATGCTGGCGGCATGGAAGCCGTGGCGGCGGAAGCTGGTTTTCGCCGCTTCGACGATCTGATCGCGGCGAGCCTGCACTTTGGCCTGTTTACTGTCGTTGGGGGGGAGCATCTGCCCGATCCTTTGCTACGCGTGAGCCGGGTTCACATTTTTGGGTGTGAACGTTCATTCTCAATTGTAGTGTAACCGACCGGAAAGACGCAAGATGAACGCGTGCTGCGATAAAAGGCGTTTAAGCGAACAGGTAGGATTTGATAAAGGCGGCGACGATCAGCACGCACAGCGCAACGGCGATCGCTTCGGCGGCGGTTTTCGGCAGGCTAAACATAGCGATTTCTCATCCAGTCAGGGGTACTGGATGAGATTATGCGCATGCAAGATTAAGGAAACATTAAGGCCTTATCGCCCGTTGACCCACATCACCAGCATAAAGGCCAGCAGCGTCATCGCCAGCGAGCCGGCCAGGTTGAGCAGCATGTTGGCCAGCGCCCAGCCGAAGCGGCCATCCTGCATCAGGTATACCACCTCCAGCGAAAAGGTGGAGAAGGTGGTCAGGCCGCCGCAGAATCCGGTGGTGATCAGTAATTTCCAGGTGGGATCCAGATGCGTCATGCGGGTGAAAATCGCCATCGCCAGGCCGATGATAAAACCGCCGATCAGATTGACCATCAGCGTACCGAGCGGAATGTGGGCGTTCAGCGGATTCATTTTCATACTTACCGCCCAGCGCAAAACGCTGCCGACGCCGCCGCCGATAAATACGGCCAGTAAAGAGCTCAACATGGGGCAACTACCTTTCAATCAGAGAAATTCACGAGGCTCGGAAAGGGACAGGCGTAACGCTACGCGCCTCTCTCCGAGAGGTTACGTAGACATCATCAGCCTGTGAAGGCGGTTAGGGAGGAATGTCATCTCCAGCGTGCCGCACGGCCTTTTTCGCCGCACCCGGTGGATGTTACACCTAATGCCGCCTATTTTGTAGTATCGACACTCTGCGAGGTAAAACGGATGGAAATCAGAACGGCGCGTCTGAGCGACCGGCACGCTATCGCTGAATTAATGGCGGCGCTGGATTATCCTGGCACCGAGGCGTTTCTGACACAGCGGATGCACCAACTTCTGGCGCACCCGGACGAGGCGTTGCTGGTGGCGGAGCAGGGCGAACAAGTGCTGGGCGTGTTGTCGCTGCATTTTCTGCCGCAGTTGGCGTTGGCCGGCGACATTGGCCGCATCAGCTATTTTTGCGTCGACGATCGGGCGCGCGGCGCGGGCGTAGGGCGGCGGTTGCTGGCGGCAGGCGAGGCGCTGGCGCACCGTCGCGGCTGCGATCGGCTGGAAGTCCATTGCCACAGCCGCCGCGAGCGGGCGCATGCGTTTTACCGGCGTGAAGGCTTTGTCGAAGCGCCGAAGTATTTTGCCAAGTTATTAAGTCAGTAAGTTACTCCCCTGGCGGCGCTGCCGTTTCCAGCCGGTTGCGGCCATTCTGCTTCGCCCGATAGAGCGCGCCGTCGGCCGCTTTCAGCCAGTCCAGATAGCCGCCCAGCGCGGGGTGGAAGTTAGCGATGCCGGCGCTGATCTGCAGCCGCAGCTGCGGCGCCTCCTTGAAGCTGACCGCGTCCAGCCGCTGCTGGATACGGCGCAGAACGATTTCCGCCTGTTCAGCGCTGGTGTTCGGCAGCACTGCGCCAAACTCGTCGCCGCCGTAGCGCCCGACGATATCCACGTTGCGCATGCCGATCAGCAGCTCTTCCGCCAACGCCGCCAGGGCTTCATCTCCCAGCGGATGGCCGAAGGTGTCGTTGATGGTTTTGAAGCGATCGATATCCATCAGGATCAGCGTGGCGTTGTCCTGGTAGCGGCGGCAGCTGTCGAACTGGCGATGCAGCAGGTGCTCCCAGTGGCGGCGGTTATACAGGCCGGTCAGCCCATCGCGGGTGCTGATGCGCTGCAGCTCCTGTTTCTTTTCCGCCAACCGTTTGGCGGTGCGGTAGGTCACCAGCCCAAGCAGCGTCGGATAAAGGTAGATCATCGGCAGGCACAGATAGATTTGCAGCGCCGTGCTGTGCGGGTGAAATGGGAAGCCGAGCAGCGCGGCGGTGAGCATCGCCGTAGCCAGTTGAATGGCCAATCCTTTGACAAACAGCGCTTTGCCGGCTGAAGCGATGTTATTCATGCTCATCATCGACAGGATGACGATGGCGGGCAGCGCGTTGAACGCCATCATCGCCGCCCAGAAGCCGCCGAAAGCGGAGTCGATCAACAGGTTGCGAATTTCGGCTTTGAACGGATCTTTGGCGCGGCAGGCCAGGCGGTACGCGAGATGCGGCCAGAGAAAGCCGTGAAAGGCCAGCAAGAGCCAGACCGCCGTGGGCGGAGCCAAGGGGTAGAGCGCGGCGCAAACGCAGATAAAGCCGAGCCCCAGACCGGCGACGCGGGGCAGATAGGTGCGTTTGGCGAAGCTGAGGCCGGATTTTCGGGCATCGAAAATGGGTGGAGCAATATACATCCGGCATCTCCCTGATAAGCATCACGGCAGAGTAGCATGCGGGTGATAAACTAAGAATAGTCTGGGATTCACGCCGTGAAGCCGTGTGGCATTCCTGCGACGGATCTCACTCTGTTACATGTTGCGGTTGTGCGAGCTGAAGGAAAGTCGCTAAATATTCGCAGGCAAGGTCAGTTTTTCTCGCTGTTCACGCAGCGCTCTATGATAAGAAGGTGAGTATGGAAGGTATCAGCATTACCAAACTTCTGGTGATTGCGGTGTTGGTGATTTTACTGTTCGGCACCAGCAAACTGCGCACGCTCGGCGCCGATCTTGGCGCGGCGCTGAAAGGCTTTAAAAAAGCCGTAGGCGACGACAGTACGCCGCCGGCCGCCGGCAACAATGCCGCCGAAAGCCAGTCCGCGCAGCAGAGCGTCGAGAAGAAAGACGTTTAATCTCGTCTGATGGCGCACAATAAAAAACGGATGCCTTGCGGACATCCGTTTTTTGGCGTTTTCGCCGTCTTTAGCGTAACAAACTATTACGCGTTATTTCACTTCCATCCCTTTGGCCTGCAGATCGGCGTGGTAAGACGAACGCACGAACGGGCCACAGGCGGCATGGGTGAAGCCCATCGCCATCGCTTCTTCTTTCATCTCGTCAAACTCGGCCGGGCTGACGTAGCGCTGCACCGGCAGGTGGTGACGGCTCGGCTGCAGGTACTGGCCCAGCGTCAGCATGGTCACGCCGTGGCGACGCAGATCGCGCATCACTTCAATGATTTCCGCGTTGGTTTCGCCCAGGCCAACCATCAGGCCTGATTTGGTCGGGATATCCGGGTGCGCTTCTTTAAAGCGCTCCAGCAGCTTCAACGACCACTCGTAGTTGGCGCCCGGGCGCACCTGGCGGTATACGCGCGGCACGTTTTCCAGGTTGTGGTTGAACACGTCCGGCGGCGTGGCGGTGAGGATCTCCAGCGCGCGATCCATACGGCCGCGGAAGTCCGGCACCAGCGTTTCAATTTTGATGTTCGGGCTCTTGGCGCGGATGGCCGAGATGCAGTCGGCAAAGTGCTGAGCGCCGCCGTCGCGCAGATCGTCGCGGTCAACCGAGGTGATCACCACATAACGCAGCGCCATGTCGGCGATGGTTTGCGCCAGCTTTTCCGGCTCGTTGGCGTCCGGCGCGATCGGGCGGCCGTGAGCCACGTCGCAGAACGGGCAGCGACGGGTGCAGATGGCGCCGAGGATCATAAAGGTGGCGGTACCGTGGTTGAAACACTCGGACAGGTTAGGGCACGAGGCTTCCTCACAGACGGAGTGCAGGCCGTTTTTACGCATCGCGGCTTTGATGCCCTGAATGCGCGTAGAGTCGGCAGGCAGTTTGATCTTCATCCACTCGGGTTTACGCAACAGCTCCTGCCGTTCGGTGACCACCGTTTTGACCGGGATCAGCGCCATTTTGTCAGCATCGCGGTATTTGACGCCGCGTTCCATCTGAATTGGTTTACTCATAATCGTGCAGGTTCCAGTTACGAAGCTCGACCGTCTGGTAGCCGAGTAAATGAACAAATTCCTGTACCAGGATTGGGTGTATGTCTTCAATGCCAACGCCGGGCGCCAGCGCGCTGACCTGCGTCATCTGCATGCCGGCGTAACCGCAAGGGTTGATGCGTTGGAAGGGGCTGAGATCCATCGCCACATTCAGGGCCAGGCCGTGGAATGAGCTGCCTTTGCGGATCCGCAAACCCAACGAACAGATTTTCTGCTCCCCCACGTACACGCCGGGCGCATCCGGACGGGCGCGCGATGCGAGGCGGAAGTGGGCGAGGGTGTTGATAACCGTATCTTCTATCGCCGTGACCAATTGGCGTACGCCGACCTTATTGCGCTTCAGATCGACCATCACGTACATCACCTGCTGGCCCGGCCCGTGGTAGGTCACCTGGCCGCCGCGATCGCTCTGGACAACCGGGATATCGCCGGGCATCAGCACGTGTTCGGCTTTGCCGGCCTGGCCCTGGGTGAATACCGGGTGATGCTGCACCAGCCACAGCTCGTCCGGCGTAGTCTCGGTACGACTGTCGGTGAAGTTATGCATGGCTTGGGATACAGGCGCGTAGGGCTGCAACCCCAGCTGACGCAAAATGATCTTGTCTGGTTGCAAAAGAGTCATCGTCAGGTTACAGAAGTGGTAAAGCCATTATACCGGGCGCTCCGGCTGGCGGCCAGCCTTTCGCTGACCAAAAATGCGCAACCCGGGAAGACGCTGCGCCATCCCGGGTTGATAAGCAGGGTTTTATGCTGGAATTACAGCACCATGCGAACAATTTCAATGTTGCCCAACTCCTCGTACAGGGTTTCGACCTGCTCGATGTGAGTGGCGTTGATGGTGATGGAGACCGAGTGGTAGTTGCCTTTGCTGCTTGGCTTAACCTGCGGGTTGTAATCGCCCGGCGCATGGCGCTGCACCACTTCAACTACCTGGTCAACCAGCTCAGGCTGCGCCAGGCCCATCACCTTGTAGGTAAACGAGCAAGGGAATTCGAGCAGTTCGTTCAGTTTAGTTTTTTGCATGTGCGTGCGCTCCAGAGTGCTAGCTAATCTATAAATTATAACTCCCGCCGGGGCGGGAGTTAATGTTATTCAGTATATGGGGGCAATTTCGCCCGTTTCAACCGTTAACCGAACCAGTGGTGGAACATCAGTTTGATGTAGTCCACGATGCGGCTGAAGAAACCACCTTCTTTCACTTCGTTCATCACCACCAGCGGACGCTGGTCGATGGTTTTGCCGTCCAGCTGGAAGTTGATGCTGCCCACCACCTGGTTTTTCGCCAGCGGCGCGTGAATTTCCGGCGTGTTCAGCACATAGCTGGCCTTCAGATCTTTCATGCGGCCGCGCGGGATGGTCAGGTAGACGTCTTTATCCACGCCCAGCTCAACGCGATCGGCATCGCCGAACCAGACCGGCTCGGAGGCGAACTCTTTACCGACTTTCAGCGGCGCCACGGTTTCGAAGAAGCGGAAGCCCCAGGTCAGCAGTTTCTTGCTCTCGGCTTCGCGGCCTTTGTAGGTGCGGCCGCCCATCACGGCGGAGATCAGACGCATCTGGCCTTCGGTCGCCGAAGCCACCAGGTTGTAACCCGCCGCGTCGGTGTGGCCGGTTTTGATGCCGTCGACGTTCAGGCTGTTATCCCACAGCAGACCGTTGCGGTTCATCTGGCGGATATTGTTGAAAGTGAACTCTTTTTCTTTGTAAATCGCGTACTCTTCCGGCACGTCGCGGATCAGCGCCTGGCCGATCAGCGCCATGTCGCGCGCCGAGCTGTACTGGCCCTGGGCATCCAGGCCGTGTACCGTCTGGAAGTGAGTGTTCTGCAGGCCCAGCTTGCTGACGTAGGTGTTCATCAGGTTGACGAACGCATCCTGGCTGCCGGCGACGTAGTCGGCCATCGCCACGCAGGCGTCGTTACCGGACTGCAGGTTGATGCCGCGGGTCAGTTTGGAGACCGGCACGCGATCGCCCGGCTTCAGGAACATCAGCGAGGAACCTTTGAACACCGGGTTGCCGGTCGCCCAGGCGTCCTGGCCGACGGTCACCAGATCGTCCTGGCCGATTTTACCCGCTTTCAGCGCCTGGCCGATGACGTAGCTGGTCATCATTTTGGTCAGGCTGGCCGGATCGCGACGCGCATCGGCGTTCATCTCGGCCAGCACCTTGCCGGAGTTGTAATCAATCAGGATGTACGCTTCCGCATCGATCTGCGGGACACCTGGGATCATGGTTTTGATGTTAACGTCATCGGCATGTGCAACGGAGGCTGCGCTCATTGCGATAACGGTGCCGAGTGCGATGCTTTTGATTAAGCGAAAAGAAGTTACTTGTTTCATGATCGGGACTACAACATCCGTGAAAGTAAAGTTAAAAAACGAGCCACACTATAGCAGATGCGATCCCGGCAGGCATTATCCATTCATCTGACTAATTGCGGTTAGTGCCCTTTTAGCTGCAAGAAAATGTTTCAGCTAAATAACCGCTTAACAGCCGTGAATGCCCGCCGGGTTTAACGCTCAGGGTGCAGCAGTAACGAAAGACTGTTGTTGCGCTTCGCTGGCCAGGCGTTGTTGCAGTTGGGCCGCCTGCTGACGGCTGCTGAACGGGCCGAGCTGGACGCGGTAAACATTGCCGTTGGCCGCTACTTTGCCCGGTACGCCAAACTGTTGGCTCAGGCTTTGCTGCCAGCTCTGGGCGCGCTCGGCGCTGCTCAACGCACCGACCTGCACCACGTAGCCGCCGGAGGAGGAAGCGGCAGCCATGCCGGCAGCGGCAGCGCCGGCCGCGACCGGTGCGGCTACTGCGGCGGCTTCAGGCTCGGCACTTTCCAGCACGCCGGCCGGTAATGCGCTTGGCGCGCCGAGGAAACCACTGCGGCCGTTGGCGGCGTTGCCGGCATTCGCAGGCGCGTCGTCATCGGTGCGCAGGGTGCTGTTATCAATAGGGCGCACCGCCGCGCCGCTGGCGACCGGCACGTCCTGTTGGATCGGGGTGCCCATGCCGCTGGAGCCAAGATCCGGGCGCGCCGGCAATGCGTAGCTCTGTTTCGCCACGATGGTGCCGATGGTGCCAGGGCCGCTCAGCGTGCCGTCCGGCGCCACGTTGATGAAATCGACCTTGACCTTGGTGTTGTTGGACAGGTTGAGGCGATCGGCGGCGGCTTTCGACAGATCGATGATACGGCCCTTGGTGTAAGGCCCGCGATCGTTGACGCGCACCACCAACTGACGGCCGTTGGCCAGATTGGTGACGCGCACGTAGCTTGGGATCGGCAGCGTTGGGTGGGCCGCAGTCAGGCCATTAGGATCGAACTGCTCGCCCAGCGCGGTGGTGTTGCCGTTGGCCTCTTCGCCATACCAGGCCGCCAGGCCGGTCTGCGAGAAGTTCTGCGGATCTTTTACGATGCGGTAAGTATCGCCATTAACCTTATAATCCTGCATGTTATTAGGGTTATAGGGTTCATATTGAGGCTCGACGCCGCCGATTTCCACCACCGGGCCGTTGTACGGCTGCGGAGGGGGTTGCTGTTCCGTGGTCGGGGCGGTACAGGCGGAGAGCAACACCGCCGCGACGCCGATCCAAAGCCATTCCTTACGCATTACTCACCTCTTATAAACTTTTAGACAGCATTTTCCGATGCGTGTGGATCGACATGATGATGCCGAAACCGGCCATCAACACTATCAGCGCCGAACCCCCGTAACTGACCAGAGGCAAAGGTACGCCAACTACCGGCAAAATGCCACTGACCATACCGATGTTAACAAAGACATAAACGAACAAAATCAGCATCAAGCCGCCGACCATCACGCGGCCGAAGGTAGTTTGCGCCTTGGCGGCGATCATCAGCCCGCGAATGATCACCAGCAGGTAGAGCGCCAGCAGCACCAACACCCCGATCAGCCCCAGCTCTTCGGCCAACACGGCGAAGATAAAGTCGGTATGGCGCTCCGGCAGGAACTCCAGCTGCGACTGGGTGCCGTGCAGCCAGCCCTTGCCGGACAGGCCGCCGGAGCCGATGGCGATCTTGGATTGAATGATGTGATAACCGGCGCCGAGCGGGTCGCTTTCCGGATCGAGCAGCATCATCACGCGGTCGCGTTGATAACCGTGCATCAGGAAGAACCACAGCACCGGGATAAAGGCCGCCAGCGCGACGGCGGCGACGGCGATCAGTTTCCAGCTCATGCCCGACAGAAACAGCACGAACAGGCCGGAGGCGGCGATCAGGATCGACGTGCCGAGATCCGGCTGCGCGGCCACCAGCAGCGTCGGCAGGAAGATCAGCACCAGCGCGATGGCGGTGTTTTTCAGCGAAGGCGGGCAGACATCGCGGTTCATAAAGCGCGCCACCATCAGCGGCACGGCGATCTTGGCGATTTCCGACGGCTGGAAGCGCACCACGCCGAGATCCAGCCAGCGCTGCGCGCCTTTACTGATCTGCCCGAAGGCGTCCACCAGGATCAGCAAAATCACGCAGAAGATATACAGATAGGGCGCCCAGCTTTCGTACACGCGCGGCGGGATCTGCGCCATGACGGCCATCACGATCAGCCCCATGACGATCTGCCCGATCTTGCGCTCCATCATGCCGATGTCCTGGCCGCTGGCGCTCCACATCACGAAGGCGCTGTAGACCAGCAGAGCCAGGATCAGCAGCAGGAACGTCGGATCAATGTGGATTTTGGTCCAGATCGAGCCTTTTTGTTGGCTTTCAGTCATGTTCTACCTTAGTCACCTTCTACGCCAGGCGGCAGCGGGGCCTCGCTTGGCAATTGCGTATTGTTGTCGCCCAGCAGAATATGGTCGAGGATCTGGCGGGTGATGGTGCCCACCGCCGGACCGGAGCCGCCGTTTTCCAGAATGATGGCGACCGACACCGTCGGGTTATTGAACGGCGCAAAGGCGGTCATCAGCTTGTGATCGCGCAGGTGCTCCGCCAGTTTATGGGCGTTGTAGGTTTCGTAACCGAAGACCTGTGCGGTGCCCGATTTCGCCGCGGCTTTATAAGATGCGTCCGCAAAGTACTTGCGCGCCGTCCCGTTCGGACGGTTGGCCACACCGTACATGCCGTCTTTGGCGATTTCCCAGAAGCCGGAGTGAATATCGCCGATCTGCGTGTTCTCTTCCTGTTTGAACGGCACCAGCGCGCCGTTGACGCGGGTGCTCTGCAGCAGGTGCGGCGTTTTGACGGTACCGTCGTTGATCAGGGTGTTCAGCGCCTTGGCCATCTGGATCGGCGTGGCGGTCCAGTAACCCTGACCGATGCCCACCGGAATGGTGTCGCCCTGATACCACGGTTTTTTATAGCGTTTCAGCTTCCATTCACGCGTCGGCATCAGGCCGGAGCGCTCTTCGGCCAGATCGATGCCGGTGTACTGGCCGTAACCGAATTTGGTCAGCCAGCTCGACAGCCGATCGATCCCCATATCATAGGCGACCTGATAGAAGTAGGTATCCGCGGATTCTTCCAGCGCTTTGGTGACGTTCAGGCGGCCGTGACCCCATTTTTTCCAGTCGCGAAAGCGTTTTTCCGAGCCGGGCAGTTGCCACCAGCCGGGATCGAACACTACGGTGTTCTTGGTGATCACGCCGGCGCTGAGTGCCGACACGGCGATATAAGGTTTCACCGTTGACGCGGGCGGATAAACCCCCTGCGTGGCGCGGTTGATCAGCGGGCGATTCGGATCGTTCAGCAGACCCTGATAGTCCTTGCTGGAAATGCCGTCCACGAACAGGTTCGGATCGTAGCTCGGATTGGACACCATCGCCAGGATGGCGCCGGTGCGCGGATCGCTCACCACCACCGCGGCGCGGCTGCCAACCAGCAGCTGTTCGATATAGCGCTGCAGATCAAGATCGAGCGTCAGATAGACGTCCTGGCCGGCGGAAGGCGGCTGCTCGTGCAATTGGCGGATCACCCGGCCGCGGTTGTTGACTTCAACCTCTTCGTAACCGGTTTTACCGTGCAGCGTGTCTTCGTAATAGCGTTCGATGCCCAGCTTGCCGATATCGTGGGTGGCGGCGTAGTTAGCCAGCTTGCCGTCTTTATCCAGACGTTCAACGTCGCGATCGTTGATCTTCGACACATAGCCGGTGACATGGGTGAGGGCGGATCCGTAAGGATAGTAGCGGCGCTGGTAGCCTTTCACTTCCACGCCGGGGAAGCGGAACTGATTGACCGCAAAGCGGGCGACCTGCACTTCGGTCAGCGCGGTTTTCACCGGAATGGAGACGAAACGGCGCGAGCGCTTGCGCTCTTTTTCGAAATTGGCGATGTCGTCGTCAGTCAGATCGACCACCGTGCGCAGCGCCTGCAGCGTGGCCTTGAGATCGTCGACCTTCTCCGGCATCAGCTCCAGCTGATAAATGGTGCGGTTGAGCGCCAGCGGGGTGCCGTTGCGATCGTAGATAATGCCGCGGCTGGGCGCGATGGGCACCAGCTTGATGCGGTTTTCGTTGGAACGGGTGCGGTAATCCTCGACGCGGACCACTTGCAGATTATACAGGTTGGCGATCAGGATGCCGGACAGCACCAGGATGACCAGGAACGCCACCAGGGCGCGGCGTACAAACAGGGCGGATTCAGCCGTATAGTCGCGAAAAGGGTTACGTTCTATTTTCATCCCGCTGCTTTATTTCACTCTGTCACGGTCACCACCGGCTATTCCCGGTGGTAAGGATGATTTGTTGTAATACTCCAGGCGCGGTAGAGGCTTTCGGCCACCAGGACGCGCACCAAAGGATGCGGCAGCGTCAACGGAGAAAGCGACCAGCTCTGCTCGGCAGCGGCTTTGCAGGCGGGCGCCAGCCCTTCCGGGCCGCCGATCAGCAAGCTGACATTGCGGCCATCCTGCTTCCAGCGCTCAAGCTGCTGCGCCAGCTGCGGCGTTTCCCACGGCGTGCCTGGGATATCCAGCGTAACGATGCGGTTGCCTTTGCCCACCGCCGCCAGCATCTGTTCGCCTTCCTTGTCCAGAATGCGCTTGATGTCGGCATTTTTGCCGCGTTTGCCGGCCGGGATCTCGGTCAGCTCAAACGGCATATCTTTGGGAAAGCGGTGCAGGTAATCCATAAAGCCGGTTTGCACCCAGTCTGGCATTTTGGTGCCGACCGCCACCAATTGCAGTTTCACCGCTTAGCTCCAGAGTTTTTCCAGCTCGTACAGGCGACGGCTTTCTTCCTGCATCACGTGTACGATCACTTCGCCCAGATCGACCACGATCCAGTCGGAGGCTTCCTGGCCTTTCATGCCGTACAGCTCCATGCCCGCGGCGCGGGATTCCTGCACCACGTGGCTGGCGATCGACATCACGTGGCGCGTTGAGGTGCCGGTGCAGATGATCATGCAATCGGTGATGCTGGATTTGCCCTGGACGTCCAGAGCGACAATGTCTTGGCCTTTCAGATCATCGATTTTATCGATGACGAAATCTTGGAGCGCTTTACCTTGCAAAGGTTCCCCCTCGGGTGTGTTCTGTTCAGTCGGCTGCGGCGGGCAAAATGCGCGCGCCGCGGCGTAACCGGATAATGGTTTCGGCAGGCTGCCGCTGAAAGCCAGCTAACTGGTGACTGCCCGGCCAGCTAAGGTTTCCGGGGTTTTCAGCGGATACCTGAAAAATAGCGGCGCAGTATATCACGCACCTTTCACTAGCGATATAAACCCTGCAACTCGATATAGCGCTGCACCGGGCGCGGCAGCAGGTCGTCGCAGTTGAGGCCCTGATGGCGGCGCTGGCGGATCTCGGTGGCGGAAATTTCCAGCTCCGGCGTATCGGCCAGATAGATATAGCCGTGCGGGCGACGGCTGAGCAGCGCCGGGTCGGCGGTGCGATGGCGTTCCAGCCACTGCTGCAGTTCCGGCGTGTCCATGCGATCGTTATAGCCCGGGCGCGCCAGCACCAGCAGGTGGCAGACGTCCAACAGCGCCTGCCAGCGGTGCCACTTATGCAGCGTCAGCAGCGAGTCCTGGCCAATAATAAACGCCAGCGGCTGGGCGGCGCCACGCTCTTTACGAATCGTTTCCAACGTCTCGATGGTGTAGGAGGGCGTGGTGCGGTGCAGTTCGCGATCGTCGACCGCAAACAGCGGGTTGCCGGCGATCGCCAGCTCGACCATCTTCAGGCGCTGTTGCGCATTGGCCTCCGGCTGCGGGCGGTGCGGCGGCACATGGTTAGGCAGCAGCGTGACGCGATTCAGGCCCACTTCGGCGGCCAGCGCCTCCACCGGCCGCAGGTGGCCATAGTGGATCGGATCAAAGGTGCCGCCGAACAGCGCGTGCAAAACGGTGGGGTGTTCCGGGTTAGTGGGCATCGCTAAAACTCGTGGCCAGGGGTTTGCCGCACAGCAGCATCGACAGGGTTTCCAGTTCCGGCCAGACCGACTGGCCATAGTCCTGCTTGAGGGTCAGCTCGATTTGCGTCAGCAGCTGTACCGCCTGCTGCAGCTGGGGGCCGGACAGGCGTTGCAACGCCTGGGTCACCAACGGGCGGCGGTTCTGCCAGACCTTGTGCTGATCGAACAGCGAGCGCAGCGGCGCAGACGCCATGCGGCGCTGCAGCGTCAGCAGCAGCAGCAGTTCGCGCTGCAGGGTGCGCAGCAGGATCACCGGCTCCACGTCCTCTTGCTGCAACTGCTGCAAGATATGCCAGGCGCGCTTGCTCTTGCCGGCCAGCAGGGCATCCAGCCAGTGGAACGGCGTGAAGTGGGCGGCGTCGTTCACCGCCTGCTCGACGCGCGGCAGGGTGAGCTTGCCGTCCGGGTGCAGCAGCGACAGCCGCTCCAGCGCCTGCGACAGCGCCAGCAGGTTGCCTTCGTAGCAGTAACACAGCAGCTGATTGGCAGCGTCGTCCAACTCCAGCTTCATCGCTTTGGCGCGCGCGGCGACCCAGCGTGGCAGCTGCGCCTGTTCAGGCGTCTGGCAACTGACGAGAGCGCCGTGCGGGCTGAGCGCCTTGAACCAGGCGCTGTTTTCCTGCGCTTTGGTGAGGCGCGGGCCGCGCAGGATCAGCAGAATATCCTCGTGCAGCAGCGTGGCGAGTTTGCTCAACTGCTCACCGATCGGCGCCGTCGGGCCGTTTTCCGGGAAGATCAGCAGCAGCGTCTGGCGGCTGGCGAACAGGCTCATCGCCTGGCAGATGCCGAAGATGGCGTCCCAGTCAGTATGGGCGTCGAGGGAAATGCTGTAGTGCTCGCTGAACTGCTGCTGTTGCGCGGCCTGCCGGAGTAAATCCTGGCTTTCCTGCAGCAGCAGCGGTTCATTGCCGCTCAATAAATAACAAGCGCGCAGCCCCTCTCGGAGCTGCGCGGCAAGTTGTTCCGGATAAATGCGGATCATTGTGCGGTTTGGCTTGCCGCTCGTTCGCCGACGGCAGCGGCTTTCTGCCGGTTCTCTTCTTCCGCCGCATGCACGGTCAGCAGTTTACGCACCAGTTGCTGCGCCGCCTGCTCACGCATTTCCTGGCGAATGATCTCCTGCTCGGAGTCCTTGGCCAGCGCGGTCAGCGGGTTGTCGAAGAACGAACGGAACACTTTCACCGACAGCGGATACAGGTCGTGGCCCGGGAGCAGCACCTGCGCCTGCACGGTCAGCACCAGCTGGTACTCGGCGGTTTTACCGTCCTGGAAGATCGAGGCGGTATCCTGGCTTTCCGTCGCGCCGACGATGCGCAGGGAAGGCACGTCTTTACGCTTCGGATCGCTGACGATGGTCACGGCGTTCAAACGCAGCTGCTCACGCACCGCTCGCGTCAATGGCCCGTAAGGATCCGAACTGTCCAGGATCAGCGTTTTCATTTCATTAGGCACCTGCGTGGTGCCACGCAGGTGAAAACCGCAGCCGGCGGTGACCAACACCGCCAACCCCAGCAACAGCGTCAGAATACGTTGTCGCACAACTCCTCCTTGTGTTAACCCACAACCAGGTTAAGCAGTTTGCCCGGAACGTAAATCACTTTGCGAATCGTGACGCCGTCCAGATATTTAGCCACCAGATGCTCTTCGGCAGCGCGCGCGCGCACTTGCTCTTCGGTCGCATCGGCAGATACGGTGATTTTAGCGCGAACCTTGCCGTTCACTTGCACCACCACCAGCTTGGAGTCCTCGACCATCGCCTGTTCGTCGGCAACCGGCCATGGCGCGGTGTCCACGTCGCCTTCGCCGCCCAGCGCCTGCCACAGGGTGAAGCACACGTGAGGGGTGAACGGATACAGCATGCGCACCACGGCCAGCAGCGCTTCTTGCAGCAGCGCGCGATCCTGCTCGCTCTCCTGCGGCGCGCGGGCCAGCTTGTTCATCAGCTCCATCACGGCGGCGATTGCGGTGTTGAAGGTCTGACGGCGGCCGATATCGTCGGTCACTTTGGCGATGGTTTTGTGCAGATCGCGGCGCAGCGCTTTCTGCTCTTCGTTCAGCGACGCCACGTCCAGCGGCTGCACCGCGCCTTTTTCCACGTGATCGTAGGCCAGTTTCCACACGCGTTTCAGGAAGCGGTTAGCCCCTTCCACGCCGGATTCCTGCCACTCCAGCGTCATTTCTGCCGGTGAAGCGAACATCATGAACAGACGCACGGTGTCCGCGCCGTATTTTTCCACCATCTCCTGCGGGTCGATGCCGTTGTTCTTCGACTTCGACATTTTGCTCATGCCAGCATAGACCAGTTCACGGCCTTGCGGATCCGTAGCCTTGATGATGCGGCCCTTGTCGTCGCGCTCGACGGTGGCGTCAACCGGGGATACCCAGACGCGCTCGCCGCTGTTGCCGGTGTAGTAGAAGGCGTCGGCCAGCACCATGCCCTGACACAGCAGGCGCTTGGCCGGCTCATCGGAATCCACCAGGCCCGCATCGCGCATCAGCTTGTGGAAGAAGCGGAAGTACATCAGGTGCATGATGGCGTGCTCGATGCCGCCGATATATTGATCGACCGGCAGCCAGTAGTTGGCGGCGGCCGGATCCAGCATGCCCTGGTCATACTGCGGGCAGGTGTAGCGTGCGTAGTACCAGGAGGACTCCATAAAGGTGTCGAAGGTGTCGGTTTCGCGCAGCGCCGGCTGGCCGTCGACGGTGGTTTTCGCCCACTCAGGGTCGGCCTTGATCGGGCTGGTGATGCCGTCCATGACCACGTCTTCCGGCAGGATCACCGGCAGCTGGTCTTCCGGCGTCGGCATTACGGTGCCGTCTTCCAGCGTCACCATCGGGATTGGCGCGCCCCAGTAACGCTGGCGGGAGACACCCCAGTCGCGCAGACGGTAGTTAACCTTACGCTGGCCTACGCCCTTGGCGACCAGTTTGTCGGCGATGGCGTTGAAGCCCGCTTCATTGTCCAGACCGTCGAACTCGCCGGAGTTGAACAGCGCGCCTTTGTCGGTCATCGCTTCGGCGCTCACGTCAGGCTGGCTGCCGTCGAGGTTCAGGATCACCGGTTTGATCGGCAAATCATATTTGGTGGCGAATTCCCAGTCGCGCTGGTCGTGCGCCGGTACTGCCATCACGGCGCCGGTGCCGTATTCCATCAGCACGAAGTTGGCGACCCACACCGGCAGCTTCTCGCCGCTCAGCGGGTGGACCACGAACAGGCCGGTCGGCATGCCTTTCTTCTCCATCGTCGCCATTTCTGCTTCGGCCACTTTGGTGTTGCGGCATTCGTCGATGAACTCGGTCAGCGCCGGGTTGTTGCGCGCGCCCTGTTGCGCCAGCGGGTGGCCCGCGGCGACCGCCACGTAGGTGGCGCCCATGAAGGTGTCCGGGCGGGTGGTGTAAACCGTCAGCTTCTCTTCGCTGTCCGCCACGTCGAAGGTGATTTCCACGCCTTCGGAGCGGCCAATCCAGTTGCGCTGCATGGTTTTCACCTGCTCCGGCCAGCTTTCAAGCGTGTCCAGATCGTTCAGCAGCTGATCGGCGTAAGCGGTGATTTTGATGAACCACTGCGGGATCTCTTTACGTTCGACCTTGGTGTCGCAGCGCCAGCAGCAGCCGTCGATAACCTGTTCGTTGGCCAGCACGGTCAGATCGTGCGGACACCAGTTCACCGCCGAAGTCTTCTTGTAGACCAGGCCTTTTTCATACAGCTTGGTGAAGAACCACTGTTCCCAGCGGTAGTATTCCGGCTGGCAGGTGGCGATTTCGCGATCCCAGTCGTAGCCGAAGCCCAGCAGTTTCAGCTGGTTCTTCATGTATTCGATGTTGTCGTAGGTCCACGGGGCCGGCGCGGTGTTGTTTTTCACCGCTGCGCCTTCCGCCGGCAGGCCGAACGCATCCCAGCCGATCGGCTGCAGTACGTTTTTGCCCAGCATGCGCTGATAGCGCGAGATCACGTCGCCGATAGTGTAGTTACGAACGTGGCCCATGTGCAGTCGGCCGGACGGGTAAGGCAGCATGGATAGGCAGTAGTACTTTTCCTTGCTGTCGTCTTCGGTAACTTTGAAAGTCTGCTTCTCTTGCCAGTGAAGCTGTACGTTCGATTCTATGTCTTCTGGACGGTATTGCTCTTGCATGGCGGCCGGTGGTCCTGTTGGTGTAAACCGTTGCCCCGGTCAGAGGCAACGCAATGAACATTTAGTATTCGTAGATCCGCATAGCATAGCTGATAAGACCTCCCGGCAACAACTCCAAGCGCCTGACTCGGCGCATTTAAAAAAAACGCCGTCATGACGCGGCTCACAACCTGCGGATCCCGCGTCTTGCCAAGTGACATCAGTCATTTACGGCTAAAATAAGAACAAGTAGCTTAGGGGGGATCCCTACAGCCAAGTCCGGCGCAGCGTTTATTGAGGAGAGTCTATGAACAAGGTTGCTCAGTATTACCGCGAATTGGTGGCATCGCTGAGCGAACGCCTGAAAAACGGCGAACGCGATATCGATGAACTGGTGGCCAGCGCGGAGCGGCGCTTGAACGAGGCCGAAGATTTGACCCGCGACGAAGTGCGGCAGGTGACGCAGGCGGTGCGGCGCGATCTGGAGGAGTTCGCTCGCAGCTATCAGGAGAGCCGGGACGAGTTTACCGACAGCGTGTTTATGCGCGTGATCAAAGAGAGCCTGTGGCAGGAACTGGCGGATATCACCGACAAAACCCAGCTGGAGTGGCGCGAGGTGTTCAAGGATGTCAGCCACCACGGCGTTTACCACAGCGGTGAAGTGGTGGGGCTGGGCAATCTGGTGTGCGAGCAGTGTCACTACCATTTGGCGTTTTACACGCCGGAGGTGCTGCCGCTCTGCCCGAAATGCGGTCACGACCAGTTCCAGCGCCGGCCGTTTGAACCTTGATGACGTTCCCCGCCAGGGCGGGGAACGCTAAGGCCGGCGTTTAACGGAACAGTTTCTTCAGCAGGTTGCTCAGGAAACCGCCGCTGACGGTTGCCGGGGCAACGTCCGCCTGCGCCGGTGCGCTGGCCGGTACGGCGACGCCGGCCGGGATTTTCTGCACGACTGCGATGCGGCTGTCCTGGGCGGCTTTCTCCGCCGCTTCCGGGCCATAGGCGAAGCCTTCCGCCAGCACGAATTCAACGTCGGTGATGCCGATAAAGCCCAGGAACAACTTCACGTACGGCGTGATCAGATCCGTCGGCGTGTCGGCGTGGATGCCACCGCGGCTGGAGATGACGATCGCTTTCTTGCCCGTCACCAGCCCTTCGGCGCCAGCGGAGGTATAGCGGAACGTCTGGCCGGCGCGGGCGATAAGATCGAAGTAGATCTTCAGCTGCGTCGGGATGTTGAAGTTGTACATCGGGGCGCTGATGATCAGCGTGTCGTGCGATTTCAGCTCGGCAATCAGCTCATCGGACAGCGCCAGGGTGCTTTGCTGATGCGGCGTCAGCGGTTTGTCGCCGGCGGTAAAGCCGGCCATCACTTCACCATCCAGCTCCGGCAGCGTTGGGTTGGCCAAATCACGCACGGTAAACGTGTCTTCAGGGTGAGTTTCACGCCATTGTTCAACAAAAAAATCGACTAATTTTCCAGACTGGGAATATTCACCCAGAATGCTTGATTTCAGGACCAGTACGCGGCTCATTGGCTTATCTCCAGGCGAAGGCTAATCGGTAACGATGTCAGTCGGTGTAAATGCATGGTAGAGGCAAGCCATGAACAGTGATAGCGCAAAAATTCGCTGAGTTAAATCAAAAAAGTTGAATGAGGGGCGCGAGCGCGCCCCGATAGGATCAATAACGCGCTACGCGCTCGGCCAGCAGATCGATAAAGCCCTCGCGGTTGATGCCGGTCAGCACTTCCACGTTGGCCGCGTTGCCGGTTTGCTGGAAATAGTCCACTACCGTCATGCCGACGGTGTATTCCCCTTTGGTCTCCACGCCGACCCAGCGTTCAACGCCGGTAAACAGCTGTGGCGCCAGCAGCCAGGCGATGGTGCAGGGATCGTGCATCGCTGCGCCGGGCAGGCCGCGCGGATGGCTGAGGTACAGCGGCAGATAAAAATCGAGCATCTCCGCGACCGCCTGCGCGACCGGATTGTCTATCTGACGAATGCGCTCGATATCCTGCGGCAACACCAGTGCCTGATGGGTGACGTTCAGCCCGGCCATGGTCAGCGGCACGCCGGATTTCAGCACCATTTCGGCGGCTTCGGGATCGACGAAGATGTTGAACTCCGCCACCGGCGTGGTATTGCCGGCGTTCATGCCGCCGCCCATGAATACGATGCGCTCGATGCGGCTTTTCAACTCGGCATGCTGGGCCAGTAGCAGGGCGATATTGGTCATCGGGCCGGTCACCACCAGGGTTATCGGCTGTGGGCTGGCGCGCAGCAGGTCGGCGATCAGCTCGACGGCGCCGCGGGGATCGGGTTTGAGGGTCGGCGTCGGCAGGTGGGTGTTGCCCATGCCGGTTTTGCCGTGGACATAGTCGGCGATCACCAGCTCGCGCATCAGCGGGCCGCCGGCGCCGGCGGCGACCGGGATGTCCTCGCGCTGCATCAGGGTCAGCAGGCCCAGCGCATTATGCAGGGTTTTCTCCGGCGTCTGGTTGCCGGCGGAGGTGGTAATGGCTTTGACGTCCAGCTCCGGCGAACGCAGCGCCATGGCCAGCGCGATGGCGTCGTCGAGGCCGGGATCGCAATCGATGATAATAGGGCGGGGCATGTTCTTTCTCCTCTGTTTGTTATCCAGCGAGCATCGGATCAAAACCGGGGAGAAACAAGCGCTTTTAGTGCCGGGAGAAAAGATGCGCCCCTGGCGGGGCGCATCGAGAGCGTTTAGTGCAGGATCTTGGCCAGGAAGTCCTTGGCGCGATCGGACTCGGGGTTGTTGAAGAAATCGTCTTTGTTGCGGTCTTCGACGATTTTGCCTTCGTCCATAAAGATTACCCGATTCGCCACCTTGCGGGCGAAGCCCATTTCGTGGGTTACCACCATCATGGTCATGCCTTCGTTCGCCAGTTCGACCATCACGTCCAGCACTTCGTTGATCATTTCCGGATCGAGCGCCGAGGTCGGTTCATCGAACAGCATGGCGATAGGATCCATGCACAGTGCGCGGGCGATGGCGACGCGCTGCTGCTGGCCGCCGGACAGCTGGCCGGGGAACTTGTTGGCATGGGCGGAGAGGCCGACGCGTTCAAGCAGCTTCAGGCCCTTCTCGCGTGAGGCGGTCTTATCGCGCTTGAGCACTTTCACCTGCGCCAGCGTCAGGTTGTCGATAATGGACAGGTGCGGGAACAGCTCAAAGTGTTGGAACACCATGCCGACTTTGGCACGCAGCTGCGCCAGGTTGGTTTTCTTGTCGTTGACCGAGGTGCCGTTCACCAGGATGCTTCCCTGCTGGATCGGCTCCAGGCCGTTGACGGTTTTAATCAGGGTGGATTTGCCGGAACCTGAAGGACCGCAGACGACGACCACTTCGCCTTTTTTCACTTCGGTGGTGCAATCGGTCAACACTTGGAAGTGACCGTACCACTTGGAAACATTTTTCAGGGATATCATCAAACAGTCCTTTTCTTCAAATAGCTTACCAGCGCAGAGGCGGCGAGGCTGATAACAAAATAGACAAAACCGGCGAACAGGATCATTTCAACCTGGGTGCCGTCGCGTTCGCCGATGGTCGACGCGGTGCGGAAGAAGTCGGCCAGGCTCAGTACGTAAACCAGCGAGGTATCCTGGAACAGTACGATGCCCTGGGTCAGCAGCAGTGGCACCATGGCGCGGAACGCCTGCGGCAGGATCACCAGCCGCATGGACTGCCAGTGGGTCATGCCCAGCGCCAGCGCGGCGGAGGATTGGCCACGCGAGATGCTGATGATACCGGCGCGGATGATTTCCGAGTAATAGGCCGCTTCAAACAGGGAAAAGGCTACCATAGCCGAGATCAGGCGAATATCGGTTTTCGGCGACAGCCCTAGAACCTGTTGTAATAAGCTTGGAACCACCAGATAGAACCACAGCAGCACCATCACCAGCGGCACCGAACGGAACAGGTTGACGTACAGGGTGGCGAACCAGCTTATCGGCTTGAACGGCGACAGACGCATCACCGCCAGCACGGTGCCCCACAGGATGCCGACCACGATGGCGGTCACGGTGATCTTCAGCGTGATCACCATGCCTTGCAGCAGATAAGGGAAGCTTGGGACGATCGACGCCCAGTCAAATTCGTACATTATTTACTCCCCAGGTTGCCAGGCAACTGCACTTTCTTTTCGACCAGACGCATAAACAGCATGATAACGGCGTTGATGCCGATATAAGCCAGCGTGATGGCGGTAAAGGATTCATAGGCGTGTGCGGAGTAATCCAACAGCTTACCGGCCTGCGCGGCCATGTCCACCAGCCCGATGGTGGAGGCGATGGCGGAGTTTTTGACCAGGTTGAGCATTTCCGAGGTCATCGGCGGCACGATCACCCGGTAGGCGTTCGGCAGCAGCACGTAGCGGTAGGTTTGCGGCAGCGTCAGGCCCATCGCCAGCCCGGCGGCTTTCTGGCCGCGCGGCAGGGACTGAATGGCGGCGCGCACCTGTTCGCAAACGCGGGCGGCGGTAAACAGCCCCAGACAGAGCATGGAAGAGACGAAGAACTGCACGTTGGGATCCAGCTCGGTTTTGAACCAGGTGCCGATATTGGCCGGCAGCAGCTCGGGGATCACCAGATACCAGGTAAAGAATTGCACGATCAGCGGCACGTTGCGGAACAGTTCGACGTAACAGGTGCCGAGGGTGGAAAGAAAGCGGTTGGGCACGGTACGCAAGATACCGAACAGTGAACCGACGAAGAAAGCGATAATCCAGGCACAGACGGAGAGGGCCACCGTGACCTGAAAGCCGGACCAGATCCAGCCGAGGTAAGTGGTGTTCCCAAACGGGGCCTGCTGCAGGAAGATACCCCAGTTCCAATCTATTGACATAACAAACTCCGATAAACGGGCGCAGGGCGCCGAAGATTGATGACTTGATGAGCGCCGATCGCCGCGCGGCCAGTCTGGCTGGCTTGTTGTGTACGGGTGTCGGTGATGCGCCTTGGGGAAAATGAGGGAGGGGAACGGCCCCCCTCATTCCTGTCTGTCCCAGTCATCAACTGGGCCGGTTTGGCCTGGCGGCCGCGCCGGCTTTTGTTCTATTTAGTTCAACGCTTTGTCGTTTGGCACTTTGAACAGTTGCTTCATGTCGTCCGACAGTTCGAAGTTCATGTTGAGGTTTTTCGGTGGAATAGGCTGCTTGAACCATTTCTCAAACCACTTGGCCGCTTCACCGGAGGTTTGCGCCTGGGCGATGGTGTCATCGACCAGCTTTTTAAACTCAGGATCGTCTTTGCGCAGCATGCAGCCGTAGGCCTCTTTCGACTGCGGCGTGCCGATGATTTCCCACTGATCCGGTTTCTTGGCCTTGGCGCGTTCGCCCGCCAGCAGGGCATCATCCATCATGAAGGCCACGGCGCGGCCGCTTTCCAGCGTGCGGAAGGAATCGCCGTGGTCTTTGGCGCTGATGATACGCATGTTCATCTTGTCGCTGTCGTTCAGCTTGTTCAGCAGCACTTCGGAGGTGGTGCCGGAGGTGACCACCACCGGTTTGCCGGCCAGGTCTTTAAAGTCTTTGATGTCGGAGCCCTTTTTCACCAGCAAGCGGGTGCCGACCACGAAAATGGTGTCGGAGAAGGCGGCCTGTTTCTGGCGCTCGAGGTTATTGGTGGTGGATCCGCACTCGAAATCATAGGTGCCGTTTTGCAGCAGCGGGATGCGGTTCTGCGAGGTAATCGGCAGCATTTTCACCTGCAGATTCGGCGCATTCAGCTTTTTCTTAACGGCTTCAACGATTTGGTTGGAGTAGTCCTGAGAGTAGCCCACAACTTTTTGTTGGTTGTCGTAGTAGGAGAACGGCACTGACGATTCGCGGTGGCCGACAACGATCACGCCATTGTCTTTGATTTTCTTCAGCGTACCGGTCAGGTCTTCCGCATGCGCCACGCTACCTGCCGCACCGAGCAGCAGTAACGATAACGCCAATTTACGCATTTGCATGGTCCAACTCCTTTGCTGTTGTTGTGGCTCTGACTAAAGAGCGTCAGGTTAAATCGACTGTTTATTGCTCAAGTTATAAAGATAGTCTTATGAACTGAACGCTGTTAAAAAATAACCGATTGTGAACACCTTGAAACTAAAATGTTTCATTTTTTGAGACGCCGCGCGCACCAAATCAATGCAACAAAACGTCGGCGCACCCGTGCGGTGCGCTTAATGCACCCAAAATGTGCGCAGGTGCGACAAAACGTCAGCAAAAGTAAACCGGCGCGCGATGTCGCCATAGATAAAAGCAAGGAGTGTGCCAGCCGCGTTGATTTAACGACGTTTTCTGACTGAGGCGGGGATATTGACGGGAACGCGGGGCGCGGCGGGCGCGCCCCGGCGAAGAGGATTATTTGCGGCGCAAGCCCAACATCAGCGCCCAGCCGCCCAGCAGCAGGGTAATCACCCACAGCGGTGTGGCGCCGAAGCGCGCATAAGGCGTGACGCCGGTGGTCGGCGTGACCTTCACTTCGAGCACCTGGCGGGTAAACTGCGGGATCTCGGCGATCACCTCGCCGTTGGCATCCACCGCGGCGGTGACGCCGTTATTGGTGCTGCGCAGCAGCGGCCGGCCGAGCTCCAGCGCCCGCATGCGCGCCATCTGGAAGTGCTGCCACGGGCCGATGGAGTGGCCGAACCAGGCGTCGTTGGAGATGGTCAGCAGGAAGTTGGTGTCCGGGCGGAAGTTATCGCGCACCTGCTGGCCCAGCACGATCTCGTAACAGATGGCCGCCGTCAGGTTGTAGCCGCGTACGCTGAGCTGCGGCTGCACGTAGTCGCCGCGGCTGAAACCGGACATCGGCAGATTGAAGAACGGCGCGATAGGGCGCAGCAGTTCACCCAGCGGCACAAACTCGCCGAACGGCACCAGGTGATGCTTGTTGTAGCGATCTTTGGCCGGGTAGCTGTACGGCGTCGGTTCGCCCAGCACGATGGCGCTGTTGTATTCCTGCACGCCTTGTGGGGTGGCGCGCGCATCGACGATGCCGGTGATCAGGCTGCTGTTCTTCGCCCGCATCAGGTCATCCATCATGGTCAGGAAGCCGTTCTGACGCGGCTCGAAGTCAGGGATGGCGGACTCTGGCCAGATGATGATCGGCGCCTTGCCCATGTAGGGGCGGGTTTCGTCCAGATAGGTTTGCAGCGTGCTGAGCAGAATGCTCGGATCCCACTTCATTGACTGGGGAATGTTGCCTTGCACCATGGCGACGTTCACCGCTTTCTCCGGCTGCGGGGTAAACCACTGCAGCTGGCGCAGCGGCCACGGCAACAGCAGCAGCGCGGCGGCGATCACGGCTGCCGACAGGCGCCGTTGATTGACGGCGTACACCAGCAGGCCGGCGATGGCCATCAGCACAAAGGTGATGGCGTCAACACCCAGCAGCGGCGCGATGCCCTTCAGCGGGCCGTTGATCTGGCTGTAGCCGAACTGCAGCCACGGGAAGCCGGTCAGCACCCAGCCGCGCAGGAATTCGGTCACCTGCCACAGCGCCGGCGCGGCGATGGCCAGCCGCCACCAACTGGTGGCCGGCCACAGGCGCGTCAGCAGCCCGGCGAACAGTCCGGTGTACAGCGACAGGTAAGCGGCGAGCAGCACCACCAGGAAGACGTTGACGGCGAACGGCATGCCGCCGAAATCGGCGATGCTGACATACACCCAGTTGATGCCGCTGCCGAACAGCCCGAAGCCCCAGACAAAGCCGAGCAGGGCGGACTGTTTGGTGGTGCGATTGAGGGTAACGGCCAGCAGGCCGAACAGGGAGACGATGGCCGCGGGCCAGAAGTCGTAGGGCGAGAACGCCAGCGTCCCGCCGGCACCTGACAACAGCGCCAGCAGGGCGCGAACCCGCTGGCGTTCAAGTAATGAGGCTTTAGCCATGTTGGATTTAATCTTCCAGTTTCGGTGGTGGAGAATCGTCCGGAATTTTTACATGAACCTGGATGATACGTCGACTGTCGGCCATGGCAACTTTAAATAGGTAACCTTCGATTTCAATGGTTTCCCCGCGCGCCGGCAGGTGGCCGAAGGCCTGCATCACCAGACCGCCGATGGTATCGACCTCGTCATCGCTGAAGTGGGTGCCGAAGGCTTCGTTGAAGTCTTCGATCGGGGCCAGCGCGCGCACGGTGTACATGTGGCGGCTGAGCTGGCGGATATCCAGATCGTCTTCGTCGTCATATTCGTCTTCGATTTCGCCGACGATCAGTTCCAGGATATCTTCGATGGTGACCAGGCCGGACACGCCGCCGAATTCGTCAATGACAATCGCCATGTGATAGCGCTGGGAGCGGAATTCTTTCAGCATCCGGTCGACGCGCTTGCTTTCCGGCACCACCACCGCGGTGCGCAGCACCTTGTCGATGCTGAACGGCTCGGAATCTGCGCGCATGAACGGCAGCAGATCCTTGGCCATCAGGATGCCTTCGATGTGATCTTTGTCTTCGCTGATCACCGGGAAACGCGAGTGGGCGGAGTCGATAATCACGTCCAGGCACTCTTCCAGCGTCTGGTTGCGCTTGAGCGTCACCATCTGGGAGCGGGGGATCATGATGTCGCGCACGCGCTGTTCGGCGATATCCATCACGCCTTCCAGCATGTCGCGGGTATCGGGATCGATCAGGTCGTTTTGTTCGGAATCGCGGATCAGCTCGACCAGATCGCCACGGTTTTTGGGCTCGCCGTGGAACAACTGGTTAAGGATAAGAGTAAAGAACCCCTTCTTGGGACTGGGGCTGTCATTGCTTTGTGAATGGTCGTCGCTCATGGCGTTTTCGTTACTGTCACTCATGTCAGAGTTAAGGGGCGTCAGCGACAGCCCCGCAGAGGGGCTGTAGGGTAAACGGCTGACGTCAGACGGGGTCTTTTTCCGCCAGGTACGGATCAGGATAGCCCAGTCCGTGCATGATTTCGGTTTCCAAAGACTCCATTTCTTCGGCTTCATCGTCTTCGATGTGGTCATACCCTAGCAGATGGAGGCTGCCGTGGACAACCATATGCGCCCAGTGGGCCTCCAGCGCCTTGCCTTGCTCAATCGCTTCCTGTTCAACCACCTGGCGGCAGATGATCAGATCGCCGAGCAGCGGCAGCTCGATGCCCGGCGGGGCTTCGAACGGGAAAGAGAGCACGTTGGTCGGCTTGTCTTTACCGCGGTAGGTCAGGTTCAGCTCGTGGCTTTCCGCTTCGTCCACCAGACGCACGGTCACCTCGGCCTCTTCCTGAAATTGCGGCAGCACGCCTTCCAGCCAGCGCTGGAAGGTGGCCTCGTCCGGCAGGCCGTCGCTGCTTTCACAGGCAATCTGCAGATCCAAAATCACCTGACTCATGGTGTCTCCTGCTCGGAGGCGGCGAGCGCCTCGCGCTTACGTTGTTCGGCAATCGCGTCTTTGCGTTTCTGTTCGGCCGCTTCCCAGGCCTCATAGGCGATGACCACGCGGGCCACCACCGGGTGGCGCACCACGTCTTCGCTGTGGAAGAAGTTGAAGCTCAGCTCTTCCACGTCCGACAGCACTTCCACCGCGTGGCGCAGGCCGGATTTCTGGTTGCGCGGCAGGTCGATCTGGGTGACGTCGCCGGTGATGACCGCCTTCGAGTTGAAACCGATGCGCGTCAGGAACATCTTCATCTGTTCGATGGTGGTGTTCTGGCTCTCATCCAGAATGATAAAGGCGTCGTTCAGCGTGCGGCCGCGCATATAGGCCAGCGGTGCGACTTCGATCACGTTGCGTTCGATGAGCTTCTCCACGCGCTCGAAGCCCAGCATTTCGAACAGGGCGTCGTACAGCGGGCGCAGATAAGGATCGACCTTCTGGCTCAGATCGCCCGGCAGGAAGCCCAGCTTTTCGCCGGCTTCGACTGCGGGGCGGGTCAGCAGAATGCGGCGAATTTCCTGGCGTTCCAGCGCATCCACCGCGGCGGCGACCGCCAGGTAGGTTTTGCCGGTGCCCGCCGGGCCGATGCCGAAGGTGATGTCGTGATCGAGAATGTTGGCGATGTATTGCGCCTGGTTAGGCGTGCGCGGTTTCACCATGCCGCGCTTGGTTTTAATGGTGACCGCCTTGCCGTAATCCGGCACGCTGTCGGCCACCTGTTCCAGCACCCGGCTCTCTTTGATCGCCAGATGGATTTGCTCCGGATCGATATCCGGGATCACGCCGCGAATCGGCGCGGTATCCACGTAAAGATGGCGCAGGATATCGGCGGCGGCGACCACGCACAGGTTCTTGCCGACCAGCTTGAAACGGTTGTCGCGGCGATTGATTTCGATGCCCAATCGGCGCTCGAGTTGCTTGATGTTGTCATCAAACGGGCCGCACAGGCTGAGCAAACGCTGGTTGTCTGCGGGCTCTAACAAAATTTCTTGTGTTGCGACGTTCAAACTATTCCTCTAGGTCACATCGGGCCTGGTTGATGTCACATAGCGCGTCCGGGACGCGCGCGTTCAGGACGAGCCTGAATACTCTCTTTCTTGAATTATTCATGGTGCGCCGCAACGGCGCAAGTTTACCGCTGATCTATCTGTGCGCCGTCGGCGGAATTCAAGGGAAGACAAGGAAAAAACGCGGCGGGGCGCAAAGCCCGCCGCGTCATCACAGGACAAGATCGCTGGGAATCAGTTCTTTTTCACGAATTCGGATTTCAGTTTCATCGGGCCGAAACCGTCGATTTTGCAGTCGATGTTGTGATCGCCTTCCACCAGACGAATGTTTTTCACCTTGGTGCCGATTTTCAGCATCGAGGAACTGCCTTTGACCTTCAGGTCCTTGATCACGGTGACCGCGTCGCCGTCCGCCAGCAGGTTGCCGTTGGCGTCTTTGACGATCAGCGCGTCCTGATCTTCCGCCGGGGCGCTGTCGCTCCACTCATGGGCGCACTCAGGGCAGATGAACAGGGCATTGTCCTGGTAGGTGTATTCGGAGTTGCACTTCGGGCAGTGTGGGAGTTGCATGTTATGTCGCCTCTTCAACAATAAAAAAATAAAAAAGAACATCACCGGGCGCGGACGCCCGGCGGAGAAACGGTAAGGAGTAGCGCGAACGGGCGGCGATAAGGCGGCCGCCGCGGCGTCAGGGCTGGTAAATGCCGACGCCCAGCGCGTTTTCTTTGCGGGTACGGGCGATCACCGACTGCGGGGATTCATGTACGCGCAGATCCATCTGCTGCTCGGTGCGCACCACTGCGCCACGCAGGGTGTTGGTCAGCACCTCGGTAATTTCCACGTCGACAAACTGGCCGATCATGTCAGGCGTGCCTTCGAAGTTTACCACACGGTTGCATTCCGTGCGCCCGGCCAGTTCCATCACGCTTTTGCGCGAGGTGCCTTCCACCAGAATGCGCTGGACGGTGCCGAGCATGCGGCGGCTGAACTGCAGCGCCTGCTGGTTGATGCGATCCTGCAGAATGTACAGCCGCTGCTTTTTCTCTTCTTCGCTGACGTCGTCAACCATGTCCGCCGCCGGGGTGCCCGGGCGCGACGAATAGATGAAGCTGAAGCTGACGTCGAAGTTGACGTCGGCGATCAGGTTCATGGTCTGTTCGAAGTCGGCCTGGCTCTCGCCCGGGAAACCGACGATGAAATCGGAGCTGAGCTGAATGTTCGGGCGCGCCTTGCGCAGCTTGCGGATAATCGCCTTGTACTCCAGCGCGGTATGCGCGCGTTTCATCATGGTCAGGATGCGATCCGAACCGCTCTGCACCGGCAGATGCAGGAAGCTGACCAGCTCCGGCGTGTCTTCGTACACCGCGATGATATCGTCGGTGAACTCGATCGGGTGGCTGGTGGTGAAGCGAATGCGATCGATGCCGTCGATGGCCGCCACCAGGCGCAGCAGTTCGGCGAACGAGCAGATATCGCCGTCATGCGTGGCGCCGCGGTAAGCGTTGACGTTTTGGCCGAGCAGGTTGACCTCGCGCACGCCCTGCGCCGCCAGCTGGGCGATTTCGAACAGCACGTCGTCGCTCGGGCGGCTCACTTCTTCACCGCGAGTGTAAGGCACCACGCAGAAAGTGCAGTATTTGTTGCAGCCTTCCATGATCGACACGAACGCGGTCGGGCCTTCGGCGCGCGGTTCCGGCAATCGGTCGAATTTTTCGATCTCCGGGAAGCTGATATCAACCACCGGGCTGCGGGTGCCCTGAACGTGGTTGATCATTTCCGGCAGGCGGTGCAAGGTCTGCGGGCCGAATACCACGTCGACGCAGGGCGCGCGGCTGCGGATAAGCTCCCCTTCTTGCGAGGCCACGCAACCGCCGACCCCGATGATGACAGACGGGTTTTTTTCTTTCAGCAAGCGCCAGCGCCCCAGCATGGCGAAAACTTTCTCCTGCGCTTTTTCGCGGATCGAGCAGGTGTTCAGCAACAGCACGTCCGCTTCTTCGGCGTTGTCGGTCCACTCGAAGCCGTGCGTGCTGTTCAACAGGTCGGCCATTTTCGATGAATCGTACTCATTCATCTGGCAGCCCCAGGTTTTGATATGTAGTTTTTTCGTCATTGACTTGCCATTACTCAGTGCGGAGCGAAAGTTGCGTTACGCGACATGCAGGGCGCGTATTGTAATCATTTGCCGCCGTTGTGACCAGCGCGGGGGAAAATGGCACGCAACCTGAAGCCGAAGCGAAAATCCGGTACACTGCGCAAAACGCCATGCCGGGTGGGATGGCGAGCATTCACACAGAAAACATAGCCAATATGAAGACATCTCAAAATCGGTATGACGCGGTGGTAGTGGGCGGCGGCATGGTCGGCGCGGCGGCGGCCCTCGGGCTGGCGCAGGCGGGCTGGTCGGTGGCGTTGCTGGAACATCAGGCGCCGCAGGCGTTCGAGGCGCAAAGCCCGCCGGATCTGCGCATTTCCGCTATCGGCTGCACCTCGGTGGGGCTGCTGAAACAGCTCGGCGCCTGGCCGGCCGTGACGGCGATGCGCACGGCGCCGTATCGCCGGCTGGAGACCTGGGAATGGGCATCGTCGCGGGTGGCGTTCGACGCGGTGTCACTGGGGTTGCCGGAGCTGGGCTTTATGGTGGAAAACCGTATTCTGCAGTTGGCGCTGTGGCAGCAGTTCGCGCAGTGCGCCAACCTGACGTTGCTGTGCCCCGCCAGGCTGCAATCGCTGCAGCGGGCGGACAAGGCCTGGCAGCTGACGCTGGACAGCGGTGAAACGCTGCAGGCGCGGCTGGTTATCGGCGCCGATGGCGCCAACTCGCAGGTGCGCAAGCTGGCGGCGATCGGCACCAACGGCTGGCAGTATCGTCAGGCGTGCATGTTGATCACCGTCGATACCGGCGCGCCGCAGCAGGATGTGACCTGGCAGCGCTTCTTCCCGTCCGGGCCGCGCGCCTTCCTGCCGCTGTACGACAGCTGGGCATCGCTGGTGTGGTATGACAGCCCGCAGCGCATTCGCCAACTGCAGGCGATGCCGCCGGCGCAGCTGGAGCGTGAGATCGCCACCGCTTTTCCAGCGCGGCTGGGCCCGGTCAAGGTGCACGCCGCCGGATCGTTCCCGTTGACGCGGCGTCATGCGCAGCGTTACGTGCTGCCGGGGTTGGCGCTGCTGGGGGATGCGGCGCATACCATCAACCCGCTGGCCGGGCAGGGCGTCAATCTGGGATATCGCGACGTGGATGCCTTGCTGAGCGTGTTGAGCGAGGCGCGGGAGCAGGGAGAGGACTGGAGCAGCGAGGCGGTGCTGCTGCGTTATCAGCGCCGTCGCCGTACCGACAATCTGCTGATGCAGAGCGGCATGGATCTATTTTATACCGCCTTCAGCAATAATCTGGCTCCGCTGAACGTGGCGCGCAATCTGGCGCTGATGGCCGCGCAGCGGGCGGGCAAGCTGAAAGAACATGCGTTGAAGTACGCGTTAGGATTGTAACCGACAGGGCTCAGCGGCGGCTGGGCCTATTAAGGATGGCTGAACGCCAGACAGCAAAAAGCCCGCCGAAGCGGGCTTTTCTAAATATGGCTGGGGTGCCAGGATTCGAACCTGGGTATGCTGGTATCAGAAACCAGAGCCTTACCGCTTGGCGACACCCCAATTATGGTGGCTACGACGGGATTTGAACCTGTGACCCCATCATTATGAGTGATGTGCTCTAACCAGCTGAGCTACGTAGCCGATGTTACTTTTTACTTCTTTGATTTGCAAGCAGTTTGTTATGGCTGGGGTACCTGGATTCGAACCAGGGAATGCCGGTATCAAAAACCGGTGCCTTACCGCTTGGCGATACCCCA
>NZ_JBXUNP010000005.1:274079-340592 GCF_057197125.1 Serratia sp. LSHTC3
TATGGCTGGGGTACCTGGATTCGAACCAGGGAATGCCGGTATCAAAAACCGGTGCCTTACCGCTTGGCGATACCCCATCAACATACTGCGCCGACGATGAAGAGAAATGGTGCGGGAGGCGAGACTTGAACTCGCACACCTTGCGGCGCCAGAACCTAAATCTGGTGCGTCTACCAATTTCGCCACTCCCGCAAATGCAAAAAAGAGATGGTGGCTACGACGGGATTCGAACCTGTGACCCCATCATTATGAGTGATGTGCTCTAACCAGCTGAGCTACGTAGCCCTCTTTTTTTGCTTTGCCTTCATCGGCGTTGCGGGGCGCATTATGCGTATATGACCGATTTGCGTCAACAAGTTTTTTCCCGAAAAAGCGCCCGGAAGCGCCGTTTGTCTGGGTTGTGAACATTATGGCGATAAAATCGGCAATTCAGGCAGTTGGCGGGCGGAAAAGGCAACAAAAAGGCGGGCCAAAAGGCCCGCCCCAAGGGAAAACGCCGCGCGTTTATTTATAGGCGGCCTGGTGCACGCCGACGGCGCGGCCGGAAGGATCGTCCATCTTCTTGAACGATTCATCCCATTCGATGGCCTTGGCGGACGAGCAGGCGACGGACGGGCCGCCCGGCACGCATTCGGCGGCGCTCGGCAGCGGGAACAGCTCTTCGAAGATCTCGCGGTACAGGTAGCCTTCTTTCGAGGTCGGCGTGTTGTACGGGAAGCGGAAACGCGCGGTTTCGAGCTGTTGATCGCTGATTTGCTGCGCAGCCACCTCTTTTAGCGTGTCGATCCAGCTGTAGCCGACGCCGTCGGAGAACTGCTCTTTCTGGCGCCAGGCCACGCTGGCCGGCAAATAGGACTCGAAACATTCGCGAACGATGTGTTTTTCCATTTTGCCGTTGCCGCACATTTTATCTTTCGGGTTGATGCGCATCGCCACGTCGAGGAATTTCTTGTCCAGGAACGGCACGCGGGCTTCGACGCCCCAGGCGGACATCGCCTTGTTGGCGCGCGCGCAGTCGAACATGTGCAGCGCCAGCAGCTTGCGTACGGTCTCTTCGTGGAATTCGCGGGCGTCCGGCGCCTTATGGAAGTACAGGTAGCCGCCGAACACTTCGTCCGCGCCTTCGCCGGAAAGCACCATCTTGATACCCATTGCCTTGATTTTACGCGACATCAGGTACATCGGCGTCGAGGCGCGAATGGTAGTGACGTCGTAGGTTTCGATGTGATAAATCACGTCGCGGATGGCGTCCAGGCCTTCCTGTACGGTGAAGTGGATTTCATGGTGCACGGTGCCCAGATGGTTGGCCACCTCTTGCGCGGCGCGCAGATCCGGCGAGCCCTCCAGGCCGACGGCGAAGGAGTGCAGCTGTGGCCACCAGGCCTCGCTGCGTTCCTGATCTTCCACGCGGCGCGCGGCGTACTTCTTGGTGATCGCCGAAATGACCGAGGAATCCAGCCCGCCCGACAGCAGCACGCCGTAAGGTACGTCGGACATCAGGTGGCTTTTCACCGACTCTTCCAGCGCGGTGCGCAGGGCGGCGGCGTCGGTCACGTTGTCCTTGACGCTGTCGTAATCGAACCAATCGCGGCGATAATATTCACGAATCTCACCGTCCTGGCTCCACAGGTAGCTGCCGGCCGGGAATTCCTTGATGGTGCGGCACACCGGCACCAGCGCTTTCATTTCCGAGGCGACGTACAGGTTGCCGTGTTCGTCATGGCCCATGTACAGCGGAATGATGCCCAGGTGATCGCGGCCGATCAGGTAGGCGTCTTTTTCGGTGTCATACAGGGCGAAGGCGAACATGCCTTGCAGATCGTCGAGGAAGTCCGGGCCTTTCTCCTGGTACAGCGCCAGGATCACTTCACAGTCGGAACCGGTCTGGAACGCGTAGCGTTCGCTCAGCTGTTGGCGCAGCGCCTGATGGTTGTAAATTTCGCCGTTGACCGCCAGAACGTGGGTGTGCGCAGCGTTGTACAGCGGTTGAGCGCCATTGTTGACGTCGACGATCGACAGGCGTTCGTGAGCCAGAATGGCTTTGTCGCTGGCGTAAACGCCGGACCAATCCGGGCCGCGGTGGCGCATCAGACGTGACAGCTCCAGCGCTTTCTTACGCAGTTCAACGGGATCGGACTTCAGATCGAGCACACCGAAAATAGAACACATACAACTCTCCTAACGGGCTTTTATGACTGTGATGTTGTTTTTTACTGTTATGGGCAGCATTGCCGATTTATCAGCGATAACCCGGTTTTGCTGCGCTGTGGTTATGAAAATGCGCCAAAAGCTGCGGGAGATGCAAGCGTTTTAGCCATGCGTTGAGAAATAGTTGTTTGCTTAGATGTGGTTTTTAACGGATGTTCAGTTATCGACGTGAAAAATTATCGATTATGCAATTTTTAGCGTGATGGCGGGATTGCCGGCCAGTTTGGCCGGCAATCGATTAGCGATTAGGCGATGAGCTGCCACAGGGTGAAGGCGGCGTCCGGCGTCCAGCCGGCGTTGGAGGTGTGCGCCTGGATACAGGTATATTTCTTGCCTTTATAGCTCACCACGTCGCCAGCCTTGTAACTGTGGTTGTTCTGCCACTCGGGCGCCCCCGGATCGGGCGGCGTGCCGTCGTTGGCGGTTTTGACCGCCAGCGCGCTGCTTGGCAGCGAGGTATTGCCCTGGCTATCGGTCGCGGTAACGAAGTAGCTGTACTGGGTCGCCGGCGTCAGACCGCCGTCAGCCAGCGACAGACCGGCGGTCTGGCCGATCGAGTTGCCGTTGCGGTAGACGGTGTAACTGGCGATCGGGAAAGCGCCGGTGGCGGCGGCCCAGCTCAGTTTCAGAGAGGTGGCGCCCAGTTCGGCGACCGTCAGCGCCGTCGGCGCATTAGGCTTTCCCGGCGGCGGGGTGACGCCGCCCTGAATCAGCGGCGCATAGCGGGTTTTGAACTCCCAATTGTAGGCGACGCCGGCTTTGCTCTTGCCGTTATCCCAGTTGATTGACCAGGTCATCAGGCCCTTGATCGACAGGTTTTTGGCGTCGAGACGCGAGAAAGCGTTATACACCGCCTGTTTGTTGACCACGTAGCCGGTGGCGGCGGCATCGTTGTTGCTTGGCAGGCCGATGACGAATTTCGCCGCCGGGATCTTCGCATAGCCGCGGGTGCCGGTAACCAGGCTTTCCGTCAGGTAGTAGAGGAAGTCCTCTTTCATGGCGTCGTTATTCTGCGTGATCCAGGCATTGAGTTCATCCACCCAAATACCGTCGCCGCCCTGGTTATAATATTGCGGCGCGATAAAGTCGTAATAGCCTTCGAGGGCATTAATATAATCCAGGTAGGTGCCGTTGGTGCGTAAATACGGGAATTCCGGCGCCATGCTGATAATAAAATTTTTTCCCTGCGCGGCGTAATGGTCTTTTACTTTTTTCAACGCCGCAGGCAAGACGGTTTTATTATTGGCGGCGCCGATCGCCGCCTGTTCCAGATCGATATCCAGGCCGTCGAAGCCATAGACTTCCACCAGGCGAATAATCTCGTCTTTCAGCTTGTCTTCGTCGCCGGTTTTCAGCTCGATATGCGCGTCTGCGCCGCCGAGGGAGATCAGCACCGCGCGGCCCTGGCTGTTCAGCACGCCCACCTGGCGGCGGAACTCGGTGTCGGACAGGTTGTAAGGCTTGAAGGTCGGGATGCCCTGGCCTTTCATAAAGGCGACGGCCACCACGTTGTACTCGGTGGGAATGTCGGTCAGGTTCATATTGGCGAACTGTCCTTGCTGGTAGCCGTCACTGGCGCCGGCGGCCCAGTTGTGCCAGAAACCCATCAGGATCTTTTTATTGGCGATAGACGGCATAATGGCCGCGTCATCGGCGGCGACGGCATTAATAATGTTATTTGTGCTCATGGTAGCCTCATTAATTAGGGGTAAGGGTTTTCCGCTCGCCGGCAATATCAGCTATTGGCGGGGCGTAACGTTATAATGAGGATTTTTAACGCAGGCAGGCTGAAACCTTTTACGGCCATGAACGAATTAAATTCAAACTGACGCTGGGGGAGAAGGAAATAACGGCGGCCGGGCGGCCGCCATGGTCGCATCAGAAGATGGTGATATCGGCGACGGAAGGGTAAACGTAGCTCGGGCGGAACGGCATGGTTTCGATGTCGCTCAGCGTGGAGACGCCGGACAGCACCAGCACGGTTTCCAGGCCGGCCTGGAAGCCCGCCAGAATGTCGGTGCGCAGGTTGTCGCCGACGATCACCGTCTCTTCCGAGTGCGCCTGCATTTTGTTCAGTGCGGCGCGAATGATCCACGGGCTGGGCTTGCCGACATAAAACGGCTTGCGGCCGGTGATCTTCTCGATGGGCGCGCACAGGGCACCGCAGGCCGGCGAGAAGCCGTGGCCGTGGCTATCCGGATTAGTCGCGATAAAGCGCGCGCCGTTACTGACGAAGTAGGCGGCTTTGTGCATCATGTCCCAGTTGTAAGAGCGGGTTTCACCGACGATCACAAAATCCGGGTTGATGTCGGTGATGGTGAAACCGGCTTTGTACAGCTCATGGATCAGCGCGCCTTCGCCGACCACATAGGCTTTTTTACCTTCCTGACGGCGCAGGAAGTCGGCGGTGGCCATCGCCGAGGTATAGAACGCGCTCTCCGGCACTTCCAGCCCGGCGGCGGCGAAGCGGTTCGCCAAATCCTGTGCGGTCTGTGATGGGTAGTTGGTCAGCACCACCAGCGGCATGCCTTGTTCCTGGATGCGCGCCAGGAACAGATCGGCGCCGGGCACCGGCGTATTGTCATGCAGCAGCACGCCGTCGATATCGCATATAACGTTTTTGATTTTCATTTGTCGCTGTTTCTCATGATTACGGCAGGCAAGAAGTGACGATAACACACCTGCCAGAAGCGGCGGATCAGCTTTCCAGCAATCGCTGCAAGAGCACGCCGTTGAGCATCGCGCGTTTGGCCAGGGCGAAAGCGCCGATCGCCGAGCGATGATTGAGTTCGGAGGTCACCACCGGCAGATTTTTGCGGAAGTCCTTCAGCACCTGGGTATTGATGCAGCTCTGGATCGCCGGCAGCAGCACCTTGTCCGCTTCGGTGATCTCACCGGCGATCACCACCTTCTGCGGATTGAACAGGTTGATGGCGATGGCCACCGCCTTGCCCAGATAGCGGCCGACGTGTTCGATCACTTCGCTGGCCAGCAGATCGCCGCGGTTGGCGGCCTTGCAGATGGCGTTGATGCCGCAGTCTTCCAGCGTCAGTTTGCTCGGGTAGCCCTGGCTCAGCAGCTGGCGCACGCGCTGTTCGATCGCCGCGTTGGCGGCCACCGTCTCCAGGCAGCCGAAGTTGCCGCAGTGGCAGCGTTCGCCGAGCGGATCGATCTGGATATGGCCGATCTCGCCGACGTTGCCGTTGTTGCCGAGAAAAATCTGCCCGTTGACGATGATGCCGGCGCCGGTGCCACGGTGCAGGCGCACCAGAATCGAGTCTTCACAGTCGCGGGTGGCGCCGAAGTAGTGCTCCGCCAGCGCCAGGCTGCGGATGTCGTGGCCGACGAAGCTGGTGACGTTAAAGCGCTGCTGCAGGTTGTCTACCAGCGCCCAGTTGCTGACGCTGATGTGCGGCATATAGCGCACCACGCCCAGCGCCGGATCCACCAGGCCAGGCAGGATCACCGCGATGGCGATCAGTTCGCGCAGGCGGCGCTGGTTCGCTTCAATGAATTGGGCGATGGCGGCAAACAGCGCATTCTCCAGCGTTTCCTGGGTACGTTCCGGCAGCGGATAGTGTTCTTCACTGAGCGACTTACCGCTCATGTCATACAGCGTGATGGTGGCGTCGTGGCGGCCGAGGCGCACCGCGACGGTATGGAAATGACGGGTTTCCGACACGATGGAGATCGCGCGGCGGCCGCCGGTGGAGGCTTGCTGATCGACTTCTTTGATCAGCCCGCGCTCCAGCAGCTGGCGAGTAATCTTAGTGACGCTGGCGGGGGCGAGCTGGCTGAGTTCGGCGATTTGAATGCGCGAGATCGGGCCCTGTTGGTCGATCAGGCGATAAACTGCCGCGCCGTTAAGTTGTTTGACTAAGTCAACGTTCCCTATTTGTGCTTGTCCGCCAGTGCTCATCAATAATGTTACTCGCTGTTCATTGAATTAAACCTCGTTACCGTTAACGAGCGTTTTGGTGATCTTGAAATCACGGGTGAAGGCGGTCAGGTTAGCCACCTTGCCGGCTTCGATGGTGCCCAGACGGCGATCGGCGCCGATGGCGCGCGCCGGGTACAGCGTCGCCATGCGCAGCGCTTCGTCCAGCGCGATGCCGATATGCTCGACGCTGTTTTGCACCGCTTCGATCATGGTCAGCGCGGAACCGCTCAGGGTGCCGTTCTCATCCACGCACAGCCCGTCCCGATAGTATATTGTTTTACCGGCGAAAATAAATTGGTCAATATCTGCACCCGCCGGTGCGGTCGCGTCGGTGACCAAGACCAATTTATCACCTTTCAGGCGTTTGGCGTTACGGATACTCGCCCAGGCCACGTGATGGCCGTCGGCGATGATGCCGGTATAGACCTCCGGCGTGTCGAAGATAGCCCCCATCAGCCCCGGTTCGCGGCCGGTGATATACGGCATGGCGTTGTACAGGTGGGTGGCGAAGCTGATACCGGCGGCGAAGCCGGTGCGCGCCTGATCGTAGGTGGCGTTCGAGTGGCCGGCGGAGACCACGATGCCGGCCTCGGTCAGCTGCTTGATAAAGTGCGGCTCAACCATTTCCGGCGCCAGCGTCACCTTGGTGATCACGTCGGCGTTGGCGCACAGGTAATCGATCATGTCCTGGGTCGGCTTGCGAATGAACGCCGGGTTGTGGGTGCCTTTTTTCACCGGGCTGAGATACGGCCCTTCCAGGTGCAGGCCCAACGCCTGATTTTGGTGCTTTTTCAGATAAGCGCGCATCACGTCGACGCTGTGCTTCATGAATTCGTCGCTGCTGGTGATCAGCGTCGGCAGATAGCTGGTGCAGCCGGATTTCTCATTGGCGCGCTGCATGATCTCCAGCGTTTCTTCCGAGATCGCTTCCAGCGAATCGTTGAACTGGACGCCGCCGCAGCCGTTCAGCTGCACGTCGATAAGCCCGGGGGCCAGGATGGCGCCACCCAGGTCGCGCGTTTCGATGCCGGCGGGCAATTCAGCCACCGGGCAGACTTTCTCGATCAGCCCATCAGCGATAATGACTGCATGGTCATCAAGTACGTCGTGGCCGGTATAGATTCGGCCGTGGGTTAAAGCGAACATCGTAGCCCCCTGCAAAGATTAAAGACTTTTCACGCTTTCCGCTTCTAACTCGCGGAAATATTTGACGGTTTTGACTTTCAGTTCCATGGTGGCCGGTTCGTCGCACACCACCACCGCTTTGGCGTGCAGCTGCAGGCAGCTGATGGTCCACATGTGGTTGATGTTGCCTTCCACTGCGGCTTCCAGCGCCTGCGCCTTGGCGTGGCCGGTGACCAGGATCATCACTTCTTCCGCGTCCAGCAGCGTGCCCACGCCGACGGTCAGCGCATATTTCGGCACCAGGCTGACGTCGCCGCCGAAGAAGCGCGAGTTGGCGATGCGGGTGTCTTCGGTCAGCGTTTTGATGCGGGTGCGCGAAGCCAGGGACGAAGCCGGCTCGTTGAACGCGATATGGCCGTCGATGCCCACGCCGCCCATGAACAGGTTAATTTTGCCGTAAGACTTGATCTTCTCTTCGTACTGGCGGCACTCGGCGTCGACATCCGCGGCGTTGCCGTTCAGCAGGTTGATGTTTTCACGAGGAATATCAACGTGATCAAAGAAGTTGCGGTACATGAAGGTGTGGTAGCTTTCCGGGTGTTCCTGCGGCAGGCCAACGTACTCGTCCATGTTGAAAGTCACAACATGCTTAAAGCTTACTTCACCTGCTTTGTGCATCGCAATCAGATGTTTGTAGGCTTCCAGCGGCGTGCCGCCGGTAGGCAGGCCGAGTACAAACGGGTGCTCTGCGGTTGGCTTGAATGCGTTGATGCGTTGAACGATATGACGCGCGGCCCATTTGCCGACTTGTGCGGTATCTTTCAGTGGGATAAGTCTCATCTAACACCTCTTGGGATAAGTAAACTAAAGCTATACTGTACGGGCCTGCGGGAGTCCTAAGCGTAACCCAGCTTTATGATTCTCGCGTGAATCGTCCGTCCGGTTGATTTTTTGAATGATAAAATAAGTTTTGTGTGATGGCCAGCAATCTGGGAGGTAAAGACTACTTTTTGGTGATATTTATCACAAAAAGGGAGGTTTTAATTTGCGATACAAAATAAATTTTTTACACTCGGCATGAGTGATACGTGCCATGCGTTGTTTCTAAAAAGGTAGTGAGAGCTCCAAATAAACTACTAATAGGGTCCGTCCGCGGACAACATAGGGGGAAAAGGTGAACATTCTTAGTTATTTGCAAAAGGTGGGACGGGCGCTGATGGTGCCGGTCGCCACGCTGCCCGCCGCCGCCATCTTGATGGGCGTCGGGTACTGGATTGACCCTGTTGGTTGGGGCGGCGACAACGCGCTCGCCGCTTTCTTCATTAAATCCGGCTCCGCTATCATCGACAACATGTCGGTGCTGTTCGCTATCGGCGTGGCCTACGGCATGTCCAAAGACAAGGACGGCGCCGCCGCGTTGACCGGCTTCGTCGGCTTCCTGGTGCTGACCACCCTCTGTTCACCGGCCGCCGTGTCGATGATTCAGAAGATCCCGCTGGATCAGGTGCCTGCCGCGTTCGGCAAGATCCAGAACCAGTTCGTCGGTATTCTGGTGGGCATCATTTCCGCCGAAGTGTACAACCGCTTCAGCGGCGTCGAGCTGCCTAAGGCGCTGTCGTTCTTCAGCGGCCGCCGCCTGGTGCCGATCCTCATCTCCTTCCTGATGATCCTGGTCGCTTTCATTCTGATGTACATCTGGCCGGTGATCTTCAACGGTCTGGTGAACTTCGGTGAACACATCCAGAAAATGGGCTCGGTCGGCGCGGGCATCTATGCCTTCTTCAACCGCCTGCTGATTCCGGTTGGCCTGCACCACGCGCTGAACTCGGTGTTCTGGTTCGACGTGGCCGGCATCAACGATATTCCTAACTTCCTCGGTGGCCAGCAGTCGATCGAAGCCGGTAAAGCGGTTGTCGGCATCACCGGCCGTTATCAGGCGGGCTTCTTCCCGATTATGATGTTCGGTCTGCCGGGTGCGGCGCTGGCCATTTATCATTGCGCGCGTCCTGAGAACAAAGCCAAAGTGGCGGGCATCATGCTGGCGGCCGCGTTCGCCGCCTTCTTTACCGGTATCACCGAACCGCTGGAATTCTCCTTCATGTTCGTGGCGCCGGTGCTGTATGTGATCCACGCCGTGCTGACCGGTATCTCGGTGTTCATCGCCGCCAGCATGCACTGGATCGCCGGTTTCGGCTTCAGCGCCGGCCTGGTGGATATGGTGTTGTCGTCCCGCAACCCGCTGGCGACCCACTGGTACATGCTGATCCCGCAAGGCTTGGCGTTCTTCGTCATCTACTACGTGGTGTTCCGCTTCACTATCAACAAGTTCAACCTGATGACCCCGGGCCGCGAGCTGGCGGTTGCCGGTGACGAAACCGACGGCTACGACGTCAACGTCGACAGCAACGCCGGTAAAGACGAGAACGAAACCACCACGCTGGCCCGTCGCTACGTCGGCGCGATCGGCGGCTCCGACAACCTGACCGGCATCGATGCCTGCATCACCCGCCTGCGTCTGAATGTGAAAGACTCCGCGCTGGTGAACGACGCGTTGGCGAAACGCCTCGGCGCATCGGGCGTTATCCGCCTGAACAAGCAGAGCGTGCAAGTGATCGTCGGCACCCGTGCCGAACTTATCGCCAGCGCGATGCGCAACGTGATCGCGGCCGGCCCGGTAGCGGCAGCGGCGGCTCCGGCGGCGGCCCCTGCTGCAGAAGCCAAACCGCAGGCGGTGCCGAACGCACCGAAAGCCGCGTTTGAAACGCTGGTGGCGCCGGTAACCGGTGAAGTGGTGGCGCTCGATCAGGTGCCGGACGAAGCCTTCGCCAGCAAGGCGGTAGGCGACGGCCTGGCGATTCGCCCGACCGACAACATCGTGGTGTCGCCGGCTGACGGCACCGTGGTGAAAATCTTCAATACCAACCACGCCTTCTGCCTGGAAACCGACAAGGGCGCCGAGATCGTGGTGCACATGGGGATCGACACCGTCGCGCTGGAAGGCCAGGGCTTCAAACGCCTGGTGGAGGAAGGCGCGGAAGTGAAAGCCGGTCAACCGATTCTGGAACTGGATCTGGATTACCTGAACGCCAATGCGCGTTCGATGATAAGCCCGGTGGTAGTCAGCAATTCTGACGACTATGCCGGCCTGGCGGCGCTGGCCAGCGGCTCGGTGGTCGCCGGTCAGACCAAGCTGTACGAGATCCAGAAATAAGGCTGTTTTTACCTGAGTAGTACCCGGGGCCGGTCACGCATCATGGCGGAGTTTGCCCCGACTTGGCGGGAAGAGAGCGATCTCTTCCCGCTTTTTTTATCCCATTTCGCTCCACGGCGGTGCGCTGCGCGCCGATGGTGCAATCTGCCGCATTTTTCGTGAAACAAACGGTTGTTTCCAGACGTGGCTTGTTGGATCATAGGCGGTTATGTGTAGCGCTTTGCATTGAGGAACAGTGAAATGAGTGAGGCTGAAGCCCGCCCAACCAATTTTATCCGTCAGATCGTCGATGAAGATCTGGCGTCGGGGAAACACACGTCGGTACATACCCGTTTCCCGCCGGAGCCTAACGGCTATCTGCATATCGGCCACGCCAAGTCCATCTGCCTGAACTTCGGCATCGCCAAGGACTATCAGGGCCAGTGCAACCTGCGTTTCGATGACACCAACCCGGTGAAAGAAGACATCGAGTTCGTGGAGTCAATCAAGCACGACGTGGAGTGGCTGGGCTTTGAGTGGAGCGGCAACGTTCATTACTCCTCAGACTATTTCGATCAGCTGCACCAGTATGCGGTTGAGCTGATTACCAAAGGGCTGGCCTACGTCGATGAGCTGTCGCCGGAGCAGATCCGTGAATATCGCGGCACCCTGACCTCGCCGGGCAAAGACAGCCCGTACCGCGACCGCAGCGTGGAAGAGAACCTGGCGCTGTTCGAGAAGATGCGCAACGGCGAGTTCGCCGAAGGCGCCGCCTGCCTGCGCGCCAAGATCGATATGGCTTCGCCGTTTATCGTGATGCGCGATCCGGTGCTGTACCGCATCAAGTTTGCCGAACACCACCAGACCGGCAACAAATGGTGCATCTACCCGATGTATGATTTCACCCACTGCATTTCCGATGCGCTGGAAGGGATCACCCATTCGCTGTGCACCCTGGAGTTCCAGGATAACCGCCGTCTGTATGACTGGGTGCTGGATAACATCACCATTCCTTGCCACCCGCGGCAGTACGAGTTTTCGCGTCTGAACCTCGAATACGCCATCATGTCGAAGCGCAAGCTACACCAACTGGTGGCCGAGAAGATCGTCGAAGGTTGGGATGACCCGCGCATGCCGACCGTCTCCGGTCTGCGCCGCCGCGGTTATACCGCCGCCTCGATTCGCGAGTTCTGCCTGCGCATCGGCGTGACCAAGCAAGACAACAACGTCGAGATGGTGGCGTTGGAATCCTGCATTCGCGACGATCTGAACGAGAACGCCCCGCGCGCCATGGCGGTGCTGGATCCGGTGAAAATCGTCATCGAGAACATGGGCGACGCGGTGGAAATGGTCACCATGCCTAACCACCCGAACAAGCCGGAAATGGGCAGCCGCGATGTGCCGTTCAGCCGTGAGATCTATATCGATCGCGCCGACTTCCGCGAAGAAGCCAACAAGCAGTACAAGCGTCTGGTGCTGGGTAAGGAAGTGCGTCTGCGCAATGCGTACGTGATCAAGGCCGAGCGCGTCGAGAAGGACGAAGCGGGCGAGATCACCACCATCTTCTGCAGCTACGATGCGGAAACGCTGAGCAAAGATCCTGCCGACGGCCGCAAGGTGAAGGGCGTGATCCACTGGGTGTCCGCGGCGCACGCGCTGCCGGCGGAAATTCGCCTATACGATCGCCTGTTCAGCGTGCCTAACCCGGGCGCGGCGGAGGATTTCCTCTCCACCATCAACCCGGAATCGCTGGTCATCAAGCACGGTTTCGTCGAGCCGAGTCTGGCGGCCGCCCAGCCGGAGAAGGCCTACCAGTTCGAGCGTGAAGGCTACTTCTGTGCTGACAACCGTTACTCGTCGGCCGAGCATCTGGTGTTTAACCGCACCGTTGGTCTGCGTGACACCTGGGCGAAAATCGAAGGCTAATCTTATTCGCCTTGGAAATTAATGAATCAGCGCGGCTTAGGCCGCGCTTTTTTTATGTCTGCCATTGAGCAAATCATCTATTCCTGCAGCGTTATTCCGGGCTGTGCTTAATTAACCGCGGTGCGTTAATCAATAAGTTTTCTGATATTGGACTTAATAATCTTAATTTTTACTTATATATTCGTGATGCGAATTAATTTCATTTGGAGAGCGCTCTCAATTTTTATTGTCTGAATGACGGATTTGGTCAGGCTGAAACCATTAATCGTCTCTTGTTGACCTCGTATCTCAATTTATTCTGATTTAATTGAATTTTTTATTCGACACCTTCCATGAACACCGGCGTAACAAAATCTCACTGATATGTGCTCCTTGTCATATTTTGACAAATCTCCCGCATTTTTCATTTGATAATTCGCGTCGCGAAAAATAGTCTGTCTGTAGCAATTAGTGCTGTGGGAATAACATCTCGTCGGCAATTTTTTTTACCCGTTCGGGTTTTTTATTGGCAGTCGTGCAGGGCAGTGGTGAACACAGGCGGCTGCAACTTTTAAGTTAAGTCAAAGAGGAATTTCAATATGGGTACGCACGGTGCTCAGCGTAAAACGCTGGCGCTCGCAGTCGCGGGCGCGCTGTTGGGAACAGGGTTTGCCATGGCGCCTGAGGCGAAAGCCGCAGGGTTTATCGATGATTCCACGCTGACCGGCGGCATCTATTACTGGCAACGTGAGCGCGACCGTAAAGATCTCAATCCGGACAGCAAGGATTACAACCAATACACCACCAACCTGTCGCACTCTACCGCCAACCTGAGCCTGGATTTCGCCTCGGGCTACGCCTGGGACATGTTCGGCTTGGATGTCGGTGCCTTTACCGCCATCGAGCTGGCGGAATCCAGCGCCAGCGGCCACCCTAACGAGATCGCGTTCTCCTCAAAAAACCGTACCTACGACGAAGACTATTCCGGTGACAAAGGCGGCGTCAGCCTGTACAAAGCCGCCGCCAAGTTCAAATACGGCCCGGTCTGGGCGCGCGCCGGCTATATTCAGCCGAGCGGCCAAACCCTGCTGGCGCCGCACTGGAGCTTTATGCCGGGCACCTATCAGGGCGCCGAGGCCGGCGCCAAGTTCGACTACGGCGATGCCGGCGCGTTGAGCTTCTCCTACATGTGGGCCGACAAATACAAGGCGCCGTGGCATATCGAGGTGGACGACTTCCGCCAGAACGATAAGAAAACCCGCGTCTCCTACCTGCACTCGCTGGGCGCCAAGTACGATTTCAAAAACGATCTGGTGCTGGAAGCCGCCTTCGGCCAGGCCCAGGGTTACGTGAATCAGTACTTCACCAAGGCGTCTTACAAATTCGATGTGCTGGGCAACCCGCTGACCACCAGTTACCAGTTCTACGGTGCGGAAGATCGCATCAGCGACAAGAACGATCCGAACAGCATCTACGACGGGCTGGCCTGGCTGCAGGCGCTGACCTTCGGTTACACCACCGGCCAGTTCAACTGGCGTCTGGAAGGCACCATGGTCAAGGCGGAAGGCAACCAGGGTTTCTTCCTGCAGCGCATGACCCCGACCTACGCCTCGTCCAACGGCCGCCTGGACGTGTGGTGGGACAACCGCTCCGACTTTAACGCCAACGGCGAGAAAGCGGTGTACGCCGGCGTGATGTATGACCTCAGCAACTGGAACCTGCCGGGCATGGCGGTCGGCGGCTCCTACGTTTACGCCTGGGACGCCAAGCCGAGCACCAACCCGATCTACGATCAGAGCCAGCGCCTGAAAGAGAGCGCCTGGAGCCTGGACGCGATGTACACCATCCAGGAAGGGCGCGCCAAGGGCACGCTGATCAAGCTGCACTACACCCAGTATGACAACCACACCAACATCCCGAGCTGGGGCGGCGGTTACGGCAACATCTTCCAGGACGAGAAAGACGTCAAGTTCATGGTCATCGCGCCATTCACCATCTTCTGATGCGTTCCCCGGCCTCGTCGCCGGGGGCAGTTAAGGGAATTCAACGATGAAAAAAATCATGCTGATGTTGGCGGCCGCCGCGCTCTTGAGCGCCTGCGCGCAACCCGCCGCGCCGCCGGAAGACGCCAAATTGAAGCAGGCTTACAGCGCCTGCATCAACACCGCCGAAGGCTCGCCGGAGCGTCTGCAGCCCTGCAAGGCGGTGCTGAACGTGCTGAAACAAGAGAAACAGCACCAGCAGTTCGCCGCGCAGGAAACGGTGCGGGTGATGGATTATCAGAACTGCATTATGGCGGTGCACAGCGGTAACGGTCAGGCTTACGACGCCAAGTGCGGCAAGCTGTGGCAAGAAATTCGCGATAACAATAATTAAGAAGGACGAGAAGATGAACGCATTCAAACTGAGCGCACTGGCCGCTTTGACGGCAACGATGGGATTCCTGGGCGGCATGGGTAATGCCATGGCCGATCAACAGCTGGTGGATCAGCTGAGCCAGCTGAAGCTGAACGTGAAAATGCTGGATAACCGCGCCGGCGAAAACGGCGTGGATTGCGCGGCGCTGGGCGCCGACTGGGCCTCATGCAACCGGGTGTTGTTCACCCTCAGCAACGACGGGCAGGCGATCGACGGCAAGGACTGGGTCATCTATTTCCACAGCCCGCGCCAGACCTTGCGGGTGGATAACGATCAGTTCAAGATCGCGCATCTGACCGGCGATCTGTACAAGCTGGAGCCGACCGCCAAATTCAGCGGTTTCCCTGCCGGCAAGGCGGTGGAAATCCCGGTGGTCGCCGAATACTGGCAGCTGTTCAGAAACGACTTCCTGCCGCGCTGGTATGCCACCTCCGGCGACGCCAAGCCGAAAATGCTGGCGAATACCGACACCGAAAATCTGGACCAGTTCGTGGCGCCGTTCACCGGCGATCAGTGGAAGCGCACCAAGGACGACAAAAACATTCTGATGACGCCGGCTTCGCGCTTTGTCAGCAATGCCGATCTGCAGACGCTGCCCGCCGGCGCGCTGCGCGGCCAGATCGTGCCGACACCGATGCAGGTGAAAGTGCACGCACAGGACGCCGACCTGCGCAAAGGGGTATCGCCGGATCTGAGCACGCTGGTCAAGCCGGCGGCGGACGTCGTCAACCAGCGCTTCGCGCTGCTGGGCGTGCCGGTTCAGGCCAACGGTTACCCGATCAAGACCGACATCCAGCCGGGCAAGTTTAAAGGCGCGATGGCGGTGCCGGGCGCTTATGAGCTGAAAATCGGTAAGAAAGAGGCGCGGGTGATCGGCTTCGATCAGGCCGGGGTGTTCTACGGGTTGCAGTCGATCCTGTCGTTAGTGCCGAGCGACGGCAGCGGCAAGATCGCCACGCTCGACGCCAGCGATGCGCCGCGCTTCCAGTATCGCGGCATTTTCCTTGACGTGGCGCGCAACTTCCATAAGAAGGACGCGGTGCTGCGCCTGCTGGATCAGATGGCGGCTTACAAGCTCAATAAATTCCACTTCCACCTGAGCGATGACGAAGGCTGGCGCATCGAGATCCCCGGTTTGCCGGAGCTGACGGAAGTCGGCGGCCAGCGCTGCCACGATCTGAGCGAAACCACCTGCCTGCTGCCGCAGTACGGCCAGGGGCCGGACGTCTACGGCGGCTTCTTCAGCCGTCAGGACTATATCGACATCATCAAATACGCCCAGGCGCGCCAGATTGAGGTGATCCCGGAGATCGACATGCCGGCGCACGCCCGCGCGGCGGTGGTCTCTATGGAAGCGCGCTACAAGAAACTGCATGCCGCCGGCAAAGAGCAGGAGGCCAACGAGTTCCGCCTGGTGGATCCGACCGATACCTCCAATACCACCTCGGTGCAGTTCTTTAACCGCCAGAGCTACCTGAACCCGTGCCTGGATTCCTCCCAGCGCTTTGTCGACAAGGTGATTGGCGAGATTGCCCAGATGCATAAAGAAGCCGGGCAGCCGATCAAAACCTGGCACTTCGGCGGCGATGAGGCGAAAAACATCCGCCTGGGCGCCGGCTATACCGACAAGGCGAAACCGGAGCCGGGTAAAGGCATCATCGACCAGAGCAACGAAGACAAGCCGTGGGCCAAGTCGCAGGTTTGCCAGACGATGATCAAAGAAGGCAAGGTGGCCGACATGGAACACCTGCCGAGCTACTTCGGCCAGGAGGTCAGCAAGCTGGTGAAGGCGCACGGCATCGACAGAATGCAGGCCTGGCAAGACGGCTTGAAAGACGCCGAGAACGCAAAGGCGTTCGCCACCTCGCGCGTGGGCGTCAACTTCTGGGATACGTTGTACTGGGGCGGTTTCGATAGCGTCAACGACTGGGCCAACAAAGGATATGAAGTGGTGGTCTCCAACCCGGACTACGTCTACATGGACTTCCCTTACGAGGTGAACCCGGACGAGCGTGGTTACTACTGGGGCACCCGCTTCAGCGACGAGCGCAAGGTGTTCAGCTTCGCGCCGGACAACATGCCGCAGAACGCGGAAACCTCGGTCGACCGCGACGGCAACCACTTTAACGCCAAAAGCGACAAGCCGTGGCCGGGCGCCTACGGTCTGTCCGCTCAGCTGTGGAGCGAAACCCAGCGCACCGATCCGCAGATGGAATACATGATCTTCCCGCGCGCGCTGTCGGTGGCGGAACGCGCCTGGCACCGAGCCGGTTGGGAGCAGGACTATCGCGCCGGCCGTGAATACAAAGGCGGGGAAACCCACTTTGTCGACACCAAGGCGCTGGAGAAAGACTGGTTGCGCTTCGCCAATATCCTGGGCCAACGAGAACTGGCCAAGCTGGACAAAGGCGGCGTCGCTTACCGTCTGCCGGTGCCGGGCGCGCGCGTGGCGGGCGGCAAGCTGGAAGCGAATATCGCGCTGCCGGGATTGGGCATCGAGTACTCCACCGACGGCGGTAAGCAGTGGCAGCGCTATGATGCCAAGGCCAAACCGGCGGTCTCCGGCGAAGTACAGGTGCGCTCGGTCAGCCCGGACGGTAAACGTTACAGCCGCGCCGAGAAGGTCTAAGCCCGGCACATCGGCCTGTCGTCATGGCGGCGGGCCGCTTAACGAAGGGGGAATGCGTTCGCCCCCGCGCGTGCCGGCGTGGGGCGGATGTTGAAGTGAGAGCAGTACGTGGAGTCGCAGTGCCGCTGCAATTGTAGTATTTCATGACATGATCTTTCCCCGGCTTGCCCGGGGATTTTTTTGCCCGTTGTACGGCGGGCATAAAAAAACCGCCTCAATGTGAGGCGGTTTCTCATAGCCGGTGAGGCTTATTTCTTGTCGTGCAGCGATTCGTCTTCGCGGCAGTCACCGGTTTCACAGTGGCCGTACAGGTACAGACTGTGGTTGGTAAGCTTGATGCCGTGCTGCTTGGCGATATCACGCTGGCGCACTTCGATGGATTCGTCGCTGAATTCGATCACTTTGCCGCAGTCCAGGCAAATCAGGTGATCGTGGTGATGCTGTTGGGTCAGCTCGAACACGGACTTGCCGCCTTCGAAGTTGTGACGTGTCACAATGCCCGCATCGTCAAACTGGTTCAGTACGCGATAAACCGTTGCCAGGCCGATCTCTTCGCCCATATCAATCAGTTTTTTGTACAAATCTTCCGCACTGACGTGATGGCATTCCGGATTTTGCAGTACTTCCAGGATTTTGAGTCGCGGAAGCGTGACTTTTAAGCCGGCCTTCTTCAATGCGATGTTGTTGTCGGTCATGCGAATTCAGTCCTGTTACTATGCTAATCAAGTTGAGGCGTACTCGCCTGTGGCATCGGTCGGCACAAAGAGTTAATGCGTCTCATTATAGAACCGGTTGTACTAAATGGAAACCGCCGGTTGTTAACAAAGATATAATTGCACTATTGCATGTTTTGCATGCAACGCCTTGATGGATGGGATAAACCGATATCTCAGTCTACCGTGACGGGGTGGGAAGTTACAAATCTGTAGCTTCTATCGCAGCAATCCCTGTTGCCGATGACGGCCCTGTCGGCACACTATGCACTTTACAGGGCCTTTGTTCAACCTTTCGCCAGTCCCGGCGTTTAGCCGACGATATCGGCCAGGCTCAGCTCTTCGACAATCTGTTTGACCCAGGCGTCGACGCGCTCATTGGTCAGCTCCGGCTGACGGTCTTCGTCGATCGCCAGACCGATGAAGTGGTTGTCGTCCGCCAGGCCTTTGGAAGCTTCGAAGTGGTAGCCTTTGGTCGGCCAGTGGCCCACGATGGCCGCGCCGCGCGGTTCGATGATGTCGCGGATGGTGCCCATCGCGTCACAGAAGTATTCCGCGTAGTCTTCCTGGTCGCCGCAGCCGAACAGCGCCACCAGTTTGCCGTTGAAATCGACTTCTTCCAGCGTCGGGAAGAAATCGTCCCAGTCACACTGCGCTTCACCGTAGTACCAGGTCGGGATACCCAGCAGCAGGATATCGAACCCTTCCAGGTCTTCTTTGCTGCTTTTGGCGATGTCGTGCACTTCAGAGACGTCGTCGCCAAACTGTTTCTGGAGAATTTTCTGGATCATTTTGGCAATGTTTTCGGTATTGCCAGTGTCGCTGCCAAAGAAAATGCCTACAGTAGCCATATCGCGTATAACCTTTAAATTCAATTAATTGCATTACTCGGCGCCGGCACTGCCGCCGATTAAAATGATGCCATGGCAAGAGCCTTTCGCCACGGTGGCGGGCGCCGACAGGCGCAGTCTCTTACCGGTAAATGCGTATCATGCCAGAAAGTGGCGCCGGGGTTTTATCGCATTTATGCGATGCCGAAGGATGAAGAAAAGCGTGGTCGATCCGGCGTTGTCCTTAACGCCGCGCCGCGCGTGCGGCCGAAGAGATCAATGTTCCGGCTGTTCTTCCGCCAGTTGCGCCAACAGCATCTGCTCGATGAGTTCGCTGCGGCTGATGTTGCGCTGTTCCGCCAGTTTGTTCAGGGCGTCCACCGCATCCGCGTTGATTTTCAGCTCTACGCGCCGCAATCCGCGCACTTTATCGCGCCGTAACTGATTGCGCTTATTGATTCTAAGCTGTTCATCGCGGGAAAGCGGGTTGGTTTTCGGGCGCCCCGGACGGCGTTCATCTGCGAACAGATCCAGCGTCGTGCGATCCGTTTGTTCTTTTGCCATAGGTAGCGGTACTGCAAGGGAGTTTGCATCAAAAAGCGCTCGCACGCTTCCGGAGGCATCGGTTAACACACTTCGGGCCAATAAACCCTAACCCAAATTTACCCCCGAACCGGCGTTCGCGAACGCGCTGGCGCGGCGGCAAAATTATAGCGCGCCATATTACCCCAGCAGATGGAGCGGCGACAATGCCTAACTGCGGGCTAAACGCGCTAAGCCGTTATCTTTAGCGCGTTTTTTCGCCAGGTGAGCGCGTTTTTCAGGCTTCGCCGAGGAAACGGTGGATGGCGCGCAGCACCGCTTCCGGTTTTTCGGCGTGCACCCAATGGCCGGTGCCGGCGACGACGTGCGCGCGTGCCTGCGGGAATTGGCGGGCGATGTCTGCACGGTAGCTGTCCTGCACGTACGGCGACAGGCCGCCGCGAATGAACAGGGTCGGGTGTGGCCAGGCCGGGACTTCCTGCCAGCCGGTGATGTCTTCGTAGCGTTCGATCAGCACCGGCAGGTTGAAGCGCCATTCACCGTTATGGAAGGACTTCAGCAGGAACTGGATCACGCCTTCTTCCTGCAGGTAGTCGCGCATCAACTGGGCGGCCGCCTGGCGCTGGGTAATGCCGGCGGCGCTGACGGCCTTCAGCGCGGCGAAGATCTCGTCATGGCGTCGGGTCTGGTAATCCACCGGCGCGACGTCGATGACGATCAGCTTGGCGATGCGCTCGGGCGCGATGGCGGTCAGCGCCATCGCCGCTTTGCCGCCCATCGAGTGGCCGATGACGATCGCTTTCTCCAGCTGCAGTTCGTCGAGCAGCGCCAGCAGATCTTGCGCCATGGCGGGGTAGTTCATGTCGTCGGCGCGCGGGGAGAGGCCGTGGTTGCGCAGATCGACCTTGATCACACTGTGCTGTTTATGCAGATCGCGCGCCAGCACGCCCAGGTTGTCGAGATTGCCGAACAGCCCGTGGATCAGCAGCACCGGCAGCGCGTCTGACTCGGCGGCCAGCAGTTGATAATGTAATTTCATGGCGAAGTTCATACAGAGAGAGATTCAGATTAGGGTATCATGATTGAATCGCACGATGAATCATGCGGAATTTTCGCGGCGCGGGCTTGGCAGTGCCGGCTATAGGTATTAGTCTGCATTTGCCGTCCGGAGGCACATTGTTGTGTTCGCCCCAGCGCTTTTAACCTTATAATCCCATGGCTTGAATGCAGGATCTGGCTTCAGGTTCTAAGTAGAAAAAACAGTATTGGATAAAGATGAAAACTATTGAAGTCGACGAAGAGCTTTACCGTTATATTGCCAGCCACACGCAACACATCGGTGAAAGCGCGTCCGATATTTTACGCCGCATGTTGAAATTCACCGCCGGCCAGCCGGTGCGCGCGTTGCCTGCCGCCAGTGCGTCGCAGTCCGTCGAACAGGAAAAAACGGCGTCGGTTCAGCGCCCGCGCGATCGCGTGCGCGCCGTGCGTGAACTGCTGCTGTCGGATGAATACGCCGAGCAGAACAAAGCGGTCAACCGTTTCATGCTGGTGCTGTCCACGCTGTACACCCTCGATGCCGCCGGTTTTGCCGCCGCCACCGAGGCGTTGACCGGCCGTACCCGCACCTATTTCGCCGGCGATCAGCAGACCCTGCTGGCCAACGGCACGCATACCAAGCCGAAGCATGTGCCTGGCACCCCTTACTGGGTGATCACCAATACCAATACCGGCCGCAAGCGCAGCATGATCGAACACATCATGCAGGCGATGCAGTTCCCGGCGGAACTGATCGAGAAAGTTTGCGGTACCGTCTAATTTAGCGAACAGCCCGTCATGATGGCCGTGCGCGACGTATTTGCCCGGTCACCGACAGGGATGAGGGAGATATGTCGATGGCGAATAATCCACGTGCCGGGCAGCCCGCCCGCCAAAGCGATCTGATCAACGTAGCCCAGCTGACGTCGCAGTACTATGTGCTGCAACCGGAAGCCGGCAATGCCGCACATGCGGTGAAGTTTGGCACCTCCGGCCACCGCGGCAGCGCGCAGCGCCACAGCTTCAACGAAGCGCACATCCTCGCCATCGCTCAGGCGATCGCCGAAGTTCGTCATCAGCAGGGCACCACCGGCCCGTGCTACGTGGGTAAAGACACCCATGCGCTGTCCGAACCGGCCTTTATTTCCGTGCTGGAAGTGCTGACCGCCAACGGCGTCGATGTGATCGTGCAGGAAAACAACGGCTTCACGCCAACGCCGGCGGTATCGCACGCCATTCTGTGCCACAACCGCCGCGGCGGCGCGCAGGCCGACGGCATCGTCATTACGCCGTCCCACAACCCGCCGGAAGACGGCGGCATCAAGTACAACCCGCCGAACGGCGGTCCGGCTGACACCAACCTGACGTCGGTGATCGAAAAGCGCGCCAACGAACTGCTGGCGCAGCAGCTGAAAGGCGTTCAGCGCCAGTCGCTGGACAAAGCCTGGAACAGCGGCCACCTGCACGCCAAAGATCTGGTGCAGCCTTATGTCGAAGGCCTGGTTGACGTGGTCGACATGCCGGCCATTCAACGCGCCGGCCTGAAACTGGGCGTGGATCCGCTCGGCGGCTCCGGCATCGCCTATTGGCAGCGCGTGGCGGAACACTACAAGCTGGATCTGACGCTGGTGAACGACTCCATCGATCAGACCTTCCGCTTTATGCACCTGGATCACGACGGTATCATCCGCATGGACTGCTCGTCCGAGTCGGCGATGGCCGGCCTGCTGGCACTGCGCGACAAATTCGATCTGGCGTTCGCCAACGATCCGGATTACGACCGTCACGGCATCGTCACGCCGAAGGGCCTGATGAACCCGAACCACTATCTGGCGGTAGCCATCAACTACCTGTTCCGGCATCGCCCGCAGTGGGGCGCCGATGTGGCGGTAGGTAAAACGCTGGTGTCCAGCGCGATGATCGATCGCGTGGTGGCTGACCTGGGCCGCAAGCTGGTGGAAGTGCCGGTTGGTTTCAAATGGTTCGTGGACGGCCTGTTCGACGGCAGCCTGGGCTTCGGCGGCGAAGAGAGCGCCGGGGCCTCGTTCCTGCGCTTCAACGGCCAGCCTTGGTCGACCGACAAAGACGGCATCATCATGTGCCTGCTGGCGGCTGAAATCACCGCGGTAACCGGTGAAAATCCGCAGCATCACTATGACGATCTGGCCAAGCGCTTCGGTGCGCCAAGCTACAACCGCATCCAGGCGCCGGCAACCCATGCGCAGAAAGCGGCGCTGTCCAAGCTGTCGCCGGAGATGGTCAAGGCCAGTACGCTGGGCGGGGACCCGATCACCGCGCGTCTGACCGCAGCGCCGGGCAACGGCGCGTCGATCGGCGGTCTGAAAGTGATGACCGACAACGGTTGGTTCGCGGCCCGTCCTTCCGGTACCGAAGAGGCATACAAGATCTACTGCGAGAGCTTCCTCGGGGCGGAACACCGCGAGAAAATCGAGCACGAAGCGGTTGAGATCGTCAGCGAAGTGCTGGCTTCCGCCAAATAATCGTTGTTCTCGTCTGATAAAAAGCGCTGTTTTTACAGCGCTTTTTTTATGCCCGTAATTTAGATATATCTTTTTCACGGCACGCGCTTGCGCATTTAGATATATCGATCTAGATTAGCGTTATCGACGCTGTTTAGATATATCTAAACAACCTCGTATTGATGTTCACTGTTAAAGCGAGGTATCACCCTATGTTTCATCGATTAGGTTTACACCGGCATCATCACCATCATGAATGTGAAGAGGGGCGCCGTCATCGCGGTGGGCGCCATCACTTCGGCGGCGACGGCGAAGAGCATGGCCGTGGCGGGCGCGGCGGCCGGGGCGGGCGTCATCGTCTGCTCGAACACGGCGATCTGCGTCTGGTGTTGCTGGCGCTGGTGGCGCGCAAGCCCAGCCACGGGTACGAGTTGATCAAAGCAATAGAAGAAGCTTCTTCCGGCCTGTATGTGCCGAGCCCGGGGGTGATTTACCCCACGCTGACGCTGCTGGAAGAGCAGGATTTTCTCGAACCGCTCACCACCGGCAACGGCCGCAAAAGCTACCGCATCACCTCGGCGGGCGAGGGCGAGCTGCAAAAGCATCAACAGGTGGTTGAGGTCATTCTGGCGCGTCTGGCGGGCGCCGGCCGCGAGCATCATCGGCACGGCAACCTGGCGGAAGGCATTTACGACGCCATGAACCGTCTGCGCAGTCTGCTGCGCGGCAACGTGATGCGCGCCGATCTTACGCCGCAGCAGGTGGAGCGCATCAACGCCGCACTGTTGACCGCCGTGGCGGCGATCGAAAGCGAAATGCACATTCAACCCACGCAGCAGGAGGAGAACTGATGCCCGGCTACCGTTTTAACATTACCGTTGAAGCCCTGAGCGACCGCCAGGGCAACCCCGTCGAGAAGGCACCGCTGAGTTTTGAGGTGACCAACCATGACGATATTCTTGAGATCGTCGAGCGCATTCGGGCGCGTGACGATCTGAACTTCGGCCCTGAGCAGAGCGCGGCCTTCGCCGTGGGGTTGAAACTGTTCTCCGAAGTGATGATCGAAAACCGCAAACACCCGGTGTTCGCTCCGCTGCGCGAGGCGTTCAAGGAATTTATGGTCGGATTGAAGAAGGGCCCGGTGGCGTAACGGCGCGGCAAACCGCGCCCGTCGGGGTTAAGGCATGAAACGGTAGCCGACGCCGGTTTCGGTCAGCAGGTGTTTGGGCCGGGCCGGATCGGCTTCCAGCTTCTGCCGCAGATGGCCCATGTAGATGCGCAGGTAGTGGCTGTGTTCCACGTAGTTCGGCCCCCAGACGTGGCTCAGCAGCTGGCGTTGGGTGATCACCTTGCCGGCGTTGGCCAGCAGCTCCGCCAACAGGCGAAACTCGATCGGCGTCAGGTGCAGATCTTCGTCGTTGCGCAGCACCCGGCGATTCACCAGATCGACGGTGATCGCCGAAAAGCTCACCAGCGGGCTTTCCTGCTGGCTGGCGGAGTGACGGCGCAGCGCGACTCGCACCCGCGCCAACAGTTCGCCGATGCCGAACGGTTTGCTGAGATAGTCGTCGGCGCCGGCGTCCAGCGCGGCGATCTTGTCCTCTTCGGCGTTGCGCGCCGACAGCACGATCACCGGAATGGCGCTCCACTGCCGCAGATCGCGGATGTAGCTCAGCCCGTCGCCATCCGGCAAGCCCAAATCCAGGATGATCAGATCCGGTTTGCGCGTGCCGGCCTCAATCAGCCCACGCTGCAGGGTTTCACTTTCAAACACCCGCAGGCCTTCGCTCTCCAGCGCGGTGCGCACGAAGCGGCGGATCTCTTTTTCATCTTCAACAATCAGAATGTTGGTTGGCGTTATGCTCACGTTTCCCCTGCGTTGATTACAGATCGAAGGCATCGCCGTCGATCTCGGGCGGTTTTTCCAGCGGCAGCACGAAGCGGAAGCTGGCGCCGCCGTTGGCGCCGTTTTCCGCCCAGATGCGGCCATCATGCACTTCAATAATGGCACGGCAAATGGCTAACCCCAAGCCGACGCCGGGGATCGCCGACTCTTTATTGCCGCGTGAAAACTTGTCGAAAATCAGCTGCAGCTGATCGGCGGGGATGCCGGGGCCGTTATCCCAGACCTCGACTTCCAGCCACTCGGGCAGCGTGCGGGCGCGAATGCCGATGGTGGCCTCGGCGCCGGCGTATTTATTGGCGTTTTCCAACAGGTTGGTGAACACCCGTTCCAGCAGGCTGCCGTCGCAGTTGACCAGGATCTGTTCCGGCGGCAGTTCGACCACGATCGGATGCTGGCTGAGCAGCGGCTCCAGCATGTGCAGCGAGGCGCCGACGATCTCTTCCAGCGACTGCCACTCTTTACGCAGGCTGAAACCGCCGGACTGGATGCGCGCCATATCCAGCAGGTTGTTCACCAGCCGGGTGGTGCTCAGCACCTGCTGGCGGATCTGGCTGGCCTGGGTGGCGTGATTGGAGCCTTCGGCCGCCAGGTCCAGCGTGAGAATTTCCGCCTGGCCGAACAGCACGGTCAGCGGGGTGCGCAGATCGTGCGACAGCGCCGCCAGCAGCGAGTTGCGCAGCTGTTCGCGTTCGGCGTCCAGCTTGGCTTCTTCGGCGCTGCGCGCCAGGTGCAGCCGTTCCAGCGCGCTGGCGATCAGCACTGCGAAGGTTTGCAGCAGCCGCTGTTGTTCCGGCACCATCAGCTGGCGCAGGTTGTTGGGCTCGATCGCCAACAGGCCGAAGGTCTGTTTGGGGGTATTGAGCGGCAGCAGTTGGTAAGGCACTCCGGGCAGGGTGTCGGTGCCGGCGCCGGCCGGCAAGCCTTTATCGAAACTCCAGCGCGCGATGGCTTCGTCTACCGACAGCAGACCGCCTTCCTCGCCGATCATTTGCTGCAGCCGGCCGTCTTCCTGCGGCAGCAGCAGCACGGTTTTCGCCTGGAAGCTGCTGGAGAGGAAATGACGGCTGGTGTTGGCGATGTCGGCCACGGTCAGCGCGCGGCTCAGCCCGCGTGACATTTCGTACAGATGGCGCGCCCGCTGCTCGCGGTAGCGCGCCACCCGGGCCTGATAACGCACCCCGGCGGTCAGGTTGCCGATGATGATGCCGACGGCGAGCATCACGCCGAAGGTCAGCAGATACTGCATATCGCTGACGGCGAACGACCATTCGGGCTGGACGAAGAACAGATCGAAACTGGCGACGTTGATCACCGCCGCCAGCACCGATGGCCAGCGGCCGAAGAACAGCGCGACGATCGCCACGCCGAGCAGGTAGACCATCACCAGGTTGGCCTGATCGAAGCCCGGCAGCAGCCACTGCGAGAGCAGGGTGATCAGTGCGCACAGCGCCACCGCCACCGCACAGCCGCGCAGCTGCATGCGCCATTTCTCATTGAAGCTGCGGCCGTCGTGCTCCTTGCCCGGCGGCGGCGGTGCGGCGTCGCTGTCCAGCGCGACGATCACCAGATCGAGATCCGGGCCCAGTCTGCCGAGGCGATCGGCGAAGCTACCGCGCAGCTTCCAGCGCTGCTCGCTGCGGCGGCCGATGATGATTTTGCCGAGGTTATGTTCGCGGGCGTAGCGCAGCACCGCGCGCTCTTCGGACGGATCGGCCAGGGTGGCGGTTTCGGCGCCCAGCTCCTGCGCCAGCCGCAGCGCACGCAGAATGGCGCGGCGTTGGTTTTCCGGCAGCCGGTGCAGCTTGGGGGTTTCCACATAGACTGCATGCCAGTGGCAGCCGAGCCGCGCCGCCAGGCGGGCGGCGATGCGCACCAGCTTTTCGTTGCCGCTGTTGTGGCCGACGCACAGCAGAATGCTGTCGCGGGTGTGCCACACTTTCTCGCGCCCCTGGGTGTCGCGAAACTCGCGCATCTGGTCATCGACCCGATCGGCGGTGCGGCGCAGCGCTAACTCGCGCAGGGCGATCAGGTTGCCTTTACGGAAAAAATGCTCGATGGCGCGCTCGGCCTGGCCGGGAATATACACTTTGCCTTCGTGCAGCCGCCGGCGCAGATCGTCCGGCGGCAGATCGACCAGCACCACTTCGCTGGCCTCGTCAAACACGTGGTCGGGCACCGTTTCGCGCACCCGCACGCCGGTCACGCCGCCCACCACGTCGTTCAGACTTTCCAAATGCTGCACGTTGACGGTAGTCAGCACGTCGATGCCGGCGTCCAGCAGCTCTTCCACATCCTGCCAGCGTTTGGGGTGGCGCGAACCGTGAGCGTTGCTGTGCGCCAGTTCATCCATCAGGATCAGCGCCGGATGGCGCGCCAGCGCGGCGTCGAGATCGAATTCATGCACCAGCCGGCCGCGATGCTGGATGCGCTTTTGCGGCAACAGCGCCAGGCCGTCGAGCAGGGCGGCGGTCTCGCTGCGGCCGTGGGTTTCCACCACGCCGACCAGCACGTCCAGCCCCTGAGCGCGCAAACGCTGGGCCTCCTGCAGCATGGCATAGGTTTTGCCCACGCCGGCGCAGGCGCCGAAGAATACCTTCAACCGGCCGCGCGGTTTTTCATTGGCCAGCGCCAGCAGGCTATCGGGATCGGGACGCTGCTGTTCTTCTTCGACCATGACAATTCCTTGTGTTACCAAGCAAAAAGGGGTTCGGCATGCCGAACCCTATCACTATGCTGAATACGGCGCGCTACTTCAACGCATCCAGCGCCAGGTTCAGCTTCAGCACGTTGACCACCGATTCCCCCATGAAGTTGGGCGTGGCCCGATCGGTGTTGTCTTCGATCAGTTTGGCGACCTGTTCCGGCGGCAGATGACGCGCCGCCGCGACCCGCGCCAGCTGATACCGCGCCGCGGCGATCGAAATCTGCGGATCCAGCCCGCTGCCGGAGGCGGTCAGCAGATCCACCGGGATCGGGCCGCTCATGGCCGGATTGGCCTGGCGCAGCTGCGCCGCGCGTTCGGCGATAGCCTTATCCTGCGCCGGGTTGGTGGCCGCCAGGTTGCTGCCGGCGGAGGCCTGTGGATTATAAGCCGAATCGCCGGTCGCCGACGGGCGGCCCCAGAAATAGTCGGCGCGCGTGAAGTTCTGGCCGATCAGCGCAGAGCCGACCGCCTTGTCGCCCTGGTACAGCAGCGAACCGTTGGCCGCGCCCGAAAACAGCAGCTGCGCCAGCCCGGTGGTCAGCAGCGGATAGGCGATGCCGGTGATCAGAGTCAGCAGGATCAACATCACCAGCGCAGGTCGTAAATACGTCATGTTCATTTCCCTCAATGGTTAACCGGCGACGTGCAGCGCGACCAGGATCAGGTCGATCAGTTTGATGCCGATGAACGGCACCAGCAGACCGCCGACCCCATACAGCCACAGGTTGCGGCGCAGCAGAGCCGCGGCGCTCATCGGTTTGTAGCTCACCCCTTTCAGCGCCAGCGGGATCAGAAACACGATCACCAGGGCGTTGAAGATCACCGCCGACATGATGGCGGAGGCGGGGGAGTGCAGGTGCATCACGTTCAGCGCGTTCAGCTGCGGATAGGTGGCCGCGAACGCCGCCGGAATGATGGCGAAGTACTTGGCCACGTCGTTGGCGATGCTGAAGGTGGTCAGCGAGCCACGCGTCATCAGCATCTGTTTGCCGATATGCACCACTTCGATCAGCTTGGTCGGGTTGGAATCCAGATCGACCATGTTGCCCGCCTCTTTGGCGGCCTGGGTGCCGGAGTTCATCGCCACCGCCACATCGGCCTGCGCCAGCGCCGGGGCGTCGTTGGTGCCGTCGCCGGTCATCGCTACCAGACGGCCTTCCGCCTGATACTGGCGGATCAGCGCCAGCTTGGCTTCCGGCGTGGCTTCCGACAGGAAGTCGTCCACCCCGGCTTCGGCGGCGATCGCCGCCGCAGTCAGCGGGTTATCGCCGGTGATCATCACCGTTTTGATGCCCATCTTGCGCAGCTCATTGAAGCGTTCCTTAATGCCGCCCTTGACGATATCCTTCAGCGCTACCACGCCCAGTACCCGGGCGCCTTCCGCCACCACCAGCGGTGTACCGCCGGTGCGCGCCACGCTTTCCACCAGATCGTCCACCGCCCGCGGGAAGTGCCCCTGATTGGATTCGACGTGACGGCGAATGGCATCCACTGCGCCTTTGCGGATCATGCGCTCCTGCACGTTGACGCCGCTCATGCGGGTCTGGGCGGAGAAGGGCACGAAGGTGGCGTTCAGCGCCTGCAGATCGCGCTCGCGCAGGTTGAATCGTTGTTTGGCCAACACCACGATGCTGCGGCCTTCCGGCGTTTCGTCCGCCAGCGAGGCCAGCTGCGCGGCATCCGCCAGCTCTTGCTCTTTCACGCCCGGCGCCGGCAGGAACTCCGAAGCCTGGCGGTTGCCCAGCGTGATGGTGCCGGTTTTATCCAGCAGCAGCACGTCCACGTCGCCGGCGGCTTCCACCGCGCGGCCGCTGGTGGCGATCACGTTGGCGCCGAGCATGCGGCTCATCCCGGCCACGCCGATGGCGGACAGCAGGCCACCGATGGTGGTGGGGATCAGGCAAACCAGCAGCGCGACCAGCACGGTGATGGTGACCACGCTGCCGCTGCCGGCCGCCTCGACGCTGTATTGCGAGAACGGGAACAGGGTGGCGGTGGCCAACACGAACACGATGGTCAGCGCCACCAGCAGGATGGTCAGCGCGATCTCGTTCGGCGTTTTGCGGCGCTTGGCACCTTCCACCATGGCGATCATGCGATCGAGGAAGGTTTCCCCCGGGTTGACGCTGCACTGCACCACCAGCCAGTCGGACAGCACGCGGGTGCCGCCGGTGACCGAAGAGAAGTCGCCGCCGGACTCGCGGATCACCGGCGCGGATTCGCCGGTGATGGCGCTTTCATCCACCGAAGCGCCGCCCTCCAGCACTTCGCCGTCGCACGGGATGGTATCGCCGGCTTCCACCAGCACGATATCGCCTTTGCGCAGGCTCTCGGCGGCCACTTTCTCCGTGGCGCCGTCGCGGCGCGGGCCGGCCAGTTTTTTCGCCCAGCTGGTTTTCTTGGTGCCCTTCAGGCTTTCCGCCTGGGCCTTGCTGCGGCCTTCGGCCAGCGCCTCGGCGAAGTTGGCGAACAGCACGGTGAACCACAGCCACAGGGAGACGCTGCCGGTAAAGGCGGCGGCGCCGTCGGTTTGGCCGGTGAGCATCGCCAGCCAGATAGCGGTGGTCAGCAGGCTGCCGATATACACCACGAACATCACCGGGTTGCGCCATTGAACGCGAGGATCCAGTTTTTTCACCGCATCGATCAGCGCGGTGCGCACCAGAGCCGGTTCAAACAGCGCGCGTTGTTTGCGAGTCATCTCTTATTCTCTCTCTGTGACGTCGGTTAGTTTGCCAGCCAAAGCTGCAAATGCTCGGCCACCGGGCCCAGCGCCAGCGCCGGCACGAAGGTCAGCGCGCCCACCAGCAGCACGGTGCCGATCAGCAGGCCGATAAACAGCGGCCCATAGGTTGGCAGGGTGCCGTTGCCCGCCGGCTGGCGTGGCTTGGCGCTCAGCGAACCGGCGATCGCCAGCACCGGCAGGATCACCCCGAAGCGGCCGACGAACATGGCGAAGGCCAGCAGCAGGTTGTAGAACGGCGTATTGACGCTCAACCCGGCGAAGGCGCTGCCGTTGTTGTTGGCGGCGGAGGACAGGGCATACAGCACTTCGCTGAAGCCGTGGGCGCCCGGATTGAGGATGCCGGCGCGGCCCGCGTCGGTGCCGATCGCCAGCGCGCTGCCCAGCAACACCAGCGTCGGCGTGACCAGGATCGCCAGCGCGGTCATCTTCATGTCGTAAACGTCGATCTTCTTGCCCAGATATTCCGGGGTGCGGCCGATCATCAGACCGGCGATAAACACCGTCAGCAGTACGAACAGCAGCATGCCGTACAGGCCGGAGCCGACGCCGCCGAACACCACTTCACCGATCTGCATCAGCCACATCGGCACCATGCCGCCCAGCGCGGTGAAGGAGTCGTGCATGGCGTTGACCGCCCCGCAGGACGCGGCGGTGGTCACCACCGAGAACAGGCTGGTGGCGAGAATGCCGAAGCGCGACTCTTTGCCTTCCATATTGATGTTGCTGTCGGCGCCCAGCGCGCTCAGGTGCGGGTTGCCCGCCAGCTCGGCAACCATCACCACCACCACCGCCACCACGAAGATCAGCGCCATCGCCCAGATCAGCGCGTGGCCCTGACGGTTTTCTCCGGCCAGCTGGCCGAAGGAGAAGCACAGCGCGCAGGGGATCAGGAAGATGGCCAGCATCTGCACGAAGTTGGTCAGCACGGTCGGGTTTTCGAACGGGTGCGCCGAGTTGGCGCCGAAGAACCCCCCGCCGTTGGTGCCGAGCATCTTGATCGCTTCCTGCGAAGCGACCGGCCCCATCGGCAGCGTCTGCTGCGCGCCTTCGAGCGTGGTGACGTGCAGGTAAGGCAGGAAGTTTTGCAGCGTGCCCTGGCTGACGAAGAACAGGGCGATCAGCAGCGCGATCGGCAGCAGCACATACAGCGTGATGCGGAACAGATCGACCCAGGCGTTGCCGACGGTCTTGCCGGCGCGGCGGGTAAAGGCGCGGATCAGCGCAAAGGCCACGGCGATGCCGGTGGAGGCGGAAACGAAGTTCTGCACCGCCAGCCCGGCCATCTGGCTGAAATAGCTGAGGGCGCTTTCACCGCTGTAGGCTTGCCAGTTGGTGTTGGTGACGAAGCTGACGGCGGTGTTGAGCGCCAGATCCCAGGAGAGGCCAGGGAAGCCTTGCGGGTTGAGCGACAGCGAGCCCTGCGCCATCAGCAGGGCGAACAGCAGCGCCAGGCCGAGCAGGTTAAACGCCAGGATCGCCAGCGCGTACTGCCACCAGTTCATCTCGGTGGGGCGGATGCCGCAGGCGCGCCAGACGCCGGCTTCCACTGCGCGCAGCGCAGGCAGCGGCTCACCTTCGATCAGGCGCGCCATAAAACCGCCCAGCGGCCGGGCCAGCAGCAGAAGCACCAACAGGAAACTGGCGATCAGTAAAAAGGCTGAAGCCGCCATCAGAAATCCTCCGCGTTAAACAGGGCGTAGACCAGATAGGCCAACAGCAGCAGAACCAACAGCGCACCACCAATAACGCTGAAACTCACGGGACACCTCCAGAGGTGTTGTTTTTGATAGAGGCAGTGTAGGGAGCGGGGTAGAAAGAAGATGAAAAAATCGCGCGGGCGGGTGTAAAAAAAGTATAAAAATGGCTGAAATTTCAGCGGAAATTGGCCGTTTCAGGCAACCTGCTTGCGGCGAGATTGCGCCTGATGTGTGAATAAGCCGGGGCTGGGGCGTGGGATGAAGAACCGAATAATAACCACAATGTAACCCATGTTTAGTTAAAAATTAACTTGATTGTAACAAAATTACGAATCGCTGCGGTGATTAGCGATTTTTTGTGCGATTTAGTGGTCGGATGAGTAGTAAACTTTCATCAAGTGCGCTAAAATTTTGTCCAGTTACCAAATTACCGATTGTTCATTTGATACGCCGACGCCGTTTTCCCTGACAAATCAACGGCAGGCGTTTTTAAGGAGGTTCGCATGTCTACGACCTATCACGCTTATTCACTGCATCGGATTCTCCTGCGCCGCAGCGCAGTGGTTATCGCGGGCATTTTGGCTCTGCCGGTGATGCTGTTCCGCAGCGATCGCGGGCGTTTTTACAGCTACCTGCACCGCGTCTGGTCAAAAACCAGCGATAAGCCGGTCTGGCTGCAGCAGGCGGAACTGGCGTCCTGCGATTTCTACTGAGTCGCTGCCGATTCACGAACAACCCTCGCCCTGCGGCGGGGGTTTTTTTATGCCCCAAGCCCGCTGCCGTCAAGCGCAAGGTCGTATTTGGCAAGCCATTCTTCTACACTTTCCCCATCGACCAACACCACGAGAGAACGGTATGAGTGACAAGATCCCTATCGGCATCAGCGCCTGTTTACTGGGCGACGCGGTGCGTTTCGACGGTGGCCACAAGCGGCTGGCCTTCGCGGTGGAACAGTTGGCGCCCTATGTGCGCTTTGAGCCCGTATGCCCGGAAATGGCGATCGGCCTGCCCACGCCGCGCCCGGCGCTGCGCCTGGTGAAACAGGCGCAGCCCTGGCCGGCGATGCGCTACAGCAACGACGCCGGCGTGGATCTGACCGAGGAGATGCGCAGTTTCTCCGCGCAGCGCGTGGCCGCGTTGCAGCACCTGTGCGGTTATATCGTCTGCGCCAAGTCGCCGAGCTGCGGCCTGGAGCGGGTGCGGGTCTACAGTGAGAACGGCAAGGACTCGCGTAAAAACGGCGTCGGGCTGTTTACCGCCGAACTGCTGCGTCAGATGCCGTGGCTGCCGGTGGAAGAAGACGGACGATTGCAGGATGCGGCATTGCGGGAAAACTTCATTGAACGGGTGTACGCGCTGTATGAGTTGAATATGCTGTGGCGCCAGGGGCTGACCCGCGGCGGGCTGATCGCGTTTCACAGCCGCTACAAGCTGTCGCTGCTGGCGCATTCGCAGCCGGCGTACCGCGAACTGGGGCGTTTCGTCGCCGACATTCATCGCTGGGACTCGCTGGAGGCCTTCGCCGTGGAATATCGCAGCCGCCTGATGGCGCTGTTGGCGCACAAGGCGACGCGCCGCAACCATACCAACGTGCTGATGCACGTGCAGGGGTACTTCCGCCGCCAGCTCAGCGCGGCGCAGCGCCAGGAGCTGGCGCACCTGATCGACCGCTACCGGCAGGGCATGCAGCCGCTGCTGGCGCCGATCGCCTTGCTTAAGCATTACATGGCGGAATACCCCGACAGTTATCTGGCGGAACAACGCTATTTCGAACCTTATCCGGAGGCGCTGCGTTTGCGTTACGGCCATTGATTGACAAGGGAATTTTATGACCACGCATCTGGTCTGGTTGCGTAACGATCTGCGTATCACCGACAACAAAGCGTTGCATGCTGCCTGCAGCGATCCCAAAGCCCGGGTGCTGGCGGTGTTTATCGCCACCCCGCAGCAGTGGCGGCAGCATGAGATGGCGCCGCGGCAGGCGGCGCTGATCCACGCCAGCCTGCGGGCGGTACAGCAGGCGCTGGCGCAAAAGGGCATTGCGCTGCATTGCCATGCCTGTTCGGACTTTGCTGCATCGATCGACTGGCTGGCAGACTATTGCCGGCGAGAGCAGGTGGACGCGCTGTTTTACAACCGCCAGTACGAACTGAATGAACGGCGACGCGATGCGCGGCTGGAGCAGCAGTTGAATGGACGGGTAACGTGCCACGGTTTTGATGACAGCCTGCTGTTGCCGCCGGGCAGCGTGCTAACCGGCGGCGGCGAGATGTACAAGGTTTATACGCCGTTTCGCAACGCCTTTATTCAGCGCCTGACTGAGTCCGACGTGAGCTGCCTGCCGGCGCCGAAGATCCGTGCCGATGGCGCGTTGCCAGCGCCTGAAGCGCCGGCGGCGTTCGATTATCCCGCGGCGGACATCGGGAATGACTATCCCGCCGGCGAGGAGGCCGCGCTACAGAGGCTGCGCGCCTTTTGTCGTGAGCAAGTGCAGGATTACCTTCGCCAGCGCGATCTGCCCGCCATCGCCGGCACCAGCAGCCTGTCGCCTTATCTGGCGATCGGCGCGCTGTCGCCGCGCCAGTGTTTTAACCGCCTGCGCGCCGAATGCCTGCAGCTGCTGGAAGATCGCGAGAGCGGCGCTTTCGCCTGGCTGAACGAGCTGATTTGGCGCGAGTTCTACCGCCATCTGCTGGTGGCCTATCCCGAGCTGTGCCGCCATCGGCCGTTTATCGCCTGGACGGACAAAGTGCGCTGGTGCGATGACGCGGCGAAGCTGCAGGCCTGGCAGCGGGGCGAGACCGGCTATCCGATCGTCGATGCCGCCATGCGCCAGCTGAACGCTACCGGCTGGATGCATAACCGGCTGCGCATGATCAGCGCCAGTTTCCTGGTGAAGGATCTGCTGATCGACTGGCGCGCCGGGGAGCGCTACTTCATGTCGCAACTGCTGGACGGGGATCTGGCGGCCAACAACGGCGGCTGGCAGTGGGCGGCTTCCACCGGCACCGACGCCGCGCCGTATTTCCGCATCTTCAACCCGACCACCCAGGGTGAACGTTTTGATCCACAAGGCACTTTTATCCGTAAATGGTTGCCGGAACTGGCGGATGTGCCCGACAATGACATCCATCATCCCCACCGCTGGGCGGAAAAGCAGCCATGCGTGCTGAATTACCCGCTGCCGATCGTCGATCATAAGCAAGCCCGCCTGGAGACGCTGGCGGCGTTCGAGGCGGCGAAACGGGGAGAGTCTTGAGGCAACTGCAAGGAGCGACGCAATGATGAAAAAGGTGCTGGCCCTGTGCCTGAGCGGCTATTCCGCGCTGGCGATCGCCGGCTTTGACGTGGTGGCGCTGGGCGTCGACGGCGGCGTCAGCGACGGCAACCTGACTTCCTACCTGATCCGCAGCGACAATCAGCCGCAGTATGTGGCGCTGGACGCCGGTTCGCTGCTGCCGGGCATCGCCAAAGGGCTGGAGAAGGGCAGCTTCCCGCAGGTGACGCCCGAGCTGGCCGCGCCTTATACGCCGCAGGGCTACGTGTTTCGGCAGTTGATCGGCAGCTACTTTATCAGCCACGGCCATCTGGACCACGTGGCGGGGCTGATCGTCGGCTCGCCGGAAGACAATAAAAAAACCGTTTACGCCCAGGCGGACACCGTGCTGACCCTGCGCAACCATTACTTTAACTGGAAGGCCTGGCCGAACTTTACCGATGCCGGCAATGGTGCGCGGCTGGGCACCTACCGGCTGCAAACGGTGCGGCCGCAGCAGCGGTTTACCCTCGGACTGACCGGGTTGACCGGCGTGATGTATCCGCTCAGCCACGATCGCTACCCGTCGTCGATGCTGCTGATTTCCAACGGCAACGAGTTCTTCGCCTATTTCGGCGATACCGGGCCGGATAAGGTGGAGCAGTCGCGCGATCTCGATACCGTCTGGCGCGTGCTGGGGCCGCTTGTCGAGCAGAAAAAGCTCAAGGGCATGATTATCGAAACCTCTTACCCCAACGGGGTGGAGGACAAACATCTGTACGGCCATCTGACGCCGGCCTGGCTGCTGAAGGAGCTGAAGAACCTGACGCAGTACAGCGGCGGTGAAGGCTCGCTGAACGGTCTGCCGGTAGTGATCAGCCACATCAAGCCCAGCTTGAAGCAGGGCGAAGACACGCGCGCCGCCATTGCGCAGCAGCTGGCGCAGGGCAACGATCTGGGGGTGAAATTCATCCTGATGGCGCAGGGCGACCGGCAGACATTTTGACTATGAAGAGAGAAGAGAATGCGTAACCTCGATCTGGAACAACTGATCAACACGGAACTGAACGCCGCGGCGTTTCAGGACTACGCCCCCAACGGTTTGCAGGTAGAGGGGCGTGCGCATGTACAGCGCATCGTGACCGGCGTCACCGCCTGTCAGGCGCTGCTGGACGCCGCGGTGGCGCATCAGGCCGACGCGATTATCGTGCATCACGGCTATTTCTGGAAAAACGAGGCGCCGGCGGTGCGCGGCATGAAGCGCAACCGCCTGAAAACGCTGTTGACCCACGACATCAACCTGTACGGCTATCATTTGCCGCTGGACGCGCATCCGGTGCTGGGCAACAACGCGCAGCTGGCGCAGGCGCTGGGCATTCGGGTGATTGGTGAAATCGAGCCGCTGGTGCCGCACGGGGAATTCGAACAGCCGCTGACCGGCGAAGCGCTGCAACAGCGCATCGAAAGCCGGCTGGGGCGCGCGGTGCTGCACTGCGGCGATAACGCGCCTGAGCATATTCGCCGAGTGGCCTGGTGCACCGGCGGCGGCCAGGGCTTTATCGACAGCGCGGCGCGCTTCGGCGTCGATGCGTTCATCAGCGGTGAAGTCTCTGAGCAGACCATTCACAGCGCGCGCGAAATGGGCGTGCATTTCTTCGCCGCCGGTCACCACGCCACCGAGCGCGGCGGCGTGAAGGCGTTGGGGGACTGGCTGGCCCAGCACCACGGCTTTGATGTGACCTTTATCGATATCCCGAATCCCGCCTGATCTTTTTCTTCCCCGGATCCAGCCCGGCCTGCGCGCCGGCTGAATCCTTTTACCGCGCTATTTCCTTATTTTCCTTATGGTTGCGTTCTATTGACAGCCGGGGCCGCGTCACGCATAACTGGTGTGTTTTTCAGCGCGATAATAAGGAGAATAAGGGTGCAACAAGCACGTTATTACCTGTTGGGTGAAAGAGCGGTAGTGCTTGAACTGTCGCCGCCGGTGACGTTACCGAGCCAGCAGCGCATTTGGGCGCTGGCGGAAAAGCTGAATCACCATCCCGACGTGCGGGAAGTGGTGCCGGGGATGAATAACCTGACGCTGCTGCTGCATACGCCGCAGGCCGACGCCGAAGCGATGCTGGCATTGCTGCAGCAGGGGTGGGAGAGCAAAGAGCGCCTGACGCCGGAATCGCGTCAGGTGGATATTCCGGTTATCTACGGCGGGGAACAGGGCCCCGACCTGGATGAGGTGGCGCGTCATACCGGCATGACGCCGCAACAGGTGGTGGAATGCCACGCGGCGGCGGCCTATGTGGTCTATTTCCTCGGCTTTCAGCCGGGCTTTTCCTATTTGGGCGGCATGCCGGAACAACTGGCGACGCCGCGCCGCGCTGAACCGCGTCTGGCGGTGGCGGCCGGCTCCGTCGGCATCGGCGGCGGCCAGACCGGCATCTATCCGCTGGTGACGCCCGGCGGCTGGCAGCTGATTGGCCGCACGCCGCTGGCGCTGTTCAATCCGCATGAAATGCCGCCGACGCTGCTGCGCCCGGGCGATAGCGTACGCTTTGTGCCGCAGAAGGAGGGCGTATGCTGATTATTCTGCGCGCCGGCATCTATACCACGGTGCAGGATTTGGGCCGTGAAGGATTTCGCCGTCTGGGCATCAGTACCGGCGGCGCGTTGGATCAACCGGCGCTGAAGATCGCCAACCTGCTGGTGGGCAACGCGCCGGAGGCCGCCGGGCTGGAGATCACGCTCGGCCAGTTCAGCGCCGAGTTTACCCGTCCCGGCTGGATCGCCCTGACCGGCGCCGGCTGCGACGCGCAGCTGGACGGTAAGCCGCTGTGGACCGGCTGGCGCTACCCGGTGAAAAAGGGGCAGCGTCTGGTGCTGGGCACGCCGAAGCGCGGCATGCGCAGTTATCTCGCGATCGCCGGCGGTATCGCCGTGCCGGAAATGCTGGGCTCGCGCAGCACCGACATGAAAGCCGCCTTTGGCGGATGCGAGGGGCGTAATCTGAAGGACGGCGATCGGTTGCCGCTGGGTAAATCCGCCGCTGAACCGCAACATTCCTGCGGCGTGAAGCAACTGCTGTTCACCAACCGCATCCGCGCGTTGCCGGGGCCGGAGTACGCTGAATTCAGCGAAGAGGCACAGGAGACGTTCTGGCGTACCGCCTGGCAGCTCAGCCCGCAGAGCAACCGCATGGGCTACCGTTTGCACGGCGGCACGCCGCTGGCGCGCACCACCGGCCGCGAGATGCTGTCGCACGGCCTGCTGCCCGGCGTGGTGCAGGTGCCGCACAACGGCCAGCCGATCGTGCTGATGGCCGATGCGCAAACCACCGGCGGTTACCCGCGCATTGCCTGCGTGATCGAAGCCGATCTTTACCATTTGGCGCAGATCCGTCTCGGCGAACCGATCCATTTCGTTCTCTGTTCACTGGCCGAGGCGCAGCGCGCCAAGTCCGAGCAGGATCTTTTCCTTCGACAGATTGCCTGGGGGTTACATGATCGTTGATTTGAACGCCGATCTCGGCGAAGGCTGCGCCAACGACCAGGCGCTGTTGCAATTGGTGAGTTCGGCCAACATCGCCTGCGGCTTCCACGCCGGCGATGCGCAGACCATGCGTCAGTCGGTGCGCTGGGCATTGCAGTACGGCGTGGCGATCGGCGCCCACCCGAGTTTTCCCGATCGGGAGAATTTCGGCCGCACTCGCATGCAGCTGCCGCCGGAAACGGTGTACGCGCAGGTGGTGTATCAGCTCGGGGCGCTGGCGGCCATCGCCCGCGCCGAGGGCGGGGTGATGGTGCACGTTAAGCCGCACGGCATGCTGTACAACCAGGCGGCGGTTGAGCCGGCGCTGGCGGAAGCCATCGCCCGGGCGGTGCAGGCGGTCGATCCGGCGCTGCGGCTGGTGGGGCTGGCCGGCAGCGAGCTGATCCGCGCCGGGCAACGGCTCGGTCTGACCACCCGGCAGGAGGTGTTCGCCGATCGCGGTTATCAGGCCGACGGCACGCTGGTGCCGCGCGGTTTGCCGGGGGCATTGATCGAGGATGACGAACAGGCGCTGGCGCAAACCCTGGAGATGGTGCGCCATCACCGGGTGCGCAGCGTCGATGGCGTTTGGACCGCCGTACAGGCGGAGACCGTCTGCCTGCACGGGGACGGCGAGCATGCGCTGGCGTATGCGCGCAAGCTGCGGGACAGTTTTGTTCAACAAGGCATCCGCGTCAGCGCAGAGCAGTAAAGCAAGACACAACATCACAAACAAAAAATTATTAGAAAATATCGAGGGAAGACTATGGAACAGGCCGTGAATCTCTGGCCACTGATCGGCATCGCCGCGATCGTGGTCGGGTTTGTATTGCGTTTCAATCCGGTGCTGGTGGTGATCGCCGCCGGCATCATTACCGGTCTGGCGGCGCTGATGCCGCTGGACGTCATTCTGGAAAAGCTCGGCGAGGGCTTTCTCAATACCCGAAACCTGCCGCTGATCCTGCTGCTGCCGCTGGCGGTGATCGGCCTGCTGGAACGTCACGGGCTTAAAGAGCGGGCGCAGGCGTGGATCGCCAAGATCAAAAGCGCCACCGCCGGCCGTTTGCTGATCGTGTACCTGTTCGTGCGCGAGATCACCGCGGCGATGGGGCTGACCAGCCTGGGCGGGCATCCGCAGATGGTGCGGCCGCTGCTGGCGCCGATGGCGGAAGGGGCGACGGAAAACCGCTACGGCGAGCTGCCGGAGCGTACCCGCCACCGCCTGCGCGCCATGTCGGCCGCTACCGACAACGTCGGGCTGTTCTTCGGCGAGGATATCTTCGTGGCCTTCGGTGCGATCATCTTCATGCATAACTTTATGCTGGAGTCCGGCGGCATTCAGACCGAGCCGCTGCATATCGCGCTGTGGGGCATTCCGACCGCCATTTTCGCTTTCCTGATCCACGCGTTCCGGCTGTATCGGATGGATAAACAGCTGAGCGCCGAGCTGGCGCAGCTGAATCAGGCGGCGCTGCAGGCGAAGGGGGAAGCGCGATGAACTTCCAGCAACAATACCTTTACTGGCTGGCCGGCGCGGTGCTGCTGATTGTGGCGGTGATGTCCTTGCGCGATCGCGCCAACCCGCGCCGCATCACCACCGGGCTGTTTTGGGGGCTGTACGGCCTGGTATTCCTGGTCGGCGACTGGACTTATCGCCTGCTGGGCGATGTACTGGGCGAGGGCAGTAACGAAAAACGCATGCTGCATATCATCGTTGGCGCGGTGGTGGTGGTGATGGCCCTGATTGCCGGCTTCGGCGGCGTGCGCCTCGGCAGCTATCACCAGCGGACGCCGCAGGAGCGCGAGGCGAGCGCCAAGCGCCTGGGCAACAAGCTGTTCATTCCCGCGCTGGCGATCCCGGTGGTGACGGTGGTCGGCGTGCTGCTGTTCAACAACGTGCCGGCGTTGCAAAACGCGGTATTCGGCAGCGGTAACCACGCGACGCTAATTACCCTGTTCTCGATGACCGTCGGCTGCCTGATCGGGTTGGCGATCGCGGTGACAATGACCCATGAGAAGGCGCTGCAGCCGATACAGGAAGCGCGGCGCCTGCTGGATTCGATCGGCTGGGCGTTCATTCTGCCGCAGATCCTCGCCACGCTGGGGCTGCTGTTTACCGTCGCCGGCGTTGGCACTGCGATCTCGCATTTGACCCAGGAATATCTGGCGGTCGATAACCGTTTTATCGCCGTGGCGGTCTACGCTATCGGTATGGCGGTGCTGACCATGGTGATGGGCAACGCCTTCGCCGCTTTCCCGATCGTTACCGCCGGCATCGGCATTCCGATCCTGGTGTTGCAACACGGCGGCAACCCGGCGGTGATGGCGGCGATCGGCATGTTCTCCGGCTATTGCGGCACCCTGATGACGCCGATGGCGGCGAACTTCAACATTGTGCCGGCGGCGCTGCTGGAGCTGCCGGACAAGAATGCGGTGATCAAGGCGCAGGTGCCGACCGGCGTGCTGCTGCTATTGGTTAACGTGTTCCTGCTGTATTTCCTGATGTTCCTGTAGGAGTAAGGATGCAAAAAGTATTGATTACCGGCTTTGAGCCGTTTGGCGGCGAGCGGCTCAACCCTTCCTGGGAAGTGGTGAAGCAGCTCAATGATATGGAGCTGGTGGGTACGCGCATTGTGGCGCGCCAGCTGCCGTGCGTGTTCGGCGCGGCGCTGGAGGCGCTCAATGCGGCGATCGACGAGGTGCAGCCGCTGATGGTGCTGGCTGTCGGCCAGGCCGGCGGCCGCACCGACATCACGATTGAACGGGTGGCGATCAACGTCGACGACGCACGTATCCCCGATAATCAGGGGCAGCAGCCGGTGGATGAGCCGATCGTCGCCGGCGGTCCGGCGGCCTATTTCAGCACCTTGCCGATCAAGGCGATGGTCAGCTCGATGCGCGAGGCCGGCATTCCGGCCTCCGTTTCGCAGACCGCCGGCACCTACGTGTGCAACCATGTCATGTACGGCCTGCTGCACCGGTTGAGCGGCCAGCGCGAGGTGAAGGGCGGGTTTATTCATATCCCGTACCTGCCGGAACAGGCGGCGGCGCACCCCGGCGCACCGAGCATGGCGGCCTCGACGGTGCTGTTTGCGCTGGAGCTGGCCGTTTCCATCGCGTTGCAGGTGGAACACGATCTGAAAGTGGCGGGCGGCGCAACGCATTAATCAAGAGAATCCCCGGCGCATCGGGCTGCGCCGGGTCTACGCAAGGAGTGGTCTATGCCGGAAGGACCGGAGATCCGCCGGGCGGCGGACAAACTGGCGGCGGCGGTGATCGAGCAGCCGCTGACCGCCGTCGATTTCGCTTTTCCCCAGTTGAAGCACTATCGCCAGCGTCTGCTCGGCGAGCGTATCGTCGCCATCGAGCCGCGCGGCAAGGCGCTGCTGACCCACTTTTCCAACGGGCTGACGATGTACAGCCATAACCAGCTGTACGGCGTGTGGAAAGTGGCGGCGGCCGGGGAGACGCCGGAGACCAAGCGCGATCTGCGGGTGCGGCTGGAAACCGCCCACCGCGCGATATTGCTCTACAGCGCTTCCGATATTACCGTCGGGCCGCGCGAGGAAATAGAGCAACACCCGTTTTTGCAACGCATCGGCCCTGACGTGTTGGACATGTCGCTGACGGTAGACGATGTGGTGGAGCGGTTGCTGACGCCGCGTTTTCGCCGCCGGCAGCTGAGCGGCATGCTGCTCGATCAGGCGTTTCTCGCCGGATTGGGCAACTATCTGCGCGCCGAAATCCTGTGGCAGGCCGAGTTGGCGCCGCAGCACAAACCACAGGATCTGGCGCCAGAGGCGCTGCGGCGCCTGGCGGAGGCATTGCTGGCGGTGCCGCGCCTTTCCTACCAGACGCGCGGGCAGGCGGATGACAACCGCCATCATGGCGCGCTGTTTCGCTTCAAGGTGTTTCATCGCAGCGGTGAACCCTGTGAACGCTGCGGTGGGATGATCGTGCGTACCGAGCTGTCGTCGCGGCCGTTTTATTGGTGCCCGGGCTGCCAGAAATAACCAAAAAAAACGCCGCCCGAAAGGGCGGCGCTGTGCGTTTCAGCCGGTAAAGCGGCTTACTTGTTTTTCAGCTGGGATTTGAAATCACGCTCGGCATAGCCGGTGTACAGCTGACGCGGACGGGCAATTTTGATGCCTTCGTCGTGCATTTCGTTCCAGTGGGCGATCCAGCCGATGGTGCGCGCGATGGCGAAGATCACGGTGAACATGGAAGAAGGAATGCCCATCGCCTTCAGGATGATGCCGGAGTAGAAGTCGACGTTCGGGTACAGTTTCTTCTCGATGAAGTACGGGTCGTTCAGCGCGATGTGTTCCAGCTCCATCGCCACCTGCAGCAGGTTGTCGTCCTTCTTGTTCAGCTCTTTCAGCACTTCGTGACAGGTCTCGCGCATCACGGTGGCGCGCGGATCGTAGTTCTTGTACACGCGGTGGCCGAAGCCCATCAGGCGGAAGGAGTCGTTCTTGTCCTTGGCGCGCTTGATGAATTCCGGAATGTGCTCGACGGTCTTGATCTCTTCCAGCATTTTCAGCGCCGCTTCGTTGGCGCCGCCGTGCGCCGGCCCCCACAGGGAGGCGATGCCGGCCGCGATGCAGGCGAACGGGTTGGCGCCGGAAGAGCCGGCGGTGCGCACGGTTGAGGTAGAGGCGTTCTGCTCATGGTCGGCGTGCAGGATCAGGATGCGATCCATGGCGCGTTCCAGTACCGGGTTCACCACGTACTCTTCGCACGGGGTGGCGAACATCATGTGCAGGAAGTTGCCGGCGTAGGACAGATCGTTGCGCGGATAAACGAACGGCTGGCCCAGGGAGTATTTGTAGCACATCGCGGCCACGGTCGGCATTTTGGACAGCAGACGGAACGCGGTGATTTCACGGTGACGCTCGTTGTTGACGTCCAGCGCATCGTGGTAGAACGCCGCCAGCGCGCCGGTCACGCCGCACAGCACCGCCATCGGGTGCGAGTCGCGACGGAAGCCACGGAACAGATGGGTGATCTGGTCGTGGATCATGGTGTGGCGGGTCACGGTGGTCTTGAAGGTTTCGAACTCTTCCGGCGTTGGGGTCTCGCCGTACAGCAGGATGTAGCACACTTCCAGGTAGGAAGATTCTTTCGCCAGCTGCTCGATAGGGAAGCCGCGGTGCAGCAGCACGCCTTTGTCGCCGTCGATGAAGGTAATCTTGGATTCGCAAGAAGCGGTGGAGGTAAAGCCGGGATCAAATGTGAAATAACCTTTGGAACCCAGAGCGCGGACATCGAGGACATCGGGGCCCAGTGTCGGTGTCAATACGCCCAGTTCGATCGGAGCTTCGCTGTCGTTAATGGTTAGCGTCGCTTTCTTATCAGTCATTTACTGTCTCCTTAGCGCCTTATTTTAAAAACCACTAACAACTGAAATACCTTAAATCTCTGCAGGTTGCCCGCAAAAAAATGGTGCGGACGCTAACTCTGTGAGCGACTGCGCAACTGTGCGCGGGTAGGGTACAGAGTGCTGACCAGGCGAACGAGACGGGTGACCAGTTGTTAACGATTCATAGTAATTCGTTATAGTCTGTTAATCTTACCTATGAGCTGTTCGAAGAGATGTGAACCTATCCCAATAATCTGTTTTTGTGTGCTTTATTTGCTTTAGACGCCGGCAAACTCGAGCGGGAAACAACGGCTATTGGGATAGGTTCGCCAAATACACTGTTGCATAACTCGAACCCGGGAGGAAGTGTATCTGCTGACCCATAGCGCATCATAGGACCGTTTGTGCCCCTATATGTAATGGAAATGTTGATCTCTTGTCAAATCAGATAATTAATTTTGCACTAATTGTGAAATCCGTGATCTGAATCACTGTTCGGGGGAAATGTTATCAAAGCGGTTGTATGAGAATTGTAATCAGAATGTGATCCTCCTATACTGCCGCCAGGTCTCCGGATTACCCTGAAGTAGGAGCACCCAGCGTTATAAATGCGCGCCGTTTGAGCACAGAGGATGTTGATGTTTGAGCGCGTGACGTGTAAGGGTTTTAGGCTCTTAACGCTGTCTGATCCCCGCCCAGGCCCGGAGGAAGGAAAATAATAAGAGCTGTGTGGGCAAATACGTGAAAAAACAACGACCTGTCAACTTGGATCTGCAAACGATCCGGTTCCCCGTAACTGCGATAGCGTCTATCTTACACCGAGTCTCTGGCGTAATTACCTTCGTTGCCGTGGGTATCCTCCTCTGGCTGCTGGGCCTGTCACTCTCTTCCCAAGAGGGGTTCCTGCAGGCGGCCGCCATCATGAATAGCTTCATCGTCAAATTCATATTCTGGGGCATCCTCACGGCGCTGGCCTATCACATTTGCGGTGGCATCCGTCACTTGTTAATGGATTTTGGCTACATCGAAGAGAGTTTGGCCGCCGGCACCCGTTCCGCCCAGGTGGCGATCGGTCTGACCGTCGTGCTGTCAGTTCTGGCTGGAGTCCTCGTATGGTAAACAACGTTTCTGCATTAGGGCGCAACGGCGTGCACGATTGGCTGCTGCTGCGCGCTTCCGCTATCATCATTACCCTGTACGTCCTGTATATCCTGGGCTTTTTCGTCACGGCTCCGGAACTCACTTATGACATCTGGCGCGGTTTCTTCGCCACTTCCATTACGAAAGTGTTCACTCTGCTGACCCTGCTGTCGATTCTGGTGCACGCCTGGATCGGGCTGTGGCAGGTGCTGACGGACTACGTCAAGCCGCTGGCGGTTCGCCTGGTGTTGCAGCTGGCTGTCGTGGTCGCGTTGCTGGTCTATTTACTGTACGGAACAATCGTAGTGTGGGGTGCTTAAATGAAACTGCCAGTCAGAGAGTTTGATGCCGTCGTAATCGGCGCCGGCGGTGCGGGCATGCGTGCCGCGCTGCAAATTTCCCAAGCGGGCTCGACCTGTGCCCTGCTGTCCAAAGTTTTCCCGACCCGTTCCCATACCGTGTCTGCACAGGGCGGCATCACCGTCGCGCTGGGCAACAGCCACGAGGACAACTGGGAATGGCATATGTACGACACGGTGAAAGGTTCCGACTATATCGGTGACCAGGACGCCATCGAATATATGTGTAAAACCGGCCCGGAAGCGATTCTGGAACTGGAACACATGGGGCTGCCGTTCTCTCGTCTGGACGACGGCCGCATCTATCAGCGCCCGTTCGGCGGCCAGTCGCTGAACTTCGGCGGCGAGCAGGCGGCGCGTACCGCAGCCGCAGCCGACCGTACCGGCCATGCGCTGCTGCACACCCTGTATCAACAGAACCTGAAAAACCACACCACCATCTTCTCCGAGTGGTATGCGCTTGATCTGGTGAAAAACCAGGACGGCGCGGTGGTCGGCACCACGGCTATCTGCATCGAAACCGGTGAAGTGGTTTACTTCAAAGCCAAGGCCACCGTGCTGGCGACCGGCGGCGCTGGCCGCATTTACCAGTCCACCACCAACGCCCACATCAACACCGGCGACGGTGTCGGCATGGCGCTGCGCGCCGGCGTGCCGGTGCAGGACATGGAAATGTGGCAGTTCCACCCGACCGGCATCGCCGGCGCGGGCGTGCTGGTGACCGAAGGCTGCCGCGGCGAAGGCGGCTACCTGCTGAACAAGCACGGCGAGCGCTTCATGGAGCGTTATGCGCCGAACGCCAAAGATCTGGCGGGCCGCGACGTGGTTGCCCGTTCGATCATGATCGAAATCCGCGAAGGCCGCGGCTGCGACGGTCCTTGGGGCCCGCACGCCAAGCTGAAGCTGGATCACCTGGGCAAAGAGGTGCTGGAATCCCGTCTGCCGGGCATTCTGGAACTGTCCCGCACCTTCGCGCACGTCGATCCGGTGAAAGAGCCGATCCCGGTTATCCCAACCTGTCACTATATGATGGGCGGCATTCCGACCAAGGTGACCGGCCAGGCGCTGACCGTGAACGAGAAAGGTGAAGACGTGGTGATCCCGGGGCTGTTCGCCGTGGGCGAAATCGCCTGCGTATCGGTGCACGGCGCCAACCGCCTGGGCGGCAACTCGCTGCTGGATCTGGTGGTGTTCGGCCGTTCCGCCGGCATGCACCTGCAGGAATCGCTGGAAGAGCAGGGCGTGAGCCGTGACGCCAGCGACTCCGACGTGGAAGCCTCGCTGGATCGTCTGAACCGTTGGAACAACACCCGTTCCGGCGAAGACCCGGTCGAAATTCGCAAAGCGCTGCAGTCTTGCATGCAGCACAACTTCTCGGTATTCCGCGAAGGCGATGCGATGGCCAAGGGCCTGGAAGAACTGAAAGTGATCCGTGAACGTTTGAAGAACGCACGCCTGGACGATACCTCCAGCGAGTTCAACACCCAGCGCATCGAATGCCTGGAGTTGGATAACCTGATGGAGACCGCGTATTCCACCGCCGTGTCGGCCAACTTCCGTACCGAGAGCCGTGGCGCGCACAGCCGCTTCGACTATCCGGAACGCGATGACGCCAACTGGCTGTGCCATTCGCTGTATCTGCCGCAATCGGAAAGCATGACGCGCCGCGAAGTGAACATGCAACCGAAGCTGCGCCCGGCATTCCCGCCGAAAGTGCGTTCTTACTAATTGCGGAGATCGACAGATGAAACTCGAATTTTCCATTTATCGCTACAACCCGGATGTCGACGATGCCCCGCACATGCAGGACTACACCCTGGAAGCGGAAGAAGGCCGTGACATGATGCTGCTGGATGCGTTGATCCAGCTGAAAGAAAAAGACCCGACCCTGTCGTTCCGTCGCTCATGCCGCGAAGGCGTGTGCGGTTCCGACGGCCTGAACATGAACGGTAAAAACGGCCTGGCGTGCATCACTCCGGTTTCGTCGCTGCGCAAAGGCAACGGCAAGATCGTGATCCGTCCGCTGCCGGGCCTGCCGGTGGTGCGCGATCTGGTGGTGGATATGGGCCAGTTCTATACCCAATATGAAAAGATCAAGCCATACCTGCTGAACGACGGCAAGAACCCGCCGGCGCGCGAGCACCTGCAGTCGCCGGAGCAGCGCGCCAAGCTGGACGGTCTGTACGAGTGCATCCTGTGCGCCTGCTGTTCGACCTCTTGCCCATCGTTCTGGTGGAACCCGGACAAGTTCATCGGCCCAGCCGGTCTGTTGGCGGCGTATCGCTTCCTGATCGACAGCCGTGACACGGAAACGCAAGAACGTTTAGATGATCTGGACGACGCTTTTAGTGTTTTCCGCTGCCATAGCATTATGAATTGTGTCAGTGTATGTCCTAAAGGCTTGAACCCGACGCGTGCGATCGGGCATATCAAGTCCATGCTGCTGCAACGCGGCGCATAAACGGAATGAGATGCTGCGCCGGGCTCTTTTCCGGCGCACGTCCCATAGGGGAGGGAACCTCTAAAAACTGACCCGCGGCTGCGGCGCTATGCAGCCTGGTTCTTCCGCCGGTTTTTAGAGGTTCCTTGTAAGGGACCGCAAGGTCCATAACAGAACGTATCGGGCCGACATGGCCGCAAGTACGTCGAGTGAACCGTTTTACGGCAAACCGTATTCATCACGGTAATTATGTTAACCACGGCGAAAACTAAAGCTTCAAAGCTTAAGGGATCATGATGCAGAACGGCGCAATGAAGGCCTGGCTGGATTCCTCCTATCTGGCGGGCGCGAACCAGTCTTACATAGAGCAGCTCTATGAAGACTTCTTAACCGATCCGGGTTCCGTTGAAGATAGCTGGCGTTCCATTTTTCAACAGCTACCAACCGCGGGTGTCAAACCCGATCAGCTTCACTCTCAAACGCGCGATTACTTCCGCCGCCTGGCGAAAGACTCCGCGCGCTACAACACCACCATCACCGATCCGGAAACCGACGCCAAACAGGTCAAGGTACTGCAGCTGATCAACGCCTTCCGCTTCCGCGGGCATCAGCATGCCAACCTCGATCCGCTCGGCCTGTGGCAGCGCGAGCAAGTTCCTGACCTTGATCCCGCTTACCACAACCTGACCGAAGCCGATTTCCAGGAAACCTTCAACGTGGGCTCTTTCGCCATCGGCAAAGAAACCATGAAGCTGGGCGATCTGTACGCCGCGCTGAAGCAGACCTATTGCGGGTCGATCGGCGCTGAGTATATGCACATCACCAACACCGAAGAGAAACGCTGGATCCAGCAGCGCATCGAGTCGGTGGTGGGGCGCGCCAGCTTTACCGCCGACGAAAAACGCCGTTTCCTGAACGAGCTGACCGCGGCGGAGGGCCTGGAGCGCTACCTGGGCGCCAAATTCCCGGGCGCCAAACGCTTCTCGCTGGAAGGCGGCGACGCGCTGGTGCCGATGCTCAAAGAGATGGTGCGCCACGCCGGCAAGAACGGCACGCGCGAAGTGGTGTTGGGCATGGCCCACCGCGGCCGTCTGAACGTGCTGATCAACGTGCTGGGCAAAAAGCCGGCCGATCTGTTCGACGAATTCGCCGGCAAGCATAAAGAACACCTCGGCACCGGTGACGTGAAATATCACCAGGGCTTCTCCTCCGACGTGGAAACCGAAGGCGGCATGGTTCACCTGGCGCTGGCGTTCAACCCGTCGCACCTGGAGATCGTCAGCCCGGTGGTCATGGGGTCGGTACGCGCCCGTCGCGATCGTCTGGACGAAGCGCGCAGCAACATGGTGCTGCCGATCACCATCCACGGCGACGCCGCCATCACCGGCCAGGGCGTGGTTCAGGAAACCCTGAACATGTCTCAGGCTCGCGGCTACGAAGTGGGCGGCACCGTGCGCATCGTCATCAACAATCAGGTTGGTTTCACCACCTCCAACCCGCTGGATGCGCGCTCTACCGAATACTGTACCGACATCGCCAAAATGGTTCAGGCACCGATCTTCCACGTTAACGCGGACGATCCGGAAGCCGTGGCCTTCGTCACTCGCCTGGCGTTGGATTTCCGTAACACCTTTAAGCGTGACGTGATGATCGATCTGGTCTGCTACCGTCGCCATGGGCACAACGAGGCCGACGAGCCGAGCGCCACCCAGCCGGTGATGTATCAGAAGATCAAGAAACACCCTACGCCGCGCAAAATCTACGCTGACGTTCTGACCGAACAGAAAGTGGCCAGCCTGGAAGATGCCACGGAAATGGTCAACCTGTATCGTGATGCGCTCGACCGCGGCGATTGCGTGGTTGAAGAGTGGCGTCCGATGAACCTGCACTCCTTCACCTGGTCGCCGTACCTGAACCACGAGTGGGACGAAGAGTACCCGAGCAAGGTTGAGATGAAGCGCCTGCAGGAGCTGGGCCGCCGCATCAGCACCGTGCCGGAAGCGATCGAAATGCAGTCGCGCGTGGCGAAAATCTACGCGGACCGCGCCGAGATGGCCGCAGGCAACAAGCCGTTCGACTGGGGCGCCGCCGAAACGCTGGCCTACGCCACCATGGCGGATGAAGGCATTCCAATCCGCATCTCCGGTGAAGACGCCGGCCGCGGCACCTTCTTCCACCGTCACGCGGTGGTGCACAACCAGAAAAACGGTTCGGTCTACGTTCCGCTGGCGAACATCCACAGCGGCCAGGGCGAATTCAAGGTCTGGGACTCCGTGCTGTCTGAAGAAGCGGTGCTGGCGTTCGAATACGGCTACGCCACGGCGGAACCGCGCACGCTGACCATCTGGGAAGCGCAGTTCGGCGACTTCGCCAACGGCGCACAGGTCGTTATCGACCAGTTCATCAGCTCCGGCGAGCAAAAATGGGGCCGTATGTGCGGCCTGGTGATGCTGCTGCCGCACGGCTATGAAGGCCAGGGCCCTGAGCACTCTTCCGCGCGTCTGGAACGCTATCTGCAGCTGTGCGCAGAGCAGAACATGCAGGTGTGCGTCCCGTCTACGCCGGCGCAGGTTTACCATATGCTGCGTCGTCAGGCGCTGCGCGGTATGCGCCGTCCGTTGGTGGTGATGTCGCCGAAGTCGCTGCTGCGTCATCCGCTGGCGATTTCTTCGCTGGACGAGCTGGCCAACGGCACCTTCCTGCCGGCGATCGGCGAGATCGACGACTTGGATCCGAAAGCGGTCAAGCGCGTCGTGCTGTGCTCCGGCAAGGTCTACTACGACCTGCTGGAACAGCGTCGCAAGAACGAGCAGAAAGACGTGGCCATCGTGCGCATCGAGCAGCTGTATCCGTTCCCGCATCAGGCCGTGCAGGCCGTGCTGGAGCAATACTCGCACGTGCATGATTTCGTCTGGTGTCAGGAAGAGCCGCTGAACCAGGGCGCCTGGTACTGCAGCCAACACAACTTCCGTGAAGTGGTGCCGTTCGGGGCTTCTTTACGTTACGCAGGACGTCCGGCCTCCGCTTCTCCGGCGGTGGGCTATATGTCCGTACACCAGAAGCAGCAGCAGGCTCTGGTGAATGACGCGCTGAATATTGACTAATGTTCGCTCGCTTGCCGGCCGAGGGGCCGGCAAGCAGATGATAAAAAACTTAAGGGAAAGCTAAATGAGTAGCGTAGATATTCTGGTTCCTGACCTTCCTGAATCGGTTGCCGATGCGACCGTAGCCACCTGGCACAAAAAACCGGGCGACAGCGTGCAGCGTGATGAAGTCCTGGTTGAAATCGAAACCGACAAAGTGGTGTTGGAAGTGCCGGCCAGTGAAGCGGGCATTCTCGATGCTATCGTGGAAGAAGAGGGCGCGACCGTGCTGTCTCGCCAGCTGCTCGGCCGCATTCGCCCAGGCGACAGCTCCGGCAAACCGACCGCCGAGAAGAGCCAGGAGAAAGAGTCCACGCCTGCACAGCGCGCGACCGCGAGCCTGGAAGAAGAAAGCAATGACGCGCTCAGCCCGGCGATTCGCCGCCTGATCGCCGAACATGACCTCGATGCCGGCGCCATCAAAGGCACCGGCGTGGGTGGCCGCATCACCCGTGAAGACGTGGAAGCGCACCTGGCCAAAGGCGGCGCCGCCGCCAAACCGGCCGCCGCCGCTGAAGCCGCACCGCAGCCGGCTCTGGCCGGCCGCAGCGAAAAACGCGTGCCGATGACCCGCCTGCGCAAACGCGTCGCCGAGCGTCTGCTGGAAGCGAAGAACAGCACCGCGATGCTGACCACCTTCAACGAAATCAACATGCAGCCGATCATGGATCTGCGCAAGCAGTACGGCGAAGCCTTCGAGAAACGCCACGGCGTGCGTCTGGGCTTCATGTCCTTCTACATCAAGGCGGTGGTTGAAGCGCTGAAGCGTTTCCCGGAAGTGAACGCGTCGATCGACGGTTCCGACGTGGTTTACCACAACTACTTCGACATCAGCATCGCGGTTTCTACCCCGCGCGGCTTGGTGACGCCGGTACTGCGCGATGTAGACGCCATGAGCATGGCTGACATCGAGAAGAAAATCAAAGAGCTGGCCGTTAAGGGCCGCGACGGCAAACTGACCGTGGAAGAGCTGACCGGCGGTAACTTCACCATTACCAACGGCGGCGTATTCGGCTCGCTGATGTCCACCCCGATCATCAACCCGCCGCAGAGCGCCATCCTGGGCATGCACGCCATCAAAGATCGCCCAATGGCGGTCAATGGTCAGGTGGTGATCCAGCCGATGATGTATCTGGCGCTGTCTTATGACCACCGCCTGATCGACGGTAAGGAATCCGTCGGTTATCTGGTGACGGTCAAAGAGATGCTGGAAGATCCGGCTCGTCTGCTGCTGGACGTCTAGTAACCCTTGCCGGGCGCGGCGTGCCGCGCCCGCACTCTGTGCTATGTGGCCGGAAAACCATGCGGTTTACCGCGTAATAATGGTCCGGCTAAAAACCTTCAGAACTGAATGGATAGAACATCATGAATTTACACGAATATCAGGCAAAACAGCTGTTTGCTCGGTATGGCATGCCGGCACCGACCGGTTACGCCTGTACCACTCCGCGTGAAGCAGAAGAAGCCGCATCCAAAATCGGCTCCGGCCCGTGGGTGGTGAAATGTCAGGTTCATGCTGGCGGCCGCGGTAAAGCGGGCGGCGTTAAAGTCGTCAACAGCAAAGAAGATATCCGTGCTTTCGCGGAAGCCTGGTTGGGCAAGCGTCTGGTGACTTACCAGACTGACGCGCTGGGCCAGCCGGTTAACCAGATCCTGGTTGAAGCGGCGACCGACATCGATAAAGAACTGTACCTGGGCGCCGTCGTAGACCGCGCGACCCGTCGCATCGTATTCATGGCGTCTACCGAAGGCGGCGTGGAAATCGAGAAAGTGGCGGAAGAAACCCCAGAACTGATCCACAAAATGACCATCGATCCGCTGGCGGGTCCACAGCCTTATCAGGGCCGTGAGCTGGCCTTCAAACTGGGCCTGACCGGCAAGCAAGTCAGCCAGTTCGCCAAGATTTTCATGGGCCTGGCGACGCTGTTCCTGGAGCGCGACCTGGCGATGGTTGAGATCAACCCGCTGGTGATCACCAAGCAGGGCGATCTGGTGTGCCTGGACGGCAAACTGGGCGCCGACGGCAACGCCCTGTTCCGTCAGCCTGAACTGCGTGAAATGCGTGACCCTTCCCAGGAAGACGAGCGTGAATCCCGTGCGGCTCAGTGGGAGCTGAACTACGTTGCCCTCGACGGCAACATCGGCTGCATGGTGAACGGCGCCGGTCTGGCGATGGGCACCATGGACATCGTTAAACTGCACGGCGGCGAACCGGCCAACTTCCTGGACGTTGGCGGCGGCGCGACCAAAGAGCGCGTGACCGAAGCGTTCAAAATCATCCTGTCCGACGACAAGGTGAAAGCGGTTCTGGTTAACATCTTCGGTGGTATCGTACGTTGCGATCTGATCGCTGACGGCATCATCGGCGCAGTGGCTGAAGTGGGCGTTAACGTCCCGGTCGTGGTGCGCCTGGAAGGGAACAACGCCGAACTGGGCGCCAAGAAACTGGCGGACAGCGGCCTGAATATCATTGCTGCGACCAGCCTGACTGATGCGGCTCAGCAAGTTGTTGCAGCAGTGGAGGGTAAATAATGTCCATCTTAATCGATAAAAACACCAAAGTAATTTGCCAGGGCTTCACCGGTAGCCAGGGGACTTTCCACTCCGAACAAGCTATCGCTTACGGCACCAAAATGGTTGGCGGCGTCACTCCAGGCAAAGGCGGCACTCAGCACCTGGGGCTGCCGGTGTTCAACACCGTGCGCGAAGCGGTTGAAGCGACCGGCGCGACGGCCTCTGTCATCTACGTTCCAGCGCCGTTCTGCAAAGACTCCATTCTGGAAGCGATCGATGCCGGCATCAAATTGATCATCACCATCACCGAAGGCATCCCGACCCTGGACATGCTGACCGTGAAAGTGAAGCTGGACGAAGCCGGCGTGCGCATGATCGGGCCGAACTGCCCAGGCGTGATCACCCCGGGCGAGTGCAAAATCGGCATCATGCCTGGCCACATCCACCTGCCGGGCAAAGTGGGCATCGTTTCCCGCTCCGGCACCCTGACCTATGAAGCGGTGAAACAAACCACCGATGCCGGTCTGGGCCAGTCCACCTGCGTGGGCATCGGCGGCGACCCGATCCCGGGCTCCAACTTCATCGATATCCTGAAGATGTTCCAACAGGATCCGCAGACCGAAGCAATCGTGATGATCGGTGAGATCGGCGGCAGCGCTGAAGAAGAAGCGGCGGCTTACATCAAAGAACACGTCACCAAACCGGTTGTCGGCTACATCGCCGGCGTGACCGCGCCGAAAGGCAAGCGTATGGGCCACGCAGGCGCCATCATCGCCGGCGGCAAAGGCACGGCGGACGAGAAGTTTGCTGCGCTGGAAGCGGCGGGCGTGAAAACCGTTCGCAGCCTGGCGGACATCGGCGATGCGGTAAAAGCGGTGCTGAAGCGCTAAGAACCTAGTACGAAATAACAATATCTCGACATGTTTGGCCACCCATTGGGTGGCCTTTTTTATGGGCGAAACTCAGAAAACGTTGAGCGCCTTGATCAGCGCGATCCGATCCTGCAGGCGGCGCTGCTGCACCGGATCCGCGGCGGCTTGCCGCTGCTGCTCCAGCGAGGCGAGGGCGGCGCGGTAATCGTCGGCGTTGCGGAACAGCGCGTCTTTGACGTTGATCGAGGCGACGTTGGTGTAGCGGCCATCGTCGGTGGTCGGCACCTGAATAACGCCTTCATTCAGCAGCCGTTTAACGATCGCCCGCTGCGGTTCGTATCCCTCCATGCCGATCAGTTTCCAGCGCTGCGGCGGCACGCCCTGGTATTGGCCGTGTTTCACTTCCGTCAGGTAGCGCAGGGCCAGGTGGCGAATGGTGCCTTCTTCTTCACCGTACTGCGCTTTGCTGTCGAACAGCACCGGGAAGGATTGCCCTTCCAGCGCGCCGCCCTTTTGCGTCAGGTGGCCCATACGGTAACTGTTCATGCCCAGACGGATCGGCATGTCGTCCGTGACCGGCGTGCCGTCCGCCAGATGCAGATCGACGATGCGTGAACCGGCGGGTTGGCGCAGATCAATGGTATAGGTGACGCCATCGAAGAAATCGTTGGTGGAATATTTGGACGAACGCCGCGCCGGGTTAAAGCTGTAGGTGACGTCGCCCGGCTGCAACTGATTGAAGTAGCCGGCGGACCACTCCATGTAGCGTTTAAGCGCTTTACCGTTAAGCTGATAAACGGTGATCTCGCCACCGGCGTATTGGTAGTTAAAGGCGATATCCTTGGCCTTGATGTCGCCGACGTCCAGTTTGGCGCGATCGTTGTCGATCTGCAGGGCGATCACCTGCGCCAGCGGCGCATAGTGCCGGGCGGCCTGTTGGAACAGCGCGCTGATGCCGGTGTCCTGCACGTGCACCTGAGGAATGCCGCGGAACTCGTCGGCAGGCACCAGATCGCTGCCGCTCAGCTTCGCTACCACCCGGTTGGCGTTGGCGCGCAAAATGTCATGATACGGCTGGTAGAGAGCCTGCATGGCGCTGTCCGGCGTCAGCCCTTTGATCGGGTAGGTGTAGCTGTTTTTGTCGATCAGCGTGAATTTGCCGTCGCGGCGTTCAAATTGCAGATCGATGCGTGACAGCGCGCGGCCGTATTTGTCCGGTTCGGTGATGATGACGCCGTTGACCACCGCCTTGTCGATCTTCACATGCATGTGGCCGGCGACGATTGCCGCCAGTTCCGGGTTGGCGTTGGCAATGTCGGCCACGCCGGTGCCCGGGCGCTGGTTCTCGTTGTCGATGCCCATATGCGCCACCAGTACGATGGCGTCGACCTGGCCGTCGATTTGTTTGATGACCTGTTTCACCGCCTGCACCGGATCGGTGAAGTTCAGCCCTTTGATGCGATCGGTGCCCTTGGCGAATTCAGCGGTCATCGGCGTGTCCATGCCGATAATGCCGATCTTCACGCCCTGACGTTCGAGGATGGTGTAGGCCGGCAGATAAGGCTTGCCGTTGTCCCAGACGATGTTGCCCGCCAGCGCCGCGCCCTTGAACTGCTTGAGCGGGGTGGTCAGCACCGGCAGGCCGAAGTCGAACTCGTGATTGCCCATCACCCAGACGTCGTAATTGAGCGCATTGAGGCCCAGCATCATCGGGCTGATGGCCTCATGCTTGAAGGTTTCAACGAAGTTGCCCTGAATAGTGTCGCCGGCGTCCACCAGGATCAGGTTAGGCTGCTCGGCGCGCACCTTTTTGACCTGAGTGGCTATCTGGCTCAGGCTGCCCGCCAGGTTTTCCGTGTCGCTGGCGTAGTCCCAGGGCACGAAGGTGCCGTGCAGATCGGAGGTGCCCAGCAGGGTGATGTTTACCGTTTCGGCGGCCATGGCGTTTCCCGAGAGTCCCAAGACAGAGGCAAAGATGATTTTTTTCATAACTTATTGTCACTCAATGGAATTTTAACATAAGTGGTCATTTTGCTACAAAATCGCAACCTTTACGATCCCATCGCGAGAAATAGACTAATATTGGAGAGAGATTTGTTGTTTTGTGACTGCAATCACTGTCACGGCTTAATGGAAATAAAAGGTTAATTATGTCGCAGAATAAGCGCGTAATAATACAATGGCGGCTCTTTTAAATTACATTTATTTAACACAAAAATATCATTAAAAAACAATTAAACCATTGCGCAACATGCCCTCAAGAAAAATAGGCGAAATGTGCTGATGAATATGGAAATAATATGCGGATAGGCTTAAATTGTCTCAGATCAAATTAGCCCGAAGTACCTCTTTCGGCTAAGATTTGACCTGTAACCAAAAGTCCAACCCACGTCACGTAAAAACCTATTTATTGTGTGGGATTGGGCGAGTATCATCCATGTTGTGATTATGGATGGTTGATCTTGTTGCATTTGTTACCCGTTGTCGGTTTTCAGTGGCGTGCTTGTCGGCGGCCCGAGGGGCTATTGGCCGAGTGTGCGGTTGAAAGCGGAGAAGCTGGATCAAATTTGTTGTGTTTAAGGGCATTCACTGCGGGGCGTTACTGGCGGCTTTGAAAGAAGTATGCCGATAACCGCGTGTCGGAGTCTTCCTGCGAGGAGCAAGGAGTCAAGATGTTTGATATTGTCGAACTGTCGCGCTTACAGTTTGCTTTAACGGCGATGTACCATTTCTTATTTGTCCCATTAACGCTCGGTATGGCGTTCTTGCTGGCAATTATGGAAACGGTATATGTCCTGTCTGGCAAACAAATCTATAAAGACATGACCAAATTCTGGGGAAAGTTATTTGCGATTAACTTTGCTCTGGGTGTGGCCACCGGTTTGACCATGGAGTTCCAGTTCGGGACTAACTGGTCGTATTTCTCTCACTACGTCGGCGATATCTTCGGGGCCCCACTGGCCATCGAAGGTCTGATGGCGTTCTTCCTTGAATCGACGCTGGTCGGCCTGTTCTTCTTCGGCTGGGATCGTCTGAGCAAGGTGCAGCACATGGCGGTAACCTGGTTCGTGGCCCTCGGCTCAAACCTGTCCGCGCTGTGGATCCTGGTCGCCAACGGCTGGATGCAGAACCCGATCGCGTCGGATTTCAACTTCGAAACCATGCGCATGGAGATGGTCAGCTTCTCCGAGCTGGTGCTTAACCCGGTTGCGCAGGTGAAATTCGTTCACACCGTGGCTGCAGGCTACACCACCGGCGCCATGTTCGTGCTGGGCATCAGCGCTTACTACCTGCTGAAGGGCCGCGACATCGCTTTCGCCAAACGCTCCTTCGCCATCGCCGCCAGCTTCGGCATGGCTGCGGTGCTGTCGGTGATCGTGCTGGGTGACGAATCCGGTTACGAAATGGGCGACGTACAGAAAACCAAACTGGCCGCCATCGAAGCGGAGTGGGATACCCAGCCGGCACCGGCGTCCTTCACCCTGTTCGGCATTCCCGATCAGGACAAGATGGAAAACTCCTTCTCTATTCAGATCCCGTATGCGCTTGGCCTGATCGCCACGCGTTCCACCGACACGCAGGTCACTGGCCTGAAAGATTTGCTGGCGCAACATGAAGTGCGCATCCGCAACGGCATGAAAGCCTACCAGCTGCTGGAAGAGCTGCGCGGCGGCAATACCGATCCTGCGGTGCGTGCGGAATTCAACAAAACCAAGCAAGACCTGGGCTACGGCATGCTGCTGAAGCGTTATACCCCGAACGTCAGCGACGCGACGGAAGCGCAGATCCAGCAGGCGACCAAGGACTCCATTCCACGCGTGGCGCCGCTGTACTTCGCCTTCCGCATCATGGTGGCCTGTGGCGTGCTGATGCTGCTGATTATCGGCCTGTCCTTCCTGAGCGTGGTGCGCGGCCGCATCGGCCAGAAGAAATGGCTGTTGCGTGCGGCGCTGTATGGCCTGCCGCTGCCGTGGATCGCGGTAGAAGCCGGCTGGTTCGTGGCGGAATACGGCCGTCAACCGTGGGCGATTGGTGAGGTGCTGCCGACTGCAGTCGCCAACTCTTCGCTGACCGCGGGCGACATTCTGTTCTCGATGGGGCTGATTTGCGGCTTGTACACCCTGTTCCTGGTGGCTGAAATGTACCTGATGTTCAAGTTTGCGCGTCTGGGTCCAAGCAGCCTGAAAACCGGCCGCTACCACTTTGAACAACCGACTGCCGCCGTGCAGGAAGCGCGCTAAACAGGAGTCCACGTATGTTTGACTATGAAGTACTGCGATTTATCTGGTGGGTGCTGGTTGGCGTACTGCTGATCGGCTTCGCCGTCACCGACGGTTTCGACATGGGCGTCGGCATCCTGGTGCGCATCATCGGTAAAACCGATACCGAGCGCCGGGTGATGATCAACTCCATCGCCCCGCACTGGGACGGTAACCAGGTGTGGCTGATCACCGCCGGCGGCGCGCTGTTCGCCGCCTGGCCGATGGTCTACGCAGCGGCCTTCTCGGGCTTCTACGTCGCCATGATCCTGGTGCTGGCGGCCTTGTTCTTCCGCCCGGTCGGTTTTGACTACCGTTCCAAGCTGGAGAGCAGCCGCTGGCGCAACATGTGGGACTGGGGCATCTTCATCGGTTCCTTCGTGCCTGCGTTGGTATTCGGCGTGGCGTTCGGCAACCTGCTGCAGGGCGTGCCGTTCCATGTGGACGAATACCTGCGTCTGTTCTACACCGGCAACTTCTTCCAACTGCTGAATCCGTTCGGTCTGTTGGCAGGCGTGGTCAGTCTGACCATGCTGGTCACTCAGGGCGCGACCTACCTGCAGATGCGCACCACCGGCGAGATCCACCTGCGGTCACGCGCCGCAGCGCAGATCGCGACGCTGATCATGGCGGTATGCTTCCTGCTGGCGGGTGTGTGGCTGGTGAAAGGCATCGACGGCTACGTGATCACTTCGGCGCTGGACACCATGGCGGAATCCAACCCGCTGCGTAAAGAAGTGGCGCATCAGGCCGGCGCATGGCTGATCAACTTCAACAAGTATCCGCTGCTGTGGGCCTTGCCTGCACTGGGCGTGGTGCTGCCGTTGTTCACCATCCTGTTCTCGCGTCTGGAGAAAGGCGCGCTGGCGTTCGTCACTTCGTCGCTGACCATCGCCTGCGTCATCCTCACCGCCGGGGTCACCATGTTCCCGTTCGTGATGCCGTCCAGCACCGTGCCTAACGTCAGCCTGACCATGTGGGACGCGACGTCGAGCCTCTTGACGCTGAAAGTGATGACCGTCGTGGCGGCGATCTTCGTGCCTATCGTTTTGGCGTACACCAGCTGGTCGTACTACAAAATGTTCGGTCGTCTCGACAAGAACTACATCGAAAACAACAAGCATTCGCTGTACTAAGGATAAGGAGCTAAACCATGTGGTATTTTGCCTGGATTCTCGGAACGCTTCTTGCCTGCGCCTTCGGCATCATCACGGCGCTGGCGCTTGAGCAGAGCGAAGCGACCAAAGCTCAGCAAGACGGTAAGTAATGAGCTCGTCCGTGATTGACAAGCTGTACGCTGTCACCGACAAGGGCCCGGTTCGGGCCCTTTCCCTGGTGCTGGCGTTGATTTTGGCGGGGTGCGTGTTCTGGGATCCGACGCGTTTCGCCGCCAAAACCAGCTCGCTGGAGATTTGGGAAGGGCTGTTGCTGATTTGGGCCGTATGTGCCGGAGTGATCCACGGTTTCGGATTCCGCCCGCAGCGCAGCGTCTGGCGCGCTTTTTTCGCGCCGCTTCCTGCAATTGTGATCTTGTGCGCAGGATTACTTTACGTTTCTTTATAATCTCCCTGATGTCCCCACGTTATGGGCCCTCACGGCCCATAATTATTTTCATTCCCATCTTGTAACCCATTCCCAACCCGATCCGTCTTGCGTATAGTAGCAGCGTTAAATTGCATTGCTGGGAAGTAGAGTGAGTAATACGTTGTTTCGATGGCCGGTTCGCGTTTACTACGAGGATACCGATGCCAGTGGTGTGGTCTATCACGCCCGCTACGTCGCCTTTTTTGAAAGAGCGCGCACAGAGATGCTGCGTCAGCACAACTTTCATCAACAGCAGCTGCTCAGTGAACAAGTCGCTTTTGTCGTCCGGCGCATGACGGTGGATTATCTGGCTCCGGCTCGTCTCGACGAGCAACTGGAGGTCCAGAGTGAAATCACCTCTCTGCGCGGGGCTTCTCTCACGTTTGCTCAACGCATTGTCAATTCTGACGGGGCCCTACTGAGCCAGGCAGATGTCCTGATTGCCTGTATTGATCCACACCAAATGAAGCCAAGAGCGCTTCCTAAGTCTATTGTCGCGGAGTTTAAGCAGTGACTGACATGAACATCCTAGATTTATTCTTGAAGGCGAGCCTGCTGGTTAAGCTTATCATGTTGATTTTGATATGCTTCTCGGTAGCCTCTTGGGCGATCATCATTCAGCGCACCCGCATCCTCAATGCGGCGACGCGTGACGCCGAAGCCTTTGAAGACAAATTCTGGTCCGGTATCGAGCTTTCCCGTCTGTACCAGGAAAGTCAGGCGCGTCGCGATAGCCTGACCGGTTCCGAGCAGATCTTCCATTCCGGGTTCAAAGAGTTCGCCCGTCTGCACCGCGCCAACAATCATGCGCCGGAGTCGGTGATCGAAGGGGCGTCGCGCGCGATGCGCATTTCGATGAACCGCGAGCTGGAAACGCTGGAAACCCATATTCCGTTCCTCGGCACCGTCGGTTCTATCAGCCCGTACATCGGCCTGTTCGGCACCGTGTGGGGGATCATGCACGCCTTTATCGCGCTGGGCGCGGTGAAGCAAGCCACGCTGCAGATGGTGGCGCCGGGTATCGCCGAAGCGCTGATCGCCACCGCGATCGGTCTGTTCGCCGCCATCCCGGCGGTAATGGCCTACAACCGTCTCAACCAGCGCGTCAACAAGCTTGAGCAGAATTACGACAACTTTATGGAAGAGTTCACCGCTATTCTGCATCGTCAGGCCTTCTCCAGCGACAGCAAATAAGTAGGAGGTAGCATGGCGAGAGTACGTGGACGTAGTCGGCGTGAGCTGAAGTCCGAAATTAACATCGTTCCGCTGCTCGACGTGTTGCTGGTGCTGCTGCTGATTTTTATGGCAACCGCGCCAATCATCACGCAGAGCGTGGAGGTTGACCTGCCGGACGCCACCGATTCCAAGACGGTGTCCAGCGATGACAATCCGCCGGTGATCCTCGAGGTTTCCGGCGTAGGTCAATACACCCTGGTGGTGGATCACAACCGTATGGAGCTGCTGCCGCCTGAGCAAGTCGCGGCCGAAGCCAAGTCGCGTTTGGCGGCTAACCCGAAAACGGTCTTTTTGATCGGCGGTGCGAAGGAAGTCCCTTACGATGAGATTATCAAGGCATTGAATATTCTCCATCAGGCGGGCGTGGCTTCCGTGGGGCTGATGACCCAGCCGATCTGACCGTAAGGCCAACGGCAACCCGGTTCCTGCGCTGCGGCCCAGGAACCCCGTATAAGCAACACCAGTTTTTGGGAATCTATTTTGGTAAAGGCAACTGAGCAAAACGATAAGCTGAACCGCGCCGTTATTGTTTCGGTCGTTCTGCACTTCATATTGATTGCCCTGCTGATTTGGGGATCGCTGCAGGAAAAGGTCGACATGGGCGCCGGCGGCGGTGGCGATGGCACCGTGGTCGGTGCGGTGATGGTCGATCCCGGCGCGGTGGTGGAGCAGTACAACCGCCAGCAGCAGCAGAGCAACGATGCGCAGCGTGCCGAAAAGCAGCGCCAGAAAAAAGCGGAGCAACAGGCCGAAGAGCTTCAGCAGAAGCAGGCGGAGCAGCAACAGCGCCTGAAAGAGCTGGAGAAAGAGCGTTTGGCGGCGCAGGAGAAAGCCGCGCAGGACGCCAAGGCGCAGGCTGAGCAACAGCAGAAGGCGGCGGAGCAGCAAAAACAGGCCGCCGAGCAGCAAAAAGCGGCGGAAGCCGCCGCAGCCAAGGCCAAAGAGCAACAGAAGGTCGCCGAAGCCGCTGCCGCCAAGGCGAAGGCCGAAGCGGACAAGGTCGCCAAGGCGCAGGCGGAAGCCCAGAAGAAAGCCGAAGCGGAAGCCAAGAAAGAAGCGGCTGCTGCCGCCGCCGCCAAGAAACAGGCGGAAGAGGCGAAGAAAGCCGCCGCCGCCGCGGCAGAAAAGAAAGCCGCAGAGGCCGCGGAGAAGAAAGCGGCCGCTGAAGCTGAGAAAAAAGCCGCAGCGGAAGCCGAGAAGAAGGCTGCCGCCGAGGCAGAGAAGAAAGCGGCGGCCGAGAAAGCCGCTGCCGCCAAGAAAGCCGCTGCGGACGCCAAGAAGAAGGCCGCCGCCGAGGCTGCGAAGCAGTCGGCGGAAGTTGATGACCTGTTTGGTGGCCTGGCGGACGGCAAGAACGCGCCGAAAGGCGGCGGTGCCAAATCGAAGGGCGACGGTAAACCGGCCGGGCAGGGCAATGCCAAGACGGCTGGCGCCAGCGGGGCGGATATCAGCGGTTATATGGGGCAGATTCAAGGGGCGATTCAGAGCAAGTTCTATGACGCCAGTTCGTTCGCCGGCAAAACCTGCGACCTGCGTATCAAGCTGGCGCCGGACGGCCTGCTGATAAGCGTACAAGCAGCGGGGGGCGATCCTGCTCTGTGTCAAGCTGCGGTGTCTGCCGCCAAGTTGGCGCATATACCGAAGCCGCCGAGCGATGCCGTTTATCAGCACTTTAAGAATTCTATACTTGAATTCAAGCCGCAATAACGGTTGATTGAGTGAGTGATATCACAGGGATGTACTAAGGTAACCAACAGGGATTATGTAGTTTTACGTAAGTTGGTTTGTTAAAATTCTGCTAATTTATCGCAGGCATCCCGCCTGGATAAGGGAGATGAGATGAAGCAGGCATTTCGAGTAGCGCTAGGTTTTTTAATTCTGTGGGCGTCCGTGTTGCACGCGGAAGTTCGCATTGAAATCACCCAAGGGGTCGACTCCGCTCGCCCGATTGGCGTGGTGCCGTTTAAATGGGCGGGCCCAGGCACGCCGCCGGAAGATATCGGCAAGATTGTCGGTGCGGATCTGCGCAACAGCGGCAAATTCAACCCGATCGACGTGGCGCGCATGCCGCAGCAACCCACCTCCGCGTCTGAAGTGACGCCGGCGGCCTGGACTGCATTGGGCATCGACGCCGTGGTTGTCGGCCAGGTTCAACCTGGCGCCGACGGCAGCTATCTGATCTCCTACCAGCTGGTGGACACCTCGGGTTCGCCGGGCACCGTATTGGCGCAGAACCAGTATAAAGTGACCAAACAGTGGTTGCGTTATTCTGCCCATACCGCCAGCGACGAAGTGTTCGAGAAGCTGACCGGTATCAAGGGCGCGTTCCGCACCCGTATCGCCTACGTGGTGCAGACCAACGGCGGGAAATTCCCGTACGAGCTGCGCGTAGCGGATTACGACGGTTACAACCAGTTCACGGTGCACCGTTCGCCTGAGCCGCTGATGTCGCCGGCCTGGTCGCCGGACGGCAGCAAACTGGCTTACGTGACCTTCGAGAGCGGCCGCTCTGCGCTGGTGGTGCAGACCCTGGCTAACGGCGCTATCCGCCAGATCGCCTCGTTCCCGCGCCACAACGGTGCGCCGGCGTTCTCGCCGGACGGCAGCAAGCTGGCCTTCGCGCTGTCCAAGAGCGGCAGCCTGAACCTGTACGTGATGAACCTCGGCTCCGGCCAGATCACGCAGCTGACCGATGGCCGCAACAACAACACCGAACCGACCTGGTTCCCGGATGGCCAGTCTCTGGCGTTTACCTCCGACCAGGGCGGGCGTCCGCAGATTTATAAAATCAGCGCCAGCGGCGGTGCCGCACAGCGTCTGACGTGGGAAGGCTCTCAGAACCAGGATTCTGAAGTCAGCTCCGACGGTAAATTCCTGGTGATGGTGAGCACCAACAGTGGTGCACAACACATCGCCAAACAAGATCTTGGATCGGGCGCCGTTCAGGTTTTGACCGGCACCTTCCTGGATGAAACGCCTAGTATTGCGCCAAACGGCACCATGGTGATCTATAGCTCCACGCAAGGTATGGGCTCCGTGCTGCAGTTGGTGTCAACTGATGGGCGTTTCAAAGCGCGTCTTCCGGCAACTGATGGACAGGTCAAATTCCCTGCCTGGTCGCCGTATCTGTGATGCATGTGTAAATATGTATGGCAAACTATAAAAGGATCAAAGAAATGCAACTGAACAAAGTGCTGAAAGGGCTTCTGCTGGCACTGCCAGTTCTGGCTGTAGCAGCTTGTAGTTCTAACAAAAGCGCGAACAACGACCAATCTGGTATGGGCGCTGGCGCCGGCACTGGTATGGAAAACGGCAGCAGCAACCTGTCTTCCGAAGAACAAGCTCGTCTGCAGATGCAAGAACTGCAGAAGAACAACATCGTTTACTTCGGCCTGGACAAGTATGACGTAAGCTCCGAATTCGCTCAGATGCTGGACGCGCACGCTGCATTCCTGCGTAACAACCCGTCTTACAAAGTGACCGTTGAAGGCCACGCTGACGAACGCGGCACGCCGGAATACAACATCGCTCTGGGTGAGCGTCGTGCTAACGCCGTTAAAATGTACCTGCAAGGTAAAGGCGTTTCCGCTGACCAGATCTCTATCGTTTCTTACGGTAAAGAAAAACCAGCAGTACTGGGCCACGACGAAGCGGCTTATGCTAAAAACCGTCGTGCCGTTCTGGTTTACTAAGAGAATCGCATGAACAGTAACTTCAGACGTCACCTGTTGAGTCTGTCGTTACTGGTTGGCGTAGCGGCCCCTTGGGCCGCTACTGCCCAAGCGCCAATCAGTAATGTCGGCTCCGGCTCGGTCGAAGACCGTGTCACCTCGCTTGAGCGCATCAGCAATGCTCAAGGCCAGCTTTTAAACCAACTCCAGCAGCAACTCTCTGACAATCAACGCGACATTGATTCTCTCCGTGGGCAAATCCAGGAAAGCCAGTATCAGTTGAATCAGGTCGTTGAACGCCAGAAGCAAATCTATCAACAGATGGATAGCCTCAGCCAGGGCGGCGCTCAGAGCGCCTCTGCGGCAGCGGGCGCTGCCGGCGGGGCAGCCGCAGGCGCATCTTCCGATGCGGGCAGCAGCGCGCCTGCAGCCGCTTCTGCAACGCCAAGTGGCGGTGATGAGAACAGTGACTACAACGCCGCTGTTTCTCTGGCGCTGGAAAAAAAACAGTATGACCAGGCGATTTCCGCCTTTCAGTCCTTCGTAAAACAGTACCCGAAGTCTACTTACCAGCCCAACGCCAACTATTGGCTGGGCCAGTTGTTCTACAACAAGGGTAAAAAAGACGATGCGGCCTATTATTTTGCGGTGGTGGTGAAGAATTACGCTAAATCACCGAAGGCGCCGGACGCCATGTACAAGGTGGGTATCATCATGCAGGAAAAAGGGCAGGCTGATAAAGCCAAAGCCGTGTTCCAGCAGGTGATTAAACAATACCCAACCAGTGCGGCGGCCAAGCAGGCGAAAAGTCGCGTAGGCGGTTAACGGTTAGAAAAATGAGCCCAGAAGTTAGTCGATTTGACCGATTTCTGGGCTCATTCGCGTGAAGAACAAGCAGTTGAACGCATCAGTAAAAAATTTAGGTTGCGCTGCCAAGATAAATTAGTAATATATGCCGCCGTTGCCAAGACATCTTGCAAGATGTTAAAGCGGCAGGGAAATTGGGTCGTTAGCTCAGTTGGTAGAGCAGTTGACTTTTAATCAATTGGTCGCAGGTTCGAATCCTGCACGACCCACCAA
>NZ_JBXUNP010000006.1:0-259105 GCF_057197125.1 Serratia sp. LSHTC3
TTTTGCATCCGAAGATGCTGGATATCGTCTTGTGGAGTGCCCACACAGATTGTCTGATAAATTGTTAAAGAGCAGTGCCGAGAAACTCATCGGCGCGGGCTGCGTATACTACGCTTTTCGCCCGGAGAGTCAAGCGTTTATTTCGCTTTCTTCTCGCTGACCCGGCGGCTTGTCAGTCGTTGTTCCCGGTCAGTGGAGGCGCATTATAGGGAGTTCTCGGCAGGCCGCAACCCCTAATTGCAAAAAACTTTTCAAGCGCGGATTTTTTCAACAAAAGGGCGAAAAAGCGGCGAATTAATGTCACTTTTTCAGGTAAACAGCCATAAAAGCTGGCGATCACTGGAGTAAAATAGAAATAACGATGTCAGTAAGGATCCGCAGCCATGCCGTTAAATGCACAACAACAGGCCGCCCAACGCAATCTTTCTTATCTGCTTGCAGAAAAACTCGGCCAACAAATTCTGGCAGGCGATTATCAGGCCGGCAGCATCCTGCCTGGTGAAATGGAACTGGGCGAGCAATTCGGCGTCAGCCGCACCGCGGTGCGCGAAGCGGTAAAGATGTTAGCCGCCAAAGGCATGTTGTTGCCGCGCCCGCGCATTGGCACCCGCGTGATGCCGCAAAGCCAATGGAATTTCCTCGATCAAGATTTACTGACCTGGTGGATGACGCGGGAAAACTTCGATCAGGTGATGCAACACTTCCTTATCTTGCGCACCTCGCTGGAGCCGCAGGCCTGCGCGTTGGCGGCAAACCACGCCAGCCCGCAACAAACCAAGTTGCTGGCGGGGCTGATGGCGGAAATGCGCGCGCTGCATACCCAGTTTGATCGCGAGCGTTGGATCCAGGTCGATACCCAATTCCACCAGCTTATCTACGAGGCCAGCGGCAACCCGTTCCTGACCTCGTTCGCCAACCTGTTCAGTTCGGTGTACCAAAGCTACTTCCGCGCCATCACCGGCAATGAAGTGATCAAGCTGCGCCATCATCAGGCTATCGTCGATGCGATACTCGCCGGAGACAGCGCAGGCGCACTCGTCGCCTGCCAGGTGCTGCTGAAAGAGAAAGACTAGACACGCTCCCCGCTTATATATAGAAGAAAGAGACGAGGGACAGACGACCATTTAACCAGGACCGACCATGACCCAATCCGCGCGCAGTATGGCAGGACTACCGTGGATCGCCGCAATGGCGTTCTTTATGCAGGCGCTGGACGCCACTATCCTCAACACCGCGCTGCCGGCGATCGCCCAAAGCCTGGGGCGTTCGCCGCTGGCGATGCAATCGGCCGTCATCAGCTACACGCTGACGGTGGCGATGCTGATCCCGGTCAGCGGTTGGCTGGCGGACCGCTTCGGCACCCGCCGCGTGTTCATCTTCGCCGTCACGTTATTCACCCTCGGTTCGCTGTTGTGCGCCCTCTCCCCCACGTTGAGCGTGCTGGTTGCCTCTCGCGTGCTGCAGGGCATCGGCGGCGCGATGATGATGCCGGTCGCGCGGTTGGCGCTGCTGCGCGCCTACCCGCGCAGCGAACTGCTGCCGGTGCTGAACTTCGTCACCATGCCCGGCCTGGTCGGGCCGATTCTCGGGCCGCTGCTGGGCGGCTGGCTGGTAACCTACGCCACCTGGCACTGGATTTTCCTGATCAATATCCCTATCGGTCTGCTCGGCATCTTCTATGCACGCAAATACATGCCGGACTTCACCACGCCCAAACGCCGCTTCGATTTCCTTGGTTTTATGCTGTTCGGCCTGAGTCTGGTGCTGATCTCTACCGGGCTGGAACTGTTTGGCGAGCGGGTGCTGGCGAGCTACGTTTCGCTGGGCATTCTGCTCAGCGGCTTCGTGATGCTGTTCGGCTACATCGCGCACGCACGCCGCCACCCTCAGCCGCTGATCGGTCTCGACCTGTTCAAAACCCGCACCTTCTCGGTCGGCATCGCCGGCAACGTCGCCTCTAGGTTGGGCACCGGCTGCGTGCCGTTTTTAATGCCGCTCATGCTGCAGGTGGGATTCGGTTACACGGCAATCGTCGCCGGTTGCATGATGGCGCCAACCGCCATCGGCTCACTGATGGCGAAATCCACCGTCACTCAGGTGCTGCGCTGGTTCGGTTATCGTAAAACGCTGGTCGGCATCACCGTTATCATCGGGGTGCTGATCGCCCAGTTTGCCCTGCAAAGCCCAGGCATGCCGCTGTGGCTGATGATCCTGCCGCTGTTCGTGCTGGGCATGGCGATGTCCACCCAGTTCACCGCCATGAACACCATCAGCCTGGCGGATTTGAACGACGCCAACGCCAGCGCCGGCAACAGCGTCCTGGCGGTCACCCAACAACTGTCCATCAGCTTCGGCGTGGCGATCAGCGCGGCGGTGCTGCGTTTTTACGAATCCCTGTCGTTAGGCACCATGATCGACCACTTCCACTACACCTTTATCACCATGGGGATCGTCACCGTGGCGTCGGCGCTGGTGTTTATGTTGCTGAGAAGGAAAGATGGCCGCAATTTGATCAGCGGCCAGGAAAGCAAGAAAGAAGCGAAGGCGGCCAGTTAACGGCGGCCCACCGAAGCGCGTTCCACCAGCTCGGGCGTCAGCACCAGCACCTGGGGCGCGCGCTCCGGGTTTTGCAGGCGGTTGATCAGCGCATCGATCGCCAGCTCGCCCAACGAATCCTTCGGTTGATGAATGGTGCTCAGCGGCGGCGCCAGATAACGCGCCAGCTCAATATCATCGTACCCCATCACCGCCATATCCTGCGGCACGGAAAGCCCGGCCTGATACAGCGCCTGATAAACGCCTACCGCCACCGCGTCGTTGCCGGCGAACACCGCATGCGGCGGTTCGTCCAGCGCCAACAGTTGGCGCATGGCGTTCACGCCGCCCTCAAACTCAAAGTCGCAATGCACTTCATACCCTGTCGGAACCGGTAATCCGGCGCGCCGCATCGCGTTGCGATAGCCTTCCAGCCGGTGACGGGCGGTGGTTTTATCCTGCGGGCCGGCGATGCAGGCGATCTTGCGGTAGCCGCGGGCGATCAGATGATCGGTCGCCATCTCGCCGCCCAGCAGCGAGTTATCCTGAATAATATCGTTCGCGCCCTCGAACGGCGCCCAGTCCATCATCACGATCGGCAATGACGGGTAGCGGCTCAGGGCATCTTGCGATGGCCGGTGGTTTTCGGTGCACATCAACAGCAAACCGTCGACGCGCTTTTGCAGCAGCGTCTCCATGCTGCGGTTCATGCGCGCGGCGTCTTCTTCGGTATTGCACAGGATCAGACTGTAGCCACGTTCATAGCAGCTGCGCTCCACGCCGCGCACCACTTCAGCATAAAACGGGTTGTTGCTGGCGGTCACCAGCATGCCGATGGTGCGGGTCTGATTAAGCTTCAGGCTGCGCGCCAGCGCAGAAGGCGCATAGTTCAACTGTTCCACGGCCGCCATGACCTTGTCGCGCACGCTGTCGCTGACAAAGCGATTGTTGTTGACCACATGCGAAACGGTAGAGGTTGAAACGCCCGCCAGGCGGGCGACATCTTTCATGGTGGCCAAAGGATCACCCCTGTTGCTGCAAGAAGGCGTCAATCTCTTCGCGCCACGGCACCGAAGGCTGCGCGCCGGGGCGGGTTACGGCGATCGCCGCCGCCGCATGGGCGAAACGCACCGCGTCGGCCATGCTGTTGCCTTCCAACAGGGCGGTCACCAGCGCACCGTTAAAGGTATCGCCGGCGGCGATGGTATCCACCGCTTGCACTTTGAAGCCGGGCACCCGTTTGCCGTTGCCGTTTTCGCTCAGCCACACGCCACGGCTGCCGAGGGTGATGATCACCGTCGCGATGCCTTTGTCGTGCAGCGCCTGCGCCGCGCGCGCCGCATCGGCGTCGTTGTCCACAGCGATGCCGGTCAGGCGCTGCGCTTCGGTTTCATTCGGGGTGATCATATCAATCATCCCCAGCAGCTCGTCCGGCAGCTCGCGCGCCGGGGCCGGGTTGAGGATCACCTGCGTTTGATGTTGCTTCGCCAGGCGGGCGGCGGCGATCACCGTCTCCAGCGGCGACTCCAGCTGCATCAGCAGGGCATCGGCGTCGATGACTTTTTGCCGGTAGCGCGCCAGGTAATCCGGCGTTACCGCGGCGTTGGCGCCGGCATTGATGCCGATCACGTTCTCGCCTTCGGCGTTGACGAAGATCAGCGCCACGCCGGTGGTGCTGTCGGCGATGGCTTCAATCGGTTGGGTATCAATGCGATCGCTCGCCAGCTGCCGGCGGACACGCTCGCCGATATCGTCGGCGCCCACGCAGGCGATAAAGGCGATCTCCGCCCCACTGCGCCCGGCCGCCACCGCCTGATTCGCGCCCTTGCCGCCAAACGCCACCTTATACTGCTTCCCGATCACCGTTTCGCCCGGGTGGGGGAATTGTTCAATATTGAGGATATGGTCGGCATTGATGCTGCCCAGAACCACCAGCTTACCTGTTTCCATCGCATTGATTCCTGAATTGCGCGCCATCGTAAACGCCCCGTCCCGATGGCGCTGGTATGACTTACTTAGTGACCAGTTTCAAATCGACCGGAATGGTCGCCGGCACTTTTTCGCCTTTCAGCACTTTATCGGCGGTTTCCACGCCTATCACGCCGATCTGATCGGGACGCTGCGCCACGGTCGCCGCCAGCTTGCCGCCTTCAACCGCTTTCACGCCGTCGGCGGTGCCGTCGAAGCCTACCACGATCACGTCGGTTTTACCGGCGGTTTGCAGCGCACGCAGCGCGCCCAGCGCCATTTCATCGTTCTGGGCAAATACCGCCTGCACATCCGGGTGAGCGGTCAGCAGGTTCTGCATCACGTTCAGGCCCTTGGTGCGGTCGAAATCGGCCGGCTGGCTGGCCAGCAGCTTGAATTTATTCTGATCCAGCGACTGTTTGAAGCCTTCGCCGCGTTCACGCGCGGCGGAGGTGCCGGCAATGCCTTCCAGCTGAATCACCTTGGCGTCGGCGCCCGCTTTCTTGGCGATGAAGTCGCCGGCCATTTTGCCGCCCACGCGGTTATCCGAAGCGATATGGCTCACCACTTCACCCTTGCTCGCCACGCGGTCCAGCGTGATGACCGGGATCTTAGCCTGGTTGGCCATCTTGATGGCGTTGCCGACCGCATCGGAGTCGGTCGGGTTGATCAGCAGCAGCTTAGGCGCCCGCACCATCAGATCCTGCACGTTGGCCAGCTCTTTCGCCGGGTTGTTCTGGGAGTCCAGCACCACCAGGTTGTAGCCCAGCTTATTGGCCTCTTGCTGCGCTCCGTCCTTCATCGAGACGAAGAACGGGTTGTTGAGGGTGGACACCACCAGCGCGATGGTCTCTTTGGCCATGGCATTGGCGCTCAGGGTGGCGCTCAGCGCGATGGCGGAGGCTAAGGTTGCCAGTTTTTTCATTTTCATCATCGTGATTCCTGTAGGGGGAGGTTACTTGTTGCTTTTGTTATCTACCAGAACCGCCAGCAGTATCACCACTGCCTTCACGATCATTTGGTAGTAGGAAGAAACACCCAGTAAATTCAGGCCATTGTTCAGGAAGCCGAGGATCAGCGCCCCGATCAGCGTGCCGACGATGCGCCCCTTGCCGCCAGCCAGGCTGGTGCCGCCCAGCACCACGGCGGCGATGGCGTCCAGCTCATAGCCGGTACCGGCGGTCGGCTGTGCCGACGACAGGCGCGCTACTTCGATCACCCCCGCCAGCGCCGCCAGCAGGCCGCACAGCGAGTAGACGATAATCTTCACTTTATCGACGCTGATGCCGGACAGACGGGTCGCCGCCTCGTTGCCGCCCAAGGCATAAATATAGCGGCCCAGGCGCGTATGGTGCAGCATATACCAGGCGGCGATGAACACGATCGCCATGATCCAGATCGGCGTAGGCACACCCAGCGGACGGCCGATGCCGAACCAACCGAAGGTGTCGGCCACGTCGGTGAAACCGGTATTGATCGGGCTGCCGTTGGTGTACACCATGGTGACGCCGCGCAGCAGCAGCATCATCACCAGCGTGGCGATAAAGGCCTGCACTTTGCCTTTGGCGACGATCACCCCGGTGCAGGCGCCAATCGCGGCGCCCAGCGCCAAGGCCGCCGCCACCGCCACCAGCGCGTTGACTTCAAAGCCGACGATCGACGCCGCCACCGCGCCGGTCAGGGCCAGCAGCGATCCCACCGACAGATCGATGCCGGAAGTGAGGATCACCAGCGTCATCCCCACCGCCATGATGGCGTTGACCGAGGTCTGCTGCAGAATATTGAACAGGTTGTTCAGGGTGAAGAAGTTCGGGCTCATGGAAGAGACCACAGCGATCAGCACCAGCAGCGCAATCAACGACTTCTGCTCTAACAGCCACTCTTTACTGAACCAGCGCTTAGCTGCGATAGTCTGGGAACTCATATCTGATTACTCCTGCTTTACGCCGTATTGCTTGCCGACGGCTGCCGCCATCAACGCTTCCTGGGTGGCCTGTTCAATCGGGAACTCGCCGCTGAGATGCCCTTCGTGCATCACCAGAATGCGATCGCTCATGCCCATCACCTCCGGCATTTCCGAAGACACCAGAATGATGCTCAGCCCTTCCTGCTTGAACTGGTTGATTAACTGATAGATCTCTTTTTTCGCCCCGACATCGACGCCGCGCGTCGGCTCATCGAGGATCAGCACCTTCGGCCGGGTCATCAGGCCGCGGGCGATCGCCACTTTCTGCTGATTGCCGCCGGAAAGCAGACCTATCGGCTGCTCCATCGACGGCGTTTTGATATTGAACAGGCGGATGAAATCTCCCACCGCCTGCCGCTCGTCGGCCTGTTTCAGGCTGCCGTCGGCGCGGCTGAAGTAGCGCAGCGCGGTCAGAGACATGTTTTCCTTCACCGACATGCCCAGCACCAGGCCGTCGCGCTTGCGGTCTTCCGAGATATAGACGATGCCGTTCGCCAACCCATCCTGCGGCGAATGGGCGACCACCTCGCGGCCGTCCAGGCTGACGGTGCCGGCCTTGCGCGGCGCGGCGCCGTACAGGATCTTCATCAATTCGGTGCGCCCGGCGCCCATCAGCCCGGCCACGCCGAGGATCTCGCCGCGGTACAGCGTAAAGCTGACGTCTTCAACGCCGGGGCCGGAAAGATGACTGACTTCCAGCCGCTTTTCACCACGCGGCAAATCCAGGCGCGGATATTGTTCTTCCAGCTTGCGGCCGACCATCATCTCAATCAGCGAATCTTCCTGCAGCTCGCTCACCGGCCGCTCGGCGATAAACTGCCCGTCGCGGAACACGGTCACGTCGTCGCAGATTTCAAAGATCTCTTTCAGACGGTGCGAGATATAGACGATGCCGCGCCCTTCGGCCTTCAGCTCATTGATCACCTTGAACAGCGAGGCGGTTTCGGTGTCGGTCAGCGCATCGGTCGGTTCGTCCATGATGATCACTTTCGATTCGAAGCTCAGCACCTTGGCAATCTCCACCATCTGCTGATCGCCGATCGACAGCTCGCCCACCAGCCGGTGGCTGCTGTAGCGCAGATTGAGGCGCGCCAGCAAGCGATCGGCCTCGGCGTACATGCGCTTCCAGTCAATGCGGCCGAAACGGTTGACGAACTCGCGGCCGAGGAAGATGTTTTCCGCAATCGTCAGCTGCGGGATCAGGTTCAGCTCCTGATGAATAATGCCGATGCCCGCTTCCTGCGAATCCTTTGGCCCGTTGAACGCCACCTCTTTACCGAGAAAATACTGGCTGCCGGCGTCTTTCTGGTAGATGCCGGTCAGCACTTTCATCATGGTGGACTTCCCGGCGCCGTTTTCCCCCACCAGCGCCATCACCTTGCCGGGATAAACGCTGAGGGCAGCGCCGGAAAGCGCCTTCACGCCGGGAAAGGCTTTATCAATCCCTTTCAGTTGCAGTAAAGGTTGCATAAACGCCTCAGAAAGTTACGCCGGCGCACAGGATCACGTTCGCGTAAGGCGAACACTCCCCGCTGCGGATCACCGCCCGGCTGTGCTCGGTTTGCGCTTTAAACGCCTGATGGCTGATATAGCGCACGCTGATGGTATTGCCCTGGCGTTGGCCCAGTGCGGTCAGTTCAGCCAACAGAGCCTCGTGGAGCGACGGATTCTGTTTCACGATCTCTTCCGCCAGAATGGCGCTTTCTACCTGCATCTCTTGCGTGACCGCCGCGAACACCTGCATGAAGGTCGGCACGCCCTGCGTCAACGCCAGATCGATGCGCTGCGTCGCCGCCGGTATCGGCAGGCCCGCATCGCACAGGGTGAGCTGGTCGGTATGCCCCAGCCGGGCAATCACGGCAGACACGTCAGAATTCAGTAATACGCCTTTTTTCATCTTCTCACTCCGCTAGCGAAACGTTTCGCTCTTTGGGGGAGTTTAAAAAAACGGCAGGGGAAGGCAACCGGGACAATGCAGAAGTGTGATCGTTATCGAAACGTTTCGTTCGCGCACGGAGAAAGCGCAAACAAAAGGGGCTCAGCCATGCTGAGCCCCTGTCAGGCGGATTAGATCTCGACCTGCGTACCGAGTTCGATGACCCGGTTCGGCGGGATTTCGAACTGATCCGGCGCGCGCAGGGCATTGCGGCTCAGGGCGACGAACAGTTTGCCGCGCAGGTAGAGGTACCACGGCCGCTTGGTGAGGATCAGCGATTCATGGGACATGAAGAACGACGTCTCCGACATGCGGCACGGCAACCCTTCCAGCCCGCAGCGGTGGAACACCTCCTCGACGTTCGGCGTTTCGCGCCAGCCGTAGCTGGCCACCACCCGCCAGAAGGTCGGCGACAGCTGCTCGATGGTCACCCGGCGCACGTTGTGCACGTAAGGCGCATCCTCGGTGCGCAGCGTCAGCAGCACCACGCGCTCGTGCAGCACCTTGTTGTGCTTCAGGTTGTGCAACAGCGCAAAAGGAATGACGTTGGTGGCGCGCGACAAGAAGACCGCGGTGCCCGGCACCCGTACCGGCGGCGATTTCTCCAGCGAGGCAATCATCGCCTCCAGCGAGTTGCCGTGCTCATGCAGACGACGCAACAGGCGGAAACGCTCGCTCTTCCAGGTAGTCATAATGATGAACATCACCAGCGCCAGGGTCAGCGGTAACCAGCCGCCGGAGAACAGCTTCAGGGCGTTGGCAGAGAACATCGGCACGTCGATGATCAGCAAGATGGTTACGATGCCGATCGCCAGGAAGCGGTTCCAGTGCCAGTTATTAATCGCCACCGAAGTGACCAGAATGCTGGTCAGCACCATGGTGCCGGTGACGGCGATGCCGTACGCCGCCGCCAGGTTGCTGGAGTGCTCGAAGCCGATGATCACCAGCACCACCGAGATGTACAGCGTCCAGTTGATCACCGGAATGTAGATCTGGCCGGATTCCATTTCCGAGGTGTGAATGATGCGCATCGGCGACAGATAGCCCAGGCGCACCGCCTGGCGAGTCAGCGAGAAGACGCCGGAAATCACCGCCTGCGAAGCGATCACCGTCGCCAGGGTCGCCAGAATCAGCAGCGGGATCAGCGCCCAATCGGGCGCCAGCAGGAAGAACGGGTTTTTGATCGCCTCCGGATTTTTCAGCAGCAGCGCCCCTTGGCCGAAGTAGTTGAGCACCAGCGAAGGCAGCACCACGGTGAACCAGGCCAGGCGGATCGGGAACTTGCCGAAGTGCCCCATATCGGCATACAGCGCCTCGACGCCGGTGATCGACAACACCACTGCCCCCAGTGCGAAGAACGACACCTTCTTATATTCAATGAAGAAGTTGAGCGCCCATTTGGGATTCAGCGCCTGCAGCACTTCCGGGTTTGAAATGATGCTGCGCGCGCCCAGCACCGCCAACACGATGAACCACAGCAGCATTACCGGGGCGAACAGCTTGCCGACGCTGCCGGTGCCGTGCTTTTGGATAACGAACAGCAGCGTCAACACCAGAATGGAGAGCGGCACGATATAGGCGTCAAGCGCAGGCGCGGCGATTTCCAACCCCTCTATCGCCGACATCACCGAGATAGCCGGGGTGATCACCACCTCGCCATAGAAGAAGCTGCCACCGATCAGGCCCAGTATCACCAGCACCGCAGTAGTACGCGCCGAGGTATTGCGCCCGGCCAGCGACATCAGCGTCAGAATACCGCCCTCGCCGGCGTTGTCCGCGCGCATCACGTAGGTGAGATATTTGAGGGAAACGATCACGATCAGCATCCAGAAAATCAGCGACAGGAAGCCGAAAACCACGTCTGGACGAACATCGAAGCCGTAATGGCCGGAGAAACACTCTCTCAGCGTATAGAGAGGGCTGGTGCCGATATCACCGTAGACCACGCCGATGGCAGCCAGGGTTACCGCCGATAAGGACTGCTTATGCTCTGCGCTCATAATTCGTTTCTTTATCAGAACATCCGTTAGCGATGCATCCGCATCAGGCAAAATACGGGCTCAAAGATCCGTCACGCCCACCAGAAAGCCGCACAGTATGCACCATTTATACCGCTTGCCTACCCTTATATCAGAGCCGAAAAATAAACAAAATGTGAACCGAATATCCGACTTAACGTAGAAAAATATTACTAATCAACGGGCTATACCACTAAAAATAATGGTGGTTTATCATCGGATTATCGACCAAGATTGGCTAACTCTCGGACAATGCGACAATTATATGACGCCATCATCCCTTCTGGCAGAACGAATTTCCCGCCTCAGCAGCGCGCTGGAGAGCGGTCTTTATGAGCGGCAAGAGGCAATCCGTCTGTGCCTGCTGGCGGCGCTGAGCGGCGAAAGCGTATTCCTGCTCGGCCCGCCCGGCATCGCCAAGAGCCTGATCGCGCGCCGGCTGAAGTTTGCCTTCCGCAACGCCCGCTCCTTTGAATACCTGATGACGCGTTTTTCCACGCCGGAAGAGGTCTTCGGCCCGCTCTCTATCCAGGCGCTGAAAGATGAGGGGCGCTATCAGCGTCTGACCGCCGGCTATCTGCCGGAAGCGGAGATCGTGTTTCTGGACGAGATCTGGAAGGCTGGCCCGGCGATCCTCAACACCCTGCTGACGGCGATCAACGAACGCCGCTTTCGCAACGGCAACAGCGAAGAACCGATCCCGCTGCGCCTGCTGGTCACCGCCTCCAACGAACTGCCCGAAGCGGACAACAGCCTCGAAGCCTTATATGACCGCATGCTGATCCGCCTGTGGCTGGACAAGGTGCAGGATAAACAGAATTTCCGCTCGCTGCTGGTCAACCGCCAGAGCGAAAGCCAAAACCCGGTGCCGGCGGCGCTGAGCATCAGCGACGAAGAGTTTCTGCAGTGGCAACCGCAGATCGACAAAGTCACGCTGCCGGAAACCTGTTTTGAGCTGATTTTCCAGCTGCGCCAGCGGCTGGACGCGCTGGAGCAGGCGCCATACGTCTCCGATCGGCGCTGGAAAAAAGCCCTGCGCCTGCTGCAAGCCTGCGCCTTCTTCAGCGGGCGCGACGCCATCGCCCCGCTCGATCTGATGCTGTTGAAAGACTGCCTGTGGCACGATCTCACCTCGCTGAAACTGCTGCAACAGCAGATCGATCAGCTGCTGACCGAGTCGGCCTATCAGCAGCAGTCGATGCTGATCCAGTTGCAACAGATCCACACCCGCTGGCTGCAGGACCAGCAGCAACAAAGCGACCGGCAGGCCATCAGCCTGGTGAAAAAAGGCGGGATGTTCAGCCGCAAACCGCAATACGCGCCGGCCACGCCGTTCGCCGGCGGCACCCTCACTCTGCTGTTGCAAAAGCCGCTGCAGCTGCATGACATTCAGGTCAACCATCTGAGCATCGAAAGCAGCGCGCTGGACAACTGGCTGCAAAAAGGCGGCGACGTGCGCGCCAAGCTGAACGGCATCGGCTTTGCGCAGCCGATCGACCTGGAAGTGGATGACCAACTGCACCTCACGGTGTTGGACGTCAGCCGCCAGCCGTCGTTGCTGGCGCTGCCGGGCAAACAGGCCACCGCCACGCCGCAGGCGCTGCTGGATGAAATGGATGGATTGGCCCAGCGCCTGGCGGAGCAACGCCGCGCCTTCAGCCAACATCAGCCCTGTCTGTTCACCCCCGCCGCCGGCCTGGCCAAAATCGAAGCCAGTCTGCTGCAGGTCGCGGAACAGGTTAAACAGCAACTGCAGCAAATGCGCGGCCAGTAACCATGCTCAGTCTGGAGACGCTCGATCTGCTGCTGGCGATCACCGAAGGCGAGATGATCGAGGAGATGATCGTCGGCATGCTGGCGGCGCCGCAGCTGTCGGTATTCTTTAAAAAGTTTCCGGCCCTTCGCCGAGCGCTGGATCGCGATCTGCCGCGTTGGAAGCTGCAGCTCAAGGAGCGTCTGCAGGAGGCGATGGTGCCGCCGGCGCTGGCGCAGGAATTCTATCGCTACCAGCAGTGCCAGCTGGAGAACAACACCCAGTTCTATCACAACCTCAACGACACCATGGAGCTGCTGCGCCAGCTGGTCTCACCGTTTTATGAACAGGCGCGCGCGCTGGTGGACGCCGCCGATCTGCCCAATCATCCGCTGGACGACAGCTTTCAAACGCTGTTTCTGCAGCGCTGGCGCATCAGCCTGACGCTGCAGGCCACCATGCTGCACCACCAACTGCTGGAACAAGAGCGCGAGCAGCTGATGGCGGAGCTGCAGGAGCGGTTGGCGCTGAGCGGCGCGCTGGAACCGCTGCTGTCGGAAAACGACACCGCCGCCGGCAGGCTGTGGGACATGAGCAAAGGCCAGCTGCAGCGTGGCGATTATCAGCGGCTGGTGGAGTACGGCAACTTTTTGCAGCAGCAGCCGGAGCTGAAAAAGCTGGCGCAACAGCTGGGCCGCAGCTATCAGGCCAAGGCGGTGCAGCAACAGGACGCGCAGCCGGAGCCGTTCAGGGTCATGGTGCAGGTGCCGGCCACGCTGCCGGAAGAAGTGAGCGGCATTCATCAGAGCGACGACATCCTGCGCCTGCTGCCGCCGGAGCTGGCGACGCTGGGGATTGAAGAGCTGGAATTCGAGTTTTATCGCCGCCTGTTGGAAAAGCGGCTGCTGAGCTACCGTCTGCAGGGCGACGTCTGGCAGGAACAGATCCTGATCCGCCAGGTCACTCACCAGCAGCAGGATCAACAGCCGCGCGGGCCGTTTATCGTCTGCGTGGACACCTCCGGATCGATGGGCGGTTTCAACGAACAGTGCGCCAAGGCGTTCTGTCTGGCGCTGCTGCGCATTGCGCTGGCGGACAACCGCCGCTGCTATATCATGCTGTTCGCCAACCAGATCGTGCATTACGAACTCACCGCCGCCAGCGGCATCGAGCAGGCAGTGCGCTTTCTCGGCCAGCAGTTTCGTGGCGGCACCGATCTGGCGGCCTGCCTGAACGCCACCGTCACCAAAATGGCGGAGAGCGGCTGGTTCGACGCCGATGCGGTGATCATTTCCGATTTTATTGCCCAGCGGTTGCCGGAGGAGGTAATAAAGAAGGTGAAACAGCAGCAGCAAAGCCACCAGCAACGTTTCCACGCGGTGGCGATGTCCGCCTACGGCAAACCCGGCATCATGCGCATCTTCGATCATATCTGGCGCTTTGATACCGGGCTGAAAAGCCGTTTGATGCGCCGCTGGCGGCGCTAGGCGGGATTAGAGCAGACCTTCAACCGCGCCGCGCACTTCCGGCGACCACACGCCGCATTGCACCTGGCCGATATGCGACAGTTGCAGCAACAACATCACCAGACGCGACTGACCGATGCCGCCGCCGATGGTCTGCGGCATATCGCCGCGCAGTAAGGACTGGTGCCATTCCAGCTTCATGCGCTCTTCATCGCCGGTCAGCGCCAACTGGTGTTTCAGCGCGGCGGCGTCAACGCGGATCCCCATGGAGGACAGCTCGAAAGCGTCCTGCAGCACCGGGTTCCACACCACGATATCGCCGTTCAGGCCCGCCAGGCCATCCGCCGTCGGCGTGGTCCAGTCATCATAATCCGGCGCCCGCACATCGTGCGATTTACCGTGTGACAGCTTGCCGCCGATGCCAATCAGGAACACTGCGCCCAATTCTTTGGCAATCGCCCGCTCGCGCCCCTTGGCGTCCAGATCAGGGTAGCGCTGCAGCAAGGTTTCGCTGTGCACGAAGTGGATTTGTTCCGGCAGGAACGGGGTCAGGCCATGCTCGCGGCTGACTTCCGCCTCCGTCGCCTTGATCGCAGCGTAAATACTGCGCACGGTGTTTTTCAGGTAGTCCAGGCTACGCTCACCGTCGCCCATCACCCGTTCCCAGTCCCACTGATCGACGTACACCGAGTGGATAGGCGTCAGGCGGTCTTCATCCGGGCGCAGCGCCTTCATATGGGTATACAGGCCTTCGCCGGCACCGAAATCGTAGCTGCCCAGGGTTTTGCGTTTCCATTTCGCCAGCGAATGCACCACTTCGAAGGTGGCGTCCGGCAAGGTTTTGACTTTGACCTGCACCGCTTTCTCGCTGCCGGAAAGGTTATCCTGCGTGCCGTCGCCCAGGCGGCTAAGGATCGGGGCTTGCACTTCGATCAGACCGAGCTGTTGCTCCAGCTGGCGGGAGAAGAAGGCTTTGACCTGGCTGATTTGTTGTTGTTTTTGGATAAACTGTTTTTTCATTGCCGTATCTCTTGTAAACCTGTCTCTGTTGCCATCGATTAAGCAACAAAATGACACGACAATTCAATATCCATTAATCAATATTGCCTTTTCACTTTTAATCGTTCATTTTTACCCGGACAGAATTCAACAATCGTTAATTAATGGGGGATTAAATGGCGGAAATTTATCAGATCGATAATCTCGATCGCGGCATTCTCAACGCCCTGATGGACAATGCGCGCACACCGTACGCCGAACTGGCGAAAAACTTCGCCGTCAGCCCCGGCACCATTCATGTGCGGGTGGAGAAGATGAAGCAGGCCGGGATCATCACCGGCGCGCGCATCGACGTCAGCCCCAAACAGCTGGGCTACGACGTGTGCTGCTTTATCGGCATCATATTAAAGAGCGCCAAGGATTACCCTTCGGCGCTGAAGAAGCTGGAAAGCCTGGAAGAAGTGGTGGAAGCCTATTACACCACCGGCCACTACAGCGTCTTTATTAAGGTAATGTGCCGATCGATCGACGCGTTGCAACAGGTACTTATCAACAAGATCCAGACCATCGACGAGATCCAGTCCACCGAAACGCTGATCTCACTGCAGAACCCCATTATGCGCACCATCGTGCCGTAACCCGCCAAATTGCATACCCACATTATCCACAGGTAGATCCCAGCCGATTCACAGCGTACAATGCAGCCACTTTGAGTGAGAAGGTTGGGATCGTTGGTTCATGGCAGACATTACTCTGATCAGTGGCAGTACGCTTGGCAGCGCCGAATACGTGGCTGAACATTTGGCTGAAAAGCTGGAAGACGCGGGTTTCTCTACCGAGATGCTGCACGGCCCTGAACTGGATGAACTGCCGTTGACCGGCCGCTGGCTGGTGGTCTCTTCCACGCACGGCGCCGGCGAACTGCCAGATAACCTTCAACCGCTGTTGGAACAGATCGCTGAGCAGCAGCCGGATCTTTCCGAGGTACAGTTCGGCGCCGTCGGTTTGGGCAGTTCGGAATACGACACCTTCTGCGGTGCGATCAAACAGATCGACGATCTGTTGATCGCCAGAGGCGCTAAAAGGATCGGCGATCGTCTCGAGATCGACGTGACCGAGCATGAAATTCCCGAGGATCCGGCCGAGGAATGGGTAAAAAACTGGATTAATTTACTCTAATTCGTCTAAAGAACGTGCGAACGATTGTGGATAACTATACTTAAAAGCAGGGTAAAAGCCGTAGTTATCCCAATAACAACCGTAGTGCGCTTTTTGTCCTGTGTATAACAAGCCTTTTAGATCCCAGCTTATCTGCGTCGGGATCACCGATCATTCACAGCAAACGATCCTCCTTAATCTGCTGATCTTCATCGTGAATAGTCACTTATCCACAGAGGATCGCGATCCTAATAAGAGATCTAATAAAGAGATCTTTAAATAAAAAAGATCTTCTTTTAATTACCGACGATCCTGACCACTTGGTCGATCGTCTAAACTTGAGTAGAATCCCCGACCCCAGGGCAAATACGATCGTTCGCAATACGGCGAGGTGCAGTTCCATGTTTTATCCAGATCAATTTGACGTCATCATCATCGGTGGTGGCCATGCAGGTACCGAGGCCGCCATGGCCGCGGCGCGCATGGGACGTCAGACTTTATTATTGACACACAATATCGATACGCTGGGACAGATGTCCTGTAACCCGGCGATTGGCGGTATTGGTAAAGGGCATCTGGTTAAGGAAATTGATGCGCTCGGCGGCCTGATGGCAACGGCGATCGACCATGCCGGCATCCAGTTTAGGATACTAAACGCCAGCAAAGGCCCTGCTGTTCGCGCCACTCGGGCTCAGGCGGATCGCGTCCTGTATCGGCAGGCGATCCGTACCGCGTTGGAGAACCAGCCCAACCTGATGATCTTCCAACAGCCGGTTGAGGATCTGATCGTCGAAAACGATCGCGTCGTGGGCGCCGTCACCCAAATGGGTCTGAAATTCCGCGCCAAGGCGGTGGTATTGACCGTAGGCACCTTCCTGGACGGCAAGATCCATATCGGTCTGGAGAATTACAGCGGCGGCCGCGCCGGGGATCCTCCTTCGATCTCGCTGTCACAGCGTTTGCGTGAACTGCCGCTGCGCGTTAACCGCTTGAAAACCGGTACGCCGCCGCGCATCGACGCCCGCACTATCGATTTCAGCGTATTGGCACCTCAACACGGCGATACGCCGGTGCCGGTATTCTCGTTCCTGGGCGATGCCAGCCAGCACCCGGAACAAATGGCGTGCTACATCACCCACACCAATGAAAAAACCCATGACGTGATCCGCAATAACCTCGATCGCAGCCCGATGTATGCCGGGATCATCGAAGGGATCGGCCCACGTTACTGTCCGTCGATCGAAGACAAGGTCATGCGTTTTGCCGATCGCAACGCGCACCAGATCTTCCTTGAGCCGGAAGGCCTGACCAGCAACGAGATTTACCCTAACGGGATCTCCACCAGCCTGCCGTTCGACGTGCAGATGCAGATCGTCCGTTCAATGGAAGGGATGCAGAACGCGCGTATTATTCGCCCTGGTTATGCCATCGAGTACGATTTCTTCGATCCACGCGATCTGAAACCGACGCTGGAAAGTAAATTTATTCAGGGCCTGTTCTTCGCCGGCCAGATCAACGGCACCACCGGCTATGAAGAAGCCGCCGCTCAGGGCCTGCTGGCCGGTCTGAACGCCGGCCGCTTCGCCGATGAACAAGAGGGCTGGGCGCCACGTCGCGATCAGGCCTACCTCGGCGTGCTGGTGGACGATCTCAGCACCCTCGGCACCAAAGAACCGTACCGCATGTTTACCTCACGCGCCGAGTATCGTCTGATGCTGCGCGAAGACAACGCCGATCTCCGCCTGACGGAAAAAGGCCGTGAACTCGGTCTGGTGGACGACGTGCGCTGGGCGCGCTACAGCGAAAAGCTGGAGCGGATCGAACGTGAACGTCAGCGCCTGCGCGACATCTGGATGCACCCGCATGCCGAGAACGTCGAACAGGTCAATGCGTTGCTGAAAGCGCCGCTGTCGCGTGAAGCGAACGGCGAAGAGTTGCTGCGCCGTCCTGAGATGGATTACGCGCAATTGACCGGCATCGACGCCTTCGCGCCGCCGTTGGACGACGAACAAGCCGCCGAGCAGGTCGAGATCCAGGTCAAATACGAAGGCTATATCGCTCGCCAGCAGGAAGAGATCGAAAAACAGCAGCGCAACGAGAACACCGTGCTGCCGCTGGATCTTGACTACCGTCAGGTTTCGGGGCTGTCGAACGAAGTGATCGCCAAGCTGAACGATCACAAACCGAACTCCATCGGCCAGGCTTCGCGCATCTCCGGCATTACACCGGCGGCGATCTCGATTTTGCTGATCTGGCTGAAAAAGCAGGGACTGCTGCGCCGCAGCGCATAAATCCCGCATCCAGGCGGCCGTTTGCTCAACCCGTAGCCAAACGGCCGCTGACATCACTTGCGCCCTGAATTATCATAGTCGCCTCATTGCGCCAGCTAACCATCCGCTGGTCGTTCAGCGCCTGCCAGAGGATCCGTTGTGCAAAAAAAATTAGACTCGCTGCTCGCGGCAGCAGGCATTGAGCTGCCCGATCAGCAGAAACAGCAGCTGCTGGGCTATGTCGGCATGCTGGATAAGTGGAACAAGGCTTATAACCTCACGTCGGTGCGCGATCCGCAGCAAATGCTGGTGCGCCACATCCTCGACAGTATTGTGGTCAATCCGCATCTGCAGGGCTCGCGTTTTATCGATGTCGGCACCGGCCCCGGCTTGCCGGGCATTCCGCTGGCGATTGTGCGCCCGGATGCGCATTTCACGCTGCTCGACAGCCTGGGCAAGCGCGTGCGTTTCCTGCGCCAGGTGCAGCATGAGCTGGGCCTGAACAATATCGAGCCGGTGCAGAGCCGCGTCGAAGCGTTTCCGGCCGAGCCACCGTTCGATGGCGTGATCAGCCGGGCATTCGCTTCGCTGCAGGATATGCTGTCCTGGTGCCATCACCTGCCGGCGAAAGGGCAGGGGCGTTTTTACGCGTTGAAAGGCGTGCGCCCGGATGAAGAACTGACGCAGCTGCCGGCTGGCGTTAGCCTGGAGTCTATCGTGCGGCTGCAGGTGCCTGAACTGGAAGGCGAACGTCATCTGGTGATTCTTAAGGCAAACTGAGTTTGCTTTTGATCAAACAAGCGTGAATTAAAGGTCGTACCCAGCAGAAAGATAAGCAGGCTAATTAGTTGGTCGCTTTTTTTAGTTAATTTACTTTCTATTAACACAAAAAACGCGGCTAATTAGCGACAATAGAGTAATTGCATTTAGAAATAGTCACGTTAGCAATCATGTGCGAAAGATTGGCGTTTGCTGCTAATGTTAATTGGCTGTTGGAATATTGCCCCGCTGCTTGTCAATAAAAGGTTTTCATCGGGTATACGGATTGTTTTTGAACAGTTAACTAGTAATGTTTTGATTTATATAATTTTTTGATCGCTCAAATTGCTAAAGACGGTTTGGTTGACCATCGGCTATAAATCAGGAAGGGACATTACTGTGATCAGCTTCGCGTTTCTAAACGCAACGCTGGAATAATCAGACAATTAAATGCGCCCTATTATTCCGACCGTTTTCTTGTGAAAATAGGCTGGAATAGGGAAATTTAAATAATTGTTCACCTTTTCGCTACTTATCGATTGAATTCGTTGGTATGCCCCGTATAATTTGCTCGTTTTTTGCTGCTTGACTCAGGACAGCAAAAACAGTTGTATACGTCACTCAGCATACCCCCTCTGGGGTACGGAGAGAACAAACGTCATGTCTGTGTCCCTTTACAGCGGGAAAGTCGCACGCAAACTGCTGTTTTTGCAGTTAATGACTTTTGTTCTGATCAGCGTTGCTTTCTGGCTGAAAAGCCCGGAATGGAGCGCTTCGGCGTTGGCAGGCGGTCTCGCCGCCTGGTTGCCGAGTGCAATGTTTATGCTGTTTGCCTTGCGCCATCAGGCGCAAACGCCGGCGCCCGGTAGGGTTGCCTGGTCGTTCGCCATCGGCGAGGGGCTAAAGGTCGTGATCACCATCGTTTTGCTGATCGTGGCGCTGGGGGTGTTCAAGGCGGAGTTTATACCGCTTGGCCTGACCTATTTAGCGGTGTTAGTGGTGCAGATAGTGGCACCGGCCGTGATTAACAGTTACCGAACTTAACTAAATAAGGGTAAGAGGCATCATGTCTGCAGGAGAAGTCTTGACTCCACAGGAGTATATCGGTCACCACCTGACGCAGCTTCAGGTCGGGACTGGGTTCTGGTCGATCAACATCGACTCGATGTTTTTCTCCGTCGTCCTCGGGGCGCTTTTCCTGGTGATCTTCCGCAAAGTGGCCAAAAACGCCACCAGCGGCGTGCCGGGTAAACTGCAAACCGCCGTGGAGCTGGTGGTCGGTTTCGTCGACAGCAGCGTGCGCGACATGTACCACGGCAAGAGCAAGGTGATTGCGCCGCTGGCGCTGACCGTGTTCGTCTGGGTGTTCCTGATGAACCTGATGGACCTGCTGCCCATCGACTTCCTGCCTTATGTTGGCGAACACATCCTCGGCCTGCCTGCGCTGCGCGTGGTGCCTACCGCCGATGTGAACGTCACGCTGTCGATGGCGCTGGGCGTGTTTATCCTGATTCTGTTCTATAGCATCAAAATGAAAGGCGTTGGCGGGTTTGTTAAAGAGTTGACCATGCAGCCGTTCAACCACCCTGTATTCATTCCTATCAACCTGATTCTTGAAGGTGTCAGCCTGCTGTCCAAACCTGTTTCACTGGGTCTGCGACTGTTCGGCAACATGTATGCGGGTGAGTTGATCTTCATCCTGATTGCCGGCCTGTTGCCGTGGTGGTCACAGTGGGTCCTGAGCTTGCCTTGGGCTATCTTCCACATCCTGATCATTACGCTTCAAGCCTTTATTTTCATGGTTCTGACGATCGTCTATCTGTCGATGGCGTCTGAAGAGCACTGATTTTCTTAAAACACTTGCACTTTTAAACTGAAACAAACTGGAGACTGTCATGGAAAACCTGAGTATGGATCTGCTGTACATGGCTGCCGCTGTGATGATGGGTTTAGCGGCAATCGGTGCTGCGATCGGTATCGGCATCCTGGGTGGTAAATTCTTGGAAGGCGCTGCTCGTCAGCCTGACCTGATTCCTCTGCTGCGTACACAGTTCTTTATCGTTATGGGTCTGGTCGACGCCATCCCGATGATCGCTGTAGGTCTGGGTCTGTACGTGATGTTCGCCGTCGCGTAAGTAGAGCAACCCTCTACGACGTAACCAAACTATTAACTTTTAAAGAGGCATTGTGCTGTGAATCTTAACGCAACAATCCTCGGCCAGGCCATCGCGTTCGTTCTGTTTGTCTGGTTCTGCATGAAGTACGTATGGCCGCCGATCATGGCTGCCATCGAGAAGCGTCAGAAAGAAATCGCTGACGGCCTCGCTTCTGCAGAGCGTGCCAAAAAAGATCTGGACTTAGCGCAAGCCAATGCGACCGACCAGCTGAAAACTGCCAAAGCAGAAGCTCAGGTGATCATCGAGCAAGCGAACAAACGCAAAGCTCAGATCATGGATGAAGCGAAAGCCGAAGCCGAGCAGGAACGTAACAAAATCGTGGCGCAGGCTCAGGCTGAGATCGAAGCCGAACGTAAGCGCGCTCGTGAAGAGTTGCGTAAGCAAGTCGCGATGCTGGCAATTGCCGGCGCCGAGAAGATCATCGAACGTTCCGTGGATGAAGCTGCTAACAGCGACATCGTTGATAAACTGGTCGCTGAACTGTAAGGAGGGAGGGGCTGATGTCTGAATTTGTAACTGTAGCTCGCCCCTACGCCAAAGCAGCTTTTGACTTTGCCGTTGAGCACCAAAGCGTAGAGCGCTGGCAGGACATGCTGGCGTTTGCGGCTGAAGTCACTCGCAATGAACAGATTTCTGAACTGCTGTCTGGCGCGGTTGCGCCAGAAACGCTGTCCAAGACGTTCATCGCGGTTTGTGGCGATCGGCTCGACGAACATGGCCAGAACTTTATCCGTGTAATGGCCGAAAATGGACGTTTACTGGTTCTTCCTGCCGTGCTGCAGCAGTTCATCGAACTGCGCGCCTCGCTGGAATCCACCGTCGAAGTCGAAGTGCTCTCTGCGAGCGCGCTGAACGACGAACAGCAGGCGAAAATCGCCGCTGCGATGGAAAAACGTCTGTCACGCAAAGTTAAGCTGAATTGCAAAATTGACAAGTCTGTACTGGCCGGCATCGTTGTTCGCGCCGGCGATATGGTGATTGATGGCAGCGTTCGCGGTCGTCTTGAACGCCTGACAGACGTCTTGCAGTCTTAAGGGGACTGGAGCATGCAACTGAATTCCACCGAAATCAGCGAACTGATCAAGCAGCGCATTGCTCAGTTCAATGTAGTGAGCGAAGCTCACAATGAAGGTACTATCGTTTCCGTCAGCGACGGGATCATCCGCGTACACGGCCTGGCCGAAGTTATGCAGGGCGAAATGATCGCGCTGCCTGGCAACCGTTACGCAATCGCATTGAACCTGGAGCGCGACTCCGTTGGTGCCGTGGTCATGGGTCCGTACGCGGATCTGGCCGAAGGCATGAAGGTGAAATGCACCGGCCGTATCCTGGAAGTTCCAGTCGGTCGTGGTCTGCTGGGCCGCGTAGTTAACACCCTGGGCGCACCAATCGACGGCAAAGGCCCGATTGAGAACGACGGTTTCTCTCCGGTAGAAGCTATCGCGCCAGGCGTTATCGAGCGTCAGTCCGTTGATCAGCCGGTTCAGACTGGCTACAAATCCGTTGACGCCATGATTCCAATTGGCCGTGGCCAGCGTGAGCTGGTGATCGGTGACCGTCAGACCGGTAAAACCGCGCTGGCGATCGATGCGATCATCAACCAACGCGACTCCGGCATCAAATGCGTTTACGTGGCTATCGGCCAGAAAGCGTCCACCATCGCTAACGTGGTGCGCAAACTGGAAGAGCACGGCGCACTGGCCAACACCATCGTGGTGGTGGCGACCGCTTCCGAATCCGCTGCACTGCAATACCTGGCGCCATATGCCGGTTGCGCAATGGGCGAATACTTCCGTGACCGCGGTGAAGATGCGCTGATCGTGTACGATGACCTGTCCAAACAGGCCGTTGCTTACCGCCAGATTTCCCTGCTGCTTCGTCGTCCGCCAGGTCGTGAAGCTTACCCAGGCGACGTATTCTACCTGCACTCCCGCTTGCTGGAGCGCGCAGCGCGCGTCAACGCCGAATACGTTGAAGCCTTCACCAAAGGTGAAGTTAAAGGCCAAACCGGTTCACTGACCGCTCTGCCGATCATTGAAACCCAGGCGGGTGACGTTTCCGCGTTCGTTCCGACCAACGTAATCTCGATTACCGATGGTCAGATCTTCCTGGAATCCAACCTGTTCAACTCCGGTATTCGTCCGGCAGTTAACCCGGGTATCTCCGTATCCCGTGTTGGTGGCGCCGCGCAGACCAAGATCATGAAGAAACTGTCCGGCGGTATCCGTACCGCGCTGGCGCAGTATCGTGAACTGGCTGCGTTCTCCCAGTTCGCCTCCGATCTGGACGACGCGACCCGCAAACAGCTGAGCCACGGTCAGAAAGTGACCGAGCTGCTGAAACAGAAACAGTATGCGCCGATGTCGGTTGCACAACAGTCTCTGGTGCTGTTTGCCGCAGAACGCGGTTACCTGAACGACGTCGAAGTCGCCAAAGTGGTGAGCTTCGAAGCCGCGCTGGTCGCCTATGCGGACCGCGAGCACGCCGAACTGCTGAACCACATCAACCAAACTGGCAACTTCAATGATGAGATCGAGGGCAAGTTGAAAGACATCCTCGAGACCTTCAAGAAAACCCAGTCCTGGTAACGCCGAACGGTCCTGCTGTTGAAAGACAGCAGGCCGTCTGGCACTGAGGAGAAGCAGAGATGGCCGGCGCAAAAGAGATACGTAGTAAGATCGCTAGCGTGCAAAACACGCAAAAGATCACTAAAGCGATGGAAATGGTCGCCGCCTCCAAAATGCGTAAATCGCAGGATCGCATGGCGGCCAGCCGTCCTTATGCAGAGACCATGCGCAAAGTGATTGGTCACCTTGCGTTAGGGAATCTGGAGTACAAGCACCCGTACCTGGATGAGCGTGACGTTAAGCGCGTTGGGTATCTGGTGGTGTCTACTGACCGTGGTCTCTGCGGCGGCTTGAACATCAACCTGTTCAAAAAGCTGCTGGCGGAGATGAAAGCCTGGTCCGAAAAAGGCGTCGAAACCGATTTGGCGCTGATTGGCTCTAAAGCGGCCTCTTTCTTTGGTTCCGTGGGCGGCAACGTGGTTGCCCAGGTGACCGGCATGGGGGATAAACCTTCCCTGTCGGATCTGATCGGGCCGGTGAAAGTGATGCTGCAGGCCTACGACGAAGGTCGTTTGGACAAGCTGTACATTGTCAGCAACAAATTTGTTAATACGATGTCCCAAGAGCCGCAGGTGCTTCAGCTGCTGCCGTTACCGCCAGCCGATGACGAAGAGCTGAAGAAAACGCCTTGGGATTACCTGTATGAACCGGATCCAAAAGTGCTGCTTGATACCTTGCTGCGCCGCTATGTGGAGTCGCAGGTTTATCAGGGCGTCGTGGAAAACCTGGCCAGCGAGCAGGCCGCACGAATGGTCGCGATGAAAGCCGCAACCGATAACGGCGGTAGCCTGATCAAAGAGCTGCAGTTGGTATACAACAAGGCGCGTCAGGCCAGCATCACTCAGGAACTCACCGAGATCGTTTCGGGAGCCTCCGCGGTTTAAGCTAGGTTTACGAATTACGTAGAGGATTCAAGATGGCTACTGGAAAGATTATCCAGGTAATCGGCGCCGTGGTGGACGTCGAGTTCCCTCAGGATGCCGTACCGAAAGTGTACGACGCCCTTGAGGTAGAAAACGGCACCGAAAAACTGGTGTTGGAAGTTCAGCAACAGCTGGGCGGTGGCGTGGTTCGCTGTATCGCAATGGGGACCTCCGACGGTCTGCGTCGCGGTCTGAAAGTGAACAACCTGAACCACCCGATTGAAGTGCCGGTGGGTAAAGCTACCCTGGGCCGTATCATGAACGTATTGGGTCAACCGATCGACATGAAAGGCGACATCGGCGAAGAAGAGCGTTGGGCGATTCACCGCGCGGCGCCAAGCTACGAAGAGCTGTCCAGCTCCCAGGAACTGCTGGAAACCGGTATCAAGGTAATGGACCTGATTTGTCCATTCGCCAAGGGCGGTAAAGTCGGTCTGTTCGGCGGTGCGGGCGTAGGTAAAACCGTAAACATGATGGAGCTGATCCGTAACATCGCGATCGAGCACTCCGGTTATTCCGTGTTCGCGGGCGTGGGCGAGCGTACTCGTGAGGGTAACGACTTCTACCACGAAATGACCGACTCCAACGTTCTGGACAAAGTATCTCTGGTTTACGGCCAGATGAACGAGCCACCAGGTAACCGTCTGCGCGTTGCGCTGACCGGTCTGACCATGGCGGAGAAATTCCGTGACGAAGGCCGTGACGTTCTGCTGTTCGTTGACAACATCTACCGTTACACCCTGGCCGGTACCGAAGTGTCCGCACTTCTGGGCCGTATGCCATCCGCGGTAGGTTATCAGCCAACGCTGGCGGAAGAGATGGGCGTTCTGCAAGAACGTATCACCTCGACCAAGACCGGTTCCATCACTTCCGTACAGGCCGTTTACGTTCCTGCGGATGACTTGACTGACCCGTCTCCAGCCACCACCTTTGCGCACTTGGACGCAACCGTGGTACTGAGCCGTAACATCGCTTCTCTGGGTATCTACCCGGCCGTTGACCCGCTGGATTCCACCAGCCGTCAGCTGGATCCGCTGGTTGTTGGCCAGGAGCACTACGACGTAGCGCGTGGCGTGCAGTCCATTCTGCAACGTTACCAGGAACTGAAAGATATCATCGCGATCCTGGGTATGGACGAGCTGTCTGAAGAAGACAAACTGGTCGTATCCCGTGCGCGTAAGATCCAACGCTTCCTGTCTCAGCCGTTCTTCGTGGCAGAAGTCTTCACCGGTTCTCCGGGCAAGTTCGTATCGCTGAAAGACACCATCCGTGGTTTCAAAGGCATTATGGACGGCGACTATGACCACCTGCCGGAGCAGGCGTTCTACATGGTTGGCACCATTGAAGAAGCAGTGGAAAAAGCCAAGAAACTGTAACGCCTTGAGAGGAGGGTGATATGGCTATGACTTACCATCTGGATGTAGTCAGCGCGGAAAAACAGATGTTTTCCGGCCTGGTGCAGAAGATCCAGGTGACAGGCAGCGAAGGTGAACTGGGGATCTTCCCTGGCCATGCGCCGCTGCTGACTGCCATCAAGCCTGGCATGGTGCGTATTGTTAAGCAGCACGGTGAAGAAGAGTTCATCTACCTGTCCGGCGGCATCCTCGAGGTGCAGCCGAGCGTGGTTACCGTGCTGGCGGACACTGCTATCCGTGGTACTGACCTCGACGAAGCGAGAGCGTTGGAAGCTAAGCGTAAAGCTGAAGAACACATTCGCAGCTCTCATGGCGATGTCGACTATGCTCAGGCATCCGCTGAACTGGCGAAAGCGATCGCAAAACTGCGCGTTATCGAGCTCACCAGAAAAGCGATGTAATGTTTGGGTGCCCGGCACCCAACTTTAAGAAAGCGGCCTATAGGGTCGCTTTTTTTTTACTTTAAAATAAGCATTTCAGCCCGGCGGGCGGTGTGGTGTATAACCGCTGATATCGGGAAATAAACGTCGCCGATCGCCGACAGTTTTTTCGTCCCGACGCCGAATTAGCCGTGATAGCGGCAGACCAAGGCCCACGCGGCCTGCGCCGGGTTCGTGCAGAGAAATATGTAGTAATATCGTCGCTAAACGGTTTTACTTTCGTCTATCAAAATGGAGTTATCAGGTTGCTTATGTCGAACAGCGCAATGAGCGTGGTCATCCTCGCCGCGGGCAAGGGAACACGCATGTATTCCGATCTTCCCAAGGTTTTACATCCGTTGGCCGGCAAGCCGATGGTGCAACACGTCATTGATGCCGCGATGAAACTGGGCGCGCAACAGGTTCATCTGGTATACGGCCACGGCGGCGATCTGTTGAAAAGCACGTTGACCGAAGGCGCGCTGAACTGGGTGCTGCAGGCCGAGCAACTGGGTACCGGCCATGCGATGCAGCAGGCCGCGCCGCACTTTGCCGACGATGAAGACGTGCTGATGCTGTACGGCGATGTGCCGTTAATCTCCGTGGATACGCTGCAACGCCTGCTGGCGGCCAAGCCGCAGGGCGGCATCGGCCTGCTGACGGTCAAGCTGGACGATCCGAGCGGTTACGGCCGCATCGTGCGTGAGCAGGGCAACGTGGTGGGCATCGTCGAACACAAGGACGCCAGTGAGGCACAGCGCCAGATCAACGAGATCAATACCGGCATCCTGGTGGCGAACGGGCGCGATCTGAAGCGCTGGCTGGGAATGTTGAATAACGACAACGCACAGGGCGAGTTTTACATCACCGATATCATTGCGTTGGCCCATGCCGACGGCAAGAAAATCGAAGCCGTGCACCCGTCGCGTTTAAGTGAAGTGGAAGGCGTGAACAACCGTCTGCAGCTGGCGACTCTGGAGCGCGTATTCCAGTCGGAACAGTCTGAAAAGCTGCTGTTGGCCGGCGTGATGTTGTTGGATCCGGCGCGTTTCGATCTGCGCGGGGAACTTGTTCACGGCCGTGACATCACTATTGATGCGAATGTGATTATCGAAGGTCACGTCAAGCTGGGCGACCGGGTGAAAGTCGGCGCCGGCTGCGTGCTGAAAAACTGCGTGATTGGCGATAACTGCGAGATCAGCCCTTACAGCGTGCTGGAAGACAGCGTGCTGGAAGCAGACTGCACGGTGGGGCCGTTCGCCCGCCTGCGCCCAGGCGCGGAGCTGGCGGCAGGGGCTCACGTCGGCAACTTCGTGGAAATGAAAAAGGCGCGTCTGGGCAAAGGCTCCAAGGCCGGCCACCTCAGCTACCTGGGCGATGCCGAAATCGGTGATGACGTGAATATCGGCGCCGGCACCATCACCTGTAACTACGATGGCGCCAACAAGCACAAAACGCTGATCGGCGATGGCGTGTTCGTCGGTTCCGATACTCAGCTGGTGGCGCCGGTGTCGGTCGGCAAAGGATCCACCATCGCCGCCGGCACCACGGTGACGCGCGATATCGCCGAGAACGAACTGGTGCTGAGCCGCGTCAAGCAGGTGCACATTCAGGGTTGGCAACGTCCGGTGAAGAAGAAGCCATAGTGTGTTTTGCGTTGGGCTCCGTTCAGAGCCCAATACAAAACATAATAACCCCCACCATCTACAGGCTCGGGGGGACGCACGGTAAAAACCGGCAAAAATCAGGTCAAGGCATCGAAAGCGCCCATGAAGGGCGTTCATTAGGAATATAACTGATGTGTGGAATTGTAGGCGCAGTAGCGCAACGTGATATCGCAGAAATCCTGTTGGAAGGTTTACGTCGTCTCGAGTATCGCGGTTATGACTCCGCTGGTCTGGCGGTGGTCGATGAAAAAGGCAACGTCAGTCGCCTGCGTCGCGTTGGCAAGGTACAAAAGCTGGCCGAAGCGGCGGAACAAACCGATCTGCACGGCGGTACCGGCATCGCTCACACCCGTTGGGCTACGCACGGTGAACCGACCGAAGCGAACGCGCACCCGCATGTTTCCGACTACATTACCGTGGTGCATAACGGCATCATCGAAAACCACGAGCCGCTGCGCGAACTGCTGATTGAACGCGGTTACCGTTTCAGCTCTGAAACCGACACCGAAGTGATTGCGCACCTGGTGCACTGGGAACAACTGCAAGGCGGTACGCTGCTGGAAGTGGTTCAGCGCGTGATCCCGCAGCTGCGCGGCGCTTATGGCACCGTGGTGATGGACAGCCGCGATCCGAGCGTGCTGGTCGCGGCGCGTTCCGGCAGCCCGCTGGTTATCGGCCGCGGCGTCGGGGAAAACTTCATCGCTTCCGATCAGCTGGCGCTGCTGCCGGTCACCCGCCGCTTCATCTTCCTGGAAGAGGGCGACGTGGTGGAAGTGACTCGCCGCACCGTCAACATCTTCGACAAACAGGGCAACGCCATCGAGCGTCCTGAGATCGAATCCCAGGTGCAGTATGACGCCGGCGACAAGGGCGCTTATCGCCACTACATGCAAAAAGAGATTTACGAACAGCCGCTGGCGCTGAAAAACACCCTGGAAGGGCGTTTCAGTCATGGTCAAATCAACCTGAGTGAGCTGGGGCCGCACGCCGACGAGTTGCTCGCCAAGGTGCAGCACGTGCAGATTATCGCCTGTGGGACTTCTTACCACTCCGGTATGGTGGCGCGTTACTGGTTCGAAGCGCTGGCTGGCGTGCCGTGCGATGTCGAGATCGCGTCCGAATTCCGTTACCGCAAATCGGCGGTGCGTCCGGGCAGCCTGATCATCACTCTGTCACAGTCCGGCGAAACCGCCGACACCCTGGCGGCGCTGCGCCTGTCCAAAGAGCTGGGTTATCTCGGTTCGCTGGCCGTTTGTAACGTTGCCGGCTCTTCGCTGGTGCGCGAATCCGATCTGGCGCTGATGACCAAAGCGGGTACGGAAATCGGCGTAGCCTCGACCAAAGCCTTCACCACGCAGCTCACCGTGCTGTTGATGCTGGTGGCGCGCCTGGGCCGTCTGAAAGGCATGGCGGAAAGCGTGGAGCACGAGATCGTGCATGGTCTGCAGGCGCTGCCGGCGCGTATCGAGCAGATGCTGTCGATGGATAAAGAGATCGAAGCGCTGGCGGAAGGCTTCTCCGACAAGCACCATGCGCTGTTCCTCGGCCGCGGCGATCAGTATCCGATCGCCATGGAAGGGGCGCTGAAGCTGAAAGAGATCTCCTATATTCACGCTGAAGCTTATGCGGCGGGCGAGTTGAAACACGGCCCGCTGGCGCTGATCGACGCCGATATGCCGGTGATCGTGGTGGCGCCAAACAACGAACTGCTGGAAAAGCTGAAGTCCAACATTGAAGAAGTGCGCGCGCGCGGCGGCCAGCTGTACGTGTTCGCCGATCAGGACGCCGGCTTCGTCAGCAGCGAAGGCATGACCCTCATTCCTCTGCCGCACGTCGAGGAAATCGTCGCGCCGATCTTCTACACCGTGCCGTTGCAGCTGCTGTCTTACCACGTGGCGCTGATCAAGGGCACCGACGTTGACCAGCCGCGCAACCTGGCGAAGTCTGTCACCGTAGAGTAATTTGTTACAGGTAAACTGCAAAAGCCGGCCTTAGCGCCGGCTTTTTTCATGAGTGACCTTAAAGATGACAGCGCTGCCGTTTCGGTGATAAACGTTGTCATATTCAAGCGGATAGGCCGCGCCAAGCCGGTTTTTTATTGCTTGGGAAATGTGCTGTTTCACGGCTAACCTTCTGATTTACATAAAAACAAATACCTATCAAATACGCTGTAATATAACTGTCATATTGCGTACATTTTTCTGTCACCAAACTGTCCTATTTTCCCTCCTGCAGCAATACTTACTCTGATTAAAACGACTCGAAGTCGATTTTAAGTATCCCATTAGGAGGGATTATGAAACTGATGCGTACCACCGTCGCCAGTATTGTGGCAGCGACCTTCTCCCTGACCGCCGTGTCCGCGTTCGCTGCTGCCAGCCTGACCGGTGCAGGTGCGACATTCCCCGCTCCGGTTTACGCCAAGTGGGCAGATTCTTATCAGAAAGAAACCGGCAACAAAGTTAACTATCAGGGCATCGGCTCCTCTGGCGGCGTGAAGCAAATCGTGGCCAACACCGTTGACTTTGGTGCCTCCGACGCCCCGCTGTCTGACGACAAGCTGGCGGCCGACGGCCTGTTCCAGTTCCCGACCGTGATTGGCGGCGTGGTGCTGGCGGTGAATATCCCGGGCATCAAATCCGGCGAACTGACGCTGGACGGCAAAACCCTGGGCGATATCTACCTGGGCAACGTCAAAAAGTGGAACGATCCGGCTATCACCAAGCTGAACCCAGGCGTGAAACTGCCTGACCAGAACATCGCCGTAGTGCGCCGCGCCGACGGTTCCGGCACCTCGTTCGTGTTCACCAGCTACCTGTCCAAGGCCAATGCGCAGTGGAAAGAAAAGATTGGCGCCGGTTCTACCGTTAACTGGCCGACCGGTCTGGGCGGTAAAGGCAACGACGGCATCGCCGCCTTCGTTCAGCGCCTGCCAGGCTCTATCGGCTACGTAGAATACGCTTACGCCAAGCAGAACAACCTGGCTTACACCAAGCTGGTGTCCGCCGACGGCAAACCGGTCAGCCCGACCGAAGAGAGCTTCAGCAACGCCGCCAAAGGCGCGGATTGGAGCAAAACTTTCGCTCAGGATCTGACTGACCAGAAAGGCGACAACGTGTGGCCAATCACCTCCACCACCTTCATCCTGGTGCACAAAGAGCAGAAAAACCCTGCTCAGGGCGCCGAAGTGCTGAAGTTCTTCGACTGGGCGTATAAAACCGGTGCAAAACAAGCTAACGAGCTGGATTACGCCACCCTGCCGGCAGAAGTGGTTGAGCAGGTGCGTGCGGCCTGGAAAACCAACGTAAAAGACAGTTCAGGTAAAGCGCTGTACTAACAACGCAGGGGCGCGGGTTCGCCGCGCCCCACACAGTTCTTCAGGCTCCGATCCCGATTGGGGCTGCCAGGGTTCAAACAGAGAGTAATCTATGGCTGAGTACAAGCCGACCATCAAAGCACCGGGCAAAAACGGTGACATCATTTTCAGCGCGCTGGTGAGACTGGCTGCGCTGATTACCCTATTGTTGCTGGGTGGCATCATCGTTTCGCTGATCTTCGCCTCCTGGCCAAGCATGCAGAAATTCGGCTTTGCGTTCCTGTGGACCAAAGAGTGGGACGCGCCGGCGGAGCAGTTCGGCGCGCTGGTGCCGATCTACGGCACCGTGGTCACCTCGCTTATCGCGCTGATCATCGCCGTGCCGGTGAGCTTCGGCATCGCGCTGTTCCTGACCGAACTGGCGCCGAACTGGTTGAAGCGGCCGCTGGGCATCGCCATTGAGCTGCTGGCGGCCATTCCGAGCATCGTCTACGGCATGTGGGGCCTGTTCGTGTTCGCCCCGCTGTTCGCCGAATACTTCCAGACGCCGGTGGGCGAAGTACTGTCGGGCATTCCAATCGTCGGCGAGCTGTTCTCCGGCCCGGCCTTCGGCATCGGCATCCTGGCCGCCGGGGTGATCCTGGCGATCATGATCATTCCTTACATTGCTGCGGTGATGCGCGACGTGTTCGAACAGACCCCGGTAATGATGAAAGAGTCGGCCTACGGTATCGGCTGCACCACCTGGGAGGTCATCTGGCGCATCGTGCTGCCGTTCACCAAAAACGGCGTCATCGGCGGCGTGATGTTGGGCCTGGGCCGCGCGCTGGGGGAAACCATGGCGGTGACCTTTATCATCGGCAACACCTACCAGCTCGACAGCGCTTCGCTGTACATGCCGGGCAACAGCATCACCTCGGCGCTGGCCAACGAATTCGCTGAAGCCGAGTCCGGCGTGCACACCGCCGCGTTGATGGAGCTGGGCCTGATTCTGTTTGTTATCACCTTTATCGTGCTGGCGCTGTCGAAACTGATGATCATGCGTCTGGCCAAGAATGAGGGGCGTTAACATGGCGACGATGGATATGCAAAACGCAGTCGTTCTGGCGGAAAGCCGCCGCAAAATGCAGGCCTGGCGCCGGCAGAAAAACCGCCTCGCGCTGTTCCTGTCGATGGCGACCATGGCGTTCGGGCTGTTCTGGCTGATCTGGATCCTGATCGCCACCGTCACCAAAGGCTTCGACGGCATGTCGCTGGCGCTGTTCACCGAGATGACCCCGCCGCCGAATACCGCGGGCGGCGGCCTGGCCAACGCCATCGCCGGCAGCGGTCTGTTGATCCTGTGGGCGACCCTCTTCGGTACGCCGCTGGGCATCATGGCCGGCATCTACCTGGCGGAATACGGCCGTAAATCCTGGCTGGCGGAAGTGATCCGCTTTATCAACGACATTCTGCTCTCCGCACCGTCGATCGTGGTGGGCCTGTTCGTTTACACCATCGTGGTGGCGAAGATGGAACACTTCTCCGGTTGGGCCGGCATCGTGGCGCTGGCGCTGCTGCAGGTGCCGATCGTCATTCGCACCACCGAGAACATGCTGAAGCTGGTGCCGGATACGCTGCGCGAGGCCGCTTATGCGCTGGGCACGCCGAAATGGCGCATGATTTCCGCTATCACGCTGAAGGCGTCGGTGTCCGGCATCATCACCGGCGTGCTGCTGGCGATTGCGCGTATCGCGGGGGAAACGGCGCCGCTGCTGTTCACCTCGCTGTCGAACCAGTTCTGGAGCACCGACCTGATGCAGCCGATCGCCAACCTGCCGGTGACCATCTTCAAATTCGCCATGAGCCCGTTCGCCGAATGGCAGCAGCTGGCCTGGGCCGGGGTGCTGTTGATCACCCTGTGCGTACTGTTACTGAATATCCTGGCGCGCGTAATTTTCGCCAAGAAAAAGCATTCATAAAATTTTGAGCGCCGCTTTGGCGGCGCTGATGAAAAGAGAGAAGTCTTGATGAGTATGGTTACTGACGCTTCCAGCAGCAAAATTCAGGTACGCGATCTGAACTTCTACTACGGCAAATTCCATGCGCTGAAGAACATCACGCTGGATATCGCCAAGAACAAGGTCACCGCGTTTATCGGCCCCTCCGGCTGCGGCAAATCCACCCTGCTGCGCACCTTCAACAAGATGTACCAGCTGTACCCGGAACAGCGTGCGGAAGGCGGCATCCTGCTGGACGGCCAGAACATCCTGACCGACAACTCGGATATCGCGCTGCTGCGCGCCAAGGTCGGCATGGTGTTCCAAAAGCCGACGCCGTTCCCGATGTCGATTTACGACAACATCGCCTTCGGCGTTCGCCTGTTTGAAAAGCTGTCGCGCGCCGATATGGACGAGCGCGTGCAGTGGGCGCTGACCAAGGCGGCGCTGTGGAACGAAACCAAGGACAAGCTGCACCAGAGCGGCTACAGCCTCTCCGGCGGCCAGCAGCAGCGTCTGTGCATCGCCCGCGGCATCGCCATTCGTCCGGAAGTGCTGTTGCTGGATGAGCCTTGCTCGGCGCTGGATCCGATCTCCACCGGCAAGATTGAAGAGCTGATCAGCGAACTGAAGGCCGATTACACCGTGGTGATTGTGACGCACAACATGCAGCAGGCGGCGCGCTGCTCCGACTCTACCGCATTTATGTATCTGGGCGAGCTGATCGAGTTCAGTGATACTGATAACCTGTTCACTGCGCCGCAGAAAAAGCAGACTGAAGACTACATCACTGGCCGTTATGGTTGATAGGAAGCATCATGGATAACCTGAATTTAAACAAACACATTTCCGGCCAGTTCAACGCAGAGCTCGAGCATATCCGCACCCAGGTGCTGACCATGGGCGGGCTGGTGGAGCAGCAGCTGACCGATGCCATCACCGCGATGCACAATCAGGATGGCGAGCTGGCCAAGCGCGTGATCGAAGGCGACGCCAAGGTCAACATGATGGAAGTGGCGATCGACGAAGCCTGCGTGCGCATTATCGCCAAGCGCCAGCCGACCGCCAGCGATCTGCGTCTGGTGATGGCGATCATCAAAACCATTTCCGAACTGGAACGCATCGGCGACGTGGCGGACAAGATCTGCCGCACCGCGCTGGAGAAGTTCTCGCACCAGCACCAGCCGCTGCTGGTCAGCCTGGAGTCGCTGGGGCGCCACACCGTGCAGATGCTGCACGACGTGCTGGACGCGTTCGCGCGCATGGATCTGGACGAGGCGATCCGTATTTACCGGGAAGATAAAAAGGTCGACCAGGAATATGAAGGCATCGTGCGTCAGCTGATGACCTACATGATGGAAGATTCGCGCACCATTCCGAGCGTGCTGACCGCGCTGTTCTGCGCCCGTTCTATCGAGCGTATCGGCGATCGCTGCCAGAATATCTGCGAATTTATCTTCTATTTCGTCAAAGGACAGGATTTCCGTCATTTGGGCGGCGACGCCCTGGAAAAGCTGCTGTCTCCGGGCGGTAAAGACGAAAAAGACGACTAACCCTTTCCGGGTAATATCCTTCCAAGGCGCGGTTTCCCGCGCCTTTATTCCATCTTAAGCGCGTAAAGATAAAAAGGTTATAAATATAGCTTTTTATATTATTTCCTGACCTATGTGGCGCTTGCTAGCTTATCCGCCAGCAGGACATCAACCACTTAGGAGCTTTCTATGAAACATCGCGCTTTGGCCTTAACGTTGTTAGCCAGTCTGACCGGTTTCGCCGCCGGCGCCGCGCACGCGGACAAACTTGACGATATCAAGCAAGCCGGCGTGGTGCGCATCGCGGTGTTCGACAGCAATCCGCCGTTCGGTTACATCGATCCGCAGAGCAAGAAGCTGGTGGGCTACGATGTGGATGTCGCCGACGCGATCGGCAAAGCGCTGGGGGTGAAAGTGGAGCTGCGCGCCACCAACCCGGCCAACCGCATTCCGCTGCTGGTGTCGAAGAAGGTTGACCTGATTGCCGCCAACTTCACCATTACCGACGAGCGCGCCAAGGAAGTGAACTTCAGCGTGCCGTATTTCGCCACCGGCCAGAAATTCATCGCCCGCAAAGGCGTATTGAAAACGCCGGAGGACATCAAGAAGCTGCGCATCGGCGCGGATAAGGGCACGGTGCAGGAAATCACCCTGCGCGAGCGTTTCCCGACGGCGAAAGTGATCTCCTACGATGATACCCCGCTGGCGTTCGTGGCGCTGCGTAACGGCAACGTGCAGGCGATCACTCAGGACGACGCCAAGCTGGTCGGCCTGCTCGGCAACCTGCCGGCAGCGCAAAAGGCGGAGTTTGAAATTTCGCCGTTCAGCCTGACCAAAGAGTATCAGGGTGTCGGCATTCCCAAGGGCGAAGATCGCCTGACCGCCGCGGTGAACGAGACGCTGATCAAGCTGGAAAAAGACGGTGAAGCGGTTAAGATTTACGATCGCTGGTTCGGGCCGGAAACCCAATCCGCCCAGCCGCGCGGCGATTTCAAAATCGCGCCTTTGGATCAGCAACCGAAAGCCTGATTTAACCGCGCGCGGTGAGATCGGTACGGAGGGGCGCAGCTTGCTGCGCCCCTGATGCATTCTGCAAGACAAGGATTGAACATGAATCTGGACTGGCTGCTGGCGCCGCAATACCTGAGCTGGCTGTGGCACGGCTTTCTGCTGACGCTGTGGCTTTCCGCCTGCGCGGGCCTGGCGGCCACGCTGCTGGGCTTCGTGCTGGCGGCGATGCGCGACAGCAGCCTGCGGCCATTGCGCTGGCTGGCGATGGGCTACAGCTCGCTGTTTCGCAATACGCCGCTGCTGGTGCAGCTGTTCTTCTGGTACTTCGCCGCCGGGCAGATCTTGCCGTCCGCCGCCATGCAGTGGCTGAACAGCGCCCATCAGATCGGCCCGCTTGAGTGGCCGTCGTTCGAGTTTCTCGCCGGTTTCTTCGGCCTGACGCTCTACTCCACCGCCTTTATCGCCGAAGAGATCCGTTCCGGCATTCGCGGCGTCGCCGGCGGGCAGAAATATGCCGCTCAGGCGCTGGGGCTGACCGGCTGGCAGGCGATGCGCTACGTGGTGTTGCCGCAGGCGCTGAAAATCGCGCTGCCGCCGCTGCTGGGGCAATACATGAACGTGATCAAGAACTCGTCGCTGACCATGGCGATCGGCGTGGCCGAACTCTCTTACGCCTCGCGTCAGGTCGAAACCGAAACCCTGCGCACCTTCCAGGCGTTCGGCGTGGCGACGGTACTGTACATCGCCATCATCGCGCTGCTGGAAGGCTGGGGCATGTGGCGACAACAGCGTAAACCGCTGGGAGGGCATTGAGATGGATTTCAGCGTGATTCACGACAACCTGGGCTACCTGCTGTGGGGCACCTGGCCGGATGGGCCGCTGGGCGGCGCGGCGCTGACGTTGGCGATCAGTCTGATGGCCGGGGTCGCCTCGGCGGTGCTCGGCACCCTGCTCGGCGTGGCGCTGGCGATGTCGCGCGGCATCGCCGCCGGGCTGCTGGCGGCGGTGTTGGGCTTTTTCCGCGCCATTCCGGTCATCATGCTGATCTTCTGGACCTATTTCCTGCTGCCGATGGTGTTTGGCGTAGAGATCCCGGAAATCACCACCGTCGTGTGCGCGCTGGCGCTGATCGCCTCGGCCTATCTGGCCCATGCGGTGAAAGCCGGCATCGCCGCGATCGGCCCCGGCCAGTGGCAGGCCGGGCTCTCTCTGGGGCTGACCCGCTGGCAGACGCTGCGCATGATCGTGCTGCCGCAGGCGCTGCGCATGATGGTGCCGTCGTTCATCAACCAGTGGATCTCCCTGATCAAAGACACCTCGTTGGCTTATATCGTCGGCGTTGGCGAACTGACCTTCCTGGCGACCCAGGTCAACAACCGCAGCATGGTCTACCCGATGGAAGTGTTCCTGTTCGTGGCGCTGGTCTATTTTGTGTTTTGCCTGGCGCTCGATCTGCTGGCCAATGCGGTCAACCGCCGCTTCGGCGCGCAAACCCGCGCGCTGAAACGGTCCTGGCGCTGGTGGCGCAACAAGCCGCCGTTGCCGGCCAGTTAATCGGCCGTCAGCCGCCAGCCGCGTTCGCGCCACAGCGTGGGCAATTGAGCCAGGTCGTCAAACGTTGTCACCAGCGGGTGATCGATCGGCGGGTTATGCGGATCGGCGCAGAAGTAAAAGACCGGGATGCCGGCATTGATGCCGGCCTGCGCGCCGGCGGGCGAGTCGTCCACCAGGATGCAGCGCGTCACCGGCACCCGCATCTGTTCGGCGGCGTGAAACACGATCGCCGGATCCGGCTTCCAGCGCTGAATGTCATAGCCGCTGAACAACCGGTCATCAAAATAAGGCAGCATGCCGGTCAGGCCGAGTGAGTGCTGCATCTTGCTGACCGGCCCGTTGGAGACGGTGCAGACGGGCACCGTCACCTGCGCCAGCAGCTCGCGGGCGCCGGCAATCTGCTGCAGCTCGCTGTCGAACAACCGCGCCACTTCCTGCCGATACAGCGGCTCCAGCGTCTCTTTTGCCAGGTCAGTGCCCTGCTCGGCGTTGACCCGATCGATGATCTCGTACAGCTTCACCCCTTTGTATTTCTTGAACACCTCTTCCAGCGACAGATGAATGCCGTAGCGGGCGAACATGTGCACATAGGCTTTGCTGCACAGCACTTCGCTGTCCACCAGCGTGCCGTCGCAGTCGAACAAAATGCAGTCAATCTGATTCATGCGGGACAGGTTCCTTCGGGTTAACGCCGCTGAGGCGACTCAGCGATCACTTGATCAGGTTACGCGCCTTGAGATCGTGCAAAATCAGCGCGGCGACGTGTGAGCACTGCGGCAGATCGCGGCTGTCGCACCACTTCAGCTCGGCGATTTCGGCGGCCGGCTGCAACTGCCCGGTAAAGCCGGCCTGGTAGCAGCGAATGCGCACCTGGGTGCCGTCCTGCTTGCCGTCTGCCGGGCCGGAGAACTCGCCGTAAAACGCGATGGAGTTCGGCTGCAGCGCGACGGTCAGCTCTTCGTCGATTTCGCGGCACAGCGCCTGTTCGTCGGTTTCACCCGCTTCGCGCTTTCCGCCTGGCATATAAAACAGCGTCTTGTTGTGTGAGCGCACCAGCGCCACTTTGTCATCTTTCAGCGCGATCAACGCCAGCTTATCGATAAAGGTCGAAGACATGCGGATTCCTGTTTGTTAACGGATAGGGAAAGAGGGGCGATAGGCCATTTTATCGGCCGTGCCGACAAACGGCAACGCAGCGGGCGGTCGGGGGATGAATGTCTGTAAATACAAGCCGTTGACGCATTTAGCCGTAAAGACGGCGAAAAAAACCTGTGACCGGCGTCAAAAGCCCCACTTTTTGTTATAGGATAGCCGGCGACTGTCCATTCCCATTTTCGGAATTCTGATAATGACCAAACCAGTATCTGGCCTTGACGCTGAGCAAGGCTTGCTTGGGCGCGTGTTTAAACTCAAGCAACATGGCACGACGGCGCGTACGGAAACGATTGCCGGTATCACCACCTTCCTCACCATGGTGTATATCGTGTTCGTTAACCCGCAAATTTTAGGCGCGGCGGGCATGGATACCCAGGCGGTATTTGTCACCACCTGTTTGATCGCCGCCTTCGGCAGCATCTTTATGGGCCTGCTGGCGAACCTGCCGGTGGCGTTGGCGCCGGCGATGGGGCTGAACGCTTTCTTCGCCTTCGTGGTGGTCGGGGCGATGGGCATCTCCTGGCAGGTGGGCATGGGCGCCATCTTCTGGGGCGCGGTCGGCCTGCTGCTGCTGACCATTTTCCGCATTCGCTACTGGATGATCGCCAACATTCCGGTCAGCCTGCGGGTCGGCATCACCAGCGGCATCGGCCTGTTCATCGGCATGATGGGGCTGAAAAACGCCGGCATCGTGGTGGCCAACCCGGACACCCTGGTGACCATCGGCAGCCTGACCTCGCACAACGTGCTGCTGGGGGCGCTCGGCTTCTTCATTATCGCCGTGCTCTCTTCGCGTAACTTCCACGCGGCGGTGCTGGTGTCGATCGTGGTCACCACCCTGATCGGCTGGATGCTGGGCGACGTGAAATACGGCGGTCTGTTCTCGCTGCCGCCGAGCATTACCTCGGTGGTGGGCCAGGTCGACGTGGCCGGCGCGCTGAACATCGGGCTGGCCGGGGTCATCTTCTCGTTTATGCTGGTGAACCTGTTCGACTCCTCCGGCACCCTGATCGGCGTCACCGATAAAGCCGGCCTGACCGACAACCAGGGTAAGTTCCCACGCATGAAGCAGGCGCTGTACGTTGACAGCATCAGCTCGGTGGCCGGTTCGCTGGCGGGCACCTCTTCCGTGACCGCTTATATCGAAAGCTCATCCGGCGTCGCCGTCGGCGGCCGCACCGGTTTGACGGCGGTGGTCACCGGCCTGCTGTTCCTGCTGGTGATCTTCCTGTCGCCGCTGGCGGGCATGGTGCCGGCGTATGCCGCCGCCGGCGCGCTGATCTACGTCGGCGTGCTGATGACCTCCAGCCTGGCGCGGGTGAAATGGGACGATCTGACCGAAGCGGTGCCGGCGTTTGTCACCGCGGTGATGATGCCGTTCAGCTTCTCGATCACCGAAGGCATCGCGCTCGGCTTTATCTCCTACTGCGTGATGAAGCTGGGCACCGGCCGCTGGCGTGAAATCAGCCCGTGCGTGGTGGTGGTGGCGCTGCTGTTCGTGCTTAAGATTGTCTTCGTCGACGGCCATTGACAGCCAAAGGGCCGACGGCGGTCGGCCCTGAATCCCTAGACGCCCGGCGTCGCATCCGGCGCCTGATCCAACACCCACTGCAACGGCCGTCTGAAGCGCGCCTGCCAGCTGCCGGCGGCATCCTCTCCCTGGGCGAAGTGCAGCGTCTGCACCTGATTATCCTCCCCGAACAGATTGGCGAAGTGCAACGCCAGCGCCTGCTCGCTGAAGGTCTGCCGATCGTAATACGCCATCACGATTTTCTTTTTCGCCGCCAGCGACTGCTGGGCCGGCTTGATCTCGCCGTGGGGGGCGATCAGGAGCGCGCCGGCGTAAAACTGTGGGTACTTCGCGAGCAGGTTAGCGGCATGCAGCGCGCCCTGGCCGCGGGCGCTGAGATAAATCCGCCGGGGATCCAGCTTTAGCTGCGGAGCCAGCTGTTGCACCGTGCGCTGCAGGGCGGTTTGGGTGCTCTCGTCGCTGTAATTTGACCAGCGGAAGCTGTTTTCCGACAGCATCTGCGTGCCGTTGATCTCGATGTAGGCCACGCCCATTTCGCCGAACAGCAGCCGCTCCTCGGGGCTGATGGCGGCGGCTTTGCCGTAGGTATGCAGGAAGATCACCGTTGGCCAGCCTGCGGGCGGCGCTTCGCCGTCCGGCACCGCGTAGCTGGCTTTGCCTTCATACTGACGGGCGTGCTGCAGATAGCGCGCTTTGGTGACGGCCAAAATGGATTGGTAAGTGGCGGAGTGTTGGATGCTGTTGAAGGCGTCGTCCTCCAGCAGGTTGTAGTAGTACCACAGGCCGCGGTCGGCGCTCAGCTGCAGGTAACGCTCCGCCAGTTCGGTTTGCCCTTTCTCCGCCGACGACACCGCCAGCTGGTAGGGCGCCCAGACGTTGCGGCCGTCTTCGCGCATCAGCGTCAGGTACAGCGACATGGCGCCGAGCTTTTTGTCTTCCTGGGTTTGCGCGGAACGCGACAGTTGGGCGTTGAGCGCGCTGTGCGCCGGCAGCTCCAGCGGCTCTTCACCGGCGGGATAACGCATGTCTGCGGCGAAAGCGGGACTGGTGATGGAAACGAAAAATAACGCTAAAATGAAAAAATACATGATGCTATGGCTTTAATTTCAATAAATTGACGGACGTCATGTCCTGTTGCGGCGCCCAGCGGGCGCCGCGAGACCTTCACTCCACGCGGCGAATAAAATCGCTGAACGCGGACAGCTGGCCGGTCAGGAAATCCAGCGTTCCCTGATCGCTCAGTTCACCGGCCTGTTCATCGACCTTGCTCTGGATCACGCCGCCCATAAACTCAGGCTTGTTCATTACCATCGCATCGAGGAACACCAGGATCTGGCGCAGATGGTATTGGCAGCGCGCGCCGCCGATCGGCCCCATTGAGCTGGTTTGAATGGCGACCGGCTTGCCGGCCAGCGGCTGATTCGGTACGCGAGACAGCCAGTCGATGGCGTTCTTCAACCCGCCGGGCACGGAATAGTTATATTCAGGGGTGACGATGATCACGCCGTCGGCCTGGCGGATCTGCTCGGCGATCGCCTCGACCGCGGCAGGGAAGCCTTCACCCTGTTGCATGTCGGCGTCGTACAGCGGGATATCGCGGATGGAGGGCAGCGCTTCAATGGTGACGCCCTGCGGGGCCAGGCCAGGCAGGGCGCGGGCCACCATGGCGTTGTAGGAGCCTTTGCGCAGGCTGCCGAGTAGAGTGACGATTTTTAAGGCTTGGTCTGACATGGTGATTCTCCCTTTCGAATGAGCAGATTCAGCGTACAACATGGGCGAATAGTAGGCTAAAGCGCGGGTCGAGAATAGGCGATTGCTCAACATTTAGCTGTCTTTACAATTTAATCCAGTAACTCGTGCGGTAAAGACCGCGTTATCCGCTTTGCGCCGCGTCAACCTGGCGTCTTTAGGCCCGTCAGTTTAACGAAGCGTGAGGATGCCGCCGGGCTGCGCGGCGAGATTTCCCCGTCTTTGTGCAGGCCGCCGCGCTCTTCGTAGCGCCAGCACAGCAGGCGATCCAGCCCGGGGCTGCCGGCGCAGGCCCAGCTCAGATATTCGTCGGCGTCGCTCATCACCTGAACGTCCGGCGTGGCGCTGGAGCGCAGGTGGCCGGAGAAGGGATGCAGACGCAGCGTAGACTGGCCGCTGTTGCCGAGGCCGGAAATTTTCAGCACGCTTTGCCGAATGCTCCACAGCTGAGTTTCCGCCTCCAGCCGATCGTCCTGCGCGCCGATCCAGGCGCTTTCCGCCGGCGTCTGGTGCGCGTTCTGCAGCGCGCTTTGCCGGCTGCCGCGCGCCCGCATCACTTCGATATCCAGTCCGACTTTGCCTTCGTCGCTGAGCAGCACGCCCACGGTGTTGCTGGCATAGGCGAGGCTAAAATCGGGCAGCTGATGATCGGCGAAGCAGGGGCGGCCGGTGGGCGTGGTGGCTATAGGGGGAAGCGTCGGCAGGCCGTACAGGTAGAACATCATTTCGGCGAGCAGAATGCGCCCTTGCAGGTAGCGCGTGCGGCGCTTAACGGAAAAGGTGCGGGTGGCGGCTATCACTTCGTCGGCGAGTCTCTGGGTATCCAGGACAGCGGAGGCCGGGGTCCATCGGGCAAAATGACACGCCATTGTTCACTCCATGACAGAGAGTCGCTAAGAACGCAGGGGTGTTAGATTAAGACTAAGTTGAGGATTTATCATCAAAAAACACTATGCGTTTTATCCGATTTGTTGGCTTTGCGCCGTATAGGCGGGGGGAGAAGATCGTACGGACCTGAATAGGTGCGTGCACAAAATTAATCAGTTCCGAAACCAACCACATCCGAATCGACGGCGTCCAATGAGCCTATAAAAGTAGCTATCAGACAAGAAAGAGTTGGCGGAGAGAGCAGGATTCGAACCTACGACACGATAACTCGTGTGGATTTAAGAAACGGTTAGTTTCTTAAATCTGGCTTAAACCACTCGCCCACCTCTCCGCATTCGTTTGTTGGAAACATAAAACCACAAAATAAAAATGGTTAAAATAACCTAAACTTGGAAATGTGACTAAAGCCACAAAAGCCCTATTTTATATGTGTGTTTGTTAATTATCGGAGTCAGATCACTAAATTTACATTAGCTATTGTTATAAAAAGTTGGCGTCATTGGCTACGAATAGGGAAGAAGGGCATGCCAGATCTCGAGTTAATGCCGCTGCAAAGCGCCGAATTTTATAAGACAGCTGAACGTGTTGTTTTTAAAGAATATAAATGCAACTGCAAAAAAGGTTGGAAGGGCGAAGATCGCTTTATCGTCTACAAGGCCGATCAGAATGGAATCATTGAGGTCGTCAACAATGAGGTTTCAAATAATAACCTCGAAGAGCTCATCGCGCTGGCATCGTCTTTTTTGACGGATAAGGTGGTGATTTCCGGCGGGCATACCGTGGTTAATTTGGACGATCGTTTTTCTGTCAGCAGTGAAGTGGAAAAGTCCGCGCGATTCTGCATTGACTACATAGCCGAATCCATCCGACAGCTCAACGTTCAGCCTGACTTCTTGATGGAAATAAATGATTTCTATATGGAAAAAAACGATGGCAGCGAGATAGACGGCGCTAACGAATTCAGGAGGATGGCGACATCTCCGTATATTATTCCAGAAAAAATAAACAACTACATTCTGGCGTCGAATCAACGTCATAACATTGATATCAATGCATTTTATGTCAGTGAGAAAAACATGGCGGATCGCTTTAAACGCCACATTAAAAACCGTATGGATAAAGAGGCGTATTTTCAGCGCCAAGACGGTAATGTGAAGATGGCGGTGGGAGAGCACGAGTTCGATATCATCAAGGAAAATAAACCGACCTGTGCGGCGGGCAATGCCGCGACGTTCAGGGCTATTCGGTATCGTATTTCCTCTAATAAAGTCTTCGATAATTACACGTCGCATATTGGCGTTTTTCCGCTGTGTTCACGCGTTAACGTACTTAACGGCTATCGCGCGGCCGCGACTTTTTACGATAACTTTTCCTTGCCTTCCTTACTGGTTTTCTTCGGCAGATCCTGTTTTGAATGACATTTTTTGTGCCAGCTGGCTATGTGTCGCTGCATAGCCATGATGGTCGAGCATTATCATGAAAATTTCACACCTGTATTGGCCAGTCACTTTCTTCTCCACGGCATTCGGCGCCGGGATTTTCTTTTTGCCTCAGGCGGTGGGGCCGGGCGTGCTGGGGATGAAGGCGTTCATGCTGTTTATCGTCATCGCCATGTCGGTATCGATGATGGCGCACTATCTTTTTTTCAAATTCATCATCTCGCACCCGCAGAAAGATTTCCTGGCGGCATCGTCGACGTTTATCGGTGAGCGGGCGGCGGCAATCGTCTGTGTGCTGTTTATTCTGTCGATGATCATTATCGTGCTGATAAATTTCATCACCCTGGTTAACGTGGTCGCGTCTTTTCTCCACGATGGATTTTGGGTTCGGGGCGGTGTTTCGCTGTTGCTGAGTGCGGCGCTGTCGGCCGCATGGCTGGCATTTAGCCAGCGAATCGAGCACTTGATCTCCAGAATGGCACTGGTTTCTATCGTTCTGGTGGCGATCCTTACGCTGTTTTTCCTGTTACAACCTGCAGGGGCTCAGCGGACGCCTGCGCCGCCGAGCATTTCATTGCAAACGTTGGTGCTGCTGCCTATTTTTCTTTTTACGTTTAACTTTACCCCGTGTATCCAGCGGTTTGCGCAAAGTGCCGTGCGGCCGCAGGCGCGCAGTATTCTGTTCGGCAAGATACTGATCCTGGCGTTTATCGCCATGATCGTTATCGCTATCAGTCGCTTGCTGACGTTGGATGATATCTCGATCATTAACGGCCGCAATGTGGATTCGCTGTTTTATACCGCAGGTTTGACCGGTAACTCGATGGCGTGGTTAGGCGCAGCCCTGCTGCTGTGCTTGCTCACCGGCGGCGCTTATATCGGCACCTTGACCGGGGTCATCGACGGTATTACGTCCTTCGGCATGGCGGGAAAAAAGGGCATCATCGCGGGGAACATTGTTGTCTGTACGCTTATCGGCACGATTAATCCGAGCATCATCAAGATCATCTCAAGCTGGTCGATACCCGTTATCGTGATGACCGTCTTTTTCATCCCATCACTGTATTTTTTACAGCGGGGCGACGGCCAGCAAAAGATGGTAGGAATAGCGGTGCTGTGCTGCGGCATCGCGGTGATAGCGACGCTATTCGTGTAAAGCGGTACGTCTAAGCCAGAATCAGCGTATCGCCGGTGGCCGGCGCGATCCCTTCCGGCAGCCATAGCCGGCCCCACGCGCCGGTACAGTGGCAACCCATGATCTTTTCCGGCTGGTGCTGCCGTAAAAAACGGCGGACGCGCCAGAGCGTGCGCGGGGAAGCGCAACGCAGATGAAAACCGCCAATCAAGGCGTGGATCCGATCGATACCGGTGATTTTCTGGCAGTGGCGCACGATATTCACGATCCCGCGATGCCCGCAGCCGGTCACGATCACCAGACCGCGATCCGATTTGTAAATCAGCACCCCTTCGTCGATAACGTAATCCACCGCCGCATTTTCCCCGGTAATCACCCCGTAGGCGCGCGGTGCGGGCACGGCGATTTCACCTGACCACATAAAGCGATCGCCGATCGCCAGCGGTTCGCGACTGTAGTGCATGTTATGGCGCGAGTAGTCGATGTCCAAAGAGAGCTTTTTGATTTTGTGGGTGTGGCCCAGCACCTTCAGCGCCGCATAGCGTTCATCACCGATTTGGGGATGGCAGATGATGCGACTGTTGTCCGGCAGCCAGGCGACGCCGCCGCAGTGGTCATAGTGGCCGTGGGAGAGCACCGTCGCGGTGATGCGGGAGAGATCGACGCCCATCAGCGCCGCATTGTGCAGGAAGCTGTCGTCGGGGCCGGTGTCGAACAGTATGGAGGTCGTCTCGTCTTCAATCAGCAGGCTTAACCCGGCCTTGGCCTGCAATAGCGGGTTGGCGCCGGCGGCGCGGCGGTTTTCCAGCAATACCTTGAGGGTTAACGCCATGTTGACTCGTTCCTGAGAAAGACACCTGACCGTCCAGTATATCGCGGGCAGTTGCGGCGGCGCTGTGAGCCAGCGCGCAGAGCGAGAGCGAGAGCGGGAGCGGGAGCGGGAAAGAAAAACGGCCGGAACAAGGGCTTATCCCGGCCGTGAAGGCCTCTGGCAGCGCGTTATTTACCGATACAGAAGCTGGAGAAAATGCGGCCCAGCAGGTCGTCGGAGGTGAATTCGCCGGTGATTTCGCTCAGGGCCAGCTGCGCCTGACGCAGTTCCTCGGCCAGCAGCTCGCCCGCGTAAGCGCTCACTAACTGTTCTTTGCCCTGCACCAGATGCTGCGCCGCCAGTTCCAGCGCCTGCAGGTGGCGACGGCGCGCCAGGAAGCCGCCTTCCATGTTGCTGGTGAAGCCCATGCTCTGTTTCAGATGATCGCGCAGCACATCGACGCCTTCGCCGGTGCGGGCCGACAGGCGAATAAGTGAGTGGTTATTCACTTCCGTCAGGCCCAGCGTTTCACCGGTGATGTCGGCCTTGTTGCGCACCACGGTGATCGGCAGCGTGCCCGGCAGGCGCGCCATAAACTCCGGCCAGATCTCCGCCGGCTCGGTGGCGGCGGTGGTGGTGCCGTCCACCATAAACAGCACCCTGTCAGCTTGTTCGATCTCGTTCCAGGCACGTTCGATGCCGATACGCTCCACTTCGTCGCTGGCGTCGCGCAGGCCGGCGGTGTCGATGATGTGCAGCGGCATGCCGTCGATATGGATATGTTCGCGCAAGACGTCGCGGGTGGTGCCGGCGATATCGGTGACGATCGCCGCCTCGCGCCCGGCCAACGCATTGAGCAGGCTGGATTTACCGGCGTTAGGACGCCCGGCGATCACCACCTTCATCCCTTCGCGCAGCAGGCTGCCCTGGCGCGCTTCACCGCGCACGTTGTCCAGATCCGCCATGACGTCGTTGAGCTGCGCCTCGATTTTACCGTCGGACAGGAAGTCGATTTCCTCGTCCGGGAAGTCGATCGCCGCTTCCACGTAGATTCGCAGGTGAGTGAGCGCTTCCACGAGCTGGTGGATGCGGGTGGAAAATGCGCCCTGCAGCGAGTTCATCGCCGAACGCGCCGCCTGCTCGGAGCTGGCGTCGATCAGATCGGCGATCGCTTCGGCCTGCGCCAGATCGAGTTTGTCGTTGAGAAACGCGCGCTCGGAGAACTCGCCGGGCCGCGCAATGCGCACGTCGGGCAGCGCCAGCACGCGCTTGAGCAGCAGATCGAGGATCACCGGCCCGCCGTGGCCCTGCAGCTCCAGCACGTCTTCGCCGGTAAAGGAATTTGGCCCCGGAAACCACAGCGCGATGCCCTGATCGAGGGTGGCACCGGCGGCGTCGCGGAACGGCAGATAGTCAGCGTAGCGCGGCTTCGGCAGCTTGCCGAGCAACGCCTGGGCGACGTCTTTGGCCTTGCTTCCGGAAATGCGCAGAATGCCGACGCCGCCGCGTCCCGGCGGGGTGGCTTGGGCTACGATGGTATCGGTGGTGCTCATAACGGTTCTCTCTGACGATTAAGATGCAAAAAGGCGGTCTAATGACCGCCTTTGGTGTGACTGCAAGGGTCGGCGCGCCGAACCCCTACACTACGCTTAGCTTTTTTTCTTGTCGCGGCTGTGCAGACCGCGTTTTTCCAGACCACGGTAAATCAGCTGCTGCTGCAGGATGGTCACCAGGTTGCTGACGATGTAGTACAGCACCAGACCGGACGGGAACCACAGGAAGAACACTGTGAAGATCACCGGCATGAAGGTCATGATTTTCTGCTGCATCGGGTCAGTCACGGTGGTCGGCGACATCTTCTGAATGAAGAACATCGTCACGCCCATCAGGATTGGCAGGATGTAGTACGGGTCTTGCGCCGACAGGTCATGGATCCACAGGGCGAACGGCGCGTGGCGCAGCTCGACCGAACCCATCAGCATGTAGTACAGCGCCAGGAAGATCGGCATCTGAATGATCAGCGGCAGACAGCCGCCGAGCGGGTTCACTTTCTCCGCCTTGTACAGCGCCATCATCTCTTGGCTCATGCGCTGTTTGTCATCGCCGATGCGCTCGCGCATCGCCTGCAGCTTCGGCTGCAGCATGCGCATTTTCGCCATCGAGGTGTACTGCGCCTTGGTCAGCGGGTACATGATGCCGCGCACGATGAAGGTGATGATGATGATGGAGAAGCCCCAGTTACCGATAAAGCCGTGGATGAACTTCAGCAGTTTGAACAGCGGCTGGGAGATGAACCACAGCCAACCGTAATCCACGGTCAGATCCAGGTGTGGCGCCAGTTGGGCCATCTGGTCCTGCAGCTCCGGGCCGACCCACAGGGTCGCGTTCAGCTGTTGCTGAGCGCCCGGCTGCACCACGACCGGTGTAGATTTGAAGCCGATGGTGGACAGGTTGTCACCCGGTTTGGCGGTGTAGAAGGTGTTGTCACCCTTGGTCGCCGGCACCCACGCGGTGGCGAAGTACTGCTGCAGCATCGCAACCCAACCGTCTTTGGTGGTGACGCTCAGGTTTTCGTCTTTGTCGAACGCGTATTTCTGGTACTTGTCCTCGCTGGACGAGTACGCCGCGCCGCGGAAGGTGTGCAGCGCGAAGTTGCTGCTGCCGGTATCACGGTGCTTAGGCAATTCGGTGGTCTGCTTCAGCTGGCCGAACAGGGTCAGCTCCAGCGGCGTCGCGCCTTTGTTGTCGATGCTGTAATCCACGCCGACCGCATAGTGGTTGCGTTTGAGCACGAAGGTCTTGGTGTAGATCGCGCCGTCTTTACCGGTGTAGGTCAGCGGGATGCGCAGCTCGTCCTGGCCTTCCGGCAGGGTGTAGCTGTCTTGCGCCGCCTGATACAGCGGGCGTTCGCCGTTGGCCGGGTTGTCCGGGCCGTTTTTACCGGTCAGGCCGCTTTGCGCCTGATAGACGAACGACGGAGTGGTTTCCAGCAGTTGGAACGGAGTCGATGAACCCAGAGTATCCGGGTAGGCCAACAGTTTAGCCTGCTCGATATCGCCACCACGGGTGTTGATGGTCAGTGACAGCACGTCGGTGTTCACGGTAATCAGCTTACCCTGACCACTGGCTGGCACGGCCTGGCTGGCGGCATCACCGGCTACTGCGTTCGAAGTCTGTTGCGTGGTCTGTGCGGCCGGCTGCGGAGCGTTGTCCGTTTGCCATGCCTGCCAGATCATGAAAGACACGAACAGCAGAGCGATGAGAAGAAGATTGCGTTGCGAATCCATCGTTAGTGTTCTCTGTTATCGTCGGTTTTTGGCGGCACCGGATCATCGCCACCTGGGTTCAAAGGGTGGCATTTTAATACGCGTTTCAATGCTAACCAACTGCCTTTTATCATGCCAAACCTGCTTAATGCCTCAATTGCGTAATGAGAGCATGTCGGCTGGAAGCGACAACGAGGCCCTAGCAGCGGGCTGATGACGAGCTGATAGGCCCGCACCAGCCCGATCAGGATGCGGGAGCCTGGCGACAGTGGCGACGCCATAATTTATCCAAAGCTTCCGTCAGCGCGCGGTTATCCAAATCCGCTATCCCCTTTTTGGCCACCACGACAAAATCCATCGCCGGTAATTCGTGCTGGCGCAGGCGGAAGCTTTCGCGGGTTAGGCGTTTGATCCGATTACGCTCGTGCGCGCGTTTGACGTGTTTTTTGGCGACGGTAAGACCGATGCGGGGATGCCCCAGCTGGTTCAGGCGGCCGAGGATGGTGATTTGCGGCGTGCCAGCCCGTTGTGGCTGCTGGAAGACGAAAGTGAAATGAGTGGGAGTTAACAAACGTAACTCCCTGGGAAAAGCGAGCTTAACCACTCAGCGGGTTAGCTTTATTACTTAGAAACAGTCAGACGAGCACGGCCTTTCGCACGACGGCGGGCCAGAACTTGACGACCATTTTTGGTGGCCATACGAGCACGGAAACCGTGGCTACGGTTGCGCTTCAATACGGACGGTTGGAAAGTGCGTTTCATAGCGATTTCTACCTAAACTTAAAATAATTACTGATCAGTAAACGCGTTTGGCTACTCGGCGTGAAGATGACCGACGCCTCAATCGCAATACATAAAGAAGCGGGATTGTAATAATTGTACAGTCCTGAGTCAATTCGCATCGCGCCAGCCTACCTGGTTGTCTGCCAGTAACGGAACAAAATCCGCTCTTGGCCCGTGGTCACCGCAGAATCCTGTCTGGCTAATGACGCACCATAAGGAACCAGGTATCACACGTAGGGCGAAGATTATACGGACTCGGGGTGAAATCGCAAGGATCCCCGTGAGATCCTTTGCGCGCGATCGCAGGATCCGACGTGGATAACAGGGTATAACCGGTTGACAATGTAAAAAATGCGGCGCAGCGGCCGGGATCTGCGCGGTCATTCGGCGCCGGCGGCGAAAAGATCGCCGCCGGCCGCGGCCTGTGGATAAAATGGATCTAATCTGTGAGGAAGGGGAGGATCTCTTGCGCGGATTGCGCTATGATCCGTCATTCCGATCGCGATCCCTCATGCCGGGATCGTGAGGGACACAAACCGTGAAAGGCGGTTCGCATCCCCCACAGGCAAACAGCCGATGCCGGGTATGTGTCAAAAATCATGAGTTATAAAAAAGTTGCCCGTTTCTTTTCTTTATTGATCTTGTTCGAGTGGAGTCCGCCGTGTCACTTTCGCTTTGGCAGCAGTGTCTTGCCCGATTGCAGGATGAGTTACCTGCCACAGAATTTAGTATGTGGATTCGCCCATTGCAGGCGGAACTGAGTGACAACACCCTGGCGCTGTACGCGCCTAACCGTTTTGTGCTGGATTGGGTTCGCGATAAGTACTTAAACAACATCAATGGTCTGCTGAATGATTTCTGCGGCACGGATGCGCCTTTGCTGCGTTTTGAAGTCGGCAGCAAGCCGATCACGCAGGTGATCAGCCAGACCGTGACCGCCAGCGTCAGCAGCGCCCCTGCGGCTCCGGCGGCGCGCACGGCTGCGCCCTCGCGCCCGAGCTGGGACAACGCGGCGGCGCAACCCGAGCTCTCTTACCGCTCCAACGTCAACCCTAAACACACCTTCGACAACTTCGTCGAGGGTAAGTCCAACCAGCTGGCGCGCGCGGCGGCTCGCCAGGTGGCGGACAATCCGGGCGGCGCCTACAACCCTTTGTTCCTGTATGGCGGCACCGGCCTGGGTAAAACTCACCTGCTGCACGCGGTCGGCAACGGCATCATGGCGCGCAAGGCCAACGCTAAAGTGGTCTACATGCACTCGGAACGCTTTGTGCAGGACATGGTCAAAGCGTTGCAGAACAATGCCATCGAAGAGTTTAAGCGCTACTACCGTTCGGTCGACGCGTTGCTGATCGATGACATCCAATTCTTTGCCAACAAGGAGCGTTCGCAGGAAGAGTTCTTCCATACCTTTAACGCCCTGTTGGAAGGCAATCAGCAGATCATCCTGACTTCGGATCGCTACCCTAAAGAGATCAACGGGGTGGAAGATCGTCTGAAGTCCCGCTTCGGCTGGGGGCTGACGGTGGCGATCGAGCCGCCGGAACTGGAAACCCGCGTGGCGATCCTGATGAAAAAGGCCGACGAAAACGACATTCGCCTGCCGGGTGAAGTGGCGTTCTTCATCGCCAAGCGCCTGCGTTCCAACGTGCGTGAGCTCGAAGGGGCGCTGAACCGCGTGATCGCCAACGCCAACTTTACCGGCCGGGCCATCACCATCGATTTCGTGCGCGAAGCGCTGCGCGATCTGCTGGCGCTGCAGGAAAAGCTGGTCACCATCGACAATATCCAAAAGACGGTGGCGGAGTATTACAAGATTAAAGTCGCGGATTTGCTGTCCAAGCGGCGTTCGCGATCCGTTGCCCGCCCGCGCCAGATGGCGATGGCGCTGGCGAAGGAACTCACCAACCACAGCCTGCCGGAAATCGGCGATGCGTTTGGTGGCCGCGACCATACCACGGTGTTGCACGCCTGCCGGAAGATCGAGCAGTTGCGTGAGGAAAGTCACGACATCAAAGAAGATTTCTCCAATTTAATCAGAACATTATCTTCATAGCGCTATGAAATTTATCGTTGAACGTGAGCATCTGCTAAAACCGCTGCAACAGGTGAGCAGCCCGCTGGGCGGCCGCCCGACCTTGCCGATCCTGGGCAACCTGCTGCTGCAGGTGACGGAAGGCTCCCTGCTGCTGACCGGCACCGATCTGGAGATGGAGATGGTGGCGCGCGTCGCCCTGTCCCAGCCGCACGAGCCGGGCGCGACGACTGTGCCCGCGCGCAAATTCTTTGATATCTGCCGTGGCCTGCCGGAAGGGGCGGAGATCGCCGTCACGCTGGAGAGCGAGCGCATGCTGGTGCGGTCCGGCCGCAGCCGCTTCTCGCTGTCCACGCTGCCCGCGGCGGACTTCCCGAACCTGGACGACTGGCAGAGCGAGGTGGAGTTCACCTTGCCGCAGGCGACGCTGAAGCGCCTGATCGAAGCCACCCAGTTCTCGATGGCCCATCAGGACGTGCGTTACTACCTGAACGGCATGTTGTTTGAAACCGAAGGCGAAGAGCTGCGCACCGTCGCGACCGACGGCCACCGCCTGGCGGTGTGCTCGATGCCGATAGGCCAGCAGCTGCCATCGCATTCGGTGATCGTGCCGCGTAAAGGGGTGATGGAACTGGTGCGTCTGCTGGACGGCGGCGACTCGCTGCTGCAGCTGCAGATCGGCAGCAACAACATCCGCGCCCACGTTGGCGATTTCATCTTCACGTCCAAGCTGGTTGACGGCCGTTTCCCGGACTATCGCCGCGTCTTGCCGAAGAATCCGGACAAAACGCTGGAAGCCGGCTGCGATCTGCTCAAGCAGGCGTTTGCCCGCGCTGCCATTCTCTCGAACGAGAAATTCCGCGGCGTGCGGCTGTACGTCAGCCAGAACCAGCTGAAGATCACCGCCAACAACCCGGAGCAGGAAGAGGCGGAAGAGATCCTCGACGTCAGCTACGACGGCGCGGAGATGGAGATCGGCTTCAACGTCAGCTACGTGCTGGACGTGTTGAACGCGCTCAAGTGTGAAGACGTGCGCCTGCTGTTGACCGACTCGGTCTCCAGCGTGCAGATCGAAGACGGCGCCAGCCAGGCGGCGGCCTACGTTGTCATGCCAATGCGGTTGTAGTCTCGTTACCTTGAATTACAGCACCGTCATCGGTAAAGAGATTGCATGGCTCTGACGCGTTTATTGATTAAAGATTTCCGCAATATCGAGGCGGCGGATTTGGCGCTGGCGCCGGGATTCAACTTCTTGGTCGGCGCCAACGGCAGCGGCAAGACTAGCGTGCTGGAGGCGGTGTATACGCTCGGCCATGGCCGCGCCTTCCGCAGCCTGCAGGCCGGTCGGGTGATCCGCCACGACCAACCGGAGTTCGTGCTGCATGGCCGCATCGAAGGCGCGGAGCGCGAGCTGTCGGTAGGATTGAGCAAGAGCCGTCAGGGTGACAGCAAAGTACGCATCGATGGCAGCGACGGCCACAAGGTGGCCGAGCTGGCGCAGCTGCTGCCCATGCAGCTGATCACCCCCGAAGGTTTTACCCTGCTGAACGGCGGGCCGAAATTCCGGCGCGCTTTCCTGGACTGGGGCTGTTTTCATAACGAACCCGGTTTTTTCACCGCCTGGAGCAACCTGAAACGGTTACTGAAGCAGCGCAATGCCGCGCTGCGCCAGGTGAGTCGCTATGCGCAGATCCGCGCCTGGGATCAGGAACTGATCCCGCTCGCGGAGCGCATCAGCGAATGGCGGGCGGAATACAGCGACGCGATCGCCGCGGATATCACCGCGACCTGCGCGCAGTTTCTGCCTGAATTTGCCCTGAGCTTCTCCTTCCAGCGCGGCTGGGACAAAGAGAGCGACTACGGCGAGCTGCTGGAGCGCCAGTTTGAGCGCGACAGGGCGTTGACCTATACCGCGGTGGGGCCGCATAAAGCGGACTTTCGCATTCGTGCCGACGGCACGCCGGTAGAGGATTTGTTATCGCGCGGTCAGCTTAAGCTGTTGATGTGCGCGTTGCGCTTGGCGCAGGGTGAGTTTCTCACCCGGCAGAGCGGGCGGCGTTGCCTGTATCTGATTGATGATTTTGCCTCCGAGCTGGACACCGGCCGTCGCCGGTTGCTGGCCGATCGCCTGAAAGCCACCCAGGCCCAGGTTTTTGTCAGCGCGGTCAGCGCTGAACAAGTGACCGACATGGCCGGTGAAAAGGGCAAGATGTTCCGCGTGGAACAGGGTAAAATAGAGGTTCAACCACAGGACTAAAATGAGCGAGAAACGTTGATGTCGAATTCTTATGACTCCTCAAGTATCAAGGTATTAAAAGGGCTGGATGCGGTGCGCAAGCGCCCGGGCATGTATATCGGCGATACCGATGACGGCACCGGTCTGCACCACATGGTATTCGAGGTTGTGGACAACGCTATCGACGAAGCGCTCGCGGGCCACTGTAGTGACATTCAGGTCACCATCCATGCCGACAACTCGGTATCGGTACAGGATGACGGCCGCGGCATTCCGACCGGCATTCACCCGGAAGAAGGGGTTTCAGCCGCAGAGGTCATCATGACCGTGCTGCACGCCGGCGGTAAATTCGACGACAACTCCTATAAAGTTTCCGGCGGCCTGCACGGCGTGGGCGTCTCGGTGGTTAACGCCCTGTCGGAGAAACTGGAGCTGGTGATCCGCCGCGAAGGCAAAGTGCACGAACAAACTTACAGCCACGGCGAGCCGCAGGCGCCGCTGAACGTGGTGGGCGAAACCGAGCAGACCGGCACCATGGTGCGCTTCTGGCCGAGTCACCAGACTTTCACCAATGTGACCGAATTCGAGTACGACATTCTGGCCAAGCGTCTGCGCGAGCTGTCCTTCCTCAACTCCGGCGTGTCTATTCGCCTGAAGGATAAGCGCACCGACCGTGAAGACCACTTCCATTACGAAGGCGGCATCAAGGCGTTTGTCGAGTACCTGAACAAGAACAAAACCCCGATCCACCCGAACGTGTTCTACTTCTCCACCGTGAAAGACGATATCGGCGTGGAAGTGGCGCTGCAGTGGAACGACGGTTTCCAGGAAAACATCTACTGCTTCACCAACAACATTCCGCAGCGCGACGGCGGCACGCACCTGGTCGGTTTCCGTACCGCGATGACCCGTACGCTGAACAGCTACATGGAGAAGGAAGGCTACAGCAAGAAGGCCAAGGTCAGCGCCACCGGCGATGACGCGCGTGAAGGCCTGATCGCCGTGGTGTCGGTGAAGGTGCCGGATCCGAAGTTCTCTTCTCAGACCAAGGACAAGCTGGTCTCTTCCGAGGTGAAAACCGCGGTTGAAACGCTGATGAACGAGAAGCTGGTGGATTACCTGATGGAGAATCCGGGCGACGCGAAAATCGTGGTCGGCAAAATCATCGACGCGGCGCGCGCGCGCGAAGCGGCGCGTAAAGCGCGTGAGATGACCCGCCGCAAAGGCGCGCTGGATCTGGCCGGCCTGCCGGGCAAGCTGGCGGACTGCCAGGAACGCGATCCGGCGCTGTCCGAACTGTACCTGGTGGAAGGGGACTCCGCGGGCGGCTCTGCCAAGCAGGGGCGCAACCGCAAGAATCAGGCTATCTTGCCGCTGAAGGGGAAAATCCTCAACGTCGAGAAAGCGCGTTTCGACAAAATGCTCTCTTCGCAGGAAGTGGCGACGCTGATCACCGCGCTGGGTTGCGGCATCGGCCGCGACGAGTACAGCCCGGACAAGCTGCGTTATCACAGCATCATCATCATGACCGATGCCGACGTCGACGGTTCGCACATCCGTACGCTGCTGTTGACCTTCTTCTACCGCCAGATGCCGGAAATCATCGAGCGTGGCCACGTGTTCATCGCACAGCCGCCGCTGTACAAGGTGAAGAAAGGCAAGCAGGAGCAGTACATCAAAGATGACGAGGCGATGGATCAGTACCAGATCGCCATCGCGATGGACGGCGCTACGCTGCACACCAACGCCAGCGCGCCGGCGCTCGGCGGCGAGCAGTTGGAAAAACTGGTGGCCGAGCACTACGGCGTGCAGAAGCTGATCGGCCGCATGGAGCGCCGCTACCCGCGCGCGCTGCTGAACAGCCTGATCTATCAGCCGACGCTGAACGAAGGCGATCTCAGCGATGAAGCCAAGGTGAAGACCTGGATCGCGTCGCTGGTGCAGGCGCTGAACGACAAAGAGCAGCACGGCAGCAGCTATGACTTCGTGATCTTCGAGAACCGCGAACGCCAGATGTTCGAGCCGGCGCTGCGCATCCGCACCCACGGCGTGGATACCGACTACAAGCTGGACTTCGACTTCATCCACGGCGGTGAATACCGCAAGATCTGCCAGCTGGGCGAGCAGCTGCGCGGGCTGATCGAAGAGGGCGCGTTCATCGAGCGCGGCGAACGCCGTCAGCCGGTAGACAGCTTCGAGCAGGCGCTGGAGTGGCTGGTGAAAGAGTCGCGCCGCGGCCTGTCGGTGCAGCGTTATAAAGGTCTGGGCGAGATGAACCCGGAGCAGCTGTGGGAAACCACCATGGACCCGGAAAGCCGCCGCATGCTGCGCGTGACCGTCAAGGACGCCATCGCTGCCGATCAGCTGTTCACCACGCTGATGGGCGATGCGGTTGAACCGCGTCGCGCCTTTATCGAAGAAAACGCCCTGAAAGCGGCGAACATCGATATCTGATGCGTTAATGGCTGTGAAAATCCGCGCCGGGCGACCCGCGCGGATTTTTTTTGGCCTTTTTTGGCGCTGACAGCCGAGGCTGAAACGCGTTAGCATGAATAAAAACCACTGGGAGAAGCGTTGAATGGCTATTGAACTGATTGCGATCGACATGGACGGCACGTTGCTGGATCCGCAGCATCAAATCACGCCGGCGGTAAAGCAGGCTATCGCGGCGGCGCGGCGCAAAGGGGTGCACGTGGTGCTGGCCACCGGGCGGCCTTATGTCGGCGTGCAGGACTATCTGCGCCAGTTGGACATTCAGGGCCCCGGCGATTTCTGTATCACCTATAACGGCGCGCTGGTGTTGCGCGCGGTCGACGGCGCCTGCATCCTGCAGGAAACCCTGGGCTTCGAGGATTATCTGCACTTCGAGCAGATGGCGCGCGAGTTAGGCGTTCACTTCCAGGCGTTTGATTTCGATACCTTGTATACCCCGAACAAGGACATCGGCAAGTACACCATACACGAGGCGGAAATGACCGGCATTCCGCTGAAATACCGCAGCGTGGAAGAGATGGATCGCCAGATGCGTTTTCCAAAAGTGATGATGATCGACGAACCGGCGCTGCTGGACAGCGCCATCGCGCGCATCCCGGAGGAAACGCGCGCGCGTTACACTATCTTGAAAAGTGCGCCTTACTACCTCGAGATCTTACATAAAAACGTCGATAAGGGCGCCGGGGTGAAAATGCTGGCCGAGCACCTCGGCGTGGCGCGGGAAAACATCATGACGCTGGGGGATCAGGCTAACGATACGGCGATGATCGAATATGCCGGCGTCGGCGTGGCGATGGGCAACGCCATTCCCGAGCTGAAAGCGGTGGCGCAGTTTGTCACCAGCGCCAATACCGAAGACGGCGTGGCGCGCGCTATCGAGAAGTTCGTGCTCAACGCCTGAGAAAACGGGGCGCTGCGGCGCCCCTTTATACTTTCGCCAACACCCCTTTGGCGATCTGCAGATCCTGAATCGCCAAGCCGGTGAGATCGGCGATGGTGATGTGCTGCGGCTCGCGTCGTACCCGCCCGCCCTGCGCCAATGCGGCGCCCATTTCGACGATCGGCGTTGAAGTCAGCTTGTTCTGCCGATAAGCCGTCGCGATCTCGCCATAGTCTGTGCACTGAGCCAGCGCATCGACCAGCAGCGCGTCCGCGCGGGCCACCAGCTCGGTCGCCAGCTCCTGCTTACCGGGCGCGTCGGCGCCCACCGCGGTAATGTGCGTGCCGGGCCGAATATCCGCCGCCTGCAAAATCGGTTCGCGGCTGGGCGTGGTGGTGACGATCAGCTGACAGTGCGCCGCCAGCTCCGCCGCATCCTGCGTGACCCGCACCCGAAAACCCTCAGCCTCGGCATCGCGCCGATACGCCGCCAGCGCCTGTTCGTTGCGGCCCCACACCCATACCTCGCGGCAATCGGTCACCGGTTTCAGACATTGCAGCTGCAGCCGCGCCTGCAGGCCGGTGCCGACCATGCCGATCGCCTGAATATGCGGCGGCGCGCACAGCTCGGCGACGATGCGGCCGGCCAGGGCGGTGCGCAGCGCGGTCAGCCAACCTTCATCTTGCAGCAGCGCCTGCGGCTCGCCGGTCTGGGCGGAGAACGCCATCATCAGCCCCTGATTGCTCGACAGGCCGTGTTCGGCATTGCGATAGAAACCGGTAGAGATCTTGACCACGAACAGTTCGTCGCTTTCCAACCAGGCGGACTTGATGCAGCAGTCGCCGGCGGCCTGCTCGAACAGGAAATGCTGTACCGGCGGCTGTTGCACCCGCTGTTGCGAGTAGGCGATAAAACCCTGCTTCAGCAGCGGCGTAATGGCCTCGGCGTCGAACGCGGCGAGGATTTGCTGCTGATTAAGGATGCGCATCGGCGATGGCCTTGAGGTATTTCTCCAGCACGATGTTTTTACCGCACAGCACCACCGCCACCTTTTTACCTCGGTATTCCGGCGCCAGTTTGCTCGCCGCCGCCAGCGCCACGCCGGCCGCGCCTTCGATAATCCAGCGATCGCTGGCGGCGATCCGGCGCATCGCGTGTTTGATCTCCGCCTCGCTGACCAGCACTTTACGGTCAATCAGCTGCTGGCACAGCGGGAAGGTCACGGCGCCCGGCTCGACGCCGCCGGCGGTGCCGTCGGACAGGGTTTCTTGTTCTTCCACCGGGAAGATATGGCCGGCTTCCAGCGCGCTGTACAGGCTGGTGGCGTTTTCCGGCCAGCAGGCGATAAGCTGCGTGTTCGGCGACAGTTGCCGCAAAACGGTGCCGATGCCGGCGATATAGCCACCGCCGCCGACCGCCACGAACACCGCGTCAAGATCGGCGAGTTGTTCAACCAGCTCCATGCCGCAGGTGCCCTGGCCGGCAATGACCTGCTCGTCGTTATACGGCGAGATGTAGGTTTTCCCCTGTTCGCGTGCGGCTTGTTCCCCCGCCAGTTCGGCGTTCAGCGCGTCGCCCGGCACCAATTCCACGGTGCCGCCCAGCGCCCGGATGGTGTCGAGCTTGATGCTCGCCGCCGTCTCCGGCGCATAAACCGTGACGCCAACGCCCATCCGTTGCCCCGCCAGGGCGACAGCCTGGCCGTGGTTGCCGGTTGAGGCGGCGATCACGCCGCGCCGGCGTTGCTCGTTATCCAACAGCCGCAGCTTGTTGCTGGCGCCGCGAAATTTAAAGGAACCGGTGTGCTGCAGGTGGTCGCATTTCAGATACAGCTCGCAGCCCAACTGCTGAGAAAGCAGCACGCTGCGCTCCAGCGGCGTGACCCGCACCTGAGGGCGCAGTTGCTGATGAGCGGAAACAATGGCATCGAAGAGGGTGTTCATACCGGCTCCAGAAAATTAATTTGGACTTAAAAATCCAGTTTGTACTTTTTTGTATTGATTGTAAACCCCGCGGCCCGACCTTCGGGCACACCGATCAGAAAACGGCAACGGTCGGCGGGAGCATTGCCGTTTTCGGTGAAAATAATCATAAACCTGTCGTTTAGCGGCACGATTTTTTATTTATTTGCGTTAAGTAAGGCGCTGCCGCTGCCTTATTCTTATAAGGGAAGTGAGAATAAAAAAATAGCGTTTGCATCACCCACCTCTATTACATTGGCGCCGTTGAGTCTCGCCGGCAGGAATTCTATCGCCTGGTCGGCCGCTTATTTCCTGCCGACGCCGTCGATCGGCTTAAATGATAAGACGCTGGAAAATAATTGCGTGATTTCGAATCGAAAAATCCTCCCGCCTCACCCTCACAGGCCATATGAAACGCTGCGGGCGATCCGGTAAGATGACGGCTCAGTGCCAGCATGTGCAGGAGAGCCGCCATGAGCCATCGGGAAAAACAACTGACTTTCGACCCTCGTGGGCATCAGTTAACCAATATCAACGTCTGGACGCCGGACAGTCAATGGCTGGCTTATGACGTGCGCCCGCGCGGCGCCTCTTTCACCGGCCTCAGCATCGAGCGTGTCAACGTCGCCAGCGGCGCGGTGGAGGTGATTTATCGCGCCCAGCACGGCGCCCACGTTGGCGTGGTCACGGTCAGCCCCGATGCGCCGGCGCGCTATGCCTTTATTCACGGACCTGAGCACCCGGACAGCGCCTGGCAGTATGATTTTCACCACCGCCGCGGGGTGATCGTCAGCGAACCGGATCGCGAGTTGGCCATCACCCTCGACGCGCTGGATATCACCGCGCCCTATACCCCCGGCGCGCTGCGCGGCGGCAGCCACGTGCACGTTTTCAGTCCGGACGGCAGCCGCCTCAGCTTTACCTACAACGATCACGTGATGCATGAACGCGATCCGGCGCGCGATCTGCGCAACGTCGGCGTGGCCGTGCCGCTGCACGGGGTTAATCCGCCAAAACAGCACCCGCGCGAGTACGACGGCAGCCACTATTGCGTGTTGGTCAGCGAGACGGTGCCGCAGCCGCAGCCGGGTAGCGATCAGATCAATCGCGCTTACGAAGAAGGCTGGATCGGGCGCGAAGGCTACCGTAAGGCCGACGGCAGCCGGCAGCGCTGGGCGCTGGCATTTATCGGCGATACGTTGTCCGCTGCCGGAGAGAAGCTGTCTGAGGTGTTTATCGTCGATCTGCCGGAGAACGACGTCGACTACGCCCGGGCGGGCGCTCTGCCGCTGCAGGGGACGGAAAGCGAGCTGCCGGCGCCGCCGCTTGGCGTCAGGCAGCGGCGGGTAACCTTTACCGGGGATCGCCGTTTTCCTGGCGTGGCTGGTGCGCCGCGCCACTGGCTGCGCAGTTCGCCGGACGGCAGCCAGATAGCTTTTCTGATGAAGGACGACGGCGGCGTGGTGCAGCTGTGGACGGTGTCGCCTAACGGTGGCGAGCCGCGCCAGGTGAGCCGCAGCGAGCATGACATCCAGTCGGCGTTCAGCTGGCACCCGCAGGGCGGGACGATAGCCCTGGTGTGCGACAACAGCGTGATGCTGTGCGAGGTGGCCAGCGGTCGCCTGCAGCGTTTGACGCCGCGCAGCGTGCAGCCGCCGTCGGGGGATGCCGTGGTGTTCTCGCCGGATGGCAAGAAAGTGGCGTTTATGCGCGAGATAGCGGGGTTCAACCAGATCTTCGTGGTTGAGGCGTAAGGCGGGCCTGATGACCCGCTGCGTGCGCGATTAGTGCGTGGCGGTGCTGTCGTCGCCCTGGCCGGGATTGCCGGTCGCCGCCAAATTCTGCTGCTCGCTGCGCAGGATACGCGCTTTTGGCGAGTCTGCGGTGGCGTCGTTGCCGGATCGCAGATAGTCGTAAGGCAGCAGCACGGTATCCATCACCGCGGAGAACGGCAGATCCAGCGCCACCAGCGGCATCATCGCCCAACTGGTGTTGTCGTCCTTCAGCATGTCCACGCTGGCGCGGGTGCCGGGATAGTAACCCTGATTCGGGCCGGTATGGCTCATCACGCTGGAGCAACCGCTGGTCGCCAACAACATGCAGCCCGTCGCTATCGCTTTCATCATCGTCATTAATCCATCCTGCAGGGTTGCTGTGCCCCTAAATTAAGCTGATTTATAACATCCTGTTGCTGCTTTAAAAGAAGCAAAATCCCGCTCTGTGGCGGCTCTCTCACTTTAGTGTAAGTGGTAAAAAAAACTTTTACCTTATTGGTGCAAATTTTTTTGATCCTCGCCTGTTGAATTGATGAAAGCAACCCCCATTTTATCATCAGAGCCGAATTGAGAATTCGCCGTAAGGGAATTCTGGCTTAATTAGCCTGTCCAGAGTGGAAGGCGTATTTATTTCAACCTCGCTGAAGTGCCTTAGGAGGCTGTTTTATGCGTAATTTTGATCTTTCCCCGCTATACCGTTCCGCCATTGGTTTCGATCGCCTGTTCAACGCGCTGGAGGCTGGCCAGAGTCAGGGCAACGGCGGTTATCCCCCTTATAATGTCGAGCTGGTGGATGAAAATCATTATCGGATCGCCATCGCGGTAGCCGGGTTTGCCGAGCAGGAGCTGGAGATCACCACGCAGGACAATCTGCTGATCGTGCGCGGGGCGCACAACAATGAACCGGCAGAAAAAACCTATTTATACCAGGGCATCGCCGAGCGTAATTTCGAGCGTAAATTCCAGCTGGCCGAACATATTCAAATTAAAGGCGCCAAACTGGAGAATGGCCTGTTGTATATCGACATGCAACGCATCGTGCCGGAAACATTAAAACCGCGCCGCATCGAAATTAAATAAATTTCCGTTTCGCCGGCAGGTACGCTGCCGGTAAATATGAAGTCATGATTAGCCTGCCGTCAGGGGGCTGAATAAACACATCTCGCTTAATGAAAGGAGTTGTTCCTATGCGTAATTACGATTTATCCCCGCTTCTGCGTCAGTGGATTGGTTTTGATAAATTGGCCAGTTCAATGGGCGGCCAGGAACCCCAGGGGTTCCCGCCGTATAACATCGAGAAAAGTGACGACAATCACTACCGCATTTCTCTGGCGCTGGCCGGTTTCCGGCAGAGCGAACTGAATATTGAAGTGGAAGGGCCGCGGTTGACCGTCAGCGGTAAACCCACGCCGCCGGAAAAACAGGTCGAGTACCTGCATCAGGGGCTGGTGTGCAAAGAGTTCCAGTTGACCTTCACCCTGGCGGAACACCTGCAGGTGTCCGAGGCCAAATTTGAAAATGGCCTGTTGCACATCGATCTGGTGCGTCAGGTGCCGGAAGCCTTGCAGCCTCAGCGCATCGCCATCGGCGCGACGCCGGAGCTGGAAGCGAAATAACCGGCTGAAAAACGGCCATCATCATGCGGGGGAGATCCAAACGGATCTCCCCCGTTGCGTTATGTGGCGCACGCCACAGTCCCCTCGTCTGCCCGATGCCATAATCCTTGTTAATTGTGTGTCTTTGGCCGCAAATCCCATGTTCAACTTTGGCAAGGATGTGACCTATGAGCGATATCGCCCTGACCGTCAGCATGTTGGCGTTGGCGGCCGTCATTGGGCTGTGGATGGGGAACTGGAAGCTGTATGGCGTCGGGTTGGGCATTGGCGGCGTGCTGTTCGGCGGTATCCTGGTCGGCCACTTTGCCCAGAGCGGGCAAATCAGCCTGAATGGGGACATGCTGCACTTTATCCAGGAGTTTGGCCTGATCCTGTTCGTCTACACCATCGGCATCCAGGTCGGCCCCGGTTTCTTCTCTTCGCTGCGCGTCTCCGGTCTGCGGCTCAACGCCTTCGCGGTGCTGCTGGTGCTGACCGGCGGCATCGTGGCGGCGGCGGTACACAAGCTGTTCGACGTGCCGCTGCCGATCATCCTCGGCGTGTTCTCCGGCGCGGTCACCAACACCCCGGCGCTGGGCGCCGGTCAGCAAATCCTGACCGATCTCGGTTCCGATCCGGCGCTGGTGGACGGCATGGGGATGGGTTACGCCATGGCCTATCCGTTTGGCATATGCGGCATCCTGCTGGTGATGTGGCTGATCCGGCTGATTTTCCGCATCAACATCGAGCGTGAGGCTCAGGCGTTTGAAAGCAGCCTGGGCAATCAGCGCGAGTTGCTGCACGCCATCAACGTGGCGGTGCGCAATCCCAATCTGCAGGGCATGGCGATCAAAAGCGTGCCGCTGCTCAACGGTGAAGCGATCGTCTGTTCGCGCCTCAAGCGCGGGGAGCTGTTGATGGTGCCGGCGCCGCACGAGCGGCTGGAGCTTGGCGACTACCTGCATCTGGTGGGCAAACGCGAAGATCTGGAGAACGCCCGGTTGGTGATCGGAGAAGAGGTGGATGCCTCGCTGTCGACGCGCGGCACTGCGCTGCAGGTGGTGAGGGCGGTGGTGACCAACGAGCAGGTGCTGGGCAAGAAAATCCGCGATCTGAATCTGAAGCAAAAGTATGACGTGGTGATTTCACGCCTCAACCGCGCCGGCGTGGAGCTGGTGGCCGGCAGCAACGTGACGCTGCAGTTTGGCGACATTCTCAACCTGGTCGGCCGGCCGGAGGCCATCGACGCGGTGACGGCGATTGTCGGCAACGCCCAACAAAAACTGCAGCAGGTGCAGATGCTACCGGTCTTTATCGGTATCGGCCTCGGGGTGTTGCTCGGTTCCATTCCGCTGTTCGTGCCCGGCTTCCCGGCGGCATTGCGGCTGGGGCTGGCCGGCGGGCCGCTGGTGGCGGCGCTGATCCTGGGGCGCATCGGCAGCATCGGCAAGCTGTACTGGTTTATGCCGCCGAGCGCCAACCTGGCGCTGCGCGAACTGGGCATCGTGCTGTTTCTGGCGGTGGTTGGTTTGAAATCGGGCGGTAACTTCATCGATACGTTGCTGCACGGCGAGGGGCTGACGTGGGTCGGGTACGGCGCCTTGATCACCGCGATTCCGCTGCTGAGCGTCGGTATTCTGGCGCGCACGGTGGGCAAGATGAACTACCTGACGCTGTCCGGCATGCTGGCGGGATCGATGACCGATCCGCCGGCGCTGGCGTTCGCCAACGGTCTGCATCCCACCAGCGGTGCCGCGGCGCTGTCTTACGCCACCGTTTATCCGCTGGCGATGTTCCTGCGCATCATGTCGCCGCAGCTGCTGGCGGTGCTGTTCTGGACGCTGTAATCCATCAGGGCGCCGTGGTGGCGCCCCAATGGATTGCGCTTAGTTCGCTTCCTGATGCGCGCGTTCGATCTCTTCTGCCAGGATCGCCACGCCGCGCTCGATTTTCTCCGGGTCGGGCACGTAGTTCATGCGCATGCACTGGTGGGTGTGCGGCCAGTCGTGCTCCAGCCCCGGGAAGAAGTAGTGGCCCGGCACCATCAGCACGCCGCGCTTTTTCAGGCGCTGATACAGCACCTCGGTAGTGATCGGCAGATCCTTGAACCACAGCCAGAGGAAGATGGCCCCTTCCGGTTTGTGGATCAGGCAGCGCTCCGGCGACAGGTAGCGGCGGATAATCTCGATGGTGTGTTCGACGCGCTGTTTGTAAAACGGGCGAATCACCTCGTTCGACAGGCGCAGCAGATCGCCGCGCTCGATCATTTCCGTCGCCATCGCCGGCCCCATGCTGCCCGGCGACAGGCTGATGATGCCGTTCATGTTGGTCAGCGCGGTGATCACCTTCTCGTCGGCGATCACGATGCCGCAGCGCGAGCCCGGCAGGCCGAGTTTGGACAGGCTCATGCACAGGATGGTGTTCGGGTTCCACAGCGGCGTGGCGTCGCTGAAGATAATGCCGGGGAACGGCACGCCGTAGGCGTTGTCGATCACCAGCGGAATATCGCGCTGCTGCGCCAGCAGGTCGAGCTTCATCAGCTCTTCGTCGGTGATCACGTTGCCGGTCGGGTTGGTCGGCCGTGAAACGCAGATCATGCCGATGTCGTCGCCGATGGTGAGGTGTTCGAAATCAACGTGATATTTGAACTGGCCGTCCGGCAGCAGCTCGATGTTCGGTTTGGCGGAGACGAACAGCCCTTCGTCCAGCCCGGCATCGGCATAGCCGATATATTCCGGCGCCAATGGGAACAGCACGCGACGGCGCGAACCGTCAGCGTAGCGGCCGGCGAACAGGTTGAACAAGTAGAAAAACGCGCTTTGGCTGCCGTTCGTCAGTGCAATATTCTGTGGTGAAATCTCCCAGCCGAGCTCGTCGCGCAGCAGATTGGCCAGCGCTTTCAGCAGCGCGTCCTTGCCTTGCGGGCCGTCATAGTTGCACAACGCTTCGGTCAGTTTGCCCTGGTCGAGCATCTCCTGGCACAGCTGTTTGAAGTAGGCTTCCATCTCTGGGATCTGCGCCGGGTTGCCGCCGCCGAGCATGATGGCACCGGGGGTGCGCAGGCCTTCGTTCAGGTCGTCCATCAAACGGGTAATGCCCGCATAACGGGTAAATTTTTCGCCGAAAAGTGAGAAAGTCATAGGTGCAGCAGTACTGTTTTTTAGCAGGTAATCCCCCACCATACCGCCAGACAAATTCCTCTGCAATGCGGCCGACAAATCGACCAATGGGCAAAAGCTTTGCTCATTAGCCGATTGTCAGCATATTACGCTGGATTATTGTGACCGTTCGCCGGCCCATACCACCATCACCTTATCGTCGCCGAGTCGACGGCTGAAGGCATAGTAGGCGGCATGCGGCTGCGGCGTTTGCACGCCGCCACCGATCGCCGGGTGGCGAGCGCGGAACTGCCCCAACCGTTGCCAGTGGGCCAGCAGCGAGGCTTTTTCCCCCTGCAACTCAGGCCAGTTCATGTCGGAGCGGGTGCCCTGCAGCGGATCGGAACCGGTTGGGCCGAGCGGGCGGCCGCTTTCATCGCCGTAGTAAATCTGCACCGCCCCCGGCGCCAGCAACAGCAGGTTCGCCGCCCGCTGTTGGCGCACCTGCGAGCCTTTGGCGTCGCTGGCGAAGAACAGCCGGGTGTCATGTGAAGAGAGGTAGCTCAACACGTTGAAATCCTGCAGCCGCTCGGCCATCTGCCGGTAGGTGGCATCGATGTCGGCAAAGCAGCCCAGCGCCTGCGACGCCTGGTCCTGGAAATCGAAGTTGATCATCGCGTCGAAGCCGTTTTGGTAATAGTCGCTTTTCATCACCCCGTGGCCCCAGGCCTCGCCGGTCATCCAAAACGGCGCGTCATCCAGCGCCTGCTGTGGATGCTCCGCTTTCCACGCCGCCAATGCCGCCGTGGCGCGCCGCTTCAACAGCGCCAGCGTCGGTTTTTCCACGTGCTTGGCGGTGTCGACGCGAAAACCGTCGATGCCGTAATCGCGCACCCACTGGCTGAGCCAGACGGTCAGGTAATCGCGGGTGGTGGCGCCGGGCATGTCGCGAGCGGCGGTGTCGGGTTTGTGGCGATAGAACAGCGGCAGGCCGCTGGCGCCGGGCGCTTCGGTTTTGATGTCCGGCAGGAAGGCCAGCGACATCGTCAGGTCGTCATAGCCCGGCGCGTCATAGTCGCCGATGTCGGTGCGGATCCAGTTTTTCCCCCACCATGGGCGCCAGCCCGCCTTGTCGCTGAAATTGATGTAGTCGTTGAAGCTGTGCCAGTTTTGCCCTGGCCCGGGGCGCCAGTCGCTCCAGTTTTTCCCCAGGGTTTTCTCCACCTCTGCACCCTGCAGATACAGCGAGCCGAAGTGGAACGTTTGCATATCCGCCAGCGTGGCGTAGCCGACATGGTTCACCACCACGTCGAACAGAATGCGAATGCCGCGCTGATGGGCCTGCTCGACCAGCGTGCGCAGCTCCTGTTCGGTGCCCATGTTGGCGTCGAGGCGCGTCCAGTCCAGCGCGTAATAGCCGTGATAGGCGTAATGCGGGAAATCGCCTTGGGTGCCGCCGCCGACCCAGCCGTGGATCTGCTCCAGCGGTGAGCTGATCCACAAGGCGTTGACGCCGAGCTGCTGCAGATAATCCAGCTTCTGCGTCAGGCCGGCCAGATCGCCGCCGTGAAAGGTGCCTATTTCCTGCAGGCCGTCGCTGCGGCGCCCGTAGCTGTGGTCATTGGCCGGATTGCCGTTCTCAAAGCGATCGGTCAGCACGAAGTAGACCGTGGCGTTATGCCAACTGAACGCCGCCGGTTTCGCCGTGGCGGCGGATTCCAGCAGCAACAGGCCGCCGCTGGCGGCGGCGGGCTGCAGCGTGATTTTCCCCTGGCTCACCTGCGCCGTTTGGCCGGAATAGAAATCGCGCAGCGTTTCGCCTTCGGTGAAGGTGGAGGCGACGTCGACCGTGACCGGCTTGCCGTCCCAGCGCGGGCAGCTGCGCACGGCAACGGCGGCGCTTTCCGGCGCGCTGCTCAGGCTGAGCTGCAGCGTCGGCGTGCCGCTGCGGGTGTCGATGCGCACCTGATAATCGCCGGCGCGGAACTGCCGCCAGCTGGCCGGCGGATGGGCGCCGCAGGGCTGCAGCGACAGCGTTTGGTTAAGCTTCACCGCCTCGGCGGGCTGCCAGCAGTGGTTATCCTGATACAGCCGCAGCGGCAGCTGGCCTTTGGGCAGCGCGGCCTGGCTGGCGAACAGCCCGGCGGCAGTTTCGTCGAAGGCCGGGAAACCCGCCAACGTCCAGCCGGCCAGTGCCGAAGGCGACAGCAGTATCAACAAGGGCAGGGGTAACAGTTTCATGGCTCTCCTTACGCGTGGCAGGAAGCGTTTTTTCCGCTGGGTAGCGCCAGTGTGGCAAACGGCGGAAAAATGGCCTCCTCCCTGCGAGGGTTTTTCGGGGAGGAGGAGAAGGGCGGAGCGTTTTCGGATTGATTCGGCTTGGCTTTGCGCGCGCGCTGCGGCAGATTAAACGATGAACATCAAAGGAGGTTAGCGATGACGGACAAAAACTGGCGAGAAGAGATCGTTCGGGCAATTCAGGATGCCGAATTGCAGCACTTCGCCGAAGAACATCAGCTGCAGGCGCTGTTCGCGCCGCAGCAGGAAGAGCAACACGGCCGGTTATCCGCAGACCACCGGCCGCGCTGAGTTATTTCCGCAACAGCTGCGGATTGACGCAGTTTTCTTTCACCGTGCCGGTCAATGCCGCGATCAAGTTATCCACCGCGCAGGCGGCCATGCCGTAGCGGGTTTCATGGGTGGCGGAGCCGATGTGCGGCAACGCCACCACGTTCGGCATGCTGAGCAGCGGCGAATTGGCCGGCAGCGGCTCTTTCTCGAACACGTCCAACCCGGCGGCGTGGATCACGCCGTTTTGCAGCGCTTCGATCAACGCCTGCTCATCCACCACCGGCCCGCGGCCGGCGTTGATCAGAATGCCGCTTTTCTTCATTTTCGCCAGCTGATCGCGGCCGATCAGATGGAAAGTTTGTTCGGTCAGCGGCAACGTGATGCAAACGAAATCCGATTCGGCCAGCAGGGTATCCAGATCGCAGCGACGGGCGTTGAAGCGTTGCTCCGCCTCTTCGTGCGTGCGGCGGGCGTTGTACAGCACCGGCATGCCGAAGCCGAAGTGCGCGCGCTGCGCCAGCGCCAGGCCGATGCGCCCCATGCCGAGGATGCCGATGGTTTTGTGGTGCACGTCGACGCCGAACCAGTCCGGCCCGATGCTGCCGCGCCATTCGCCGGCCTTCACCCGCTCCGCCACTTCCACCACCCGGCGCGCGGTCGCCAGCACCAGGCTCATGATGGTGTCGGCGACTGTTTCGGTCAGCACCGTCGGGGTATGCATCAGCAGCACGTTATGGGCGTTGAGCGCCTCGACGTCGAAGTTGTCGTAGCCGACGGAAACGGTCGAGGCCGCGCGCAGTTTGGGCGCCTGCTGCAGGAAAGCTTCGTCAATTTTACCGCCGGAACCGATGATCCCTTCGGCCTGCTGCAGCGCCTGGCGCAGTTCGTCGCGGTTCTCCGGCTGCAGGCCGTTGAAGGCGTGCACGGTGAAGTGCTGTTCCAGACGTTCACGCAGATCGGCGGGCAGGCTTTTGTACAATACGATAGAAGGCTTCATCACGAACTCCAGCTGGGCCAAAGGGGGCATGGCGCCCCCCCGGTTGGGTTAACAGAGAAAAAGTATAACCGGATCAAGCCAATTGTGGCTGGATCTCGTTGCGGGCGGGCTTGACGATCAGCGTCAGCACCACCGCCACCACCAGTGCGATGGCCATAAACATGTAAGAGGCCGCCGGGCTGCCGGTGGCGCCATTCAGATAGCCGACGAACCACGAACCGAAGAACGAACCCAGCGCGCCCATGCTGTTGATCAGCGCCATGGCGCCCCCGGCGACGTTTTTCGGCAGCATTTCCGGAATGATGGCGAAGAACGGCCCATAAGGGGCGTACATCGCGGCGCCGGCGACCACCAGCAGGCCGTAGGAGATCCAGAAGTGGTTGGTGCCGACGGCGTAAGAGCCGAAGAACGCCAGCGCGCCGATCAGCAGCAGCGGCCAGACGAACAGCTTGCGGTTTTGCATTTTGTCCGACGCCCAGGAGACGACGATCATGGCGATGGTTGCCGCCAGGTAAGGCACCGCCGACAGCCAGCCGGCTTCCACCATGCCCATCTGCATGCCGCTGCGCAGGATGGAAGGCAGCCACAGCACGAAGCCGTACACGCCGATGCTCCAGGCGAAGTACTGCACGCACAACAGGATCACGTTGCGTGAGCGGAAGGCTTCGCCGTAGTTGCGCACGGCCTTGATGCCTTTCTGTTCTTCGTCCAACTGCTGTTGCAGCGCCTGTTTCTCATCGGCGCTCAACCAGCCGGCCTGCGCCGGTTTGTCTTTCGCCAGCACCCACCAGCAGAACGCCCAGATAACCGCCGGAATGCCCTCGATGATGAACATTTCGCGCCAGCCGAAGGCGTGGATCAGGTAGCCTGACACCACAGACATCCACAGCACCGTCACCGGGTTGCCGAGGATCAGGAAGGTATTGGCGCGTGACCGCTCCGATTTGGTGAACCAGTTGCTGATGTAGATCAGCATCGCCGGCATCACCGCCGCTTCCACCACGCCGAGGATAAAGCGGATGGCGGCCAACATCGGGATATTGCTCACCACGCCGGTCAGCGAGGCGCAACCGCCCCACAGGATCAGGCACCAGAAGATCAATTTTTTGACGCTGCGGCGTTCGGCGTAGATGGCGCCGGGAATTTGGAAGAAGAAATAACCGAGGAAAAACAGCGCGCCCAGCAGCGAGGCCATGCCCTTGGTGATGCCGAGATCCTCATTGATGCCGGCGGCGGAGGCGAAGCTGAAGTTGGCGCGATCGAGATAGGCCAGGCTGTAGGTGATAAACACGATGGGCATGATGTACCACCAGCGTTTGGCCGCGACAGTCGCTTTGTTCATGTTCAGTATCCTTCAGTGGTGTTGCATCCCCTTCGCCCGGCATGCCAGAAGAAGGGGCAGATGCTCTCCCGACGCGTCCCGGTTGTAGGGCCAGAGGCTGACGTCATGCGGAGAAGTCGTTTTTTTATTGTTATTCGGCCAGCGCCGCGCGGGTCGGCAGGCCTTCGCTGTCGCCGATGGCCTGGATCGCCAGCGAACCGATTTTGTTGCCGCGCTGCACCGCCTGTACCAGCGTTTTGCCTTCCAGCAGGGCGCTGAGGGTGCCGACGGCAAAGCCATCACCCGCCCCCACGGTATCCACCACGTTGTCGACCTTGACTGCGGCCACCGCCGCCTTATCGCCGGCGGCGGTTTTAAACCAGGCGCCGTCCGGGCCGGTTTTGATGATCACCGCCTGCACGCCGCGTTCCAGATAGAAATCAGCGATGCCTTCCGGCGTCGATTGGCCGGTGAGGATCTGCCCCTCTTTCAGCCCCGGCAGCACCCAGTCGGCGGCGAACGCCAGCTGGTTCAGCTGCTCGATCATCACCTCGCGGCTGGGCCACAGCACCGGGCGCAGATTGGGGTCGAACGAAATGGTTTTGCCCATGGCGCGCATCTCGCGCGCCGCATGGTGGCACAGCGCCAGCGATTCGCCGGACAGCGCCGCCGCCACGCCGCTCAGGTGCAGGTGGCGCGCGGAACCGAAATACTCGCGGTTAAAATCGGCAATCGACAGGTGGCTGGCCGCCGAGCCCTTGCGGAAGTATTCCACGCTGGGATCGGTACCATCGGTGGTTTTGGATTTCACCTGAAAACCGGTCGGATAGTGGCCATCGACCGTCACCTGCCGGTAGTTGATGCCTTCTTTTTTCAGCTGCTGCAGGGCGAAGCGGCCGAACGAGTCATTGCCGACGCGGCTGACCCAGCCGACGTTCATGCCCAGACGCGCCAGGCCGATCGCCACGTTCAGTTCGGCGCCGGCGATGCGTTTGGTGAAGGTTTCCACCTCCGCCAGGTCGCCGGTTTGCGCCGCCACGAACATCGCCATGGCTTCGCCCAGCGTGACCACATCCAGGGGCGTCTGCTGCGCCGTCGTTGCCGTTAACGTTGTCATCATGGGGTTACTCCGCACGCAAAATATTGACGTAATGACGGGTGACGGCCTCCAGGTCATCGCCCTGCAACGGGAATTCGATACCGCGCGGCGCATCGTGCGGCAGGCGGGCCAGCAGATCGCGCCAGCTGCCGTCGGTATCGTCCAGCGCGACGGCGCGCCAGCCGCGCGGGCCTTGGGTGGCGGCTTTGACGTGCACGTAACCGACGTGGCGGGCCAGGCGCTCGGCGGCGGCGAAGGCGTCTTGCCCCACCCACAGCCAGTTGGCCATATCGAAGGTCATGCTGACCGGCAGATGGCTATCTTCCGCGGCGTGGAAAAAGGCGTTCAGCATCGACAAAATGCCGCAGTCCGGCGTTTGGTCGTTCTCGACCACCAGCTTGACCGGGTGTTGCTCCAGCGCCACTTTCAGCTCGGTAAAATCGAAGCCGGGGCGGAAATGACCGAGGGACAGCTTCAGCTGGCGCGCGTTCAGCGCCTGCGCTTCCGCCAGCAGCGCCGGCAGGTTGGGGTTCAGCGTATGTTGCGGGGTGAACAGCGCCTCAGGGGCGGAGTAGACGGCGAACAGCTGCTGGCGATCGATCTCTTGCGCCAGCACCGGCAGGCTGTCCAGCTCGCCGGCGGCGAACAGTTCGCGGCGGATCTCCACCCCGTCGGCGCCAGCGCCGGCGATGAGGGGCAACAGCGCGCGCTGGCCGCCGTGTTGTTTGACGGTATCGGTGCCGTAGGCGCCGGTGACCACGATGATTTCTGTTTTCATTTTGACTCCTGAGGCGGCATTGTCGCCGCCGCTGCTGTTACCGGTACGTTAAATGGAACCGGTTCCAGCGAAAAGCGGCAGAGTGTAAAAATATGATCGCAATCACGAAGCTGAGCAAAAAACAGCCGGTGAGGGCGGGACGGTTAACGCCCCGGAAAAGGCGGGTTAGCGGGTGGTGGAGCCGCGGACGATCAGCTCGCCGGAGAACATCTGCTCGCCGCTGGGGGCGGCCAGGCCCTGAATGCGATGCACCAGCCGTTCCAGCGCAGCGTGCCCCATTTGGTAGGTGGGCTGTTTCAGCGTGGTGATGCCGACGCCCGCCAGTTCCGCCCACTCCAGTTCGTCAAAGCCCAGCAGGCCGATGTCGTTGCCCCACTGGATGCCGAGCCGACGCATGGCGCGCGCCACCTGCAGCGTCAGGGCGCCGTTGGCGGAGATCACCGCCTTGCGCATGCCGCGGTGGCGGCCGCTGAAATCGCTCAGCACCTGCTCCAGTTTCTGCCGATCGTTGAGCGGCGTTTCGGCCTGCTCCGCCAACAGCGCGGGGTGCTGCGCCATGGTATGCCTGAAGGCGTGCAGGCGTTCCAGGCGGGTATTGACCGTACCGAGCGGCTCGCTGAGGAACAGGATCGCTTCGAAACCTTGTTGCAACAGGTGTTCGGTGGCGACGGTGGCCGCTTCGCGGTTGTTCAGGCCCACCACGTCGCAGGCGAAGTCGGGGATTTTGCGGTCGATCAACACCATCGGCAGCATCGACTGTTGCAGCGTGGATAACGCTTCCTCGCGCATGCCGACCGCGTTGACCACGATACCTTCCACCCGGTAACTGCTGAGCAACTGCAGATAGTGCTGTTCCTGATTGACTTCGTTGTTGGTATTACACACCAGCAGGGTAAAGCCGTGCTGGCGGCAGGCGGCCTCGATGCCGCGCATCACGTCCACCGAATAGGGGTTGGTGATATCGGCGAGGATCAGGCCGATCAGGCGGGTCTGGCCGCCCTTCAGGCTGCGCGCCATCTGGCTTGGCCGGTAGTCGAGCTGCTGGATCGCCTGTTCGATGCGCTGTTTGAGATCGTCGGAAAGCAGGTGTTGTTCACCATTCAGATAGCGCGACACGCTGGTCTTGCCGGTTTTGGCGATGCTGGCCACATCGCTGATGGTGGCGCGTCCCGATGCGCGCGTTGCCTTGACAGTGCTCACAGCCGATCCCTCCTGCGGTTAATTGCCAAGGAGACTACCATACCCGATGTGCGGGCGGGAATGTTGAAGGGTAAGGAGAAAATCGCAGGGAGGCGGCGGGGCGCAGGTGGCGCCCCGCACGGGATTACTGCAGCGGGCTGAGCGTGATCTCGACGCGGCGGTTTTGCGCCTTGCCTTCCGCGGTGCTGTTGGAGGCGATCGGGTTGTCCGGGCCGGCGCCGGTGGTGCGGATACGGTTCGCCGCCACGCCCTGGGTGATCAGCGCGCTGGCTACGCCGTCGGCGCGCTGCTGCGACAGGTTCATGTTGAGCGAACGGGAACCGGTGCTGTCGGTGTAGCCGACCACGTTGACCGCGGTTTTCGGATACTCTTTCAGCACCATGGCGACGCCGGTCAGGGTGTTGGCGCCCGCCGGTTTCAGCGTGGCGCTGCTGCTGTCGAAGGTCACGTTGTTCGGCATGTTCAGCACGATGTTGTCGCCCTGACGGGTGACGCTGACGCCGGTGCCTTTCATCTTGTCGCGCAGTTTGGCTTCCTGCACGTCCATGTAATAGCCTACGCCGCCGCCGAGGGCTGCACCGGCCGCTGCGCCGATCAGCGCACCCTTGCCGCGATCTTTCTTGGAAGAGGACAGCACGCCGACGCCGGCGCCCAGTGCGGCGCCGAGGCCTGCGCCGATGCCGGATTTGCCGGCTTCGGATTCACCGGTGTAAGGGTTGGTGGTACAGGCCGACAGCGCGAGCGTAAGGCTCACGGCGCCGGCAATAATTGCAATGCGTTTTTTCATGTTCTTGTCCTTAATGGCATCAGAATCTGTACGCGCCGGCCCAAAGCGGGGACGCAAAAAAGTGGGTGACGCAGGGAGCCCGCATCGCCGCGCTACCTATGACGCGCGCTTTCGCCGGCAGTTCCGGAGAAAAACGTGACAAATGATGAGCGCGGGTAAGTGCTGGGGGAGTTATGCGGCAAAACGCCGGGCGGCGCCATGCAGCGGATTCCTAATTGTGCGCATCCGGGGTGCGGATGCGCCTTTTTTAAGCGTAACCGGTTGAGTTTTCGACTGCCGGCCAGTTCATGATCAGCGTATAGGCCTGGGTTTCATCATTGAACAGGCGCTGCGTTATCTGAAAGCCGTGCTTGTGGTAGAACGCGCAGGCGCGCAGGTTCTGTTGGTACACCTCCAGACTGAGTCGGCGGTAGCGCTGTTGCACGTGCGTCATCAGCGCCTGGGCGACGCCGCGGCCGTGAAACGCCCGATCGACAAACAGCGCGCCGATGAACTGCTCGTCCAGCACGCTGATAAAGCCGACGATCTCGCCTTCGTGCCAGCAGGCCCAGCTTTGCGCGCGCGGCAGGTAGTTTTCCCGCACCAGCGCGGCGCTCTCACGCCAGTATTTTTCCGCCACGAACGGATGGGCGGCGATGGTGCTGGGCAGCCACAGCGCCATCAGCCGTTCGATATCCTCCGGGCCACAGGGGCGGATCACCGTGGCTTTGGGTAACACATGCACCCCGTGAGATGATCGTTCACCAGCCCGCTGGCCTGCATGAAGGCGTAACAGATGGTGGAGCCGATAAACTTGAAGCCGCGCTTTTTCAGCGCCTTGGACATGGCGTCGGACTGCTCGGTTTTGGCCGGCACCTGGTTCAGCGCTTGCCAGCGGTTGAGCTGCGGCCGGCCGCCGACGAAGTCCCAAATGAAGGTAACGAAATTCTCCCCGGCCGCCTCCATCGCCAGATAGGCCTTGGCGTTGGTGATGATGGCTTCTATCTTGCCGCGATGGCGGATGATGCCGCTGTCCTGCAGCAGGTTTTCCACGTCTTGTTCGGTCATGGCGGCGACCCGCTGCGGATCGAAACCGTGGAAAGCGCGGCGGTAGTTCTCGCGCTTTTTCAGGACGGTGATCCAGGAAAGGCCGGCTTGCTGCCCCTCGAGGCACAACATTTCAAACAGCTCGCGCGCGTCGGTGGTGGGCGCGCCCCATTCCTTGTCGTGATACTCGAGATACAACGGATCGGCCGTCACCCAACCGCAACGTTCGTCTGCCATCCTGAATGTCCTTATGCTGTGTTTATGAACAGTAATCATCGCTCGAAGCGCCGAACTTGGCAAGTCTCTGATTGTTTTGTCATCAGCCCGCTTGACGTGACGAAAAAGCCGACAATAGTTACTACATGGCCGGTGGAAAACTGACCAGCGATAAAAACGACATGGCCTTCATTTGCAGGCTCTCAGGAGTCGATTCATGCCTCTAAAAATAACGTGCATGCCCCGCCCGGCGGCGCTTGCAGTGGCGTTACTTTGCAGTGTGACCCTTCCGGCTCAGGCGTACGATCAACTCTACGTCTTTGGCGACAGCCTGAGCGATACCGGCAACAACGGCCGGTTCACCTATGACGGCAGCCAGCACCTGCTGTACGACGAAGCGTTGGCGCAACGCATCGGGGCGGCGCTGGTGGCTTCGGACAACGGCGGTGAGAACTACGCCGCCGGCGGCGCCGTGGCGGTGCCGGGCCTGAACCCGGCCGACAACACCCAGGAGCAGGTGCAGCGCTATCTGAACCGGGTCAATGGCCAGGCCGACGGCGACGGTTTGTATATTCATTGGATCGGCGGCAACGATCTGGCGGCGGCGGCGCTGAATGCCGCTACCGCGCCCGGCGTGGCCTATAACAGCGCCGCCGCGGCGGCCGCGCAGGTGCATTCGCTGCTGAACGCCGGTGCCGGCACGGTGATCGTGCCGACGGTGCCGAACATCGGCTCCACGCCGCAGCTGATGGAATTGATCATTCAACAGGCGCTGTCTCCGGTGCAGGGGGCGGCGATCCAGGCGGCCTATGCCACGCTTAATTCGGTGGCGACGCCGGACAACGCTTCACGCACGCAGGCGATCCACGCAGCGTTGGCCGCTGCGGCGAAGCAGGGCAGCGCCATTCCTCAGGTGCAGCAGGCGATCGCCGCGCAGCTTATCGCGGCGTATGACGGCCTGAGCGCGCAGGCCGCTCAGCTGACCGATTTCTATAATCAAAGCGAAGACCGTTTGCTGGCGCAGGGGAGCGGCAATATCGTGCGGGTGGACGTCAACAAGCTGTTCGCCGAAGCGATCGCCAATCCGGCGCAGTTCGGCTTCGCCAACACCGCCGGCATGGCTTGCCCGCCGGGCGTTTCCTCGGCGGTTTGCCGTTCCGACATGCCCGGCTTCGACGCCGGCCAGTCCTATCTGTTCTCCGACCATTTCCACCCCAGCCCACAGGCGCATCTGCTGATTGCGGATTATATCCAGGCGGTGTTGGATGGCCCGGCGCAGGTGGTGGCGCTGAATCAGGCGACGGCGGCGATGGCGCGTGACAGCCGCGCCACGCTCGACAGCCGCTTCCAGCAGCTGCGCAACGGCGACAACCCGCAGGGTTCGCTGGGCGTGTTCGGCGGTTACGCCGGCCAGCACTACGACTATGCCGATAACCGGGCCGCGGGGGACGGCAACGCTACCACCCACAACCTGACCGTCGGCGTGGACTATCAGCTGACCGACAGCTGGTTGATCGGTGCGTTGATCGCCGGTTCCAACGACGATCAGCATCCTTCCAGCCGCTTTGATTACAAGGCGCGCGGGCTGCTGCTCTCGGCTTTCAGTTCACTGGCGATATTCGAGCACGGTTGGGTCAACGCCGATCTGCACTATGCGACGATGGATTATGACGACATCCGCCGCAGCATGCGGCTGGGGCCGCTGACGCGCACCGAAACCGGTTCAACCTCCGGCAGGCAGTGGGGGGCGCGCGTGACCGCCGGCTATGACTTCCCGATCGCTTCTTACCTGACCACCGGGCCGGTGGCGCAGTTCGCCTGGGATTACAGCCGCGTTTCCGGTTACAGCGAAGACGGCGATGACAGCACCGCCATGCGCTTCAACGATCAAACCTACCACTCGCAGATCGGTGCGTTGGGTTGGCGGCTGGATACGCAATTCGGCGTGTTTAACCCTTATGCGGAAGTGAGTTATCAGCATCAGTTCGGCGATGACGTCTACCGCGCCGGCGGCGGCCTGAAATCGACGCAAACCTCATTTACTCGCGACAGTGCGGGCCAGGACAAAAACTGGGTGGATGTCACGCTCGGGGCCAACATGCCGTTGACGGACAGGGTGTCGGCCTTCGCCACCGTCTCGCAAACCGGCGGCCTGAGCAGCGGCGAGCAGTTTATGTATAACGTCGGCGTCAGCGCGCGTTTTTGAATGGGGTGCCTGCAGAGCGCGTTTGCCAAAGGCGCGCTAAATGGCATTGCGTAAGCGATACGTTCTTATAAGGGAAGCTAATTAAGAGGAAGCGGACGGGAATTAATTATGCGGGCCGTCATGATGCTGACGGAAATACAAAAAAAAACTGATCCTATGAAAGGATCAGGTAGCCACTTGGCCAACACCAGGGAAAATTTTAATTATTATTGTATAACCAAAGATTAACTGTCAATGGGTTTATGTGGCTCATTGTTGGCGTATTACATATCCGCTTGTTTCTCCTCGAGTCGCTGCCGCGGCCCATCGCGTGATCTCTCCTTATTTTTCACGATATAAGAAATAATTTGGCGGTTAGTCACATTATCTGCCGGTGAGGCGAGTTTTTTAGTTGATAAAATTAACAAAAATAACATTGGCGTAACTTTGCCCTGTGGCAAATATAAGCATGTGTGCATTTCAATCTGCGTAAATAGGGTTGGTGAGAACAGGAGCTGCGGGCGAATAAGTGACGATTTAAGCAACGATTAGTCTCGTTTTTTGTTAAGTTATTCTAATGTTTTTGGCGGGTCGTATTTTCGCCCCGTTCGTCGCCGGTGAAATTAGCCGGCTAACCGGCGCCCTGTCCTGCGCGCGCCGCGCGCGAAAATCCAGCGTTTCTCGCCCCGATTCGCACTTGTTGCCGGATTCTGGCTGTATATCTTACGGTCAACGGGTATACTGGCTCATTCCATCTAAATCCACTTGTATCGCGTGCGAATTCAACATGCAAAAGTTTGATACCAAGACCTTCCAGGGCCTGATCCTGACACTGCAGGATTATTGGGCGCGCCAGGGCTGCACCATCGTTCAACCATTGGACATGGAAGTCGGCGCGGGAACCTCACACCCGATGACGTGCCTGCGCGCACTGGGGCCGGAGCCGATGGCCGCCGCCTATGTGCAGCCATCTCGCCGCCCGACCGACGGCCGCTACGGCGAAAACCCGAACCGTCTGCAGCACTACTACCAGTTCCAGGTGGTGATTAAGCCATCGCCGGACAACATTCAGGAACTCTACCTGGGCTCGTTGAAAGAGCTGGGTCTGGATCCGACCATCCACGACATTCGCTTCGTGGAAGACAACTGGGAAAACCCGACGCTCGGCGCCTGGGGCCTGGGTTGGGAAGTGTGGCTGAACGGCATGGAAGTGACGCAGTTCACTTACTTCCAGCAGGTCGGCGGCCTGGAGTGCAAGCCGGTGACCGGCGAGATCACCTACGGTCTGGAGCGTCTGGCGATGTACATCCAGGGCGTGGACAGCGTGTACGATCTGGTGTGGAGCAACGGCCCGCTGGGCGTCACCACCTACGGCGACGTGTTCCATCAGAACGAAGTGGAGCAGTCCACCTACAACTTCGAATACGCCGACGTCGACTTCCTGTTCTCCTGCTTCGAGCGGTACGAGAAAGAAGCCCAATCGCTGCTGGCGCTGGAAAAACCGCTGCCGCTGCCGGCCTACGAACGCATCCTGAAGGCGGGCCATACCTTCAACCTGCTGGATGCGCGCAAGGCGATTTCGGTGACCGAGCGCCAACGCTACATTCTGCGCATCCGCACGCTGACCAAAGCCGTTGCCGAAGCCTACTACGCTTCCCGCGAAGCGCTGGGCTTCCCGATGTGCAACAAGAAGAACGAGAACTAAGAGGCAGCCATGACTCAACAGACTTTCCTGGTGGAAATCGGCACGGAAGAGCTGCCGCCGAAGGCTCTTCGTTCCCTGGCGGAATCTTTCGCCGCCAACTTCACCGCCGAGCTGGACAACGCCGGCCTGGAACACGGTGAAGTGAGCTGGTTCGCCGCACCGCGCCGCCTGGCGCTGAAAGTGGCTAACCTGAGCGCGGCGCAGGCCGATCGCGAAATTGAAAAACGCGGCCCGGCGATCGCCCAGGCGTTCGACGCCGAAGGCAAACCGAGCAAAGCGGCCGAAGGCTGGGCGCGCGGCTGCGGCATCACCGTCGATCAGGCTGAACGCCTGGTGACTGACAAGGGCGAGTGGTTGATGTACCGCGCCCACGTCAAAGGCCAGTCGGCGCAACAACTGCTGGCCGGCATGGTCAGCACCGCGCTGGCTAAACTGCCGATCCCGAAACTGATGCGTTGGGGCGACTCCGACGTGCAGTTCGTGCGTCCGGTGCACACCGTTACGATGCTGCTGGGCGCCGATCTGATCCCGGGCACCGTGCTGGGCATCGAATCCGCGCGCACCGTGCGTGGCCACCGCTTCATGGGCGAAGCCGAGTTTACCCTCGACAACGCCGACCAATACCCGCAGATCCTGCTGGAGCGCGGCAAAGTGGTCGCCGACTACGAAGCGCGTAAAGCGCTCATCAAGCGCGACGCCGAGCTGGCGGCGCAGAAGATTGGCGGCAAGGCCGATCTGAGCGACAGCCTGCTGGAAGAAGTGGCCTCGCTGGTGGAATGGCCGGTGGTGCTGACCGCCAAATTCGAAGAGAAATTCCTGGCGGTGCCGGCGGAAGCGCTGGTGTACACCATGAAGGGCGATCAGAAGTATTTCCCGGTGTACGACGCCGCGGGCAAACTGCTGCCGAACTTTATCTTTGTGGCCAATATCGAGTCGAAAGACCCGCAGCAGATCATTTCCGGTAACGAGAAGGTGGTGCGTCCGCGCCTGGCCGATGCCGAGTTCTTCTTCAACACCGATCGCAAGAAACGTCTGGAAGACAACCTGCCGCGCCTGGAAACCGTGCTGTTCCAACAGCAGCTGGGCACCCTGCGCGACAAGACCGATCGCATTCAGGCGCTGGCGGGCTGGGTTGCCGGCCAGATCGGCGCCGACGTCAACCACGCCACCCGCGCGGGCCTGCTGTCGAAGTGCGACCTGATGACCAACATGGTGTTCGAATTCACCGACACCCAGGGCGTGATGGGCATGCACTATGCGCGCCACGACGGTGAGGCGGAAGACGTCGCCGTTGCGCTGAACGAGCAGTATCAGCCGCGCTACGCCGGCGATGCGCTGCCGCAGTCGCTGGTGGCCTGTTCCCTGGCGATCGCCGACAAGATGGACACCCTGGCCGGCATTTTCGGCATCGGGCAGCATCCGAAAGGCGATAAAGACCCGTTCGCGCTGCGCCGCGCCGCGCTGGGCGTGCTGCGCATCATCGTCGAGAAAAACCTGCCGCTGGATCTGCAGACCCTGACCGAAGAGGCGGTGCGCCTGTACGGCAGCAAGCTGACCAACGCCAAAGTGGTCGATGAGGTGGTGGAATTCATGCTGGGCCGCTTCCGCGCCTGGTATCAGGAAGAAGGCCACGCGGTCGATACCATTCAGGCGGTGCTGGCGCGCCGTCCGACCAAGCCGGCCGACTTTGACGCGCGCGTCAAGGCGGTATCCCACTTCCGCACGCTGGACGAAGCGGCGGCGTTGGCTGCGGCCAACAAACGCGTCTCCAATATCCTGGCCAAATCTACCGAAACGCTGAACGACAGCGTGCGCGCCTCGGTGCTGAAGGACGCGGCGGAGATCCAGTTGGCGACCCACCTGGTGGTGCTGCGCGACAAGCTGCAGCCGTACTTCGCGGCGGGCAATTACCAGGAAGCGCTGGTGGAACTGGCTGCGCTGCGTGAACCGGTGGATGCGTTCTTCGACAACGTGATGGTAATGGCGGACGATGCGGAAGTGCGCGTGAATCGTCTGACGCTGCTGAGCAAACTGCGTGAACTGTTCCTGCAGGTGGCGGATATCTCCGTACTGCAGTAAACGGCTCTGTGCTGTGAAAAGGCGCCTGCGGGCGCCTTTTTTATTTCCGTTTCCTGGGTGCGAAGGCAAGGTCGCCTGGCGACTTGGGGGGCGACTTGGGGGGCGACTTGGGGGGCGACTTGGGGAAATTGAAGCATCCGGTCGCCGACGGCAATGAACCTCAGTGCGTTTTGCGCACGATGTTCAACCGCCTCCGGCCGAGACAATGTTCACCGCAAACGGAATCGCGTATCGGAACGCCGCCAGTTGATCTATTCTTATAGGCGCACGGAGTGCGGAAAAAGGGGCGGAGTCCAATGAAAAAGCAGGTTTATAACAGGAGTTATGTCACATGGCGGTAGGGATCCAGAGCAGAGGTTTCGCGCGTTGGTTGGCACCGGTATTGGCATTGTTGGTGGTCATGCAATTGACCGCCTGCGGCGATAAAGAGCCGGAACAGCGCAAAGCATTCATTGATTACTTACAGAATACCGTGATGCGCAGCGGGGCGAACATCCCCACGCTGAGCGAAGACCAGAAGCAGAAGTTCGGCAACTATGCCGGCGATTACGCGATTTTGGTCGGCTTTTCACAGCAGCTGTCCAAGTCGGTCGGCGCCAGCCTGACGCCAGCGCTGGATCAGATTAACCAGATCCGCACCGCACAGGACTATCTGAACAAACGCGATGCGTTGCAGCAATCGGTCGGGGCGTTGAACCTGCTGGGCCAGCAGATCCAGTCCGCCAAGTCGCAGGCGGATACCGCCCGCACGGCGCTGAAACAGCCCGACGATCTGAAGGCGGTGTATAACCAGGCCTATGACAAAATCGTCACCGCGCCAGCCAACGCCCTGATGCCGGCAATCCCGACCACCGCCAGCTTTGTGCAGGATCTGGTGCAGGTTGGCGATTTCCTGCAGAGCCAGGGCAATCAGGTCAGCTTCAACAACAACGGCGTGCAGTTCCGCACCGCGCAGCAGGTGGCGCAGTACAACACCATGATGTCGAATCTGGTGGCCAAACAGCAGAACCTGGTGAATGCGCAGAAAGCCATTCAAAGCGTGACGCAATAACGCGCCTACGACGATCTACAGGCCGGCATTGCCGGCCTGTTTTATTTCCCCTCAGCGTTTCCAATAGCTTGCTGGTTTATTACGCAGGCTTCTGTACTACACTTCAATTAATCCATTCATTCGGCATTGTAGTTTTCTTTCATTCATCACTTCGCTAGTTCCCGGCGGGATGAGTGCTCACAGGGAAGATCAAACAGAGCGTCGCGTTCGGGCGCTGCAGCTAAAAATAAATTGTGATGTTTATCACAATTTAAAAACAAACAACCAAGTTAAAAATGTGACATTAATCACTTTATTGTCGGTTTTTGGGCGATTTTTTTCTCACTGTGCTTTTTTTACACGCCATAAATGTGATCTTTATCACCATAAATGAGGGGTTGTTGGGGTGTTGTGTGTGACTTGTGTCACAAAAAATTCGTGAAGTTCGCGTGACAAAAACAGCGTGATAGAGTCCGTTTCGCATACAGCGGCAACACGGCTGGATCGTCACAACAATAATCACGCGCTCTATTGTCAGCGCGTAACAATAGGGGTGTGTTTTATGTTTTCACCAGACATCAAGGTTAAAGTGCAAAACTTTGGCCGCTTCCTGAGCAACATGGTGATGCCCAACATCGGCGCCTTTATCGCCTGGGGGATTATCACCGCGCTATTCATTCCAACCGGCTGGCTGCCGAATGAGACCTTAGCCAAGCTGGTCGGCCCGATGATCACCTACCTGCTGCCGCTGCTGATCGGTTATACCGGCGGGCGGCTGGTGGGCGGCGATCGCGGCGGCGTGGTCGGCGCCATCACCACCATGGGCGTCATCGTCGGCGCCGACATGCCGATGTTCCTCGGCGCGATGATCGCCGGTCCGCTGGGCGGCTGGGCCATCAAGCACTTCGACCGCTGGGTGGACGGCAAGATCAAAAGCGGCTTTGAAATGCTGGTGAACAACTTCTCCGCCGGCATCATCGGCATGCTGTTGGCGATCCTGGCCTTCCTGGGCATCGGGCCGCTGGTGGAGGTGCTTTCCAAGCTGCTGGCGGCGGGCGTGCACGTGATGGTGACGAACAACCTGCTGCCATTGGCGTCCATCTTCGTTGAACCGGCGAAAATCCTGTTCCTGAACAACGCCATCAACCACGGCATCTTCTCGCCGCTGGGCATCCAGCAGGCGACGGAAGCCGGCAAATCGGTGTTCTTCCTGATCGAAGCCAACCCAGGCCCGGGCATGGGCGTGCTGATGGCCTACATGTTCTTCGGCCGCGGCAGCGCCAAGCAATCCGCCGGCGGTGCGGCGATCATTCACTTCCTGGGCGGCATCCACGAAATCTACTTCCCGTACGTGCTGATGAACCCGCGTCTGCTGCTGGCGGTGATCCTGGGCGGCATGACCGGCGTATTCACCCTGACGATGCTGAACGGCGGCCTGGTGTCTCCGGCTTCCCCGGGGTCGATTTTGGCGGTGCTGGCGATGACTCCGAAAGGCGCCTACTTCGCCAACATTGCGGCGGTGTGCGCAGCCTTTGCCGTCTCCTTCGTGGTGTCCGCTTTCCTGTTGAAAACCTCCAAGGTGAAAGAGGATGACGATCTGGAAGCCGCGACCCGCCGCGTGCAAGAGATGAAATCGCAGTCCAAGGGCGGCGCGGCCGCGCCGGCGGCGGTCGATGGCGATCTGAGCACCGTGCGCAAAATCATCGTCGCCTGCGATGCGGGCATGGGCTCCAGCGCCATGGGCGCCGGGGTACTGCGCAAGAAAGTGGCCGACGCCGGGCTGAAGAACATCTCGGTGACCAACAGCGCCATCAACAGCCTGCCGGACGATGTGGATCTGGTGATCACCCACCGCGATCTGACCGAGCGCGCGATGCGCCATGCGCCGCAGGCCCAGCACATTTCGCTGACTAACTTCCTCGACAGCAAGCTGTATGGCGATCTGGTCGAGCGTTTGCTGGCGGTGAACACCGCTGCCGCAGCGGCCCCGCAGAGCGGCGCGCACGCGGCTGCAGAGGCCGGCGAACCGGGGCTGTTCAAGCTAAGCGAGAGCAACGTGTTCCTCAACCTGCAGGCCAGCGACAAAGAGCAGGCGATCCGCTTCGCCGGCGAGCAACTGGTGAAGGGCGGCTACGTTGAGCCGGAATACGTGCCGGCGATGCTGGAGCGCGAAAAGCTCACCTCCACCTACCTGGGCGAATCGATCGCCGTGCCGCACGGCACCATCGAGGCCAAAGACCGGGTGCTGCGTACCGGCGTGGTGTTCTGCCAATACCCGCAGGGCGTGCGCTTCGGCGATGAAGAGGATGAAGTGGCCCGTCTGGTGATCGGCATCGCCGCGCGCAACAACGAGCATATCCAGGTGATCACCAGCCTGACCAACGCGCTGGATGACGAGAGCGTGATCGAGCGGCTGGCGAATACCACCAGCGTTCAGGAAGTGCTGGACCTGCTCGGCGGCAAAAAAGCCGGATAACAGAATCATTTTCAAGGGTGCAGCGTGCTGCACCCTTCGACATTAAGAAGGTAGAGTTATGAAAGCATTACATTTTGGCGCAGGGAACATCGGCCGCGGTTTTATCGGCAAGCTGCTGGCGGACGCCGGGGTTGAGCTGACCTTCGCCGACGTCAATCAAACGGTGCTGGATCTGCTGAACAGCCGTAAAAGCTACCAGGTGCACGTGGTGGGCGAGCAAGAGCGCGTAGAGAGCGTCAACAACGTCAGCGCCGTCAACAGCGGCAGCGAAGCCGCGGTGGCGCTGATCGCCGAGGCGGATCTGGTGACCACCGCCGTTGGCCCGCAAATTCTCGCCAAAATCGCCGGCACGATCGCCAAAGGGCTGGTGCTGCGCCATCAGCAGGGCAATGTGCAGCCGCTGAACATCATCGCCTGTGAGAACATGGTGCGCGGCACCAGCCAGCTGAAGCAGCACGTGTTTGCCGCGCTGCCGCAGGACGAGCAGGCATGGGTTGAGCAGCACGTCGGCTTCGTCGATTCGGCGGTCGATCGCATCGTGCCGCCGGCGGACAGCAGCGATCCGCTGGAAGTGACGGTGGAAACCTTCAGCGAATGGATCGTCGATCAGACGCAGTTTAAAGGCCAGCCTCCGGCGATCGCCGGCATGGAGCTGACCGATAACCTGATGGCCTTCGTCGAGCGCAAGCTGTTCACCCTCAACACCGGCCACGCGATCACCGCCTACCTCGGCCAACGGGCCGGGCTGCAAACCATTCGCGACGCCATTCTCGACCCGGCGATCCGCCGCGTGGTGAAAGGGGCGATGGAAGAGAGCGGCGCGGTGCTGATCAAGCGTTACGGCTTCGACGCCGACAAGCACGCCGCCTACATCAACAAAATTCTCGGCCGCTTCGAAAACCCGTATCTGCACGATGACGTCGAGCGCGTAGGGCGCCAGCCGCTGCGCAAGCTGAGCGCCGGCGATCGCCTGATCAAACCGCTGCTGGGCACGCTGGAATACGGCCTGCCGCATGCCAACCTGATCCAGGGCATCGCCGCCGCCATGAGTTACCGCAGCGAACAGGATCCGCAGGCGCTGGAGTTGGCGGAATTGCTGAACACGCTCGGGCCGAAAGCCGCGCTGGCGCAAATTTCCGGCCTGCCGGCGGAAAGCGAGGTTGTAGAAGAGGCCGTTGCTGTGTATAACGCCATGCACAAGTAGAATCGTGATGATGAACACCCGAGCGCAGCTTGCTGCGCTCCTGGAACCCGAGTTCGGCATCGACGGCCCTCCCCACGCCTTTCGAAAAGCGACGATGGAAGAAGCACAGGCATTTGAAAACCAGGTTCTGGAAAAGCTGAACGCGGGCAAAACGGTGCGCAGCTTCCTGATCGCGGCGGTAGAGCTGCTGGCGGAAGCGCTCAACGTGCTGGTGGTGCAGGTATTCCGCAAGGACGACTATGCGGTGAAATATGCCGTCGAACCGCTATTGTCCGGCAGCGGCCCGCTGGGGGAGCTGTCGGTGCGCCTGAAGCTGATGTACGGGCTGGGGGTGATTTCCCGCCACGAATATGAAGACGCCGAGCTGCTGATGGCGATGCGCGAAGAGCTGAACCACGACGGTTCGGAATACCGCTTCGTCGACGACGAAATCCTCGGGCCGTTCGGCGAGCTGCACTGCGTGGCCGCGTTGCCGCCGGTGCCGACCTTCCTGCAGCCGGGCGAGGCGGATGAAGCGCTGATCGCCATGCAGCGTCAGCGCTATCAGCAGATGGTGCGCTCCACCATGGTGCTGTCCATTACCGACCTGATCGCCGGCATCGGTGCCAAACAACCTTCCCGACTCTCTCCTCTCGGCCGCGGCTAAGCGAAGGCCGCGCGCCATTCGTCGAACAGCAACCACAGCGCGGTGGCGGCCATCAGCCCGGACATCACGCCGTTGAAGGCGCGCAGTTTCCAGGTGACCCGCAGCGCGTTGCGCAACCGGTCACCCAACACCGCCCACAGCAGCACGCACGGCAAGTTCAGCAACGCGAAACCGGCGATGATAGACAGCGTATGGACAAAGGTGGCGCCTTCGCGCGGGGTGAACAGGATCGCCACGTTGATCACCATCAGCCAGGCCTTGGGGTTGACCGCCTGAAACAGCGCGCCGTTGAGCAGGCTCATCGGCTGCGCCTGCTCTTTGGCGTCCGGCGAGGCCGCCTGAAACAGTTTCCACGACAGCCACAGCAGGTAGGCGCAGCCGATCACCGCCAGCGGGAAGCGGATGACGCCGGCCCAGCTCAGCGCCAGCGCCAGCAGCGGGATAATGATCGCCAGCTGTACTGCACAACCGACGCAGATGCCGAACAGCATCGGCAGGGTGCGGCGCAGGCCGAAGTTGACGCCCGACGAGGCCAGCAGCAGGTTGTTGGGGCCGGGGGTGATCGACATGACGGTGACGTAGCTGACAAAGGCGGAGTCCAGCATGGCAGGTTCCTTGAAAATGACGGTGATAACGAGAGGATCAGCATAATCGCTGCGATGGGATGGTGACAGAACCACAAATCGGATATTGTCATGGTTACAGTTGTGTGAAATGTAAACTGTACCCATTGCCTGGAGAGAAACTGTGACCTTGCTCGATGAAACCCCGGATACCCGTTACCTGCAGCTGGCGGATACGCTGGCCGAAGCCATTCGCCGCGGCACGCTGCAGCCCGGCGACCGCTTGCCTTCGGTGCGGCGCTGTGCGCAAACCCATCGCGTCAGCATCAATACCGTGGTGTCGGCTTACCGCACGCTGGAGGATCGCGGGCTGATCGAAGCGCGGCCGCAGTCGGGGTTTTATGTCCGCAGCACGCTGCCGGCGCTGAAGATGGCCTCGGCGCCCAGCGGCCGCATCGAACCGCCGGCGGACGACGTGCTGGCGTTGATCGATACGGTGTTCGCCGCCCAGCAGAACCCGGCCTTCACCAACATTGCGCTGGCCTGCCCGCAGACCAGCGACTTTTATCCCGGCGGCAAACTGGGGCGCATGCTGTCTTCCCAACTGCGCCGCCAGCCGGGTCTGATCGGACAATATCCGTTGCCGCCCGGCAGCCTGCGGCTGCGTCAGCAGATCGCCCGCCGCTCAATGACGCTCGGCATGCTGTTGGAGCCGGGCGACGTGGTGCTGACCCACGGCTGCATGGAAGCGCTGCAGCTGGCGCTGCGCGTCACCACCCAACCGGGCGACTGCGTCGGGCTGGAGTCGCCGACCTACTTTTACCTGCTGCCGCTGCTGGCCAGCCTGGGACTGAAAGCGCTGGAAATCCCTACCGATCCGCAGCTGGGGCTGTCGTTGGACGCGCTGGAGCTGCTATTGAACGAGAAGCGGCTGAATGCGGTGATCGCCATGCCGACGGTGCAAAACCCGCTGGGTTGCACCATGCCGCTGGCGGCGAAAAAGCGGCTGGCGCGGCTGATGAACGATCATCAGGTGCCGTTGATTGAAGACGGGCTGTATGCCGAGATCCAGTTCGGCGGGGCGCTGTCGCCGGCGGTGAAGGCGTTCGATCGCGACGGCTGGGTGCTGTTTTGCTCCAGCTTCACCAAAACGCTGGCGCCGGATTTTCGCGTCGGCTGGATCTGCGGCGGCCGTTTTCACGAGGCGTTGCGCAAGCTGAAGGCGGTGTCGTCGATGTCCGAGTCGCAGCTGCTGTCGGAAACGCTGGCGACCTTCCTGGAGAGCGGCGGCTACGATCACCATTTGCGCAACCTGCGCAAGCGCTATGCGGCGCAGGTCGACGAGGCGAGGGCGCTGATCGCCCGGCATTTCCCGCGCGGCACGCTGGCCACGCAGCCGGCGGGCGGCTTCGTGTTCTGGGTCGAATTCCCCCCCGGCGTGGACAGCGTGGCGCTGTTCCATCAGCTGCTTGAGGAGCAGATCTGTTTGACGCCGGGCACCCTGTATTCCCCGAGCGGGCGCTACCGCAACGCGCTGCGGCTCTCCTGCTGCTACCCGTTCAACGCGCGCTACACCCAGGCGCTGGCTCGGCTCGGCGCCAGGGCCTGCGAGATGAGCGGCCTGCCGCCCGGCATTGCGCAGGACGGGTAACGGCGCGCGCCTTTTGCTACAATGCCGGTATCATTGATTAGCGTGCCATTTTGGGCACAATGGGCCAGAGACCATGAAAGAGAAAGAAAAGGCAGAGATCAAGCGCCTGAGCGACCTGCTGGACGCCTTGAACCACAAAGACGCCACCGTGATCCAACAGGGCAACCCTGACTTGATCGCGCAGCACACCAAAGAGAAAGAGAAGCTGGCGACGGAGATCGAGCGCCTGAAAAACGTGCGCGGCGAGAAGCTGAGCGCCGAAGCGCAGAAGCTGAGCCAGCTGCCGTTCAGCCGCGAGATCACCAAGAAAGAGCAGGCCGATATGGGCGCGCTGAAGAAAAGCGCGCGCGGGCTGATCGTAGTGCACCCGATGACCGCGCTGGGCCGCGAGATGGGCCTGAAAGCGGTCACCGGCTACGCCAAGAAAGCGTTCTGAATCCCGGGCGTCAGACCTTGGTGGTGAAATACGCCTTGGTCTGATAGGGCACGGTGACCGTGTCCTGGCCCCGCAGTTCCTCTTCTTCCGCCACCAGTTGGCGCAACCGATCGATAACCTGCTCCTGTTGCGCCTGCGGCAGCGCGGCGATAAAGCTGGTTGAACGTACCCGGTTGTAGATCACGTCCTCCACCGCCCCCCGGTGGCCGAGCATAAACACCTGCTCCTGCAGCGGTTCAAAGCCTTTGAACGGGAAGAATTTGCGCCATTCGCCGGTATAGAAACGCGGCGCATCGCCTTCGTGGCTATCGACGATCTGATTCAGTTTACGCACCCAACCGACGCGCGCATCGCGCATGTTCCACACCAGGCCGAGTTTGCCGCCGGGCTTGAGAATGCGCTGGATTTCCGCCAGCGCCTGCGGCGTGGCGAACCAATGGAAGGACTGGGCGCACACCACGGCATCCACCGACTCGTCCGGTAGCGGGATCGCGTCGGCGGTGCCCGCCAGCGTTTTCACCTGCGGCAGCGCCGCCGACAGTTTTTCCAGCATTTGCGGCACCGGTTCGACGGCGATCACCTGCGCGCCGGTTTCCAGCAGGCGCGGGGTGAACTTGCCGGTACCGGCGCCGAGATCGATGACCGTCATGCCGGCGTGCAGGCCGATGACGTCACGCAGCCAGACGGCGATTTCCGGCGGGTAATCCGGCCGGCCTTTCACATAGCGATCGGCATTGGCCTGATAGCCCTCGGCGGCGGCGTGATGAATCGAATGGGTCGGGGTGGTCATATCCTGGCTCCTGGCTGAAAAAACGTGCGGCTACAGTATAGGCGGAAGAAAAGGGTTAACGCGGCATTCGGCGCACGTTTTTCATTTTCCGCTCGCGCGTTCAACGGCCGAGCAGGCGGCGGTTGAAATCCTCAAGGCGCCCTTCGGCGAGCCGCGTGAGCATGGTCTTGCTCCAGCTGGCGGAGAGGCCGGCCACCGCCAACAGACGGCGATACTGTTCCGCATCGAACGGCATATGCCAGGCGATGGCGATGGCTTCGGCCACCGACACATCGCTGTTGCGCGCCGCCAGCGCCAGCGGGCGATCGCCGCTGACCGCGCCCGGCGACACCACCCGATACAGCCAGCCGCAGCGGCCGCTTTGCTGCATCAGCACCGAAATGTCCTCGATGGCGAAGTGATAATTGAGCTTGAAGCACGGCGAGCGCGGCTGGGTGACCTGGATCAGCGCCTCGCCCCAGCGGAAGATGTCGCCCATAAACACATTGTGTTCGGTCAGCCCTTCGGTGGAGATATTCTCGCCGAAGGCCGGGGCGCAAAATTGCTCGGCCTGCGCCGGAAACTGCTCGCGCCAGTGGGCATAATGCTCGCGCGGGTAGTGACACAGCGCGCGGTCCGGCCCGCCGTGGTAGCTTTTTTCGGCCTGTTCGTCGCCTTCCAGGCCGAGCGGCGTGAGCCGGATGGCGCCATCCACCTGGCGTTTGGCGATGGCGCTGGGGCGCCCGCCTTCATAGGGTTGGATGCTGCCGATGTAAACGTCTGGGTGATGCATGTGCGCCTCCGTGTCTCGCGTCGAGGGCTCAGCATAGCCTGAGTTGTTCTCGTACACTACCCGGCGTTTACCTGTACGGAAGGATGTGTTTTTCCTGTCTATATTTAGGCTTTTATCGTCGAGAAAAAACCATGCGTTTCATTGTATTGAGGCATGCGGAGTCAGAATGGAACCGCTCGGGGATTATTCAGGGGCGAAGTGACAGTCCGCTGACAGAAGAGGGGCGACGTCAAATCGCTGGGCTTGGCGCTCGCTTGCAAATGTTATCGGTCACTTTGTTGATCAGTTCACCGGCTGGTCGGGCTTTTACGACAGCGGAGACGTTGGCTGAGAGATGTGGCTGCACTGTGCAAATGGATGAGCGTTTGCAGGAGCAAGATTTTGGCCGACTGGAAGGATTATCTTATGCGCAGGCCATGCGCGATTATCCAGAAGCGACGCAGTGCCTCTTTGCCGGTAAGGCAGAGGCGTCGGCTCCGGGAGGGGAGAATGCTTATGAGGTTGCCTGGCGCCTGATGGCTTGTCTGTCCGATCTGGCTGTCGATGGACAAAATCAAACGCTTGGTGTGGTTACGCACGGCCATGCTCTGCAGGCACTGATTTGGTGGCTTAAAGGGGCTGACCCGCAGGAGGACCTCCGCAGATACGGTCATCGCAATTGCGGCTACGCAATGCTTGATGCGACCGCCTCTGGTTTTAACTTGTTGAATTGGGGAGTCGCGACCCACCTGTTGCCACAAAGATAGGGCGAGGAACGGATATTCCTCGCCTGAGGGCGTCAGAAGGTGGTCCAGTTATCTTCCGCTGCGGCGTTGGCGGCCGCGGGTTTTACGGCCGACGCTTTCGGCGCGGCGGCTTTCACGGCGGCGGGTTCGGTCTGCTCCGCCAAACGGAACACCGAAACGCTCTGCAACAGCATGTCGGCCTGCTCTTCCAGCGAATCGGCGGCGGCGGCGGACTCTTCCACCAGCGCGGCGTTCTGCTGAGTGGTATGGTCCATTTCGACGATCGCCTGGCCAATCTGGGCGATGCCGCGCGTCTGTTCATCGGAGGCGGCGGCGATCTCGGCCATGATGTCGCGCACGTGGGTGACCGAGCGGACGATCTGCTCCATGGTATTGCCGGTGCTTTCCACCAGTTCGGTGCCGGTTTTCACCCGGCTGACCGATTCGGCGATCAGCCCTTCGATCTCCTTCGCCGCTTGGGCGCTGCGGCTTGCCAGGCTGCGCACTTCGCTGGCGACCACCGAGAAGCCGCGTCCCTGTTCGCCGGCGCGCGCTGCTTCCACCGCGGCGTTGAGCGCCAGGATGTTGGTCTGGAAGGCAATGCCGTTGATCAGGGTAGTAATTTCGGCGATACGCTGCGAACTGCTGGAAATATCGCGCATGGTGCTGACCACGTTCTCCACCAGCTTGCCGCCCTGTTGCGCGGTCTGCGAGGCGTCGGTGGCCAGCTGATTGGCGTGATGGGCGTTGTCGGCGTTCTGTTTCACCGTGGCGGTCAGCTGTTCCATGCTGGCGGCGGTTTCCTCGACCGCCGCCGCCTGCTGCTCGGTGCGGGAAGAGAGATCGGTGTTGCCGGCGGCGATTTCCGCGGAGGCGGTGGAGACCTGGCTGACCCCCATCTGGATCTTCTCAATCATGGTGCGCAGGTTTTGGCTCATGGCCGCCACCGCGTTCAGCAGCTGCCCCAACTCATCGCGGCGGGTGCTGGTCTGCGCCTGGCGCAGATCGCCGCCGGCGATGCGTTCCGCCATCGCCAACGTGCTGTGCAGCGGACGGGTGATCTGCAGCGTGATACGCCAGGCGATAAGCACTCCGGCGATAATCGCGATCAGGGTGGTGATGCCCATCTGCAGCTGCGCCAGGTTGATGTTGCTGCGCGTCTGCGCCAGTTCGTCCTGCATAAAGGCGTTCACCAGCGTGCCGATCTCATGCGCGCGTTCACCGAGCTGTCGGCTGATCTGCTGCTCGTGCTCATAGGCCGGTAGGTAGGCCGCGATGCGGTTTTTGTAATCGTCCAGGGCGGCCAGCAGCGGCTGCAGCTGCGGGCGCTGCGCGTCGCTGACCCGGCGGCTCAAGGCGTTGGCCGCGTCGCGCGCGTCATCGATGGCCGCCATCAGCGGCGCTTCGGTTTCCTTGTTCAGGCTCAGCAGCAGACCGCGCGCGCCGTAGCGCACCTGGGTCAGCTTCTGGTTCAGCTGGATGAAGGCCAACTGCAGATCGCCGTTGGTGAGCTGGCGCTCCACCTGGCTCAGGCTGGCCTGCACTTCCGACATGTTCCAGCTCTGGCGCACCGCGTCTTTCGCCGAGACCGCCTGCTCAAAGATTTTTTGCTGTTGCTGGTATTCCCCGATCAGCGTCACCAGACGCTGCAGATCCTTGCGGCTTTGGGCGTCCCAGTCCAGCGCCTGCCCCTGATCTATCAGTTTGACGGCGTTTTCAATATTGGCGCGGTTGTTCTGCAGATACTCCGGCTGGTAGGTCTGGCCGTACATGGCGCGGTTGTATTTGGCCTGGTTGATCTCCTCGTTCAGCCGGTTGCTGAAGTCGATGCGATCGGCGCGGGATTCGATGATGTGCAGATATTGCGCTCCGGTGCCGGCGATAACGACCGCCAACAGCAGCAACAGCGCGAAGCCGAGGCCGAGCTTTTTACCTACGGTGAGATGAGTGAACTTTCCTGCCAATGCTTGCAATGCCGCCATAGCGTTTTTCCTTCTCCGGGCGAACGTCAATTGAACAAACCATCGGCAGGAAGTGGTCAAACTTTAGCGGATTTCAGGCAAAAAAATACCCGCCGGCGGCGGGCATCTTCATCAACGGGGGCGAATTACTTCTTCGCGGCGAAGCGCGCGGCGGCTTCATCCCAGTTGACCACGTTCCAGAACGCCTTGATGTAGTCAGGGCGTTTGTTCTGATATTTCAGGTAGTAAGCGTGTTCCCACACGTCCAGGCCGATGATTGGGAAACCGGAAGCGCCGGCGACGGCTTCGCCCATCAGCGGGCTGTCCTGGTTGGCGGTAGACACTACGGCCAGCTTGCCGTCTTTCAGCACCAGCCAGGCCCAACCGGAACCGAAGCGGGTGGCTGCGGCTTTCTCGAACTCTTCCTGGAATTTCTCAACGCTGCCGAAATCGCGCTCGATGGCCGCTTTCAGATCGCCGCCCAGCGTGGTGCCGGTTTTCAGGTTTTTCCAGAAGAAGCTGTGGTTGGCGTGGCCGCCGGCGTTGTTGCGCATGAAGGTGCGTTTGTCGGCAGGCACTTTATCCAGATCCTGGATCAGCTCTTCAACGCTGTATTTAGCCAGCTCAGGGTAGGCTTCCAGCACGGTGTTGGCGTTGTTGACGTAGGTCTGGTGGTGTTTGGTGTGATGGATTTCCATCGTCTGCTTGTCGAAATGCGGTTCCAGTGCGTCGTAAGCGTACGGCAGGGATGGCAGTGAATAACTCATAATCATCATCTCCAGTGGTGTATGGGCGGCGCAAAGGGCGAGCACCGCGTAAGCAGTCGGATCATTATAGTTAATTAAATGATATTGAAAATGATTATCAATGCCCTGTGAACTGTGTGGTTAATAAACAAATCGTTGCGTTAACATGCTGATAGAAGAGGGCGCTGGGGAGCCGCGTCGAACCGCCGCCCCGGCGCGTTGGTTACTCTCTATACTGTAGGGAGCGCCAACGCCGAAATGTATCGAAATGTGCCAATGCGTTCACTGAATGAGCACGAGTGTGTAACAACCACAAGCACGCTGTGGTAATATGGCCGGCGTTCGTAGCAAGCATAACAACAGTGACATTCGCGTTTGCCGCGCTAGCGGGCAGGCGCATTTGAACAATGTGACAATCGAGAGTAAAGGAGACCCCCATGCAGGTCAGCAGAAGGCAGTTCTTTAAGATCTGCGCTGGCGGTATGGCAGGAACGACGGTGGCCGCGCTGGGCTTTGCCCCCGAAGTGGCGTTGGCGGAAACCCGGCAGTACAAACTGCTGCGCGCCCGCGAGACCCGTAATACCTGTACGTATTGTTCCGTCGGCTGTGGGCTGTTGATGTACAGCCTTGGTGATGGCGCCAAAAACGCCAAAGAAAGCATTTTCCATATCGAAGGGGATCCGGATCACCCGGTAAACCGCGGCGCGCTTTGCCCGAAAGGCGCCGGCCTGGTTGACTTCATCCACAGCGAAAGCCGCCTCAAGTACCCGGAATACCGGGCGCCAGGGTCGGACAAATGGCAGCGCATCAGCTGGGACGACGCCTTTACCCGCATCGCCAAGCTGGTGAAGGAAGACCGTGACGCCAACTTCATCAAAACCAACGACCAGGGCGTTACCGTCAACCGCTGGCTGACCACCGGCATGCTGTGCGCCTCGGCCGCCAGCAACGAAACCGGTTTTCTGTCGCAAAAATTTAGTCGCGCTCTCGGCATGCTTGCCGTAGACAACCAGGCGCGTGTCTGACACGGACCAACGGTAGCAAGTCTTGCTCCAACATTTGGTCGCGGTGCGATGACCAACCACTGGGTTGATATCAAGAACGCGAATTTGATTATCGTCATGGGCGGTAATGCGGCGGAAGCGCATCCGGTGGGGTTCCGCTGGGCGATGGAAGCCAAAATACACAACAATGCCAAGCTGATCGTGATCGATCCGCGCTTTACCCGAACCGCATCGGTGGCGGACTTCTACACGCCGATCCGCTCCGGGACCGACATCGCTTTCCTGTCGGGCGTGTTGCTGTATCTGATGACTAACAACAAATTTAACCGCGAATACGTCGAGGCCTACACCAACGCCAGCCTGCTGGTGCGGGAAGACTTTGCCTTCGAAGACGGCCTGTTCAGCGGCTACGACGCGGAAAACCGTAAGTACGACAAAACCACCTGGAACTACCAGTTCGACGAGAACGGCTTCGCCAAGCGCGACGTCACGCTGCAGGATCCGCGCTGCGTGTGGAACCTGCTGAAGCTGCACGTGAGCCGCTACACGCCTGACGTGGTGAGCAACATCTGCGGCACGCCGAAGGACGATTTCCTCAAGGTGTGCGAATACATCGCCGAAACCTGCGTGGCGGATAAGACCGCCTCGTTCCTGTACGCCTTGGGCTGGACTCAGCACTCGGTCGGCGCACAGAACATCCGCACCATGGCGATGATCCAGCTGCTGCTCGGCAACATGGGCATGGCGGGCGGCGGCGTCAACGCGCTGCGTGGCCACTCCAACATCCAGGGTCTGACCGATCTCGGCCTGCTGTCGCAGAGCCTGCCGGGCTACCTGACGCTGCCGTCGGAGAAACAGACCGATCTCGAGACCTACCTGAAGGCTAACACGCCGAAGGCGCTGCTGCCGGGCCAGGTGAACTACTGGGGCAACTACCCGAAATTCTTCGTCAGCATGATGAAGACCTTCTACGGCGACAAGGCGCAGAAGGACAACAGCTGGGGCTTTGACTGGTTGCCGAAGTGGGACAAAGGCTACGACGTGCTGCAGTACTTCGAGATGATGGCGCAGGGCAAGGTCAACGGCTACTTCTGCCAGGGCTTTAACCCGGTAGCGTCGTTCCCGAACAAAAACAAGGTGGTGGCTTCACTGTCCAAGCTGAAGTTCCTGGTGACCATCGATCCGTTGAACACCGAGACCTCCAACTTCTGGCAGAACCACGGCGAGTTCAACGAAGTGGATCCGTCGCAGATCCAGACCGAAGTGTTCCGCCTGCCGTCTACCTGCTTCGCCGAAGAGAACGGCTCGATCGTCAACTCCGGCCGCTGGCTGCAGTGGCACTGGAAAGGCGCGGACGCCCCGGGTGAAGCGCTGAACGACGGCGAGATCCTGGCGGGCATCTTCAGCCGCCTGCGCGAGATGTATGCGCGCGACGGTGGCGCGGTGCCTGAGCAGGTGCTGAACATGACCTGGGACTACCTGACGCCGGACAACCCGGCGCCGGAAGAGGTGGCGCAGGAGAACAACGGCAAGGCGCTGGCGGATCTGCTGGATGCCGACGGCAAAGTGCTGGTGAAAAAAGGCGAACTGCTCAGCTCGTTCGCGCAATTGCGCGACGACGGCACCACCGCCAGCGGCTGCTGGATCTTCGCCGGCAGCTGGACGCCGGCCGGCAACCAGATGGCGCGGCGCGACAACGCCGATCCGTCCGGCCTCGGCAATACGCTGGGCTGGGCCTGGGCATGGCCGCTCAACCGCCGCATTCTGTACAACCGCGCCTCGGCGGATCCGCAGGGTAAACCGTGGGATCCGAAACGCCAGCTGTTGGAGTGGGACGGCGCCAAGTGGGTCGGGGCCGATATCCCGGACTACAGCACCGCCGCGCCGGGCAGCGACGTCGGGCCGTTCATCATGCAGCCGGAAGGCATGGGCCGCCTGTTCGCCACCGACAAGATGGCGGAAGGGCCGTTCCCTGAACACTACGAGCCGTTCGAAACGCCGCTCGGCACCAACCCGCTGCACCCGAACGTGGTGTCCAACCCGGCGGCGCGCGTGTTCAAGGACGATCTGGCGGCGATGGGCAAATCCGACAAGTTCCCTTACGTCGGCACCACCTATCGTCTGACCGAGCACTTCCACTACTGGACCAAGCACGCGCGGCTGAACGCCATCGCCCAGCCGGAACAGTTCGTGGAAATCGGCGAAAAGCTGGCGGAGAAGAAGGGCATCAAGCAGGGCGATACCGTGAAAGTCAGCTCCAACCGTGGCTACATCAAGGCCAAGGCGGTGGTGACCAAGCGTATTCGCACGCTGCAGGTGCACGGCCAGGAAGTCGACACCATCGGCATCCCGATCCACTGGGGTTACGAAGGGGTGGCGAAGAAAGGCTTTATCGCCAACACGCTGACGCCGTTCGTCGGCGACGCCAATACGCAAACGCCGGAGTTCAAGGCGTTCCTGGTCAACGTGGAAAAGGTGTAACGGAGACGAATTATGGCCATGCAATCTCAAGACATCATTCGTAAATCCGCCACCAATGGTTTCACGCCGGCGCCGCGCGCCCGTGACCACCAGGAAGAAGTGGCCAAACTGATCGATGTCACCACCTGTATCGGCTGCAAGGCCTGTCAGGTGGCCTGTTCCGAATGGAACGACATCCGCGACGAAGTGGGACACAACGTCGGGGTGTACGATAACCCCGCCGATCTGACCGCCAAGTCGTGGACGGTGATGCGCTTCTCCGAGGTGGAGGAAAACGGCAAGCTGGAATGGCTGATCCGCAAGGACGGCTGCATGCACTGCGCCGATCCGGGCTGCCTGAAGGCCTGCCCGTCGGAAGGCGCGATCATTCAGTACGCCAACGGCATCGTCGACTTCCAGTCCGAGCACTGCATCGGCTGCGGCTACTGCATCGCCGGCTGCCCGTTCGACGTGCCGCGCATGAACAAGGACGACAACCGGGTGTACAAGTGCACCCTGTGCGTCGACCGCGTGGACGTCGGCCAGGAACCGGCCTGCGTGAAAACCTGCCCGACCGGCGCGATTCACTTCGGCACCAAGGAAGCGATGAAGCAGGTGGCGGCGGATCGCGTCAGCGAGCTGAATACCCGCGGCTACCAGAACGCCGGTCTGTACGATCCGGCGGGGGTGGGCGGCACGCACGTGATGTACGTGTTGCACCACGCCGACAAACCGCAGCTGTACCACGGTTTGCCGGACAACCCGAGCATCAGCCCGGCGGTGACCTTCTGGAAGGGCGTGTGGAAACCCCTGGCGGCCATCGGCTTTGCCGCCACCTTCGCGGCCAGCGTGTTCCACTATGTCGGCGTCGGGCCTAACCGCGTCGAAGATGAGGACGAGCACGACGAGTCGCACGACGAGGAGACGCGCAAATGAGAAAGGAAAAGCCCATTCAGCGTTACAGCGCGCCGGAGCGCATCAACCACTGGATCGTGGCGTTCTGCTTCGTGTTCGCCGCCATCAGCGGGCTGGGGTTCTTCTTCCCCTCCTTCAACTGGCTGATGAACATCTTCGGGACGCCGCAGCTGGCGCGCATTCTGCACCCGTTTGTCGGGGTGATCATGTTCGCCGCGTTCCTGCTGATGTTCCTGCGCTACTGGAAGCACAACCTGATCAACCGGGAAGATATCGTCTGGGCCAAGAACATCCACAAAATCGCCATGAACGAGGAAGTGGGTGATACCGGGCGCTATAATTTCGGCCAGAAGTGCGTGTTCTGGGCGGCGATTATCAGCCTGGTGCTGCTGCTGGCCAGCGGCGTGGTGATCTGGCGGCCGTATTTTGCGCCGTCGTTCTCCATTCCGCTGATCCGCATCGCGCTGCTGGTGCATTCGCTGGCCGCGGTCGGCCTTATCATCGTGATTATGGTGCACATTTACGCCGCATTGTGGGTAAAAGGCACCATTACCGCGATGGTGGAAGGCTGGGTGCCGGCGGCCTGGGCCAAGAAACATCATCCGCGCTGGTACCGTGAGGTCCGCGAGAAACGACAGGAAGATAAACCCTGATGAGTATCCGCATCGTTCCTAAAGAGCAGTTAGGGGCACAGCGTGAGAAGTCCACAACGGCGGAGAACATCCCGCCGTTACTTTTCGCCAACCTGAAAAGCCTGTACAGCCGCCGCGCCGAACGTCTGCGTCAGCTGGCGGTCGACAACCCGCTGGGTGACTACCTGAACTTTGCCGCCGAGCTGGCGCAGGCGCAGCAGCATGCGCTGCACGATAACCCGCTGGCGCTCGATCTTAGCGAAGCGTTGGCGCAGGGCGCCGCCAGCGGCAAACCGCCGCTCGATCTGAGCGTGTTCCCGCGCAGCGAGCACTGGCGCAAGCTGCTGACGTCGCTGATCGCCGAGCTGCGCCCGCAGGCGCCGGAACACATTCTGGCGGTGCTGGACAACTTGGAGAAGGCCTCGGCGCACGAGCTGGAGCTGATGGCCGACGCCTTGCTCAACCGCGAGTTTGGCAAGGTAGGCAGCGAGAAGGCGCCGTTTCTCTGGGCCGCGCTGTCGCTCTATTGGGCGCAGATGGCCAGCCTGATCCCCGGCAAGGCGCGCGCCGAATACGGCGAGCAGCGCCAGTTCTGCCCGGTGTGCGGCAGCATCCCGGTCTCCAGCATGGTGCACATCGGCACCGTCAACGGCCTGCGCTACCTGCACTGCAACCTGTGCGAAAGCGAATGGCACGTGGTGCGGGTGAAGTGCAGCAACTGCGAGCAGACTCGCGATCTCAACTACTGGTCGCTGGACAGCGAGCAGGCGGCGGTGAAGGCGGAGAGCTGCGGCGACTGCGGCACTTACCTGAAGATCCTCTATCAGGAAAAAGACCCGCAGGTCGAAGCGGTGGCCGACGATCTGGCTTCGCTGGTGCTGGACGCCCGTATGGAAGAAGAAGGCTTCGGCCGCAGCAGCATCAATCCGTTCCTGTTCCCGGCGGAGTAACCGCCCGGCCCCGTTCGCGCGGGGCCGGATGAGCAATTTCAGAACGGGCTTCTGGCAATCGCCCGGGCGAGTTGCTACGTTTAGGCCATAACGCGCCAAGCGAAAGGAACCACGATGTTAAACACCCTGGCAAAACTGACCGCGGTCGCCGTGTTGGCGGTTGGACTGGCGGCCTGCGACAACAAAGACGACACCAAACCGGCGGTGCCGCCGCCGGACACCAAGCCGACCGTGACGCAGCCCGCGCCACCGCCGCCGCCTGCGCCGGTAGAAACCCCGCCCGCGCCGCCGGGGCTGAACGTGTCGCTGCAGAAGGGCAAGATCACCTTCGAGCTGCCGCCGGGCTTTAGCGATCAAACGCTGAACAGCGGCATCATCAACGACAGCACCTCCACCATTCAGCGCTTCCTTGACGGCAAGTCGCGCCAGAGCGCGGTCTCGTCCGAAGTGATCCCGCCGGACGGCATGAAGCTCAACACCAGCGACAAAATGCTGAAAGAGCTGACGCAGAGCGCCATCACGGTGCTGGCCGAACGCTATCAGAATATCCAGACCACCAAAGAAGAGAACTTCAGCGTCGGCAAACAGAAGTTTCGCCGGGTGGATACCGAACAGACCGTCAACGGGCAAAAGGTGGTCTCCACCCTGGTGTTGACGGTGTTCAACAAGCGGGTGGTGACGTTGCAAATGCTGTCGCCGGCCAAAACGCCGGAAGTGCATCAGGCGCTGGTGCAGCGGATTATCGATACCCTGGCGGTGAAGTAAGGACGCCGCAGCCAGGACGAAGCGGAGGAGACCGGATGAAGCTTATCGGCAGTTACACCAGCCCCTTTGTGCGCAAGATTTCCGTGATGCTGCTGGAGAAGGGGATTGCGTTCGAGTTCGTCAACGATCCGCCGTATGAGCCCGGCAGCCGGGTGAAGGAGTTGAACCCGCTCGCCAAGGTGCCGGTGCTGATCGCCGATGACGGCGAGGTGTTTTACGACTCGCCGGTGGTGGCCGAATACCTCGAGCTGCTGGCGGTGGAGCCGGCGTTTTTGCCGGCCGAACGCGCCGCAGCGTTGCGCGTCCGGCAGGTGGCGGCGTTGGCGGACGGCGTGACCGAAGCGGCGGCGACGCTGTTCCGTGAAAGCCGGCGCGCGCCGGAAAAACAGGACGAAAGCTGGATGCTGCGTCAGCGCGACAAGCTGACGCAGGGCCTGGACGCCCTGGAGGCGCTGGCGCGGGAAAAAACGTGGCTCAATGCCGAGCGGCTGACGCTGGCGGATATCGCCACCGGCTGCGCGCTGGGCTACCTCAATTTCCGCCGCATCCTGCCCAACTGGTGCGTCGAGCGCCCGGCGCTGGTCAAACTGGCCGAACGCCTGTTCGCCCGCGAAAGCTTCGCCCGCACGGCGCCGCCCTGAGTTTTTTCTCCCCGCCGCGGCGGGGTTTTGCTATGCCGATACGTTTAAACTGAAAACCGAGCGACCATGAGCACTGAATCCCACCTTCTTTACAGCCAACTGCCCGCCATCGACCGCCTGCTGCGTGAACCCGCGATTGAACCGCTGGTGGCGCAGCATGGCCAGACGCTGATCGGCGAACTGCTGCGCCGGCTGCAGGCCCAGGCGCGCGACGCGATCAAACAACGGCAACGCTTGCCGGCCTGGTGCGGCGACTGGCCGCAGGCGCTACGGGACGAGCTGGCCCGGCAGCAACGCCCGGCTTTGTTGCCGGTGTTCAACCTCAGCGGCACCGTGCTGCACACCAACCTCGGGCGCGCCCTGCTGGCGCAGCCGGTGAAGGATGCGGTGAACGCGGTGATGGGGGAGGCGGTGACGCTGGAGTACGATCTGGACGGCGCCGGGCGTGGCCATCGCGATCGGGCGGTGGCGAGTCTGCTGTGTCGGCTGACCGGCGCGGAAGACGCCTGCATCGTCAATAACAACGCGGCGGCGGTGCTGCTGATGCTGGCGGCGATCGCCCCCGGCAAAGAGGTGGTGGTGTCGCGCGGCGAGCTGGTGGAAATCGGCGGCGCGTTCCGCATTCCCGACGTGATGCGCCAGGCCGGCTGTCAATTGGTCGAGGTCGGCACCACCAACCGCACCCATCTGAAGGATTACCGCCAGGCCATCAACGAGCAGACTGGCTTGTTAATGAAAGTGCACACCAGCAACTACAGCATTCAGGGCTTTACCGCGGCGGTCGACGAGGCCGAACTGGCGCAGCTCGGGGCCGAACAGGGCGTGCCGACCGCCACCGATCTGGGCAGTGGCTCGCTGATCGATATGGCGCAGTACGGCCTGCCCGCCGAACCGATGCCGCAGCGGCTGCTGGCCGCCGGCGTCGATCTGGTGACGTTCTCCGGCGATAAGCTGCTGGGCGGCCCGCAGGCTGGCATCATCGTCGGCAAAAAGGCGCTGATCGCGCGTTTGCAGCAGCACCCGCTCAAACGCGCGCTGCGCGTCGGCAAGCTGACGCTGGCGGCTCTGGAGGCCACGCTGCGGCTCTATCTGCAGCCGGAAAAACTGGCTGAGCAGCTGCCGACGCTGCGGCTGCTGACCCGCCCACAGCAGGAGATGCAACAGACGGCCGAGCGGCTGCTGACGGCGCTGACGCCACGGTTCACCGCCGATTTCGAGCTGCGCGCCGAACCATGCTGGTCACAGATTGGCAGCGGTTCGCTGCCGGTGGATCGCCTGCCCAGCTATGCCCTGACCTTCACGCCGCGCGACGGCCGCGGTGCCACGCTGGAAGCGCTGGCCGAACGCTGGCGCCGTCTGCCGCAGCCGGTGATCGGCCGCCTCGGCGACGGCCGGCTGTGGCTGGATCTGCGCTGTCTGGAACAGGAAGGGGCGCTGATCGCAGCGCTGAGCGCATCATGATCATCGCCACCTCCGGCCATGTCGATCATGGCAAAACCACCCTGCTGCAGGCGATCTCCGGGATCAACGCGGATCGCCTGCCGGAAGAAAAGCGCCGCGGCATGACCATCGATCTGGGTTACGCCTACTGGCCGCAGCCGGACGGCCGGGTGCTGGGCTTTATCGACGTGCCCGGCCACGAGAAATTCCTCGCCAACATGCTGGCGGGCGTCGGCGGCATCGATCATGCGTTGCTGGTGGTGGCCTGCGACGACGGCGTGATGGCGCAAACCCGCGAGCATCTGGCGATCCTGCGCCTGAGCGGGCGCCCGGCGCTGACGGTGGCGCTGACCAAGGCCGACCGGGTGGACGCGGCGCGTATCGATGAGGTGCGCGGTCAGGTGCGTGACGAGCTGGCGGGCCAGGGCTGGCCCGATGCGCCGTTGTTCGTGACCGCGGCGGTGGCAGGCGAGGGCATCGAGGCGCTGCGCGCGCATTTGCTGGCGTTGTCGCCCGCTGAACATGCGCTGACGCGCCGTTTTCGCCTGGCGGTAGACCGCGCGTTCAGCGTCAAAGGGGCGGGGCTGGTGGTGACCGGTACCGCGCTCGGCGGCCGGGTGAAGGTGGGGGATACGCTGTGGCTGACCGGCGCCGACGCGCCGGTGCGGGTGCGCGGCCTGCATGCCCAGAATCAGACCGTGGAGCAGGCGCAGGCCGGGCAGCGCATTGCGCTTAACATCAGCGGCGATGTCGATAAAGAGCGGGTCGCGCGCGGCGATTGGCTGCTGGCGCAGCGTCCGCACGAAGCGGCGGAACGCATTCTGGTGGCGCTGGAGACGGATCGGCCGATCCGCCATTGGCAGCCGCTGCATCTGCACCATGCCGCCAGCCACATCACCGGGCGCATTTCGTTGCTGAACGACGGGCTGGCGGAACTGATCCTCGATCGTCCGCTGTGGTTGGCGCAGAACGATCGGCTGGTGCTGCGCGATATCGGCGCGCGGCAAACGCTGGGCGCGGCTCGGGTGCTCAGGCTGAATGCGCCCAAGCGCGGCAAGCGTCAGCCGGACTATCTGGCATGGCTGCAGGCCCTGGCGCTGGCGCAGGACGATGCGCAGGCGCTGGCGCTTGAATTGCCGCACGGCGCGCTGTCACTGGCGGCGTTCGCCTGGGCGCGTCAATTGACGGACGATGGCTTGGACGAGCTGCTGGCGAACCGCGATCTGCTGATCGTCGGTGACCGAGCGCTGGCGCAGGATCAGGTGCAACAGGCGGAAAGCCGCCTGCTGCAGGTGCTGGCGGAGTATCACCAACAGCACGCCGATCAGCTGGGCTTAGGGCGCGCCCGCCTGCGGCGCATGGCGCTGCCGCAGCAGCCTGAAGCATTGGTGTTTATGATGATCGATCGGCTGCTGCGGGCCGGCGCGCTGCGCAATACGCGCGGCTGGCTGCACCTGCCGGAACACGGCCTGGCGTTCAGTGCCGAAGAGGCGCCGCTGTGGGCGCGCATCGAACCGCTGTTCGGCGACGAACCGTGGTGGGTGCGCGATCTGGCGAGCGAATTGGGCGAGGAAGAGAGCCGGGTGCGCGCGCTGCTGCGCAAGGCGGCTCAGTTGGGCCATGTGACGGCGGTGGTGGTGGATCGCTATTACCTCAGCCGACGCATCGATCAGTTCGCGGCGCTGATCCGCGAGCTGGATGCGGAGCGCGGGGGCGCCAACGCCGCCGATTTCCGCGATCGGCTCGGCGTCGGGCGCAAGCTGGCGATCCAGGTGCTGGAGTTCTTCGATCGCAGCGGCTTTACCCGCCGCAAGGGCAACGAGCATCTGCTGCGCGACGGCGGGTTGTTCGGTAGCGAGTCCCCTACCCGATAAACCTGACGGCGGCCCGGCTGACGTCGGGCGTTTGGGCGGTGAGAAACGCCTGTAAACGTTCGATCAGCGGCCGTTTTGCCGATTCTTCCGGCCATACCAGATAGTAACCGTCGCCGGTGCGCACGGCGACGTCACAAGGCAGCACCAATAATCCCTCCTCAATCGTCCGCAGGCTCAGCGCCAGATCGCCGATCGAGACGCCGTGCCCGGCAATGGCTGCCGCGTTGCCCTGTTCCAGCGAATCAAATACCTGGCCGCGCATGAGATCGATCGGGGCCGCGATGCCGCTTTTCTGCAGCCAGCGCCGCCAGTCGCGCCGATCGGGCGACGGGTGGATCAGCGGGCAGGCGGCGAGATCCCGCTGCCCGTCGGCGAGCAGCGCGGGGGCGCAAATCGGGATCAGCCATTCGTCGAACAGCTTGGCGGCGGCGGTATTGGCGCCAAAATGGCCGTTGCCGAGCAGGATGGCGCAGTCGTAGGGTTCGCTGAAAAAATCCACGCTGTCGATGTCCATCCAGACGCTGGCTGCCTGCACCTCGAACGCCTGCGCCGTTTGCCGGAACCGGCTCAGGCAGTCCAGCAGCCAGCGCAGGGTCAGGGTGGAGGGCGCCTTCAGCCGCAGCAGATCGCGGTGGCTTCTGAACAGCTCGCAGGCTTGCTCGATGCGGCCAAACCCTTGCTGCAGCTCGGCGGCGAAGATTTTCCCCTGCGGCGTGACCTCGATACGCGGGCCGTTGCGCTGGAACAGCCGGCAGCCGAAGTGCTGCTCCAGCGTTTTGATGTGCTTGCTGACCGCGCTCGGGGTGAGATGCAGCTCCTCGGCGGCCAGCGTGAACGAGCCGGTGCGGGCGGCGCTTTCGAAGGCGCGCAGGGCGTAAAGCGGCGGAAGGGAACTGGCCATCGCGGCGTCTCTAATAATGAGTCTGATTCACAGTAAACGACAGGATTACTCCTTTTTCAAGGCGGGGGCGGCGGCATGATAATGGCGCGACGCCAACTGACTGAATGTGAGTGAAATAAAGATGAACCTGTCGTTGCTGGCGGCGTATTTCGCCGCCATTTTGTTGCTGATCGCCACGCCGGGGCCGGTGGTGGTGATGGTGGCCAACACCGCGGCGCGCTTTGGCGCCCGGCGTGCGCTGTTGACCGCGCTGGGCAGCAACGGAGCCTCCTTGTTGCTGATCGGCGTCGCCGCGCTGATTATCACCGGGCTGTTCGCCGTGGATATGCGCTTGCTGCAGTGGATAGGCCTGCTGGGTTGCCTGTTTATTGGCCGTATGGCGATCGTCTCGCTGTATGAGGATTTATCCGCGCGAGCCCCCGATGCGCAGCCCGTTGCGCCGCCGCAAAAACGCTCGGCGATCCTGAACGGTTTTCTGGTGGGCATCGCCAACCCCAAAGACATTATCTTCTTCGTCGCCTTTTTCCCGCAGTTCATCGCCGTCACCCCCTCGATCGGCGCCAGCCTGACGCTGCTGACCGCGCTGTGGGTGCTGGCGGACTTCGCCATTTTGCTGACCTATATCACCCTGCTGTCGGGAACGGCGCTGCAGCGCGCGCGGCGGGCGATCTCTGTCCTGTCGGCATTGCTGTTGTTGGCGGTGGCGGTGGTGGGAGCGGGGTATGCACTGTGGGGGTTGCTCGGCTGAAGCCGCATAAAAAACGCCGGTCGGGAAACCGGACCGGCGTTTTATCGTCGCGTTTACGCCGCGCCGTTCGGCTGCGGCGTGGGGTCGCCGTTGCGGCGTTTGCCGAGGAACAGCGCCACCAGCGTCAGCCAGCACAGGCCGCTGATGAGGTTGAACAGGTTGAACAGCCCGCTGCCGCCCCAGACGTAGGCGACCTTGGCCAGCTCGATGCCGACGGTGAACACCATCATGCTCAGCATGCCCATCGTGGCCGACACTGTGCCCTTGCTGACGTTGCTGGAGAACAGCGTCAGGCGGTACAGCCCGGCGTTGGCCAGGCCAATGCCGAAGGCGTACAGGCTCAGGCCGGCGGTCATCCACAGGTAGGCGTGGCTGGAGAACTGGGTCGCCAGCGCGGCGATCAGCAGCCCCAGCAGCATCGGGCCTGCGCCCAGCTTGATCAGGCGCTCCACGCTGTTTTTGCCGGTCAGGCGCGCCAGCGTCAGGTTGCCGAGGATCAGCGCGCCGAACACCGGGATCTGCAGCAGGCCGTAGTCCAACGTCGACAGCGACTCGCCGCTGATCAGGATCACCGGCGACTGGGCGATCCAGGCCAGCAGCGGCAGGCTGGCGAAACCGATCGCCAGGGCGCCGCACAGGAAGCGGCGGTTGCCCAGCACCTGGCGGTAGTCGCGCCACAGGTTGGCGGCGGAAAACGCCTCGCCCTGCAGCGTGGCGGTTTCCGGCATCGCTTTCCACAGGCCGTAGAAGGCGATGGCCGCCAGCGCCGCAAACAGCACAAACATGCTCTGCCACGGCGCGACGTGGATCAACGCCGCACCGGCCAGCGGCCCGAGCAGCGGGGCGATCAGCGCCACGTTAGCCATCAGGGCGGTGATTTTGATGCACACCGCCTCCTCGAACGACTCCTGGATGGTGGCGTAGCCGACCGCGCCGATAAAGCACAGGCCGATGCCCTGCAGGAAACGCATGGCGATAAACTGCTCGATGGTGGTGACCAGCAGGATCGCCAGGCAGGAGACGATGAAGAACGCCACCCCGGCCAGCATCACCGGGCGACGGCCGCGACGATCCGACAGCGGCCCGAGCAGCCACTGCAGGAAAATGCCGCCGGCCAGATAGGCGGTCATTGAGGTGGGCACCCACTCTTCGCCGGCGTTGAAATCCGCCACGACGGCCAGCATGCCCGGCTGAATCATATCGTTGCCGATATAGGTGGCGAACTCGAACAGCACCAGACAAAGAGGGAATAAAAGCGCCTGCCGGCCCAAACGTGCCGCAGGTGGTAATGTCGTTTTCATATTATTGTACTGATAGTAAAAGAGAAAAAGGAACTGCCAGGGCGGGAAGCGCAAACTGAGCGAGTTGTGGCGGCTATTTTGCCGCCAATTGTTCACCTTCGCAATCATAAGGTGTTGTTTAAGTGCATTCTGATATTTCGCTTTTGGGTTGTCGCCGAACGCCGTGCCCGATAACCTCTTCTTAACATATCAATATGACACAAGATCGGGCGAGCGTTTGAGCGAGAAAATCGGCTGGATAGACAACCTGCGGGCGATGGCGTGCATGATGGTGGTGATGATCCACGCCACCACCTATTACGTCACCAACGGCGCGGCGATAGGGTTGCACAACTGGGACATCGCCAACGTACTGAACTCGCTGTCGCGCGTGTCGGTGCCGCTGTTCTTTATGATTTCCGGCTACCTGTTCTTCGGCGAAAAGAGCGCCGGCCGGCGGCATTTCACCCGCATCATCTGCTGCATTCTGTTCTACAGCGCCATCGCGCTGATCTATATCGCGGCCTTCACCAAGATCGGTTTCTGGCCGTCGCTGCGCGGCATCCTGCAAAAGCCGGTGTTTTACCACCTGTGGTTTTTCTACGCCATCGCGGTGATTTACCTGCTGTCGCCGCTGATCGGCGTCAAGTCGGTGTCGCGCCGCTATCTGGCCGTCGCGCTGGTGGTGTTGGCGGCGATCGCCAACCCGAATACCGACAAGCTGGCCTTCGGCAACGCGCACCTGCTGCCGGTTAACCTCTATATCTACGGCGATACCTTCTACTACCTGCTGTATGCGTTGGCCGGGCGGGCGATTGGCATGATGGAGGCGCGCGGGCGCGCCGTGGGCTGGTTGGCGGCATTGGGATTTGCGCTGTGCGTGGCGCTGATCGCGCGCGGCACCAAGCATCAGCTGTTCATCAACGGCAACTTCGCCGATACCTACTACATCTACAGCGGCCCGCTGGTGTTTATGGCGGCGGTGGCGCTGCTGGTGTGGGTGAAACACTGTTTGCCGCAGCCGATCGGCTGGCTGAGCGTATTTTCCCGCCATTCGCTGGCGATTTACGGTTTTCACGCCCTTATCGTTAACGTGATGCGCAGCCGGCACCTGGATTTCACCGGCCACCCGCTGCTGGATATCTTCTGGGTGTTCGGCGTGGCGCTGGGGCTCAGCCTGCTGCTGTCTGTCGGCCTGCAGCGGCTGGATACCCGCCGGCTGGTGTCATAGCGGCGAGCGCTGGCGCTGCTGGGCGCGGCGCAGCTGCCGCCCGGAAGAAAAACCGGCCGCCAGCGCGGCCTTCTCCAACCCATACCCTTGCTGCAGGCGCTGTTGCGCCACCGCCAACCGCAGCTGCTCATGATATTCCCGTACGCTGATGCCGACGTGGCTGCGAAACAGCCGCGCCAGATGGCGGCTGCTGACGTGCGCCTTCTCCGCCACCTGCGGCACCGACCAGTCGGCTTCCGGCTCGGCGGCCATCACGTCCTGCGCGCGGTGCACCGCCGGGTGCAGGTGGTTGCGGTAACGCAGCCAGGGCGACAGTTGCGGATCGTCGCCGGCGCGGCGGAAATAAACCACCATGTCGCGTGCGACGTCGCGCGCCCGGCCGGAGCCGCAGTGGCGGTGGACCAGATGCAGCGCCAAATCGATGCCGGTGGTGATGCCCGCGCTGGTGTAGACGCCGCGGTCTTCGACGAAGATGCGGTTCTCTTTCACCTGCGCCGCCGGCGCCTGCAGGCGGATGCGTTCGATGACGTCGTGGTGGGTGGTGCACTGATAGCCGTCGAGCAGCCCGGCCTGCGCCGCCAGCAGCGCGCCGGAACAGATGCACACCAGGGTGATGCGCTGCTGCTGCAGATCGGGCCGCAGCGTCGCCAGCCAGCGGCGGGCCTGCTCGGCCTCTTCACCGGCGAAATAGCGCTGCGAATCGCCGACGCCCGGCAGCACCAGAATGGCGCCGTCTTCCAGGCGTTCGGGCAACGGCTGCAGGCCGCTCAGCGTCATGCCGATGGAGCAGACGACCTGCGGCGCCGGGCTGAGGTAACGCAGGCTGAACGACCCGGCGAGGCGCAGGGTTTCCGCCGGGCCGCTGACGTCGAGCGACAGCACGTTGGGCAACAGCAGAAAATAGACGGCCTGCGGCATGGTTACTCCTGTGCGAGTTGCGCCAGCGCCTCATCCACGCTGGCGATGCGGGCGAAACGATCGACCAGTACGGTTTCAGTATGCCGCTTCAGCTGCGCGGGGGTAAAGACTTCACCGTCGGGATGGCGCATCGGGAAGGTCAGCGTCGCCTCGGTGACGAAGGTCACCCGATAACCGAGATCGGACGCCACCCGGGTGGTGGTTTCACAGCACTGTTCGGTGCGGATGCCGGAGATGATCAGGTGGTTGATATCCCGCTCGCGCAGCCAGGCGTCGAGGCCGGATTCGGTCAGCGCATTGTGTACATGCTTATGCACGGTGATATCCGCCTGGTGGGTGAGGAACGGCAGGCGCTGCACGTGGCCTGAAGCCAGCGAGAACGGCCCCTGCGGCGAGACGTGCAGCACGTCGACCAGCGCCGCGCCGCGTTGCTGACAGCCCGCGATCAGACGGGTCAGCGCCTGTTGAAACGCCGGCAGATCGTCCTCCTGCCAGAATGGACGGTGCTGGAATGATTGCTGGACATCGATGATCAATAACGCGCTCTGTGACATTTTCGGCCCTCCGCCAGTGTGTGTAGCGACCATATTGCGCCGCTCATTACTCTGGCAGAAGGCCAAAAACGGCCATCATGATGACAACAGCGGACCGACCTTAGGCTTTGCTCACCTGGCCAGCCACCAGGCGCCCCTGATGGAAGGTGGCGCTGCGCGCCGGCAGGCGGGCGACCGCCTCGGCGGAACAGCTGGCGTTGACCAGCACGAACTCGGCGGCATCGCCGGCTTTCGGCCAGGCGCGCTGGCCCTTATCGTCCAGCGGCAGCACGCCGCCGGTGGCGATGGCCATGGCGCGCGACAGGTGATACTCGTCGGATCCGCGGTACAGCTGGGCGTACAGGTTGGCCTTTTCCAGGATGTCGCCGGTGCCGAACGGCGACCAGTGGTCGATCACGCTGTCGGTGCCGGTCATCACGAATACCCCTTTCTCGCTGAGCTGCGGCAGCGGCATCATCAGGCTGCCGATCGGCACCGTGGAGGCGATGGTGATCTGCTGCGCCGCCAGCCGGGTGGCGGTTTCCGCCAGTTCGCCCGGCGTCAGCGTGGTCAGGGCGAAAGCGTGGCTGATGGTGACCTTGCCGCGCAGCGCCGGGTTTTTCTCCACGGTGGCGATCATGTAGTTGATGGCGGCGACCCCGGCCGGGCTGGTTTCATGCAGGTGGATATCCACGCCTTTGCCGGTATCGAGGGCGATCTGGAACATGGCGTCCAGCGATTTCTCCATCGCGCCGTCGACGTTGGTCGGATCGAGCCCGCCGACGTACTGCACGCCCATCTGCATCGCTTCGCGCATCAGCGCATCGACTTTGGAGTGCAGCAGGCCGTGCTGCGGGAAGGCGACGATTTCACAGCTGAAGTCCGCCCGGTGGTTTTCCAGCGCGCGCTGCAGGTGCTCCAGGCTTTTCAGGCCGCTGACCGGATCGATATTGCAGTGGCTGCGCGCCACGGTGCTGCCTTTGGACTGCAGCAGGGCGATCAGATTTTCCGCCCGCTGCTGCGAGGTGGGCAGCAGTTTCGGGATCAGCGTCTGCTCCAGCGCGATCATGTCCATGATGGTTTTGCCCTGGCGCGGGCGCGGCGCTTGCCACGGGCCGCTGTAGAAGGTTTTGTCCAGGTGGATGTGCATATCGCGAAACGCCGGCAGCAGCAGCCGGCCCTGCGCCTGATAGCGGGGCACGCCGGCGGGCAACGCGGCGTTGGCGGCGTGAATGGCGGCGATCTTGCCGTCTTTGATCTCAAGCGTGTATAGCGCGGTGCGGGTGCCGATCACCGTGTCGCCGTCGTATTCAAAGCCGTCTTCCAGCCGCACCTCGCTCAGGCAGTAGTGGCGATCGGTCAGGGTCATCGGCGTTGGCGCACACGGCTCGCCGCCAGGAGACGCGGCCTGTGCCACGCCACCGGTCAGGCCGATCACCGCGCAGGCGGTGGTGAGTTTGCCGGTTTGGCTGAGGAAGGCTCTGCGGCCCGGTTGTTGAGGGTTTTCCACGTTCGGTTCCTTAATCCAGAGATGAGGGGTGAAAACATCCTCCAATTTAGGAGAGGAAGCGGCCGGTTGGCAGCGACATTTGCCACTGGTGACTATTCGATTTGGTAATGACCGGCGTGCGCCGGGGCAAGGATTTTCCTGGCTTGCTCTTTCGTAGCTTTAATGGCTACATTTGTAGTCATTAAAGCTACATTGAGGTTAGCGTGATGCACGAACCGATGCTCGAGCTGCTGTTCAGCGAATACCGTAGAAAAGTGCTAAGCCTGCTGTTTATTGAGCCCGGGCGAGCGTTTCACGTGCGGGAAATTGCGCGGCGTACCGCAACTCAGGCCGGGACTTTACATAAAGAGTTGAGCAGGCTGGCTGAGGGGGGCATTTTGCTCAGGCAGCGGCAGGGCAACCAAATTTGCTATCAGGCCAACGCTGATTGCCTGATTTTCCCAGAGCTGGCGGCTATTTTCCGCAAGGTTTGCGGGCCGGCGGAGTGCTTAAGGCAGACATTGGCAGCGTTTGGCGAAGCTATTGAACGCGCTTTTATTTTTGGTTCTGTCGCCAGTGGCAAAGCGACGGCGGCCAGTGATATCGATGTTCTGATTGTCGGCAAACTGTCTTTTGCGGAGGTGATTCAGGCGGTTTACCCGCTGCAGGAAACGCTGGGTCGGGAAATTAACCCCAAACTGTACTCGCCGGAAGAGTGGCGGGCGGCTTTGGCCGAGAACTCCGCGTTTATACAGGACATTATGCAGAAACCCCAACTTTGGATTGCGGGAGACAAGGATGACGCTGGACAATCTGGTCGGGCTGGGACTGGAGGTGATAACGCCTGACGCAGGGGCGATTAAAAAATTGCTGGCCGCCGCCGCGCGCAACCGACGCGATGCGGATATCACTCAGCTCAGCAATGAGAGCCGTTTCGACACGGCATATAAGGTGATCATGCAAATGGCTAATGCCGCTTTACAAGCCAAGGGGTACCGTACGCTGACCAGCAAACCCGGTCATCACCAGACCGTGATCCAAACGTTGCCGCTCACCGTAGGGTTGCCGCGCGAGGCAATGATCTGCCTGGATGCATTGCGAAAACAGCGCAATGTGGCGGATTACTCCGGCGATTTGGTGACGGACGCGGCGGTACAGGCTTGCCTTGAGCAGACCAAAGCGCTGTGGGTACGGATTATCGACTGGCTGCAGCGTGAATACCCGCCGATAGTGGCGTAAGCGATCTCACTTCAACCCGCAAAACACCGCCAGCCGCTGGGCCAGCGCCAGCGTGGCGGCGGGGGCGCCGTCGCGGTAGTAGAGCGCCAGTTCGAAGCTGTCTATCGGCGGCAATCCTTCGGCTTCGCCCAGCACCCGATGCGCTGGCAGACGGCAGCCGGCCGGCAGCAGGGTGACGCCCAGCCCGGCAGCGGAAGCGGCGGTTAACGCCGCCAGGCTGGCGCTGCTGTAGCCGATGCGCCAGCGTTTGCCGAGGTTGTCGAGCGCCTGGCACAGCTCGTCGCGGTACAGGCCGCTGAGCGGAAACACCGCCAGCGGCACCGGCGATTGCTCGATGGCCGGGAAGGCCAGGCTGTCCAGCCACAGCAGCGGTTCCGGCCGCGCGGCGCGCGGCGGTTGCTGACGGCGCTGCTTCACCAGGATCAGATCCAGCTCTTCACGCGCGTAGGCGCTGTGCAGATCGGCGCTCAGGCCGCTGGCGACGTCCAGCCGCAGGTGCGGGTGCTCGCGGCTGAATTCCGCCAGCAGCTCGGTGGTGGGCACGGCGAAATCTTCCGGCATGCCGATCCGCAGCACGCCGTCGCGCCAGATGCCGGTCAGCGCGTCATGGGCTTCTTCATTCAGCGCGATAATGCGGCGCGCGTAGCTCAACAGCTTGACGCCTTCTTCGGTCAGCAGCACCTGATGCGAGGAGCGCTCAAACAGCGGCTTGCCCAGCATCTCCTCCAGCCGGCGCACCTGCTGGCTGACGGTGGACTGCGACAAAAACACCCGCTCTGCGGCGCGGGTGAAGCTGTTGCTGTCGCACACGGCGACGAAGCTGAGCAGCAGCTGCGGATTGAACATCGGGTAGCGATTCATTTTCCCACTGTTGGCTATTTTATTATTTAATTTCCCAATACTAGCGGCGTTGCCTACAGTAACGCAACGCTGCGGCGATCGCACTGTGACGCCACACTCTTCATTTTGCAGTACCAGGAATATACCTTGTTAAATCATTCTGTTAATTCACCTTCTCCACGTCGCTGGTTCAACCCCCTGCTGCTGGCGCTGGTGTTGATCGGCCTGAACATGCGGCCGCTGTTGACCTCGATCGGCCCGTTGCTGCCGACGCTGCGCCAGGCCACCGGGCTGAGCTTTGGCGGCGCGGCGCTGCTGACCACGCTGCCGGTGCTGATGATGGGCCTGATGGCGTTGGCGGGTGGCGCCATCAACCGACTGTTCAGCGAACGCAGCGCCGTGGCGTTAAGTTTGTTGGCGATCGGGCTGGGCGCGCTCTGGCGCGAACTGGCCCCCGGCAGCGTGCAGCTGCTGATGAGTGCGGTGCTGGGCGGGCTCGGCATCGGGGTGATCCAGGCGGTGATGCCCGGCATCATCAAGCATCACTTCCTTAAAAGCATGGCGCTGGTGGCCGGGCTGTGGTCGGCGGCGCTGATGGGCGGCGGCGGGCTGGGTGCGGCGATCACCCCGTGGCTGATGAGTGCGGGCCACGACTGGCACAGCGCGCTGGCCTGGTGGGCGTTGCCGGCCCTGGTGGCGCTGCTGGCCTGGTGGCCGGTCAGCCGCGGGTTGTCTCGCCTGGGCGCGGCGGGTGAAAACCGCGGGCCAAGCCTGCTGCGCAACCGGCGCGCCTGGCTGCTCGGCGCCTATTTCGGCCTGATCAACGGCGGCTATACCAGCCTGATCGCCTGGCTGCCGCCGTATTACATGCAGCTCGGTTGGCAGCCGCAGGCCAGCGGTTCGCTGCTGGCGTTGATGACCTTCGGCCAGGTCGTGGGCGCGCTGCTGCTGCCGGCGCTGGCGCGCAATCATGACCGGCGGCCGCTGCTGCTGCTGGCGTTGATGATGCAACTGATCGGCTTTATCGGCTTGATTTACCTGCCGCAGACGCTGCCGTGGCTGTGGGTGCTGCTCTCCGGGCTGGGGCTGGGCGGCGCGTTCCCGCTGTGCCTGGTGCTGGCGCTCGATCACCTGCATCAGCCGGCGGCGGCCGGGCGACTGGTGGCCTTTATGCAGGGCGTCGGCTTCCTGCTGGCGGGCGTGACGCCCTACCTTTCCGGCCTGCTGCGCGACTACAGCGGCGGCTTCGTGCTGGACTGGCAGATCCACGCGCTGCTGGTGGTGGTGCTGATCGCCATTACCTGGCGCTTCCACCCGCACAGCTACCGGCGGGCGTTCGCCGAATAATATTTCTGTCATTGCCGCTCCCTATAGTGACGTTGCTTTTACTTCTGGGCGATAACAACGAAAAGGGACAATGACATGCACAACACCAAAACCCGGCTGGCGCTGCTGGTCGGCTGCATGGCGCTGAGCGCCAACCTGTGGGCCGACGCGCAGCCGGTGCAAGCGACGTTGGCTGGGCATGCGCTGCTGCCGGTGAAATCCGCCGTTTCCACACCGAAGGACGCGCCGAGCGATCTGCAACAGAGCGGCAAGTACACCAGCGGCAAACGCGTCACCGAGCTGGGCAGCGTGGCGGGCAAATCCGCCGATCGCCTGACCGGCCTCGGCCTGCCGATCGACGGTCAGCCGCTGCAGGGCCACTCCGGCATCAAACACATGCCCGACGGCACCTACTGGGTGCTGACCGACAACGGCTTCGGCAGTAAGGCCAATTCGCCGGACGCCATGCTGTACCTCAATCACTACAAGATCGATTTTAAAGACGGCACGGTCGCGCCGCTGAAGACGGTGTTCCTGCACGATCCGGATAAAAAGGTGCCGTTCCATATCATCAACGAGAGCACCGAGAAGCGTTATCTGACCGGCAGCGATTTCGATCCGGAAAGCTTCCAGTTTGCCGACGATGCCTTATGGATCGGCGAAGAGTTTGGGCCTTACCTGATCAAGGCCGACCTGAACGGCAAAGTGCTGGCGGTGTTCGACACCCTGGTGGACGGCAAAGTCGTGAAATCGCCGGACAACCCGACGCTGACCCTGCCGGGCGCGCCGGATGGCAAGCAGAACTTCCAGGTGGCGCGCTCCAAAGGCTTTGAAGGTATGGCCGCCTCGCCGGACGGCAGCAAGCTGTACCCGCTGCTGGAAGGGGCGCTGTGGGACGGCGAGCAGTTCGAGAACGTCGGCGGCAAACGCTACCTGCGGGTGCTGGAGTTCGACGTGAAACAGCAGGCCTGGACCGGCCGCAGCTGGCAGTACGTGCTGGAAGACAACCAGAACGCCATCGGCGACTTCAACATGATCGACGCCACCCACGGGCTGGTGATCGAGCGCGACAACGGCGAAGGCACGCCGGATAAAGCCTGCGCCGCCGGCGCGCCGACCGCCAACTGCTTCAGCCAGGTTGCCAAGTTTAAGCGGGTATATAAAATCGCCTTCTCGGACGCCAACGTCGGCAAACCGGTCGAGAAACTGGGTTATATCGACCTGATGAACATTCAGGACCCGAACAAGCTGGCGCGCAAGCCGCTGAACGACGGCGTGCTGACCTTCCCGTTCTTCACCATCGAGAACGTGGACGTGGTGGACGCCAACCATATCATCGTCGGCAACGACAACAACTTCCCGTTCTCCTCCAGCCGCCAGCCCAATATGGCGGATGACAACGAGTTCATCCTGCTGGACGTGAAGGATTTCCTGAAGTAGCTCCCCCCGGCCGCCGAATCGCCGGCGGCCGCCATTTCCCGCTTAGCGCAGCGAACAAACTGCGCTATAATCAGCGCCTTGCTTCTTATCTTCTCCAAGGAAGATCCTCGTCCCCGGTGGGGCGGCCGGACTTCAAATCCGGTTGGGGCCGCCAGCGGTCCTGGGCAGGTTCGACTCCTGTGATCTTCCGCCAAAGCTTGTCCGGGTAGTTCCTGAAAATTCCATTAAAATGCATAAAATCAATTGATTATGTGATTTTATTGTCCGCTGGTGTCCGTGCGTTACCGCCTGAATCCGAGAAAAATGTGTATAATGGTGCGTATAATTTTTTTATACACAGAATCCACTTATACACATGCTCCTAACTGACATACAAATTCGACGTTCCAAGCCGCAGGAAAAGCCCTACACCCTCAACGATGGCCAAGGCCTGTCTCTCCTTATCAACACTGACGGGAGTAAAGGTTGGCGTTTTCGCTATCGCTATGCCGGAAAAGCCAAGCTAATGTCCTTTGGTACCTACCCTTTGGTAACGCTGGCCGACGCGCGGGAAAAGCGCGGAGAGGCCCGTAAGCAAGTTGCTAATGGCATTGACCCTGTAGCCGAGAAAAAGGCGCAAAAGCTCGCTCAGAAGCTTTCTGTTGAGAATTCCTTTGAAGCTATTAGCCGCGAGTGGCACACGAACAAGGCTGACCGGTGGACTCTGGCTTACAGAGAAGAAATCATGCGCACCTTTGAGCAGGATGTGTTTCCGTATATTGGTCAACGCCCCATTGCCGAAATTAAGCCGTTAGAGCTGCTGGAAGTGCTGCGGCGCATTGAGAAGCGTGGGGCATTGGAGAAAACCCGTAAGGTACGCCAGCGCTGCGGAGAGGTCTTCCGTTACGCAATTATTACCGGCAGAGCGGAGTACAACCCAGCACCAGATCTCGCCAGTGCGCTGGCTGTGCCTAAGCAAAAGCACCATCCGTTCCTTTCGGCTGAAGAACTGCCTTACTTTGTTAAGGACTTGGAAGGGTATACCGGCAGCATCATCACGAAGAATGCAGCGAAGATCGTTATGCTGACCGGCGTCCGCACGCAAGAAATGCGCTTTGCTACATGGGAGGAAATTGATTTTGAGCGGGGTATCTGGGAGATTCCCGCCGAGCGCATGAAAATGCGCCGCCCGCATTTGGTGCCACTCTCCACACAGGTAATTGAGTTGTTTAAGCAACTAGAACCGATCACCGGTCACTATCCTTACATTTTCATTGGACGAAACAACCGTAGAAAGCCTATAAGTAAGGAAAGTGTGAATCAGGTAATAGAACTGTTGGGATATAAGGGACGAGCAACTGGTCACGGTTTCAGGCATACGATGTCCACTATCCTGCATGAGCAGGGTTTTGAGTCTGCATGGATTGAGATGCAGCTAGCGCATGTAGATAAGAATAACATTCGTGGTATCTATAACCATGCTCAGTATCTTGACGGCAGGAATCGCATGCTTCAATTTTATGCCGACCAACTATACCCCAGGAAATAATTATTAGTTAACTGATTAAGGGTGATTAAAATGTCTTATTTTTTTGATACAGCAGTAAATATCGAAGGTAATACCAAGCTTAGAGCTCCGCAGATCGAAGCCTATATAAAAATAAAAGACTTCTTCAGTGATGTAGAAAATAAAGAGGCTCTAGTTGTCCTACCTACAGGCACAGGAAAAAGTGGCCTTATCTCAATAGCTCCGTTTGGCGTTGCACATAAAAAAGTTTTAATTATCACCCCAGGGCTTATCACAAAAGATAGCATCAGAAAAACCCAAGAAGTTCTCGCTGATAATTTTTGGGTAAACTTCGATGTTGTATTTAGCAGTAAAGACATACCCATTGTTAATGAATATTCTGCTGAGTTATCAGACGAACACCTTTTAAGTAGTCACATTGTTTACTCTAATATACAAAAGGTTTCATCAACTCGCGATAATGCATTAATCAATAGGGTTCCTTCGGATTTCTTTGATTTAATTATTATTGATGAGGCTCATCATGCACCTGCTCAGAGCTGGCGTGATACGCTCCGTTATTTCTCTAATGCGAAAGTACTTCACGTAACAGGAACGCCCTACCGGGGAGATAATCAGGAAATTCCTGGAGTAAAAATCCATGAAACACCTTTGTCTGAGGTCATGAGAGATAAATATGTAAAATGGTTAAGAAAAGAAACAGTAAATGCGCATGAGTTATTTTTTTCAACTCCAGAGCAACCCGGTGTAAAATTATCTAAAGAGCAAATACTAATGCTTAAGGATAAAGAATGGATTGAAAAAAGTATCGCATTATCTAAAGAGTGCTCTTTAGATGTTATAGACCATAGCATTAGTAAACTCAGAGAACTTAAAGAGGCCTCGCCAAACGTTCCTCACAAGATTTTAGCTGTGGGTTGTAGTATCGCTCATGCTGAAGATTTACTTACTTGGTATAAAGATAGAGGCATGACTTCTGTAATAGTACATAGTGAAATGGAACAAAATGAATTAGCTGATGCATTAATGAAAGTTGAACATCATCAGTGTGATGTTGTCATTTCCGTTAATATGTTAATGGAAGGCTATGACCATAAATATTTAACTGTTCTTGCTATATTTAGGCCATATAGAAGCCTTAATGCTTTTGCTCAAGTCGTCGGTCGTATTTTACGAGTTATTCCTGAATCTGAAATCAAACATTTCGAAATTGATAATAATGGAATAGTGATTTTTCATGAGGAAATAGGCTTAAATGTCATGTGGGAAAATTTCCAGAATGAGGTAGAAAAAGCTCGTAGAGCGACTGTACGCGAGTATACGTTCACTGACAGAGACTATGTTGAAAGAGACAACGAATTAGCAGGAGTAGAAAGTGAAAGCGCTTATGTCAGCGATAAAGACTCTTACTTAAATGACATTGATTTCAATGCATTATTCGAACAAAAACGCCATGAGATAAGCGATTCAGTAAACCAGCAAATAGAGAAAATTAGACTGTCTGGCCTAGACCTTCCAGAGGATACATTAGAAGAGTTACGCCAGAAATTAGCAGAAAAAGAAGTTCAGAAAGCTGCTGAATACATTGACCCTGAGTTAATTGAGAAAAGACCTCACCAAGCAAGAAAATTAATGAGGGATATTCTGAAAACACGCACTCAAGATGCGGCATCTAATCTACTGATTGATAATGGTATTGGTGAGAAAAGCTCAGAGCTTTATCCGATTTTTAGCCGTTACATGCCATATTTAAAGACAACTGAGGCTAATGATGCTATATTAGTAAGATATGTTTTTCTAAAGCTAGCCAAAGCTTATGGCCCAGTTGATAAGCGAGATAACAAAGCCCTTCTCCAATCGATTAATGATTTAGATAAGGTTCTCGCAGAAGTTGAGAGGATGATTAAATGACAAACTATACTCAAATCATGAAAGAGATTAATAAAATAATTTCTTTTTGCATGGTAAAAGGGGTGCAGCCTCATGAGTTGGTTACATCTATTTTTGAGCGTGAATATCAACACATCGAAACTTATAAGAAAGGTGAGCTAGTTCATTTCATTTTAACTTATTCAGATATTCATGATGATGGTGTCAATTTAATTAAAATGAAATATGTCTATAACGATAGACAACAATTACTATCGATTGCTCAAAAAATTGATTCCTCAAGCTATAAGATCCAATGGGATCGCAGTGAAAAGCTTGATGCACTGCTCAGTAACTTGGCATCGCAGTTGCCTAAGAACAGTTCGATTATCGGTCAACTTAGAGAGGCGATTCCTGATGATTTTAAAACTATTTTTTATCCAGTTTTAAAAGTTGCCTGATAGTTCAGCTCCTTCATATCAAAGCCGCCAGCTGGCGGCTTTTTCATACTCGCCACCATCGCACCTCAGACGCACCACGCGCGCACGATCACAACCAACTACTAACGAACCAACATCAACCACGCCCGTGCCGTTACAACGCACTCAGACAATAATTATTAATATTAAACACCACCGCTGGCGCGCAATGCTATCCCCGCCTCGCCTGCGCGCTTCATGTGTCGCTTTTCATGCAGTTGCATGAACGGCCGCAGACCGCGCCAGTACTGGTGCGGCAGGGGATGAAAAGTGCATTTTCTTGCATGCAAAATCATGCACTCTATGCATGCACGCGCAATTTTAGGCTGGCTAGCCAGGAAAAAGGCTGTTTTGGGCGAGGCGGAAGGGGAATGCCCCGCGGTGCTGTCGAGAGCGGCGGGGCGGAGAATGCTTAGTGCAGAGTAGGATTGCTGTTGTAACGGCGATAGCGGTTCAACGTCCGCTTCTCCGGCGGTGGCAAGGCGTTCTCATCGACCGGTTGCGCTTGTATCGGCTGGCACAGGATTTTATCGACGCTTTCCACCGTCTTGAATGTGCAAGAACAGGTCAGGCTTTGACATTGGTAATACGCCTCTTTCGTGCGATCCGTGATATAGCGACTGGTGCGTGTATAGGACGAATGGGTGCACAGCGGGCAGCGCATCATGATTGTGCCCCTTTCTGCTGCAAGCGTTGACGTTTTTCCACTAATTCTGTTACCCCTTGCATCTGGCGCATCGGGCATCTTTGTCGCTCCCGCAATACGCCGGTTTCTTCTGGTATCGTCAGGCCAATCTCATTAAGCACCGGGTGGTCGATATTTTGCGTAGCCATGGTAGCGCGAATGCGGCCTTGTAGTGCGCCCTGTACCTGTAGCTCAATCATCCTCATCGGATTGTCCGCATAGACGCCGTAAGCCCGTGAAGCCAGTGCACACGCCTTGATAACGTCAGGGCTGATTAGCGCCTTGCTCAGCGCATCCACTGCCTGATGCATCGCGTGAGCTGCAAAGGTCGTGAGGGCGTCTTTGTGCGCGTTCATCACCTTCGGGGCTGTGCCGCCGCAGTTGAGGTGAAGCTGCATTTTGTCCAGCTCCATCTCCTCAATCAGTCCGTCGAACTCTTTCGCCAGCTCCCGCTTGGAAATCCGGCTGTGGTGTTGCGCTTGCAGTTCCGGCGTCATTTCTCCGCGCAGTTTACGAAACAGGGTGCGCCACTGGCTTTCTGCCTCCTGGCTCTGCACTTCGGTGTCTTTCTTCTGTTGGTGGCAGCGGGCAATGCCGGTTACGACGTCGGTCAACGCCTGATAGTTTTTGTCGTGGGCGGTGCGAGCGTCACGCAGGGCTTGCAGTTTATCGGTGATGTATTTCGGTAAGGCGGTGGTGCTCATGGTCGTGTCTCCGGTGTCAGTCAATGTGAGGCAATTCTGCTGACCGCCGTACAACATCGCCATTCATCCCGGTTGGACTGTCCCCAGGACAACAGCCTTGAGCACTGATGAGAAAACCATCAAGCCGTTTTTAGTTTTACCTAAAACTATTCACTACTGTTCACCTAAATAAAAAATATATATAAATCAGTAAATAAGAGAGTGAACAGTTTTCTATAAACTCTTCACCCGGTGTTCACTACTGTTCACCCGGCCCAAAACGACCTTTTCCCTGGCTAGCGGTGGTTAGTCTGTTTATACCTATTTATAAGCGATGAATTCATTGCTGAAATCTATGGGGTAATGTTGAGGAAGGGTGAGGAGTGGTGAGGATTGCTGAACTATTATAATTTTCTGTTTTTATGACCATTTCTTGACGGGCCACACAACAACACCTTGTTGCCACCCCGGTAAATATTCACATAATAGGGCGCTACCGAAGTTCACACAGTCCCGGCCAGCGTTGGCCGGACACCAAGAGGTAGCGTTTTTATGTTGACCGTTTCCACCCCCGCCCCATCCACTCTGTCGCCGGTGCTTCCTGGTGGTTACACCCCGCGCGAGCGCTTTATCCGCCTGCCGGAAGTGCTCTACACCACCGGCCTGTCCCGCTCCACCGTGTACGAGATGATGAGCCGCAAGCAGTTCCCGGCTCAGGTCTCCCTCGGCGGTAAAAACGTCGCCTGGCTGGCCTCCGAGGTCGAGCAGTGGATGGACGAACGTATCGCCAACCGTCACCAGGGGGCCGCCGTATGATGCAGTTAACCTTGGGTCGCCAGCATTTCACCCTCGATGAGCGTGACGCGCTGTTTGTGGCGGAAGCTATCCTGTTGCAGCGTAAAGAGCCTGGCGTCGTCTTACCGGAGCACCGCAGCGACAAACACGGCGTTATTCGTCTGGCGAGTCGCCAGGCCGAGCCGGAGCCGCTGACCTGCGCGGTTGCCGATACTCGCAACGACCCGCTTACCGACTGTTGATCACTATGCGATCGATTGAACGTCCGGGGGCGTCTTACGGCTTGCCCCCACGTCCGGCCCTGCGCTATAGTCCTCCCGCTGCCGCAAAATCGGCAGCCGGGCGTGAGAACCCGAGTTACTTATTGGCGACACAACACGCGCCAGGCGTGTTTTTTTATGTCGTGGCCTTTGTGCGCTCATTTTTTGCGCGGTGGATGTTATGCTATCGCAGCAGTCAATCAATGGTGGCTCAGGCGGGGCAGCCTTCGGGCTGGCCGGTTTCCAATAAGGCCGGTTTCTCACCCCCGTCTGGGCTACCACCCTTGCGTGAGAACTTCGGTGGTAGCAATAACCAATACTTATTGGAGGCTGCCACCATGGCTACGACCCTCACCCCGACTCACCCGACATTCTGCTTTCTGTTTGCGGCTGTACGCCGGTCTGCGCTGACCGCTTCACCGCGTATCGTGCGCACCGTGGCGGATACCGAACGCAACGCCCGCCGTCTGCTGGCCCGTGATTATGTGTTGTCCTTTGCCGGTCGTCTGCCGGTTAAGGCGGCAGCATGAACACCCTGGCCGACCGTTATTACCGCGATACCCATTACCCTATCCCGCACGCTGATTTTCTGCGTCTCCAGCATGCGCACGCCACCGGCGTGCTGTTCCTCGACCTGCTGGATACCCTCGACCTCGGCGGGCAGCGCCCCGACGCTGAGCAACAGGCGTCGTTTGCCTCGGTCATTGCCTTACTGACCGACCAGCTCGGCCACGTTGTCCACACCTGTGAATCCCAAATCCTTGCCCGCATGGAGGCCACCGCCGCATGAACACTGCATCCTGTTTACCGATTGAAGTCCGTACCGCCGTTTTCCGTCGCGCCGTGGCACAAGCCTATCTGGACACCTGCGCCTTTTACCGGGTGAGCCTCGGGTACACGCTGGATGAGCTGCAGATGACGATTGCCCTGCGCCTGGAGGGGCACTTTGTACGTCAGTACGGCGCAGAAGACGGCATGGATATGGCGTGCACCCTGCTGAGTGACATGGTGCAGCCGGACGTTCTGGTGGCCGCGCCGCGCCTGACCGCGCTGGGGCAAAAGATGATGGACGAACTGTGCTGCGAGCGCCTGTCGGCGGCACAGCATGCCACCGTACACTGAGGAGAGAAAGGATGAGCGCCCAGTTCGTTTCCCAGACCGTACGCACCGCCACCGGCCACTGGCCGGTGATACTCCTGGCCCTCGGCATCGCCTTGCAGCCGAACGGCAAGCCGCAGCCGTGCCCGACCTGCGGCGGTAAAGACCGCTTTCGTTTCGACAACCAGGACGGGCGCGGCACCTGGTTCTGCAATCAGTGCGGGGCCGGTGACGGCCTCAACCTGGTGGAAAAAGCCCTGTCGCTGTCAGCAAAGGCTGCCGCCGAACAGGTGGCCGCCGTGATGGGGAATAGCACCAGCGCCTTGCCACCGGCCGCTGAGAGCGGCCATGCCTCACAGAAGGGCGGCGGGCAAGACAAGGCTGAGGCCCAGCGCAAGGCCGCCAGGCAGGCACAGGCTCTGGTGGCTGCCGCGCAACCTCAGACCGGCAATGCCTACCTGAGCGCCAAGGGCTGGCCGGAGGCAAAAACCCTGACCTTGCAGGGCCAGCCGCTGCGCGTCGGCGGCATCACCTTCCAGCCCGGAGACCTCTTGCTGCCGCTGCATAACGCCGGGGGGGAGGTGGTCAATGTGCAGTTGATTAACGCCAATGGTGACAAGCGCATGCTGGCAGGCGGGCAGGTGAAAGCTGCCTGTCACACCCTCAGTGGGCCGGACAACGCGGTTATCTGGCTCACCGAAGGCTACGCCACCGGTCTCACTGTGCACGGCCTGACCGGTGAGACGGTGTGCGTGGCGCTCAGCGCCAATAACCTGGCGGCGGTGGCGGAGCAGCTGCGCAGCCACTACCCGGATGCACGGTTGCTGCTGGCGGCCGATAATGACCGCAGCGGCACCGGGCAGACCCGCGCCGCCGAGGCGGCCTCACGCACCGGCGGTGTTCCGGCGCTGCCGCCCACGGAAGGCGACTGGAACGATGTCTACTGTCAGCAGGGCGCTGAGGCCACGTGCGCGCAGCTCCGGGCATTCAGCCAGCCGCCGCAGCCGAGCCCGTTTGACACACTGAGCGATGCCGACCTCAAAGCCATGAGCGCCAGCGAGAAGGCCGAACTGCTGGCCGAGCATTACGGCAACACCCTGGCGGTGCCGCCGGTGGGGGAAGAGCTGTGCCGCTATACGCGTGGCGCCTGGCAGGTGCTGCCGCACCGGCAACTGAGCCGGGAGATTGCCGCGCTGTTCCAGAAGGTGCGTGCGCCGTTCTCCGCCGCCGGTATCAACAGCATTTTGGATACCCTCAAACTGATGGTGCCGCAGATGGGCGACCCGGCCCGCCGGTTGATAGGCTTTCGTAACGGGGTGTTTGATACCGTCAGCGGCCAGTTCAGCGCCCACCGGCAAGCGCACTGGCTGCGCACGGTCAACAGCGTGGACTATACGCCGCCGCGTGCTGGGGAGAACCTGGCCGACCATGCGCCGCATTTCTGGCAGTGGCTGACGCGGGCAGCCGGAGGCAATCATGACAAACAGGAGCGTATTCTCGCGGCACTCTTTATGGTGCTGGCCAACCGCTACGACTGGCAGCTATTCCTCGAAGTGACCGGCCCCGGCGGCAGCGGCAAGAGCGTGATGGCGGCCATCGCCCGGCTGCTGGCAGGTAGTGATAACACCACCTCTGCCACCATCGATAACCTGGAGTCGGCGCGCGAACGGGCTTCGGTGGTCGGCTACTCGCTGATACTCCTGCCTGACCAGGAGAAGTGGAGCGGTGACGGCGCGGGCATCAAGGCCATCACCGGCGGCGATGCGGTCGCCATCGACCCGAAATACCGCGACGCCTACGCGGCGCACATCCCGGCGGTGATTTTGGCGGTGAACAACAACCCGATGCAGTTCAGCGACCGCAGCGGCGGTATCTCGCGCCGTCGGGTGATCCTGCCGTTCCCGGAGGCTATCGCCCCCGAAGAGCGCGACCCATTGCTATTGGCGAAGATCACCGAAGAGCTGGCCGTAATTGTGCGTCATCTGATGCAGCGCTTTGCCAACCCGAATGACGCTCGCGCACTGCTCCAGGCGCAGCAAAGTTCGGCGGAAGCCCTGGAAATCAAACGGCATGCCGATCCGCTGGTCGATTTTTGTGGTTACCTGACGGTGCTGGGTACCCCGGAAGGGATGATGATCGGCAACGCCAACATCACCCCGCCGAATCCACGCCGCTACCTGTATCACGCCTACCTGTCGTTTATGGCGGCACGGGGCTATCAGCACGTGATGAACCTGACGGCGTTCGGCCAGGCGGTGCCGCAGACGCTGAAAGAGTATGAGCATACGCTGCTGAAACGCCGCACCAAGCAGGGAATACAAACCAACCTCATATTGAGTGACGAGTGCGAAGCGGACTGGTTGCCGAAGTGCGGTGCGGTGTGATGATGAGCGAGTCGATCGGCCGAGCCGATCAATAGGCCATTATTGATCTGCCGAACCCATTGGACGCTCAATCGCCGCGCCGCCTATAGTGGCAATGACCCGAATACATGCAGCAACACCAGGGCATCCTATCGGCCGCTGAACGGCCAATATCATAACGACAAGCGCTCCCAAAACCGGCTCAGGCCGGTTTTTTTGTGTCTGCGATTCAGACTGTTCACTCAGTAGGTGGGTAGTGGTGCGTACTGAAATGGGAACAGCACACCTATCAATGCATTGAAAGAAAAGGAGAGAACTAAAAGGTGTATAAGGTGAACAATGCTTCTATCCCTTCTCAAACCCAGTAAAATCATAATGTAATTAAGAGAGCTGAAGCTAAAATTGGAGCTAAGCGAATATGAGTGCGTATGAATTTCTTTTCGCTGGGGATTTTATGCACGTATGCGTCAATGATGAATATACGTTGTGCCGAGCCATCGATGCGCGTTTGATATAAAACCAGGGTGTAGCCCCTATCATACGCCGTATGGCGAACGATAGAAGAACGTCGTTGACTGTATAATTATGGGGGGGGTATTCGTTGAAAAATAAAGGGTGTTGTCTTACTGAGCGGTTTTGGCTAATGAATTAGCTAAAATAACAATAGGCCATTGAATTTCTCATCACAAACATGCGCTGATTAATCACATCCTGTTTTTCTTCATCGCTGACAATATATTGTAACTTCGTTACGCCCTCGATTTTATTTCCCATTGTTTGTAAATTTTACAAGCACTGTTTTAGCCGATATCCAAATGTCCTCACGTGGCTTATTCATTTTGCGAAACATCGTAGGGGAAACGCCATAGTGGTTTTTAAAGATGCGACAGAAAGCCTGCTGTTCCAGATAACCATATTCAAGTGCAATGTCTATGATCTTCCTGTCTGTAGATAAAATCATTTTCGCTGCCTCTGTCATTTTCCTTGACCTGATGTAAGACTTCATCGATATGCCGGCCAAAGCGCAGAACTTACGTTGAACATACCATCTGGAATATCCAGTTTTATCAATCAGGTTGATGATGTTTACCGGTTGTTTGAGATGCATTTCCAACAGATTGATAACGCTATTAATAAATATTCTAGACTGTTCAATTTTGCTCATTTCCATTGCATCGACTCCCGATATCTTCACCTGTTGGCGTTATTGAAATCTCGATTATTGCTTAACTTTGTCAAGATGTTATCAATTTCTGTTTTTTTTATTTTCAGGTTAATGCTACTCCGTAGGTAACTATTTGAATTTCAATGTTATTGCCTCGCTTTTTTGTCGAGCCGATTTTGAATGAAGTCATGCTGACTTTATTTTTAATCGCCTGATATGTACTATCGTCGTTTTTTGTTTATTCTTTAAATAAAAAAGTGCTAAACTTTATTATATTGTTTTTACTTGGTTAGCGTGACTGAATAGCAGGTTAATATATGGAAGGAAAAAGAATTTTAATCATCGAGGATGATATGCATGCTGCAGAAGTCCTGGAAGCTTATCTAAAAAGAGAGTGCTTTGCCGTTGCTAAGGTAGGGGATGGTGTTAAAGGGCTTGAGATGGTTTTTTCCTGGCAACCTGATTTGGTTTTATTAGACGTCATGCTGCCGGGAATAAATGGCAATGAAATATTGGCACGTGTGCGTAGAAAGAGTGATGTGCCGGTCATCATGGTGACGGCAATCGGTGAGATTCAGGATAAGATCTCCTCGTTGAGGCACGGCGTTGATGATTACATCGTGAAACCTTACAACCCGGGCGAGGTCGTTGCTCGGGTTCATGCCGTGCTGAGAAGAGCGACTGCATTAAATATAAAATCCGAGCTTATTATTTGTGGCCCGGTACAACTTGATGAAGAGGCGATGTTGGTTCACGTCTGCCCCGCCGAAAACATTAAAATTGCAGTTGATCTCACACCGACTGAGTTCTTACTGTTATCTGTGCTAATGCGTGCGCCTAAAAGAGCGTTTTCCCGCCAAACATTGTTAAATATGTGTTTGCCGGAAAGTGATGCATTTGAGCGGGTTGTCGATACGCATATTTATAATTTGCGCAAAAAGCTCAACTCGGTAGGGGTAGATGATGTACTGCTTACCGTTAGAGCGATGGGCTACAGGTATTGGAATAAATGAATAAGAAAAGCAAAAGAGTTTCGCTTTGGAAGTGGATTTGCGTGAGGGTAATTTCTCAATCTGTCGGGGTGATTGTTATTATTGCACTCTGTATGTGGTTGCGCTATGCCATTTATAGCACCTGGGTTTTATATCATGAAATGCCGGCGGATGTCCGAAAGGAATTCCTGCACTTGCTTAATAATCCCAATGAAGATTTGTACAGGTTTTATAGCCTTTTTCACTATTGGTATGGCATTGACTTTGCTAATCCGTCGATCACGTCGGGGGATTGGATTATGCTGGCTATTTTGGTTGTTGTCGCTATACCTCTCATGGTCTTACTGGGGCTCTATATGTCGCGGCCATTGGCGAAGCAATTTTCCTATTTGGTCACCGCCGCGAGAAAAGTCGCCGAGGGGGATTTCTCTGTGCAAGCAAAATTAGAAGAGAAAGCGCCGGAAGAACTTCTTACTCTAACACACGATTTCAATGAGATGACCAAAAAACTGACTTATTATGAAGGGGAGTTGCGTGCTTCTCATATCGCTATGGCGCATGAATTACGCTCGCCGTTAACGGCTTCAATTGCACGCCTTCAGGGCATTATGGATGGGGTTTTTGAGCCGGACAAGAATCAGTTAGATCTGGTTATGCAGCCCTTGAATAGCCTAAATCGCCTTATTGATGATCTTCAAACGCTGTCATTGTCGCAAGCCGGGGCATTATCATTAGAAAAATACCATGTGAATCTGTGCGATTTGATTCAGGAGCGTTTGCAATGGTTAAAGGCTGAAGCTTCTCAGGGAAACTTCACGATTGAATTTGAATGTCCAGCTCCCGTATTCGTCTACGCCGATCCGTTCCGAATTGGGCAAGTTGTTACGATTCTCATAAAAAATGCAATGCGCTACGCGCATTCCGGCAAGAAACTGACAATCACCGTTAATCATTTTAATAATGAGGCTATCGTCGGTTTTCGCGATTATGGGCCGGGTGTCAGTGAAGCCTTTTTGCCCTTGATGTTCGAACGTTTTTCCCGGGAGGAGAGCTCGCGGTCGAGAAATCTGGGGGGAAGTGGGCTCGGTCTTTCTATCGCCATGGCGATAAGCCGCGAACACGACGGCAGTCTCAGCGCTCAGAATCATCCTGACGGTGGGATGCTATTTCAACTAATTCTTCCAATGAAAATAGAGTCTTGATGATTCCTTGAAAAAACATGGACTAAATCTACACATAAAAAAGGTTTAATTCTTCGACAGACTATCAGGAGAATGTCTTATGTCAGTAGGTTTGTTCAGGTTAATAAGTACGGTCAAGAGCGTGTTTCTATTTCAATATTGGAAACTGTTTATTATTCCCCTGGCCGTGTTTTTGGCGGGATGTGATGATAAAGCAAAGACACAGGAGGTGCCTACACGTTCCGTACGAACGCTTGTCGTCGATAATCCGGTTGGCGGAGTTTTGATAAAGCATACCGGAGAAATTCGCCCCCATGAGGAGTCTCAGCTCTCGTTTCGCATTGACGGCCGGCTCCTCAGCCGCCCAGTCGATGTGGGGGACAAATTAAAGGCGGGGCAAACGATCGCGACGTTGGAGCCCAGAAATAACGAGAATCAGGTGCGCAGTGCGCAGGCCGAACTGGCAGGTGCCGTTTCTTCAGAGCGCTTGGCTGCTCTCAATTTCAGGAGGCTGCAATCATTGATCAAAACCGGTGCTATCGCGCAGGCTCAGGTTGATGAAGCGAGGGTCAATCTTGAAGTCGCGGCGGCAAAACGCGTCTCTGCTCAATCGAATTTGAAAATCGCTCAGGAGCAATTGGGTTACACCCGTCTGGTTGCGCCTTCAGATGGCGTAGTGACTTCGGTTAATCTGAACCCTGGACAAACTGTCAGCGCAGGGCAGGGGGTCGTTACGCTCTCACTCAATCAGGGAGTGGATGCCGTATTTGACGTTCCAGAAGCGATTTTGTACAGCAATCTGTCCGATAATAAAGTCAAGATTGCGCTGCTTTCCGATCCTTCCGTCGTGACTGAGGGCGTGATCCGAGATGTGAATCCACAGGCGGATAAGCAGACGCGGACCTGGCGAGTCAGAGTCTCGCTGCCGAACCCTCCAGAGAAAATGGCTTTGGGCGCGACGGTGCAGGGAAGTATCGTGATCCCGGGGCAGGCAGCGTTTGTTCTGCCGGCGTCTGCGATGACCCGTGATGGCGCGGATCCTGCCGTTTTAATCGTTCAACCGGATACATTAACCTTGGCATTGCGCAAAGTTAACGTTACTCGCTATAGCTCCGAGGACGTGTTTATTGCTGATGGCCTCAAACCTGGCGACAAGGTGGTGATCGCCGGCGTGAGTAAGTTACGGCCTGGGGAGAAAGTGAGTTTGGAGGATAAATTCTGATGAATGCCTCTGAACCCGAGAAGTTTAACCTGTCTGCCTGGGCGCTTGCCAATCAGCAACTGGTTGCCTTTTTTATGTTGGTTCTCACCATTGCCGGGGTGATGAGCTATTACAACTTGCCGCGTAATGAAGACCCGGCGTTTACCATTAAAACGGCGGTGGTTTCCGCGAGTTGGCCTGGGGCTTCTGTGGAGGATACCGTCAATTTCGTGACCGATCCGTTGGAGAAGAAACTTCAGGAAGTTCCTTATCTTGATTATTTGGAGAGTTACAGCCGGCCCGGAGAGTCGGTTATTTTTATCTATCTGCGTGATAATACGCCGCCGGAGAAAGTGAAAGAACTGTGGTATACGGTCAGGAAAAAAATAAAGGACGTTTCCCCTCAGCTTCCTGCCGGCGTCAGTTCACCTGCCGTCAACGATGAATTTGATGATACCTACGGCACCATCTATGGCTTTACGCGTGAAGGGTTCAGCGAGCGCGAACTGCGCGATCTGGTTGATAAAGTTCGCACGGACGTCTTAACGCTGCCAGACGTCGGGAAAGTGAACCTGCTGGGCGTTAAAGAAGAGCAGGTCATCTTATCATTCTCACCGCAGAAAATTGCGGGCATGGGGCTGACGCTCGACCAAATCAAGAACGCCATCAGCGCGCAAAACGCCGTGACTCCGGCGGGAGAAATCAGAACCGACAAAGATAAAGTCATGTTGAGAGTCAGCGGCGCTTTTGCATCGGAAGAAAGCCTCAAACAGCTGACACTGCATATTCAGGATAAATTCGTTCCTCTGACGGATATTGCGACTATCTCTCGCGAGGCGGTCGATCCGCCGACGCCGGCCTTCAGAGTTAACGGGGAGTCGGCGATTGGCCTGGCCATCTCCATGGCCCCGACAGGCAATATGCTGGATTTCGGCAAAGCGCTTAACGAAAAGATGGATGATATCTCCAGCCGCTTGCCTGCGGGTATCAACGTGCTGAAGGTGGCCGATCAGTCGACGGTGGTGCATGACGCGGTGGGGAGCTTTATGAAAGTGCTCCTTGAGGCGGTCGTCATTGTGCTGGCAGTGTCTTTCTTGTCATTAGGCACTCGTGCCGGGTTAGTGGTTGCAGCATCCATTCCGCTGGTGTTGGCTATGACGTTTATCGGCATGGAAATTGCTGGTATAGGCATACAGCGCATCTCACTCGGCGCATTAATTATTGCGCTGGGGTTGCTGGTCGATGATGCCATGATCACTGTAGAGATCATGATGTCGCGCCTGGAGAAAGGAGACCCTGTCAAAAAGGCGGCGACAAAAGCCTGGACGACGACGGCTTTCCCGATGCTGACCGGCACATTGGTCATGATCGCCGGTTTTATCCCGGTCGGTTTCGCAACGTCAAGCGCGGGGGAGTACTGTTATTCTCTGTTCATGGTGGTACTGATTTCACTTATCAACTCCTGGATTGTTGCCGTACTTTTTTCACCGCTGATAGGTGTGTGGCTTTTACCTAAGGTGATGAAGGAACACACCCACGGTAAAGGTAAAGTCATGCAAAAGTACGAAAGTACATTGCGATATATCCTTAAGCGCCGAGGGATGACCGGCATAGTGGCGGTTCTGTTGCTGGCCATTGCTTTTATCGGATCCTCGCACATGGAAGAGGAGTTCTTTCCCGCTTCTGACAGGCCGGAGTTACTCGTCAGTCTGACTCTGCCGAGAAATGCCGTGCAGGAAGATACGGCGAGGGAAGCCATTCGCTTGGAGGAAATCCTCAAGAAGGATCCCGATATTGATCATTTTACGACATACGTTGGATCGGGGGCGGTGCGGTTTTATTTGCCGATGGACCTGTTGCTTGATAACGAAAATATCGCTCAATTGGTCGTGGTCACCAAGGGACTTGAAGAGCGTGACGCGGTAAAGTCCAGGCTTGAAAAAATTCTGCAAAAAGATTTCGGCCATCTTGTTACGCGTGCTTCGCCGTTGGAGCTGGGGCCCCCGGTAGGTTGGCCGTTGAAATATCGCGTTTCCGGCCCGGATCTGACCAAAATCCGTGAGATATCCATGGAGTTGGCGGGTAAATTGGGTGACAACCCGCAGACAAGAGAGGTCAACCTTACTGCGGGAGAACCGCAACGAGAACTCTATATAACGCTTAATCAGACGGAAGCGAGGGCCTTGGGATTAAGCTCTCAGGATGTCGCAAGCGCTCTTGCTGAAATGTATTCGGGGTCCGCTGTAACGACGATCAGAGACAGAAATCGTCAGGTTAATGTGGTGCTGCGGGCTTCGGAAAATACGCGGAGAGACATTGAAACCGTCGCGGATTTGCAATTAACGACGGCCGATGGGCGCGTTGTGCCATTAAAGCAGATCGCAACGATAGGCTATACGTTGGCCGAACCTATTCAGTGGCGGCGGCAACGAGAGCCTTTCATTACGGTGCAAACGGATATTGCGCCAGGGCTGAATGCGTCCGGCGTATCCAAGAGTTTGGCGCCTGTTGTCGATGAATTACGCAAAAGTCTGCCACCGGGATATCACATTACCGAGGGGGGCAGCGTCATTGAAGCCATGAAAGGCAACCGTTCAGTATTCGCCGTTCTGCCAGTGACCTTATTGGTGATGCTGATCTTGCTGATGGTGCAGTTGCGTAGTTTCTCACGCATGATGCTGGCGCTGTTGATTGCCCCCTTCGGTTTGATTGGCGTTGTCGCCGCCATGTTACCCACCGGAACGCCAATGGGGTTTGTCGCGATTCTTGGCGTGATTGCGTTGGCGGGGATGATTATCCGCAATGCCGTGATCCTTATTGAAGAAGTGGAAATAAATAGGGCGCAAGGTGCGGATAATACTGAGGCGATCGTCGAGGCGTCACTGCATCGTTCCAGACCGATACTCTTGACGGCTTGTGCAGCAATATTAGGGATGATACCTATCGCGCATCAGGTATTTTGGGGGCCTATGGCCTATGCCATTATTGGTGGGCTATTCGTTGCCACCCTATTTACCCTGACGGTATTGCCGGCTGCCATCAGCGCCGTTCTGCAATGGGAGAAATCTCGATAGAACTTACCTCCCGGAGATAGCTCCGGGGGGGACGCTTTAAAAGGAGGTGGAAAGATGTTTGAGTTATTTAAACTTATTGGGCTAGGGTTGGTTTTATTACTGCCGCTGGTAAACCCATTGACCACTGTGGCTCTTTTTCTTGGGCTTTCAGGCGACATGTCTGAACAAGAAAAAAAGAAGCAGTCAGCTATGGCGGCTTTCTATGTCTTTGTGATTATGATGGTTGCATGGTATGCCGGTAAGGCTGTTATTAATACCTTTGGCATATCCATTCCGGGATTGCGAATTGCAGGTGGAATGATCGTTGCCTTTATTGGGTTTAACATGCTGTTTCCGCAGGATGTGAATAAGCCTCAAAACGGCGAGAAGGGAAAAACCAAAAATATAGCATTTATCCCCTTGGCAATGCCCAGTACGGCAGGCCCGGGTACCATTGCTATGTTGATCAGTGCCGCGTCGACATTCAGCGCTGAAACATCGCATCTGGATTTGTGGGTCGCCTACACCGCGCCCCCCCTGATTGCGATAGCCATTTCTCTGATTTTATGGGTATCTCTGCGGGCGTCACTGGGTGTTATGAAGCTTGTAGGAACATCTGGAATCGATGCTATTTCCCGAGTGATGGGATTCCTGCTGGTCTGTATGGGGGTTCAGTTTGTTATAAATGGCGTCGTTGAACTCGTCACAATACAATAAACGTGAACGCTTCAGTGTCTGATATGCATGAGGTTGCGCATATCAGACGAGAATAATATCTAAAACCTTATATCTATATCAGTTCTGATAATGCTCTGATGCTCTTGGCTGCCATAACGTTTTTTTTCTGCATGGACAACGCTGTGAGCGCCAGCGGTAATGACTGTCGTCATGCTGTTATTTTTTATCAAAAAGTTCCCAAGTAAGATGGGAACTTTTTTTACTTTTTCTTTTATTCTGGTGCGTCGTCAACAGGCCTAATCCCGAATCTGATCCCATCACCATAAGCCGTCACCGGTGCATTATGGCTGTTGATTGCCATTTTAGGGGGACAACACCTTGGCGATAGCCTGGGCTTCCTGCTGCCAGCCTTGCGCCAGCGTGCGCACCAGGGCATCATAGCCGTCCTCACCCTGTTTCAATTCCAGGCTGAAAGGCTGTTTGATCAAACGCCCCTGGCGGTTCAGCACCCACTCGCCGCGAACGATCGCCTTGCCGTCAAAACGGCCGTGGAAGCCGCTGATGGTGACGTTCAGCACATCCTGATCGCTGCTCATCGGCTGCGAAGAGACCACCCAACCCGGCAGCGCGCTGCTCAGGTTGGTGACCAGCGTTTGCTGCAGCTGCTGATCGAGCGGGCTGGCCCACAGGTTGTTCTGGGCTATTACATACTGCACGTCGTTGGTTTGATACACCACGCCGCTCTGCGCCAGATAATCCGCCACGCTCACGTGCTCCAGCCACAGCTGGCGCGTGGAAGCGCCGCTGCTGGTGGCCGCGGCCGGCGCACCCAGCGCCGGCAACTGATAGTAGGTCTTCTGTGGCGAACTGCTGCAGGCGCTGAGCAACAACGCCAGGGCTACCGGGATCCATTTCATCATTTCGTGGCCTTCTTCGGCTGAGGGTCAGTGCTGCCGGCGGCTTCAAACACCAGCGCGTTGCTCTTCTCATTCAGGGTGCGCAGCACCGGTTGCAGCTCACGCAACACCTGGTCGAGGCGCTGCATATCGCCCACCATCTTGTTGTAAGCCGGTGAACCAGGCTGGAACCCTTTCATGCTGCGGTTCAGCTCCAGCAGCGTTTTCTGCATGTCCTGCGGCAGCGCCTGCATCTCTTTGCTGGCGATGATGTCGTTCAGCGACTTCATGGTCTGCTGCGTCGACTTCATGGTTTTCTGACTTTCCGCCAGCGTCTTGGTCGCTTCGTTGATCATCGGATTGATCGGCATCGAATTAATCTTATCCAACGTCTGCATCAGTTTCTGCTGGATCTGCGCCAGACCGCCGCTGGTGGTCGGCATCAGCGGATAACCGAACAGCTCGCGCGGCCCTTTCCACGGTTTCTCCTGCGGATAGAAGTCGAGATCGATATACAGCGAACCGGTCAGCAGGTTGGCGGATTTCATCGAGGCGCGTAAGCCACGAGACTCCGCGTCTTTCAGGTGCCCTTCAATATCGACATTGTCCCCCAGCTGTTTATGAAGCCGATCCGGCTCAATGCGGATCAGCACCGGAATGCGGTAATCGTTATCCAGACGCTGCGCCATGCCCTCTTTATAGAACGGCACCTGCGCCACCGTACCCAGACGGATGCCGCGGAACTCGACCGGCGCGCCCGGCTGCAGGCCGCGTACCGAATCGGAGAAGAACAGCAGGTAGTCCTTATGCACGGTATACAGCGAATCCTGCGTGCTGCGCTGGTTGTCGAACAGCTGGTACTCCGCCTTCTCTTTAGCCTGTTCGCCACGATCCCAACCGTCCGGTACGTCGAAACTGACGCCGCCGCTGAACAGCGTGGTCAACGAGCCCATCTCCACCCGCATGCCCTGCGCCGACATGTCAAACGCCACGCCGCTGTCTTTCCAGAAGCGCACGTTGGTGGTGACCAACTGATCGTAAGGCGCGGTGATGAACAGCTGATAGCGCATGGCGCGCGCTTTCGGATCGAAGTAGCTGGTTTCCACCGACCCGACGCGGTAGCCGCGGAACAGCACCGGATCGCCGGCGTTGAGCTGGCCCGATTTTTCGCTGTCCAACACGATGCGCAGCCCTTTGGCGTCCGGGGAGGCCAGCGGTGGCGCGTCGAGCAGCTGATAGTGGTCTTTGCCGTCTTTGCCCTTGTTGCCCGGCTGCAGTTCGATATAGGCGCCGGACAGCAGCGTGCCCAGCCCGGAGACGCCTTCGCGGCCGATCTGCGGCTTCACCACCCAGAAGGCGGAGTCCTGACGCAGCAATTTCTCCATGCCGGCGTTGAGGCGCGCCTGCACCACCACCTTGCTGAGGTCCTCGCTCAGCGTGACGGTTTCCACCACGCCGACGTCAACGCTGCGGCTTTTGATTTTGGTTTTACTCGCTTCCAGCCCTTCCGCCGTCGTGGTGACCAGCGTCACCACCGGCCCCTGATGGCTGAAGTGGTAAAATAGGATCCAGGCGCCGATCAGCGCGGTCACGATGGGAATGATCCACACCGGCGACCAGCGTTTGATCTTCTCGACGTCCGCGACGCTATGATTATTTTCCGTCACCTTGCGGCTCCTTGTTGATTGTTTCACTTGCGCAATCCCAGGTCAGCCGGGGATCAAATGTCATGGCGGCGAACATGGTGAGGATCACCACCAGCGCGAACAGCACGGCGCCCGTCGCGGGATAAATGCTCATCAACTGCCCCATTCGCACCAACGCCGACAACACGGCGATCACGAACACGTCGATCATTGACCAACGGCCAACGAATTCGACCACTTCATAAATCAGATGCATGCACTCGCTGTCGGCACGCGGTTTCTTCCTGCCGTTGGCGTCCCAGCACAGCCAACCGATCGCCAGCATTTTCAGCGACGGCACCATGATGCTGGCGATGAAAATCACCATCGCCACCGGGTAAGAGCCACTTCCCCACAGCAGGATCACCCCTGCCATGATGGTGGAGTTCATCTTGTTGCCCAGTGCCTCGGTCACCATGATCGGCATCAGGTTGGCCGGAATATACAGCATGACAGAGGTCACCAGCAGCGCCAGCGTCCACTGCAGGCTGTGGCGGCGGCGCACATAGCCGGGGGTGTGGCAACGTGGGCAGCGCACCTGGTTGGCCGGCAGGATCGCCGTACAGCAGGCGCAGGAACGCACGCCCTGACGCATGCCGGTGCGCCCCGCCGTCAGCGGGCGATCGATACGCGGTGCCGGTTCGATATCCTGCCACAGCCAGCGCCGATCCACGCACTGGAAGGCGCGCACCTGCAGCAGGCAGAACAGGCAATAAGGCACGAAGCTGCTGCCGATGCCAATATCACCGTAGGCCATCAGCTTGACGAAGCTGACCAGCACCCCGGCGAGGAAAATTTCCACCATGCACCAGGTCTTGAACTGAAACAGCACCCTGGCCATCCACTCTTTTAGCCCCAGCGGCAAACGTACTTTGGCACACAGCAGAACGATCGCCACCATGCAAAACGCCGGGATCAGCTGCACGAACACCATAAACAGCGTGGCCATGCTGGCGTAGTCTTCCACCACCATGACTTCCGGGATTTGAATCAGCCGGATTTCGTTGCCGAGGCCGGCAACGCGCATGTTGATAAACGGGAAAATGTTGGCCAGCACCAGCATGAACAAGGCGCTGAGCGCGTAACCGATCGGCCGCTTGCGCGGCTCGTCCCAGCGGGTAGTGAGCGTGGTTTTGCAGCGCGGGCAGACCGCTTTGCTGCCATAGGCCAGCGGCGGCAGCGCCACCAGCATGTCACACTGCGGGCAGAGCGTCTTATTCTGTGACGACGCGTCGATGTGCGGTGGCGCTGGCCGATTGACGGATGGCAACATGGTTTTCTCTGGAGTAGGGGGGCAACGCACGGGTACCTTGACTTAAAAAAACGTTCCCAAGAATGATCATGATAGTTTCATTAAGCGTTTTTCGCGCAGAGGCGGGGCGTATTAAGCGTGCGAACTTGCTCTGCAATATCATCTATGATTTGAAAACGTCGGCGATACTCCGCGCGTTTTTTGCTGGGAATATGCTCCAAAGATTTTCTTTCAAACGTCAAGGGCAGTTGCCAGCGCCAGGCATTTTGTTTTATCCCGCCTATCAATGACCAGAAATCGTCGTAACTTGCATGTAAATGCCGGCCTTTGCTCAGTCGATAGCGCAATGAGCGAAAAACGTGTCCATTATCACTGACGCCATAAATGGCGCGCACCGCAGTGAGTTCAGCGAAGCGGCTGATAAACTCCATCAAAACACGTTTGGGGAAAATACCCGACAGAGCACGCGTAGCTTCTTTGATGGTCTCGTGCGGTACGTGCCGTCCAGGGCCTTGCAGACCACCAATGATGAAATGCCATTCAGCCCCTTCGGACACGGCCGAAAAGGTCACGCTGGCGAGTAACACATTATTGTCACCACGCAGCCATAGCGTTGACTCACCTTCTCGTTCTGCCTTGTGCGCACAAGAGGCTGAAATGGTAAAACGCGCCTCTTCTCTGCCGGTGAATTCAGCCAAAATCGTTTCTTCTTGTGATATCAGCGCATTGGACAGCATTTTGTTGTTGAGGGAAGACACATATCGGTAATGGCTGACAATAGCCGATGCGCGTTGTTTGGCATTAAGGTTGCGCATCAGGTATTGCCTGTGCGTTTTACAAGGGAATGTGTTTTGATGATATAATATCGATTTTAAATCACTCTGTTGAGTTAAAATGGATAGTGCCTTTTTAGTCGGTGAATAGTATAAAATAAGTCGAAGTAAGAACTTTGCACGGAAGCTCTTCTTCCTCCAGACAGGGCCTGGGACGATCTGTCCCGAGAGTAATTCGTAGATAATGTTTTTTTTCAAGATTCATATCCTGCAAGCACTATTCTTTGACTTTTGCATGTTTATTGATTGGCGGTTTTTATGCCATTCTAATAGATGATTGTTAATTTATTGTCTGCTATTTATCAAGGTTTGATGGAGAAGGTGTTTTTAACGCTAATGGCATGTAATTGTTGTGCATTTTATAATGTGTTGATGTTTTTTTCTTCATATGGCGTCATAAGTATGGCTATTGATGTTTGCTCTTTGAAATACAGTGCTCTGAACATTGTTGACATAATTAACCACGGGGGGCTTTCTCACTCAGAATATTATTAAAATCAGAATATAATAATGCGTTTTAGAGTGGAATAGAGGCTGTTGGGATATGTTTTTTCAGGGTGGTAACGATTTTATCGTTAAGCTGCCTAATGAATTAACGAGGCTCGATTGCAGAAAGCGGCGCCGTTGACTGATTATTATAGTGAAGTGTGCTAGTAATATCCCGGGTTGTTAATAATGGAATCGAACTTTAATTATTAAGTGAAAATAAAGAGATTGGCAAGATGATTTTATAAGTAAGTGTTGCGATATAGGATTTATCTTGGGTAGGTCGCTGTTTTATAGAGGGATAGTTCTGAAACTGGGGTGAAATGATATGTATTGTGATTATTAAATTAAACCTTTTTTATTCTAATGTGTGTAGAGTGCGCTGTTTCTATGCAAATGTTTTCGTACGCTAGAGATGTTTGTAAAACAAGAGGGGCATCTATTTTTATTCAGTGTCTTCTTGGTTTTTTACGAAGAATATGAGTTGGCGTAATTTTTTAAAATTCAATTGCTTATTTTCATGCTGTCTAGGGGGCGAATTATAAAGGGCGAGCATTGATGCCTTCACTGACGAAAATGTGCTCATCATAGAGCTGAAATATCGGGCCGCCTACGTGGATCCATATCCCGTCGGTGATACTGGCGGTTAATAAAAACCTGATGTAATTCAGTGACCGGTAGTATATCGCATTGCAACCTGTACCACGCCTACCTGTCGTTTACGGCTGCAAGGGGGTATCAGCAAGTGATGAACCTGACGGCGTTCGGCTAGGCGGTGCCGCAGACGCTGAAAGAGTAGGAACACACGTTGCTGAAACGCCGCACCAAGCACGGAATACAAACCAACCTGATATTGAGTGAGGAATGTGAGGCGGACTGGCTGCCGAAGTGTGGTGCAGTGTGACAATGAGCGAGTCGATCGGCCGGGCCGATCAATAGGCCGTTATTGATCTGCCGAACCCATTGGACGCTCAATCGCAGCGCCGCCTATAGTGGCAGTGACTCTAATACATGCAGCAGCACCAGGGCATCCTATCGGCCGCTTGAACGGCCAATATCATAACGACAAGCGTTCCCCAAACCGGCTCAGGCCGGTTTTTTTGTGCCTGCGATTCAGACTGTTCACCCTGTAGGTGAACAGGGGTGTACACCGAGAAGGTAGCCATACACCATTCAATGCATTGAAATAAAAGGGTAAAATAAAAAGGTGTATAGGGTGAACAGTTTTGCGATAAATCTTTTTTGTAAGTGGAGTAAGCGCCGGTATTGGCTGTAATTTAAACAACTCTGAATGTAGCGGTAACAAGTATGTATATATGTGTGTATAATATGACATGGTGATTCATAATTATTTTATTTAAAACAGTATGTTGCGTTGATTTTGATACTCCTGTGATCTTCCGCCAATCAATATCTCCCAACCTCCTCTGTGATTGTCGGCTCCGGTAGAGTGAGTTTGCTTCTTTCGCTTTGTGTTAGTGCAGCTTGCGTGGGTAGAAGAAACGTTCATGAAGAAGGACTATGAGGCAGTAAGCCGTTGACGTAAAAACCGCTTACGCGGCCTTTTTATTTCTGAGAAACAGGGCAAGCAGATACAGGGCGCCCAGCGGCAGGGCCATGACATAACAGAATGCATAATACAGGATCAGCACGCCATTTTTGCCTATGGTATCGGCGAACAGTCCGCGGTGCCAAAATTCTTCACTCGTGAACTGCAGGGCGGCCGTTTCAGTGCCTTTTTTAGCACAGGGATACAGTAAAAAGCTCAGGATGGAGAGGATCAACGAAAGTGCGATATTCACCATGTCCTGGAAAGAATAGATGTAATAAAGCGCGATAAAAAAGTAAGTCACGCCCCACGCCTGACTTTTCCAATAATACACTTTGGTCATTTTCGCCTCCCTGCGCATGAGTTCCTTTCTGTTTCGTGCTTGGCGAAATGGAACATCGATGCCATTGCCCGCGCCGCTCGGTTTACCCAAGACGTCTGAGTATGCGCAGGGCTTCGGCAAAATGCCATATTACCGGCTTATCTGGCAGGCGTATTTGGGTTCTGCCGCGAGCGTCTCTTCTCCCCAACCCCTAACCCCCTCACTCCCTCTGCAAAAAGAACTGCTTGATGGTCTGCCGCAGCCAGCGATGCGCCGGATCGCGATCCAGGCGCGGGTGCCAGGCCTGCACGATAAACACCGATTCCAGCTCGAGCGGTAGCTCGATCTCCGCCAACGGCAGGTGGATGTTGCTCACCCCCTGCAGTACGTGGCGCGGCAGCGGCAGGATAAAGTCCGATTTCATGGTCAGCATCATCGCCGAATGGAAGCCCGGCAGGGTCAGGGCGACGTTGCGCTGCAGGCCGAGATCGCGCAGCGCGTCGTCGATCGGCCCCTGCGTGCGCCCACGGCGGGAGACGCTGATATGCGGGTAATGAGTCAGGGTTTCGGGCGTTACCCGGCCGATGATTGGGTGCCCAGGGCGCACCAGCGCCTGAAAGGTGCTGGTGAACAGGCTCTGCGTCTTGATTTCCGGGTGCCAGTCGCGCGAGGAACCGATCACCAGATCCACCTTGCCGCTGCGCAGCGCGTCATCCTCGCCGTCGCTTTCAGCGATAAACTTCAGGCCGCTTAACGGCGCCATGTCCCGCAGCGTCTCCAGCAAGCCGCCCGCCAGCGCGCCGATAAAAATGTCGTTGGCGCGAATGGTGAAGGTTCGGGTCAGCTTGCCGGGTTCGAACGCATCATTCGGTGCGATCAGCGCGGCGGCCTGCTCGATGATCTCGCCGAGCTGGCGTTTCAACTCCAGCGCGCGCGGCGTCGGCACCAGATGCTTGCCGGCCCTGACCATGATCGGATCGTCGAACTGCCGGCGGATGCGCCCCAGAATGCGGCTCATCGCCGGCGCGCTCAGATTCATCTTCTCGGCGGCGCCGCTCACGCTCCCTTCTTCCAGCAGCAGATTCAGCGCATAGATCAGGTTGAAATCAATTTTTTGCGGCATGGCCTCTCCGGTGGTGGTGCGTTCAATGGATTGCGTTTTGTGCAATTAGTTAATTACATCATTTCATTTTAAACAATCGAAATAAGTCCGGATACTGCCCACGACAACAAAGATTGAGGCTGAAACAGCAGGAGTGGGGAATGGTTGAGGTGTCTGTTACGCCGCACCACAAAAATCGGTGGCTCGCCAGCGCCGGCGAAATCAACGGCCGCACCTGGCTGGGATTGTTCGGCGTGTTTTTGGCGGTGATGGCCAGCGGCGTGGGGGAAAACGCCAGCAAGTTCGCGCTGGCGGATATACAGGGCGGCATGCTGCTGAGTTTCGATGCCGGCAGTTGGCTGACCACCTGTTACGTTACCGGCTTTGTGATCGGTTCCGGGTTCACCCCCTGTTTTTGGCCGACCTTTTCGTTGCGCCGGGTGGCGTTGACGATGTGCGGCATTTACCTGGCCGGCGGGCTGCTGACGCCCTGGTTGGGAGAACAGTATGGCGTGTTGCTGGCGGTGCGCAGCCTGCAGGGCTTCGCCGGCGGCGCGTTGCCGCCGATGCTGATGACGGTGGTGCTGCGTTTTATGCCGCCGCTGATCAAGGTGTTGGGGCTGGGCGCCTACGGCTGGGTCTCGGCCTGGAGCGCTACGCTGGGCGCCACCGCCGCCGCTTTCGCCTTTCACTGGGGTTGGAGTGGGTACTTCTACTGGAACCTGCCGCTGATGGCGATTGCCGCTGTGTGTATCGGCTACGGTCTGCCGCAGGATCCTCTGCGGCTGGAGCGCCTGCGGCAGTTCAACTGGCGCGGCCTGCTGCTCGGCGGCATGGCGCTCGGCATGCTGACGGTGGGCATTTCACAGGGGGAGCGGCTCGACTGGCTGAACTCGCCGCTGATCTACGTTTTATTATTGGGCGGCGGCGGATTATTGGCGTTATTTCTGATTAACGAATGGTATCACCCGCTGCCTTTTTTTAATTTGCAGCTATTAAGCAAAAGGAATTTGTCTTTCTCCTTAATTACGCTGGGTGGCGTGCTGTTAATTATGGTGTCGCTGGTCAATATTACGTCGGGATATTTATCCGCGATTCAGGGCTATCGTCAGGAACAAACTTCCGACTTAATGCTGTGGGTGGCGTTGCCGCAATTAATTACGCTGCCGATTGTCGCCATTATTTGCAATACGCCGCGGGTGGATTGCCGCTGGGTACTGGCGATCAGCCTGCTGTTGATGGCCACCGCCTGCGTGCTGGCCGCCCAGCTGACGCCGGAATGGAACGGCGAGACGTTTCGCGTTATCGCGCTGTTGCAGGCGGTCGCGCAACCGATGGCGATCATCCCCCTGCTGATGCAGGCGACCGGTGGGCTGTTGCCGACCGACGGGCCGTTTGCGGCGGCCTGGTTTAACGCGGTGAAGGGCTTCGCCGCCACCGCGGCCGGCGGCGCCATCGCGCTGCTCAGCCGACAGCGAGGGGACTATCACGCCGGCACGATCGCCGACGGTTTTGGCTCGGCCTACAGCAGCGCATCGGGGTCGGCGGAGCAGCTGGCGCAGCTTGCCGCCCGGCAGGGCCACGTGCTGGCCAGCGCCGATCTTTATCTGTTGGTTGCCGGCCTGGCGTTATTACTGACCGCGCTGATTTTAGTTATGCCGACCCGTATTTATCCGCCGCGTTCGGTCGCCGCCTGACATTTTATCATCAGAAATAAATATTAAGTGGAGTCACTTTTATGGCTAACAAAAAAGTCGCCGTCGCCGTATTGGCGGTTACCGTCATTACGCTGGGGTTATTAATGAATAAGTTTTTTATTAAAGAGACACAGCAGAATACCAACGACGCCTATATTCGCGCCGATATCTCGCGTATTTCTCCGCAGATTGCCGGTGAAATTGCGCAGGTATTGGTCAGGGACAACCAGTGGGTTAAACAGGGGGAGTTGCTGGCGGTGATCGATCCGCGTGAATTCAACGTTGCCCTTGCGCAGGCGACGGCGCAGGAGCAATCCGCCCGCGCCCGGCAGGACGACGCCAGGGCCAACCTCACCCGGCAGAGCGCGCTGATCGCCGCCGCGCTGGCGGAGCGGCAGGCGGCGCAGGCGGAGCTGGCGTTTGCGCGTCAGGAGCAGAACCGCTACCAGAGAATGGCCAGCAGCGGCGCGGGGTCGCAGCAGGCGGCGCAGCAGGCGACAACGCGGGTGCACACGCTTTCCGCCAATGTGGCGCAGGCGGAGGCGACGCTCAAAGCGGCGCGAAACATGGAGCAGGTGCTGCAGGCCAAGCTGGCGGACAGCGATGCCGAGCTGATGCTGGCGCAGGCCAAGAAAGCGATGGCCGAACTGAACCTGTCTTACACCCGCATCACCGCGCCGATCGGCGGCGTGATCGGCAAGAAAAGTCTGCGGGTCGGGGAGTTCGTCAAACCGGGCGATGCGCTGCTGGCCATCGTGCCGCAGGACAAGCTGTACATCATCGCCAACTACCAGGAAACCCAGTTGGAAAACATTGCGCACGGGCAGTCGGTAGACATCCATATCGATACCTTTCCCGGCCAAACGCTGAAAGGGCAGGTGGACAGCATCGCACCGGCTTCCGGCGTCAGCTTCGCGGCCGTGGCGCCGGAGAACGCCACCGGCAACTTCACCAAGATCGTGCAGCGCATCCCGGTGAAAATTGTATTTGATATCAACAAAGAGCATGCCGCCTTGTTGAGCGCCCTGCGCGTCGGCATGTCTGCGGACGTCAGCATCAATACGCTGGACGGAGGCCTGCAATGAACAGAGCCGTGATCCCGCTGCTGTTGATGGCGCTGAGCGGCTGCCGGGCGGTAGGGCCGGACTACGCTCGGCCGCAGAGTGCGCTGCCCGAGAGCTGGGGTGAGCAGGCCGGCGGCGGGGCATTGCCGGTGGTCTGGTGGTCGATATTCAACGATGCGCCGCTGTCGCAGCTGGTGCAGCGCGTGGCGGCCGGTAACCTGGATCTGCAGCTCGCCACGGCGCGCCTGCAACAGAGCCGCGCCCTGCTGGGGGGGACGGAGGCGGCGCTGATGCCGGATCTGAGCCTGGATGGCGCCTATCAGCGCCAGCGAGCTACCTCGGTGGGCAGCATGGATCCGTCCGGCAACGGCGGAGAGGCGGATTACAACCTCTGGCGCGGCGGCTTCAGCGCCGCCTGGGAGCTGGACATGTGGGGCAAGCTGCGCCGCGCCTCGGAAAGCGCGCGCGCCGGCTTCGCCGCTTCGCAGGAGAATCGGCGCGCGCTGCTGACGTCGGTGACGGCGGAGGTGGCGAGCGACTATCTGCGCCTGCGCGCCACGCAGCAGCAGCTGGCGGTGGCGCAGGAAAACCGTGCTACGGCGCTGCGTACGCTGCAGCTGACGCAAAGCCGCTATCAAAGCGGCGCGGGCAACGAACTGGATATCGATCAGGCGCAGGTGCAATTGGCGCAGGTGGATGCCCTGCTGCCGACGTTGGCCGACCGGCAAGAACGGCTGATTAACGCCATCGGCCTGTTGTTGGGCGAGCGGCCGGGCGCGCTGAACGCGATGCTGTCGCCGCCGGGGCCGCTGCCGACGCTGGCGCGCGCGGTGCCGATGGGGGTGCCGTCGGATCTGGCGCTGCGCAGGCCGGATATTCGCGAAGCGGCGGAGCGTTTGCATCAGGCGACCGCCGAGATCGGCGTCGCCACCGCCGACTACTACCCGCGCATCACGCTGACCGGCAACGCGGGCTACCAGGCATTGGCCTTGTCGGATATGGGCAGCTGGTCCACGCATACCTTCGCCATCGGCCCCGTTTTGTATCTGCCGTTGTTCGACGGAGGGAAAATCACCCAGCGGGTACGCCTGAGCGAATATCGCCAGCAGGAAATGGCCATCGCCTACCAGCAAACGGTGCTGCGTGCCTGGCACGAGATCGACGACGCGCTTTCCGGCTATCGCGCCCAACAGCGCCGCCAGACGCACCTGGCCGAGGCGCTGGCCGCCAACCGGCACGCGTTTGCGCTGGCGCGCGACAGCTATCTGAACGGCGCCAGCGATTTTATCCACGTGCTGAGCACGCAGCGCGCGCTGCTGGATCTGCAGTCCGCGCAAATTGTTTCAGAGGAAGAGACGGCGATCGCCGTGGTGAATATCTATCGAGCGCTGGGCGGCGGCTGGGAACTCACCTACCCGTCTGCGGCGCCACAGGAGAAGGCTGATGCACAACACGCTGAATAAGATTGTTGACGAGATGCTGGAAAGGGACACCCGCCGCAAACGGGAGGCCCGGGTGAGCGCCGTGCGGCAAGTCACCGCTCGGATCAGGCGCATCACGTTGAGCGGCGACGATGTGGATAAGTTTATCGCCGATCCGCGCGCGCAGGAGCCGGCCAGCTGGGTCAAGGTGTTCTTCCCGTGGCGCGACACGCTGGCCGGGCGGGCCTACACCCTGAGCGGCATCGACAAACTCGCCCGCACCTTCGATATCGACATGGTGCTGCACGGCGAAGGCCCGGCGTCGAACTGGGCGCGCGACGCGATGCCGGGCGACAAGCTGGGGTTCGCCGGCCCTTGCTCCGGCGGCTTTCGGCTGTTGCCGCAAACTCGCTGGCTGCTGTTGCTGGGTGATGAGACCGCGCTGCCCGCCATGCGCACCATTCTCGCCTCGCTCTCCGCCCCGTTGCCGGTGCTGTGGTTCGCCGAGGTGGGCGATGCGCAGGAGATCCAGGACGTCGATTGCTCCTTTTTGCAGGTGAACAGCTGGCAAATCCGCACCCGACATTTCGACAGCGTGATGAACAGCCCGCTGGTGCAGGCCGTCAGCCATTGCGAGCTGCCGGCCGGCGAAGGGCAGGTGTGGTTGGCCTGCGAGCACCAGGTCGCCGCCTATCTGAAGGCGCGTTTTATCAACGAAATGGGCATTTCCCGCGCCGCCTTGTTTGCCAAAGGTTATTGGAAAAAGGGCGAAGCCAATTTCAAGGGCGCGATTTAACTCGGGCGAGTGAGGATGGTTATGATTGAGAGAGTGTTATTGGCGGTGGACTGCTTTGAACACAGCGGCAACGCCCTGGAATTTATGGCGCGCCTGCAAGGCAGCATCGGCGGCGTGATTGTGCTGACGGTGGTGGACAATGCCTTCACGCTCAGCCGCAGCGGCCTGCGTTTCGACAGCGATGAGCGCGAGGAGTATCCCGCCGCCCAACGGGAAGAAGCGCTGGCGGAAAAGCAGGTCGGGCAGGTGACGCGGGCGCTGAAACAGCAGGGCTTCAATGCCCAGGGCTTGCTGGCCGCGGGCTCGCCCATCGAGGTGATCCCGGAACAGATGGCGCTGTTCAACTGCGATCTGTTGATCATCTCGCACCGCCACCTGTCTTCGTTGGGGCGCTGGCTGAACGCTTCCGTCACGCGTGGCCTGCTGGATGAGATCGGTCAACCGGTATTGGTGATCCCGCGCTAAGCTATGGGTAAGGGCAGCCGCATGCGGCTGCGCGCGTTCGGCGACGAAGGCCGCACATACCGGAGGTCAACATGCGAAGTCTGGAAGATCACCTTGCCGCTTATGCCGCCTATCACCGCGATGCGCGCAATATCGCCACGCATTTTATCGGTATCCCCCTGATCGTCATCAGCCTGCTGGCGCTGCTCTCCCGGCCGGCGTGGGGCGCGGGAGGGCTGCCGTTTTCGCCGGCCTGCGCGGCGGTTATCGTCTCGGCGCTCTATTACCTGCGGCTGAACCTGCGCCTTGGCATCATGATGCTGGCGTTGCTGCTGCTGTGCCTCGGGTTCGGCGCCTGGGTGGCGTCGCTGTCGACGGCGGCGTGGTTGAGCGTCGGCATCGGCGGCTTCGTCGTCGGCTGGCTGTTTCAGTTTGTCGGGCACTTTTGGGAGGGGCGAAAACCGGCGTTTATGGACGACGTGACGGGCCTTATCATCGGCCCGCTGTTCGTGCTGGCGGAAGCCTGCTTCCTGGCCGGCGGGCTGCGCGAACTGCAGCGGAACATCGAACTGCGCGCGGGCAAAGTGCGCAATGGGAGGGGATGAGGTGGCGTTGATTCCCACGGTGACGGCATTTCCGCTGCAGCAGGCTTTTATCCCGCTGCTGGAGGCGCTGACGGCGGGGCTGCCGCGCCAATTCCCGGCGCTCATCCACAGCATTTACCTCTACGGCAGCGTCGCGCGCGGCGAAGCCCTTCCCGGCGTGTCCGATCTGGACATCACGCTGTTGCTCATCAAGCCGGCCGATAGCGGGGCGTTGCAGCGCCTTGAAGCGTGGCGGCAAGCCTTTCAGCTGGAGCAGCGGATCGTGAGCAAGGTCGACTTTGACATCGGCAGCGTTGATGAAGCGTTGGCGCCGGAGCATCACGATTCCTGGGGATTTTGGCTGAAGCATCACTGCCGATGCCTGTGGGGCGAAGACGTGTCCGCCGCTTTTTCGCTGTTTCGTCCCGATCGGCGCATCGCGCTGGCGGTCAATGCTGATTTACGGCCCGCGTTGGCGCGTTATCGGGAGCAACTGCTGCAGGCAAGGACGGTATCGGATGAGAGGCGCTTAAAGCGCGAAGCGGCCAGAAAGCTGATCCGCGCCACCAATATGTTGCGCGCCGAGGGGAGCCCGTTCTGGCCGATAACGCTAACCGACTATGCCGATCAGCTGTTGGCGCTTTATGCAGAGCAGCGCGATGAAATGGACTATTGGTTAGCGCACGCGGCAGGGGAGGCGAATGACGCGGATTTTAGCGACAGAATGATGCAATTTCTTGACTGGATCGAAGCACAGAAAAAAATAACGCCGGCTTGAGCCGGCGTTGTCGGCGAGCGTTACCCGATCGCCGGGTAATCGGTGTAGCCTTCACGGCTGCCGCCGAAAAATTTCTCTTTAATGGGCGCATTCAGCGCCAGCCCGTGTTGCAGGCGGTGAGGCAGATCCGGGTTGGCGATGAACGGGCGGCCGAAGCCGATCAGATCCGCCCAGCCTTTGGCCAGCGCTTCTTCAGCGCGTTCACGCGTGTATTTGCCCGAGTAAATCAGCGTGCCGCGGAAAATCAGGCGCAGTGATTCTTTGAACGCCGCCGGCATCACCGGGGCGTCATCCCAGTCCGCTTCGGCGATGTGAATGTAAGCGGCGCCGATATCGTTCAGCACGCTGGCCGCCGCCAGATAGGTGGCTTCCGGGGTATCGTCCTGCGAGCCCATCAGGGTGGTCAGCGGCGCCAGGCGCACGCCCAGTTTCTCTTTGCCGATGGCGTCCGCTACCGCCTGCGCCACTTCCCGCAGGAAACGCAGGCGATTTTGCAGTGAACCGCCGTATTCGTCGTCGCGCTGGTTTTCCCGCGAGTCGATAAACTGATTGATCAGATAGCCATTCGCGCCGTGCAGCTCTACGCCATCGAAACCGGCGGCGATGGCGTTGCGGGCCGCCTGAGCGTAGTCATTGACGATCGCCGGAATTTCTTCCCGCGTTAAGGCGCGCGGTGCGGAGTGTTGCACCATTTCACCCACGCCATGTTCCGGCCCGCGGCCTTCGACATCCACAAATACCTTGACCCCATCGGCCTGGATAGCGGAGGAGGAGACCGGCGCGGCGTGGCCAGGCTGTAGAATGGTATGCGACACGCGGCCGACGTGCCAAAGCTGCGCGAAGATCTTGCCGCCGGCCTGATGTACGGCGTCGGTGACTTTTTTCCAACCGGCGATGTGTTCCGGGGTGTAAATGCCGGGCGTCCAGGCATAACCCTGGCCTTGCTGGCTAATCTGCGTGCCTTCGCTGACGATCAGCCCGGCGCTGGCGCGCTGGGCATAATATTCAGCCATCATGTCGGTGGCGACGTCGCCGGCGCCGGCCCGAGAGCGGGTCATGGGCGGCATGACGATGCGATTGTTCAGCGATAAACCGTTTAAAGAATACGAGTCAAAAAGCATGGCGCTTCCCTCTGTGTGAATGGGGCCGTAGGGCATTGATGTTTTACTGAGGCCATTATATTTCGTCGTTTAATTCTAAAAACGCGCACAATAACAAAACACTTTTGCTCTGTGTTCAATAGTTGCGGTGGCCGCCGGCTTGCCGCAGGTGGCGGGAATGAACCCGATGTGCGCTCGGGCGACGGCGGCTATTGCCTGTCGGCGCGTGGTTGAGATAGAGTCGGCTGCTGTTTTTCCCCACGATTTTTAACAAAATCGCAAAAGTCTTTTAGCCTCCCGCCTGCTTATCTTTGGTGTGATCAATGTCATACTTTTGGCATCTTAACTTTCCCGCGCTTCGGCAGCGGTTAACCGGAGTTGTTGAATGAAAATTAACTTTCCCTTATTAGCCCTGGCGGTGGGGGCGTTCGGCATCGGCACGACCGAGTTTTCCCCGATGGGGTTGCTGCCGACCATCGCCAAAGGGGTGGACGTCTCCATCCCGATGGCCGGCATGTTGATCAGCGCCTACGCCGTCGGCGTGATGGTCGGCGCACCGCTGATGACGTTGCTGCTTTCTCACCGGGCACGCAGAAGCGCGCTGATCTTCCTGATGGCGATCTTTACTCTGGGTAACGTGCTGTCGGCCGTTGCGCCTGACTACACCACCCTGATGCTGTCGCGCATCATCACCAGCCTGAACCACGGCGCGTTCTTTGGCCTCGGATCGGTGGTGGCCGCCAGCGTGGTGCCGAAGGAGAAACAGGCCAGCGCCGTGGCGACCATGTTTATGGGCCTGACCATCGCCAATATCGGCGGGGTGCCCGCCGCGACCTGGCTGGGTGAAACCATCGGCTGGCGCATGTCGTTCCTGGCGACGGCCGGGCTGGGCGTGATCGCCATGCTGGGGCTGTGGTTCTCGTTGCCGCAAGGCAGCGCCGGCGCGCGTCCGGATGTGAAACGCGAGCTGTCGGTATTGGTGCGCCCTCAGGTGCTGTCCGCCTTGCTGACGACCGTGCTGGGCGCGGGCGCGATGTTCACGCTCTATACCTATATCTCGCCGGTGTTGCAGCACATCACCGATGCGACACCGCTGTTCGTGACGTCTATGCTGGTGTTGATCGGCGTCGGTTTCTCCATCGGCAACTACCTCGGCGGCAAGTTCGCCGACCGCTCCGAAAGCGCGACGCTGAAAGGCTTCCTGTTGCTGCTGGTGGTCATTATGCTGGTGATCCCGTTCCTGGCGCGCAGTGAAATCGGCGCCGCAGTCAGCATGGTGATTTGGGGCGCGGCGACCTTTGCCGTGGTGCCGCCGCTGCAGATGCGCGTGATGCGTGTCGCCAGTGAAGCGCCGGGGCTGTCGTCTTCGGTCAATATCGGTGCCTTTAACCTGGGCAATGCGCTGGGCGCCGCCGCCGGTGGCGCGGTAGTCTCCGCCGGGCTGGGATACAGCTTCGTGCCGGTGATGGGGGCGATTATTGCCGGATTGGCGCTGCTGCTGGTGCTGTTCACCCACCGTCAGGCCGAAAAAGTGGCCTACGCCAACGGTTAAAACGACAGCGTGCGGCGGGGTTCCCCGCCGCGCTCACTCAAAGCCGAGCAGGCTGAACGCATCGTCCTGCGGGGCGTAGCCGAGCAGGCGACGGGTCTCTTCCAGCGATAAACGCGTGTAGCGGTTATTGGAAACCCCGTGCACCACCGCATATTGCACCCCGTCGACGCGAATGCAGCGCTCCAGCAGATCGGCGGCATCGCGATGGCTGAGAAACGCGCTCATGTCGCGGGCGCTGAGCCGATCGCCCGGGCTGAGGGTGGTGAAGTTGGCGATGCGCACCGACAGGGCGGAAAGCCCTTCCTGATGGGCGAAGTAGGCGGCGATGCCTTCGCCGAACGCCTTGCTGGCGCCGTACAGGTTTTTCGGTTTCGGCGCGTCATCCGGGCGGATTTGGTAATCGAGCGGATAGCCTTCCACCGCCTGTGCGCTGCTGGCGAACACCACCCGGCGGCAGCCGGCGTCTTTCGCCGCGCGGAAAATATTGAAAGTGCCGAGAATGTTGTTGTCCATCAACGAACCGCAAAAGTCGGCATCGGGGGAGGGATCGGCGGCCAGATGCAACACGGTGTCGATATTGGCGCAGGCCGCGCGGCAGGCGTCGAGATCGGCGATGTTGAAGCTGATGACTTCGTCGCCGGGCTGCAGATCGTGCAGCAGGCTGACATCCCTTTCCGCCAGCCGCAGCGCGTAGCGATCGCCCATCGCCTGGCGAAACGCCGTGGCTACCCGGCCGCCGGCGCCGGTGATCAGAATCCGTCCCAACTCAGTCCGCAACGTCATGGTCGCTGTCATCCTTACAATCGATTACGCGTTGACCAGTAATAATCGCCCGCGTGACTTTTGTCCAGTCGTTTTAATTAGTCATTCTGATGTTTCTTTCACCATTATCAATTGCACATGGTGATTTTTGCGCAGGTGAATATCGTGGAATGTTAACGATGCGCAATCAAGTTTGGCGATCTATTTGCCTTATGGATTGCCGATTTCGACCAAAAAAGCGGGGATTGACAGTGGATGGACGAGCGCTTTGCTTTCGCCTGATCGTGAATTATTAGGTTAGTTAATCTTATGTTTTTGCCTGAGGCGGGCGATATTCCGCCCCCTCTCTATTCCGCCTGCGCGATATATCACTGCTGTGCTGAAGCCGATAGAGGGCGACAGGCCTTATTTGATACCTCAGGTCGGTTTTGCCCGCCCGATCACAGTTCGGCAATTTGCCGACGCAAAGGCTTGCCCCGGCAAAATCCGCGGTGTTAACGTCATAACTCAACCGATTTAGGGTTGTTACTGCTACGGCAGGCAAAACCTAAACCTCGCGTTTCTGTTCCCCGATGGGGCAGAGGCCGCGAGGTTTAGGTTTTTTTTTGCGCCGAATTTCGCCTCAGCGCCAGGCCAGCGCGGGGCGGGGAGCGGCAGAACGCGAAGTCTAAGGATAACAGTATGAAATATGACACATTAGCCAGTGAGATTTTGGCCGGCGTCGGTGGCCGCGACAATGTGAAAAGCCTGGTGCATTGCGCTACCCGCCTGCGTTTCAAACTGCGCGACGACAATCGCGCCAACGCGGCAGCGCTGAAGAAAAATCCGGGCGTTATCATGGTGGTGGAAAGCGGCGGCCAGTTCCAGGTGGTGGTGGGCAACCACGTGGCGGAGGTGTTCGACGCGGTCAATCGGGTCGGCGGGTTGGCCGAAGGCGCGTCGAGCGACGACGCGGGCGGCAAAAAAGACAACCTGCTCAGCCGCTTTATCGATCTGGTGTCCGGCATTTTTACCCCGCTGCTCGGGGTGATGGCCGCTTCGGGGATCCTGAAAGGCTTCCTGGCGCTGAGCCTGGCCTGCGGCTGGCTGCTGGAGAGCGGCGGCACCTTCAAAATGCTGTTCGCCGCCAGCGACGCGCTGTTCTACTTCTTCCCGATCATGCTCGGCTATACCGCCGGGAAAAAATTCGGCGGCAACCCGTTCGTCACCATGGCGATCGGCGGCGCGCTGACGCACCCGCTGATGATAGCGGCCTTCGAAGCGGCGCAGCAGCCGGGCGCGGTGCGCGAGTATTTCTTCGGCATTCCGCTGACCTTCATCAACTACAGCTCGTCGGTGATCCCGATCATCTTTGCGGCCTGGGTGTCCTGCCGCCTGGAGCCGCTGTTTAACCGGGTGATCCACAGTGCGCTGCGCAATTTCATCACGCCGCTGTTGTGCCTGGCGATCACCGTGCCGTTGACCTTCCTGCTGATCGGCCCGGCGGCAACCTGGCTCAGCCACCTGCTGGCCAACGGCTATCAGAGCATTTACGCCTTTAACCCGATCATCGCCGGCGCCTTTATGGGGGCGATGTGGCAGGTGTGCGTGATCTTCGGCCTGCATTGGGGATTGGTGCCGTTGATGATCAACAACCTGAGCGTGCTGGGGCGCGACACCATGGTGCCGCTGCTGTTGCCGGCGGTGATGGGGCAGGTCGGCGCCACGCTGGGCGTGATGCTGCGCACTCGCGACGCCAAACTGCGGGCGCTGTCCGCTTCGGCTATCGGCGCCGGGATTTTCGGCATCACCGAGCCGGCGGTGTATGGCGTCACGCTGCCGAACAAACGCCCATTCATCTTCGGCTGCATCGGCGGCGCGCTGGGCGGCGCGGTGATCGGCTACTTCCATACTTCGGTTTACTCGTTCGGCCTGGTGAGCGTGTTCACCTTCGCGCAGATTATCCCCGGCGGCGGCATCGACGCCACGGTATGGGGCGCGATCGGCGGCACCCTGCTGTCGTTCGTGTTCGCCGCGCTGGCCAGCTATCTGTTTGGCGTTACGCCGGCGGAAGACGCGGCGCAGCCTGAAGCCGCCGCGCCGCTCAACCGCAAACAGGCCATCCTCAGCCCGATCGCCGGCGACATCGTGCCGCTGGATCAGGTGAACGACGCGACCTTCGCCAGCGGCCTGCTGGGGAAAGGCGTGGCGATCGCGCCGCAGCAGGGGCGCGTGGTGGCGCCGGTGAGCGGCAGCGTGGCGTCGCTGTTCAAAACCAAACACGCCATCGGCATCGAATCGGACGACGGTGCGGAGATTCTTATTCACGTCGGCATCGATACCGTGAAGCTGGACGGGGCGCATTTCACCGCCCACGTGCGGGAAGGCGAGCGGGTCGCCCCGGGCGATCTGCTGATCGAGTTCGACCAGGCGGCGATCCATGCCGCCGGCTATGACACCACCACGCCGATCATCATCAGCAACAGCGATGACTACGTGGACGTGTTGACCAGCGGCCTGTCTCCGGTGCAGGAACAGGCGCCGCTGCTGACTTTATTACGTTAATTGAGGAGCAAGCGATGAACGGCAAGTTTCCGCAACATTTTCTGTGGGGCGGCGCGGTAGCGGCGAACCAGGTTGAAGGCGCGTATCAGGCCGACGGCAAGGGGCTGTCGACCTCCGATCTGCAGCCGCAGGGCATCTTCGGCGCCATCACGCCGCGCACGGCGGGCGACAGCGGCATCAAGGACGTGGCGATCGATTTCTATCATCGTTACCCAGAGGATATCGCGCTGTTCGCCGAAATGGGTTTCAAGTGCCTGCGCACCTCGATCGCCTGGACGCGCATTTTCCCGCAGGGCGATGAAGAGACCCCGAACGAAGCCGGGCTGGCGTTTTACGATCGGCTGTTCGATGAGATGGCGAAATACGGCATTCAGCCGCTGATCACGCTGTCGCACTATGAGATGCCTTACGGCCTGGTGAAACGCTACGGCGGCTGGGGCGATCGGCGCACCATCGACTTCTTCGAGCGCTACGCGCGCACGGTGTTCGAACGTTACAAGCACAAGGTCAAACACTGGCTGACCTTCAACGAGATCAACATGTCGCTGCACGCGCCTTTCACCGGCGTCGGTCTGCCGCCGGAGAGCGACAAGAGCGCCATCTATCAGGCGATCCACCATCAGCTGGTGGCCAGCGCCAAAGCGGTGAAGGCCTGTCACGAGATCGTGCCGGAGGGCAAAATCGGCAACATGCTGTTGGGCGGCATTCTGTATCCGCTGAGCTGCAAGCCGGAAGATCTGCTGGAAACCCAGCGGCAAAACCGCGACTGGCTGTTCTTCGGCGACGTGCAGGCGCGCGGCTATTACCCGGCCTATATGCAGCGCTTCTTCCGTGAAAACGGCATTCAGGTGGCGATCACCGAGGAAGATCGGCGAACGCTGCGTGAAACCATCGATTTCATCTCGTTCAGCTACTACATGAGCGGCTGCGTCACCGCCGACCCGGAGCAGTATGAGACGGCGCGCGGCAACATTCTCGATATGGTGCCGAACCCGCATCTGGCCAGCTCGGAGTGGGGATGGCAAATCGACCCGATCGGGCTGCGCTACCTGCTCAACGTGCTGTACGACCGCTATCAGAAACCGCTGTTCATCGTCGAAAATGGGCTGGGCGCCAAAGACCGCGTCGAGGCCGACGGCAGCATCAACGACGATTACCGCATCAACTACCTCAATGATCATCTGGTGCAGGTGGCGGAAGCGATCGACGACGGCGTCGAGGTGATGGGCTACACCAGCTGGGGACCGATCGATCTGGTCAGCGCTTCGAAGGCCGAAATGTCGAAGCGCTACGGCTTCATTCACGTCGACAGGGACGATGCCGGCAACGGTAGCCTCGAGCGCCGCCGCAAGAAGAGTTTTTACTGGTACCGCGATGTGATCCACAGCAACGGCGCCAGCCTGAAAGACCGACGCTAACCCTTCAGCCCGGCGGCAAGCGCCGGGCGTTAACCTAACGTTATTCGCTGCTGTTCATGATGGGAAATTCTCTCCCAGGGAATGCTGTTGCCCGCAGTCAGCCGTTATGCGGAGAAATATAATAATGATGAAAAGCTTATTACCTCGTTCCATGACCCTGGCGGCGCTGGCGCTGCTCTGTAGCCAGGCGCAGGCGGAAACGCTGCAAACCGGCAAGGACGTCGAAGCCCCCACCGCCAAATGGGAAGGAGTGGCGCTCGGCTTTGAGCCGCCGCAGCCCGGGCTGTTGGGGGATATGCTGGGGATCAGGCCGATCCTGGAGGATCACGGCTTCCACTATAATCTCGGCTACCTCAGCCAGCTGTCGTATAACGCCGGTTGCGGTTACAACCACGATAAACAGGCGTCGTATATCGACCAGTTTTCGCTGACCTTCAGCCAGGATTTGCAGGCGCTGACCGGCATTCCGGACGCGGCGATCGAAGGCAATATCGTCAACCGCAACCATGACAACAACCTGACCCGCGATCGCCTGCAGGATCCGCGCGTCGGCCTGACCGATCTGTCGCAGGAGAGCTTTGGCGGGCAGTCGATTACCCGGCTGGGTTGGTTGACCTTTAGCCGCTCCTTCCTCGATCGCCGGCTGCAGTGGCGCATTGGCATGATGAACAAGGTGCAGGATTTCGATCAGATCATCCCCTGCGATTTTCAGACGCTGACGCTGTGCGGCGGCAAGTCCGCCAACTCGTTGACCTGGTACAACTGGAACGTGCATTACTGGGGCACGACGCTGCAATACAAACTGACCGATGGCCTGACGCTCAAGGGCGGCGTGATGGAACAGAACCCGAGCGCCCCCAGCCGCAGCCACGCCTGGAGCTGGTCCACCAAGGGCAGCAAAGGCTTCCTGCTGCCGATGGAGCTGGAGCTGAAAACCCACGCCGTCAACCAGCTGCCGGGGGTGTATAACCTGGGCGTGCTGTTCACCAACGCGCGCCAGAGCGATCTTTATGAAGGGGTGTCCGGCGGGCCGGGCGCCAGCGATCCGCAGGGCTATCGCAGCCACGATCGCACCTGGTTCCTGTATACCGGTTTCAACCAGCAGGTGACGCGCCATGCGGACGACGTCAACCGCGGTCTGAGCGTGTTCTACAGCCTGGGGCTGGGAGATCAGCGCAGCAACTACCTGCACTGGTCCACCTCGACCGGCATCCGCTATCGCGGGCTGTTCGATGCGCGGCCGGACGACTGGCTGGGGCTCGGCGTCTCGGTGGTGAAGCTGAGCGACCGCTACAAAGACAATCAGCGTTATCTCAACCAGATGAGCGGCATCAGCGATTATCACGATCCGAACTATCGGCCGGTGCCGGGCCACTCGGTGACGGCGGAGCTCTATTATCGCGTTAACGTCACGCCGTGGCTGCAGCTGCAGCCGGGCCTGCAATACTGGCATCACCCGGCGGGCGTCAGCGAGACGCAGGACGCCTGGGTGACGGCGTTGAAAACGGTGGTGACCTTCTGATCAGGCCGCGTCGCTCTCGCGGTAGCGCCGGCGGGCGTGCTCAAACCAGCTGGCCGGCACGTTGTGCGGCGGCTGCTGTAATCTGAGCAGCCCCTGTTCGACGATATGGCTGGCCTGGCGCCACAGCGTCGGGTCGCCTTCGGTCAGCACTTCCAGCAGGCGCTGTTTCTCGATCAGATAGGTTTGGGCGAAGTGGCTGTCGTAGTCCAGCAGCGAGCGGGTGTTGTCGATCAGATCCGCCAGCTTGATGGTTTTGGCCTGCGGTGACGCGCCGGCGCTGTGGCGCCGATCGCGGTTTTTACGCTCGAAGCGGTTGCCGTCCTCGGCGCGGCTGACGTTGGTCAACATTCGCACCAGTTCCGCCACTTTTGGCCCAAAGTGGCTTTCGATATCGCCGAGGGTGGTGGGCGTATCTTCCACCGTGTCATGCAGCCAGGCGGCCGCCAGCATCTCTTCGGTGTGCGGCACGCTGCGCACCAGCTCCATCACCGCCTGTGGGTGGACGATGTACGGATCGTCGGTGTATTTGCGGCGCTGATCGATGGCCGCATGCGCCTTGGTGGCGTAGCGGCGCGCGCGTTCTGCAAGCGTATTCGTCATTTCCTTTCCCTCCGAGCATCCTCTGCATGAAAAAAAGGTAGCATACCTCACAAGAAATAGCTTGCGATTACATCGTGCACTATCTATATTCACAAACATGAAAAGCACCGATACCGCACAACCCAACGCGAAGAACCTGCTGCAGCTCGATCAGCAGCTCTGTTTCGCGCTGTACTCCGCCAACCTGGCGCTGCACAAAGTCTACCGCAAGCTGTTGAATCAGCTCGAACTCACCTACCCGCAATACCTGGTGATGATGGTGCTGTGGGAGCGCGATCGGGTGACGGTATCGGATATCGGCGAGCGGCTGTTCCTCGATTCCGCCACGCTGACGCCGCTGCTGAAGCGGCTGGAAACCGCCGGTTTGCTGGTGCGCTATCGCGCCACCACCGACGAGCGGCAGGTGATCATTGCCCTCACCGAAGCCGGCCGCGCGCTGCGTGAGCGGGCGCAATCGGTGCCCGAGGCGGTGATGTGCGCCACCGACTGCAGCCTGGACGAGATCGTCTCGCTCAAACAGCAGTTGGAAAAGCTGCGCGGCAGCCTGATCGATCAGATTTGATCCTCCAGCGCCGGACGCAAGAACGGCAGGGGTGGTCTACACTGGTTAATAAGTGTCAAAAATAAGTAGTGCGCGATTTAATCGCAAAAGATAAATATGTGACCGGCTTTACCTCGTGGAAGCCGTAGTCATCTCGCCAACCAGCAAGAAGGAATGAACGATGTCTATTGAGAAAGTGGTTTACCGCGCTCACGCCACCGCAACCGGCGGCCGCGACGGCCGTGCGACCTCCTCCGACGGCGTGTTGGACGTGAAACTGGGCGTGCCGAAAGAGATGGGCGGCGCCGGCGGCGAAGTCACCAACCCCGAACAGCTGTTCGCCGCCGGTTACTCGGCCTGCTTCCTCGGCGCGTTGAAGTTTGTCGCGGCGAAAGAAAAGGTCAAAATTCCGGCCGAAGCCAAGATCGACGGCACCGTCGGCATCGGTGAAATCCCGAATGGCTTCGGCATCGAAGTGCAGCTGGATATCTCGCTGCCGGGCATCGAGCGCAGCGTGGCGGAAGATCTGGTGAAAAAGGCGCATGTGGTGTGCCCATACTCCAACGCCACCCGTGGAAATATCGATGTAACTCTGAACGTTAAGTAAGATTTTTGCCGATATCTGGAAAAAATGGAGGGTTTATCCCTCCATTTTCTTGCGTGCCCTGTCTGAAAACCGCTCAAAAAAACGGTAAATTTTGTCCGTTTTGTGAGAATTCTCTTGATTATTACCCGCAAAATAACGCTTATTGCCGGTTGGCTGAACCAGAAGCCGCAATCAGTGTCTGACTGAGTCAGAACCGCTACACCGTCCCCGGAGCCACCGCGTTACATGAACAAAGTTAAATCGCTATCACAGCAGAATTTATCGTTATTGTTAGCGATCTATATCGGCATCTTTCTAAACCTATCCGTTTTCTATCGCCGTTTTGATTCGCTGGCGCACGGCATTCAGGGAATTAAGCTTATTTCGGCGGTGACGGAAGTCATCGCTATCGTCCTGTTTACGTTCTTCATTATGCGGCTGGTATCGCTCGGCGGCCGGCTGTTTTATCGCATCGTCGCCTCGCTGCTGGTGTTGATTTCGGTTGCCGCCAGCTACTACATGACGTTTTTCAATGTGGTGATCGGCTACGGCATCGTGGTGTCGGTGATGACCACCGATATCGATCTGTCGAAAGAGGTGGTTGGCCTGCACTTCGTGCTGTGGATGGTGGCGCTCAGCGCCTTGCCGCTGCTGTTGATCTGGAAAAACAACCTGCGCTATACCCTGATAGAACAGCTGAAAACCCCTGGTCATCGCATCAAGCCGCTGCTGGTATTGCTGGCGGTGGTGGCGCTGGTCTGGCTGCCGCTGCGCATGCTGGACGACGAGCAGAGCGTGCAAGAGAAGCTTTCCAACGTCGATTTGCCGAGCTACGGCGGCGTGGTGGCGCACTCGTATCTGCCGTCCAACTGGCTGTCGGCGCTGGGGCTGTTTGCCTACACCCGCTATGACGAAAGCCAGGATCAGAGCACGATGTTCGATCCGGGCAAACACTTCACCTACGTACCGCCGGCGGACATCGACGACACCTACGTGGTGTTCATCATCGGCGAGACCACGCGCTGGGATCACATGGGCATGCTGGGCTACGAGCGCGATACCACGCCGCGGCTGTCTAAAGAGAAGAATCTGGTGGCGTTCCGCGGCGAGTCGTGCGATACCGCCACCAAGCTGTCGCTGCGCTGCATGTTCGTGCGTGAAGGCGGCACCGAAGACAATCCGCAGCGCACGCTGAAAGAGCAGAACGTGTTCGCGGTGCTGAAGGATCTGGGCTTCTCTTCCGAGCTGTTCGCCATGCAGAGCGAGGTGTGGTTCTACAACAACACCGAGGTGAACAACTATTCGTTCCGCGAGATGATCGCGTCCGAGAAGCGCAACGACGGCAAGGCGGTCGACGATATGCTGCTGGTGGACGAAATGAAGGAGTCGCTGGCGCGCTATCCGAAGGGCAAACACCTGGTGATCCTGCATACCAAAGGCTCGCACTACCTGTACTCGCAGCGTTATCCGCGCAGCTATGCGCGTTATCAGCCGGAGTGCATGGGGGTGGACGATTCCTGCACCAAGGCGCAGCTGATCAATGCGTTCGACAATACGGTGCTGTATACCGACAGCTTTATCAGTAATGTGATCGACCAGGTGCGGGACAAGAAGGCCATCGTGTTCTATGCCGCCGATCACGGCGAATCGATCGGCGAGAATACGCACCTGCACGGCACGCCGCGCGAAATGGCGCCGCCGGAGCAATTCCGCGTGCCGATGATCGTGTGGGCGTCGGACAAGTTCCTCGAAAACCCGCAGCACCTCAGCGCTTTTGAGCAGCTGCAGGCGCAGCAGCGCATCGGCAAAACGCATCGCCACGTCGAGCTGTTTGACACTATCCTTGGCTGCCTCGGCTACACCTCTCCTGATGGCGGCATCGTGGATAAAAACAACTGGTGCCATCTGCCGCAGGATAAAACGGCGCCTGCCCGCCTGTGATCCCTCCCGCCGGGTGCCTGCCTTGCGCACCCGGTAATTTCACCCAATACATTCTCTTCATCAATTATTCCGGTGTGCGCATACGGTATACTTGCGCACTTCCCCTGCTAACCGGAGATTTCCATGACCCTGCGCGTGGCGTTTATCGACGATCATGACATTGTGCGTTCGGGCTTTGTGCAACTGCTGTCACTGGAGGCCGATATTCAGGTGGTGGGCGAGTTCAGCAGCGCGGCACAGGCGCGCGCCGGCCTGCCGGGGCTGGAGGCGGAAATCTGCATTTGCGACATTTCGATGCCGGACGGCAGCGGGCTGGATCTGCTGGCGGACATTCCTTCCGGCATCCGCGTGGTGATGCTGTCGATGCACGATAACCCGGCGCTGGTGGAAATGGCTTTGGAACGCGGCGCCAGCGGCTTTCTCTCCAAGCGCTGCAAGCCGGAAGATCTGATCACCGCGGTGCGCACCGTCGCCGGCGGCGGCGTCTACCTGATGCCGGAAATCGCGCAGCAGCTGGCGCGGGTGAGGGTCGATCCGTTGACCCGCCGCGAGCGCGAGATCGCGCTATTATTGGCGCAGGGCCAGGAGGTGCGTGAGATCGCCGCCGCCTTGGGGCTGTCGCCGAAAACGGTGCATGTGCACCGCGCCAACCTGTTCGCCAAGCTGGGCATCAACAACAACGTCGAACTGGCCAGACGGATGCTGAACCTGTGACGCAGCGCCTGATCACCCAGCTGGCGCTGTTTTTCATCTACGCCGCCAGCGCGTTTTGCCTGTGGGGCATCGGCACCGCGCTGATCGCCCCCCCCTGGCAGGCGCTGCTGCTGTTTCCGTTCGGCCTGCGCATGGGCATTTTGCTGCAGAGCCCGTACCGTTTCTGGCCGGGGATCCTGCTGGCTGACCTGCTGCTGATGGCGTTGCTGGCGGATCAGTTCGGCTACGGCCCGGCGCTGTGGGCGTCGGTGGCGGTGCTGGTGTTGACGGTGCTGCTCAGCCTGCTGGCCTCGCCGTGGCTGTTGCGCCATCAGCAGAGCGACAGCGAATGGCGCTGGCCGCTGTTGCAGGGTGCGGTGGTCGCCATCGCCGCCTTGCTGCAGGCGTTGGTATGGCAGCTGGTGAGCGGCGAAGGCGCCCGCGCGCTGCTGCTCGGCCTGACCGGTGGTTTCACCATCGCGCCAACCTGCCTGCTGTTGTGGCACTATCTGGCGCGCCAAATCTGGGTGCCGCTGGAGCCGGGGCTGATCCACAAGCCGGTGGAGCTGCGTCTGGGCCACCTGGCCAGCTATCTGTTGCTGTTTGCGTTCAGCATCTGGCTGCAGCAGCAGGTTAACGCCGCCGAGCTGCGCCGTTTCGCGCCATTCTGCCTGGCGATCCCCATCGTGTTCATGTCTTATCGCTATGGCTGGCAGGGCGCGCTGTTGGCGACGCTGCTCAACGGCGTGGCGCTGATGGTCAACGAGCCGCCGCAGCCGGAGTCGCACCGCGATCTGCTGCTGTCGCTGCTGGCCCAAAGCCTGACCGGGCTGCTGCTGGGCGCCGGCATTCAGCGCCAGCGCGAACTGAATCAGCAACTGCGGCTGCGGCTGGCGGAGAATCGGCAGCTGGCGCGGGCGCTGGTGACGGCGGAGGAGCAAACCCGGCGCGAGGTGGCGCGCGAGCTGCACGATGAAGTGGGGCAGACCATCACCGTGATCCGCACTCAGGCCAGCATCGTCAAACGTCTGGCGCCGGAACCGGCGGTGATCGGCTGCGCCGACACCATCGATGCGTTGGCGCTGCGGGTCTACGACGGGGTGCACGATGTGCTGACCCAGCTGTGGCCGGCGGCGCTGAACAACCTGCCGCTGTCGGCGGCGGTGGCGGCGATGCTGCGGGAGTCGCTGCCGCAGGACGCGTCGCTGGTGAGCAGCATGCAGTGGCAGGTGCCCGACGAGCTGCTGGATGAAACGCTGAAAATCACGCTGTATCGGGTGTGTCAGGAAGGGGTGACCAATGTGTGCCGCCACGCCGGCGCCAGCCGCCTGGAGCTGGATGCGCGCCTGCAGCCGCGCAAAGGCGCCGCGCCGCAGATCGCCTTGACCATCCGCGACAACGGCGTGGGCTTCGATGCGGAAAACCATCAGTCGGGGTACGGCCTGCGCGGCATGCAAGAGCGCATCAGCGCCCTCGGCGGCAGCCTGCGGTTCACCGCTGAGCGGGGCGCCTGTTTGAGTGTGATCTTGCCCACAGTTTCACCGGCGCAAACGCAAAACTAGGAAAAACTCCTAACCGCCTCGAGAATCCGGCGTAAGCCCCCTGCGCGCGCGAGGAGCATCATAGCGGCACTTTAATTCAATCCTCTGAGGTTCCACATGTGGTCTTTCCTTAAAAGCCGCCCGGATGCGCCGCAGGTCACCGATCAACGGCAGATCGACGCCAGCTACAAATACTGGCGCATTCAGCTGATGTGCACCATGTACATCGGTTATGCCGCGTTTTACTTCACGCGCAAAAGCTTCAACTTCATCATGCCGGCGATGCTGAGCGATCTGGGTCTGACGATGTCCGACGTCGGCATCCTCGGCACGCTGTTCTACATCACCTACGGCTGTTCGAAATTCATTTCCGGCATGATCAGCGATCGCTCCAACCCGCGTTACTTTATGGGGCTGGGCCTGATCATGACCGGGGTGCTGAATATCTTCTTCGGCCTCAGCTCGTCGTTGATGATGCTGGGCACGCTGTGGATCCTCAACGCCTTCTTCCAGGGCTGGGGTTGGCCGCCGTGCTCTAAAATCCTCACCAGCTGGTATTCGCGCTCCGAGCGCGGCAGCTGGTGGGCGATTTGGAACACTTCGCACAACGTCGGCGGCGCGCTGATCCCGCTGCTGGTCGGCTTTATCTCGCTGCACTTCAGCTGGCGTTACGGCATGATCATTCCCGGCATCATCGGCGTGGTGCTCGGCCTGCTGATGTGCTGGCGCCTGCGCGACAAGCCATCCACCCTGGGGCTGCCGAGCGTCGGCAAATGGCGCAACGACGCCATGGAGCTGGTGCAGGAATCGGAAGGCCAGGGGCTGAGCAACCGCGAGATCATCAAGCGCTACGTGCTGACCAACAAGTACATCTGGCTGCTGGCGGTCTCTTACGTGCTGGTGTATATCGTGCGCACCGCGATCAACGACTGGGGCAACCTCTACCTGACGCAGGAAAAGGGCTATTCGCTGATGACCGCCAACTCGGCCATCTCGCTGTTTGAAGTGGGCGGCTTTATCGGTTCGCTGGTGGCCGGTTGGGGTTCCGACAAGCTGTTCCGCGGCAACCGTGGCCCGATGAACCTGATCTTCGCTATCGGTATCTTCCTGTCGGTAGCCGCGCTGTGGCTGATGCCGGGCGTGACTTACCTGCTGCAGGCCTGCTGTTTCTTCGCCATCGGCTTCTTTATCTTCGGTCCGCAGATGCTGATCGGCATGGCGGCGGCGGAGTGCTCGCACAAGGATGCGGCGGGCGCCGCGACCGGTTTCGTCGGCCTGTTCGCCTACCTGGGCGCGGCGCTGTCCGGCTACCCGATCGCGCGAGTGATGGAGATCTGGCACTGGAACGGCTTCTTCGTGGTGATTTCCATCGCCGCCTGCCTGTCGGCGCTGTTCCTGCTGCCATTCCTGCGCGCGCAGACGCCGGCGCTGAAACCGGCCAACGCCTGAGTAAAATACGCTGCGCAACCCCCGGCGCAGCGTATTATGGCGCTTTTATCACCACTTGAAATGCAGGGGCAAAAAAGTGATTGACGCCTATAACCGCCAGCAGTAAGATGCGCCCCGCATCGGCGAGTAGCGCAGCTTGGTAGCGCAACTGGTTTGGGACCAGTGGGTCGGAGGTTCGAATCCTCTCTCGCCGACCACCATTCGAAAAACCTGCTTTTTAAAGCAGGTTTTTTTTCGTCTGCAGTTTATGAGGATGAGCACCTCCGCAGGAGGTTCGAGCCTCGCGAAGCGAGACAACGTTGCTTTAGCAACGGCCCGCAGGGCGCGCATCAACGATGCGCGTAATCCTCTCTCGCCGACCACCATTCGAAAAACCTGCTTTTTAAAGCAGGTTTTTTTTCGCCTGCAGTTTATGAGGATGAGTACCTCCTCCGATACGGTCGGCTTCGCTTTATGGCGTGCGTCAATCCACCGTCCTCGTGAAATATATTTATCCTTTACGCTTAATTAATTCACACTCCTTATTCCCATTGGGCTCTTTTTCTCATATTTAAATAAATTCATGCTTGCCGAATAAAACCCGGTTTATAGCGCTCTTGTTTTCACATTTTTTTTACCTATAGTCTGAATGGACAACGCGGGATATGTTATTCCCGCTGCGTGGAAAATATCGTGATTATTTATTAACGCTAATCTTCGTGGATTATTGCGGAATTTTTTCGCATCGGCAATGCATCGCGACGATTAACTCTTTTATGTTTATCCTCTCGGAATAAAGGAATCAGTTATGCGCAAATTTAATAAACCGCTGTTGGCGCTGTTGATCGGCAGCACGCTGTGTTCCGCGGCGCAGGCCGCCGCGCCGGGCAAGCCGACCATCGCCTGGGGCAACACCAAGTTCGCCATCGTTGAAGTTGACCAGGCGGCTACCGCTTATAATAGTTTGGTGAAGGTAAAAAATGCCGCCGATGTTTCGGTCTCCTGGAATTTATGGAATGGCGACACCGGTACGACGGCAAAAGTTTTATTAAATGGCAAAGAGGCGTGGAGCGGCCCGTCAACCGGTTCTTCCGGTACGGCGAATTTTAAAGTCAATAAAGGCGGCCGTTATCAAATGCAGGTGGCATTGTGCAATGCCGACGGCTGCAGCGCCAGCGACGCCACCGAAATTGTGGTGGCCGACACCGACGGCAGCCATTTGGCGCCGTTGAAAGAGCCGCTGCTGGAAAAGAATAAACCGTATAAACAGAACTCCGGCAAAGTCGTCGGTTCTTATTTCGTCGAGTGGGGCGTTTACGGGCGCAATTTCACCGTCGACAAGATCCCGGCGCAGAACCTGACCCACCTGCTGTACGGCTTTATCCCGATCTGCGGCGGCAACGGCATCAACGACAGCCTGAAAGAGATCGAAGGCAGCTTCCAGGCGCTGCAGCGCTCCTGCCAGGGCCGCGAGGACTTCAAAGTCTCGATCCACGATCCGTTCGCCGCGTTGCAAAAAGCGCAGAAGGGCGTTACCGCCTGGGATGACCCCTACAAGGGCAACTTCGGCCAGCTGATGGCGCTGAAACAGGCGCATCCTGACCTGAAAATTCTGCCGTCGATCGGCGGTTGGACGCTGTCCGACCCGTTCTTCTTCATGGGCGATAAGGTGAAGCGCGATCGCTTCGTCGGTTCGGTGAAAGAGTTCCTGCAGACCTGGAAGTTCTTCGATGGCGTGGATATCGACTGGGAGTTCCCGGGCGGCAAAGGCGCCAACCCGAACCTGGGCAGCCCGCAGGACGGGGAAACCTATGTGCTGCTGATGAAGGAGCTGCGGGCGATGCTGGATCAGCTGTCGGCGGAAACCGGCCGCAAATATGAACTGACCTCTGCCATCAGCGCCGGCAAGGACAAGATCGACAAGGTGGCTTACAACGTTGCGCAGAACTCGATGGATCACATCTTCCTGATGAGCTACGACTTCTATGGCGCCTTCGATCTGAAGAACCTGGGGCATCAGACCGCGCTGAATGCGCCGGCCTGGAAGCCGGACACCGCTTACACCACGGTGAACGGCGTCAATGCGCTGCTGGCGCAGGGCGTCAAGCCGGGCAAGATCGTGGTCGGCACCGCCATGTATGGCCGCGGCTGGACCGGGGTGAACGGCTACCAGAACAACATTCCGTTCACTGGTACCGCCACCGGGCCGGTCAAAGGCACCTGGGAGAACGGCATCGTGGACTACCGCCAAATCGCCGGCCAGTTCATGAGCGGCGAGTGGCAGTATACCTACGACGCCACGGCGGAAGCGCCTTACGTGTTCAAGCCTTCCACCGGCGATCTGATCACCTTCGACGATACCCGCTCGGTGCAGGCCAAAGGCAAGTACGTGCTGGATAAGCAGCTGGGCGGCCTGTTCTCCTGGGAGATCGACGCGGATAACGGCGATATTCTCAACAGCATGAACGCCAGCCTGGGCAACAGCGCCGGCGTTCAATAATCGGTTGCAGTGCGTTGCCGGGGGATATCCTTTCGCCCCCGGCTTTTTCGCCGCCGAAAGTTTTTTTACGCCGCACAGATTGTGGCTCTGCCCCGAGCAAAACGCGCTCATCGGACTCACCCTTTTGGGTAATCCTTCAGCATTTCCTCCTGTCTTTAACGGCGATCACAAAAATAACCGTTCAGATATTCATCATTCAGCAACAAAGTTTTGGCGTTTTTTAACGGAGTTAAAAACCAGTAAGTTTGTGAGGGTCAGACCAATGCGCTAAAAATGGCCGCTTAGCATAAATTTTCATGCTGGAACTGTTAACAAAAAGTTTTTTTTATGTTTGTTTGCTGTTTCTCACAGTCTGCGTAAATCCCCACTGGTTATATTGACGACACCCCAAACAGTTGGCAACTTGATAGCCTCAGGGGTAAGAGCGAGAGTTGTTTGAGTGAATTCCACGCGCTCAGACATCCCCGCCGCGATGCGTTCCATCCGGCATTCTCTCCTCGTACGCCTTCTGCCTTCGGGCGCCGATCGCACAGGCCACGCAATAAAAAATACAGGTCTGGCGGCAATTACACACATCACATCACACAATGGAGCACTAACGATGACACGTTCCTTGGGTAAATCGGGGATTCTGAAATTCGGTATTGGGCTGATCGCGCTGACCGTGGCGGCCAGCGTACAGGCCAAGACGTTGGTTTACTGTTCTGAAGGTTCCCCGGAAGGGTTCAACCCGCAGCTGTTTACCTCCGGCACCACCTATGACGCCAGCTCGGTACCAATCTACAACCGGCTGGTCGAATTCAAGACCGGCACCACCGAGCTGCAGCCGGGCCTGGCTGAGAAGTGGGACGTCAGCGAAGACGGCAAAACCTACACCTTCCACCTGCGCAAAGGCGTGAAGTGGCAGAGCAGCAAAGACTTCAAACCGACGCGCGATTTCAACGCCGACGACGTGGTGTTCTCCTTTGAACGCCAGTTGGATGCGAACAACGCCTATCACAAAGTGTCCGGCGGCAGTTACGAATACTTTGAAGGCATGGACATGCCGAAGCTGATCGCCAAGATCGAAAAAGTGGACGACAACACCGTGCGCTTCGTGCTGAACCGCCCGGAGGCGCCGTTCCTGGCTGACCTGGGCATGGACTTCGCATCCATTCTGTCCGCCGAATACGCTGACGTGATGATGAAAGCCGGCACGCCGGAGAAAGTCGATCTGAACCCGATCGGCACCGGCCCATTCCAGCTGCTGCAATACCAGAAAGACTCCAAGATCCTGTACAAGGCGTTCGACGGTTTCTGGGGCACCAAGCCGAAGATCGATCGCCTGGTGTTTTCCATCACGCCTGACGCCTCCGTGCGCTACGCCAAACTGCAGAAAAACGAATGCCAGGTGATGCCATATCCGAACCCGGCCGATATCGCCCGCATGAAGCAGGACAAGTCCATCAACCTGATGGAACAGCCGGGCCTGAACGTGGGCTATCTGTCGTTCAACGTCGAGAAAAAGCCGCTGGATAACCTGAAGGTGCGTCAGGCGTTGACCATGGCGGTCAACAAGCAGGCGATCATCGACGCGGTTTATCAGGGCGCGGGCCAGGCGGCCAAGAACCTGATCCCGCCGACCATGTGGGGCTATAACGACGCGGTGCAGGATTACGCTTACGATCCGGCCAAGGCGAAAGAGCTGCTGAAAGAAGCGGGCATGGCCGACGGTTTCAGCATCGATCTGTGGGCGATGCCGGTACAGCGTCCTTACAACCCGAACGCGCGCCGCATGGCGGAAATGATCCAGGCCGACTGGGCCAAGATCGGCGTGAAAGCCAAAATCGTGACCTACGAGTGGGGTGAATACCTCAAGCGCGCCAAAGCGGGCGAGCACCAGACGGTGATGATGGGCTGGACCGGCGACAACGGGGATCCGGACAACTTCTTCGCCACGCTGTTCAGCTGCGCGGCGGCGAAAGACGGCTCCAACTACTCCCGCTGGTGCTACAAGCCGTTTGAAGATCTGATTCAACCGGCGCGCGCCGAATCCAACCACGACAAGCGTATCGAACTGTACAAACAGGCGCAGGTGGTGATGCACGATCAGGCTCCGGCGCTGATTGTCGCACACTCCACCGTGTATGAGCCTGTGCGTAAGGAAGTGAAAGGCTACGTCGTGGATCCGCTCGGTAAGCATCACTTCGAGAATGTCTCTGTAGACTGATTTCGACCGCTTTACCGGAGACGCACGAATGGACTTGCAGGGGCGCAACAGGTTTGCGCCTCTGCTGACCAGTCTCCGGCGTATGGCCGTCGAATCGTTCAAAGGCATGTGAGCGTTAATAAGCCTGGCGGACGATGAGCTGCCGGGCATTGATACAGAGAGTTCGGGATATGTTGCAGTTCATACTCCGACGTTTGGGGTTAGTTATCCCAACGTTTATCGGCATTACGTTGCTGACTTTTGCATTCGTCCATATGATCCCCGGCGACCCGGTGACCATCATGGCCGGGGAACGCGGTATCTCCGCCGAGCGCCACGCGCAGCTGATGGCGGAAATGGGGCTGGACAAGCCGCTCTATCAACAATATTTCTCCTACGTGTCCAACGTGCTGCACGGCGATCTGGGCACCTCACTCAAAAGCCGCATCTCCGTCTGGAGCGAGTTCGTTCCGCGCTTCCAGGCCACGCTGGAGCTGGGTTTCTGCGCGATGCTGTTCGCGGTGCTGGTGGGCATCCCGGTCGGGGTGCTGGCGGCGGTCAAACGCGGTTCGGTCTTCGATCACACCGCGGTGGGCATCTCGCTGACCGGCTATTCGATGCCGATTTTCTGGTGGGGCATGATGCTGATCATGCTGGTGTCGGTGCAGCTTAACCTGACGCCGGTGTCGGGGCGCATCAGCGACACGGTATTCCTCGACGACAGCCACCCGCTGACCGGCTTCATGCTGATAGACACCCTGATCTGGGGCGAGCCTGGCGACTTCGTCGACGCGGTGATGCACATGATCCTGCCGGCCATCGTACTGGGCACCATCCCGCTGGCGGTGATCGTGCGCATGACCCGTTCCTCGATGCTGGAAGTGTTGGGCGAAGACTATATCCGCACCGCGCGCGCCAAGGGCGTGAGCCGCATGCGAGTGATCGTCGTCCACGCGCTGCGCAACGCGCTGCTGCCGGTGGTGACGGTGATCGGGCTGCAGGTTGGCACCATGCTGGCCGGCGCTATTCTGACGGAAACCATCTTCTCTTGGCCGGGGCTGGGCCGCTGGCTGATCGACGCGCTGCAGCGCCGCGATTACCCGGTGGTGCAGGGCGGGGTATTGCTGGTCGCCTGTATGATCATTCTGGTTAACCTGCTGGTAGACGTGCTCTACGGCGTGGTCAACCCGCGTATTCGCCACAAGAAATAAGGGGCGCTCTCATGTCTCAAATCACTGAGTCTGCAGTTAAAGGTGCGCCGAAGCCGATGACCCCGTTTCAGGAGTTTTGGCACTATTTCAAGCGCAATAAAGGGGCCGTGGTCGGCCTGGTGTACATCGTTCTGATGCTGGTGATCGCGCTCGGCGCCGGCGTGCTGGCGCCGCATGCGCCGGCGGACCAGTTCCGCGACGCGCTGCTCAAGCCACCGGTGTGGCAAGAAGGCGGCAGCTGGCAATATATCCTCGGCACCGACGACGTGGGCCGCGACGTGCTGTCGCGCCTGATGTACGGCGCACGGCTGTCGCTGTTGGTCGGCTGTCTGGTGGTGGTGCTGTCGCTGATCATGGGCGTGATATTCGGCCTGCTGGCCGGTTACTTCGGCGGCGTGGTGGACGCGATTATCATGCGCATCGTCGACATCATGCTGGCTCTGCCGAGCCTGTTGCTGGCGCTGGTGCTGGTGGCGGTATTCGGGCCGTCGATCGTCAACGCCTCGCTGGCGCTGACCTTCGTCGCCCTGCCGCACTATGTGCGTCTGACGCGCGCGGCGGTGCTGGTGGAGGTCAACCGCGACTACGTCACCGCTTCGCGGGTGGCGGGCGCCGGCGCGCTGCGCCAGATGTTCGTCAATATTCTGCCTAACTGCCTGGCGCCTTTGATCGTGCAGGCTTCTCTCGGTTTCTCGAACGCCATTCTGGACATGGCCGCTCTCGGCTTTCTGGGCATGGGCGCGCAGCCTCCGACGCCGGAGTGGGGCACCATGCTCTCCGACGTGCTGCAGTTCGCGCAAAGCGCCTGGTGGGTGGTGACCTTCCCCGGCCTGGCGATCCTGCTGACGGTGCTGGCATTTAACCTGATGGGGGACGGTTTGCGTGACGCTCTCGACCCCAAACTCAAGCAGTAACAGAGGACGAGAGAGATGGCGTTATTGAATGTAGACAAGCTTTCGGTGCACTTCGGTGACGAAGGCACCCCGTTCCGCGCGGTAGACCGCATCAGTTACAGCGTGGAGCAAGGTCAGGTGGTCGGCATCGTCGGTGAATCCGGCTCCGGAAAATCCGTCAGCTCGCTGGCGATCATGGGCCTGATCGATTTCCCCGGCAAGGTGATGGCCGACAAGCTGGAGTTCAACGGCCAGGATCTGCGCAAGATCTCCGAAAAAGAGCGCCGCCAGCTGGTGGGCTCCGAAGTGGCGATGATCTTCCAGGATCCGATGACCAGCCTGAACCCGTGCTATACCGTCGGTTACCAGATCATGGAGGCGCTGAAGGTGCATCAGGGCGGCAACCGCCGCACCCGCCGTCAGCGCGCTATCGACCTGCTGACGCAGGTGGGCATTCCCGATCCGGCTTCGCGGCTGGACGTATACCCGCACCAGCTTTCCGGCGGCATGAGCCAGCGCGTGATGATCGCCATGGCCATCGCCTGTCGGCCGAAGCTGCTGATCGCCGACGAGCCGACGACCGCGCTCGATGTGACTATCCAGGCGCAGATCATCGAACTGCTGCTGGATCTGCAACAGCGCGAAAACATGGCGCTGTTGCTGATCACTCACGATCTGGCGCTGGTGGCGGAAGCGGCGCATCACATCATCGTGATGTACGCCGGCCAGGTGGTGGAATCCGGCAAGGCGGCGGAGATTTTCCGCGCGCCGCGCCACCCGTACACCCAGGCGCTGCTGCGCGCGTTGCCGGAGTTCGCCGCCGACAAGGCGCGGCTGGCTTCGCTGCCGGGCGTGGTGCCGGGCAAATACGATCGCCCGACCGGTTGCCTGCTCAATCCGCGTTGTCCGTACGCCAACGAACGCTGCCGTAACGAGGAGCCGGAACTGCGCAGCATTCCCGGCCGTCAGGTTAAATGTCACACACCGCTGGATGATGCGGGGAGGCCGACCGTATGAGCCAGAATCAACCTTTACTGCAGGCGATTGACCTGAAGAAGCATTACCCGGTAAAAAAGGGCCTGTTCGCGCCGGAGCGGCTGGTCAAGGCGCTCGACGGCGTGTCCTTCACCCTGGAGCGCGGCAAAACGCTGGCGGTGGTCGGTGAGTCGGGCTGCGGCAAATCAACGCTCGGCCGCCTGCTGACGATGATTGAAGTGCCGACCGGCGGCGAGCTGTATTACCGGGGGCAGGATCTGCTGAAGCCGGACGTCTCGGCCGAGAAACTGCGGCGCCAGAAGATCCAAATCGTGTTCCAGAATCCTTACGGATCGCTCAACCCGCGCAAGAAGGTCGGGCAGATCCTCGAGGAGCCGCTGTTGATCAACACGTCGCTCAGCGCCGCCGAACGGCGGGAAAAAGCGCTGGAGATGATGGCGAAGGTCGGCCTGAAGACCGAGCATTATGACCGCTACCCGCACATGTTCTCCGGCGGCCAGCGCCAGCGTATCGCTATCGCCCGCGGGCTGATGTTGAATCCGGACGTGGTGATCGCCGATGAACCGGTGTCGGCATTGGACGTGTCGGTGCGCGCGCAGGTGCTGAATCTGATGATGGATCTGCAGCAGGAGCTGGGGCTGTCCTATGTGTTCATCTCGCACGATCTGTCGGTGGTGGAACACATCGCCGACGAGGTGATGGTGATGTACCTCGGCCGCTGCGTGGAAAAGGGCAGCAAAGAGGCGATCTTCAACAACCCGCGCCATCCGTACACCCAGGCGCTGCTGTCGGCGACGCCACGGTTGAACCCGGATATGCGCCGCGAGCGCATCAAGCTGACCGGCGAACTGCCCAGCCCGATGAATCCGCCGCCGGGCTGTGCGTTCAATGCCCGCTGCCGCCGCGCTTTCGGCACCTGCGTGCAGCTGCAGCCGCAGCTAAAACAGTACGGTGAGCAGATGGTGGCCTGCTTTGCGGTCGATCAGGACGAACATCCGGGGGCGTAAAGCGTCGAACGTCATCGCTTAAATTCACGCCGGCATCACGCCGGCGTTTTTTATTACTCAATCAAAGGGTTAATAAGTAGAAAACTACCACAGTCCGCCATTTTAATTACCTCCCTAATTAAATTCTGATAAGAGTTATTTTTCTAAGAATCTTCGCATGAGAATAATAATCGAATTATGGAATTCAACGGGTTGTTGTTAATAACATTATATCGGCCTATCGGCTTCACCATTTTTATTATAAAAGCCCAAAAAAACGCGCCGTCGGCGCGCTTTAGGTTGATGAGGCCGCGCTTATTGCGGATAAGGCACCCAGTCGCCGCCGTTCAGGCGAATGTAAGGTTTCCCCTGATATTGCATCACGATGGCGTTGTCGTTTTCGGAGATGACCGGGGTCTGCGGCAGCCCCTGGGTCAGCGCCTGCCAGTCGACGCTGGATTCGCTGAAGACCTTGCCGTCCACCAGACGTGATACCAGCTCCGACAGCGCCAGATAGCTGCTCGGCGTTTTGATCTGCAGCGGGCTGCCCTGATGCGGCGCCTTCATGCCCACCAGTTTGATGCCGACCGGCGTATGGGTGATGTTCGGGCTGGGAATATCGCGCAGGCCGGACATTTGCATCTTGTCGCCCACCAACGCCGCGCCGTGCTCCGGCACGATCACCACCACCACTTTGCGGCCGGATTTTTCCAGCTGATCGAGGAAGGTGTTCAGCTGATCGAACAGCTTCTGCGCGCGCGGCTGATAGTCGGCGCTCTTGTTGGAGCCGACGAAGCGGTTGCCGTCGTGCAGCGGGATGACGTTGAAGAAGGTGGCGGTGCGGGCGTCTCCGGCTTTTTGCTGCTGATCCAGCCAGCGGGTCAGCAATTCCAGATCGTTATAAATCGGCTCACCGTCGAACGACGTCAGCTCGTTGCCGATGCCGGCCTGCGACATTAACGGCGCCTGCATGTCGCCCTGTTCACGCAGCTCTTTCAGGTAGTTGCCGAACACACCGGAGTGATCGAGCATCAGCTGTTGCTTGAAGCCGAGCTTCGCCAGGTTGTCGAACAGGTAACACTGCTGGTTCACCGGCTGGTACAAATCATGATGCGAAAGCTGGCCGCAGCTGGCGCGCAGCAACCGTATCGAGGCCGGGCCGCTGTAGGCGGTGGCCGAGTTGAAGCTGTCGAACATGATGTCCATCTTCGACCACAGCGGATGGTTCTGCAGGTTGACCGCCTCCATATCGGCCCAGGCCAGCGAACAGATGTTGATCACCAGCAGATCGAACGGTTGGGCGTCGGCGGGCAAGGTGGCCGGGAACGCGGTGGCGCGGCCTTTTTCCCGCTCGTAGAACTGGTTCAGGTAGGCCGTCAGGTTGGCGCTGGTCGGCGGCAGGCTGTCTGCCGGCGCAGCGTCCCCCGCCGCCGGCGCTGATGTGGCCGGGGTATTGGCGCCGCCGGCGGCAGCCGTGGAAGTGGCGGGCAGCAGTGAAACCGCCGGCCCGGCGATGTTGACGATATTGAGCCACGCCAGCGCCGCCACGGTGAACACCGTGACGCGCACCCACTGTGCGACGAACAGGTAGGCGATAAACAGCACGAAGGCCGCGCCGATCATCTGCCAGTTGATAAAGCGGTTGATCAGCTCCAGCAGATACTGGGCGCTGAAACCGGCCAGCTGCGAGCCCTGGCTGAGGATGCTGTTGATGCCCGGCAGCCAGGTGTCGTGGTAGAACAGCGCGATGCCGATCGGGATAGCGAGGTAATGGCGCCAGCGATGCAGGCGTTGCGAAGGGATCGGCATCAGCAGAAACGCCATGAACACCAGGTTCGGTAGCGCGTGGAAATTCAGGTAGCCGAACCACAGCAGGGCGAATTTGGCCAGAAAGTAGAGGTTCCAGCCGCCCAGCCCGCGCCAGTAGCGCCACAGAGCGTTATCGGATTGCGTCTTCGAGTTTGGATTCATGGCTGCTTCTTACGTTTAATCTGAGATGAGGAGCCTGTGCGCACCCATAAACCGGCGGATTTCAAATAGCGCGGCGATAACAACAGGTTTTGCCAGTATTGACGCAAATGCGGAAAACGCCGGTGAAAGGCGTAGCCCAGCGGAATGAAGATAAGCGCGCACAGCAGGATCAGTTGCACGATGTCGTTAAGGTTCAGCATGCGGTTCCTCCTGCGGGCCAAGCGGCAGCGTGAAGGCGACCGGCTGCCGCCGTTCCGCGGGCACCTCGGCTGCCGCCACACGGGGGCGCGGCGCGGCACCGGCGGCGCCGGTGGCCGAAATCTGCCAGCGCCCCTGGGCCATGCGTTTTATTTCCGAAATGATATCGACATCCTGGTGCCACACCACCCGGTTGCTGAAGGCTTCATCCACCGGCAGGCGGAAGATGAACTTCAGCGCGGTATCCAGATCGTTGATGCGGCAGGTGGAAAGGAACAGCACCAGCCGCCCCTGCACCACGGTCATCACGTCGCCGAACCGCCGCAGGTGGCACAGGGTCATCGCCTGTTCGGCGCGCAGGCCGGTGGCCGGGCGCAACGCCACCATCACGCCTTTGCCGTCCTCGGGCAGCAAGGTGTTGGCCATCAGCGAAAGCACCGCCTGGCTGAACGCTTCCGGCCGCATGTAGCCTTTGAGCTGCAGCGGACGCAGCCCGGCCAACAGCGCATCGATGTCGGCGGGCACATGCCGTGAGAAGCGCTGCCCCTGGATGCCCTCGAGCATGGTCAGAAAACGCGACAGCGGCGCGACGTGCGGCACGATCAGGTTGGCGCCGCAGGCCAGCAGCAGCCGTTCGTCGCTGTAGCGCAGGCTGGCGCTCATCTCGCGCACCGCAATTTTCAGGCCGTTGCCGCGGCTGCGGCGCAGGGTGTGGATCTGGTGCGCCAGATGATCGATTTGGTCGCTTTGATACAACGCGAAAATCAACGTCGCCGAGAGTCTCAGCATGCCGTGCTGCGCCAGTTCGTCGTTGCTCTCCAGCAGTTGCCAGTTGGCGGACAGCGGCGGCGCGCCTTCCAGGATGCTGCGCTCGGCCAGATACAGGCTTTCGTCGCTGCGTAAGGCGGTGGGGGAGGGGTGGCTATTTTCATCCTCACCCTGCCAGCCGCCTTCCGCCGCATACAAGGTCAGCAGCTGGTTGGCGTTGATGCCGTTTTCGGTGCTCCACCAGTTCACCAGGTATTGCGCGCTGTCCTGCTGCCATTGCAGGCTGGACAGGCCGTTCAGGATGCGGTGCTGTGCGCTGAGCTGCCCTTTGAGCTTATTGATGCCGCCGCCGTGACTGAGGATCAACAGCGTACAGCCCTGCCGCCGCAGCCAGGCGGCGAGGGTGCGCGTCCACTCGCGCAGCTCTTCGGTGGTGAAGGTTTGCCACAGGCTGGCGTGGGCCAGCAGGATAAGTAAGCGATTTTGCGGCCGCAGGGCGCGCATCAGATCGTCGTTCAACTGTGTCAGCGCGGCTTTTTTCTCCGGTAATTGATACAGCGGCAGCTTCTGCAACGCGGGCGCAGCCAGTTCGGCCAGCAGGCGCTCGGGTTTGTCGCCGCTGCAGATCAGGGCGACTTTGTGAGTGGCCGGTTGAGCGGCGATGACCTGGCGACACAGCAGCGCGGCGTCGCTTTGCCTGTCGATATTGATCCAATAAAGCCCGGGGGCCTGCATCACCGACAGCTCTTCCCAAATCTGCCGAATGCCTAGAGAAAAAGAGTGCGCCATAGGATGTATTCTACTTTCGTTGAAAGCCGACTAAAGGCGTTTATATTTAAAGATAGCCATTTTTACGCTGGCAATAACAAATCTCCGACGCTCTTCAACAATATTTGTTGAGAATCATCTTATTGCCTCTCTCTTTTTGTATCGTTGCTATAGTTAATTAACATAGCCTATTTTCGCCAAGGCGGAAGAATGAATAACGCACCCACCCATTTTCGTGCAGCGGCGCCTGGGGAGAGCCAGGATGACCTGCAGGCGCTCAGCCAGGCTTTTTCATTGCCGAAATTACGCTATGTCGATATTTCGCGGCAGGAGCGGTTAACGCAAATGATGACGCGCTGGCCACTGTTGGCCGAATTGGCGCAGACCACGGGGAGCCACTGATCTATGCCGGTGCTCGCGCTGCAAGGGTTGCGGGGTGGAATGGGGACGACCTCGGTCACGGCGGCGCTCGCCTGGGCGTTGCAGCAGCTGGGCGAGTCGGTGCTGGCGATCGACTTCACGCCGGATAATCTGCTGCGCTTGCATTTCAACACCCCGTTCGAGCTGGCGCGCGGCTGGGCCCGCGCGGAGCGGGATGGCGGCGTTTGGCAGGAAGGCGCGCTGCGTTATTGTGAAAACCTCGACTTTCTGCCTTTTGGCCGCCTGAATGGGGCGGAACGGCTGGAAGTGCAGCACCAGTGTCGGCAACAGCCGGAACGCTGGCGCGACAACCTGCGCCAACTGATCGCCGGCGATCCGCAGCGCTGGATCCTGCTGGATGTCCCGGTCGGGGACGGCGTGCTGGCGCAGCAGGCGCTGCAGCTTGCCGACAGCGTGTTCGTGCTGTTGAACCCCGATGCCAACTGTCAGGTGCGGCTCCATCAACAGACGCTGCCGAATGACTGCCGTTTCCTGGTCAATCACTACTCCTCCGCCAGCCAGTTGCAGCAGGATCTGCATCAGCTGTGGCTGCAAACCCTGAGCGGCCTGCTGCCGGTGGTGATCCACCGCGACGAAGCGTTGGCGGAAGCGCTGGCGGTCAAACAGCCGTTGGGCGAGTATCGCCCCGAGAGCCTGGCGGCGGATGAAGTGCTGACGCTGGCCAACTGGTGCCTGATCAACCTCAAACGGGGCGTTGCCCCATGAGCCGGGTACTGAGCCTGCTGCTGGTACCGCCGGTGCGTCAGGCGGTGCAGGCGCGCTACCGCGGCTATCGCCGCAACGGCGCGTCGGCGCTGACCGCCTTTTTCGCCACGCTGCTGGTGGCGCTGGGGTGGATGCTGCTGCGCTTCGAGTCACCGGCCTGGCAGCGCGTGCGCGTCGGCCGCGCTTACTGGTTCCCGCATCTGTCCGCCGAACGCCCGCGCCCGGCGGATGCGCTGCGCTATCTGCTGCAGGGCCTGTGGCTGCTGCTGTTTCGCAGCGGTCGCGCGCCGGTGCCGCGCGACTATTTCGCCGGGTGGCGGCGGCTGCAGCAGCGCTACGCCGATTGGCTGCAGAGCCTGCCGCAACGGCTGAAAAACGCCGGCGTGGAACAGCGTTCGGTAGAGCGCCTCGGCCGCATGAACCGCGGCATGCGACGCGCGCTGTTTATTCTGGTCGGCGTGCTGGCGGCGATCCTCGCCATACTGTGCATTTCGCAGCCGTTCGATCTGTCGGCGCAGTTCGTGTTCGTCGTGCTGCTGTGGGGGATCGCGATGGTGGTGCGCCGGGTGCCGGGGCGTTTGCCTGCGCTGATGCTGATCGTGCTGTCGCTGACCGTGTCCTGTCGTTACCTGTGGTGGCGTTATACCGCCACGCTGAACTGGGACGATCCGCTCAGCCTGGTGTGCGGCCTGTTGCTGCTGGTGGCGGAAACCTACGCCTGGGTGGTGCTGGTGCTGGGCTATTTCCAGACCATCTGGCCGCTTAACCGCCAGCCGGTGCCGTTGCCCGAAGACAGCGCCACCTGGCCGACCATCGATCTGATGGTGCCAACCTACAACGAAGACCTCGGGGTGGTGAAGCCCACCCTCTATGCGGCGTTGGGCATCGACTGGCCGAAAGAGAAAGTGAACATCTATATCCTCGACGACGGCAATCGCCCCGAATTCCGGGCGTTCGCCGCCGAAGTGGGGGTGAAATACATCGCCAGGCCGACCCACGAACACGCCAAGGCCGGCAACATCAACAATGCGCTGAAGCAGGCCACCGGCGAGTTCGTGGCGATTTTCGACTGCGACCACGTGCCGACGCGCTCCTTCCTGCAGCTGACCATGGGCTGGTTCTTCAAAGACAAAAAGCTGGCGATGCTGCAGACCCCGCACCACTTCTTCTCGCCGGATCCGTTCGAGCGCAACCTCGGCCGCTTCCGCCAGACGCCCAACGAAGGCACTTTGTTCTACGGGCTGGTGCAGGACGGCAACGACATGTGGGACGCCACCTTCTTCTGCGGTTCTTGCGCCATTCTGCGCCGCAGCGCGCTGGACGAAATCGGCGGCATCGCGGTGGAAACCGTCACCGAAGATGCCCATACCTCGCTGCGTTTGCACCGGCGCGGGCACACCTCGGCCTATATCCGCATTCCGCAGGCCGCCGGGCTGGCGACCGAAAGCCTGTCGGCGCACATCGGCCAGCGCATTCGCTGGGCGCGCGGCATGGTGCAGATCTTCCGGCTCGACAACCCGCTGCTGGGCAAGGGGCTGAAACTGGCGCAGCGCCTGTGCTACGCCAACGCCATGCTGCACTTCCTGTCGGGCATTCCGCGGCTGATCTTCCTCACCGCGCCGTTGGCGTTTTTACTGCTGCATGCCTACATCATCTTCGCGCCGGCGCTGGCGATCGCGCTTTATGTGCTGCCGCACATGATCCACGCCAGCCTGACCAACTCGCGCATCCAGGGGAAATACCGCCATTCGTTCTGGAGCGAGATCTATGAAACGGTGCTGGCCTGGTATATCGCGCGGCCGACGACGGTAGCGCTGTTCAATCCGCACAAGGGCAAATTCAACGTCACCGCCAAAGGCGGCCTGGTGGAAGAGGAGCACGTAGACTGGGTGATCACCCGGCCTTACATGTTCCTGGTGGTGCTTAACCTGGCTGGGCTGGCGTTCGGCGCCTGGCGGCTGGCCTATGGCCCGACGGACGAGGTGATGACGGTGATCATCAGCCTGGTGTGGGTGCTGTACAACATGACCATTCTCGGCGGCGCGGTGGCGGTGGCGGTGGAGGCCAAGCAGGTGCGCCAGGCGCACCGCGTGGAGATCGCCATGCCGGCGGCGATCGCGCGTGCCGATGGCCACCTCTACCCCTGCACGCTGCGCGATTACTCCGACGGCGGCGTGGGCATTGAGATGCGAGTGGAAAACGCGTTGAAAGACGGCGACAAGGCCTCGCTGTTGCTCAAGCGCGGCCAGCAGGAGTACAGCTTCCCCTGTGTGGTGACGCGCGCCTTCGGCAACAAGGTGGGGGTGCGTCTGGTCAGTCTCTCCACCCGTGAACACATCGATTTCATTCAGTGCACCTTCGCCCGCGCCGATACCTGGGCGCTGTGGCAGGACGGGTTCCCTGAAGACCGGCCGATCGAAAGCCTGCGCGACGTGCTGGCGTTGGGCTTCCGCGGCTATGTGCGCATGGCGGACTACGCGCCGCCGCTGGTGCGCGGCCTGCTGGTCGGGGTCACTTCGCTGACCGCCTGGGTAGTGTCGTTTATTCCGCGCGGCGTCGGCAGGGATCCGACCTTGGGTCAACAAGAAACCGTGGGTTAGCTGCGAGTTCAACCGCCCGCTCACTCGCCCGGTGAACAGGCTCCAACATTGATGATGATACGATGACGAGAAAAATAACCTGGTTAACTGCTCTGGCCTTAGGCATCAGCACCCTGTCGCAGGCCGAAACCGCCACCGCGCCGACCGTGGCGGCCCAGCCGCCGATCGCCGCGGCGGCCGATACGGCGACCGCGCCGCAGGATCCGAATGCGCCGGTGCGCGACGTGTCGCTGCCGTTCGCGCAGATAGCGCCGCCGCCGGGCACCTTTGTTCTGCGCGGCACCCGGCCGGACGGGCAGATCGAGTTCGGCGTGCGCAGCGATGAGGTGGTCTCGCAGGCGATGCTCGACCTGGAATTTACGCCGTCGCCGGCGCTGATCCCGGTCGAGTCGCACGTCAAGGTCTATCTGAACGACGAACTGATGGGCGTGACCACGATCTCCAAAGAGCAGCTGGGCAAGCCCAATCGCATCCAGATGGCGATCGATCCGCGCTATATCACCGATTTTAACCGCGTCCGGCTGGTGTTCGTCGGCCATTATCAGAACATCTGCGAAAACCCGGCCAGCACTTCGTTGTGGCTCGACGTCAGCCAATCCAGCGCGCTGAAGCTGCGTTTCCAGACGCTGCCGGTGAAAAACGAGCTGTCGCACTTCCCTGAGCCGTTCTTCGACAGCCGCGACAATCGGCCGCTGACGCTGCCGATGGTATTCGCCGGCCAGCCTGATCTCGCCCAGCAGCGCGCGGCGGGCATTCTGGCCTCCTGGTTCGGCAGCAAGGCGCAGTGGCGCGGGCAATCCTTCCCGACGCTGTACAATGCGCTGCCGGCGCAGCACGCGGTGGTGTTCGCCACCAACTCGCAGCGCCCGGATTTCCTGCGCGATTATCCGGCGGTCAACGGCCCGACGGTGGAGATGATCAGCCACCCCGACAATCCGTACGTCAAACTGCTGTTGATTCAGGGGCGTGACGACAACGATTTGATCACCGCGGTGAAGGGTATCGCGCAGGGTAACATCTTGTTCCGCGGCCAGAACGTGACGGTGGACAAGGTGGAACAGCTCGCGGCGCGCCAGCCTTACGACGCGCCAAACTGGGTGCGCACCGATCGGCCGATGACCTTCGCCGAGCTGCAGCAATATGCCGAACAGCTGCAAACCAGCGGCATCGAACCCGGCCCGATTTCGCTGACCATGAACCTGCCGCCGGATCTGTTCCTGATCCGCAGCACCGGCATCGACATGCACCTGAAATACCGTTATACCGCGCCGCGCATTCAGGACGGTTCGCGGCTGAGCGTCAGCCTGAACAACCAGTTCGTGCAGGCTTACTCGCTGGTGCCGGAACACGAGCAGGGCGCGCAGCTGCTGCGACTGCCGCTGACGCAGGGGCTGCTCGACTCCGACAGGAACGTCAGCATCCCGGCGTTGCGGCTGGGGGCCACCAACCAGCTGCGCTTTGACTTTGACTACACCACGCTGCTGGCCAGCGGCGCGGAAGGGCGCTGCGAAACCTACTCCTTCACGCAAAACCATGCGGTGATCGACGGCGCGTCCACCATCGATTTCTCCGGCTATCGCCACTTTATGGCGATGCCGGATTTGCGCGCCTTCGCCAACGCCGGCTTCCCGTTCAGCCGCCTGGCGGATCTGTCGCAAACGCTGGTGTTGGTGAACCAGAAACCGCAGCCGGCGCAGGTCAGCGCGCTGCTGAACGCGCTGGGCGTGATCGGCGCGCAAACCGGCTACCCGGCGCTGGCCTTTACGCTGAGCGACGACTGGTCGCAGGCCAAGGATCGTGACGACGATATCCTGATGATCGGCACCATTCCGCCGGCGCTGCGCGACGACAAGAAAATCAGCCTGCTGGTGGACGCCACTCAAAGCTGGGTGAAGCAGCCGACGCGCCAACCGCCGTTGCCGAGCGCGGAATTGCTGGCGGAGGACGCCAAGCCGGACAGCAAAACCACCGTCAGCTCCGAGGGCGCAATGTCGGCGATCATCGGCGTGCAATCGCCGTTCAACGATCAGCGCAGCATCGTGGCGCTGCTGGCGGACAGCCCGCGCGGCTATGAGTTGCTGAACAATGCCCTGCTGGACAGCGGCAAGCGCGCCGCGGTGTTCGGCTCGGTGGCGGTGATCCGCGAATCGGGGGTCAACAGCCTGCGCGTCGGCTATGTTTACTATGTCGGCCACCTGCCTTGGTGGGAGCGGCTGTGGTATGCCCTCTCCACCCATCCGGTCCTGCTGGCGGTGCTCGCGGTGGTGCTGGTGGTGATCCTGGGGCTGATGCTGTGGCGCGGCCTGAAGGCCTTCAGCCGGCGGCGTCTGGCGCCTGAAGATCGGGATTGACGGCGGTGAACGCGATGCTGCAACGCCTGTCGCTCGGCATGCTGCTGCTGTGCGCTTTCAGCGCGGCGGCGGCCTGCGAATGGCCGGGCTGGCAACAGTACAAGCAGTTCTACATCAGCCCGCAGGGACGGGTGATCGACCCGAGCAGCCCGAACAAAATCACCACCTCTGAGGGCCAGAGTTACGGCCTGTTTTTCGCCCTGGTGGCCAATGACCGGCCGACCTTCGACCAGCTGTTGACCTGGACGGAGAACAATCTGGCGGCGGGCGATCTCAGCGCCCGTTTGCCCGCCTGGCTGTGGGGCGAGAGCGACGATAAGCAGTGGAAGGTGCTGGACGCCAACTCGGCGTCGGACGCCGATCTGTGGATCGCCTACAACCTGCTCGAAGCCGGCCGCCTGTGGAAAAGCCGGCGTTATCAAACCCTGGGGACGCTGCTGCTGCAACGCATCGGCCGCGAGGAAGTGGCCGACATTCCCGGCCTGGGCCTGATGCTGCTACCGGGCAAAGTCGGGTTCGTGGCGGAAGATCGCTGGCGGCTGAATCCCAGCTACCTGCCGCCGCAGCTGTTGGCGCGTTTTGCGGCGCTGAACGGCCCATGGCGCGCGATGCGCGAGGTCAATCAACGGCTGTGGCTGGACACCGCGCCGCACGGTTTCTCACCGGATTGGGTGGTGTGGCGGGTCGGTGCCGGTTGGCAGCCGGACACCGTCAAGCCGAACGTCGGCAGCTACGACGCCATTCGGGTTTATCTGTGGGCCGGCATGCTGGCGGACGACGATGAACACAAGGCGGCACTGCTTGAACGCTTCCAGCCGATGGCGCAGTTCACTGCCAAACAGGGCGTTCCGCCGGAGAAAACCGATACCGCCAGCGGCAAAACCACCGGAGACGGCCCGGTCGGTTTCTCCGCTTCTGTGCTGCCGATGCTGGCGACGCAGGCTGAAGCGCTGGCGGTGCAGCGGCAGCGCATCAGCGAGCACCCGCCGGGTGACGACGCCTATTTCAGCGCTTCGCTGACGCTGTTCGGTCAGGGGTGGGATCAACAACGTTATCGCTTTAATCGTCAGGGTGAATTGCAACCCTCGTGGGACGGCCAATGCACAACTTCAAAATAAACTGGCTGAATTTGATTCCGCTGAGCCTGGCGATGCTGCCGCAGGCGCGCGCTGCGGAGGCCGTGGCCCCGGAACAGTGGCTGCTGGAACAGGTGCGCATTGGCGAGGCCGGCAACAAGGACGATCTGGTGCGCCAGTCGCTGTACCGGCTCGAGCTGATGGATCCGAACAACCCGGACGTGATCGCCGCGCGCATGCGTTTGGCGCTGCGGCAGGGCAACATGGCGCTGGCGCAGCAGCAGCTGGACAAGCTGAAAACCCTCGCGCCACAGTCCAGCGCCTATCGCCAGGCGCAAATGAACATGCTGCTGACCCAGCCGGAAACCCGGCAAAAGCTGCAGCAGGCGCGTCTGATGGCGACCGCCGGCCGGTTGCCGGAAGCCAAGGCGCAGTACGATGCGCTGTTTCACGGCGAGCCGCCGACGCTCGATCTGGCGGTGGAATACTGGCGGCTGGTGGCGCGTTTGCCGGGGCAGGAGGCGAAGGCGTTAAAGCAGCTGCAGGCGCTGGATCAGCAATATTCAGGCAATGTGGCGCTGCGTATGTCGCTGGCGCGTATGCTGTTCAGTCAGAACCAGGACGCGCAGGCCTATGAACTGCTGCAGAAGATCGCCGCCGATCCGGCCGGGCGCGGCGATGCCGCCGATCTGTGGCTGGACAAGGTCAAAGCGATGCCGGTCAGCGCGCAGAGCGTGGCGGCGCTCAACCGCTTCCTCGGCGTGTTCGACACTGGCGATCAGGCGACCAGCGCCCGCGAAGAGCTGGCCAGACAGCAGAAATTGTTGGCCGATCCGGCCTATCAGGCGCGGGTGCGCGGCCTGGCGCAGGTGGATAAAGGCGGCAGCCGGGCAGCCATTCCTGAGTTGCAAAAGGCGCTGGCGGCGGCGCCGAACGACGCCGAGGTGCTGGGGGCGCTCGGCCAGGCCTACTCGCGCGCCGGCAACCGCCCGCAGGCGCTGAAGCTGTTTCGCCAGGCGCTGGCGGCCGACAAGAACGGCTACGACAGCGGCAAGTGGCAGAGCCTGATCAAAAGCACCAGCTACTGGCTGGCGATCGACGAGGGCGACAAAGCGCTGAAGGCCGGCAATCTCGCGCTGGCCCGGCAGAAATATCAGCAGGCGCGCCAGCTCGACGACGGCGACGGCGACGCGTTCATCGGCCTGGGCGATGTGGCGGTGGCGAGCAAGGATGACGCCGCGGCGGAAGGGTTTTATCAGCAGGCGTTGCGACGCGATCCCGGCAACGGCAGCGCGCTGCGCGGCCTGGTGAATATCTATCAGCGCCAGTCGCCGGAAAAAGCGCTGGCCTACCTCAACGGCCTGCCGCGCAGCCAACAGGCCAAGCTGCGCAGCACCCTCGACGGACTGCGGCTCGATATGTTGAAGCAGCAGGCGGAGACGCTGGCGGCACAGCAGCAGTGGCGGCAGGCGGCGGAAATCTATCGCCGCGCTCAGCCGATGGATCCCGACGACGTCTGGCTGACCTATCGCTATGCGCAGGCGCTGCGTCAGGCCGGGCAGCCGCAGCAGGCAGACGCTCTGTTCCGGCAGCTGGCGCAGCGCCAACCTGCCAATCCGCAGCTGACCTACGCCTATGCGCTCTATCTTTCCGGCAGCGATCGCGACAGGCAGGCGCTGGCACAACTCAATACGCTGCCTGCGGCACAGTGGAACGACAACATGCGCGAGCTGGCGCAGCGGCTGAAAATGCAGGCGGTAATCGAGCATGCCGAACGGCTGCGGGCGGCCGGTGACGAACCGGCGGCGGAAGCCTATCTGCGCCGGCAGCCGGCGGACACGCGCATCGATTTGCTGCTGGCCGACTGGGCACTGGCGCGCGGGGAGTATGCGGCGGCGCTGGACGACTATCAGCGGGTGAAACGGCGTGAGCCGAACAACCCGGATGCGCAGCTGGGCGAGATCGAAGCCTATGTAGCGCAGGGGGATCTGGACGCGGCGCGTCAACGGCTTAAAACCGAACCGCAGCCACAAGACGCTTCGCTCAACAGCCAGCGGCGAGTCGCCAACGCCTGGGGGGCGGTCGGCGATCCGCAGCAGGCCGAAGCTATCTTCGACCGACTGAAAACGGCGGCGGCTTCGGAGCCCGTCGGACAGACCAAGGCGCTGGTTTACCGTGATGCCGCCCGGCTGGAGCGGACTCAGCAACAGCCTGAACGGGCGCAGCAGGATTACCGCCAGGCGATGGTGGCCAGCGGCATCACGCCGACGCTGCCGCAGGATAATGACAGCTACACCTATTTGACGCGCAATAATCCGAGCGACGACTGGCTGAAACGCGGCATCCGCTCCGACGCCGCGGATCTGTATCGACAGCAAGACGTGAACGTCACGCTCGATCACGATTACTGGCGCTCGAGCGGCACCGGCGGCATCTCCGACTTCAACGCGCACGATACCATGCTGCAGGTGGACATGCCGCTGTATGACGGGCGCGCCTTCTTGCGCACCGACACCGTGCAGCTGGATGCCGGCCGCTTCTCGACCGACGGCAGCGGCAAATACTACGAAACCTTCGGCACCTGCCACACACAAGGGTGCCGCGGCGATGAACACCAGAAAACCACCGGCACCAGCGTGGCGGCCGGCTGGAAAAACGATCGCTGGGCCGCCGACATCGGCACGACGCCGATGGGCTTTGAGGTGGTCGACTGGACCGGCGGCCTGGCCTACAGCGGCGACTGGAACCACATTGGTTGGACGCTGGCGGCCTCGCGACGGCCGATCTCCAGCTCGCTGCTGGCGTTCGGCGGCGCCAAAGACCCGAATACCGGCATCACCTGGGGCGGCGTGCGCGCTACCGGCGTCAGCCTGAGCGCCAGCTACGATCGCGGCGAGGCGAACGGCGTGTGGGCCGATCTCAGCGCGCACCAGATTACCGGCAAGAACGTGGCGGACAACCAGCGGCAGCGGTTGATGGCCGGTTACTACTACAAGCTGATCAACGAAGACAATCGCCGCCTGAGCGTCGGGCTCAATACCATGCTGTGGCACTACCAGAAGGATTTGAGCGGCTATTCGCTGGGGCAGGGCGGCTATTACAGCCCGCAGCAATATCTGTCGCTGTCGTTACCGGTCAACTACCGCCAGCGCACCGAGAACTGGTCGTGGGAGCTGGGCGGTTCGGTTTCGCTGTCCCATTCGAAGACCGACAGCCAGCGCCGCTATCCGCTGCAGGGGCTGATCCCGGATTCGTTGCCCGATAAGTTCGCCGTCGAGGACGGCAGCTCTTCGAGCGGCGTCGGTTATACCCTGCGGGCGATCGTCGAACGCCGTCTCAGTTCGCACTGGACGCTCGGCGCCGGTATCGATATCCAACAGGCGAAGGACTATACGCCGAGCCACGCGTTGATTTATCTGCGTTATTCCCTGGCCGGCTGGCAAGGGGATCTCGATTTGCCGCCGCAGCCGCTGACGCCATACGCCGACTTCAAGTAGCCGGGAGGGGAAGATTCGGAGTGTCGGACACCGGGGAGTTTTGTTACCCTGTGTCCGGGTCGCGTTTGTCCGCTTTAGGAAAAGACTGAAACCCGCGATTTTCTTGGTTTTGCCTGCGGCATAGCCAGATAAAAACAGCCGATGATCGAGTATACTCAGCCCGGTTCGAGGGGGCGGGTGAGAGTCAGCCCCCTTTTTGTTTCAGCCCGATTTTACGGAGAGCAGGTTTGCGGGTCAGGCGTTCGTTAACGATTAAGCAGATGGCGACGGTGTCCGGCGTGGCGCTGGTCACGATCTGCATTTTTATCGTGATCCAGTTATTCCACTTTGTGCAGCAGCGCAGGGATGACTACGCCCAGCAACTGGAGAATATCGCTCATTCCGTGCGCCAGCCGCTGGCGGAAGCGGTGCTGCGCATGGACGTGCCGGAAGCCAAAAAGGTGCTGAACACGCTGTTGCCGGTCGGCATTCTCAGCCGGGCGGATATCGTGTTGCCGAACGAGTTTCAGGCGCTGCACGCCAATTTCCCGCCGGAGCGGCCGGTGCCGACGCTGATCGCCCGGCTGTTTGAACTGCCTATCCAAATTTCCGTGCCGCTCTATTCGCTGGAGCGGGTGCCCGCCAACCAGCAGCCGCTGGCCTATCTGGTGCTGCAGGCCGATTCGTTCCGCATGTACCAGTTTATTCTCAGCATTTTGTCGACCATGCTGTCGACCTACCTGCTGCTGGCGCTGATCCTGTCGGTGGCCATCACCTGGTGCATGAACCGGTTGATGGTGCATCCGCTGCGCGCGATGGCCAAAGAGCTGGAGAACATCTCGCAGGACGAAGCGCCCTATCACCAGCTGATGCTGCCGGCGCTGCACCAGGACGACGAGCTCGGCCTGCTGGTGCGCAATTACAACCGCAATCAACAGACGCTGGCCAAGGCGCATGCCGATATGAGCCGCCTGAGCACCCGCCACCCGGTGACCGAACTGCCGAATCCTGCATTGCTGAACGCGTTGCTGGAACAGCATATCGCCTCCAGTCTGCGCCCTGAGCGTTTTAACCTGCTGGTGATCGGCATCGAGACGCTGCATGAAGCGTCTGGCGTGATGAGCCCGGCGATGCGTGAAGCGCTGCTGCTGGCGCTGGCGAAGAAGCTGCGCGGCTGCATCGACGAAAACGGCGTGCTGGCACAGTTGAGCAATACCGAATTCGCCATTCTGGCCAAGGGCATTGAGCGGCCGTTCCACGCCATGCAGCTGGCGCGGCGCATCATGGCGGAGATCAATGCGCCGTTGACGCTGGAAGGTCTGGCGCTGCGGCCCAACGCCAGCATCGGCATCGCGCACTACCTCAATCAGGGGGAGAGCGCGGAACAGCTGCTGCGCAGCGCCACCTCGGCAATGATGTCCGCGCACCGCGAAGGAAAAAATCAGATCCTGTTCTTCGAACCCAGCCTGACGGAACGCACGCAGAAGCGGCTGACGCAGGAGAGTGAGATCCTGCACGGCATCGAGCAGCGGCATTTCACGCTGTTCCTGCAGCCGCAGATTGACATGCAGTCCAACGAGGTGATCGGCGCCGAAGCGCTGCTGCGTTGGCAGCAGTATGACGGCAGCTATACCCTGCCGGCCGACGTTATCCCGCTCGCGGAAGAGCTGGGCGTGATCGTGCCTCTCGGCAACTGGGTGCTGGAAGAGTCTTGCCGTATCCTGGCGGACTGGCAGCAACGCGGCATTGCGCTGCCGCTGGCGGTTAACGTTTCCGGTATTCAGATGCAGGATGAAGCGTTCGTCCCGCATCTGAAAAACCTGCTGGCGCAGTATCGGATCGATCCGCGCAAGCTGCTGCTGGAGATCACCGAGACGGTACGCATCGACGATCTCGATCGCGCCCTGGCGCTGCTGCGCGAGTTGCACGACCTGGGGCTGTCGATCGCACTGGACGACTTCGGCATGGGCTACTCCAGCCTGGAGTACCTCAACCGCTTGAAATCCCTGCCGATCGATTTGATTAAGATCGACCGCAGTTTCATTCAGGGGCTGCCGGGCGACGATGCGATGGTGCGCATCGTCAGTTCGATCTCCGAAGTGCTGGCGTTGCCGGTGATGGCCGAAGGCGTGGAAAACGCCGAACAGCGCGACTGGCTGCTGCAGCACGGCATTCGCAGTGGGCAAGGATTCCTGTTCGCTCGGCCGCTGCCGCGCGAAGCGTTCGAAGCCGAGTTTTGCCGCGCGGCGCCGTGAGCGTCGCGATACCTTTCCGGTACTTTTCCTCGTCCGAAAATCGCCATTCTTTATCTACCTCTTTTGCGTTAGTGCAAACAAAGGCTTACGCAATTTTCAGCTTTGCACCCCGACTGACGCGTTTCAGCTCTTAAATTCACATCAACCCCACACGGTGGGTGCAACAAATTATTTCCATGTTGTTAAGTGGGTGTTATTTTCCGCGCAAGCGATGAACAGGCTGGATTTTTAGACTGCTGCCTGGTGCGTGTCTTCCCCCCATAGGATGTTCATATGAAAACAACGATCTTTAAGAGCCTCTATTTTCAGGTGCTGACGGCGATCACGCTGGGTATCCTGCTTGGCCATTTCTACCCTGACCTTGGCGCCGAGATGAAACCTCTGGGCGATGGCTTCGTCAAACTGATCAAGATGATCATCGCGCCGGTGATCTTCTGCACCGTGGTGACCGGCATCGCCGGCATGGAAAGCATGAAGGCGGTGGGGCGCACCGGCGCCATCGCGCTGCTGTATTTTGAAATCGTCAGCACCATTGCGCTGATTATCGGCCTGGTGATCGTCAACCTGGTGCAACCGGGCGCCGGCATGAACGTCGATCCCGGCACGCTGGACGCCAAAGCGGTGGCGATCTACGCCGAGCAGGCGCAGCAGCAGGGCATCATTCCGTTCCTGCTGGATATCATCCCCGGCAGCGTGATCGGCGCGTTCGCCAGCGGCAACATTCTTCAGGTGCTGCTGTTCGCGGTACTGTTCGGCTTCGCCCTGCATCGTCTGGGCGACAAAGGGCAGCTGATCTACAACGTGATCGACAGCTTCTCGCGGGTGATTTTCGGCATCATCAACATGATCATGCGCCTGGCGCCGCTGGGGGCCTTCGGCGCCATGGCGTTTACCATCGGTAAATACGGCGTCGGCACGCTGGTGCAACTCGGCCAGCTGATCGTGTGCTTCTATATCACCTGCATCCTGTTCGTGGTGGTGGTGTTGGGCAGCATCGCCCGCGCCAACGGCTTCAGCATCTTCAAATTCGTCAACTACATCAAAGAAGAGCTGCTGATCGTGCTGGGAACCTCGTCGTCCGAATCCGCGCTGCCGCGCATGCTGGATAAAATGGAGAAGTTGGGCTGCAAGAAATCGGTGGTGGGTCTGGTGATCCCGACCGGATACTCCTTCAACCTGGATGGCACCTCTATCTACCTGACCATGGCTGCGGTATTTATCGCTCAGGCGACCAACACCCACATGGATATCATGCATCAGATTACCCTGCTGGTGGTGTTGCTGCTCTCCTCCAAAGGGGCGGCGGGCGTGACCGGCAGCGGCTTTATCGTTTTGGCCGCCACCATCTCCGCCGTAGGCCACCTGCCGCTGGCCGGCCTGGCGCTGATCCTCGGCATCGACCGCTTTATGTCGGAAGCCCGCGCGCTGACCAACCTGGTGGGCAATGGCGTGGCGACCGTGGTCGTGGCCAAATGGTGTAATCAGCTGGATGAGAAACAGCTGAAAGACACCCTGAACAACAAAAACACCGGCGCGGACAAAACGCTGCCTTCCGCCTGATTTCGGCTGTAAATCACCGGCCGCAGCCGCGGCCGGTGAGCTTCTTCCCCTGCCTCGTAACGATTTTTTGCATTAAAAACCCCGCAATCTATTATTTTTCACTCTAATGAGTGACATCCGCAAAGGCGCGCGGTCTAACACGATGGTACACTTTCTGCTTTCCGCCCCACTGTGAAACTCAGGGCGTATTTTTATGATTCCATTGAATGGAATACACGCATTTGCATAAGAAATTGGATAGTCATTAAGTAGGGGTTCACATGCAGGGCACCAGAATTCATCTTATAGTTGGTGGGCTGCTACTGGCGGCAGCCAGTAGCAGCGTGCAGGCTGAAGCACTACAACCCGATCCTGCCTGGCAGCAGGGGGCGCTGGCCAACGGGTTTTCATGGCAGATTCTCGATACGCCGCAGCGGCCAAGCGACCGCGTGGAACTGCGGCTGATCGTCAATACCGGCTCTCTGGTGGAGTCTTCGCAGCAGACCGGTTTCGCCCATCTGCTGCCGCGGCTGGCGTTGGCGCGCAGCGAAAGCTTTACCGCGCCGCAGCTGCGCGCCCTGTGGCAACAGAGCGTGGATAACGAGCGGCCGCTGCCGCCGGCGATCATCTCGTATGATTTCACCATGTATAACCTCAGCCTGCCGAACAACCGGCCCGACCTGCTGAAAGAAGCGCTGGCCTGGCTGGCGGACACCACCGGCAAACTGGCGATCGACGAGCATACGGTGCACGCGGTGATGAATTCCAGCATCAATCCGGTCGGCACTTTCCCGCCCAATACCCAAGATGCCTGGTGGCGTTACCGCCTGAAAGGCTCGACGCTGCTGGCGCACGATCCGGCGCAGCCGGCGAAACGGCCGGTCAACCTCGAGCAGCTGAAGAAATTCTATCAGCAGTGGTATACCCCGGACGCCATGACGCTGTTCGTGGTCGGCAAGGTCGACAGCCGCAGCCTGGGCGAGCAGATCAACAAGGCGTTCTCGCCGCTGCAGGGTAAACGTGAAACCCCGGCCCCGATGCCGACCCTGACGCCGCTGCCGCAGCAGCCGGTGAGCCTGATCAGCGAGCAGGTGAAACAGGATACGCTGTCGATCATGTGGGATTCGCCGTGGCACCCGATTCGCGATTCGCAGAGCCTGCTCCGTTACTGGCGTGGCGATCTCGCCCGCGAGGCGCTGTTCTGGCATCTTCAGCAGACGCTGGAAAAAAGCGACCAGAAGAGCCTGCATCTGGGCTTTGACTGCCGCGTGCAGTACCAGCGTGGGCAGTGCGCCATCCATCTGGATACGCCGAACAACAATCTGAACGGCAGCCTGGGTTTTATCGCCCGCGAGCTGGCCAACGTGCGTGATAACGGTCTGTCGAAAGAGGAATTCGATGCGCTGCTGGCGCAGAAAAACGATCAGCTGAGCAAGCTATTCGCCACCTACGCCCGCACCGATACCGACGTGCTGATGAGCCAGCGCCTGCGTTCGCAGCAGAGCGGGGTGGTGGATATCGCGCCAGAGCTGTATCAGAAATTGCGCCAGGAATTCCTGGCCAGCCTGACGCTGGAGACGCTGAATCAGGCGCTGAAGCTGCAGCTGTCTCAGGAGGCGACCCTGGTGCTGATGCAGCCGAAGGGCGAGCCGGAAATGAGCATGAAGCAGCTGCAGGAAACCTATGACGGCATCATGATGCCGGCGCCGGCGGTGGTGACGGAAGAAGCCAAACCGGCCGACACCGCGGTGGCTGCGCCGGCGACGGACGCCGGCGCGCAGTAATTCGCAGCAGGGGGCGCAGGCCCCCTAGTTGCGGTACAGCACCTTGATGATGTGGTAACCGAACTGGGTTTTGACCGGGCCGTAAGGTTTGAGCAGCGGTATGCTGAACACCGCTTTATCGAACGCCGGCACCATCGCGCCCTTGTTGAATTCGCCCAGCGAGCCGCCGTTGCGTTTTGACGGGCAGCTCGAATATTTGCGTGCCAGCGTGTCGAAGCTGACGCCGCGCTTCAGCTTGGCCAGCAGCTCGTTGGCCAGCTTTTCATTGTCTACCAGAATGTGCAGGGCGCACGCCGTTTTTGCCATGGTATTGCCTTTGTCGATGCGAAAATTGCGCTGATTATACCCGCTAAATCTCATCGGCGCTTTCTGCTACAATTCCCTTCCACGTTTTACAGTTGAGCAAGCCAGCACCATGCGATTAAACCCCAGCCAACAACAAGCCGTCGAATTCGTTACCGGGCCCTGCCTGGTGTTGGCCGGCGCCGGTTCCGGCAAGACGCGCGTTATCACCAACAAGATAGCCCACCTGATCCACCACTGCGGCTATCAGGCGCGGCACATCGCCGCCGTGACCTTTACCAACAAGGCCGCACGCGAGATGAAAGAGCGCGTGTCGCAAACCCTGGGGCGCAAAGAGGCGCGCGGGCTGATGATTTCGACCTTCCATACCCTGGGGCTGGAGATCATCAAGCGTGAATACGTGGCGTTGGGGATGAAGTCCAACTTCTCGCTGTTCGACGATCAGGATCAGCTGGCGCTATTGAAAGAGCTGACCGAAAAGTGGCTGGAAAGCGACAAAACGCTGGTGGCGCAGCTGATTTCGACCATCTCCAACTGGAAAAACGACCTGATCGATCCCCAGCGGGCGGCAGAGTTGGCGCGCTCGGAACGCGACAAGCTGTTCGCCCACTGCTACGGTCTTTACCACGCCCATATGCGGGCGTGCAATGTGCTGGACTTCGATGACCTGATCCTGCTGCCGACGCTGCTGTTGCAACGCAACGAAGAGGTGCGCGAACGCTGGCAGCAGCGCATCCGCTATCTGCTGGTGGATGAGTATCAGGATACCAACACCAGCCAATACGAGCTGGTGAAGCTGCTGGTGGGCAACCGCGCGCGCTTTACCGTGGTGGGCGACGACGACCAGTCGATCTACTCCTGGCGCGGCGCGCGGCCGCAGAACCTGGTGTTGCTGAAGGAAGATTTCCCGGCGCTGCAGGTGATCAAGCTGGAGCAAAACTACCGTTCCAGCGAGCGCATTTTGAAGGCGGCCAACATTCTGATCGCCAATAACCCACACGTGTTTGAAAAGCGGCTGTTTTCTGAGCTGGGGTATGGCGAAGAGCTGAAGGTAGTGACCGCCAACAATGAGGATCACGAAGCCGAGCGGGTGGTTGGGGAGCTTATCGCCCACCACTTCGTGAAAAAGACCAATTACGGCGACTATGCGATCCTGTACCGTGGCAATCACCAGTCGCGGGTGTTTGAAAAGATGCTGATGCAGAACCGTATCCCGTACAAGATTTCCGGCGGCACCTCGTTCTTCTCGCGCCCCGAGATCAAGGATCTGCTGGCTTACCTGCGCGTGCTGACCAACCCGGAAGACGACAGCGCCTTTCTGCGCATCGTCAATACCCCCAAGCGCGAGATCGGCCCGGCAACGCTGCAGAAGCTTGGCGAGTGGGCCAACCAGCGCAACAAAAGTTTGTTCCATGCCAGCTTCGATCTGGGGCTGAGCCAGCACTTGACCGGACGCGGGCTGGAATCGCTGCAGCGCTTCACCCATTGGCTGGGCGGCATCGCCCAGCAGGCGGAACGTGAGCCGGTGGCGGCGGTGCGCGATCTGATCCGCGGCGTGGATTATGAGAGCTGGCTGTTTGAAACCTCGACCAGCCCGAAGGCCGCCGAAATGCGGATGAAAAACGTCAACACGCTGTTCGGTTGGATGACGGAAATGCTGGAAGGCAACGATCTGGACGAGCCGATGACGCTGACCCAGGTCGTGACGCGCTTCACCCTGCGTGACATGATGGAACGCGGCGAAAGTGAAGAGGAGCTGGATCAGGTGCAGCTGATGACGCTGCACGCCTCAAAGGGACTGGAGTTCCCTTACGTGTTCCTGGTGGGCATGGAAGAGGGGCTGCTGCCGCACCAGAGCAGCATCGACGAAGACAATGTCGATGAAGAGCGGCGTCTGGCCTATGTAGGGATCACCCGCGCGCAAAAAGAGCTGATTTTCACCCTGTGCCGCGAGCGCCGTCAGTACGGCGAGCTGGTGCGGCCGGAGCCGAGCCGGTTCCTGCTGGAGCTGCCGCAGGACGATTTGGCGTGGGAAACCGAACGCAAAGTGGTGAGCCCGCAGGAGCGGATGCAGAAGGGGCAGAGCCATCTGGCCAATATCCGCGCCCAGCTGGCCAAGGCCAAAGGCGGGAATTAAAAAGAAAGGGCGCGATTCGCGCCCTGGTCATGTCAACGTTGTTCTTCCAACCGCAGCGTCCAGTGGACGTAGCTCTGCCAGTGGCTTTCCTGCTCCAGCGCCTCGGCGCGCAGCGGATGCTGTTCCAGCCAGCCCGGCGGCAAGATCACCGTCAGTTCATCGTCCTGATTGGCGCGTAACCGCACCGCCGGCAGCGTGTCGTCGCGGCGGCGGCTGGCGAAGATGATAGCCAGGCGCAAAATGCGGCACAGGCGCTGCGCAGTGCGCGGCGGCAGGGCGTTTTGCTGGTTCAACAGCGACAGGTCGAGGGTGTTGCTCTGATTTTGCAGCAGGGTGGCCAGCAGTTTTTTCTGCGCCGGGGTAAAGCCGGGTAAGTCCAGGTGGCGGATCAGGTAGGCGGCGTGTTGCGGCGCCTGCTTGAAATCGACGCTGAGGCCGAGTTCGTGGATCAGGCTGGCGCTGTGCAACAGCTCGCGACATCGTGCATCCAGCTGCCACTCGTTGGCGACCTGCTGGGAGAAGTTGGCGGCGAGCTGGCTGACGCGTTCGGCCTGCTCGGTGTCGATCAGGTAGCGGCGCTGCAGGTTGCGGATGGTGCGGATGCGAATATCCTGCTCCACCGGCAGATGCAGCATGCCGTAAACCAGACCTTCACGCAGCGCCCCGCCGGCCAGCATCATGCTCTCGATGCCCAGCTCCTGGAAGATGGCCAACAGGATGGACAGGCCGCTCGGGAACACCAGCGCGCGCTCCAGCGTCAACCCTTCGATCTCCAGCTCTTCCAGCTTGCCGCACTGAATGGCGCGCTGTTTCAGCTGGCGCAGTTTGGGCAGGGTGATGCGCTCATCCATGCCCTGCGCCACCATGATCTCCTGCAGCGCTTGCACGGTGCCGGAAGCGCCGACGCAGATCTGCCAACCTTGCTGGCGCAATTGCGGTGCGATCGGCCGCACCATTTCGCGCGCGGCCTGTTCGGCGCGCTCGAAGTTTTCTTGCCCGAGGTTGCGATCGCTGAAGTAGCGTTCCAGCCAGGTGACGCAGCCCATCGACAGGCTATACAGCTGCGTTGCCTGTGCGCCGCTGCCGGTGACCAGTTCGGTGCTGCCGCCGCCGATGTCGACGACCAGCCGACGATCCGGCCCGCCGGTGGTGTGCGCGACGCCGTGATAGATCAGCCGTGCCTCTTCTTCGCCGCTGATCACCTGTACCGGGCAGCCGAGGATTTGCTCGGCTGCCTGCAGGAACTCATCGGCGTTGGACGCCAGACGCAGCGTGGCGGTGGCGACGACGCGGATCTGCTCGCGCGGGATGTCCTGCAGGCGTTCGGAGAACAGCCGCAGGCACTGCCAGCCGCGTTGCATGGCCTCATGCGACAGGTGATTGTTCTGATCCAGCCCGGCCGCCAGGCGCACTTTGCGCTTGATCCGCGCCAGAGTCTGAATGCTGCCGGCCACCTCGCGCACTACCAACATGTGGAAGCTGTTGGAGCCGAGATCGATGGCAGCATAAAGCGTGCTGGAGCTGAGCATGGCGATCAGCTCGAACGTTTACGGTTGTTGCGCGGCGCGCCGCCGCGACGTGGCGCGGAGTTGCGACGTGGGCCGTTGCCGCCGCGCGGACGCGACAGGCGCTTCGGCGCCGGTAGATCGGTTAGCAGCGCATCGCTGTTGTACTTGCTCACTGGAATGCTGTGATCGATATAGGTCTCGATCGCCGGCAGGTTGAGCGCATACTCTTCACACGCCAGGCTGATGGAGTGGCCGCTGGCGCCTGCGCGGCCGGTACGGCCGATGCGGTGCACGTAGTCTTCGCAGTCGTCAGGCAGATCGTAGTTGAAGACGTGCGTGACGGAAGGGATGTGCAGACCGCGCGCGGCGACGTCGGTGGCGACCAGAATATCGAGATTGCCTTTGGTGAAGTCGTCGAGGATGCGCAGGCGTTTTTTCTGCGCCACGTCACCGGTCAGCAGGCCCACGCGGTGACCGTCGGCGGCCAGATGGCCCCAGATGTCTTCGCAGCGGTGCTTGGTGTTGGCAAAGATGATGGCGCGATCCGGCCACTCTTCTTCGATCAGCGTCTGCAGCAGACGCATTTTTTCTTCGTTGGACGGGTAGAACAGCTCTTCTTTAATGCGGTGGCCGGTTTTCTGTTCCGGTTCCACTTCAACATATTCGGCGTTGTTCATCTGCTCGAAGGCCAGTTCGCGTACGCGATAGGACAGGGTAGCGGAGAACAGCATGTTCAGGCGTTGATCGGCCGCAGGCATGCGGCGGAACAGCCAACGGATGTCTTTGATAAAGCCAAGATCGTACATGCGATCGGCTTCATCCAGCACGACGACCTGCATCGCGCCGAGATCGACATAGTTCTGTTTGGTGTAATCGATTAAACGGCCGGTGGTGCCAATCAGAATGTCCACGCCGCTTTCCAGCACCTTCAGCTGTTTGTCGTAGCCGTCGCCGCCGTAGGCCAGGCCCAGTTTCAGGCCGGTGCTCTGGGAGAGCGCTTCCGCATCGGAGTGGATTTGCACCGCCAGTTCACGCGTAGGCGCCATGATCAAGGCGCGCGGCTGATTGGTCTGGCGATCCTGTTTCGCCGGGTGAGTCAGCAAATAGTGAAAAGTAGACGCCAAAAACGCCAGCGTCTTTCCGGTACCGGTTTGCGCCTGACCTGCAACGTCACGCCCGGAGAGCGTGAGCGGCAATGCTAACGCCTGGATGGGCGTGCAATTGTGAAACCCTTTTTTCTCAAGGGCTTCAAGGACTAACGGGTGCAGGGCGAAGTCGGAAAACTTCTGTTCGGTCAAGTGTGTTTTGCTCATAGTGTGGTAGAATATCAGCTAACTATTGCTTTACGAAAGCACATCCGTTGAAATAAACGCGGTGCAATAAAATCACCTTGAGTTGGTTAATGCTACACCAACAAGGTAGACATAATCCTGTGGAGTAGAACATGAGCGATAAAATTATTCACCTGACTGACAGCAGCTTCGAAGCTGACGTGCTGAAAGCGGAAGGGCCGATCCTGGTCGATTTCTGGGCTGAATGGTGTGGGCCGTGCAAGATGATTGCTCCGATTCTGGATGAGATTGCCGAAGAGTTCGAAGGCAAACTGACCATCACCAAGCTGAATATCGATCAGAACCCGGCTACCGCGCCTAAGTACGGTATCCGTGGCATCCCTACGCTGTTGCTGTTCAAGAACGGTGAAGTGGCCGCGACCAAGGTTGGCGCGTTGTCCAAAGGTCAGCTCAAAGATTTCCTGAACGCGAATCTGTAATCGGGCGGGAAGCCCAGTATCAGGCGCCTGGCGGTGATGTTCAATTCACCGCTAGACGCCTGCCAAGAAGCGTGTTAAGTTTAACCACACTGCATATAGAACTTGCCCGAAGTTTTAAATCTAAAGAGTTTGAATCTAAAGCTATACTCTGTGTCGAATCACTGGCGTTGAAAGTAAACTGAACTCAGCCCGTGTTTTGGCAATCAAACGGTTTTGCAAAAATCATTTTTAAGGTACCTTCGATCTTCAACCGTCAATGCGTGCGCCCGATGTAAGCCATTTCTTACCGCGACGGCTCTGCGCCCGGTGATCGAACGTCCAGTAAACAGGCACGCATTTCGCTGCCATACCATTCACGATACAAGTTCGAGACATACCCCGAGTTTAAGAACCCACCACTATGAATCTTACCGAATTAAAGAATACGCCGGTTTCTGAGCTGATTACTCTCGGCGAAAATATGGGGCTGGAAAACCTTGCCCGTATGCGCAAGCAGGACATTATCTTCTCCATTCTGAAGCAACATGCGAAAAGCGGAGAAGATATCTTCGGCGACGGCGTGCTCGAGATATTGCAGGATGGATTCGGTTTCCTCCGCTCTGGAGACAGTTCCTACCTCGCCGGTCCCGACGACATCTACGTATCCCCTAGCCAAATCCGCCGCTTCAACCTCCGCACTGGTGACACCATTTCCGGTAAGATTCGTCCGCCAAAAGAAGGCGAGCGCTATTTTGCCCTGTTGAAAGTCAACGAAGTCAACTACGACAAGCCGGAAAACGCCCGCAGCAAGATCCTGTTCGAGAACTTGACGCCGCTGCACGCCAATTCTCGTCTGCGGATGGAGCGCGGCAACGGCTCGACCGAAGACCTGACGGCGCGCGTACTGGATCTGGCGGCGCCTATTGGCCGCGGCCAGCGTGGCCTGATCGTGGCACCGCCGAAAGCCGGTAAAACCATGCTGCTGCAGAATATTGCGCAGAGCATTGCCTACAACCACCCAGACTGCGTGCTGATGGTGCTGCTGATCGACGAACGTCCGGAAGAAGTGACCGAGATGCAGCGCCTGGTGAAAGGCGAAGTGATCGCCTCGACCTTCGACGAGCCGGCTTCGCGTCACGTGCAAGTGGCCGAAATGGTGATCGAGAAGGCCAAGCGCCTGGTTGAGCACAAGAAAGACGTGATCATTCTGCTCGACTCCATCACCCGTCTGGCGCGTGCCTACAACACCGTGGTACCGGCCTCTGGCAAGGTGCTGACCGGTGGTGTGGACGCCAACGCCCTGCATCGTCCGAAGCGTTTCTTCGGTGCGGCACGTAACGTGGAAGAGGGCGGCAGCCTGACCATCATCGCGACCGCGCTGGTTGATACCGGTTCGAAGATGGATGAAGTGATCTACGAAGAATTTAAAGGTACCGGCAACATGGAATTGCATCTGGCGCGTAAAATCGCCGAGAAACGCGTATTCCCTGCGATCGATTACAACCGCTCCGGTACCCGTAAAGAAGAGCTGCTCACCACTTCCGAAGAGCTGCAGAAAATGTGGATCCTGCGCAAAATCATTCACCCGATGGGTGAGATTGACGCGATGGAGTTCCTCATTAATAAGTTGGCGATGACCAAAACCAACGATGAATTCTTCGATATGATGAAACGCTCATAATTCGTTAAAAAATTCGCTGAACGCCACGCCTAGTCGTGGCGTTTTTCGCTTTTGGCGGATACGATAAGTAGCAGTAATGGAAAAGTAAGTTGTTTCCTCGACTTATTGAGAATTCATCTTGTTTGTCGGTCGGCCCGGTGCCGGTCGGCTTTGCTGCTGTCGTTTTGTCAGCCGATGCGAAGAAAATAGGCATGAATCACCGTTGTCATAGGAAATGACCGAAAGGTGGCGGGGGTCGATGGCACAAGCTATTGCCCGTGGTAAGCTGCCTTATCTTCTACAGAGATCTGTTAACTGTGAACTTACTCACTATGAGTACTGAAATTCTATTTGTTTTCCTGTTTTCTTTGGCTTTTCTCTTTGTTGCCCGCAAGGCGGCAAAACGTATTGGTCTGGTAGATAAACCCAATTATCGCAAACGCCATCAGGGGTTGATTCCGCTGGTCGGCGGTATTTCCGTTTATGCCGGGTTGTGCTTCGCGTTTTGGATTTCCGAACAACCTATCGCGCACGCCAAGCTTTATCTCACCTGCGCCGGCATTCTGGTGTTTGTGGGCGCGCTCGACGATCGTTTCGATATCAGCGTTAAAATCCGCGCCCTGGTGCAGGCGCTGGTCGGCATCGCCATGATGGTGTTCGCCGGTCTGTATCTGCGCAGCTTCGGCCATGTGCTGGGTGACTGGGAGATGCTGCTGGGGCCGTTCGGCTATCTGGTGACGCTGTTCGCGGTATGGGCGGCGATCAACGCCTTCAACATGGTCGACGGCATCGATGGCCTGCTGGGTGGGCTGTCGTGCGTTTCCTTCGGGGCGCTGGGCCTGCTGCTGTACCTGAGCGGCCATCATGAGCTGGCGTTCTGGTGCTTTGCGATGATCGCCACCATCGTTCCCTATATTTTGCTCAACCTCGGCATCCTCGGCCGCCGTTATAAGGTGTTTATGGGGGACGCCGGCAGCACCCTGATCGGCTTTACCGCCATTTGGCTGCTGCTGCAAAGCTCGCAGGGTAAGGCACACTCGATCAACCCGGTGACCGCGCTGTGGATCATCGCTATTCCGCTGATGGACATGATAGCAATCATGTACCGTCGTTTACGCAAGGGGATGAGCCCCTTCTCTCCCGATCGTCAACATATTCACCACCTGATCATGCGCGCCGGCTTTACGCCGCGGCAGGCTTTCGTGTTGATCACCCTGGCGGCCGCATTGCTGGCGGCGGTGGGCGTGATCGGCGAACGCCTGACTTTTATCCCTGAGTGGGTTATGTTGGCATTATTTTTGCTTGCTTTCTTCCTGTACGGTTACTGCATCAAGCGCGCCTGGCGGGTTGCGCGGTACATTAAGCGTATCAAGCGCCGGCTGCGGCGTTCGAGCGATAACAAGCAAGTATCTTAACCAGAGGCTTTTTGGCTGTGATGAATCCAGAAACAACGTCTGACAAGCATACCCCGGCGGTGGATAACGAACTCGATATCCGCGGCCTGTGCTGCACCCTGTGGCGCGGCAAACCGTGGATTATCGGCATTGCGGTGCTGTTCGCGGCGGTCGCGCTGATCGTTTCTTACCTGGTTAAGCAAGAGTGGAGCGCGACCGCAATCACCGACAAACCCACGGTGAATGCGCTGGGTGGTTACTATTCCCAGCAGCAGTTCCTGCGCAATCTGGACGTGCGCACGCTGCCGGCGATGGCCGGCGATCAGCCGAGCATCGCGGATGAAGCGTACAATGAGTTCATCATGCAGCTGGCGGCTTACGACACGCGTCGCGATTTCTGGCTGCAGAGCGATTACTACAAACAGCGTCAGGAAGGGGATGCACGCGCCGATGCGGCATTGCTCGACGAGTTGATCAATAACATCCTGTTCACGCCGCGCGACGACAAAAAAGTCCCGAACGACGGCGTGAAGCTGACGGCGGAAACCGCCGCAGACGCCAACCGCCTGCTGCGCCAATATGTGGCCTTCGCCAGCCACCGCGCTGCCCTGCATCTGAACGAAGAGATTCAGGGGGCGTGGGCCGCTCGCACTACTTCGATGAAGGCACAGGTCAAGCGCCAGGAAGCGGTGGCGGAGTCGGTTTACAAGCGCGAGCTGAACACCACGCAGCAGGCGTTGAAAATCGCCGAAAGCCAGGGGATCAGCCGAACGCAAACCGACACCCCGGCAGAACAGTTGCCGGATTCGGATCTGTTCCTGCTGGGCCGGCCAATGCTGCAGGCGCGTCTGGAAGGCCTGCAGGCCTCCGGCCCGACCTACGATCTGGATTACGATCAGAATCGCGCAATGTTGGCGACGCTGAACGTTGGCCCGACGTTGGATGAGAAGTTCCAGACCTATCGTTATTTGCGCACGCCGGAAGAGCCGGTAAAACGCGACAGCCCGCGCCGGGTATTCTGGCTGATTCTGTGGGGCGCGATGGGCGCTTTGGTTGGCGCGGGTGTTGCCTTGGCGCGTCGGCCGCGTAGTTAAAAAATAATATAATAATCTGATGCAGGGCGCGTGAGCGCCCCATTCGCAGGCGGGGCCTGCGATTAACCGACCAAAAGAGATTCGCTGTGAAAGTGTTGACTGTTTTCGGCACCAGACCTGAAGCCATTAAAATGGCACCGCTGGTACATGCACTGGCCCAGGATGAGGCCTTTGAAGCAAGAGTCTGCGTAACGGCACAGCATCGTGAGATGTTGGATCAGGTATTGCGGTTGTTCGAGATCACGCCGGATTACGACCTGAACATCATGAAACCCGGCCAGGGGCTAACGGAAATCACCTGTCGCATCCTGGAAGGGCTGAAAGGGGTGCTGGAAGACTTCAAACCGGACGTGGTGCTGGTGCACGGCGATACCACCACCACGCTGGCGACCAGTCTGGCAGCGTTCTATCAACGCATCCCCGTCGGGCATGTCGAGGCCGGGCTGCGTACCGGCAATCTGTATTCTCCCTGGCCGGAAGAGGCCAACCGAAAACTGACCGGCCATCTGGCGATGTACCACTTCGCGCCGACCGAGAACTCGCGCCAAAACCTGCTGCGCGAGCTGCTGCCGGACAACCGTATTTTTGTGACCGGCAATACGGTGATCGACGCGCTGTTCTGGGTGCGCGATCGCGTGATGAGCGATGCTGCGCTGCGCGCCAGCCTGGCGCAGCGTTACCCGTTCCTCGATGCCGACAAAAAACTGATTCTGGTCACCGGCCATCGCCGGGAAAGTTTTGGCGGCGGTTTTGAGCGGATTTGCAGTGCGCTGGCGGAGATCGCCCGCAGCCACCCGGAAGTGCAGGTGGTGTACCCGGTGCATCTCAATCCGAATGTCAGCGAGCCGGTGAATCGCATTTTGAAAGGCATCGACAACGTCATGCTGATCGAGCCGCAGGATTATTTGCCGTTTGTCTATTTGATGACCCACGCTTACATGATCCTGACCGACTCCGGCGGCATTCAGGAAGAGGCGCCCTCGTTAGGCAAGCCGGTGCTGGTGATGCGCGACACCACCGAGCGCCCGGAAGCGGTAGATGCGGGCACGGTGCGCCTGGTCGGCACCGATGTGGCCAAAATTGTTGAAGCGGTGACCCGGCTGTTGACGGACGAAAGCGAATATCACGCGATGAGCCGGGCGCATAACCCATACGGCGACGGGCATGCCTGTCAGCGTATCCTCGAAGCTTTAAAGAATCATCAGGTGACACTATGAGTTTTGACACTATTTCGGTTATCGGCCTGGGTTATATCGGCTTGCCAACGGCGGCGGCGTTTGCTTCCCGCAAGAAAAAAGTGGTGGGCGTAGATGTTAACCAACATGCGGTAGATACCATTAACCGCGGCGCGATCCATATCGTCGAGCCGGATCTGGACAAAGTGGTCAAGGACGCCGTCGACGGCGGTTTCCTGCGGGCGGTGACCAAACCGCTGGCGGCCGATGCGTTCCTGATCGCGGTACCTACGCCGTTCAAGGGCGATCACGAGCCGGATCTGGCTTATGTCGAAGCAGCGGCGAAATCGCTGGCGCCGGTGCTGAAAAAAGGCGATCTGGTGATCCTGGAGTCCACCTCGCCGGTGGGCGCCACTGAACAAATGGCGGACTGGTTGGCACAGGCGCGCAGCGATCTCAGCTTCCCGCAGCAAGCGGGCGAAGCGGCGGACGTGAATATCGCCTACTGTCCGGAGCGCGTGTTGCCGGGGCAGGTGATGGTAGAGCTGATTCAAAACGACCGAGTGATCGGCGGCATGACGCCGAAGTGCTCGGAACGAGCCAGCGCGCTGTACAAGATTTTCCTCGAGGGGGAATGCGTAGTCACCAACTCACGCACTGCCGAGATGTGCAAGCTGACGGAAAACAGCTTCCGCGACGTGAATATCGCCTTTGCCAACGAACTGTCGTTGATTTGCGCCGAACAGGGGATCAACGTCTGGGAACTGATCCGCCTGGCGAACCGCCATCCGCGGGTGAATATTCTGCAGCCGGGGCCGGGCGTAGGCGGTCACTGCATCGCCGTCGATCCGTGGTTTATCGTGGCGCAAAACCCGCAGCAGGCGCGTTTGATTCACACCGCACGCCTGGTGAACGACGGCAAACCGCTGTGGGTGGTCGACCGGGTGAAAGCGGCGGTGGCCGATTGCCTGGCCGCCACCGACAAGCGCGCGTCCGAGGTGAAAATCGCCTGCTTCGGCCTGGCCTTCAAACCGAATATCGACGATTTGCGTGAAAGTCCGGCGGTGGAAGTGGCGCACCTGATCGCCGAATGGCACGTCGGCGAAACGCTGGCGGTGGAACCGAACGTCGAACAGTTGCCGAAGTCGCTGGCGGGCCATGTGACGTTGACGCCAATCGCTGAGGCGTTGCAGCAGGCCGATGTGATTGTGATGTTGGTCGATCACCAACAGTTCAAGGCCATCCGGCCGGAAGAGATCAAGCAAAGCTGGGTGGTGGATACCAAGGGAGTCTGGCGTTGAAGCGTATCTTAGTCACCGGCGGCGCCGGTTTCATTGGCTCCGCAGTGGTGCGGCACATCATCGAAGCCACCGGCGACAGCGTGGTGGTAGTGGATAAGCTGACCTATGCCGGTAACCTCGAGTCGCTGGCGGTGGTGGCCGACAGCGAGCGCTATGCTTTCGAGCAGGTCGACATCTGCGATCGTGCCGAGCTGGACCGGGTATTTGCCCGCTATCAGCCGGACGTGGTGATGCACCTGGCGGCGGAAAGCCACGTCGATCGTTCTATCGACGGCCCGGCGGCGTTTATCGAGACCAACGTGGTTGGCACTTACACGATGCTGGAAGCGGCGCGCCATTACTGGCAGCCGTTGGCGGCGGAGAAGAAGCAGTCTTTCCGCTTCCATCATATCTCCACCGACGAAGTGTACGGCGACCTGCACGGCACCGACGATCTGTTCACCGAAACCACGCCGTATGCGCCGAGCAGTCCGTATTCCGCCTCCAAGGCATCGAGCGATCATCTGGTGCGTGCCTGGTTGCGCACCTACGGTTTGCCGACCCTCGTGACCAACTGTTCGAACAACTACGGCCCTTATCACTTCCCAGAGAAGTTGATTCCGTTGGTGATCCTGAATGCGGTAGCCGGCAAACCGCTGCCGGTATACGGCAACGGCGCGCAGGTGCGTGACTGGTTGTATGTTGAAGATCACGCGCGCGCGCTCTATCAGGTCGTGACCGAAGGCGTGGTAGGCGAAACTTACAATATTGGTGGCCATAACGAGCGCAAGAATATCGAAGTGGTGCAGACCATTTGCGATCTGCTGGAAGAATTGGCGCCAAATAAACCGCAGGGCGTGACGAACTACCGCGATCTGATCACTTACGTGAAGGATCGCCCAGGCCACGATATGCGTTACGCCATCGACGCCGACAAAATCGATCGCGAGTTGGGCTGGCGGCCGCAGGAAACGTTTGAAAGCGGCATTCGCAAGACGGTCGCCTGGTATTTGGCTAACGAAACCTGGTGGCGCCGGGTGCAAGACGGTTCTTATGCCGGTGAGCGTTTGGGGTTGTCAGATTAATTTAACGCCGCGTCGCTTTGCGGCGGTGCGGCGGGTTTTGGAGTAAGTATGAAAGGTATTGTGCTGGCTGGCGGTTCCGGTACGCGTCTGCATCCGATCACGCGCGGCGTGTCCAAGCAACTGCTGCCGATTTATGACAAGCCGATGATCTATTACCCGCTGTCGGTACTGATGTTGGCAGGGATCAAAGACATTCTGATTATCTCCACGCCGGAAGATCTGCCTTCTTTCAAGCGTTTGTTGGGCAGCGGCGAAGCGTTTGGCATCAATCTCAGCTATGCCGAGCAGCCTAGCCCCGATGGCCTGGCTCAGGCATTTCTGATTGGCGAAGAATTCTTGGCCGGCGAGCCGAGCTGCCTGGTGTTGGGCGATAATATTTACTTTGGTCAGGGGTTCAGTCCCAAGCTGAGAAGCGTTGCGGCGCGCACCGCCGGTGCCACTGTATTTGGCTATCAGGTGATGGATCCCGAGCGTTTCGGCGTGGTGGAGTTTGACGACCACTTCCGCGCGCTGTCGATCGAAGAAAAGCCGGTTAAACCGAAGTCCAATTGGGCGGTGACCGGATTATATTTTTATGATGCTCAGGTGGTGGAGTTCGCCAAGCAGATCAAGCCGTCAGCTCGGGGAGAATTGGAGATCACCAGCATCAACCAGATGTATCTGGAGCGTGGCGAGCTGACCGTCGAGCTGCTGGGGCGCGGTTTTGCCTGGCTGGACACCGGGACTCACGACAGCCTGCTGGAAGCCAGTAGCTTCGTGCAGACGGTAGAGAAACGTCAGGGCTTTAAAATCGCCTGTCTTGAAGAGATCGCCTGGCGCAATGGCTGGCTGGATGATGAGGGCGTGAAACGCGCGGCTCAGACGCTGGCCAAAACAGGTTACGGCAAATACTTACTGGATTTATTGCATGCACGTCCACGCCAGTATTGAACCGCTGAATTGGGAGAGCGACTTCTTCCAATTGAAGAGCGCCAAGTTGCATTTCGACGACTCTGCGGCCCCCGTGAGCAACGCTGATTTGGATGCTTATGCGTTGGTGCAGGCTAAAATCCCCGCTTACCGATTGGAGTGGGCCGATGCACTGTCGGCGCTGGGCTTCCGGCTGGTCGAAGGCGAAGTGGATCTGGCCGTGAACATTGCAACTGGACGCGAGACGGTCGATACCGCTGCGGCCGGGGTGCGCATGGCCGTGCCCGAGGACATCCCGTCGTTGCGGGCTGCCGCCGGTGACGTGTTCGCCGCCAGCCGATTTCGCGCACCGTGGTACGAGCGCACCGATAGCGGGCGATTCTATGCGGCCTGGATCGAAAAAGCGGTGCTGGGCACCTTCGATCATCAATGCTTGCTGGTATTGGGTAACCAGGGGCAACCTGAAGGCTTTGTCAGCCTGCGCGACATTGGCGGCCAGGAAATGCGTATCGGCTTGCTGGCGGCCTACCCCGGCGCATCAGGCCGGGGCATTGGTTCCAGACTGATGGCGGCGGCGCTGGCCGAATGTCGGCGGCAGGGGATGCAACGCCTGCGGGTTGCGACCCAGGTAGGCAATATCGCCGCATTACGACTCTATCAACGACAGGGTGCCGTGATTGAAAGCACCGCGTACTGGTTATACAGAGGTAGACATGATTCCATTTAACGCTCCACCGGTTGTTGGCACTGAACTGGAATATATGCAGGCTGCGATGAGCAGCGGCAAGTTGTGCGGCGACGGCGGTTTTACCCGTCGCTGCCAGCAGTGGATGGAACAGCGTTTCGGCAGCGCGAAAGTGCTGTTGACGCCTTCCTGCACCGCGTCGTTGGAAATGGCCGCCATCCTGCTGGATATCCAGCCGGGTGACGAAGTGATCATGCCGAGCTTTACCTTCGTTTCCACCGCCAACGCCTTTGTGCTGCGCGGTGCCAAAGTGGTGTTCGTCGACCTGCGTCCGGACACCATGAACATCGACGAAACCAAAATCGAAGCGGCGATCACCGATAAAACCCGCGCGATTGTACCGGTGCACTATGCCGGCGTTGCCTGTGAGATGGATACCATCATGGCGCTGGCGAAGAAATATAACCTCTTCGTGGTGGAAGACGCCGCGCAGGGCGTGATGTCGACCTACAAAGGCAAGGCATTGGGCACCATCGGCCATATCGGCTGCTTCAGCTTCCATGAAACCAAAAACTACACCGCCGGCGGCGAAGGCGGCGCGACGCTGGTGAACGATCCTGCCCTGATCGATCGGGCTGAAGTCATCCGCGAGAAGGGCACCAACCGCAGTCAGTTCTTCCGTGGCCAGGTCGACAAATATACCTGGCGCGACATCGGTTCCAGCTATCTGATGTCTGACCTGCAGGCCGCCTACCTGTGGGGCCAGCTGGAAGTGGCGGAACGCATCAACCAGCGCCGTTTGGCTCTGTGGCAGAATTACTACGACAGCTTCCTGCCGTTGGCGCAGGCCGGCCGTATCGAGTTGCCGACTGTGCCGGCGGACTGCGAGCACAATGCGCACATGTTCTATATCAAGCTGCGTGATATCGACGATCGCACCGCCTTTATCGACTACCTGAAGGAAGCTGAGATCATGACGGTGTTTCACTATATCCCGCTGCATGCGTGCCCGGCCGGCGAACAGTTTGGCCGCTTTGCCGGTGAAGATCGCTATACCAGCCAGGAAAGCGCGCGCCTGGTGCGTTTGCCGCTGTTCTACAATATGTCCGATGCTAATCAACGTACGGTAATCAATACCATCCTGAGCTTCTTCGCCTGATATGTCGTTGGCAAAAGCGTCGATATGGACCGCCGGCTCCACGCTGATCAAGATTGGCGTGGGGCTGTTGGTGGTGAAACTGCTGGCGGTGGCGTTTGGCCCCAGCGGCGTGGGGCAGGCGGGTAACTTTCGCCAGTTGATCACCGTGCTGGGCGTGCTGTCCGGCGCGGGCATTTTTAACGGCATCACCAAATACGTGGCGGAGTACCACCAGGACTCGCAGCGTCTGCGTCTGGCGGTCGGCACCGCGTCGAGCATCGTGCTGGGCTTTTCGACCTTGCTGGCGCTGGTGTTTTTGTTCGCCGCCGAGCCGATCAGCATCGGGCTGTTCGGGCATGCCGATTACGTCGGCGTGGTGCGCGCCGTCGCCTTCATTCAGATGGGCATCGCCTACGCCAACCTGTTCATGGCGGTGCTGAAAGGCTATCGCGACGCGATGGGCAACGCGCTGGCGGTGATCGGCGGCAGCCTGATCGGCGTGATGGCTTATTATCTGTGCTTCAAGCTGGGGGGCTATGAAGGCGCGCTGGCAGGGCTGGCGTTGGTGCCGGCGTTGGTGGTGCTGCCGGCCGGGCTGATGCTGTGGCGGCGCAAAACGTTGCCGCTGCGCTACCTGGCGCCGCGCTGGGACAAAGGGGTGGCCGGCAACCTCGGCAAATTCACCCTCATGGCGTTGATCACCTCGGTGACGCTGCCGGTGGCTTACGTGATGATGCGTAACCTGTTGGCCGCGCATTACGGTTGGGATGAGGTGGGGATCTGGCAAGGCGTCAGCAGCATTTCCGATGCCTATCTGCAGTTTATCACCGCCTCGTTTACCGTCTATCTGCTGCCGACGCTGTCGCGGTTGACGGACAAGGGCGCCATCTCGCGGGAGATCGTGCGCTCGCTGAAATTCGTGCTGCCGGCGGTAGCGGCGGCGAGCTTTACGGTGTGGTTGCTGCGTGATTTCGCCATCTGGCTGTTGTTCTCGGACAAGTTCGTCGCCATGCGCGATCTGTTTGCCTGGCAACTGGTGGGCGACGTGCTGAAAGTCGGGGCCTATGTGTTCGGCTATTTGGTGATCGCCAAAGCGTCGCTGCGCTTTTATATCCTGACGGAAGTCAGCCAGTTTCTGCTGCTGACGCTGTTCTCGCACTGGCTGATCCCGCTGCGCGGCGCGCTGGGGGCGGCTCAGGCCTATATGGCAACCTACATCGTGTATTTCGCGCTCTGTAGCTGCGTGTTTCTTATTTATCGTAGACGAGTATGACCATACTGATTCACGTTCTGGGATCCGATATCCCGCATCATAACCAGACGGTGCTACGCTTCTTCAACGACGTGTTGGCGCCGCGTCTGCCGGCTGAGCAGACGCGGCATTTTATGGTGGCGGCCAAGGATGTGGCGGCATTGGGAGATTTCCCCGCCCTGAACATTGAGCCCTACGCGGACAAGAAAAGCCTGGCGGCGGCGGTCATCGCGCGCGCCCAAGCCGATCGCGATACGCGTTTCTTCCTGCACGGCCAGTTCAACCCGGGGCTGTGGCTGGCGCTGCTGAGCGGCAAGATCAAGGCGCGTCAGGTCAGTTGGCATATTTGGGGCGCCGATCTGTATGAGGACGCCACCAGTTGGAAATTCCGGTTGTTCTATCTGCTGCGCCGCATTGCGCAGGGGCGGGTAGGGAATGTGTTTGCCACTCGCGGCGACGTGATTCACTACCAGCAGCGCCATGCGCGGGTGCCGGCCTCGCTGCTGTATTTCCCTACCCGCATGGATCCGGCGCTGACCGACGTTCACGTCGAGAAAAACCTGGCCGGGCCGATGACGATTCTGGTGGGCAACTCCGGCGATCGCAGCAATCGGCATATCGAAGCGCTGCAGGCGATTCATCAGCAGTTCGGCGCCGACGTGCGCGTGATCCTGCCGATGGGTTATCCGGCCAACAACGATGCTTACATCGAGCAGGTGCGCGCCGCCGGGTTGCCGCTGTTCGGCGAGAAAAACCTGCAGCTGCTCACGCAGCAGGTGGCATTCGAGGACTACCTCAATATTCTGCGCGCCTGCGATCTGGGCTATTTCATTTTCAATCGCCAGCAGGGGATTGGCACCCTGTGCCTGCTGATTCAGTTCGGCGTGCCTTTTGTGCTCAGCCGGCAAAACCCGTTCTGGCAGGATTTGGCGGAACAGCACCTGCCGGTGCTGTTCTACGGCGATTCGCTGGACGAGGCGGTGGTGCGCGAAGCGCAGCGTCAGCTGGCGGCGGTGGATAAACAGGCGATCGCCTTCTTCAATCCGAACTATGTTGACGGCTGGCAGCAGGCCCTGGCGCTGGCGGCGGGAGAGCACTCATGACGTTGGCGCAATTCGGCGGCCTGTTTGTCGTCTATCTGGTCAGCCTGACGTTTATCCTGACGCTGACCTACCAGGAGTTTCGGCGCGTGCGCTTTAACTTCAACGTCTTCTTCTCGCTGCTGTATTTGCTGACGTTCTATTTCGGCTTCCCGTTAACCTGCCTGCTGGTGTTTCAGTTTGACGTCGAGGTGGTGCCGGTGGAGTTTCTGCTGTATGCCCTGCTGTCGGCGACGGCGTTTTACGCCATCTATTACGTCACTTACAAGACCCGGCTGCGCAAGCGCCGCACTCAGCCGCGCGCGGCGCTGTTTACCATGAACCGGGTAGAGACTCATATGACCTGGGTGCTGCTGGCGCTGGTGGCGATCGGTACCGTTGGGATCTTCTTCATGCAGAACGGCTTCCTGCTGTTCAAGCTCAATTCCTACAGTCAGATCTTCTCCAGCGACGTGTCCGGCGTGGCGCTCAAGCGGTTCTTCTACTTCTTCATTCCGGCGATGCTGGTGGTCTATTTCCTGCGGCAGGATCTGCGCGCCTGGTTTTTGTTCCTGGTGGCGACGGTGGCGTTCGGTATTCTGACCTACGTGATCGTCGGCGGCACCCGTGCCAACATCATTATCGCTTTCGCGCTGTTCTTGTTTATCGGCATCGTGCGCGGCTGGATCACGCTGTGGATGCTGGCGGCGGCGGGCATATTCGGCGTGGTCGGCATGTTCTGGCTGGCGTTGAAGCGCTATAGCCTGGACGTCAGCGGCGCGGAAGCGTTTTATACCTTCCTCTATCTGACCCGAGACACCTTCTCGCCGTGGGAAAACCTGGCGCTGCTGCTGCAAAATTACGACAAGATCGATTTCCAGGGCCTGGCGCCGATCTTGCGTGATTTCTACGTCTTTATCCCAACCTGGCTATGGCCGGGCCGGCCGGACGTGGTGCTGAACTCGGCCAACTATTTCACCTGGGAAGTGCTGAACAACCACTCCGGGCTGGCGATATCCCCGACGCTGATCGGTTCGCTGGTGGTGATGGGCGGCGCGCTGTTCATCCCGCTCGGCGCGATTCTGGTGGGCATGATCATCAAGTGGTTCGACTGGCTGTATGAGCTGGGCAAAACAGAGCCGAACCGCTATAAGGCGGCTATCCTGCAAGGATTCTGCTTCGGCGCGGTGTTCAACATGATCGTGTTGGCGCGTGAAGGGGTGGACTCATTCGTGTCGCGCGTGGTGTTCTTCTGCATTATTTTCGGCGCCTGTCTGGTGCTGGCGAAGTTGCTGTATTGGCTGTTCGATACCGCCGGGCTGATCAAGGCCAGAGTGACGCGCGCCCGCGCGCTGGCCTCTTCCCCACGGGCGGACGGTCTTTTGTAAGGGTAATGACGACGATGGAAACAAAGATTTCGGTGCCGCAGTATGAGCTGCGCGGTTTCAGCCTGTGGGGCTTTCGCGATATGGCGCACTGTATGGATTTTCTGTTCGACGGCGGCCGGGTCAAACAGGGCACGCTGGTGGCGATGAATGCGGAAAAGATCCTGAAGGCGGAAGAGGACCCGGCGCTGCATGCGTTGCTGGATGAAGCGGAGTACAAGTACGCCGACGGCATCAGCATGGTGCGCTCGATTCGCCGCAAATACCCGGCGGCGGATGTGTCGCGCGTCGCGGGCGCCGATCTGTGGGAAGCGTTGATGCAGCGCGCCGGCCGCGAAGGCACGCCGGTCTTCTTGGTCGGCGGCAAGCCGGAAGTCTTGGCGGAAACCGAGCAGAAGCTGCGCAGCCAGTGGAATGTCAACCTGGTGGGCAGCCAGGACGGCTATTTCAAACCGGATCAGCGAGAGGCGTTGTTCGAGCGTATTCGCGCCAGCGGCGCCGCTATCGTGACGGTGGCGATGGGATCGCCGAAGCAGGAGATCCTGATGCGCGACTGCCGCAAGGTGCATCCGCAGGCGCTGTATATGGGCGTGGGCGGCACCTACGACGTTTTTACCGGCCATGTGAAGCGTGCGCCCAAGGTGTGGCAGAACCTTGGTCTGGAATGGCTCTACCGCCTGCTCAGCCAACCCAGCCGCATCGGCCGGCAGTTGAAGCTGTTGAAGTTTGTCGGCTACTACTACAGCGGCAAGATGTAACCTCTCATCCGGGGTGGAAAGTGCTGTTCCGCTCCGGACTGCTGTACCAATAATCTGCTTTTGCCTATTTCTCCCGCATATCTATAACCCCCAGCCCTAAACGTCGCCGCATTTATTCCATAAAGTTTTAAATTGCGGTTTGCTTATAGCGGCGAAATGCGAAACGATACCGCCCGGAAATTATCCCTGGCCGCTGAAGCCTGATGCGACAGCGCTGAACGATGTTCTTCTCACGGTAACTTCGCTCCGACTACCCGTTGATGCCAACCCGAACGGCAGGGGATGATTTATTCTTTTAATAATGACAATAACGACCGGCAGCGGCCGGCAGGCAAACACAACCCGAGAAAAATTATTGAGGATTTATGGCACACAAAGAGAAACCGCAAGGGCTACACCGAGGCCTTGAGGCCCGGCACATCGAGCTTATCGCTCTCGGGGGCACCATTGGTGTCGGCCTGTTTATGGGATCGGCCAGTACGCTGAAATGGGCCGGGCCGTCGGTACTGCTGGCTTACATCATCGCCGGGCTGTTCGTGTTCTTCATTATGCGTTCGATGGGGGAGATGCTGTTCCTCGAGCCGGTCGCCGGGTCGTTCGCCGTTTACGCGCATAAATACATGAATCCCTATTTCGGCTACCTGACCGCCTGGGGTTACTGGTTTATGTGGATCGCCGTCGGCATTTCGGAGATCACCGCTATCGGGGTGTATGTGCAGTTCTGGTTCCCGGAAATACCGCAGTGGGTCCCCGCGCTGATCGCCGTGGCGATGGTGGCGCTGGCCAACCTGGCGGCGGTGCGACTGTACGGAGAGCTGGAGTTCTGGTTCGCCATGATCAAGGTCACCACTATCATCGTGATGATTCTGGTGGGGCTGGGGGTGATCTTCTTCGGCTTCGGCAACGGCGGTGAACCTATCGGTTTCGCCAATTTGACGGCGCACGGCGGTTTCTTTGCCGGCGGCTGGAAAGGCTTCCTGTTTGCGCTGTGCATCGTGGTAGCGTCCTATCAGGGGGTTGAGCTGGTGGGCATCACCGCCGGGGAAGCCAAGAACCCGCAGGTGACGCTGAAACGCGCGATCAACAATATCCTGTGGCGCATCCTGATCTTCTATGTCGGCGCGATCTTCGTCATCGTCACCATTTTCCCCTGGAACGGCATCGGCACTACCGGCAGCCCGTTCGTGCTGACCTTCGCCAAGATCGGCATCGTTGCCGCCGCCGGCATCATCAACTTCGTGGTTTTGACCGCCGCGCTCTCCGGCTGCAACAGCGGCATGTACAGCGGCGGCCGTATGCTGTACGCCCTGGCCAAGAATCGCCAACTGCCGGCGGCGTTGACCAAGCTTTCCGCCAGCGGCGTGCCGGTGAATTGCATCGCCGTCACCATCGGCTGCCTGCTGGTGGGATCTGCGCTGAACTACATTATCCCGAATCCGGAGCAGGTGTTCGTCTATGTCTACAGCGCCAGCGTGCTGCCGGGCATGGTGCCGTGGTTCGTGGTGCTGATAAGCCAGCTCTATTTCCGCCGCGTCCATAAGGAAGCGATCAAAAACCACAGCTTTAAGTCGATCATGTTCCCGTATGTGAACTATCTGACCATCGTTTTTCTGGTTTGCGTGCTGGTCGGCATGGGAATCAACCCGGATACGCGAATTTCCCTGCTGGTCGGGGCGATTTTCTTAGCGGGCGTCAGCCTGTGCTACTTCGCTTTCGGCATGCATAAGAAACATCATCCGGCTGAAAATCGGGTAGAAACACGGCAATAAACGGTGAAAAGGGGCTACGGAGTGCGCTTTCCTGCGCAGGAGTGAGCAAAGCGTAATCAAACGCAACATTTCTGCGAAAAAGCACTAGACAGGATTGGCGTAAATCCGTAGTATCCCCTCCCGCAACGGCGCTACGCGCCCGTAGCTCAGCTGGATAGAGCGCTGCCCTCCGGAGGCAGAGGTCTCAGGTTCGAATCCTGTCGGGCGCGCCATTAAGTTTGTGCGCAGGAGCTGCGGTGGTAATATTACCGCGTGAGTAAGAAGAAGTAGTAATGGTGGCTATAGCTCAGTTGGTAGAGCCCTGGATTGTGATTCCAGTTGTCGTGGGTTCGAGTCCCATTAGCCACCCCACTTCCTGATGAAGTGAAGATTTAGCAGTATTTTGTGACAGTGCGAAGGTGGCGGAATTGGTAGACGCGCTAGCTTCAGGTGTTAGTGTTCTTACGGACGTGAGGGTTCAAGTCCCTCTCTTCGCACCACGCAAAATATCTGATAAATATAAGATTTATATGGACAACGGTCTGATAAATCGAGTAGTATGAGTAACACAAATCGGCGAGTAGCGCAGCTTGGTAGCGCAACTGGTTTGGGACCAGTGGGTCGGAGGTTCGAATCCTCTCTCGCCGACCACATTCGAAAAACCTGCTTTTTAAAGCAGGTTTTTTTTCGTCTGCAGTTTATGAGGATGAGCACCTCCGCAGGAGGAGCCTCGCGAAGCGAGACGAGAAGGCAGGCCCGCGCAGCAATGTGCGGGCTTTTTGCATCCATGAGGGCTGGCATCTTGTGCCTGCTTGTGAGCATGTTGGTTTTCAGCGACATGACCATCCAGCGCTGTCGTCAGGTTGAGACAAATAATTTATTGATTTTAAAAGATAAAACCGGATTTGGCTTAAGCCGTCGTTTTGAAGCGACATTCTTATAACGGCCGCTGGCATGGAATGCCAGGGAGAGGTATCAGGCAGGAAGGGTGGGGGGAAGTATAAATTATTTATATTTCAATGCATTGAATTAAATTTCCCATTGGAAATGGGCTCAATCTAAAAGTTGGCACGTCAAATGCAATACCTATAGCGTAGATGCTCATTCCACCTCTTATGTTCGCCTTAGGCTTCATAAACCCTGGGAATGACGCAGAGCCGATTTAGGGTGCCTATCGCCCACGAGAACGATGACTAACCCGTCATCACGCTCAGGGCAAAACGTTGAGTGAGGCACCGCCCCTGTTGTCCTAGACCTGATTGCTTCTTTATACACTTGCCATACGGCAAGTGTTTTTTTTTGCGCCACAGAAAACCCTGGGCAAAAAAAAGCGCGGCATCGGAGCCGCGCTTTTCTCACTTGGGCAGGGCGTTATTCGCCGCCGTTCTGTTTCAGCGTCAACATCAGTCCCTCACGTCGCATCTGCGCCGCTTCATCCGAACGATGCAGTTTTTCCAGCGTATCGGCCAACCAGGCGTAGTCGTAAGCATCCGGGCGCTGTTTCAACGCTTCGCGGAAAGCGTCGGCCGCTTGCTGCCACTCGCCGTGCTTCATCAGCAGTTGCCCCAGCGTGCTGTTCAGCAGCGGCGTCGCGCCGTGTTGCTTCATCTGCTGACGCAGCGCTTTTTCCAACTGCTCGGGGTTGCCGGACTTCAGCCGCGGCAGCAACAGCACCAGGCGCTCGTCATATTGGCGCTTCAGGCTGTCGAGCACAATCTCCTGCGCCAGTTCGTGGTCGTTGCATTCGATCAGGTGCTCCACCATCGCGATTTGCAGCGGCACTTCGTGACGCGTCTTGCGGCTCTGATCTTTCCACCAGCGCTTCAGGCCTTCGCTGCCTTCGTCCGCCATCGCCTGATTCATCAGCCCGATGTAAGCCTGTTGCTGCAACGCCTGCAGCTGCTCTTCACTGTGCAGCTCGATTTTACGCATCGACGGCAGCACTTCCAGCAGCGACGCATAGGCGCCGGTGCGCAGATAGGCTTGTTCCGCCAGGCGCAACACTTCCGGATGGCGCGGCGCCTGGTTCAGCAGGCGATCGACGCCGTGGCGCGCGGCATGGTTCTCGCCCTGCGCCAGCTGGATGCGAACCCGGGTGATATCCACCGGCAGCTGATCGGTATCGGCGGCTTCAGCGGCGCGCTCCAGATATTGGTTGGTACGGAAGTCATCGCCGCGTTGCTGTGCGGCCTCGGCGGCCAGCAGGTAGTTCACCACCGGTTGCTCAGCGTGATCGGCGTTGCGCGTCATCAGCTTTTCAACCTGTTTGTAGTCGCCTTCCGCCAGTTTGATCAGCGCGGCTTTGGTTTGCTGGCGCGCGCGGGTGCGCTTGCGGCCGATAAACCAGCCGCGCGTGCGGGCGCCGGTACGGAAGATGCGGCGCAGGATCCACTCGATCGCCAGCAGCACCACGAACAGCAGCACCAGCATGATCACCAGGCCGGTGACACTGGTTTCAATATTGTAGTTATCGGTCTGGATCAGCACATAGCCCTGATGCCCGGCCAACATCGGCCCGAGCACCACGCTGGCGATCACCACCAGGAACAGAAATAGCACGCGTAACATGGCTTAACCCTCCTGGTGAGCGGCAGGGGACTGGGTCATCAGGTTGCGCACCCGGGTCTGCATCACTTTTTCCAGCAGCGGCTGGCTCTTCAGCTGATCCGGCACATCCATCGAGATCGACTGTTGGCTCAGGTTGTCCAGTTCTTCCAGGAAGGCCTTGGTCGCCGGGTCGGTGGTGTCGAAATAGGCGCGCACCCAGGTGGAGACGGTTTCCAGCGACTGCTTGTAGGTCTCGTTCTGATGGCGCGGGATGGCCTGTGCGGCCACCAGCAGGCGCGAACGGATGTTCTCGCGCAGGTAGATGTCCTGGTTCGGCGCCAGCAGCGGTTCGGCGCTGGTGTCGCGGCGGCGGATGGTGATGAAGTCGGCCATGAAATTGCGCCAGCTCTTGGCCAGGTTCTGCCGCCATTCGCCGATCGAGCCGGAGAGCTCGCTGCTGTTTTGATCCATCGGCGCTTCGTCGGTGTCGTTGTCCGCCAGGCGCAGGTTATCCACCTGATTGGACAGCTGATTGACCTTGAGGATGATGCCGTCGTAATCGACCTGGGTCAGCGTGGAAAGCGTGCTGATGTCTTCGGTAATGGCGCGGCGCACGTCGAGCAGGCTCGGATCGTTCATGTCCGCCAGGCTGGCGTCGGCGCTTTTCAGCAGCGCGGCGGCGCTGGTGACGTCCTGATCGCTCCACAGCTTGCGGCCGGCCATTTTCACCAGGAAATCGGCCTGCGCCAGCAGCCAGGTTTTGGCGTCGCTGCCGGAGATGGTCGCCACTTTTTCCTGCAGCTCGCTCAGTTGGCGCGCCAGATTCGCCTGCTCGCGATCGGCGGCGTCCAGGGTTTTACCCTGCTGTTGCAGCAGGCCTTCCAGCGCGTTTCTTTCCTGCTGCTGGCTCTGCTTTACGCCTTCAAGCTGCTGCTGCAGTGCCTGATTGGCGGCGATCAGCTGTTGCGCCTGCTTGTGCGTGTGGTAATAGCCGCCCGCGCCGAGGGCGATGACCAGCACGATAGCGATCGCGCCGAGCACCGGGCCGGTGTTCTTGCCTTTGCGGCTGGCAGCGGCTGGCTGCTGGGAGCTCTCAACCGCGGTGGTTGGCTCTTCAACCGGGGCGGATGGGGTATTTTGTTCCGTCATAGTGGCACATCCCATAGTCAGATTATTGTAGCGCGCGGATCAGCGCGTCATTATCGGCGTTGTCAGCTACCCGAATCGTACGCCAGCCCAAGTCCCGGGCGAGGGTAGCCAGGCGTTCGCTCACTACTACCAGGCGGCAACGCAGCAGCCATGAAGAACGATAGTAATCAGGAACTAAAGTATAGAGCTGTTGTAACATTTCACCGCTGGTCACCACCAGCGTATCCACACCGGCGCGCTGCCAGTGGGCGCTTTGCTCGCTGCCGTCATAGTGCACCGGGCTGCGTTGATAACATTCATAATAGCTGACGTCGGCGCCGCGCTCGCTCAGCGTCGACCCCAACAGTTCGCGGCCGCCGTTGCCGCGCAAAATCAGCGCGCGTTTGCCCGCCAGCTTTTGCAGCGCCGGCAGCAGCAGCAGCGTTTCGCTGATCTCGCGTTCGCGCGGGTACTCCACCGGCAAACTGCTGATGCGGTGCAGCGCCAGCCCGGTGGTGCGACCGATGGCGTAATAAGTCAGGTGCGCGGGCCAGCTCAGCCCGGCGCGGCCGATAACCGAATCGGCATAACTCACCGAATGCTGCGATAGCACGAACACCAGATCGCCGGCGCTAAGCTGCTGCAACGCCTGCGGCAGCTTCGGCAGATCGCCGCCGGGGGCGAAGTCGATCAGCGGTGCATGATAGGCAACCCGGCCGAGCGCGCGCAGCCGGCTCACCAGCAGCTCTCCCGAAGGCGATGGGCGGGTTACCAGAATGGTCATGCCGGCGGATTTCCCTGATAAACTTCGCGCAGGATCTCGCGCGCGCCGCGCGCCAGCAGCTCTTCCGCCAGCTCAACGCCCATCCGTTCGGCCTCGGCGGCCGGGCCGCGGCGCTCCCCGCGCACCATCTGGCTGCCGTCCGGCGCGCCGACCAGCGCGCGCAGCCACAGGCTGTCGCCATCCAGTTCGGCATAGCTGCCGATCGGTACCTGGCAGCCGCCTTCCAGGCGGGTGTTCATCGCCCGTTCGGCGCGCACGCGGGTTTCGGTGGCCGCATGGTTCAGCGGCGCCAGCAGCGCGCGGGTGACGCTGTCGTCGAGGCGGCATTCAATGCCGACCGCACCCTGGCCGACCGCCGGCAGACACTCTTCGGCGCTCAGCGGGCTGCGGATGCGTTGCTCCAGACCTAAACGCTTCAGGCCGGCCACCGCCAGGATAATCGCGTCGTAGTCGCCGTTGTCCAGCTTGGCCAGGCGAGTGCCGACGTTGCCGCGCAGGTCGCGCACGATCAGATCCGGGCGGCGTTCACGCAGCTGGCACTGGCGGCGTAGGCTGGAGGTGCCGACTACGCTGCCCTGCGGCAGCTGATCGAGCGAGGCGAAACGATTGGAAACAAAAGCGTCGCGCGGATCTTCGCGTTCGCAAATGGTGGTCAAACCGAGCCCGGCAGGGAAATCGACCGGCACGTCTTTCATCGAATGCACGGCGATGTCGGCGCGGCCTTCCAGCAGCGCCAGCTCGAGTTCTTTAACAAACAGGCCTTTACCGCCGACTTTCGCCAACGGCGTATCCAGAATAACGTCGCCGCGGGTGACCATCGGCACCAACTCGACCTGCAGGCCGGGATGGCAGGCCATCAGACGTTGCTGCACATAATGTGCTTGCCAAAGAGCAAGCGGGCTTTGTCGGGTGGCAATTCGAATAATTTTGTCTAACATGCTTGTTACCGTTTTTATATTTCGCCATCCATCCTACCACTGAGAGCCAATACTGTCAGTGCAAGAAGCCGGAGGCGGAAAAAGGACAACGGAATCAAAGGGACGTGTGATGTGCTTTGGGGCAGTTAACACTGCGGGTAAATCGTTTAGGGAAGCGCTACAATAATTGTGAAGCGTTACCTCCTTTACGGTCAATCAGCAAGGTGTTAAATTGATCACGTTTCCAGCAATAAGTCGCCAAATATTCTTCTTACACTAACGGCGCTTATGGAATACGGGTTTTTTTCTAAACACCGGGATAATCAGGCGAGACGTCTTGTACCTCTACATCGAGACATTGAAGCAGAGACTGGATGCGATCAATCAGCTACGCGTCGATCGCGCCCTGGCGGCTATGAAGCCCGCGTTTCAACGGGTATACAGTCTGCTGCCCACCTTACTGCACCACCACCACCCGCTGATGCCGGGTTACCTGAACGGTAACGTTCCCCACGGCATTTGCCTCTACACGCCTGATGAAACTCAACAAGATTACCTGAACGATTTAGAAGACAAATGGGGCAGCCCGTTTGACAAACCGGCCAGCGGCGAGCTGCCGATCACCGGCGTCTATTCGATGGGTAGCACCTCGTCTATCGGCCAAAGCTGCAGCTCGGATCTCGATATCTGGGTCTGCCACCAGTCCTGGCTGGACAACGAAGAACGCACCCGCCTGCAGCAAAAATGCAGCCTGCTTGAGAAGTGGGCCGCCTCGATGGGGGTGGAGGTCAGCTTCTTCCTGATCGACGAAAACCGTTTCCGCCATAATGAAAGCGGCAGCCTGGGCGGCGAAGACTGCGGCTCGACGCAGCACATCCTGTTGCTGGACGAGTTCTACCGCACCGCGGTGCGCCTGGCCGGCAAACGCATCCTGTGGAACATGGTGCCGGGCGAAGAAGAAGCGCACTACGATGAATACGTGCTGTCGCTGTACGCGCAGGGCGCGCTGACGCCGAACGAGTGGCTGGATCTCGGCGGCCTGAGTTCGCTGTCGGCGGAAGAGTACTTCGGCGCCAGCCTGTGGCAGCTGTACAAGAGCATCGATTCGCCTTACAAGGCGGTGCTGAAAACCCTGCTGCTGGAAGCCTATTCCTGGGAATACCCCAATACCCAGCTGCTGGCGACGGACATCAAACATCGCCTGCACCAGGGCGAGATCGTCAGCTTCGGGCTCGACGCCTACTGCATGATGCTCGAGCGCGTGACCCGCTATCTGACCGACATCAACGACACCACCCGCCTCGATCTGGCCCGCCGCTGTTTCTACCTGAAAGTGTGTGAAAAGCTGTCGCTGGCCAAGGCCTGCGTCGGCTGGCGGCGCGAGATCCTCAGCCAACTGGTCAGCGAGTGGGGCTGGAGCGAAGAGCGTCTGGCGATGCTGGACAACCGTGCCAACTGGAAGATCGAGCGGGTGCGCGAAGCGCATAACGAGTTGCTCGATGCGATGATGCAGAGCTACCGCAACCTGATCCGTTTCGCCCGCCGCAATAACCTCAGCGTCAGCGCCAGCCCGCAGGATATCGGCGTGCTGACCCGCAAACTGTATGCGGCGTTCGAAGCGCTGCCCGGCAAGGTGACGCTGGTGAACCCGCAGATTTCGCCGGACCTGTCGGAAAACGACTTAACCTTTATTCATGTGCCGGTTGGCCGCGCCAACCGCACCGGCTGGTACCTGTATAATCAGGCACCGGCCATGGATTCGATAGTCAGCCATCAGCCGCTGGAATATAACCGCTACCTGAACAAGCTGGTGGCCTGGGCCTATTTCAACGGCCTGCTGACGCCGCAGACCCGCCTGCACATCAAGAGCGGCAACCTGTGCGATACCGCCAAGCTGCAGGAGCTGGTGGCCGACGTTTCCCATCACTTCCCGCTGCGCCTGCCGGCGCCGACGCCGAAAGCGCTGTACAGCCCGTGCGAGATTCGCCATCTGGCGATCATCGTCAATCTGGAAAACGATCCGACCGCCGCGTTCCGCAATCAGGTGGTGCACTTCGATTTCCGCAAACTGGACGTGTTCAGCTTCGGCCAGCAGCAGCAGTGTCTGGTGGGCAGCATCGATCTGCTGTACCGCAACTCCTGGAACGAGGTGCGCACTCTGCATTTCAGCGGCGAGCAGTCGGTGCTGGAAGCGCTGAAAACCATTCTCGGCAAAATGCATCAGGACGCCGCACCGCCGGAGTCGGTGGAAGTGTTCTGCTACAGCCAGCACCTGCGCGGCCTGATCCGCACCCGCATTCAGCAGTTGGTATCGGAATGCATCGAGCTGCGCCTGTCCAGCACCCGGCTGGAACCCGGCCGCTTCAAGGCGGTGCGCGTCGCCGGGCAGACCTGGGGGCTGTTCTTCGAGCGCCTGAGCGTGTCGGTGCAAAAACTGGAGAATGCGGTGGAGTTTTACGGTGCCATCTCCAACAACAAGCTGCACGGCCTGTCTATCAAGGTGGAAACCGATCAGGTGCATCTGCCGCCGGTGGTGGACGGCTTCGCCAGCGAAGGGATCATCCAGTTCTTCTTCGAAGACACCTCGGATGACAAGGGTTTCAACATCTATATTCTGGACGAGTCGAATCGGGTGGAGGTGTATCACCACTGCGAGGGCAGTAAAGAAGAGCTGGTGCGCGACGTCAGCCGCTTCTACTCTTCATCGCACGATCGTTTCACCTACGGCTCCAGCTTCATCAACTTTAACCTGCCGCAGTTCTATCAAATCGTGCAGCTCGACGGGCGCACGCAGGTGATCCCGTTCCGCAGCAACGTGCTGTCCAGCCTGTGCGTGACGGTGGCCGACGGCGCCGCTCAGCCGCTGAAGCAGCAGTTCCAGCTGCATTGACGCCGCAAGGGCTCGGTGGCCGAGCCCCGCATTGCCTCAGGAAAAACGCAGTTCCTCACCGGCCTGCGCGCTGGCCGCTTCGCTGAGCAGTTGGTAAAACGGCTGCCCGCTGCGATCGCATAACCAGACGCCGTCGCGGTAGTTGAAGTGGTAACCGCCGGCCTTGGTGGCGAGCCACACCTGGTGCAGCGGCTCCTGGCGGTTGATGACAATTTTGGTGCCGTTTTCGAAGCTCAGCGTCATCACGCCGCCATTGGTTTCGTAATCGATGTCCGCATCGCCGTCAAAATCGTCCAGTGTCTCTTCAATATTCAGCATCAGCTGGTCGGCCAACTGGTGAAACTCGCTGTCGTTCATATTCAATTCCTATTGCTTTTCATGATCCACCTGCGATTATAGAGACCTTGGACGCATGAATTACAGGCATTAATGCAAATGAAAAAACAACTACGCTATGCGCTGATGGCAGTTCTGGTTACCGGCCTCGCCGGCTGTGGTCTGAAAGGCCCGCTTTACTTCCCGCCTGCCGACCCCGCCAGCCAAAAACCGGCCAAGCCGCCGGTGCAAACGGGCGATCAGGTGCAAAAGAACCAGCAGGAGCAGTCTGGCTCTCAGCAAAAACCGTCGATGGTTGACCAGTAACACCCTGTTTGCGGTGGCGAGCGCCGCCGTAAAATCAAGACGGATAGCGCGTCCAGATAGCGGAGTATGATATGCAGTTCTCCAAAATGCACGGTCTGGGCAACGACTTTATGGTGGTCGATGCCGTTACACAGAATGTCTATTTTTCACCTGAGCTGATCCGCCGGCTGGCCGATCGGCACCTGGGCGTCGGCTTTGACCAGATGCTGGTGGTAGAACCGCCTTACGATCCCGAACTGGATTTTCACTACCGAATTTTTAACGCCGACGGCAGCGAAGTGGCGCAGTGCGGCAACGGCGCGCGTTGCTTCGCGCGCTTCGTGCGGCTGAAAGGGCTGACCAACAAACGCGACATCCGCGTCAGCACCCAAACCGGGCGCATGGTGCTCAGCGTCACCGACGACGATCTGGTGTGCGTCAACATGGGTGAGCCGAATTTCGACCCGCAGGCGGTGCCGTTCCGCGCCGCCAAGGCTGAAAAGACCTACATCATGCGCGCGGCGGAACATACCGTGTTGTGCGGCGTGGTGTCGATGGGCAACCCGCATTGTGTTTTGCAGGTGGACGACGTAAACACCGCCAAGGTGGAGCTGCTCGGGCCGGAGCTGGAAGGGCATGAACGCTTCCCGGAACGGGCCAACATCGGCTTTATGCAGGTGGTCAGCCGCGATCATATCAAGCTGCGCGTTTATGAGCGCGGCGCCGGTGAAACGCAGGCCTGCGGCAGCGGCGCCTGTGCGGCGGTGGCGGTGGGGATCCAACAGGAATTGCTGTCAGAAGAAGTGCATGTAGAGCTGCCGGGCGGCAGCCTGCATATTCGCTGGAAAGGGCCGGGCAACCCGCTGTTTATGACCGGTCCGGCAACCCATGTCTATGACGGATTTATTCATCTATGAAAAGCGTAGAAGAACAGAGCGTCGCCGGCCTGGCGCTGGATGACGACACCGTGATGCAGTATCTGCTGCAGAACCCGGATTTCTTTATTCGCAACGCGCGCCAGGTTGAGCAGATGCGCGTGCCGCACCCGGTGCGCGGCACCGTTTCGCTGGTGGAATGGCATCTGGCCCGCCAGCGCAATCACATCGAACGGCTGGAAGAAGAGATCACGCTGCTGATGGAGCAGGCCAGCGCCAACGAAGGGCTGTTCGCCCGGTTGCTGCACCTGCAGGCCGATTTGGCCACCGCCGACAGCCTGCAGGACATGCTCAACCGGCTGCAGCGCTGGGCGCGCGGCTTCGGTTTGGCCGGCGCCACGGTGCGCCTGTTCGCCGAGCGCTGGAATATCGGCGCGCCTTCCGATTTCACCCATCTGGCGCTGACGCGTTCGGCGTTCGAGCCGTTCCGCATCCAGCGGCTGGGCAGCGAACAACACTACCTCGGCGGCCTGAACGGCCCCGAACTGCTGCTGCTGTTGCCGCAGGCCAAACAGATCGGCCAGATTGGTTCGGTAGCGCTGTCGATGCTGGGCGACGATGGCGAGCTGGGCATGGTGATCTTCAGCAGCCGCGATACGCAACATTATCAGCAGGGCATGGGCACGGTAATGCTCAATCAACTGGCGCGCATGCTGCCGGAACTGCTGGAACGCTGGATCGAACGCGCATGACGCCGATTGCGCCCAGCCTGCAGCAGCCGGTGGACGCTTTTCTGCGTTATCTCAAGGTAGAACGGCAACTCAGCCCGCTGACGCAGCTCAGCTATTCACGCCAGCTGACGGCGCTGATGTGCCTGGCGCAGGAGATCGGCGTCACCGACTGGGCGGCGCTGGATGCCGCCCGGGTGCGCATGCTGGCGGCGCGCAGCAAACGCGCCGGCCTGCAGTCCGCCAGCCTGGCGCTGCGGCTCTCTTCGTTGCGCAGTTTCCTCGACTGGCTGGTCAGCCAGGGCGTGCTGCACGCCAACCCGGCCAAAGGCATCCGCACGCCGCGCAGCGGTCGCCATCTGCCGAAAAATATCGACGTCGATGAAATGAACCAACTGCTGGAGATCGATCTCAACGATCCGCTGGCGGTGCGCGATCGCGCCATGCTGGAGGTGATGTACGGCGCCGGCCTGCGTCTTTCCGAGCTGGTGGGGCTGGATTGCCGCCATGTCGATATGGCGGCCGGCGAGGTGTGGGTGATGGGGAAAGGCAGCAAAGAGCGTAAACTGCCGATCGGACGCACCGCCGTCACCTGGCTGGAACACTGGCTGGCGATGCGCGATCTGTTTGGGCCGCAGGATGATGCGATGTTTCTGTCCAATCAGGGGCGACGCATCTCGACGCGCAACGTGCAAAAGCGCTTCGCCGAATGGGGCGTGAAACAGGGCGTCAACAGCCACATTCACCCGCACAAACTGCGTCACTCCTTTGCTACCCACATGCTGGAGTCCAGCGGCGACCTGCGCGCGGTGCAGGAGCTGCTCGGCCACGCCAACCTGACCACCACGCAAATTTATACCCACCTCGACTTTCAACATCTGGCGAACGTGTACGATGCCGCGCATCCGCGCGCCAAACGGGGGAAATCCTGATGCATTTTTATCGCCCGCTGCGCCCGCTGGCGGCGCTGACTTTCGATCTGGACGACACGCTGTATGACAACCGTCCGGTGATCCGGCAAACCGAGCAGCAGTCGGTGGCCTTCCTGCAGAGCTACCATCCCGGCCTGAACAGCTTCCAGTCGGCGGATTTCCACCGTCTGCGCCAGGAGCTGCGTGAGCAGGATCCGGAGATCTACCACGACGTCACCCAGTGGCGCTGGCGCGCCATTCATCTGGCGCTGAGCCGGCAGGGGCTGCGCGACGCCGAAGCCGCGATCGGAGCCGATGCGGCGATGCAAAACTTCGCGCTGTGGCGCAGCCGCATCGAGGTGCCGGAAGCGACCCACGCCACGCTGAAGGCGCTGGCCGCGCGCTACCCGCTGGTGGCGATCACCAACGGTAACGCCGATCCGGCGCAGTGCGGCCTGGACGGTTACTTCCAGTTCGTGTTGCGATCCGGGCCGGACGGGCGCGCCAAGCCGTATCAAGACATGTATCACCTGGCCGTCGAACGGCTGGGCGTGGCGCCCGGGCAGATCCTGCACGTGGGCGACGATCTGACTACCGACGTCGCCGGCGCGCTGCGCGCGGGGCTGCAGGCCTGTTGGATCAACGATCGGCAACGCTGCCTGATGCAGGCCGCCGACAGCCGCCTGCTGCCGCATATTGAGATTTCGCAGTTGGCATCGCTGACAGCATTGTTATAATCCCTGCCAGAACTCTGTATAAATTTCCAGTGAAAAACTCGTCACCGGCGGGTTTTCCCTTAACCATTAGTGGTGCCTATGGACGTCTCCGATCTGCTCGACAGCCTGAATGAAAAACAACGTGAAGCCGTGGCGGCGCCGCGCAGCAACCTGTTGGTTCTGGCCGGAGCGGGCAGCGGCAAGACACGGGTGCTGGTGCATCGCATCGCCTGGCTGCTGTCGGTGGAGAACTGCTCGCCGTATTCGATTATGGCGGTGACCTTCACCAACAAGGCGGCGGCGGAAATGCGTCACCGAATCGAACATCTGATCGGCACCAGCCAGGGCGGCATGTGGATCGGCACCTTCCACGGCCTGGCGCATCGTCTGTTGCGCGCCCACCACCTGGAAGCCAACCTGCCGCAGGATTTCCAGATCCTCGACAGCGATGACCAGCTGCGGTTGCTCAAGCGCATCATCAAGGCGCTGAACGTCGACGAGAAGCAGTGGCCGCCGCGTCAGGCGATGTGGTACATCAACGGCAAGAAAGATGAGGGCCTGCGCCCGCAGCACGTCGAAACCTACAACAACCCGGTGGAGGCCACCTGGCTGCGCATCTACCAGGCCTATCAGGAAGCCTGCGATCGCGCGGGGCTGGTGGATTTCGCCGAGCTGCTGCTGCGCGCGCACGAGCTGTGGCTGAACAAGCCGCATATCCTCAACCACTACCGCGAGCGTTTCACCAACGTGCTGGTGGATGAATTCCAGGATACCAACAGCATCCAGTACGCCTGGATCCGCCTGCTGGCGGGCGGCAACAGCAGCGTGATGATCGTCGGCGACGATGACCAGTCAATCTACGGTTGGCGCGGCGCGCAGGTGGAAAACATCCAGCGCTTCCTGAAAGATTTCCCCGGCGCGGAAACCATCCGCCTGGAGCAGAACTACCGCTCCACCAGCAACATCCTGAAAGCGGCCAACACCCTGATCGCCAACAACGACGGGCGCATGGGCAAAAACCTGTGGACCGAAGGCGGTGAAGGCGAGCCGATTTCCCTCTACTGCGCCTTCAACGAACTCGACGAAGCGCGCTTCGTGGTCAACCGCATCAAGACCTGGCAAGACAACGGCGGCGCGCTGAACGACTGCGCCATCCTGTACCGCAGCAACGCCCAGTCGCGCGTGCTGGAAGAGGCGCTGTTGCAGACGGCGATGCCGTACCGCATCTACGGCGGCCAGCGCTTCTTCGAACGCCAGGAAATCAAGGATGCGCTGGCTTACCTGCGCCTCATTTCCAACCGCAACGACGACGCAGCCTTCGAGCGCGTGGTCAATACCCCGACGCGCGGCATCGGCGATCGCACCCTCGACGTGGTGCGCCAGGCGGCGCGCGATCGCCAGCTGACGCTGTGGCAGGCGACGCGCGAGCTGATGCAGGACAAGGTGTTGGCCGGCCGCGCCGCGTCGGCGCTGCAGCGTTTCATCGAACTGGTGGAATCGCTGGCGCATGAAACCGCCGACATGCCGCTGCATGTGCAGACCGACCGGGTGATCCGCGACTCCGGGCTGTTCATCATGTATGAACAGGAGAAGGGCGAGAAGGGGCAGGCGCGTATCGAAAACCTCGAGGAACTGGTGACGGCGACGCGCCAGTTCAGCTATCAGGACGAAGATCAGGATCTGATGCCGCTGCAGGCGTTCCTGTCGCATGCGGCGCTGGAAGCGGGCGAAGGCCAGGCCGACGCCTATCAGGACGCGGTGCAGCTGATGACTCTGCACTCGGCCAAGGGGCTGGAGTTCCCGCTGGTGTTTATCGTCGGCATGGAAGAGGGCATGTTCCCGAGCCAGATGTCGCTGGATGAAGGCGGCCGTCTGGAGGAGGAGCGCCGTCTGGCCTATGTGGGCGTAACGCGTGCCATGCAGAAGCTGACGCTGACCTATGCCGAAACGCGCCGTCTGTACGGCAAAGAGGTTTACCATCGGCCGTCGCGCTTTATCGGCGAACTGCCGGAGGAGTGCGTGGAAGAAGTGCGCCTGCGCGCCAGCGTATCGCGCCCGGTCAATCACCGCCGCATGGGCACGCCGATCAGCGAGAACGATACCGGCTATAAGCTGGGCCAGCGCGTGCGCCATCCCAAGTTTGGCGAAGGCACCATCGTCAATCTGGAGGGCAGCGGCGAGCACAGCCGGCTGCAGATCGCCTTCCCGGGTGAAGGCATCAAATGGCTGGTGGCGGCCTACGCGCGTTTGGAAACGGTCTAACGAGAGAGGCGTTGCAGGGGCAAGCCCCTGCAATCGTTCACCATCAGTGAGGGTAGCGGTCGCCGACCTGTGCGGTGGCGTACCAGCGCATCACTGCTTCGGTACCTTCGCCGCCTTCCTGCGGCGCCCACGGCATGCAGTCTTCTTCGGTCAGCGCCTGATACGGTCCCTGCTTCACTTCGAACACCACGCCGCCGGCATCGACCGACAGCACCGCATGCCAGGTAAAGGCCGGCATCTCCAGCACTTTGGTTTCTTCGCCGAGCAGGGTGCGCTGCGTCACGACGCCGTCATCGTTGAACTGTAACACGACGAAACGGCCGCGCAGCGGCGTCAGCAGCTCCCAGGTTTGCGGGTGGCGGTGCGGGCGGATATAGGTGCCGGGTTCCATGGCGATCGCCAGGCGTTGCACCGGGTCGCTCAGCTCTTCGTGTAAGGTGCGGTGCGCGCGCAGGCGGGCCACGCTGGCGGCCTGTTCGCTCATCGCGGTCAGTTCATGGGCGGTAATCTGTTTCATCGTTTAAATCCGCATGCTTGTCGTACCATTAGGGTGATGTCATCTTAGCAACATTCTGGGAGGTGGTAAGCGATCGCCGCGACTTTTTCAGTACGGTTTAAGCGCCATTTCTGCCATTGATCATCGTGATGATTTGTTGCGCAATTATCCCGCCTAACGTGTTGACAGGCTTTTTCTTCTCGGCGTAACATGCGCGCACTATTATCATTGAGGACAGACGCCTTGGACACACCCAGTAGATACTGGCTCACTGACCTGCGCCGCAGGTATAACTTCTAAGGCTCTCCGTTTTTGCTGATAGCCTTCGTGGTTGTCGGCGACCCCGCAAAGCGTCGCTATGAGTCAGATCTCTTCATGGTCTGAAACAAATCGGTGATACGCATCCCCTCTGTTTCTGTGCTTCAACGCGTTGTCCGCACCCGTTACCTTCACGGAGTTTTGGCACATGCTGAGCGCTTTTAAATTAGATAACCGCCGCTTGTCCCGTCTGGAACTGGACGACTCGGATGATCTCACGTCATCGCTGTGGGTTGATCTGGTCGAGCCGGAAGAGGGCGAGCGTGAGCGCGTGCAGAATGAGCTGGGACAAAGCCTGGCGACGCGTCCCGAACTGGACGACATCGAAGCCTCCGCCCGTTTCTTCGAAGACGAAGACGGTCTGCATATCCACTCCTTCTTCTACTTTGAAGATGCGGAAGACCACGCCGGCAACTCCACGGTGGCCTTCACCATCCGCGACGGCCGCCTGTATACCCTGCGCGAGCGCGAACTGCCGGCGTTTCGCCTGTACCGCATGCGCGCCCGCAACCAGACCATGCTCGAAGGCAACGCCTACGAACTGCTGCTGGATTTGTTCGAAACCAAGATTGAACAGCTGGCGGATGAGATAGAGAACATCTACAGCGATCTGGAACAGCTTAGCCGGGTGATCATGGAAGGGCATCAGGGCGACGAATACGACGCCGCGCTGTCGACGCTGGCGGAGCTGGAAGATATCGGCTGGAAGGTGCGTTTGTGTCTGATGGATACCCAGCGCGCGCTCAACTTCCTGGTGCGCAAGGCGCGTTTGCCGACCGGCCAGCTGGAGCAGGCGCGTGAAGTGCTGCGCGACATCGAATCCCTGCTGCCGCACAACGAATCGCTGTTCCAGAAGGTGAACTTCCTGATGCAGGCGGCGATGGGCTTCATCAACATCGAACAGAACCGCATCATCAAGATCTTCTCGGTGGTGTCGGTGGTATTCCTGCCGCCTACGCTGGTGGCCTCCAGCTACGGCATGAACTTTGAATTCATGCCGGAACTGAAATGGTCGTTCGGCTACCCGGGCGCCATCACCTTGATGATCCTGGCGGGCCTGGCCCCTTACCTGTACTTCAAGCGCAAGAACTGGCTGTAACCCGGCGGCGCCGGGCTCAGCGCAGCTTGCGCTGGGTATAGAGCGCGTCGAGGGTGAACAGGATCAGCGCCGCCCAGATAAAGCCGAAGGTCACCAGCTTGTCCTGGCCGACGGTCTCGCCGTAGAAGGTGACCGCCAGCAGGAACATCAGCGTCGGGCCGAGATACTGGAAGAAACCGAGCGTCGACAGGCGCAGCCGGGTAGCCGCCGCGGTGAAGCACAGCAGCGGCACGGTGGTGACGATGCCGGCGGCGACCAGCAGCAGATTCAGCGACCACGGGTTGGCGCTCAGGTGGCTGGTGGGGCTGTCGGCGAACAGGAACAGGTAGCCCGCCGCCACCGGCAGCAGCCACAGCGTTTCAATCAGCATGCCGGTCTGCGCGTCGATGGCGATTTTCTTGCGCAGCAGGCCGTAGAAGGCGAAGCTGAACGCCAGGCCCAGACCGATGATCGGCAACGAACCGAACTGCCAGAGCTGCACCAGCACCCCGGTGAACGCCAGCGCCACCGCCACCCACTGCATGCGGCGGAAACGTTCGCCGAGAAACAGCATCCCCAACAGCACGTTAACCAGCGGGTTGATGAAGTAGCCCAGGCTGGCTTCCAGCATATGGTGATTGTTCACCGCCCAGATGAACAGCAGCCAGTTGCCGCCGATCAACAGCGCGGTGACCGCCAGCAACAGCAGCCGTTTGCGGTTTTGGCAGGCGGCGCGCACTTTCTGCCAGTTGCGGCCCAGCGTGATCAGCGCCAGCATGAAGAAAAACGACCAGATGATCCGGTGGGTGAGGATCTCGTCCGCGGATACTTGCTGGATCAGTTTGAAATAGGCCGGGGCGATGCCCCACATAAAATAGGCGGCCAGGGCGAAGAAAATGCCCTGACGCGTTTGCTTTGCGTCCATGACGTCACTCTGGTGGGGAACGTAAGATGCGGTGAGTGTACTGAAGTCGCTCACCGCACACAATCATCAGCCGACCAGATAGGTGGCGGTAGCGGTGGCGATATGCAGGCCGTCGTGGTTATGCAGTTCTACGCGCGCGACGGCGACCTTGTTGCCGCTGCGCAGCACGCTGGCGGAGGCGACGAAGTGTTCGCCGCGGCCGGGGCGCAGATAGTCGACGCGCAGATCGATGGTGCCCATACGCGACAGTTTGGCGGCGATCTCTTCTTCGATCAGCGGCTCCAGGCGCGTCAGCACGCCGCCGGCGCAAGCCAGCCCGGCGGCGACGTCGAGCACCGCGGCGATCACGCCGCCGTGCAGAATTTCCTGCGCGGCGTTGCCCACCAGCTTGCGCTGGTTGGTAAAGCTCAGCTCGACGTAGTCATCGTCGAAGCGGCGCAGCTCCAGGCCAAGCTCGCGGTTGAACGGCATGTGGTAGACAAAGATTTCGCCGATCTTGCGGCGGGCGGCTTCCAGGGTCAGAGCAGTGGTCGACATAGCGGGGTTCCGTTTTTCTTTTGCGTTTTAAGGGAGCTAACTGGTCAGTCCAGGTTAATGGAATGTTGATTTTATGCTTAACCTTTGTTGCTTTCCAGACTATTCCAATAAAACCGGACCGCGCTGCGGTAAATCCTCCTTTGTGTGTAAAATGGCCTGATTTTTTCCGGGCTTGCCCTTTTTCGTTGGAGTAAGGAGAGGTTATGCGCATTTTGTCAGGGATCGTTTCCGCCACGCTGCTGATGCCGGCGCTGGCATTGGCTGAGGAAGCCAAAGAGCAGCAGATTCACGATAAGCCGGCGGTGCGCGGCAGCATTATCGCCAACCTGCTGCAGGAGCACGATAATCCATTCACGCTGTATCCTTACGATCCCAATTACCTGCTGTACACCGACACCAGCGATATCAACAAAGAAGCCATCAAGACGTACAACTGGGCCGACAAGGCGCGCAAGGACGAGGTGAAATACCAGCTTAGCCTGGCGTTTCCGCTGTGGCGGGGCATTGCCGGCGACAACTCGGTGCTCGGCGCGTCTTATACTCAGCGCTCCTGGTGGCAATTGTCCAACCGCGGCGAGTCTTCGCCGTTCCGCGAGACCAACTACGAGCCGCAGCTGTTCGTGGGGTGGGCGACCGATTACCGCTTTGCCGGCTGGACGCTGCGCGATGTTGAAATCGGCGTTAACCATCAGTCTAACGGCCGCTCGGATCCGACGTCGCGCAGCTGGAATCGCGGCTATGCGCGGCTGATGGCGCAAAATGGCAACTGGCAGGTGGATCTCAAGCCCTGGTTCCGCTTCTCGGAGAGCTCGAGCAACGACGACAACCCGGACATCACCAAATACATGGGATACTACCGGTTGAAGGTCGGTTACGCCTGGGGCGACAGCGTGTTCAGCGTCGACAGCCACTACAACTGGAACAGCGGCTACGGCGGCGCGGAACTGGGCTGGAGTTACCCGATCACCCGCAACGTGCGTTTCTATACCCAGGTGTTCAGCGGCTACGGCGAATCGCTGATCGACTACAACTTCCGGCAGACACGGGTGGGCGTTGGTGTCATGCTGAACGATATTATGTAATCATACCCGATGGGTGTGTACCGATGAAAAAATGGGGAAGTGTGTGTCAACCGCAGCAGTGATTAACAGAGAGTTGCTGGCCGAGCAGGTATTGCGCGATACCTTCGGCTACCAGCAATTCCGCCCGGGCCAACAAACGATTATCAACGCCGCGATCGGCGGGCAGGATTGCCTGGTGGTGATGCCGACCGGCGGCGGCAAGTCGTTGTGCTACCAAATCCCGGCGCTGGTGATGGACGGCCTGACCCTGGTGGTTTCCCCGCTGATCTCGCTGATGAAGGACCAGGTCGATCAGCTGTTGGCCTACGGCGTTTCCGCCGCCTGCTACAACTCGACGCAAACCCGCGAGGAGCAGCTGGACGTCATGGCCGGCTGCCGCAACGGCACCATCAAGATGCTGTACATCGCGCCGGAGCGGCTGATGATGGAAAGCTTCCTCAGCCTGCTCGATCACTGTCCGCCGGCGATGCTGGCGGTGGATGAGGCGCACTGCATCTCCCAATGGGGCCACGATTTCCGGCCGGAATATCGCGCGCTGGGTCAGCTGAAACAGCGCTTCCCGTCGATGCCGGTGATCGCGTTGACCGCCACCGCCGACGAGGCCACCCGCGGCGATATCGTGCGCCTGCTGTCGCTGCAGGATCCGCTGGTGCAGGTCAGCAGCTTCGACCGGCCGAACATCCGCTACACGCTGGTGGAAAAATTCAAACCGCTCGATCAGCTGTGGCGCTTCGTGCAGGATCAGCGCGGCAAGAGCGGCATTATCTATTGCAACAGCCGCGCCAAGGTGGAAGACACCGCTGCGCGCCTGCAAAGCCGCGGGCTGAGCGTCGGCGCTTATCACGCCGGGCTGGACAACGATCGCCGCGCCCAGGTGCAGGAAGCGTTCCAGCGTGACGATCTGCAGGTGGTGGTGGCCACCGTCGCCTTCGGCATGGGCATCAACAAACCCAACGTGCGTTTCGTGGTGCATTTCGACATCCCGCGCAATATCGAATCCTATTATCAGGAGACCGGCCGCGCCGGGCGCGACGGCCTGCCGGCCGAAGCCATCCTGCTGTACGATCCGGCCGATATGGCCTGGCTGCGCCGCTGCCTGGAGGAGAAACCCGCCGGGCAACAGCTGGACATCGAGCGCCACAAGCTGAACGCCATGGGGGCGTTCGCCGAGGCGCAAACCTGCCGCCGCCTGGTGCTGCTCAACTACTTTGGCGAAGGCAAGCACGAGAACTGCGGCAACTGCGATATCTGCCTCGATCCGCCCAAGCGCTACGACGGGCTGGAGGACGCGCGCAAGGCGCTGTCCTGCGTGTATCGCGTCGGCCAGCGCTTTGGCCTCGGGTACATCGTGGAAGTGCTGCGCGGCGCCAACAACCAGCGTATTCGCGAATATGGCCACGACAAGCTGCCGGTGTACGGCATCGGCCGCGATCAGACCACCGAACACTGGACCAGCGTGCTGCGTCAGCTGATCCACCTGGGTTTTATCACCCAGAACATCGCCATGCACTCGGCGCTGCAATTGACCGAGGCGGCGCGCCCGGTGTTGCGCGGCGAGGTGGCGCTGCAGCTGGCGGTGCCGCGCATTCAGAGCCTGAAGTCGCGCAGCAGCGCCAACCAGAAATCCTACGGCGGCAATTACGATCGCAAGCTGTTCGCCAAGCTGCGCAAACTGCGCAAGTCGATCGCCGACGAAGAAAACATTCCTCCCTACGTGGTGTTCAACGACGCCACGCTGCTGGAAATGGCCGAACAGATGCCGATCAAGGCCGGCGATCTGCTGAGCGTCAACGGCGTCGGCCAGCGCAAACTGGAGCGTTTCGGCGCGCCCTTTATGGCGATGATCCGCGACCATCTCGACAATGACGAAGACTGAGGGCGATAAATCATGCTAATGCTGTTTCTCACCGTGGCGCTGGTGCATCTGATTGCGCTGATGAGCCCGGGGCCGGACTTCTTTTTTGTGTCGCAAACCGCCGCCAGCCGTTCGCGCCGCGAGGCGATGATGGGCGTGGTCGGCATTTCGCTCGGCATCGTGGTGTGGGCCGGCGTGGCGTTGATGGGGCTGCACCTGATCCTGCAGAAGATGGCCTGGCTGCATCAGATCATCATGGTCGGCGGCGGGATGTACCTGTGCTGGATGGGGTGGCAACTGCTGCGTTCCGCGCGGGCGCAGCAAGCGCAGCCGGCAGCGGAGGCCCAGGTGGCGTTGCCCAAGGCCGGGCGCAGCTTTATTCGCGGCTTCCTGACCAATCTGTCCAACCCGAAAGCGGTGATCTATTTCGGCAGCGTGTTCTCGCTGTTCGTCGGCGACAGCGTTGGCGCCGGAGCGCGCTGGGGGCTGTTCTTGCTGATCGTCGCCGAGACCTTTGTCTGGTTCAGCCTGGTGGCGGTGGTGTTCGCGCTGCCGGCGATGCGCCGCGGCTATCAGCGGTTGGCCAAGTGGATAGACGGGGTGGCGGGCGTGCTGTTTACCGGCTTCGGATTACACCTGATCTTTACCCGCTGACCGGCAGTGAAATGCCCAAGGCCGAGCAGCGATGCCCGGCCTTTTTTGTCAGGCTTTGCGGGCAGTCGCCAGCAGCCCCGCCACCAGAATGAACAGCGAACCGAACAGTCGGTTGAGCAACTGCATCTGGCGCGGCGTTCTCAGCCAGCCGGCGATGCGCGTCGCCAAAGTGGCGTAACCGATCATCACCAGAATATCCACCACCACGGTGGTGACGCCGAGCACCAGATACTGCTCGGCCTGCGGCTGATTGGGCAAGATGAACTGCGGGAACAGCGCGGCGAGAAACACGATGCTTTTCGGGTTGGTCAGGTTGACCAGCACCGCGCGGCGGAACAGACGGCGGCGCGGCATGCTGCCCGCCAGCGCATGCAGATCCAGCGCGCCGGCGGCGCGCCACTGCTGGATGCCGAGCCACACCAGGTAGGCGGCGCCCAACCATTTCAACAGTTCGAACGCCAGCAGCGATTGCGATATCAGCGCGCCGAGACCGATGCCCACCAGCACGATGTGCGCGCTCAGCCCGACCTGCAGCCCGGCTATCGAGGCGGCGGCGCCGCGATAGCCGTGGCTGATGCCGGTGCTCATGGTATTGATGGCGCCTGAGCCGGGGGAAAGGCTCAGGATAAGCGTGGTCAGCAGATAGGTTAACCACCAGTCCAAGGTCATGGTGCTTCGGCTCCCTGAAAGTGTCGTTTTGTGCCACAATGCGCCGAGGCGGCGCTGTTTTTGTCAGAATTGAATCACAATACGCTAGTATGATTTCTTGTGCCAGCGGTCACATTTTCCGCCGGCCCCACAGGGAAAACGCTCTCGATGACCTCGTTCACTCTCAGCTCCGATGACTGGTTAACGCGTGAAACGCAGTTCGCTGCCTTCGCCACCGGGCCGCTGCTGGATTTCTGGCGGCAGCGCGAAGAAGGCGAATTCAGCGGCGTGGACGGCGTGCCGATCCGCTTTGTGCGCTTCAGTTCTGCGCGGCATCAGCGAGTGGTGGTGGTCAGCCCCGGCCGCATCGAAAGCTACGTGAAATACCCTGAGGTGGCCTACGATCTGTTCCACTGCGGCTACGACGTGGTGATCGTCGATCATCGCGGCCAGGGGCGTTCCGGGCGTTTACTGGCGGATACGCACCGCGGTCATGTGGTAAACTTCGCCGACTACGTGGACGATTTCGAACAGCTGTGGCTGCGCGAGGTCGAATCGCACGGTTATCGGCAGCGCTTCGCGCTGGCGCATTCGATGGGCGGCGCGATCCTGGCGCAGTTCCTGCAGCGCCGGCCGCAGGCGTTCGACGCGGCGGCGTTTTGCGCGCCGATGTTCGGCATCCGGTTGCCGATGCCGGGTTGGCTGGCCGATCGCATTCTCGACTGGGCGGAGACCCGCCCGGCGATCCGCGACTATTACGCGGTGGGCACCGGCCAGTGGCGTCCGTTGCCCTATGTGGTCAACGTGTTGACCCATAGCCGCGAGCGTTACCGGCGCAGCCTGCGTTATTATGCCGATTACCCCGAGCTGCAGGTGGGCGGGCCGACCTACCATTGGGTGCGGGAGAGCATCCGCGCCGGCCGGCAGATTATCGCGCAGGCCGGGAAGATCACCACGCCGCTGTTGCTTTTGCAGGCCGGTGAAGAACGGGTAGTCGACAACCGTTCGCACCAGGCTTTTTGTCAGGCTCTGTCAGACGCGGGGCGCCCTTGCGAAGGGGGGCTCCCGTGGGTTATCAACGGCGCACGCCATGAGATCCTGTTCGAGCGGGACGCGCTGCGCGCCGAAGCACTGAACGCAATTCTGCGCTTCTTTGCTCAACACTTAGGCGGCGCGCTGCCGCCGACAACTCCATCAGAGGTTAGAACATAACGCTATGTATCACGTCGTCGCTTCCGATTTAGATGGCACGCTGCTGTCTCCCGACCATACCCTGTCGCCGTACGCTAAAGAAACGCTGAAGTTGCTGACTCAGCGCGGCGTGCATTTCGTGTTCGCCACCGGCCGCCACCATATCGACGTGGCGCAGATCCGCGACAGCCTGGAGATCAGCGCCTTTATGATCACTTCCAACGGCGCACGGGTGCACAACACCGCCGGCGAACTGATTTTCAGCCACAACCTGGACGGGGATATCGCCCGCGATCTGTACGGCATGCTGCACGACGATCCGGATATCACCACCAACGTCTACCGTAACGACGATTGGTTTACCAACCGCGAAAGCCCGGAGCAGGAAGAGTTCTTCCAGGAGTCGGTGTTCAAATATCAGCTGTTTGAGCCGGGCCTGCTGGAAACCGACGGCGTCTGCAAGGTTTACTTCACCTGTGAAGATCACGAGCGGTTGCTGCAGGTGGAAGACGCCATCAACGCGCGCTGGGGCGATCGGGTCAACGTCAGCTTCTCGTTCCCTACCTGCCTGGAAGTGATGGCGGGCGGCGTGTCGAAAGGGCATGCGCTGGAAGAAGTGGCCAAGATCATTGGCTATACGCTGCAAGAGTGCATCGCCTTCGGCGACGGCATGAACGATCTGGAGATGTTGTCGATGGCCGGCAAGGGCTGCATCATGCGCGACGCGCATCAGCGCCTGAAGGACATGCTGCCGGAGCTGGAAGTGATCGGCTCCAACGTCGATAACGCGGTGCCGCACTACCTGCGCAAGATGTTCCTCTGAAATAACCATTAAATAATAAGGGCGCCTCGCGGCGCCCTTGGCATTACTTGTGCTGGCCCTGCTTCTGCAGGAACTGCACGCCCTTGTCCGGGAAGTCGGTGAACACGCCGTCGACGCCGGCCTGGTTGTAAATCACGTCATACAGCTGGTTCACGTCGGTCACGTACTTCGGCAGCGCATCGGCGCGGATGGTGAACGGATGCACCGCCAGCTTGCTGGCGTGCGCTTCTTTCACCATGTCGGTCAGCACGATGTGGCCCGGCTTGGATTTTTCCGCCACCACCAGCATGTGGTAGTCCGGCCCGATGCCGTCGGCATACTGAGCGATTTTCTTCATCGCGCCCGGTTTGAACATCCAGTCGTAGTCGTATTCCACCCACTTGCCGTCGGCTTTCTGCTCGTAGGTTTCCTGCCAGTCGTTGTAGGCGATCAGCTGCACCAGCTTCAGATCCATGCCCAGCTTCGGCTCCAGCTCGTTCTTGATGCGCTTGAGCTCGTTGGCGTCGAAGCACTGCAGGTAGACGTTGTCGTTTTTGCCGGTGTAGCCGTACTGCTTGAGCACCGCCAGCACTTTACTGGAGATGTCTTTGCCTTCCTGTTTGTGGAACCACGGCGCCTTGATTTCAGGGTAGATGCCGATGTTCTTGCCGGTCGAATGGTTCAGACCCTGCACGAACTCGATCTCTTCCTGGAAGGTGTGCACGCGGAAGTCGGATTTGCCCATCGGGAAGCGGCCAGGGTAGCCCTGCACCTTCTTGCCGTTTTCGATTTCAAAGCCTTCGGTGAACTTCAGCGATTTGATCTCCGCCAGCGTAAAGTCGATGGCGTAATAACGGCCGTCTTTACGCGCGCGGTCCGGGAAGCGTTCGGCGACGTCGGTGACGCGATCGAGGTAATGGTCGTGCAGCACCACCAGCTCGTTGTCCTTGGTCATCACCAGATCTTGTTCGAGATAATCGGCGCCCTGCGCGTAGGCCATCGCCTTCGCCGGCAGGGTGTGTTCCGGCAGGTAGCCGCTGGCGCCGCGGTGGGCGATGACCACTTTGTCCGCCGCCTGCGCGGCGCTGACCATCGAGGTGGCGAGAATGATCCCTGTCAGCAGGGCTTTGACTTGAGTCCGCATTCCGTTTTCTCCGTGTTGTTGGGGGCAGGGTAGTAAAAAGGCCGCAGGGCGGCCTTTAAATCATGCAAAAGTCGTGTGACGCTTAACCGCGCTTGGCGGCGATTTCCGCGTGGTGTTTCTTCTCGTTCAGCATGGTCAGCAGCAGCAGGATGACCGCTGCGATGCTGCCGCCGATCATCACCATGAAGCCGCCGTCCCAACCGAAGAAGTCCACGGTGTAACCGACGATGGCGCTGGCCGCGACCGAGCCGCCCAGGTAGCCGAACAGGCCGGTGAAGCCCGCGGCGGTGCCGGCGGCTTTCTTCGGCGCCAGCTCCAGCGCGTGCAGGCCGATCAGCATCACCGGGCCGTAGATCAGGAAGCCGATGACCAGCATACAGATCATGTCCACGGTCGGGTTACCGGCCGGGTTCATCCAGAACACCACGGTGGCGATGGTCACCAGCGTCATGAAGAACACGCCGGTGGCGCCGCGGTTGCCTTTGAACACTTTGTCCGACATCCAGCCGCACAGCAGAGTGCCCGGGATACCGGCGTATTCATACAGGAAGTAGGCCCAGGAAGACTTGTCCAGCGCGAAGTGCTTCACTTCTTTCAGGTAGGTCGGCGACCAGTCCAGAATGCCGTAACGCAGCAGGTAGACGAACACGTTGGCGACCGCGATGTACCACAGCAGCTTGTTCGGCAGGATGTACTGCATGAAGATCTGCTTGGCGGTCAGCTCTTCTTCGTCTTTTTCGCTGTAGTCGTCCGGATAGTCGTTTTTGTACTCTTCAATCGGCGGCAGGCCGCAGGATTGCGGGGTGTCGCGCATCAGGGCGAAGGCGATCAGGGCCACCAGGATGGCGCCGAAGGCCGGCATGTACAGCGCCGCGTGCCAGTCGTTGAACCAGGCCATACCCAGCAGGAACAGCAGCGGCGGCAGGCCGCCACCCACGTTGTGGGCGCAGTTCCAGATGGAAACGATGCCGCCGCGTTCTTTCTGCGACCACCAGTGCACCATGGTACGGCCGCACGGCGGCCAACCCATGCCCTGGAACCAGCCGCACAGGAACAGCAGAACGAACATCACCGCGATGCTGGAGGTGGCCCACGGCACGAAGCCCATGAACAACATCACCGCCGCCGCCAGGATCAGGCCGGCAGGCAGGAACACTCGCGGGTTGGAACGGTCGGAGACCGAACCCATGATGAATTTGGAGAAGCCGTAGGCGATGGAGATGCCCGACAGCGCGAAGCCGAGGTCGCCGCGGCTGAAGCCTTGTTCGATCAGGTAAGGCATGGCCAGGGTGAAGTTCTTACGCACCAGATAGTAAGCGGCGTAACCGAAGAAGATCCCCAGGAAAATTTGCCAGCGCAGCTTACGGTAGAGCGGGTCTACCTTATCGCTCGGCACACGGGCGATGTGTGCGGCCGGCTTAAAAATACTCAACATGAGCGCCTCCGATGGCTTTATCTGTTATCACATCAATATGACCTTTTACGTTCATTTGATGATTGAGCGGATATCGAATGTGGTGTTTTTGTGTTCCATAACGAGCGCCATTGTCGACAAATACGCCTGGTGTCGCTGTGACGAATGGCGCAATTGTTACACTTTCATGAAACCACGGCGGATTTTGAGCGATTCGTTAACGTTATGAAATAGAAAAACGTCCAAAAATCGTGATTATGATCACATTGATGGTTTTTTGTGGACATTTTTATTTCGTTTTATGTTCGTTCTTGTTCCTTATCAAACAAAGACCCTAATAACCGTGGCTCAATAGGCTCATAACTACCGATCCTGAGGGAGCGACATGAGCAGCTATTTTGACGGCGGCGAAACGGATGTGATCATCATCGGCGGCGGCGCCACCGGCGCAGGCATTGCCCGCGATTGTGCGCGGCGCGGCTTGCGCTGCATTTTGCTGGAGCGTCACGACATCGCCACCGGCGCCACCGGCCGCAACCACGGCTTGCTGCACAGCGGCGCGCGCTATGCGGTGACCGACGGCGAGTCGGCGCGCGAGTGCATCGAAGAGAACCGCATCCTGAAACGCATCGCGCATCACTGTATCGAGCGCACCGATGGGCTGTTCATCACCCTGCCGCAGGACTCGCTGGAGTATCAGCAACAGTTTATCGCCGCCTGTCGCCAGGCCGACATCGACGCCGAAGCGATCGAACCGCAGCTGGCGCTGCGGCTGGAGCCGGCGGCTAATCCGGCGCTGATTGGCGCGGTGAGGGTGCCGGACGGCACCGTCGATCCTTTCCGGCTGACCGCCGCCAACATGCTGGATGCGCGCGAACACGGCGCGCAGATCCTGACTTACCACCAGGTGGTCGGATTGTTGCGCAGTGGCGACCGGGTGACGGGCGTGCGCGTTTACGACCATCAGAATCAGCGGCGCTATGAGCTGCACGCACCGGTGGTGGTCAACGCCGCCGGCATCTGGGGCCAGCAGATCGCCGAATACGCCGATTTGCGTATCCGCATGTTCCCGGCCAAGGGAGCGCTGCTGATCCTCGGTCACCGCATCAACAACATGGTGATCAACCGTTGCCGCAAACCGGCGGACGCCGACATCCTGGTGCCGGGCGACACCATCTCGCTGATCGGCACCACCTCGACCCATATCGACTACGACCAAATTGACAACATGCTGGTGACCCCGCAGGAGGTGGACATTCTGATCCGCGAGGGGGCGCTGCTGGCGCCCACCCTGGCGCAGACCCGCATTCTGCGCGCCTATGCCGGGGTGCGGCCGCTGGTGGCCAGCGACGACGATCCCAGCGGGCGCAATGTCAGCCGCGGCATCGTGCTGCTCGATCACGCCGCCCGCGACGGGCTGGAAGGGTTTATCACCATCACCGGCGGCAAGCTGATGACCTATCGTCTGATGGCGGAGTGGGCCACCGACAAGGTGTGCGAAAAGCTCGGGGTAAACCGCCCGTGCACCACCGCGCAGGACGCGTTGCCCGGATCCCGTCAGTCGGCGGAGGAAACGGTGCGCAGCGTGGTTTCTCTGCCCGCCAGCATTCGCGGCTCGGCGATTTACCGGCACGGCGATCGCGCCAGCCAGGTGCCGGCGGCCGATCGGCTCGACACCAGCCTGGTGTGCGAGTGCGAGGCGGTGACCGCCGGGGAAGTGCGCTATGCGGTCAATTCGCTGACCGTCAATAACCTGGTGGATCTGCGCCGCCGCACCCGCGTCGGCATGGGCACCTGCCAGGGTGAACTCTGCGCCTGCCGCGCCGCCGGGCTGCTGACGCGCTTCAAGGTCAGCACGCCGCAGCAATCTATCGCGCAGCTGTCGCAGTTCCTCAACGAACGCTGGAAAGGCGTGCGGCCGATCGCCTGGGGCGATGCGCTGCGCGAGAGCGAATTTACCAGTTGGGTTTACCAAGGGTTATGCGGGCTTGAGGCCCAGGCAGACAAAGAGCAGGAGGCGGATGATGCGATTTGACGTAGTGGTGATTGGCGGCGGCCTGGCGGGCCTGAGCTGCGCCATTGCCGTGGCCGAACAGGGCAAACGCTGTGCGGTGGTCAGTTCCGGCCAGAGCGCGCTCTACTTCTCCTCCGGCTCGCTCGATCTGCTGGCGAGATTGCCGGACGGCACGCCGGTCGAGATGCCGCTGGCGGCGCTGCCGCAGCTGGCGCAACAGGCGCCGCAGCATCCGTATTCTCTGATTGGCCCCGGCCGGGTGGCGGCGCTGTCCGCCGCCGCGCAGCGGCTGCTGGAACGCTGCGGGCTGAATCTGCAGGGCGAGGGGGGGAACAACCATCTGCGCATCACGCCGCTCGGCACGCGTCGCGCTACCTGGCTCAGCCCGCAGGCGATCCCGACGCTGCCGCTGACCGGCCAACTGCCCTGGCGGCGCATTGCGGTGATCGGCATCGAAGGGTTCCTCGACTTCCAACCGCAGATGGCCGCCGACTCTCTGAGCCGCGAGCTCGGCGTAGAGGCGGATGTGGCCTATCTGCACATGCCGGCGCTGGACAGATTGCGCAATAACCCCAGCGAGTTCCGCGCGGTGAACATTGCCCGGGTGCTGGATTTGATGGAAAGCCTGCCGCCGATGGCCGAAGAGCTGCGGCGGCTGGCGGGCGAGGCCGAGGCGCTCTTCCTGCCGGCCTGTCTGGGCCTGGAGGACGACGCGTCGCTGGCGGTGTTGCAGGATGCGGTCGGCAAGCCGGTCCGACTGCTGCCGACGTTGCCGCCTTCGGTGCCCGGCATGCGCTTGCACCAGGCGTTGCGGCGGCGTTTCCAACAGCTGGGCGGCGTTTTCATGCCGGGCGACAGCGTGCTGCGCGCCGAGTGTGAAGCCGGCCGCGTCACCGGCCTGTATACCCGCAACCACGGCGATATTCCGCTGCGGGCGCAGCAGGTGGTGCTGGCCAGCGGCAGCTTCTTCAGCAACGGGCTGGTGGCGGATTTCGATGAAGTGCGTGAGCCGATCTTCGGGCTGGACGTACACAGCCGGGCGGATCGCGCCGACTGGAGCCGACGCGAGCTGTTCGCGCCGCAGCCTTACCTGCAGTTCGGCGTGCGTACCGACGGCAGGCTGCGGGCGATGAAGCAGGGAGTGCCGTTCGACAATCTGTATGCCATCGGTGCGGTCGCCGGCGGTTACGATCCGCTGCAGCAGGGCTGCGGCGCCGGCGTGTCATTGATCGGTGCGCTGCACGTTGCGCAGCAGATTGCCGCGGAGGAGAACGCATGAGCCTGCATCAGGATCACAGCTTTGAAAGCTGCATCAAATGTACCGTCTGCACCACCTACTGCCCGGTCGCCAAAGTGAACCCGCTCTACCCGGGGCCGAAACAGGCGGGGCCGGACGGCGAGCGGCTGCGGCTGAAAGACCCGACGCTGTACGACGAGGCGCTGAAATATTGCACCAACTGCAAGCGTTGTGAAGTGGCCTGCCCGTCCGATGTCAAAATCGGCGACATCATTCAGCGCGCCCGCGCCGACTTTGCCCAGAGCAAGCCGACGCTGCGTGACGCCATCCTCAGCCACACCGATATCATGGGATCGCTGTCGACGCCGTTCGCGCCGATCGTCAACGCCGCCACCGGGCTGAAACCGGTGCGCAAGCTGCTGGACAAGGCGCTGAAGATCGATCACCGTCGTGAACTGCCGAAATACTCGTTCGGCACCTTCCGCCGCTGGTACCGGCAACAGGCGCAGGCGCAGCAGCGTTACGCCGAGCAGGTGGCGTTCTTCCACGGCTGCTTCGTCAACTATAACCACCCGCAGCTGGGCAAGGATTTGGTCCGGGTGTTCAACGCGCTGGATATCGGCGTGCAGCTGCTGAAACGCGAGAAATGCTGCGGCGTGCCGCTGATCGCCAACGGGTTTATCGAGCAGGCCAAAAAGCAGGCCAGGGTCAATGCCGAATCGCTGCATGAAACGGTGCTGGAGCGCGGCATTCCGGTGGTGGCCACTTCGTCGAGCTGCACCTTCACCCTGCGTGACGAATACCCTCATCTGCTGGACGTGGACACCACTCCGGTGCGCGATCGGGTGGAGCTGGCGACGCGCTATCTCTATCGTCTGATCAATCAGGGGCGCAGCCTGCCGCTCAAGCGCACGCCGCTGCGGGTGGCTTATCACACGCCTTGCCATATGGAGAAGATGGGCTGGACCGCCTACACCCTGGAGCTGCTGCGGCAGATACCGGGGCTGGAGCTGGTGGTGCTGGATTCGCAGTGCTGCGGCATCGCCGGCACCTACGGGTTCAAATCGGAGAACTACGCCACGTCGCAGGGTATCGGCGCGCCGCTGTTCCGGCAGATAGAAGAGAGCGGGGTGGATCTGGTGGTGACCGACTGCGAGACCTGCAAATGGCAGATAGAAATGTCCACCAGCAAACGCTGCGAACATCCGATCACCCTGCTGGCGCAGGCGCTGGCATAAAGCGAAAGGGCCGGCAAGCCGGCCCTTTGTGGGATTACTGCTTCAGCTTCAGGGTGGAGATGATGCCTTCGGCTTCGGTCTGCGCCTGCTGCTGATTGTCCGCCGGCAGCGTTACCTGAATGGTCAGCATGTTGTTGTTCAGCGAGCCGATCAGGACGGAAGAATAGGCTTTCTCGCCGCCGCTGGTGATGATGCTGTCCAGCTGACGCAGCGGCACACCGTTGACGTCGAGCGCTTTGTTGGTGATCACCTGCAGGTTGGCGTCACGCGCGCGTTGGGTATTCTCCAGGCGCTTGGCCAGGGTCTCCAGGCTGTCGGCGGTCTTGTCACCCAGGATCACAATCACCGCGCGCTGGCCGGTGCTGTCTGCGTAAACATGCATGTTGTTGGCCTGGTTGCCCAGCTTGCCGCTCTGATCCGCCATGCCGACCGGCAGGGTGAACGCCAGTTTACCGTCCAGCAGGCTCACCTGCTGCCCGGCCGGCACGCTGGCCGCCGTGCCGTCCGTTGCCGCCTTGGTGTCTTTGGTTTCGCCGTCGCAGGCCGCGAGGCCAAGCGCCAGCAGGCTGATACCCATCAATTTCGCTACTTTACGCATCGGGCTTCCTTCTTCCTTTCCGGTAGGGATTCACTGTCGTATCGCAACCTATTCCAGGTTGAAATGCAAGGCAGATGTTGTCACAAGTTTTTTTCCAGTAATAGCCGATAATCAGCCACTTCGCCTTTCTTTTCCAGCTGAACAATCTGATAGTGGTGGGCGATCAGCATCGTCAGCATGGCGCGGAACCGGTTACGGGTTTTGACCGCCAGTTGGCGATAGCCCTGCGCCCGCGCCCAGCGTTCCTGTTCAGCTAACAAGGCCTGTGCCACGCCGTGGCGACGAAATGCCGGCAGCACGCCGCCCAGCCAGCTGTAAAACACCGTTTCCTGCCGTTGATAACCGAGTTTGAAACCGGCCGGTTGCCCGGCTATCTCGGCGATCAACAGGCTGGCGGGGGCGGTGCCGATGCGCCGCTGCAGATCGGCCAGGCTATGCAGGCCGCCGAATTCGGGGATGCGTTGGTAAAGGCGGTGGATGTCTTCAAGCGTGGCGGTGCGGACGATTGGGGTCATGAGCGGCCTCCAAAGGATAGGGCCGCCCAGAATAACACGACTCAGCCCGGCTGCAGGCCGCCGCTGCGCGCCGCGATGCGTTTGAGCAGCATGTTCAGCAACACGCCGTACATCGGCAGGAAGAACAGCAGGCAGATCATCACCTTGAAGCTGTAATCCACCAGCGCGATCTCCACCCAGTTGTTGGCCATGAAGGGATCGCTGCTCTTATAAAAGGCGATGAAGAAGAACGCCAGCGTATCGCTGATGTTGCCGAGGAACATCGCCGCCGCCGGCGCCACCCACCAGGCGCTGCGTTGACGCAGGCGGTTGAAGACGTGTACGTCGAGGATCTGGCCGAGCACATAGGCCATAAAGCTGGCGACGGCGATGCGCGCCACGAACAGGTTAAAACTGTTCAGCGCCGCAAAGCCCTGCCATTCTCCCTGATAGGTGACGGTGGAGATCACATAAGAGATGAACAGCGCCGGCACCATCACCGCCAGGATGATGCGCCGCGCCAGCGGCGCGCCGAAGATGCGCACGGTCAGATCGGTCGCCAGGAAGATAAACGGGAAAGTAAAGGCGCCCCAGGTGGTATGGAAGCCGAAAACGGTGATCGGCAGCTGCACCAGGTAGTTGCTGGAGGTAATGATGGCGATATGAAACAGCGAAAGCCAGACCAACGCGGTAAAGCGCTGCTGTGCGGTAAACGAATACATGTTGTAGCCTTTTTAGCAGTGGGGTGAGGGAACCCAGTGTGTCTTGTCAAAACAGCAAAAAACGCTGCGCGGCGGCATGATACGCGTTTGCGCAACCAATGCAATGGTTAAATTTAACGCAAACGTTAACGCATCTTGCGCAGAAAAACTACCGGCGTAAACTAGGCGCTAATGAGATGCGGCGAGCGTTCGCCGATCGTTTTTGAACGAGAAAAATTGCATGACTGACTTATTTGCCCAGGCAGACCAGACGCTCGACGCGCTGGGGCTGCGCTGTCCGGAACCGGTGATGATGGTGCGCAAAACCGTGCGCCATATGGACAACGGCGAAACGCTGCTGATTATCGCCGACGATCCGGCCACCACCCGCGATATCCCGGGGTTCTGCCGCTTTATGGAGCATACGCTGGTGGCGCAGGAGACCGAACAGGTGCCATACCGTTATCTGTTACGTAAAGGCGTCTAACGGCGGCGCGGCCGAGTTAAACGTTCCCTCCCCCAAATGACAACGGGCGCGGTATGCCGCGCCCGTGTTTGTTTCAGAGCTTAGCTGCGCTTTCTCAATAGCCGCAGCGCGTTGGCGGTGACCAGCGCGGTGGCGCCGGAGTCAGCCAGTACCGCCAGCCACAAACCGGTCAGCCCCAGCAGGCTGGTGATCAGGAAGACCCCCTTCAACCCCAGCGCGATGGTGATGTTTTGCCGGATATTGGCGTGGGTGGCGCGCGAGATGCGGATCATTTCCGCGACGCCCAGCAGCCGGTTGTGGGTCAGGGCGGCGTCGGCGGTTTCCAATGCCACGTCGGTGCCGCTGCCCATGGCGATGCCGATGCTGGAGGCTTTCATCGCCGGGGCGTCGTTGATGCCGTCGCCGATCATCGCCGTTGGGCGCAGTTCGCTCAGCTCGGTGACCGCTTTGACCTTATCTTCCGGCAGCAGACCGGCGCGATAGTCGAGGCCCAGTTCGCCGGCGATCGCCGCGGCGGCGCGCGGGTTGTCGCCGGTCAGCATCACGCCGCGAATGCCCAGCGCGTTCAGTTCGGCTATCGCCTGTTTGGCGTCGCCGCGCAGCGTATCGCGCAGCGCCAGCAAGCCGATAGGCGCGCCGTCTTCCAGCACCACCACCGCCGTTTTGCCGGCGTTTTCCAGCTTGTCTACCTGGCTCTGCCATTGGGTGCCGAGCAGGCCCGGCGCCAGCTTGCCCGGCGCGCTGATCAGCACGGTCTTGCCGTCCACGAGCCCTTCCACGCCGACGCCGGCCAGCGCGCGGCGCGCCTGCGCCAGCGGCAACTCAGCCCCGCTTGCGGCGGCGCGGTTGATGATCGCCTGCGCCAGCGGGTGATGTGAACCGGCTTCCACCGCGGCGGCAAGCTGCAGCAGCCGTTGTTCGGTGAGCGCACCGATAGGCAGCACGTCGGTGACCGTCGGCTTGCCTTCGGTCAGGGTGCCGGTCTTATCGAAGGCGATGGTTTGGATCTGGCCCAGTTGCTCCAGCGCCGCGCCGCCTTTAATCAGCGCGCCGCGCCGCGTGGCGGCCGCCAGTCCGGATGTGATGGCCGCCGGCGTTGAGATCACCAGCGCACATGGGCAGCCGATCAGCAGCAGCGTCAGGCCGCGATAGATCCAGGTATCCCACGGCTGCGAGAACAGCAACGGTGGCACCAGGATCACCGCGACGGCCAGCAGCATAATGGCCGGGGTGTAATAGCGGCTGAAGCGATCGAGGAAGCGTTCGATCGGCGCGCGGCGCTCCTCGGCCTCTTCAATCAGCTGCAGGATGCGGTCGATGGCGTTTTTGCCGGGCTCGGATATCACCTTCATCTGCGCCGCCTGATCGACGGACAGGCTGCCGGCGGCCACTTTCTCCCCCTGTTGGCGCTCGACCGGCACCGATTCACCGGTCAGGGCGCTTTCATCGAAGCTGGCGAACGGATTGAGCAGCTCGGCGTCGGCCGGCAGGCGCCCACCGGGCGCGATTTCAATCACGTCGCCGGGGCGCAGGTTGGCGACCGGCACGCGTTTGCGTTCCGTGCCTTGCAGCAGCAGCGCATCTTCCGGCACCAGCTCCATCAGCGCCTTCACCCCGCGCCGTGCGCGGTTGGCGGCGTAGGATTCCAGCAGTTCGCCGACCATAAACAGCAGCAGCACCATCGCCGCTTCGGCGGTGGCGCCGATGAACAGCGCGCCGATGGCCGCCACGCTCATCAGCGTTTCGATGGCAAACGGCGTGCCGGAACGAATCAAACGCAGCGCCTTGGCGGCGACCGGCGCCAACCCGACCAGCGTGGTGGCGATAAAGGCGATGCGGCCCAGCTCCGGGTTAACCCGATCCAGCACCCAACTGACCACCATCAGGGTGGTTAACAGCAGCAGCGGCGCGAATTCGCCGAAGCGTGAGGTTTTCGGCGCGGCGGCTTTGGCGGTCTGAGCGCCGAGCAGGGTAAAGCCGGCCTGGGCGACCGCATCCTGGATCCGCAGGCTGATGTCGGACTGCGCGTCGACCACCAGTTTCTCGGTGGCGAACAACACGCGCGCGCTGTCGACGCCGGGGAGTGCGGTGACGGCATTTTCGATTTTCTTGGCGCAGCTGGGGCAGTCCATGCCGGTGACTTTCCAGCTGAAACGTTGGCTGCCGGAAGGGGGAGCGGCGGCCAGCCTGTCGCTTTCCTCGTCCGGATCGTCGGGCGCGGCGGTGCAGCAGCCGCTATCGCCATGATCGTGATGATGGTGGGCGTGTTCGGCCTGTGCGGTGGCGTTTTTCGGTTCGCTGCTGCAGCCGTGCTGAGTTTTGCTGTGGCTGTGGTTGCAGCCGCATCCGCCTTCGGCGTGGTGATGTTCCTGATGATTATGGTTTTGCTGATTGTGCATAACGTCCCCCTGCGGGCTGTTAAACGGGTTTGCTCAACTGACTCTACACCCTGGAGTCCACTCCAGAGTCAAGCGCCGGATGAGAATTATTGCTAACGGCGTTCAAGCGTAGAAAGGGGGGTATTCATTCAATAATGAATAATGCGGATTTTAATCTATCGGCTTTTCTTATCCCCTATTGGGGCGAAAAGGCTCGCTGCCGTTAGTTTAAATAAGAAAATAATATTCCTATAGAAACTAAAAAATCGCCCGACCTAATAATAAAGAGTTATTAATCTATAACGCTTTAGCGAAATTTACCTTTTCCCCTGAGTAAAGCCAGCATGATTCGCTTGAGTCTGCAGGCCGCATTGCTATTGAAGTTTGGTGCCAACTTATCCTCATCAAGTTTCATTTGCTTTGTAAAGAACTCTAAAAAGCAGCATAACAAACTTTCGTTGCGATAATAAATGGTTGATTATTTTATGTGCAGTTTTGCGACCCTGCCTATAATTGGAATCGATTACCATTTTTAATGGTGATCTTATTTGCTGATATATATGCATTAATTCTACCTAACACACTGCCGGTAACGGCGCATAAGCCCCTTCCAGCAAGCTTAAGGTTTATTAACCGTGGCTTACGGGGAGGTTATGTCTATCTGTCTGATTGATATCAATCAGGTAATGAGTGGAATCGAACCAATGCAATCTACTAAAAAGGCAATTGAAATTACTGAATCCAGCCTTGCGGCCGCGGCAACCGGCTACGATGCTGTAGATGACCTGCTGCATTATCATGAGCGGGGTAACGGGATTCAGATTAATGGCAAGGATTCATTTTCTAACGAGCAAGCTGGGTTGTTTATTACCCGCGAGAACCAAACCTGGAACGGTTACAAGGTATTTGGCCAGCCGGTCAAATTAACCTTCTCCTTCCCGGACTATAAGTTCTCTTCCACCAACGTCGCCGGCGATACCGGGCTGAGCAAGTTCAGCGCGGAACAGCAGCAGCAGGCTAAGCTGTCGCTGCAGTCCTGGGCCGACGTCGCCAATATCACCTTCACCGAAGTGGCGGCCGGTCAAAAGGCCAATATCACCTTCGGCAATTACAGCCAGGATCGTCCCGGCCACTATGATTATGGTACCCAGGCCTACGCCTTCCTGCCGAACACCATTTGGCAGGGCCAGGATTTGGGTGGCCAGACCTGGTACAACGTCAACCAATCCAACGTGAAGCATCCGGCGACCGAAGACTACGGCCGCCAGACGTTCACCCATGAGATTGGCCATGCGCTGGGCCTGAGCCACCCGGGCGACTACAACGCCGGTGAGGGCAACCCGACCTATAACGACGTCACCTATGCGGAAGATACCCGCCAGTTCAGCCTGATGAGCTACTGGAGTGAAACCAACACCGGTGGCGACAACGGCGGTCACTATGCCGCGGCTCCGCTGCTGGATGACATTGCCGCCATTCAGCATCTGTATGGCGCCAACCTGTCGACCCGCACCGGCGACACCGTGTACGGCTTTAACTCCAATACCGGTCGTGACTTCCTCAGCACCACCAGCAATTCGCAGAAAGTGATCTTTGCAGCCTGGGATGCGGGTGGCAACGATACCTTCGACTTCTCCGGTTATACCGCTAACCAGCGCATCAACCTGAATGAGAAATCGTTCTCCGACGTGGGCGGCCTGAAGGGCAACGTCTCGATCGCCGCCGGTGTGACCATTGAGAACGCCATTGGCGGTTCCGGCAACGACGTGATCGTCGGCAACGCGGCCAACAACGTGCTGAAAGGCGGCGCGGGTAACGACGTGCTGTTCGGCGGCGGCGGGGCGGATGAACTGTGGGGCGGTGCCGGCAAAGACATCTTTGTGTTCTCTGCCGCCAGCGATTCCGCACCGGGTGCTTCCGACTGGATCCGCGACTTCCAGAAAGGGATCGACAAGATCGACCTGTCGTTCTTCAATAAAGAAGCGAATAGCAGTGATTTCATCCACTTCGTCGATCACTTCAGCGGCACGGCCGGTGAGGCGCTGCTGAGCTACAACGCGTCCAGCAACGTGACCGATTTGTCGGTGAACATCGGCGGGCATCAGGCGCCGGACTTCTTGGTGAAAATCGTCGGCCAGGTAGACGTCGCCACGGACTTTATCGTGTAACACAGCAACGGAACGCCCGGCGCAGTCTCGGCCGGGCGTGATGCAGGAGCCCGGTATGAAAGGTACTTTAACGCGCGCCGCTTTGGCGGCGGGTGGCATGATGGTGACGAGTGCGGTGATGGCCGGCAGTTTGGCATTGCCGACCGCGCAGTCGCTGGCGGGGCAATGGCAGGTGGCCGACAGCGAACGGCAATGCCAAATCGAGTTTCTGGCGCATGAACAAAGCGAGACCAACGGCTATCAGCTGGTGGATCGGCAACAGTGTTTGCAGAGCGTGTTTGCGGCGGAAGTCGTGGGCTGGCGCCCGGCTCCGGACGGCATCGCCCTGCTGCGGGCGGATGGCAGCACGCTGGCGTTCTTCTCGCGCGACGGCGATCTGTACCGCAATCAGCTGGGTGCGGATGATGCTCTGACGTTGAAAGCGCTGGCTTGATGAAGAAACGGGTTCGGCGCGCCGAACCCGCGGTAGGTCTCTACAGGTAGAGCGAACGCACGATCAGGAAGTGGCCGGAGAAGTAACAGAAAGCCACGATGGCGTCCGCCGCGCGGAAGGTGAAGCGGTAGCGGTTGAGCAGCCAAACCACGTTGGCCAGCAGCAGCAGCGAGGTGCCGGTCAGCAGCGAGAAGCCGAAATCGGTGCTGCGCAGGAAATATTGTTCGCCCGCCAGCCAGACCATCAGCAGCGTCATCGCCACGTAGGTAACGATCGGCCAGCGCATCTCTTCCAGCCGGGTCCAGACGGTGGCCAGCAGCAGTGCGCCGATCGCCAGCAGCGCCAGCGGCAGCGGCCAGAACAGGCTGAACGTCATCTGGCTGGCGAAACTCAGGGTGTACAGCAGGTGGGACAGGAAAAAGGCGCCGATGGCATACAGCACCCGTTCGCGCGGCAACAGGAGCAATGCGTCGCCGATCAGCGTCGCCAGCAGGCCGAGTACGATCAGATAACCCGCAGCGCTGAGCACCGGCGCCTGCCAGGCCAACAGCAACAGCAGCAGCAGCGTGACGGGTTTGAACACCCAGCGCTGCCAGCGCGGCCCACGGTAAGAGGCGTCGACGAACAGCCAACCGGAAAAGAATACGGCAAGGAACGGCCAACTCATTAATGTCTTCCTTATGTATGAGGGAGCCGCAACAACCGGCTCCAAACTGTCACCAATGTCACTTCTTCATTTCAGTGTAGGTAGCCTGCCGGCGATCGACAATGCTTTCTTGAGAATGCTATGTTTACGCTGATTTAGCCGCGAAGGAAATGGGAAACCGATGAGTAAGCCACCGTTATTTTTTGTCGCCGTGATTGCGCTGATCGCCGTGCTGGCCACGCAACGCTACTTCAAGCAGCGGCAGCAGGAGGCGGAAAACGATCGCGCGCCGATGCGCAGTCTGCAGGTGACGGTGAGCGACAAACGCGCGGTGCCGGTCACCAAGACCCGCGCGCCGCAGCGCGAGCCGTTGGTCAATGAACCGATGAATTACGAGGTGGTGTTCAGCCCGGTACAGGGAGGTGAAGACATCCAGCTGCGGCTGAAGCAATGGCAGTACAACCCGATAGAAAAGGGCGCGCAGGGCACGTTGAACATGCAGGGCACGCGCTTCGTCTCGTTCACCGCTTAGCCGTAGCGGTCACTTCTTCTTGATGGGCGGCTGTTTCTTTTGCCAGGCCAGCAGCTCGAACACGCCAAAGATAAAGATCTTGGCCTCTTGCCAGTAGCTGATCGGCTGATCCTTCGGCTGGGTGGATTTCAACAGCACCAGCTGCAGGCCGTGCATCACCACCATAAAGAACAGCGCCACGTCGATGAAATACTTCAGCGGCTTGGGAAACGGATGGAACAGGTTAGAGAGCAGGAAGCCCCACACGCACAGCATCAGCAGGCGGCCCAGATTAATCAACATGGTCGGTTTTCTCTTGCGAACGAATATAAAGGCGATAGGCCACCTGGCCGGCGACCTTCTCCCGGTGCAGTTGCCAGCTGGCAGGCACGTCCGCCGCGGCGCTTTCCGCCTCGGCTTCTACATAGATCCAGGCCTCGTCGGCCAGCCAGCCGCGTTGCTCCAGCAACAGGGCGGTCTCCGCCAGTAGGCCTTTGCGAAACGGCGGATCGAGGAACACCACGTCGAACGGTTGGCCATCGCCCGCCAGCCAGCTCAGCGCGTTGGTGTTGATAACCACCCCTTTGCCCTGCAGCAGCGCCAGATTTTTTTCCAGCTGCTGCGCCACCGGCCGTTCGAATTCGAGCAGCGTGGCGCTGCCGGCATAGCGCGACAGCGCTTCCAGCCCCAATGCGCCGCTGCCGGCGAAACAGTCGAGGCAGCGCGCGCCCTGAATCACCGGCGCCAGCCAGTTGAACAGGGTTTCGCGTACCCGATCGGTGGTGGGGCGCAGCCCCGGGCTGTTCGGCACCGGGAGTTTGCGACCGCGCCATTGGCCGCCGATGATGCGGATCTGTCCGGCTGCGGCCTGGGGCGGTTTTTTGGCCGCCGCCCGTGGCGAGAGTCTTGTCATAAGCGTTGTTTGGTTTCTTTCGCGGCGCGGGGCCGCCGAGGTTAACGAAAAGTTGTCCCTATTCTACCGGTGACGGGCGTCGGGGGGAACGGTAAAACGTTGTTGTCTGATTTCACGCCGGAAAGCATGCCGGATGCGTGTTGCTGGGCGAGGGAAAGTGATAGACTCGGCGGATTATTGTCAGCATATATCCTTCAGGTATGGAGGGTAAGCGAGCCTTCGGTACGGAGTAGAGTCATAACATGGCAAAAGATAAGAAACGTGGGTTTTTCTCCTGGCTGGGGTTTGGCCAGAAGGAGAAGGAAGAAGATCAACAGCAACCTGAGCCGTCGGTAGAGCAGGCGGAACCTCAGGCCGCGGAGACGCCGGCTGAACCGGTCACCGCCAAGCTGGACGACAAGCTCCCCGCCCAGGAATCTGAACCTGCCGCCTCCGTCGACACCCCGGGAGAGTGGGATAACGGTCAGGCCGGCGAGCAAATCGCGGAAAATCTGCCGGCAGCGGCCGAGCATCCGGCGGCGCAAGCGCTGGCCGAAGAGATCGTCAGCGTCACCGAACAGGTGGCGGCGCAGCAGCAACCTGTTACCGAACCCGAGCCGGTCGTCGAACCCGAGCCAGTCATCGAACCTGAGCCGGTCGTCGAACCCGAGCCGGTCGTTGAGCCTGAGCCGGTCGTTGAGCCTGAGCCGGTCGTTGAGCCTGA
>NZ_JBXUNP010000006.1:259205-309221 GCF_057197125.1 Serratia sp. LSHTC3
CGGTCGTTGAGCCTGAGCCGGTCGTTGAGCCTGAGCCGGTCGTTGAGCCTGAGCCGGTCGTCGAACCCGAGCCGGTCATCGAACCCGAGCTGGTCGTTGAGCCAGAGCCGGAAGCGGAAGAAGAGCCGCTGGAACCCGTCGTGCCGGCCGCTGCGCAAGAGCAGGAGCGCCCGACCAAAGAGGGCTTCTTCGCGCGCCTGAAGCGCAGCCTGCTGAAGACCAAGCAGAACCTCGGCTCCGGCTTTATGGGGCTGTTCCGCGGTAAAAAGATCGACGACGACCTGTTCGACGAGCTGGAAGAACAGCTGCTGATCGCCGACGTTGGCGTGGACACCACGCGCAAGATCATCACCTCCCTGACCCAGCACGCCAGCCGCAAGCAGCTGAAAGACGCCGAAGCGCTGTACGGCAAGCTGAAGGAGGAAATGTCCGAAATTCTGGCCAAGGTCGATCAGCCGCTGGATGTCAGCGGGAAAACCCCGTATGTCATCCTGATGGTCGGCGTGAACGGCGTGGGTAAAACCACCACCATCGGCAAGCTGGCGCGCCAGTTCCAGGCGGAAGGCAAGTCGGTGATGCTGGCGGCGGGGGACACCTTCCGCGCCGCGGCGGTGGAGCAGCTGCAGGTGTGGGGTGAACGCAACCGCATTCCGGTGGTGGCGCAGCATACCGGCGCGGATTCCGCTTCGGTGATCTTCGATGCGGTGCAGGCCGCCAAGGCGCGCGGCATCGATGTGTTGATCGCCGATACCGCCGGCCGTCTGCAGAACAAATCGCACCTGATGGAAGAGCTGAAGAAGATCGTCCGCGTCATGAAAAAACTGGACGACCAGGCCCCCCATGAGGTTATGCTGACGCTCGATGCCAGCACCGGCCAGAATGCGGTCAGTCAGGCGAAATTATTTAATGAGGCCGTGGGCTTAACCGGCATCACGCTGACTAAACTGGACGGTACCGCCAAGGGCGGGGTGATCTTCGCCATCGCCGATCAGTTCGGTATCCCGATCCGCTATATCGGCGTCGGGGAAGGCATCGAAGATTTGCGGCCGTTTAAGGCTGACGATTTTATTGAGGCACTTTTTGCCCGAGAGGATTAATACGGATGATTCGCTTTGAACAGGTCAGTAAAGCTTATCTGGGCGGACGGCAAGCGCTGCAGGGGGTTGATTTCCATCTGCGCCCGGCGGAGATGGCGTTTCTGACCGGCCATTCCGGCGCGGGGAAAAGTACCCTGCTGAAACTGATTTGCGGTATCGAACGGCCCAGCGCCGGCCACATCTGGTTTGGCGGTCACGACATCAGCCGTTTGAAAAACCGCGAGGTGCCGTTCCTGCGCCGGCAGATCGGCATGATCTTCCAGGATCACCACCTGCTGCTGGATCGCACGGTGTATGACAACGTGGCGATGCCGCTGATCATCGCCGGCGCCAGCACCGAAGATATCCGCCGCCGCGTTTCCGCCGCGCTGGACAAGGTCGGTTTGCTGGATAAAGCGAAGAACTTCCCGATTCAGCTGTCCGGCGGTGAGCAGCAGCGTGTGGGCATCGCCCGTGCGGTGGTGAACAAGCCGGCGGTGCTGCTGGCGGATGAACCGACCGGTAACCTGGACGATGCGCTGTCGGAAGGCATTTTGCGCCTGTTTGAAGAATTCAACCGCGTCGGCGTGACCGTTCTGATGGCGACGCACGACACCGGGCTTATCGCCCGCCGCAATTACCGCATCCTGACGCTGAGCCAGGGCCGCATGCAAGGAGGCGCTCACCATGGCCAATAACGCAAAAACCGCCAAGAGCAAGGCGCTGCGCGGCGGCTGGCGCGAACAGTGGCGTTACGCCTGGATGAACGCCATCAAAGACATGCTGCGTCAGCCGTTGGCGACGCTGCTGACGGTGATGGTGATCGCCATTTCCCTGACGCTGCCGAGCGTATGCTACATCGTGTGGAAAAACGTCAGCACCGCGGCCAGCCAGTGGTATCCGACGCCGCAGCTGACCGTCTATCTGGATAAATCGCTCGATGACGACGCCGCGCTGAAAGTGCTCGACGCCATCAAGGCGGAAGCCGGCGTGGAGAAGGTCAATTACCTGTCGCGTGAAGAAGCGCGCGGCGAGTTCCGCAACTGGTCGGGCTTTGGCGGCGCGCTGGACATGCTGGAAGAGAACCCGCTGCCGGCGGTGGCGATCGTCACGCCGAAGCTGAGCTTCCAGAGTTCGGACACCCTCAACACCCTGCGCGATCGCGTGGCGGCGGTGCAGGGCGTGGAAGAAGTGCGTATGGATGACAGCTGGTTTGCCCGCCTGGCGGCGCTGACCGGGCTGGCGGGCCAGATTGCGGCGATCATCGGCGTGCTGATGATCGTGGCGGTGTTCCTGGTGATCGGCAACAGCGTGCGTCTGAGCATCTTCAGCCGTCGCGACACCATCAACGTGATGAAACTGATCGGCGCCACCGACGGTTTTATCCTGCGGCCGTTCCTCAACGGCGGGGCGATGCTGGGCTTTGCCGGCGCGCTGCTGTCGCTGGTGTTGTCCGGGGCGCTGGTATGGCAACTGGAGTCGGTGGTCGCCGGCGTGGCCAAGGTATTCGGCACCACCTTCACCCTGCACGGGCTGGGTTGGGATGAGGCGCTGCTGCTGCTGATCATCTCCGCGATGATCGGTTGGATCGCCGCCTGGCTGGCGACGGTGCAACATTTACGCCGATTTACACCACAGTAAGATTTTTTTGGTATACTCTTCTCCTGCTGCTTTTGATCGCGTTGCGGGAGAAGAGTGACCTCAAGCGAAGTCAGCACCATCCCTCTCTTCTTAGCGCACAAATTCCCTATCGGCCTGCACCTTCGTCACGTATTGTCAGCAACAATGCTTGCAAAAAAGGGTGAACTTCTGGGGCGGAATACGGTCAAAAATTGCAGCAAATGTTAAGGTGCCCGGCGTGTGGAACCGCTTTTGCTTCAGCAACTGCCGTAGAATCAATCATTTCCCCGCTGTAATAATCACCTGCATGATTTTGTATTCTCATAGAGAGGGTTTGAATGACCAAAGAAATGCAAACTTTAGCCTTAGTACCCCAAGGTAGCTTGGAAGCCTATATCCGGGCAGCCAACGCCTATCCGATGCTGACGGCAGAGGAAGAGCGGGAGCTGGCTGAACGGCTGCATTATCAGGGCGATCTGGATGCCGCTAAGCAGCTCATCCTGTCTCACCTGCGCTTTGTCGCTCATATTGCCCGCAACTATTCAGGCTATGGTCTGCCGCAGGCGGATCTGATTCAGGAAGGCAATATCGGCCTGATGAAAGCCGTTCGCCGCTTCAACCCTGAAGTCGGCGTGCGTCTGGTTTCCTTTGCGGTGCATTGGATTAAGGCGGAAATCCACGAGTACGTATTGCGCAACTGGCGCATCGTGAAAGTGGCGACCACCAAAGCGCAGCGCAAGCTGTTCTTTAACCTGCGCAAAACCAAGCAGCGTTTGGGTTGGTTCAACCAGGATGAAGTGGAACTGGTGGCTCGTGAGCTGGGCGTAACCAGCAAAGACGTGCGCGAGATGGAATCGCGCATGGCGGCGCAGGACATGACGTTCGATCCGACTCCGGACGACGAGGCCCGCGACGGCCAGTCGATGGCGCCGGTGCTGTACCTGCAGGACAAGAGCTCGGACTTCGCCGAAGGCATCGAGGAAGATAACTGGGAAAGCAACGCCGCAGACAAACTGGCCTATGCGCTGGAAGGTCTGGACGAGCGCAGCCAGCATATCATTCGCGCCCGTTGGCTGGACGACGACAACAAGTCGACGCTGCAGGAGCTGGCCGATCAGTATGGCGTTTCCGCCGAACGCGTGCGCCAGCTGGAAAAGAACGCCATGAAGAAACTGAAAATGGCGATCGAAGCCTGAGTCGATGCGAGATTCGATAAAAAAGCCCGGCAAGCCGGGCTTTTTAGTGCCTGAAATCCGGCGCTATGGCGCCACGGCGGCAAAGTCTGGCGCCGGGCAGTCGTAGCCGAATTTCGCCGCCCACGGGTAGCGGGTGCCGGTGTTGATGTAGCGCTGATAAAGCGCCCGGCCGGTTTTGGCGTCGCGCTTGATAACCCAGCTGGCGGCGTTACACAGCACGGCGGCATAGGCCTGGCTCTTCGGCGGCAGCAGATCGGCCGCCTGCTGCGCCAGCCCAACCGCCTGCCAGCGATAGTGCAGGAAACGGTTGTCTTCCGCCGGTAGCGCCGCCTTGGCGCGTACCGCTTCCGCGCTGTCGATCCAACTTTTGTGCTTCAGCTCGCGGGTATCGAACGCATCCCCCAGATAGGAATAGCCGGCGCCATAGATGGCGTAGTCCGGCGTCATCTCATAGCCGGTAAATTCCAGCCCCTGGGCGCGCAGCAGGTTGGCGGCGCGATAGTAAGCCTGCGCACGCGCCAGCGGTGCGGCGGATTTGTCCTTGGCGGCCTTCAGCTCGTCGGCATACTGCTGCGCTGCCTGCCGGTAGTTGGGGATATCGAAGTAGGCCAGCGCCTCCGGCGCTCTTCCGGCGCGCATCAGCCGCCGCGCCAGCAGTTCGCGCAGCTGCACTTCCGGCGTGATCTGCTGGCCGCCGTAGTCGTCCGGGTTAACCGGCTTGAGCGGCGTCGTCGGCGCCGGGGCGTGCTTATCGACAAAGCCTTTCAACTCATCGACGGTCAGCACTCGCTCCGCCACGTCGGCCACGTCGGCCCAATAGAGCGCCTTGCCGCGATACAGCAGGTCCATCGCCTGCAGATAGTCGCCGCGGTTCAGCGCCAGGATGGCCTGTTCGCCGGCCACCCGGCATTCGGGCACGATGGTTTCCGCAACGAAGTCGGCGTTGCGCTGTTCACCCCAGCTTTCGTCGGCGGGGAACGCGCTTGCCGCCTTGGCGTAGGCGGCGGTGGCGGCTTTCACATCGCCGTCGCGCAGCGCCATTTTGGCGCGCAGCCACCACGCCAGGCCGCTGTCGCCGGCATTTTTCAGCAGGCTCGCCGCCATCGGGTACTGCCCCGAACGGTAAGCCAGAGCCGCCAGCCGATCGCTGCCGGCGAAGCCGCTTTTCACTGAGCCGTCCAGCAGCGTCAGGATCTGGTTGATGATTTGCGCGGAGCGGCCGTTGCCGTCGGTATCCGCCATTTGCAGGTTGCCGCTGCGAGCGAACAGCTCAATGGTCACCAGCTGCTGGATCAACGGATCGCCGATAATCTGTTTCAGCGTGTCCAAATGGTCGGGATTGACCAGGAAGCTGGAGACGTACTGCAGCGACTGCCCGCCGCTCGGATCGCCCTGCGCCGCCTGCTGTGCGTACAGGTGGGCGGCGGGGGCGACCTCACCCAGCCACAGGTGGATGCGCGCCTGCTGCCCAAGGCTGCTCAGCGCCAGCTGATCGGGATCGGCGGTACCGTTTTTCACCCGATCGATCACCTGCTGGAATGCAGCCAGCGCCTGTTCGAGCGCGGCTTTTGGCGGGTGCTCGGCGGCGGGGGCCGCTTCACCGGATTCGTTCACCGGCGTCCCGTGGTCCGCCATCAGTACCCGCCCCAGCGAATACTGCGCCCGCAGCCCCCAATCGCCCTGCTCGGCGGCCGGTAGCTTCAGCACCTGCTGGAAATAGTCTGCGGCGCGCGGATCGTGGCTGGCGAAAGCCACGGCGCCCAGTTGATAGAGACGCGCAGCGTTGGACAACCCCTGCGTATTGACGGCGTCAGCCTCTTCCACCGTTTTGGCGGCGCGCATTTTGCCGATCGCTATCGTTTCCGGCGATTGCGGCATCGGTTTCGGCGGCATCGGCGGCGGCGGGGCCTGCCAGTGCGGCAACTGACTGTCCGCCGGCACCAGCCGACCGGCTTCGAAGGCGAAATTGCCCTCCGGCATATACAGCAGGGTGCCGTTGCGATCGATCAGCAGCCGGTTAGGAAAATCCGGGCCGCAGGCATAGCCGCCCAGCGGCAGTGCGGCGCCGATCAGCATGGCCAGCGGAAGAAGGCGGCGGGTGTTCCGTGCCGCGCGCGTATCAAGGTGTGACAAGGGTGCCTCCTGGCGTCAGTTGTTGGCAGCGCAGCCAGCCCAGCGGCCGGGATTGCCCGGCGCGCAGCTGATCGCCGCTGATGCGAATAAAGCGTTGCCGTTGCGGTGTGGATTCCAGCCGGTAGTTGCCGACCGCGTCCGCCGCCAGGCAGTCGTCGGCGCGGATGATGACTTCTTGCGGCAGCGGGGCGTCCACCGGCCCGTTGTTATGAATTATCAGATCATACAGCCCGTTTTGCTGTGGCTGAGGCCTAAATTTTACCTGCCAGTCGACATTCAGCGGCCGCCGTTCGATCACCGCTCGCAGCGTGGCGAGCGACCAGGCACGCCGATCGTCCGCCAGTGGCAAGCGGAACCAGATAATGCCGCGCAGCCGGGGCGGCGTTTGCTGCGCCAGCGTTTGCAGAAAATCGGCGATCTGCTGCGGCGCGACCGTCAGTTCGCGGCCGTTGCCGGCCACGCGCAGCGAGGATTCGCTCTCCACCTGCGCGCCCTGTGCATCAAAACCCAGCAGTGCCATGCCATAAGCCGGCAGCGCGACGCGAAACGGCTTCGGTGTGACGGCGGCGTACTGCCGCACCCAGCGTAGCGCCAAGGAGCCGTCAAACAGCCCCTGCTGCGGCGAGAGCACCGCATGCACCTGCAGGACGGAACTGTCGGCCTGTTGCAGTACGCCGGGCAGGTCGGGTGAACCGATCCAGGCGGGCAGGGCGGTGATGCCGAGTTGCAAAGCGGCGGGCAGCCGTTGGCGCAGCCGCTGCAGAAAGCGTTGGTAGTCCGGCAGGCGGGCGGTGGCGGCGTCATGATCGATCTCGACGCCGGTGACGGGCAGCCCGGCCGCCTGCCAGCGTTGGGCGAGCGCCAGCAGCCGCTGGATAATGGCTTCCTGGTCCAGCTGCGGCAGCTGGCCGTCGAGGCGCGCCACCAGCCAGAGCGGGCGGCCATCCTGTTGCAATAAGCGCAGGTCGGCCGGGATTTCCCGCCAGCCCTCGCGTGGATGCACCTGCAGTGCCAGCACCCGCAGCCCGGCGAACAGATTGCGGCTGTGCGCCAGCGCATCGGCGTGCTGCGGCGTCCAGACCCGCTGCCAGACATAAACCTGCTGATCCCAGTCTGAGGCCAGGCGCAGCGCCTGCTGGCGCCCGAGGAACGCGGCCGCCAGCCCCAGCGCAATCAAGACCAGCGCCGCCAACCGGCGTTTCATTTTTGCCAGAGATCGCCCTGCGGTGCGAAGCCGCAGGCGCGCATGAAGTTCTCGACTTCGCCGCGTTCGCGCGGTGCCAGGCCGGCGGTCGACAGCTGCCAGTGAGCGACCTGCGGCAGCTGACGCTGCGCATCCTGCACCAGGTAAAGACCGACGCCGCGGCGGCGCGTCACTTCGCGCACCAGCAAGTCCTGCAGCTCGGCGCGGTCATCCTGCAGCGCAATTTTCACCGCGCCCAGCAGACGCTCGTTGAAGCGGGCGGCGAACAGCGCCTTGCCGCCGCTCAACCAGCTCTGCCACTGTTCCGGCTGCTGATGCGGCCAAATTTTACCGAGATCGATAAGGTCTTGCGGGGACAGCGCGGTCAGGCGCTCGATGGTCAGTTTCATGCAGAATTTCCGCGCAGCTAAATGATGCCGACAGTGTAATAGATCTTGTGCAGAGCGTTGTGTAAGTTTTTCTGTACGATTACTGTGCAATATGTTTTTTGCACGGGGCATTTTCCGAGTAAATAGTTAGTAAAGGGATTGTTAACCAGCACAACGCGCTACGCCTCAAGGTAAACGGCGCAGATTTAATTCGAATTTTATCCTGTTTACACCGCTTGTTTCTGCCTGATGAAGTTGATTTGCAGCAGAAAATTCCTGTTTAATGGCATGAAAAATAAAGTCTTATTAGAAAATAATGCCGACAAAGCGCCTAAATCATTATTACTTATAACAAAAGCGGTCAATAACGATCGGGCGCAGGCAAACACAACAGGTACGTTCACAACGACAGATGGGGATTTGCGGATGAAATTAACAACAGGTAAGGCACTGCTGGCGGGTTGCATTGCGATGGCCATGAGCCAGGCGGCCATGGCGAAAGACATCAAGGTGGCGATCGTCGGGGCGATGTCCGGCCCGGTCGCGCAGTATGGCGACATGGAGTTTACCGGCGCGCGCCAGGCGATTGCCGACATCAACGCCAAGGGCGGCATCAAGGGCGACAAGCTGGTCGGCGTGGAATACGACGACGCCTGCGATCCGAAACAGGCGGTTGCGGTCGCCAACAAGGTGATCAACGACGGCATTCGCTACGTGATTGGCCACCTGTGTTCCTCTTCCACCCAGCCGGCGTCCGATATCTATGAAGACGAAGGCGTGATCATGATTACCCCGGCGGCCACCAACGCCGATCTGACTACTCGCGGCTACAAGATGATCCTGCGCACCACCGGTCTGGATTCGGATCAGGGCCCGACCGCCGCCAAATACATCCTCAGCGACATCAAGCCGAAGCGCATCGCCGTGGTGCACGATAAGCAGCAATACGGCGAAGGCCTGGCGCGCTCGGTGCGCGACAGCCTGAAAAAACAGGGTACCGAAGTGGCGATGTTCGAAGGCATCACCGCCGGCGACAAAGACTTCTCCACCCTGGTGGCGCGTCTGAAGAAAGAGAATATCGATTTCGTGTATTTCGGCGGTTACTACCCGGAAATGGGCCAGATCCTGCGTCAGGCCAAACAGGCCGGGTTGACCACCCGCTTCATGGGGCCGGAAGGCGTGGGTAACTCCTCGCTGTCCAACATCGCCGGCGCCGCCTCGGAAGGCATGCTGGTGACGCTGCCGAAACGCTACGATCAGGTGCCCGCCAACCAGCCGATCGTCGATGCGCTGAAAGCCAAGAAGCTGGATCCGACCGGCCCGTTCGTCTGGACTACCTATGCCGCGCTGCAGTCGCTGACCACCGGCATGGAGCGCAGCGGCAGCCAGGAGCCGGCGGACATCGTCAAGGATCTGAAAACCGGCAAGCCGGTGGACACCGTGATGGGGCCGCTGAGCTGGGATGACAAGGGCGACCTGAAAGGCTTCGAGTTCGGCGTGTTCGAGTGGCATGCCAACGGCACGTCCACACCGATCAAATAAGCCATAATGATTAGGGTGGGGCGCAGTTTGCTGCGCCCGGCGGGTCGGCTTGCCGGCCCCGTCTCCCTTTACCCGCCGGTTCTCCGCCGGCGGGTTTCGCAGCCAAGGGTTCAGAGTATGTCAGAGCAGCTCCTCTATTTTCTGCAGCAGATGTTCAACGGCTTAACGTTGGGCAGCACCTATGCATTGATCGCCATCGGTTACACCATGGTTTACGGCATCATCGGCATGATCAACTTCGCCCACGGCGAGGTGTACATGATCGGCAGCTATGTCTCCTTTATCGTTATCGCCGCCCTGATGATGCTCGGCATCGACGTCGGCTGGTTGCTGATCGGCGCCGCGTTCCTGGTCTCGATCGTCATCGCCAGCGCCTACGGCTGGAGTATCGAGCGGGTGGCCTACAAGCCGGTGCGCAACTCCAAGCGCCTGATTGCGCTGATCTCGGCCATCGGCATGTCGATATTCCTGCAAAACTACGTCAGCCTGACGCAGGGGTCGCGCGATCTGGCGCTGCCCAGCCTGGTGACCGGCCAGTGGGTGCTGGGGGAAAGCAACGGCTTCGCCGCCACCATCAGCACCATGCAGCTGACCATCTGGCTCGTGACCTTCCTGGCGATGCTGGCGCTGACGCTGTTTATCCGCTATTCACGCATGGGCCGCGCCTGCCGCGCCTGCGCGGAAGATCTGAAGATGGCCAGCCTGCTGGGCATCAACACCGACCGGGTGATCTCGCTGACCTTCGTCATCGGTGCGGTGATGGCGGCGGTGGCCGGGGTGTTGCTCGGCCAGTTCTACGGCGTCATCAACCCTTACATCGGCTTTATGGCCGGTATGAAAGCCTTTACCGCTGCGGTCCTGGGCGGCATCGGCAGCATTCCCGGCGCGATGATCGGCGGCCTGGTGCTGGGCGTGGCGGAAGCGCTGACCTCCGCTTATTTGAGCACCGAATACAAAGACGTGGTGTCGTTCGCGTTGCTGATCGTGGTGCTGCTGATCATGCCGACCGGCATTCTTGGGCGTCCGGAGGTTGAGAAAGTATGAAACTCAATCTGCTTAATGCGCTGATCGCCACGGCGGTGCTGTTCGTGATGGCTTCGTTCCTGATGGGCATGCAGCTCAGCCTGGACGGCACCAAACTGGTGGTGCACGGCGCGGCGGAAGTGCGCTGGATGTGGATCGGCATCGGCTGCGTCATCGTCTTTTTCTTCCAGCTGTTGCGCCCGCTGCTGCTGCAGGGCCTGAAAAAGGTCTCCGGCCCGGCGTTCGTGCTGCCGAGCTTCGACGGCACCACGCCGCGGCAAAAGCTGCTGGCGGCTCTGCTCATCGTCGCGGCGGTCGCCTGGCCGTTCCTGGTGTCGCGCGGCACGGTGGATATCGCCACCCTGACGCTGATCTACGTGATGCTGGGCCTCGGCCTCAACGTGGTGGTGGGTTTGTCCGGTCTGCTGGTGCTGGGCTACGGCGGTTTCTACGCCATCGGCGCCTACACCTACGCGCTGCTGAATCACTATTACGGTTTCGGATTTTGGGAGAGCCTGCCGCTGGCGGGTATCGTCACCGCCGCCTTCGGCTTCCTGCTCGGTTTCCCGGTGCTGCGGCTGCGCGGCGACTATCTGGCGATCGTGACGCTCGGCTTCGGCGAGATCGTGCGCATCCTGTTGCTGAACAATACCGAGATCACCGGCGGGCCGAACGGCATCAGCCAGATCCCGAAACCGACCTTTTTCGGCCTGGAATTTAACCGCAGCGTGCGCGACGGCGGCTGGGATACCTTCCATAACTTCTTCGGCCTGAAATACGATCCGAGCGATCGCATCGTGTTCCTGTACCTGGTGGCGCTGCTGCTGGTGGTGCTGACGCTGTTCGTCATCAACCGCCTGCTGCGCATGCCGCTCGGGCGCGCCTGGGAAGCGCTGCGTGAAGACGAGATCGCCTGCCGCTCGCTGGGCCTCAGCCCGACGCGCATCAAGCTGACCGCCTTTACCATCAGCGCCGCCTTCGCCGGGTTTGCCGGCACGCTGTTCGCCGCGCGCCAGGGTTTCGTCAGCCCGGAATCCTTCACCTTCGTCGAGTCGGCCTTCGTATTGGCGATCGTGGTGTTGGGGGGCATGGGCTCGCAGTTCGCGGTCATTCTGGCGGCGATCCTGCTGGTGGTGTCGCGCGAGCTGATGCGCGATCTGAATGAATACAGCATGTTGCTGCTGGGTGCGCTGATGGTGCTGATGATGATTTGGCGGCCGCAGGGGCTGTTGCCGATGAAACGGCCGCAGCTGAAGCTGCAGGCGGCGGACATTCACGCGGGCAAGGGGGAACAGGCATGAGCGTTCAACCTTTACTTCAGGTGGAAGGCCTGTCGATGCGTTTCGGCGGGTTGCTGGCGGTCAACAATGTGGCGTTGACGCTCAATGAAGGCGAAATCGTGTCGCTGATCGGCCCCAACGGCGCCGGTAAAACCACGGTATTCAACTGCCTGACCGGTTTTTACCGCCCGAGCGGCGGCACCATCAAATTGCGCGATCGCCATCTGGAAGGGCTGGCGGGGCAGGCCATTGCCCGTATGGGCGTGGTACGCACCTTCCAGCATGTGCGGCTGTTCCGTGAAATGACGGTGATTGAGAACCTGCTGGTGGCGCAGCATCAGCACCTGAAAAGCGGCGTGTTCGCCGGGTTGCTGAAAACCCCGGCCTTCCGCCGCGCCGAAGCCGAAGCGCTGGCGCGCGCGGCGGAGTGGCTGGAGCGCGTTGGCCTGCTATCGATGGCCAACCGTTCGGCGGGCAACCTGGCCTACGGGCAGCAGCGTCGGCTGGAGATCGCCCGCTGCATGGTGACCCGGCCGGAGCTGCTGATGCTGGACGAACCGGCCGCCGGCCTCAACCCGAAAGAGACCGACGAGCTGGATCATCTGATCGTCGAGCTGCGCGATCGGCATAAGGTCTCGGTGCTGCTGATCGAGCACGACATGAAGCTGGTGATGGGCATTTCCGATCGCATTTACGTGGTGAATCAGGGCACGCCGCTGGCGCAGGGCACACCGGCGGAGATCCGCAACAACCCGGACGTGATCCGGGCTTATTTGGGCGAAGAATAATATGTTGTCATTCAATCAGGTATCCGCCCATTACGGCAAAATTCAGGCGCTGCATCAGGTCAGTCTCACGATAAGTCAGGGCGAAATCGTGACGTTAATCGGCGCCAACGGCGCCGGTAAAACCACGCTGCTCGGCACCCTGTGCGGCGAACCGCGCGCCAGCGAAGGCAGCATCGTCTTTCAGGGCCAGGACATCACCCAGTGGCAAACCTCGCGCATCATGCGTGAAGCGGTGGCGATCGTACCGGAAGGGCGGCGCGTCTTCTCGCGCATGACGGTGGAAGAAAACCTGGCGATGGGTGGCTTCTTCGCCGATCGTCACCAGTATCAACAGCGCATCGAACGGGTGTTCACGCTGTTCCCGCGCCTGCTGGAGCGCCGAAGCCAGCGCGCTGGCACCATGTCCGGCGGCGAACAGCAAATGCTGGCCATCGGCCGCGCGCTGATGAGCCAGCCGAAGCTGCTGCTGCTCGACGAACCTTCGCTTGGGCTGGCGCCCATCATCATCCAGCAGATCTTCGACATCATTCAGCAGCTGCGGGAAGAGGGCATGACTATCTTCCTGGTGGAGCAAAACGCCAATCAGGCGCTGAAATTGGCGGACCGCGGTTATGTGCTGGAAAACGGCCGCGTGGTGTTGGAAGATACGGGGGCTGCATTGTTAGCCAACGAAGCAGTGAGGTCGGCGTATCTGGGCGGTTAATCCGCCCCCCTACGAATTAAAATAATCAGGTACGAGAAGAAGAAATGAAGACAGAAGGGTTACTCGCGCAGCGCATCGTTAACGTAAAAAGTTCGGCCATCCGTGAATTGCTTAAGCACAGCAAGATGGAACACGTCATTTCGCTGGCGGGCGGCATCCCCTCTGATGCGCTGTTCGATTTCGAAGGATTGAGCATCGCCACCCGGCAGGCGATCACCGAACAGCCGAAAAGCGCATTCCAGTATGGCCTGACCGAGGGCAGCCCGCTGCTGCGTGAGCGCATTTGCGCGCTGTGTGCCGAGCGCGGCGTCACCGCGCGCGCAGAAGAGGTGATGGTCACCGCCGGCTCTCAGCAGGCCCTGGATTTGGTGATGCGCGCCATCGTCAACCCGGGCGACGTGTTCGTGGTGGAGCGCCCGACCTACCTGGCGGCGCTGCAAACGCTGGAACTGGCGGAGGCCAACATCATGTCGGTCTCGTCCGACAGCGACGGCATGGTGGTGGAAGAGCTGGCCGAGCTGCTGAAAACCCAGCGCATCAAGGGCGTGTACGTGGTGCCGAACTTCGGCAACCCCAGCGGCATCACCCTCAGCGCCGCGCGCCGCGAACTGCTGGTGAAGCTGGCCGCCGAACATAACTTCCTGATCATCGAAGACGATCCGTACGGCGAGCTGCGTTTCACCGAAGAGCGCCACCCGACGCTGCATCAGGTGTCGCAGCAGGTGCTGGGCAACACCGACCACATCATCTATACCTCGACTTTTTCCAAGATCCTGGCGCCGGGCCTGCGCCTGGGCTGGGCGATCCTGCCGCCGTTCCTGTTGCATAAAGTGGCGATCATCAAACAGGCGGCGGATCTGCACGCCAGCGCCCTGTCGCAGAGCATCGTCGAATGCTATCTCGGCCTGGATCGCCTGCCGGCTCAGATCGACAAGATCCGCGCCGCCTACAAACAGAAGGGCGAGATCCTGGCCGGTTTGGTGGAGCAGGAGCTGGGCGACTACATCACCTTCGATAAACCGAAGGGCGGCATGTTCCTGTGGGCGCGTTTCCGCCAGCCGTTCAACGCCACCGAATGGCTGAACACCACGCTGCAGCAGGGCGTGGTGTTCGTGCCAGGGGAATACTTCTTCTCCGACAACCCGGATCGTTCGACCTTCCGCCTGTCGTTCGCCACCGCCACCGAGCAGCAGATGCAAGAAGCGGTGGCGCGCCTGCGCCGTTCGCTATAAGCCTCGCGGCGGCGGAGCTGATGCCCGCCGCCGACATCAAACCGCCATCTTCACTTCACCTTGCCGTCATGTGGCTGTCATCTAACGGTTATTTTTCTGTCATCCGCGCATGGCATGTTAGCTTCCGAACAAAAAACTGATTCTTTTCGCTCACGCGCTTTTACACCAGCTTTTTCAGGAGTTAGGCATGCTCACCTACGCTATTCGCAAAACCACGCTGTGCGTCGCATTGACCCTGGCGGTCAGCGCCCAGGCGCTGGCGGCGACAGAAATCCCGTTCTGGCATTCGATGGAAGGCGAACTGGGTAAAGAAGTGGACTCTCTGGCGGATCGCTTCAACCAGTCGCACAGCGACGTCAAGATTGTGCCGGTTTATAAAGGCAACTACGAACAGAGCCTGGCGGCGGGCATCGCCGCTTACCGCTCCGGCAAGGCGCCGGCGATCTTGCAGGTTTACGAAGTGGGCACCGCCACCATGATGGCCAGCAAAGCCATCAAGCCGGTCTACGAAGTGTTTAAAGAGGCCGGCATCAACTTCGATGAATCGGTGTTCGTGCCGACGGTGGCCGGCTATTACACCGACAACAAGAGCGGGCATCTGCTGTCGCAGCCGTTCAACAGCTCCACGCCGGTGCTGTACTACAACAAAGACGCCTTCAAAAAGGCCGGCCTGAATCCGGATCAGCCGCCGAAAACCTGGCAGGAACTGGCGGCGGATACCGCCAAGCTGCGCGAAGCTGGCATGAAGTGCGGTTACGCCAGCGGCTGGCAGGGTTGGATCCAACTGGAGAACTTCAGCGCCTGGCACGGCGTGCCGTTCGCCAGTGAAAACAACGGTTTCGGCGGCACCAGTGCCAAGCTGGAGTTCAACCAACCGCTGCAGGTCAAGCATATCGCGCTGCTCGAAGCGATGAACAAGAAGGGTGATTTCACCTACTTCGGCCGCAAAGACGAATCCACCGAGAAGTTCTACAACGGCGATTGCGCCATCACCACCGCCTCATCCGGTTCGCTGGCGGACATCAAGCACTACGCCAAATTCAACTACGGCGTCGGCATGATGCCGTACGATGCCGACGCGAAAAACGCGCCGCAGAACGCCATCATTGGCGGGGCCAGCCTGTGGGTGATGAACGGCAAAGACGCCGTCACCTACAAGGGCGTAGCCGAATTCCTGCAGTACCTGGCGCAGCCGGAAATCGCCGCCGAATGGCACCAGAAGACCGGCTATCTGCCGATCACCACCGCGGCTTACGACCTGACCAAGCAGCAGGGCTTCTATGACAAGAACCCGGGCGCCGACGTCGCCACTCGCCAGATGCTGAACAAGCCGCCGTTGCCGTTCACCAAGGGCCTGCGCCTGGGCAACATGCCGCAGATCCGCAGCGTGGTGGATGAGGAGCTGGAAGGCGTGTGGACCGGCAAGAAAACGCCTCAGCAGGCGTTGGACGCCGCCGTGCAGCGCGGTGACGTACTGCTGCGTCGCTTCGAAGCATCAACCAAATAACCCTGCGTCGCGGGCCCGGCGGACCGGGCTCGCGTCTTCACGCCGATCCTTCCGTACCCGATTAATGGTTTAACTGCTATGTCATCTTCCCGTCCCGGTTTCGGCTGCAGCTGGTTGCCCTATGCATTGGTGCTGCCGCAGCTGCTGATTACCGCCGTCTTCTTTTTATGGCCCGCCGGCGAGGCGCTGTGGTATTCGGTGCAGAGTCTCGATCCGTTCGGCCTGTCCAGCCAGTTTGTCGGGCTGGATAACTTTAAGCAGCTGTTCCAGGATCCTTACTACCTCGACTCGTTCTACACCACGCTGATCTTCAGCTTCCTGGTGGCGGGCATCGGGCTGGCGGTCTCGCTGTTCTTCGCTGCGCTGGTGGACTACGTGCTGCGCGGCAGCCGCCTCTATCGCACGCTGATGATCCTGCCCTACGCGGTGGCGCCGGCGGTGGCGGCGGTGCTGTGGATCTTTCTGTTCAACCCCGGTCTCGGGTTGATCACCCACTTCCTCAATGGGCTGGGCTATAACTGGAACCATGCGCAAAACAGCGGCCAGGCGATGTTCCTGGTGGTGCTGGCCTCGGTATGGCAGCAGATAAGCTATAACTTCCTGTTTTTCCTCGCGGCGCTGCAGTCGATCCCGCGTTCGCTGGTGGAGGCGGCGGCCATCGACGGCGCCGGCCCGGTACGCCGCTTCTTCCATCTGGTGCTGCCGCTGATCGCGCCGGTGAGCTTCTTCCTGCTGGTGGTCAATCTGGTGTACGCCTTCTTCGATACCTTCCCGGTGATCGACGCCGCCACCGGCGGCGGGCCGGTGCAGTCCACCACCACGTTGATCTACAAGATTTACCGCGAAGGCTTCGCCGGATTGGATCTCTCCAGTTCCGCCGCGCAGTCGGTGATCCTGATGCTGCTGGTGATCGGCCTGACGGTGATCCAGTTCCGCTTCGTTGAACGTAAGGTGCGCTACCAATGATTGAGAATCGACGCGGGCTGGACATCTTCAGCCATGTGATGCTGATTATCGGCGTGCTGGTGGTGCTGTTCCCGCTGTACGTGGCCTTTGTCGCCGCCACGCTGGACGACAAACAGGTGTTTCAGGTGCCGATGACGCTGGTGCCCGGCGGCCACCTGTGGGAGAACATCCGCAATATCTGGCAGGGCGGCGTGGGCAACCTCAAAGTGCCGTTCTCGCTGCTGCTGCTGAACAGCGTGATCATGGCGCTGGCGATCACCTGCGGCAAGATCGCGGTGTCGGTGCTGTCGGCTTACGCCATCGTATATTTCCGTTTCCCGCTGCGCAGCCTGTTCTTCTGGCTGATTTTCCTCACCCTGATGCTGCCGGTGGAGGTGCGCATTTTCCCGACGGTGGAGGTGATCTCCAACCTCAACCTGCTGGACAGTTACACCGGCCTGACGCTGCCGCTGATGGCCTCGGCTACCGCCACTTTCCTGCTGCGCCAGTTCTTCATGACGCTGCCGGATGAGCTGCTGGAGGCGGCGCGCATCGACGGCGCCGGGCCGATGCGTTTCTTCTGGGACATCGTGCTGCCGCTGTCGAAAACCAATCTGGCGGCGCTGTTCGTCATCACCTTTATCTACGGCTGGAACCAATACCTGTGGCCGATCCTGATCACCAGCGACGCCTCGATGGGCACCGCGGTAGCGGGCATCAAGAGCATGATCTCCACTTCCGGCGCGCCGACCCAGTGGAACCAGGTGATGGCGGCGATGATTCTGACTTTATTGCCACCGCTGGCGGTGGTGCTTCTGATGCAGCGCTGGTTTGTGCGCGGTCTGGTTGATAGCGAGAAATAACGACGATGGCAGGATTAAAACTACAGGCGGTCACCAAGTCTTACGACGGTAAAACGCCGGTGATCAAACAGATCGATCTCGATGTGGCGGACGGTGAGTTCATCGTGATGGTCGGCCCGTCCGGCTGCGGCAAGTCCACGCTGCTGCGGATGGTGGCCGGGCTGGAACGCACCACCAGCGGCGATATTTATATCGATACCCGGCGCGTGACCGATCTGGAGCCCAAGGATCGCGGCATCGCGATGGTGTTCCAGAACTACGCGCTCTATCCGCACATGAGCGTGTACGACAACATGGCTTACGGCCTCAAGATCCGCGGTTTCGGCAAGGAGCATATCCGCCAGCGGGTGGAGGAAGCGGCGCGCATCCTGGAGCTGGAGCCGCTGCTCAAGCGTAAACCGCGCGAACTTTCCGGCGGCCAGCGCCAGCGGGTGGCGATGGGGCGCGCCATCGTGCGCGAACCGGCGGTGTTCCTGTTCGATGAGCCGCTGTCCAACCTGGATGCCAAGCTGCGGGTGCAGATGCGCCTGGAGCTGCAACAGCTGCACCGCCGTCTGAAAACCACCAGCCTGTACGTGACCCACGATCAGGTGGAGGCGATGACGCTGGCGCAGCGGGTGATCGTGATGAATAAGGGCGTGGCGGAGCAGATCGGCACCCCGAGTGAAGTGTACCAACGGCCGGCTTCGCTGTTCGTCGCCGGCTTTATCGGCTCGCCGGCGATGAACCTGCTGCCCGGCACCCTGAGCGCCGACGGCGGCCAGCTGCTGTTGGCGGACGGCATGGCGCTGCCGTTGCCGGCGGCCAAGCCGCAGTGGGCGGGGCGGCCGTTGACGCTGGGCATTCGGCCGGAGCATATTCAATTGGTGGCGCAAGGCCAGGGCGTGCCGCTGCAGCTGCAGACGCTGGAACTGCTGGGAGCCGACAATCTGGCGCACGGCCAGTGGGGCGGTCACGGGGTGATCGCGCGGCTGTCGCATGAAACCTTGCCGACGGCGGGCAGTACGCTATATTTGCAGCTGCCTGCTCAGGCGCTGCACTTCTTTGACACCCACAGCGGATTACGGATGGATTGATGACGAGACCCTGGCCTTACCCTCATATCGTTGCCCACCGCGGCGGCGGTTCTCTGGCGCCGGAAAATACCCTGGCGGCGATCGACGTCGGCGCGCGCCACGGCCACAAGATGATCGAGTTCGACGCCAAACTGGCGCAGGACGGACAAATTTTCCTGCTGCATGATGATACGCTGGATCGCACCAGCAACGGCTGGGGCGTGGCGGGCGAGCTGCCGTGGGATAAGCTGGTGCAGCTGGACGCCGGCAACTGGTACAGCTCGGCCTTCAAGGGCGAGCGGCTGCCGCTGCTGTCGGAGGTGGCGGAACGCTGCCGGGAACACGGCCTGATGGCCAATATCGAGATCAAACCGACCACCGGCAGCGACGACGAAACCGGCCGGGTGGTGGCGCTGGCGGCGCGGCTGCTGTGGCAAGGGCAGACCGACCCGTTGCTCTCCTCCTTCTCGGTGGAAGCGCTGGCGGCGGCGCAACGCACCGTGCCGGATTTGCCGCGCGGCTTGCTGCTGGAGGACTGGGACGACAACTGGCGCGAGCTGACCGAACGTCTGGACTGCGTCTCGCTGCATATCGACCACAAGGCGCTGACCGCCGAGCGGGTGAAAGCGTTGAAAGACGCCGGTCTGCGCATTCTGGTGTACACCGTTAACCAGCCTGATCGCGCGCGCCTGCTGCTCGACTGGGGCGTTGACTGCATTTGCACCGACCGGATAGATTTGATTGGCTCGGAGTTCTAATCCGGCGCCGATGAATCCTGCGACGACAAGCCTTGCCGCCGCACCACCGGAAGGAATGCGATGCCTGGCTTTATCCTGTCACTGTGGCACCAGATGGTGCTGTCATTACCGCTGTTCGTCCTGATCGCGTTGGGTTATGGGCTGATTCGCTGGGGGAAATGGCCCGCCAGCATCACCGATGGCCTGACGCGCTTTGTGTTTTCCCTCGCCTTGCCCGCCATGCTGTTTCGCATGATGTGCGACTTCTCGCAGCGTCCGGCGGTCGATGCCCGGCTGTTGATCGCGTTCTTCGGCAGTTGCCTGATCGTGTTCGTGCTCGGCCGCCTGGTTGCCCGGTACCTTTTCCGGCTGGATGGCGTCGCCGGGTCGGTGTTTGCGCTGGGCGGTATTTTCTCCAATAACGTGATGCTCGGTTTACCGATCGCCAGCGTGATGCTGGGGCAGGCGGCGATCCCGTCGGTGGCGCTGGTGCTGGTGTTCAACGGCCTGATCCTGTGGACGCTGGTCACGGTGTCGATCGAATGGGCGCGCAACGGCTCGCCGACGCTGGGGGGCTTTGCTAAAACCGCGCGCAGCGTGCTGACCAACCCGCTGATCGTCGGCATTTTGTCCGGCACGCTGTTTAGCCTGACCGGCCTGCCGCTGCCGGACTTCGTCGATCGGCCGGTCAGCATGCTCGGCCAGGTGGCGGCGCCGCTGTCGCTGGTGGTGCTTGGCATGGGGCTCGCCGAGTACCGCATCAGCGAAGGCTGGCAACTGAGCAGCGCCATCTGCGTGCTGAAGTTGCTGGTACAGCCGTTGGTGATTTGGCTGCTGGCCTGGATGATGGATCTGCCGCCGATGGAGACCCGCGTGGTGGTGCTGCTGGGCTCAATGGCGGTGGGGGTGAATGTCTACCTGATGTCGCGTCAGTTCAATACGCTCACCGGCCCGGCCGCCACCAGCCTGGTGATGTCCACCGTGCTGGCGGCGATCACCACGCCGCTGATCCTCACCGTTATGGGCGTGCGGGCGTAGCCGGCAGCGGGGCCTGCGGCACCGCCGGCGCGGTACGGTTGAACGGATCGCGCGGCTGGTTGCCGTTAGGCAGCAGCTGGCCGCCGTTCGGCGTGGTTTGCAACAGCTGTTGCCGTTGATTGTCGAACTGTCGCTGTTGTTGCAGGCGGCGTTGATCCATCTGCCGGTTGTTCAACAAGCGCTGTTGCTGCGCCTGTTGGCTGTTTTGGTTGAGAAGCTGCTGCTGTGAACGCAGATCGGTTACGCCGTTGGCCGCTGCAGCCAGGCCGGGCAGCAACAGCAGAGCGAACAGGATGTGAGACGTTTTCATGATGGTTACCTCGCTTTTTTATTAAGCCTAACCCAGCGGTGAAATTTTGCTGGTAGTTTGTATTTTGTTCAAATGTAAACCGCCTTTTCGCCAACGCGGTGCCCATCTTCCGTTACAATCGCGGTTTATGAATTGCTAGGATGAACCCATCGTGCTGCTCTTGGTTATCACCACCATTCTGTGGGCGTTTTCTTTTAGCCTGATCGGCGAGTATTTGGCGGGTCAGGTCGACAGCGGGTTTTCGGCGCTGGTGCGCATCGGGCTGGCGGCGCTGGTGTTCCTGCCGTTCCTGCGCTGGCGCAATATCAAGCCCAGGGTGATCCTGCTGTATATGCTGGTGGGCGCCTTCCAACTGGGCATCATGTATCTGTTCAGCTTCCGCGCCTATCTCTACCTGACGGTACCCGAATTCCTGCTGTTCACCGTGTTGACGCCGCTGTACATCACGCTGATCTACGACTTACTGAGCGGCCGACGTTTACGCTGGGGCTATGTGTTCAGCGCGCTGCTGGCGGTGCTGGGCGCGGCGATCATTCGCTATCACCAACTGAGCGAACACTTCTGGTGGGGGCTGCTGTTGGTGCAGGCGGCGAACATCAGCTTCGCCATCGGCATGGTCGGCTATAAGCGCCTGATGGAAGTGCACCCCTTGCCGCAGCACACCGCCTTTTCCTGGTTCTACCTGGGGGCGGCGGCGGTGGCGGTGGTGGCCTGGTTCCTGTGGGGCAATCCGCAGCAGCTGCCGACGACCAATCTGCAGTGGGGCGTGCTGATCTGGCTGGGCGTGGTGGCGTCGGGGCTGGGCTATTTCATGTGGAACTACGGCGCGACGCAGGTGGATGCCGGCACGCTCGGCATCATGAACAACATGCATGTGCCGGCCGGCTTGTTGGTCAACCTGGCCATCTGGCAGCAACAGCCGCACTGGCCGAGCTTTATCATCGGCGGGGCGGTGATCGTCGCTTCGCTGTGGGTGCACCGCCGCTGGGTGGCGCCGAAACAGCTCGGCTAAACGGGAGGGCGACAGTTTATACGCCGGCCGCCAACGCTTTGGCGCCGGTCGCGCCGGGGCGTGCCGCGTCGCGCACGAACGGCAGATGATCGCAGGCGTGCTGGCGGGCCGAGCGGATAAAGGCTTCGGTCACCGCCTGGCGCTGTTCGCCGTCGCGCACGGCGGCGTACAGGCGGCTCCACAGGCCGTCACCCAGGGTTTTGGTCACCACCAGCCCCTGCCGTTCGAAACTCTCCACCACCCAATGCGGCAGCGCCGCAATCCCCATCCGCGCCGAGACCATCTGGATCAGCAGCAGCGTGTTATCGACGTTCTTCAACGCCGGGTTGACGCCCGCCGGCTGCAGGAAATGCCGCCAGATATCCAGCCGCTGGCGCTGCACCGGGTAAATCAACAGCGTTTCATCGCTCAAGTCTGCCGGCTCGATGTGCGGCTTGCCGGCCAGCGGATGATCCGGCGCCAGCACCAGACGCACCTCGAAATCGAACATCGGCGAATAGTGCAGGCCGCTGCGCGGCAGAATATCCGACGTCATCACCAGATCCAGCTCGCCCTGTTGCAGGGCCGGCTGCGGATCGAAAGTCACGCCGGAGGTGAAGTCCATCACCACCTGCGGGAAACGCTGGCGGAAATTGTCCAGTGCCGGCGTCAGCCACTGAATGCAGCTGTGGCATTCGATGGCGATGCGCAGCGTGGTCTGGTGCGGCTCGTGGCAGGCCTGCAGCGCCTGTGAGATTTGCGGCAGCACCTGTTCCGCCAGCTGCAGCAAGATCTCGCCCTGGGCGGTGAAGCGCAGCGGCTGGCTCTTGCGCACGAACAGCTTGAAGCCCAGACGTTGCTCAAGATCGCTGAACTGGTGCGACAGGGCAGACTGCGTCTGATGAAGTTGGGCCGCCGCCCCCGCCAGCGAACCGCTGCTGCGCAGGGCCTGCAGCGTCCGTAAATGTTTCAGTTCGATCATGAGAGTCCTTCACATTGACAGTGAATAAATTGCGCTTGTGGTTAATACAGTACCTGCTGATTATGGATGTGTAAACATCTGGACGGCTAAATGGGGAATAAGACGATGGCAATTTTGAATCACACACTGGGTTTTCCTCGCGTTGGGCTACGACGTGAGCTGAAAAAAGCTCAGGAAAGCTACTGGGCTGGCAACTCAACGCAGGAAGAGCTGTTGGCGGTTGGCCGCGAGCTGCGCGCTCGCCATTGGCAACAGCAACAGCAGGCCGGGGTGGATTTGGTGCCGGTCGGCGATTTCGCCTGGTACGATCATGTGTTGACCACCAGCCTGCTGCTGGGCAACGTGCCGGCGCGCCATCAGAATGCGGATGGCTCGATCGATCTGGACACGCTGTTCCGCATCGGCCGTGGCCGCGCACCGACCGGCGAGCCGGCGGCCGCGGCGGAAATGACCAAATGGTTCAACACCAACTACCACTACATGGTGCCCGAGTTCCAACAAGGCCAGCAGTTCAAGCTGGGCTGGACCCAACTGCTGGATGAAGTGGACGAAGCGCTGGCGCTTGGTCACCGCATCAAACCGGTGCTGCTGGGCCCGGTGACCTATCTGTGGCTGGGTAAAGTGAAGGGCGAGCCGTTCGATCGCCTGTCGCTGCTGAAAGACATTCTGCCGGTTTACCAGCAGGTGCTGGCCGAGCTGGCGAAACGCGGCGTCGAGTGGGTGCAAATTGACGAGCCTGCGCTGGTGCTGGAGCTGCCGCAGGCCTGGCTGGACGCCTTTAAACCCGCTTACGACGCGCTGCAGGGGCAGGTTAAGCTGTTGTTGACCACGTATTTCGACAGCGTCGGCCACAACCTCGATACGGTTCGCACGCTGCCGGTGCAGGGGCTGCACGTCGATCTGGTCGCCGGTCACGACGATATCGCCGCGCTGAGCGCCGCATTGCCGCAAGACTGGCTGCTGTCGCTGGGCGTGATCAACGGCCGCAACGTTTGGCGCGCCGATCTGAGCCGCTGGTTCGAACGTCTTCAGCCGCTGGTGGGCACCCGCCCGTTGTGGATTGGCTCCTCCTGTTCACTGCTGCACAGCCCGATCGACCTGAGCGTGGAAAGCCGTCTGGATGAAGAAGTGAAAAGCTGGTTCGCCTTCGCTCTACAAAAATGCGCCGAGTTGGCGCTGCTGGCTGAGGCGCTGAACGCGCCTGACGCGGCGAAGCAAGCCGAACTGGACGCCTACAGCGCACCGATCCGCGCCCGCCGTCAGTCGAGCCGTGTACACAATGCGCAGGTTGAGCGCCGTCTGGCCGCGATCACCGCGCAGGACAGCGAGCGCCACAGCGCTTACGCCGAGCGCGCCAGGGCGCAGCGCGAACGTTTCAACTTGCCGGCCTGGCCGACCACCACCATCGGTTCGTTCCCGCAGACCACCGAGATCCGCGGCCTGCGCCTGGATTTCAAACAGGGCCGTTTGGACGGCAACAACTACCGCACCAGCATCGGTGAGCACATCAAACAGGCGATCGTCGAGCAGGAGCGCCTCGGGCTGGACGTGCTGGTGCACGGTGAAGCCGAGCGCAACGACATGGTGGAATATTTCGGCGAGAACCTCGACGGCTTCGTGTTTACCCAGAACGGCTGGGTGCAGAGCTACGGCTCCCGCTGCGTGAAGCCGCCGGTGATCATCGGTGACGTCAGCCGCCCGGAAGCCATCACCGTCGAATGGGCAAAATTCGCCCAGTCGCTGACCGACAAGCCGGTGAAAGGCATGTTGACCGGGCCGGTGACCATCCTGTGCTGGTCGTTCCCGCGTGAAGACGTGACCCGCGAAGTGATTGCCAAGCAGATTGCGCTGGCGCTGCGCGACGAGGTGGAAGATTTGGAAAAAGCCGGCATCGGCATCATTCAGATCGACGAACCCGCCCTGCGCGAGGGGCTGCCGCTGCGCCAATCCGACTGGGCCGCCTACCTGAACTGGGCGGTGGACGCCTTCAAACTGAATGCCGCCGTGGCGCAGGATGACACCCAGATCCACACCCACATGTGTTACTGCGAGTTCAACGACATCATGGACTCCATCGCCGCGCTGGACGCCGACGTGATCACCATCGAGACCTCGCGTTCCGATATGGATCTGCTGGAAGCCTTCAAAGAGTTCGAATACCCGAACGAAATCGGGCCGGGCGTCTACGATATCCACTCGCCGAACGTGCCGAGCGTGGAATGGATCGAAGCGCTGCTGCGTAAAGCGGCGCAGAACATCCCGGCGGAACGCCTGTGGGTTAACCCGGACTGCGGCCTGAAAACCCGCGGCTGGCCGGAAACCCGGCAGTCGCTGGCCAACATGGTATTGGCGGCGCAGCGCCTGCGCGAGCAGGCGTGATGGCGTGCGGCGGATGAGCTCCGCCGCTTACAGATTGACTGGTGTGATGATTGGGCGCTTCGGCGCCCTTTTTTATGCGGGGGAGGTTACTTGACGCCGTGCTGGGCGAACCACGCCAGCATGCGCTGCCAGCCGTCTTGCGCCGCTTCGGCGTTGTAGCTGGGACGATAATCGGCGTTGAACGCATGCCCGACCTCGGGGTACACCACGATTTCGGCCTCGGCGTTGGCGGCGCGTATCGCCTGGCGCATGGTTTCCACCGTCTCCAGCGGAATGCCGCTGTCCTGCCCGCCATACAGCCCCAGTACCGGCGCCGACAGGTGGGTGGCGACATCGACCGGATGCTTCGGTGAATTCAGCGTTTTCTCGCCGACCAGTTTGCCGTACCAGGCGACCGCCGCCTTCAACTGCGGGTTGTGCGCCGCGTACAGCCAGGTAATGCGGCCGCCCCAGCAGAAGCCGGTGATCGCCAGCTTGCCGGCGTCGCCGCCGTGGCGGATAGCCCAGTGCGCGGCGTGATCCAGATCCGACAGCACCTGACGATCCGGCACCCTGGTCACCAACTGCTGGAACAGCTCGCCGATATCGCTGTAGTCGTTGGCATCGCCCTGGCGAAAATAGAGCTCAGGCGCGATCGCCAGATAGCCCTGCTTGGCCAGGCGACGGCAAAGATCCTGAATGTGCTCATGGACGCCGAAGATTTCTTGCACCACCAGCACGATGGGAAAGGGGCCGCTCTGATCGGCGGGTTTGGCGACGTAGGCCGGCAGCGCGTCGCCCTGAGAAGGGATGGTCGTTTGCCCGGCATGAATGCCCTGTTCGTCGGTGATAATCGCGGAGGCGGCCAACGGCGCGGCGGCCGGGGCGAATCCCCCCTGAGCCTGTTCTAATGTCATCACATGTTCGGTTTTCATTGCGGTCTCCGTGCAATAGAAAAAAGCGCTGAGATTAACTATAGGAAAGATTACCCATTATTGGCGCTGCGTGGCGCACTTTCGGACAAGTCAATAAAAAACGGCTAATTATCTGGCTTTGCGGCATTTTTAAGCGCTTTTTATCATGTTATTACGCGTTTTGGCCCGCGTAAGTGCCATAAGGTGCGTTAGAGGGCTTTTTTGCCCCTAAGCAACCGATAAGATGGAGTTATTTCGGATTGATGAGCTAAATAGTTTCAGCCGGCAACCAACGGGCAGGGAGCTGCAAGGTTTGTCGGCTAGACTGAGGTTTAGCGTTGCGTTCTGGATGCCTTATAGTGATTTTTTGTGATAAAAATCACAAAAAATATGTAGCATGTAATTTGTTTCTCTTTTCATAGTGACTGTCGTCACGAAATTAAGCGGCGATTTTCAGTAGAGTGCTTTTTTGTTCCTCCCAATAAACATGATCCATGAGGAGTCTCGTATGTCTCAGTCTGACGTTTTTCATCTCGGCCTCACCAAGAACGATTTACAAGGGGCCCAGCTTGCCATCGTGCCGGGCGATCCACAGCGCGTAGAGAAGATTGCCAAGCTGATGGAAAATCCGGTGCATCTGGCCTCCCATCGTGAATTCACCACCTGGCGCGCAGAGCTGGACGGCAAGGCGGTGATCGTCTGCTCCACCGGTATTGGCGGCCCCTCTACCTCTATCGCGGTGGAAGAGCTGGCGCAGCTGGGCATTCGCACCTTCCTGCGCATCGGCACCACCGGCGCCATTCAGGCCAATATCAACGTCGGTGACGTGCTGGTGACTACGGCGGCGGTACGCCTCGACGGCGCCAGCCTGCACTTTGCGCCGATGGAGTTCCCGGCGGTTGCGGACTTCGCCTGCACCACCGCGCTGGTGGAAGCGGCCAAAGCCAGCGGCGCGACCACCCACATTGGCGTAACCGCTTCTTCCGATACTTTCTACCCGGGCCAGGAACGTTACGACACCTACTCCGGCCGCGTGGTCAGCCGTTTTAAAGGCTCGATGGAAGAGTGGCAGGCGATGGGCGTGATGAACTATGAAATGGAGTCCGCCACGCTGCTGACCATGTGCGCCAGCCAGGGCCTGCGTGCCGGCATGGTGGCTGGGGTGATCGTTAACCGCACCCAGCAAGAGATCCCGAACGCCGAGACCATGAAAAACACCGAAAGCAAAGCGGTGCAGATCGTGGTGGATGCCGCCCGCCGTCTGCTGTAATCGCCTCCCCTGAACGGGCCGCCGCCGCGGCCCGTTTTTCCATTCGCGACTAATCTGTTACGGTGATACTCCTCAGCGCTGCGCCGATGGCCGCCGCGCGTTGTCATAACAAAAACAACGAGGACGTTTATGACCGCCCAGATCCTGCTTCATCCTTCGCTTGCGCCGCTCGACGGCGGCATTAATTTCCGTGACTTCGGCGGCAACGGCGTGGCCGACGGGCGCCGCATCAAGCGCGGCCTGCTGTTTCGTTCCGGTTCCCTCGAGCGGCTGACGGAAAACGACTGCGCCTTTCTCGCCGGCGTGCCGGTGCGTTCGGTGCTGGACTACCGCGATGCCGACGAAGTGCAGGCCAAACCGGATATTCTGTGGAATGGCGCCGACTATCATCACGTGCCGGCCAACCCGCTGAGCAGCGAAGTCAACGCCAACCTGGAGAAGCTCACCAACGAAACGCTGGCCGCTTTCGACGCCCGCGCGTTCATGCTGGAACTGTATCGCCGCCTGCCGTTCGGCAATGTGGCCTATCAGCGGTTGGCGCAGCTGCTGAGCAACCCCGGCGGCGGCGCGATCGTGCAGCACTGCGCAGTCGGCAAGGATCGCACCGGGGTCGGTTCGGCACTGGTGCTGTTCGCGCTGGGGGCCGACGAAGCGACGGTGCTGGAAGACTATCTGCTGACTGAAACCACGCTGGCCACTTTCCGCGAGCAGATGCTGGATCAGCTCTCTATCAAGCTGAATGCGGCGGCGCTGGAGCAATTCGCCTACGTGCTCAGCGCGCGCGAGGAGTTCCTGATGACGGCGCTGGGCTGCATCCGTCAGCAATACGGCTCCACCGACCGCTGGCTGGAAGCGGAATACGGTCTGGGCGCGGCCCAGCGCGAAGCGCTGCAGGCGTTCTACCTCGAGTAAATCGCTGCGTGTTTAACCGGGGTTTAACTCGCCCCGGCTTATCCTAGGCGGCGAACCATCGCGTATCAGGAGCCCCGTATTGAGCCTCAATGACGTTATCAACTGGGTCAGCGACGTCGTGCGTCAGCACGAAGGCTGGGCCATTCCCATCATCTTCTTCCTGGCGTTCGGCGAGTCGCTGGCGTTTTTGTCGCTGCTGCTGCCGGCCACGGTGATCCTGCTGGCGCTGGGCGCGCTGATCGGCGAAAGCGGCATCGCCTTTTGGCCGATTTGGGCCGCCGCCGCCGCCGGGGCGTTTTTCGGCGACTGGCTCTCTTACTGGATCGGCTATCACTATCAGGATCGCGTGGCCCATATGTGGCCGCTGTCGCGCAATCCGCAGCTGCTGGCGCGCGGCCACGCCTTCTTTGAACGCTGGGGCGTGCTGGGCATTTTCATCGGCCGCTTCTTCGGCCCGCTGCGCGCCGTGGTGCCGTTGGTGGGCGGCATTTGCGGCATGCCGCAGCGCTATTTCCAACTGGCCAACGTCACGTCGGCGATGATCTGGGCGTTCGGCATTCTGGCGCCGGGGGCGTTCGGCATCAAGTGGCTCAGCCAGTGGCTGGGTTGATTTCTCGCTAAATTGCGCAGCGCCGCGCAATATTGTGCGCGGCCGGCAAAATCAGGCTGGACATCCATACAGCCTCCCCTTAACGTGACGGGCAATGGGCGTGCAAAACGCCGCAACGGCAAGGTGCAACAGGAGGCAGGGTGGATACCAGTCTGATTTATGGGATTGGCGGCGTAGCGATCGGCATGCTGTTGGGGTGGCTGATCGCCAGTCTGCGGGTGCAGCAGACGCATGCGCAACATGAAACCGAGCTGCGGTTGCTGGAGCAAGCGTTGCAGCAGGCGCAGCAGGAAACGGCGGCGCGACAGGAAACGCTGCAGCGCCACGAGCAGCAGTTGCGCCAGAGCGAGCTGGAGCTGCGCAATCTGCACAGCCAACTGGCGGCCGGACATGAGAAGCTGCAACAGCTCAACCATTGGCGCAACGAATGCGAGCTGCTCAATCAGGAGCTGCGCGCCCAGCGCGAGGTTAACAGCGCGCAGGAAGCCGAACTGCGCGAAGTCACCATCCGTCTGGAAGAGACGCGTATGGCAGCGGAGGAGAAGCAGCGCCTGCTTATCAACAGCGAACAGCGGCTCACCACCCAGTTTGAAAATCTCGCCAACCGCATTTTTGAACACAGCGGCCGCAAGGTGGACGAGCAAAATAAGCAAAGTTTGGATCGTTTACTGTTGCCGCTGCGCGAACAGCTGGACGGTTTCCGCCGGCAGGTGCAGGACAGCTTTGGCCAGGAAGCGCGGGAGCGCCATACGCTGACGCACGAGATACGCAATCTGCAGCAGTTGAACGCGCAGATGGCGCGCGAGGCGATCAACCTCACCAAGGCGCTGAAAGGCGACAACAAAACGCAGGGCAACTGGGGCGAGGTGGTGCTGAGCCGGGTGCTGGAGGCTTCCGGCCTGCGCGAAGGGCATGAGTATGAAACGCAGGTCAACGTGCGGGTGGATCATCAGAGCCGCATGCAGCCCGATGTGATCGTGCGCCTGCCGCAGGGTAAGGATGTGGTGATTGACGCCAAGATGTCGCTGATCGCCTACGAGCGCTATTTCAACGGCGAGGATGAGGCGGAGCGCGAAGCGGCGCTGAGCGAACATATCGCCTCGCTGCGCGGCCACATCCGCATGCTGGGCCGCAAGGACTATCAGCAACTGCCGGGGCTGCGTTCGCTGGATTATGTGCTGATGTTCATTCCGGTCGAGCCCGCCTTCCTGCTGGCTATCGATCGCGAGCCGGAGCTGATCAGCGAAGCGCTTAAGCACAACATCATGCTGGTCAGCCCGACCACGTTGCTGGTGGCGCTGCGTACCATCACCAACCTGTGGCGCTACGAGCATCAGAGCCAGAACGCCCAGCGCATCGCCGATCGCGCGGCGAAACTGTATGACAAGATGCGGCTGTTCGTGGACGATATGTCCGCGCTGGGGCAGAGCCTGGACAAGGCGCAGGGCAGTTATCGTCAGGCGATGAACAAACTGAGCGAAGGCCGTGGTAATCTTATCGGCCAAATTGAAGGTTTCCGCGCGTTGGGGGTTGAGGTCAAACGGCCGATAAACCCGCTGCTGGCGCAGCAAGCCGGCGCGCAACACGATGAAGCGGAAGAGGCGAACGACGATGATGTCGCCGCGCTGCCGCAGACGAACGACGATGAAGGTACCGCCGGGGAATCGGGCTTCGTTTCGCACGGCTGAGGCCGTGGCGAGGTGGGGTATTCACCGGGCTTCTGGTACACTCATCCACACAAAATTGACTGAATAGCAGGCAGGACAATGGCAGATCAATCGCAGGAAACCACCGATTTCGGTTTTCGCACCGTCGCTAGAGACGAAAAACAGGCCATGGTGGCGGACGTTTTCCATTCGGTAGCGGCAAAGTATGACGTGATGAACGACCTGATGTCGTTCGGTATTCACCGTATCTGGAAGCGTTTCACCATTGACTGCAGCGGCGTGCGCCGCGGGCAGCGCGTGCTGGATCTGGCCGGCGGTACCGGCGACCTGGCCGCCAAGTTCTCCCGCATGGTGGGCGAGCAGGGGCAGGTGGTGCTGGCGGACATCAACGATTCGATGCTCAAGATGGGACGCGAGAAGCTGCGCGATCGCGGCATCGTCGGCAACATCAATTACGTGCAGGCCAACGCCGAAGCGCTGCCGTTCCCGGACAATTACTTCGATTGCATCACCATCTCCTTTGGCCTGCGTAACGTCACTGACAAAGACAAAGCGCTGCGCTCGATGTTCCGCGTGCTGAAGCCGGGCGGCCGTCTGCTGGTGCTGGAATTCTCCAAGCCGCTGCTGGCGCCGCTGAGCAAAGCCTATGACGCCTACTCTTTCCACGTGCTGCCGAAGATCGGCGAGCTGGTGGTGAAAGATCCGGACAGCTACCGCTACCTGGCGGAATCGATCCGCATGCACCCCGATCAGGAAACCCTGAAGGGCATGATGGGCAACGCCGGTTTTGAAAACGTCACCTATTTCAACCTGACCGGTGGTATTGTCGCCCTGCATCGCGGCTTCAAGTTCTGAGAGGGAGATGCCGATGCTGTTTACCCCTCTGCTGACCGGTGCGCTGGAAACCTCGCTGAATAACCTGCTGTTTCGCGATCGCAGCATGAAAGCCGCCCGCCAACGCCTGGCGGGCAAGGTGCTGCGCATCGAACTGGAAGAGTTGGCTTCGCCGCTGGTGCTGGTGTTCAGCGAACTGCGCGTGGATGTGCTGGGGCAGTCTGAAGACAGCGCCGATTGCACCGTGCGTAGCCGCATTCCCTCCTTGCTGAAGCTGCGCGATCGCCAGCAGTTGCCGGTGCTGATGCGCAGCGGCGAATTGACGGTGGAAGGCGATATTCAGGTGGTGCAACAGCTGGTTGGCCTGCTCGATCTGGCGGAGTGGGATCCGGCGGAGTGGCTGGCGCCCTACATCGGCGATATCGCCGCCCAAGGCATTACACAGGCGCTGGGAAAAGGCGCCTCGCTGCTGAAAGCCGGCTTTATGCGCCGGCAGCAAGACATGGCTGAGGCGTTGACAGAAGAGTGGCGCCTGGCGCCGGGGCCGCTGGAAGTGGTGTGGTTCAACGAAGAAGTTGACGCACTCGCCCGCAGCGCGGAAGCGCTGATTGCCCGCATGGACAAGTTGGAGGGCAAGCGATGACCCCAGGCGAACTGCGCCGTTTGTATTTTATCGTCCGCGTTTTTCTCAGCTACGGGCTGGACGAGCTGATCCCTAAAATGCGGTTGACGCTGCCGCTGCGCTTTGGCCGCCGGCTGCTGTTCTGGATGCCGAATCGGCACAAGGACAAACCGCTGGGTGAACGTCTGCGGCTGGCGCTGCAGGAATTGGGGCCGGTCTGGATCAAGTTCGGCCAGATGATGTCGACCCGCCGCGATCTGTTCCCGCCGCACATTGCCGATCAGCTGACGCTGCTGCAGGATCGGGTGGCGCCTTTCGATGGCGCGTTGGCGCGTAAGCATATCGAGCTGGCGATGGGCGGCCCGCTGGAGACCTGGTTCGATGACTTCGATCAGCAGCCGCTGGCCTCTGCCTCGATCGCGCAGGTGCATACCGCGCGGTTGAAAACCACCGGCCAGGAAGTGGTGCTGAAGGTGATCCGGCCGGATATCGGGCCGATCATCAAGGCCGACGTGCGTCTGATGTACCGGTTGGCAGGCTGGGTGCCGAAGCTGTTGCCGGACGGCCGCCGTCTGCGCCCGCGCGAAGTGGTACGCGAGTATGAGAAAACTCTACTGGACGAATTGAACCTGCTGCGCGAAGCGGCTAACGCCATTCAGCTGCGCCGCAATTTCGACGGCAGCCCAATGCTGTACGTACCGGAAGTTTATTCCGACTACTGCCGCGAAAGCGTATTGGTGATGGAGCGCATTTACGGCATTCCGGTCTCGGACATCGCCACGCTGGAACAGCAGGGCACCAACATGAAACTGTTGGCGGAACGCGGCGTCCAGGTGTTCTTTACCCAGGTCTTCCGCGACAGCTTCTTCCATGCGGACATGCATCCCGGTAATATTTTCGTCAGCTACGAACATCCGGAAGATCCTTGCTACATCGGCATCGACTGCGGCATCGTCGGTTCGCTGAACAAGGATGATAAACGCTACCTGGCGGAAAATTTCATCGCCTTCTTCAACCGTGATTACCGCAAGGTGGCGGAACTGCACGTCGACTCCGGGTGGGTGCCGCGCGACACCAACGTGGAAGACTTCGAATTCGCCATCCGCACCGTGTGCGAGCCGATTTTCGAGAAGCCGCTGGCGGAGATTTCCTTCGGCAACGTGCTGCTGAACCTGTTCAACACCGCGCGACGCTTCAATATGGAAGTGCAGCCGCAGCTGGTGTTATTGCAGAAGACCTTGCTGTATGTTGAAGGATTGGGGCGTCAGCTCTATCCGCAACTGGATCTGTGGACCACCGCCAAGCCGTTCCTCGAGAGCTGGCTGCGCGATCAGGTCGGCATTCCCGCCGTGGTGCGTGCGCTGAAAGAGAAAGCGCCGTTCTGGGCGGAGAAGCTGCCGGAACTGCCCGAGCTGTTTTACGACAGCTTGCAGCAGCATAAACTGTTGCAACAAAGCGTTGATAAGCTGACCAACCAGATGCAGGCTCAGCGGGTTCGTCAGGGGCAGTCACGTTATTTGTTCGGCGTTGGCGCTACACTGTTGGTAAGCGGCACGCTGTTGCTGCTGGGGCAAATCGAGGTGTTTCCCGCCTGGATGATGGCCGCCGGCATCGTATGCTGGGTGATTGGCTGGAAGCGAACCACCTGATTTAATTCGTTACTCTGGTAAAGTCGGCTCTATAATGCGGGCTGGCTTTAAAAGACCCTTTAAAATTAGAGGTAATTAAAATGGGCGGTATTAGTATTACGCAATTGTTGATCATCGCAGTGATCGTGGTGCTGTTGTTCGGTACCAAAAAACTGCGCACGCTGGGCTCCGATCTCGGCGCCTCGATCAAGGGCTTCAAGAAGGCGATCGGCGACGATACGCCATCGACCCCCAACACGGCTGAGAAAAGCAGCCTGGATGACGCTGACTTCTCGGCCAAGCCTATTACCGATAAGCAGCCGGAAGTGAAACCGGAAGAGTCGAAGAACAAAGAGCAGGTATAAACCGTGTTTGACATTGGGTTTAGTGAGCTGCTGCTGGTGCTGGTAATCGGCCTGGTTGTTCTGGGGCCGGAACGCTTGCCGGTCGCGGTCAGAACGGTATCGGGCTGGATCCGCGCGCTGCGCTCGCTGGCGGCCTCGGTGCAGCACGAACTGTCTCAGGAGCTGAAGCTGCAGGAGCTGCAGGACAGCCTGAAAAAAGCGGAACAGGCCGGCCTGCAGAACCTGACGCCGGAACTGAAGGCGTCGATGGATGAGCTGAAAGACGCGGCGGAATCATTGAAACGCACCTACCAGGGCGAGAAAGAAGAGCTGGCGAACACCATTCATAACCCGCAGATCACCGATCCGGAAGCCTTGCACGACGGCGTGACGCCGGCGGAAGCGGCAACCCGCGCCAGTGCGCCCGCCGCCGCGCCAAAACCGGCAGCGGAACCTGAAGCCGTCGCGCCCGTGTCACCAGCACCGCCGGTGGCGGCGCAACCGGCTAAGGCGCCGGCGGAAACCGCGCCGGCACCTGTCGAACCTGTTGCGGATAAAACCCCAGCGTCTCACCAACCTAGTGGCGATCGTTAATACATGGCTGTTGAAGATACCCAACCCCTTATCAGTCATCTGATAGAGCTGCGCAAGCGGCTGTTGAACTCGATTATTTGCGTGCTGGCGGTGTTCGTGGTGCTGGTGTTTTTCGCCAACGACATCTACCAGTTGGTCTCTGCGCCGCTGCTCAAGCAGCTGCCGGCCGGGGCGAGCATGATCGCTACCGACGTGGCGTCACCGTTCTTTACGCCGATCAAATTGACCATGATCGTCTCGGTGTTCGTCTCCGCACCGATGATTTTGTATCAGGTGTGGGCATTCATCGCGCCGGCGCTGTACAAGCATGAACGCCGCCTGATGATGCCGCTGCTGGTGTCCAGCAGCCTGCTGTTCTACCTCGGCATGGCTTTCGCCTACTTCATCGTGTTCCCGCTGGCCTTCGGCTTCTTTGCCAAGACCGCGCCGATGGGGGTGACCATTGCCACCGACATCAAAAACTACCTCGATTTCGTCATGGCGCTGTTTATGGCGTTCGGTGTCGCCTTCGAAGTGCCGGTCGCTATCATTCTGCTGTGCTGGAGTGGCGTCACCTCGCCGGAAGATCTGAAGAAGAAACGGCCGTATGTGTTGGTCGGCGCGTTTGTGGTCGGCATGCTGTTGACGCCGCCGGACGTGTTCTCGCAAACCCTGTTGGCAATACCGATGTACCTGCTGTTTGAAGTGGGGGTGTTCTTCGCTCGCTTCTATACCGGCAAACGTCGTCCGCAGGCGGAAGAAGAAGACGAGGGTGACGAACCGCCAGCCCCTTGATCCATCTTGATTGCTAAGCCGCCCATTGGGCGGCTTTTGCTTTGGAAAAAATCATGTTTGATATCGGCGTTAACCTCACCAGCAGCCAATTCGCCAAAGACCGCCAGGCGGTAGTGGAGCGCGCCCGCGCGGCGGGCGTTACCGGGATATTGATTACCGGCACCGATCTGGCAGAGAGCCGCGAAGCGGCGGAATTGGCGCAGCAACATGCGGGCTACGGTTGGTCTACCGCCGGTGTGCATCCGCATTACGCCAGCGGTTGGGATGAACAGACCGCCGAGCAGATTTATGCGTTAGCCGTACGCCCTGAAGTGGCGGCGATCGGCGAATGCGGCCTGGATTTCAATCGCAATTTCTCGACGCCCGTACAGCAGGAAGCGGCGTTCACCGCGCAGCTGGCGCTGGCGGCGGAGTTGGCGCTGCCGGTGTTTCTTCATTGCCGCGACGCACACGCACGTTTTGCCGAGCTACTGACGCCGTGGTTGGATAAACTGCCCGCGGCCGTGGTGCACTGCTTCACCGGCACCGCCGAAGAATTAACAAGCTGCCTGTCGCTGGGTCTGTCGATCGGGATCACCGGTTGGGTCTGCGACGAGCGGCGCGGCTTGGAATTGCGCGCCCTGTTGCCGCAGATCCCGGCCGAGCGTCTGCTGCTGGAAACGGACGCCCCTTATCTGTTGCCCCGGGATTTACAGCCTAAACCCGCATCTCGCCGCAACGAACCCTGTTTCCTGCCCCACATCGTGCAGCAGGTCGCCGTCTGGCGACAGGAAGAGCCGCAATGGCTGGGGCAAAAAACCGATGAGAACGCCCGCCGGCTATTCCGGCTGGTTTGAGCTAGGAGAAAACTATGAGCTATGCATTTCCGGGCACCTTCCCTGGTCGCCGTATGCGCCGCGTGCGCCGTCACGACTTCAGCCGCCGCCTGGTGGCCGAGAACCAACTGACGGTCAACGACCTGATTTATCCGGTGTTTGTCATGGAAGGCAGCAACCGCCAGGAAGAAGTGGCCTCGATGCCGGGCGTATCGCGCATGACGATCGATCTGCTGGTGAAGGAAGCGGAAGCCATCGCCAAACTTGGCGTGCCGGTGATTTCCCTGTTCCCGGTAATTGAACCGAGCCTGAAATCGCTGCATGCGGAAGAAGCCTATAACCCAGAAGGGTTGGTACAGCGCACGGTGCGCGCGCTGAAAGACGCGGTGCCTGAGCTGGGCATTCTGACCGACGTGGCGCTCGATCCCTACACCACGCATGGGCAGGACGGGGTGATCGATGAGCAGGGTTATGTGATTAACGACGTGACCAAAGACATTCTGGTGCGTCAGGCGCTGTCCCATGCCGAAGCGGGCGCGGAAATCGTGGCGCCGAGCGACATGATGGACGGCCGCATCGGGGCGATCCGCGATCGTCTGGAATTGCAGGGCCTGGTGAATACCCAAATCATGGCTTACTCCGCCAAGTATGCTTCCTGCTACTACGGCCCGTTCCGCGATGCGTTGGGCTCCAGCGGCAACCTGAAGGGCGGCAACAAGAAGACCTATCAGATGGATCCGGCCAACAGCGACGAAGCGCTGCAGGAGATTGCGCAGGATCTGCAGGAAGGTGCGGACATGGTGATGGTGAAACCGGGCATGCCGTACCTCGACGTCGTGCGCCGCGTGAAGGATACCTTCGGTGTGCCAACCTTCGCTTATCAGGTGTCCGGCGAGTACGCCATGCATATGGCGGCGATTCAGAACGGCTGGCTGCAGGAGCAACCTGCGGTGATGGAATCGTTGATGTGCTTCAAACGCGCCGGCGCCGACGGCGTGCTGACCTACTTCGCCAAGCGTGTCGCGCAGTGGCTGCACGACGATGCGATGCGTCGCTAAGCGCAAAATGAGCCAACAAAAAGGCGCCTGAGGGCGCCTTTTGCATTACATCTTCTGGAACTGTCGGTTGTCGATGCTTTGACTGACCTGCTTGTTGATCAGGTTCAGCAACAACATGGAACGCGCCTCGCCGTCCGGTTCGGTGTAGATCGCCTGCAGCCCTTCGAACACGCCGTCGACGATCAGAACGGTATCCCCTGGCTGTGGGGTTTCCGGATCGACATAGGTTTCGCTGGCGTGCGTGCGCAGCTCATCGATCACCTTGCTCGGGATGACGCTCGGCAACGCGCCGAAACGCACGAAGTGGCTGACGCCACGGGTGGCGCTGATGGTGGTGGTGTGAATGCGCTCCGGGTCGAACTCCACAAACAGATAGTTGGGAAACAGGGGTTCGCTGACCGCGATGCGCTTACCACGCACGATCTTTTCCAGCGTGATGATCGGGCTGAGGCAGTTTACCTGCTGCCGTTCCAGATGTTCCTGCGCCCGCAACAGCTGACCGCGTTTGCAATAAAGTAGATACCAGGATTCCATAGTTTCACATGCCTTTCTGCCAGCCGGTAAGCATATCAAAAGCTATTCCGGATACATAGTGATGCAAGTTTCAGCGTGTAACATCACCTATCTCTATGAATCTGCGGCTATTAGCGAGGGGTCACACACTTATCGATACGGCGCTGGTATAACAGAGGGCTAAAAATTTGTTACCGTCACAGTATGGCAGGCGTTGCGCCGCTGGCTGTGACGCTATTCATCGTTTTGACCGAGAGGGAAAGAAATGGAGCTGTTTCTGTTGAGCAACGGCAAGCTGTCTGGCGAAGCCGAGCTGCTGGGGTACGCCAAAAGCCAACTGCTGGCGATGATTGCGCGTCGCGGCATCAAATCCGCCGTCTTTATCCCTTACGCCCTGATCCGTTACGACTACGACCAGCGTGCGCAGGAGCTGGCGCAAACGCTGAGCATTGAAGTCACCAGCATCCATCACGCGGCTTCGCCGGCGGCGGCGATCGCGCAGGCGGAGTGCATTTTGGTCAGCGGCGGCAATACCTGGTTGCTGAACCAAATGCTGCACGAACAAGGCCTGATCGTGCCCATCCAGCGCGCGGTGCGCGAGCGTGAAGTGCCTTACGTCGGCTGGAGCGCCGGCTGCAACGTGGCCACGCCGAGCATTCGCACCACCAATGACATGCCGGTGCGCTGCAGCGTGGTGCTGCCGGCGCTGGGGCTGTTCCCGGTGCAGATCAACCCGCACTACATCGACGCACATATCAGCGGCCACATGGGCGAAACCCGTGACGAGCGCCTGGCGGAGTTCTGCGCGGTCAATCCAAGCGAGTCGGTGGTGGCGCTGCGTGAAGGTAGCCTGCTGCACGTTGAAGGCAATGCGCTGCGTTACTTCAGCGCTAACGGGCAGGGCTTCAAGGTGTTCCGCCACGGTGAGGAGACGCGTGAATATCAGGATACGCGCGCGCTGGCTGCGCTGGTGCCGTTCAACTGCGGCTGAGGGCCACCCGGCGGCGGGCGGCGTTAACAAAATTGCAGCAACAACCGTGAAGAGGGCTTATAATGCCCTCCCCACTGGCCGTTATAATGATCAGCATGAAATACCGTGACTTACGCGATTTCCTCTCGTTGCTGGAGAAGAGAGGGGAACTAAAACGCATCAGCCAGCCGATCGATCCTTACCTGGAAATGACGGAGATTGCCGATCGCACCCTGCGAGCGGGCGGTCCGGCACTGCTGTTTGAAAACCCGAAAGGGTATGACATGCCGGTGCTCTGTAACCTGTTCGGCACCGCCAATCGCGTGGCGATGGGCATGGGGCAGGAAGACATCAGCGCGCTGCGCGAAGTCGGCAAACTGCTGGCGTTCCTCAAAGAACCGGAGCCGCCGAAAGGCTTCCGCGATCTGTTCGACAAAATGCCAAAGTTCAAGCAGGTGCTGAACATGCCGACCAAGGTGCTGGGATCCGCGCCTTGTCAGGAGCAGGTATGGCAGGGCGACGATGTCGATCTGGGCCGTATTCCGGTGATGCACTGCTGGCCGGAAGACGCCGCGCCGCTGATCACCTGGGGGCTGACGGTGACCCGCGGCCCGCATAAGGAACGGCAAAACCTCGGCATCTATCGCCAGCAGGTGCTGGGCAAGAACAAAGTGATCATGCGCTGGCTGTCGCATCGCGGCGGCGCGCTGGATTATCAGGAGTGGTGCCAGGCGCACCCGGGTGAGCGTTTCCCGGTCGCGGTGGCGCTGGGCGCCGATCCCGCTACCATCCTCGGTGCGGTCACGCCGGTGCCGGATACCCTGTCTGAATACGCCTTTGCCGGGCTGCTGCGCGGCAATAAAACCGAAGTGGTCAAGTGCATTTCCAACGATCTGGAAGTGCCCGCCAGCGCCGAAATCGTGCTTGAAGGCTATATCGAGCCGGGTGAAATGGCGCCGGAAGGCCCCTACGGCGACCACACCGGTTACTACAATGAAATCGACCAGTTCCCGGTGTTCACCGTTACTCACATCACCCAGCGCCGCAACGCGATCTACCACTCGACCTACACCGGCCGCCCGCCGGATGAGCCGGCGATCCTGGGCGTGGCGCTGAATGAAGTGTTCGTGCCGATCCTGCAAAAGCAGTTCCCGGAAATCGTTGATTTCTATCTGCCGCCGGAAGGGTGCTCGTACCGCCTGGCGGTAGTGACCATGAAAAAACAGTACGCCGGCCACGCTAAACGCGTGATGATGGGCGTCTGGTCGTTCCTGCGGCAGTTTATGTACACCAAATTTGTTATCGTCTGTGATGATGACGTCAATGCGCGCGACTGGAACGACGTGATTTGGGCGATCACCACACGAATGGATCCGGCAAGGGATACCGTTCTGGTGGAGAATACGCCGATCGACTATCTGGACTTCGCCTCGCCGGTTTCCGGCCTGGGTTCGAAGATGGGGCTGGACGCCACCAATAAATGGCCGGGTGAAACCGATCGCGAATGGGGCCGTCCGATTCAGATGGATGAAAAGGTACGTGCGCGCGTCGACGAAATCTGGGATGAGCTCGCAATCTTCAGTGACAGGGAACCGACGTTATAGCGTCAGGCCCTGTTCTCAGCTTTGCATTGATGACCCGACAGAGGGAACGCATGACAATATTGAGCTGTAAAGTGACCTCGGTAGAGGCCATTACCGATACGGTTTATCGGGTACGTCTGGTGCCCGAACAGCCGTTTTCTTTCAAGGCAGGGCAATATCTGATGGTGGTGATGGATGAGCGCGACAAGCGCCCGTTCTCACTGGCATCAACCCCGACGCAGCAAGATTACATCGAGCTGCATATCGGCGCTTCGGAGCTGAATCTGTACGCCATGGCGGTGATGGATCGCATCCTGAAAGAGCAGGCGATCACCGTTGACGTGCCGCATGGCGACGCCTGGCTGCGGGAAGAGGGCAGCCGTCCGCTGGTGCTGATCGCCGGCGGCACCGGTTTCTCTTACGCGCGTTCAATCCTGTTGACCGCGCTGGAGCAGCAGCCGGATCGCGACATTTCAATCTACTGGGGCGGGCGTGAGCTGAAGCACCTGTACGATTTGAGCGAGCTGGAAGCGCTGTCGTTGCAGCATCCGAATCTGAAGGTGATCCCGGTGGTCGAGCAGCCGGAGGCTGAATGGCGTGGCCGCAGCGGCACCGTGCTTAGCGCGGTGCTGCAGGATTTCGGCACGCTGGCGGAGCATGACATTTACATCGCCGGGCGTTTCGAGATGGCGAAAATCGCCCGCGAGCGTTTCTGCGCCGAGCGCGGCGCGCTGGAAGCGCATATGTTTGGCGACGCGTTTTCGTTTATCTGACACAGGCGATGCGCAGTGAACGGGGTGGCCGAGGGTCGCCCCGTTTTTATTTGGGCGTCGGCAAATTTCAGGCATAAAAAACCCGCCCCTGACAGGCGGGAAGAACGGCAACTAAACTTGGCGGGATGCCGCGATTTGAAGTGGTGACGCGGTCATCCCAAGATAGACACAGCTAAACGCGTTCAAACACGGTGGCGATACCCTGGCCCAGGCCGATGCACATGGTCGCCAGGCCGAACTGCGCGTCGCGACGTTCCATGTTGTTCAACAGGGTGGTCGAGATGCGGGAGCCGGAACACCCCAGCGGGTGGCCGAGCGCGATGGCGCCGCCGTTCAGGTTAATCTTGTCGTCGATGCTGTCCATCAGCCCCAGATCCTTGATGCACGGCAGCGACTGGGCGGCGAACGCTTCGTTCAGCTCGAACAGATCGATGTCCTGCACGCTCAGACCGGCGCGTTTCAGCGCCAGCTTGCTGGCCGGCACCGGGCCGTAGCCCATGATGGACGGATCGCAGCCGACGACCGCCATCGAGCGGATGCGGGCGCGGGCCTTCAAACCGAGCGCTTTGGCGCGCGATTCGCTCATCAGCAGCATGGCGGAAGCACCGTCCGACAGGGCGGAGGAGCTGCCGGCGGTGACGGTGCCGTTGACCGGATCGAACGCCGGGCGCAGGGCCGACAGGCTTTCGACGGTGGTCTCCGGGCGAATAACTTCATCGAAATCGTAACGGGTCAGCACGCCGTCGGCGTCGTGGCCGTTGGTCGGTATGATCTCGTTTTTAAAGTAACCGGCCAGCGTTGCTGCATGCGCGCGCTGGTGGGAGCGGGCGGCAAATTCATCCTGCATCTGGCGACTGATGTTGTGCATCTTGGCCAGCATTTCGGCGGTCAGCCCCATCATCCCGGCGGCCTTGGCCACGCTGCGGCTCAGGCCCGGATGGAAATCCACGCCGTGATTCATCGGCACATGGCCCATGTGTTCCACGCCGCCGATCAGGCTGACGTGCGCGTCGCCCACCATGATGGCGCGTGCCGCGTCGTGCAGCGCCTGCATCGAAGAGCCGCACAGGCGGTTGACGGTCACCGCCGGCACGCGGTGCGGGATCTCGGCCAGCAGCGCGGCGTTGCGGGCGATGTTGAAGCCTTGTTCCAGCGTCTGCTGCACGCAGCCCCAGTAAATGTCATCAATCTCGGCGGCGTCCAGCGCCGGATTGCGGCTCAGCACTTCACGCATCAGGTGAGCGGAGAGATCTTCGGCGCGTACCTGGCGGAATGCGCCGCCCTTGGAGCGGCCCATCGGCGTGCGTACGGCATCAACAATAACTACGTTTTCCATCTTTATGACCTCATGCCGGTTGGCGGGTAGCGACGTCGGACAGCGGTGTCGCCACCGGGTAGTAGCTTTCATTGCGTTCGGCCTTGGCGCGCAGACCGGCCGGCACCTGGTACAGGGCGCCGAGGTGTGCGTAACGCTGGGCCAGCTCAACGTAGTTGGCGGTGCCGAGCGTATCCAGGTAGCGGAACGCGCCGCCGTGGAACGGAGGGAAACCGATGCCGTAGACCAACGCCATATCGGCTTCGGCCGGGCTGGCGACGATCTTTTCTTCCAGGCAACGCACCACTTCGTTGATCATCGGGATCATCATGCGCGCGATGATTTCTTCGTCGCTGATGATCTGGCGCGGTTGGCTCACTTCGGCCAGCAGCGCATCGGTCTGCTCATCGTTGTCCTTGCGCGGTTTGCCTTTGCTGTCCTGGCTGTAGCGGTAGAAGCCCAGTTGATTTTTCTGACCGAAGCGCTGGTTGTCGAACATCACGTCAATGGCGTCGCGATAGTCTTTGCTCATGCGATCCGGGAAACCGGCGGCCATCACGGCCTGCGCGTGGTGCGCGGTGTCGATGCCCACGACGTCGAGCAGGTAGGCCGGGCCCATCGGCCAGCCGAACTGTTTTTCCATTACTTTATCGATTTGACGGAAGTCGGCGCCGTCGCGCAGCAGCAGGCTGAAGCCGGCGAAGTACGGGAACAGCACGCGGTTGACGAAGAAGCCCGGGCAATCGTTCACCACGATCGGCGTTTTGCCCATGCGGCTGGCGTAGGCCACCACTTTGGCGATGGTGTCATCGCTGGTCTGTTCGCTGCGGATGATTTCAACCAGCGGCATGCGGTGCACCGGGTTAAAGAAGTGCATGCCGCAGAAGTTTTGCGGGCGCTTCAGCGATTTTGCCAGGTGATTAATCGGAATGGTCGAGGTGTTCGACGCCAGAACGGTGTCTTCACCGATCAGGCCTTCCACTTCCGACAGCACGGCGGCTTTGACTTTCGGATTCTCGACGACCGCCTCAACGATCACCTGCGCGCGCTCGATGCCGGCATAGTCCAGCGTCGGCTGAATGGTCGACAGCACCTGCGCCATTTTCAGGCCATCCAGCTTGCCGCGCTCCAGCTGCTTGTTGAGCAGCTTGGCCGCTTCGCTCATGCCCAGCGTCAGCGACTTGTCGCTGATGTCCTTCATGATCACCGGTACGCCTTTCAGCGCCGATTGGTAAGCGATACCGCCGCCCATGATGCCGGCGCCCAGCACCGCCGCCTGTTTTGGCGCATCCACATTCTTGGCCAGCTTTTTCGCCTGGCCCTTCACGAACTGATCGTTAAGGAAGATGCCGACCAGCGCGCGCGCTTCGTTGGAGCGGGCCAACGGCACGAAGCTGGCGGTTTCCAGTTTCAGCGCTTCATCGCGGCCCAGCTTGGCGGCGGCTTCAATGGTCTTCACCGCGGTCATCGGCGCCGGGTAATGTTTACCGGCGGTCTGCAGTACCATGCCTTTGGCGGTGGTGAAGCTCATCGCCGCTTCAATCGGGCTGAGTTTCAGCGGCTCCAGCTTAGGTTGACGCGCGGCGCGCCAGTCCAGCTTGCCGTCGATCGCCTGTTGCAGCATGTTGAGCGCCGCTTCGGCCAGTTTTTCCGGCGCCACTACCGCATCGACCAGGCCGACTTTCAACGCCTCTTTGGCGCTGACGTCTTTGCCGGCGGCGATGATTTCCAGCGCGCTGTCGTTACCCAGCAGGCGTGGCAGACGGACGGAACCGCCGAAGCCCGGCATGATGCCCAATTTGGTTTCCGGCAGGCCGATGCGCGCGTCCGGCGAGGCGACGCGGAAATCGGTCGCCAGAATGCATTCGCAACCGCCGCCGAGCGCATAGCCGTTAATGGCCGAAATGGTCGGTACCGGCAAATCTTCCAGCCGGTTAAAGACGTTGTTGGCGAATACCAGCCACTCGTGCAGCTTTTCAGCCGGTGCGGCAAACAGAGAAAGGAATTCGGTGATATCGGCGCCGACGATAAATGCGGCTTTGGTGGAGCGCAGCAGCAGCCCCTTGAGCTCAGGCTGGTTTTCCAGCACGGTGAGCGCCTCGCCCAGGCTGGCGACGGTGCGGGTGTCCAGCTTGTTGACCGAGCCTGATGCGTTGAACACCAGCTCGGCAATGCCGTTATCGAGCCAGTGCAGTTGTAATGTTTCGCCTTGGTAGAGCATGTCTATCTCCTGAATCAGCGTATGATCTGGTATGACCAGATGAAGAGGAGTGTGGTTTTTATGTTAAAAATATGCAAATGAGAGATTGCATATTTGCTGGTCTGATCACATCTCACCAAGTTAGTGTTTTGATTTAAAACGGAGTTATATTTTATGTGCTATCGGCATTTGCTGGTGGTTGTCGGCCCTCATACACTTGCCTGCAGCGATTTATCATTCAGACGAGGTTAGGCATGACTAAGGCGGTTTGTGTCAAACGCAGCGGCTTATGGAGCATTCCCGCCAGAACCATGACGCTGGCGTGTCTGTTGGTGTTTATGGCGCAGATGGCGACGACCGTGTATCTGCCTTCGCTGCCGACGGTGATGCGCGAGCTGGCGATGAGCCGGCGCGCCACCGAGCTGTCCATTTCGATCTTCGTCATCGGCGCTGCCTTACCGGTGCTGTTCTGGGGCGCGGCTGCCGATCGCTTTGGCCGCCGAGCGCCGCTGACGCTTTCCCTGCTGCTTTTCATTGGCTGCAGCGGACTGTTGGCGCTGTGCAGCAACGGTACCCAATTACTGGCGCTGCGTGCGCTGCAAGGTGTGGGTGCCGGTGGTGCGGCGATCATTGCGCGTATCATCGTGCGGGATAACTGGAGCGGTGATGAGCTGGCGCGCCGTCTGTCGGTGCTCTCCATCGCTTTCATCACCGCGCTGGGCGGGGGGCAGTTTATCGGCGGCCTGCTCAGCCAATATTCGCACTGGCAGATGGGCTTCGTCCTGATGGGCGCCACCGGTTTGATCATTCTGGCGCTGATGGCGACGCTGCCGCTGGAGGCGGGACGGGCAGGGGGCGTGCGCCCGGCGATGGCGGCAACCTACTTTGCCATCCTGCGGCGGCCGGGGTTCTTCTGGCCGGCCTGCGTCGGCGGATTGGGCTTCGCCACCACGGTGACATTGCAGGAGGTGAGTCCGTTCGTCATGCAGCAGGGTTTTGGTCTCAACGTCACGGCGTTCGGTGCCCTGGGGCTGGTGATCGGCGTCGCCTACTTCAGCGGGGCGCTGACGGTGAACCGCACGGTGGCGCGTGTCGGCGGGAAAAAACTGATGCAAACCGGCAGCGGTATCGTGGCTCTGGCGACGGCGGCGATCCTGCTGTTGTGGTGGAGCGGCATTCTGGCCGGCCTTTCCGGTATGGCGCTGTTCATCGCGCTGTATTGCCTGACCATTTTTGGCCAGGCGGTGCTGTTTCCCAACAGCATGGCGATGGCCGTCAGCGATGCCAAAGAGTACGGCGCTTATGCGATGGCGCTGTGTGGCTTTCTGCAGCAGTGTCTGGCGGGCGTCGCCGCGGCTGGCGCGGTGTTGTTGGAACACCATGGCCTGTGGGCGCTGGCGATAGCGCTGCTCGGTTTGGGCGGCTGGTTAATGGTTAAGCTGCGGATGTAACGGCATTTGCAGGGAATTGCGAGCTGCTCCGCATGCCCAACGCGATGAGGTTGGTGCGCCGGAGCGCTGTGTTAAGATGACTTCTTTCGTGCTAAGGCATAAGGGTACTGTGATGGAAACGCTGGCTTCTTTGTATAACGACCACCTGGCAGAGCTGCAAAAACGCGCGCGCGAAGTGCTGGAGCGCAACAAGTTGGATGCGCTGCTGATTCACTCCGGTGAGCTGCAAAAGGTATTTTTGGACGACCATAGCTATCCGTTCAAAGTGAACGCGCATTTCAAAGCCTGGGTGCCGGTGACGTCGGTGCCGAACTGCTGGTTGTGGATCGACGGTGTCAATAAGCCGAAGCTGTGGTTCTACTCCCCGGTCGACTACTGGCACAGCGTAGAGCCGCTGCCGGACAGTTTCTGGACCAAATCCCTTGAATTGATGCCGTTGGCCAACGCCGACGCCATCGCCCAGCAGCTTCCGCCGCAGCGCGAGCGCGTGGGCTATATCGGTTATGCGCAACAGCGCGCACGCGATCTCGGCATTTCTTCTGAAAACATCAACCCGAAAGCGGTGTTGAACTACCTGGATTTCCACCGTTCTATCAAAACCGGCTACGAGCTGGCCTGCATGCGCGAAGCGCAGAAGACGGCGGTAACCGGCCATCGTGCGGCGCATGAGGCGTTCCTCTCCGGTATGAGCGAGTTCGACATCAACCTGGCCTACCTGACGGCGACAGGCCACCGCGATACCGACGTGCCTTACGACAACATCGTAGCGCTGAACGAACACGCTTCGGTACTGCACTACACCAAGCTGGATCATCAGCCGCCGGCCGAACCCCTGAGTTTCCTTATCGACGCCGGCGCGGAATATAACGGCTATGCCGCCGATCTGACCCGCACCTACGCGGCGCAAAGCGGCAGCGAGTTCGCCCACTTGGTGAAAGATCTCAATGGTGAACAGCTGGCGCTGATCGACACCATCAAGCCCGGCGTGCGCTATACCGACTACCATGTGCAAATGCATCAGCGCATCGCCAAGCTGCTCAAGAATCACAAGTTGGTGAACGGCCTCAGCGAAGAGGCGATGGTTGAAACGGGTATTACCACGCCGTTCCTGCCGCACGGGCTGGGCCATCCGCTGGGCCTTCAGGTGCACGACGCCGCCGGCTTTATGCAGGACGAGCAAGGCACCCATCTGCCGGCGCCGTCCAAGTATCCATTCCTGCGTTGCACCCGCGTGTTGCAGCCGGGCATGGTGTTGACCATCGAGCCAGGTCTGTACTTCATCGAGTCTCTGTTGGCACCGTGGCGCAGCGGTGAATTCAAGCAGCACTTCGCCTGGGATCGCATCGATGCGCTGAAGCCGTATGGCGGCATCCGTATCGAAGACAACATCGTGATCCACGAAAAGCGCATCGAGAACATGACGCGCGATCTGAACCTGGCCTGATGCGGCCTTACCCGATACCGGCGGAAGCCACCTGCTTTACCGAAGAAATAAAGAAGAGCCGTTTTATCACCCTGCTGGCGCCGACCAGCGGGGTAGAAGCGGCAAAGGCGTTTATTCAGCAGGTGCGGGATGAGCATCCGGCGGCGCGACACCATTGTTGGGCTTTCGTCGCCGGCAGCCCCGATGACTCGCAGCAACTGGGGTTCTCAGACGACGGAGAGCCGTCGGGCACCGCCGGCAAACCGATCCTCGCGCAGCTGATGGGGAGCGGCATCGGTGAAGTGACCGCCGTGGTCGTTCGTTACTATGGCGGCGTCAAGCTGGGCACCGGCGGGCTGGTGAAAGCCTATGGCAACGGTGTTCAACAGGCGTTGAAGCAGTTGGCGTTGGCACAAAAGGTGCCGGAAGCCGAATATATCTTGCAGTGCGACTATGCGCAGTTGGCGTTGGTGGAGAACTTGCTGCAGCAAACCGCAGGTCGGATCCTGCAGGGCGAATACGGCGCCGCCGTCGTGCTGCATCTGGCGTTGCCGGCCACCGAGGTCGAACTGTTTGGGAATAAATTGCGTGATCTCAGTCGCGGTAATTTGCAATTAACCCCCATTTCGCAATAATTCCTCCCAATTGAATTGCTAAGGATCGTGCTGAAATGCATTTTCGCGCCATAACCCGTATCGTTGGTCTGCTGGTCATCCTGTTCTCCGGGACGATGTTTATTCCCGGCCTGGTGGCATTGATTTACCGCGATGGGGCGGGGCGCGCGTTCAGCCAAACCTTCTTCGTGGCGCTGACCATCGGTCTGATGCTGTGGTGGCCGAACCGCAAACAGAAACACGAGCTGAAGCCGCGTGAAGGCTTCCTGATTGTCGTGCTGTTCTGGACCGTGCTGGGCAGCGTGGGGGCATTGCCGTTCCTGTTTTCGGAACGGCCCAACTTGTCGCTGACCGACGCCTTCTTTGAATCCTTCTCGGGATTGACGACTACTGGCGCAACGACGCTGGTGGGGCTGGACTCGTTGCCGAAGGCCATCCTGTTCTATCGCCAAATGCTGCAATGGATGGGCGGGATGGGGATCATCGTGTTGGCGGTGGCGATACTGCCGATACTTGGCGTCGGCGGCATGCAGCTGTATCGAGCGGAAATGCCCGGGCCGCTGAAAGATAACAAGATGCGTCCACGCATCGCCGAAACCGCCAAAACCCTGTGGCTAATCTATGTGTTGCTGACCGTCGCCTGTGCGCTGGCGCTCTGGGGGGCCGGGATGTCGGTGTTCGACGCCATCGGCCACAGTTTCTCGACCATCGCCATTGGCGGGTTTTCTACCCACGACGCCAGTATCGGTTATTACGCCAGTCCGACTATCAACACCATTATCGCCGTGTTCCTGCTGATTTCCGGCTGTAACTACGGCCTGCACTTCGCTTTGCTAAGCGGCCGTAGTCTGAAGGTGTACGGGCGCGATCCTGAATTCCGCATGTTCATCTTCGTTCAGTTGACGCTGGTGGTGGTATGCACGTTGGTGCTCTGGGGACATGGCGTCTATAAGAGCGGTATGGAAACGCTCAATCAGGCGTTCTTCCAGGTGGTATCGATGGCGACCACGGCCGGTTTTACGACCGACAGCATCGCCAAGTGGCCGCTGTTCCTGCCGATGTTGTTGCTGTGCTCGGCGTTCATCGGCGGCTGCGCTGGCTCGACCGGAGGCGGCCTGAAGGTGATCCGTATTCTGCTTCTGTACCTGCAGGGCTCGCGAGAGTTGAAAAGGCTGGTGCACCCCAACGCGGTCTATACCATCAAATTGGGCAATCGCGCACTGCCGGAACGTATTCTGGAAGCGGTGTGGGGATTCTTCTCCGCCTATGCGCTGGTGTTTATCGTCAGCATGCTGGCGATCATTGCCACCGGCGTTGACGATTTTTCCGCGTTCGCCGCAGTGACGGCAACACTCAATAACCTTGGCCCCGGCCTGGGCGTGGTGGCGGATAACTTCACCACGATGCCGGCGGCGGCCAAGTGGATCCTGGTGGTGACGATGCTGTTCGGGCGCCTGGAAGTGTTTACATTGCTGGTGCTGTTCACGCCAACTTTTTGGCGTGAGTGAGCCTGATATAAGGAGTACGCCATGAAGGCATTGATACTTTATTCGAGCCGTGACGGGCAAACACGTGCTATCGCTTCTTATATAGCAAGCAAGTTGCAGGACACGCTGCGTTGTGAGGTGATTGATCTGCTGCAGGCGGAACAGGTCGACCTTAGTCAGTACCAGCAGGTGATGATCGGTGCTTCTATCCGTTACGGGCACTTTAATCCGGTACTGGATAAATTCGTTAAGCGCCATGCCGAACAGCTGAATAGGATGCCGAGCGCCTTCTTCGCCGTGAACCTGACCGCGCGTAAACCGGAAAAGCGCTCACCGCAAACCAACGCTTATACCCGCAAGTTCCTGCTGGCCTCGCCGTGGCAGCCAAAACAGTGCGCGGTGTTTGCCGGCGCATTGCGGTATCCGCGCTATCGCTGGTTCGACCGCATCATGATTCAATTTATTATGCGTATGACGGGCGGTGAAACGGATACCAGTAAGGAAGTGGAGTACACCGATTGGCAGCAGGTCGATCGTTTCGCCCAGGAATTTAGCCAGATCCAGTACGAAAAGTGACAAAAACGCGGGTTTGGCCAGCGTTTTGCCGAAAAAATCCTCGCTTGAAAAGTTTTTTGCAATTAGGGGTTGCGGCCTGCCGAGAACTCCCTATAATGCGCCTCCACTGACCGGGAAC
>NZ_JBXUNP010000007.1:0-180734 GCF_057197125.1 Serratia sp. LSHTC3
ATACCACGAGCTTTTTCTTCTGGCGCGTTATCGATCTGGTCGAAAGCACGTGCAGAACCGCCGTAGGTTTTAGCCAGAACGGTGGTGATCGCTGCAGTCAGGGTAGTTTTACCGTGGTCAACGTGGCCGATAGTACCAACGTTAACGTGCGGTTTTGTACGTTCAAATTTTTCTTTAGACACGGCTATATTCCTTACTATAGCGCTCTCCCCTTCTGGAGAGAGCACGGGACTTTGGTTTTAACCCTGCGGCTTATTTGCCACGGGCTTCGATTACGGCCTGAGCGACGTTGTTCGGTGCATCATCATACTTCAGGAATTCCATGGTGTATGATGCGCGACCTTTAGTCAGAGAACGCAGCTGAGTTGCGTAGCCGAACATTTCGGACAACGGTACTTCAGCGTGGATCTTAACGCCAGTCACTTCAGATTCCTGACCGCGCAGCATGCCGCGACGACGGCTCAAGTCACCGATAACGTCACCGGTGTTCTCTTCTGGAGTCTCAACTTCAACCTTCATGATAGGCTCAAGCAGAACTGGTTTCGCTTTCTTAAAGCCTTCTTTAAAGGCGATAGACGCGGCCAGTTTAAACGCCAGTTCAGAGGAGTCAACGTCGTGGTAAGAACCGAAGTGCAGACGAATACCCATGTCTACTACCGGGTAACCAGCCAACGGACCAGACTTCAGCTGCTCCTGGATGCCTTTATCAACGGCAGGGATGTATTCGCCAGGAATTACACCACCTTTGATGTCGTTGATGAACTCGTAACCTTTCGGGTTAGAGCCCGGCTCCAGTGGGTACATGTCGATCACAACGTGACCGTACTGACCGCGACCACCAGACTGCTTGGCGTGCTTACCTTCAACATCGGTAATCTTCGCGCGAATCGCTTCGCGGTAAGCTACCTGAGGTTTGCCCACGTTAGCTTCAACGTTGAATTCACGCTTCATGCGGTCAACGATGATGTCGAGGTGCAGTTCACCCATACCGGCGATGATGGTCTGGTTAGACTCTTCGTCAGTCCATACGCGGAATGACGGGTCTTCTTTAGCCAGACGGCCCAGAGCCAGACCCATTTTTTCTTGGTCAGCTTTGGTTTTTGGTTCAACGGCGATAGAGATTACCGGCTCAGGGAATTCCATACGCTCCAGGATGATTGGAGAGTCTGGATCACACAGGGTGTCCCCGGTGGTCACGTCTTTCAGACCGATCGCAGCGGCGATGTCGCCTGCGCGAACTTCTTTGATCTCTTCACGCTTGTTGGCGTGCATCTGAACGATACGGCCGAAACGCTCGCGCGCAGCCTTAACGGAGTTCAGCACGGTGTCGCCGGAGTTAACAACGCCGGAGTACACGCGGAAGAAGGTCAGGTTACCCACGAACGGGTCGGTAGCGATTTTGAACGCCAGCGCAGAGAACGGCTCGTCATCACTTGCGTGACGCTCAGCCGGAGTGTCTTTGCCATCGTCCAGGATACCGTTGATCGCAGGAACGTCAGTTGGTGCCGGCAGGTATTCGATTACCGCATCCAGCATCGCCTGTACGCCTTTGTTCTTGAACGCAGAACCACAGGTAACCAGGATGATTTCGTTGTTCAGCACGCGCTGACGCAGAGCGGATTTGATTTCTTCCTCGGTCAGCTCTTCGCCGCCCAGGTATTTTTCCATCAGCTCTTCGGAAGCTTCCGCAGCGGACTCGATCAGGTTCTGGCGCCATTCTTCAGCCAGATCCATCATGTCAGCCGGCACGTCTTCGTATTCGAAGGTTACGCCTGCGTCTTCTTCGTTCCAGTTGATCGCCTTCATCTTCACCAGGTCGATAACGCCGGTGAATTTGTCTTCTGCGCCGATAGCCAGCTGCAGAGGAACAGGGTTGGCGCCCAGACGAGTTTTGATCTGGCCTACAACTTTCAGGAAGTTAGCGCCCATACGGTCCATTTTGTTAACGAACGCGATACGTGGCACTTTGTATTTGTTAGCCTGACGCCATACGGTTTCAGACTGTGGCTGAACACCACCAACAGCACAGTAAACCATTACCGCGCCATCCAGCACACGCATGGAACGTTCTACTTCGATGGTGAAGTCAACGTGCCCTGGGGTGTCGATGATGTTTACGCGATGCGGTTCGAACTGCTTGGCCATACCAGACCAGAAGGCAGTAGTCGCTGCAGAAGTGATGGTAATACCACGCTCCTGCTCCTGTTCCATCCAGTCCATGGTGGCAGCGCCGTCATGAACTTCACCGATTTTGTGGTTTACACCGGTGTAGAACAGAATACGTTCGGTAGTGGTGGTTTTACCGGCGTCGATGTGAGCACTGATACCGATGTTACGGTAGCGTGCAATGGGTGTTGTACGAGCCATTTGATTCCTCTATTCCTAGGGCGTTCAAGTTCAGTTAACCCAAGCGGGCCGATTTGACGCGCCCGCTTGGTTAGCATGACTACAGCCGGATGATTACCAGCGGTAGTGGGCGAACGCCTTGTTGGCTTCGGCCATACGGTGAACGTCTTCACGCTTCTTAACAGCAGAACCTTTGTTCTCTGCTGCGTCAGACAGCTCGTTCGCCAGGCGCAGAGCCATGGATTTATCACCGCGTTTACGTGCAGCATCAACGATCCAACGCATTGCCAGAGCATTACGACGAACCGGGCGGACTTCAACTGGTACCTGATAAGTAGAACCGCCAACGCGACGCGACTTAACTTCTACAGTCGGGCGAACGTTGTCGAGAGCGACTTCGAAAGCTTCCAGGTGATCTTTACCAGAACGCTGAGCCAGGGTCTCCAGCGCGGTATAGACGATTGCTTCTGCAGTAGATTTTTTACCGTCTACCATCAGGATATTTACAAATTTGGCCAGCAGCTCAGATCCGAACTTAGGATCTGGCAGGATTTTACGTTGGCCGATTACGCGACGACGTGGCATGGAAATACTCCGTTGTTAATTCAGGATTGTCCAAAACTCTACGAGTTTATTTTGACATTAAAGTTAAAACGTTTGGCCTTACTTAACGGAGAACCATTAAGCCTTTGGCTTCTTCACGCCGTACTTGGAACGAGCTTGCTTACGGTCTTTAACACCGGAGCAGTCAAGTGCACCACGGACGGTGTGGTAACGCACACCTGGCAAGTCTTTTACACGACCGCCACGGATCAGGATTACGGAGTGTTCCTGCAGGTTGTGGCCTTCGCCACCGATGTAGGAAGTCACTTCGAAACCGTTGGTCAAACGCACACGGCAAACTTTACGCAGTGCGGAGTTTGGTTTTTTCGGGGTAGTGGTATATACGCGGGTGCATACGCCACGTTTCTGCGGGCAGGCTTCCAGCGCTGGAACGTTGCTTTTAGCAGCCTTCACAGAGCGTGGTTTGCGAACCAGCTGGTTAATTGTTGCCATTAAAAAAGCTCCTGGTTTTTGCTTCGTACTAGCTTCGTAAACATGTGATAAATCCCCTCGTATGCACTACTGGCAAAGTACGAGGACGCAGAATTTTATGGCTGACCAGTATGGGTGTCAAGAAATATACAACATCACTCTCATCACCAGGCCATTTGGCTGCGGTGTTGTTCGGTTAATTCAACGAAGTGATTATAGCCGACGACAGTGATTTTGTGCGAAAAATGACCAACCAATCCCCGGGCTTCCAGGTCGTCCTGCAGCGCATAAAGGGATATGGGGGCGGCGAGCAGCAATTCAAGATGAGCGCTGCCGGCAAGGCCTGCCAGCACGCCGTCCTGCAGCAGCAACAGCGCGTCGCCCTGCGCCGTCAGGCGCAGCAGCGCAGGCAGGTCACATTGGTTTGGCGAATGGCTCAGGGTATACAGCATCAGAGGATCCTAAAACGTCATCACGGCGTCGTAGCCGTCCAGTTCGCGGCGCAGCTCGTCCGGCGCCAGCACCTCGGCGTCCAGCACCCAATCGGTCACCTGGCTCAGTCCGCGTTCCTGCAGTGAAGCCTGGCACAGATAGCACCGCTCCACGTCATACAGCGGCAGCACGCCAAAGGTGGCAATGTAATTGCGCGCCAAAATCTTTTCCGGCTGTTGGCCCGGCAACAGCTGCAATACGCCATCGCCGACAAAAAACACCCCCACATCTTCACTGAGCGCCGACGTGGCGAGCAGCGCATCCAGCCCTTCCCTGCCGCTGGCGCCGCCGTGCGGCCCATGGGTGAAAACAAAAGCGACTCGTTTCATCCTATCCTCAGAACTGCACCAGACGGTCGCAACTTAGCGACGCTTCGGCCAGGGAACCCAACCCGCTCAGGGTAAAACCGGGCTGCAGGTTGGCGCTTGCCAGCCCCTGCTGCGCCGCCTCCTGCTCGTCGGTGACGCCGCGGCGCAACGCGGCGGCCACGCAGACGTTGAGCGCCACGCCGTGTTGCTGAGCCAGCTGCGCCCAAGCGCGCACCAGATCGAACTCGTCGCTGGCGGGTGCGGTCAGCTGGTTGGCGTTCAACACCCCTTCGCGGTAGAAAAAGACGCTGGAAAGCCGGTGTCCTTTCGCCAGCAGGGCCTGAGCGAACTGATAGGCGCTGCTGGCCTGCTGCGTGCCGTAAGCCGGACCGGTGACCAATAGACAATAATCGAGCATCAACGGTCGCTTCCCAACAGATCGCCGCTCTTGAACTGGCGGATGTACAAATACACGGTGTGTTTGGAGATATTCAGGCGATCCGCCACCTGATTGATCGCATCCTTGATGTCGAAGATGCCTTTCTCATAGAGGTTTAGCACTACCTGGCGGTTCTTGGCGTTATTGGATACCGAGCGATCGGCATTCACCTCTTCGATGGTGAACTCCAGCGTCTGCGCCACCAGATCGTCGACTGAAGAGGCGAAATTCACCGACGACGGCACGTCCTGCGTGGCCGGCGGCATAAAGGTCTGCATAATCTGCGAGAACGGCACATCGAGGTTCATGTTGATGCACAGCAGGCCGATTACCCGCTGTTCGCGATTGCGAATGGCGATGGTCACCGACTTCATCAGCACGCCGCTCTTGGCGCGGGTGAAGTAGGCTTTCGACACGCTGCTGTCGTCGCCGGCCATGTCGTGCAGCATGCGCAGCGCCAGGTCGGTGATCGGCGAACCGATTTTACGCCCGGTATGTTCCCCGTTGGCGATGCGCACCGCCGAACTGTTCAGGTCTTCCAGCGCGTGCAATACGATCTCGCAGTGGCCGCCGATCAACATCGCCAGCCCATCGACCACCGCTTCATAGGATTTCAGGATTTCATGATCCGTTTGAGTAAACGGACGTTCATTCAGCAAATCAAGTTCGCTGGCTTCGCTGGATAAAAGCGAATTCGACATCGAAGATACCACCCTCATAGATCGCCTGTGCCAGGGGGCGCAGCTAAAACCGCTCGGACCGGATCGCTGCCGTCGTCGGCACGCCGCAGCGCGGCTGGCTGAGAGCAGCATAAACGGCACGATGACATCCGCGGGCGAGGCGGCCGGGAACAATTTTAGGTACACGCCCTAAGGGGCAGACGCATGACTGATAAGTCAGAATTATTAGTCTAGCAAAGCGGCCGGAGCAAAGTCCTTGCGTTTGCGCGTGGTATTGACGTTAAGCCCGATGCCCGGCAGGCGTCAAGCGTTCAATGGAGAGAGAAGCGGCGGCGGTCGAAATGAAAACCGCCGCGGAGGGCATCCGCGGCGGTGGCAAACAGAGCGACGAGATTATTTCGCTTTAGCGTCTGCTTTCGCGTCAGCCGATTTTTCGGCTTTAGCGTCGGCTTTCGGCGCCGCTTTCACGTCCAGCAGCTCAACGTCGAACACCAGCGTGGAGTTAGCCGGGATGCCCGGAACGCCGGTTTTGCCGTAGGCCAATGCCGGCGGGATCACCAGCTTGATTTTGCCGCCTTTCTTGATGTGCTTCAGGCCTTCGGTCCAGCCCGGGATCACGCCATCCAGACGGAACGACAGCGGCTCGCCGCGGGTGTAGGAGTTATCGAACTCAGTACCGTCGGTCAGGGTGCCTTTGTAGTTTACTACCACGGTGTCGCTGTCTTTCGGTGCTTCACCCGCGCCCGGTTTCTCTACCTGGTACAGCAGGCCGGATTCGGTTTTCTTCACGCCTTTTTCTTTCGCGAAGCTGTCGCGGTACTTGGCGCCTTTGGTTTCGTTGTCCTTGGCGTCCTGTTCCATCTTCGCCTGAGCGGAAGCCTTCACGCGCGCTTCGAAGCCCTGAAGGGTCTTCTCGATGTCGGCGTCGTTCAGCTTGCTCTTGTTGGCGAACGCGTCCTGAACGCCGGCGATCAGCTGATCTTTGTCCAGCTTGATGCCCAGCTTCTCTTGCTCTTTCAGAGAGTTGTCCATGTAACGGCCGAGAGAGGCGCCCAGTGCGTAAGCGGCTTGCTCGTCGTCGTTTTTGAACTTGCCGGTGCTCGGTGCTGCCGCCGCGTCCGCTGGTTTAGCGGCTTCTGCCGGTTTGGCGGCATCGGCTGCCATGACCTGGGTCGCATTCAGAGCAAAAGCCATGGTGGTTGCCAGAAGCGTGACTTTAAACAAAGATTTCATCCATTTCTCCAGTGTCTGAAGCAATGCCCCAAACAATCATTAGGTAAGATAACCGGGCTACTATAGCTGCCTGAAACAAAACAAAACAGTCGCACAGGTAACCAATCGAGTCAAAGTGTGACTCCCGCTTTGCCAAGAAGTTTCCCCCTGTGTGCTACTCGCATGATAAATCAGATTTTTCTTGCAGAATATTCGGCGAGGTTAGCAAAAAACGGCGTATCGGGCGTGCAACTTTTCAGCACTTTACACTGCCGATCGCAACGTTGCGCGCCGCCTGGAGAAATAGCGCGAGCAAACCCGGCGTCAGCTGTTACCATAGCGCCGAATCAGGATTTTATCGCGTCAGAGGTAGCCTCATGCACAACGCCGACATTCAACGCCTGCTACAGCGGCTTGAAGAACTGGAGAGCCGCCAGGCCTTCCAAGAGCTCACCATCGAAGAGCTCAACCAGACCGTCATCCAGCATCAAATGGAAATGCTGAAGATGCGCGAACACCTGCGCATGTTGACCGACAAGCTGCGCTCGACCCAAACCTCAATGATCGCCTCGCAATCGGAAGAAACCCCTCCGCCGCACTATTGAGGGCCCGCTGCGCGGTTATTTCAGGCGTGCCAGCCCGTCGACGGCACGCTCGAGATAGCGGCGCGGGCACCCCAGGTTGATGCGGATAAAACCGCTCCCCTGCGGGCCGAAACCGCTGCCCATCGACGGCGCCAGCTTCGCCACCGCCACCAGCGCCTGCTGTAAGTCAGCATCGTTCAAACCCAGTGCACGGCAATCCAGCCAGGCGAGATAAGTCCCTTCAGCCTGGGTCATCGTGCACCAGGGCGCGGCGGCCGCCAGCGCCTGCTCAAACCAGCGCCGATTCTCCGCCAGGTAGTCGAGCAGCTCATCAAGCCAGGCAGCGCCCCGTTGATAGGCCGCGGTCGCCGCCGTCATCGACAGCGCGTTGAATACATCCAGCCCGTGGGCGTTCAGCCGATCGACAAACGCCTGCCGCAGCCGGGCATTGGGGATCAGGAAATTCGAAATGCGCAGCGAAGAGAGTCCGAAGGTTTTGCTGGCGGACGTCGCCGCAATCACCCGCTCGCGATATTCCTCGTCCAGATGCAACACCGATGTAAACGTCTCGCCGGGCAGCAGCAGATCGGCCCAAATTTCATCGGAGATCACCGTGACATCGTGGGCGTGGCAGATCGCCATGAGCCGCTCCAGTTCCTCGCGGCGCCAGCAACGGCCGGTCGGATTGTGCGGATTGCACAGCAACAACAGCGGCGGTTTGCGCTGCGCCAGGCAGGCGGCCAGCCGGTCGAAATCGATCCGGTATCCCTGCGGGGTTTCCAGCAGCGGATTTTCAATCACCTCTCTGCCGTTCATGGTGACTATCTTGGCGAACGAGCCATAGTACGGCCCCTGCACCACCACGCCGTCCCCCGGCTTGCTGAGCAGTTGGATCAGCATCGCCAACCCCGGCACCACCCCTTCAATCGACGTGAACCACTCGCGCCGCAGCGGCAGGTCGTGCCGCTTGGCAAACCAGTCGATCGCCGCCTGGTAGTAGGCGTCGTCGCGTTCGCTGTAGCCAAAGACGCCGTGGTCCACCCGCTGATGCAGCGCCTGTTGCACCTCCGGCGGGCATGGAAAGTCGAAATCGGACACCCACATCGGCAACAATTCGCTGCCGTCCAGTTGCAGATAGCGGTCGATGAAGTCCCACTTCACGGAGCCGGTATTGTGGCGATCGATGATGGCGTTGAAATGACTCGTCATGTCAGGCTTCCTTACGCTGCAAGTCGTTCTGAGGTTGGAGTTTGGCGATACCGAAGCCGGTGAAGCCATAAATCAGGGCGAACACCACTGCGACATAACATTGGATCGCCCACGGCAGCAGATCGAGCGTGCTCACTCCCAGCGTGGTCGCCATGTAAATACCGGCGGCCGTCCACGGGATCAGCGGCTCGATGACGGTGCCCGCATCTTCGACGGTGCGCGACAGGTTTTTGTTGTCCAGCCCCATGCGTCGATAGGCCCCTTTGAACAGCTCCGCCGGGATCAGCAGCGCCAGCTTGCCGTCGCTGGTCGCGCCGGTCACCAGGATGGTGGTGGCAACGGTAGCGGCGATCAGCTGGCCGGTGGTGTGCACCACTTTCAGCAGCCGGCTGATGATCACCGTCAGCGCGCCGGTCAGCGTCAAGGCGCCGGCGAAGGAAAAGGCGCAGAACACCAGCAGGATCGTACTCATCATCGAGAACATGCCGCCGCGGTTCAGCAGGCGCGGCACATCGGCGACGATCCCTTCAACGTTATGGCCCTGGCTGGCGAACATCGACAGATTGAAACCGTCCATCAACGCATTCAGCCCCTGTTGCAGGCTAAAACCCTGCAGCGCGACGCCGATGGCGATCGCCAGCGCGCAGGCGGCCAGCATGACGGGGATCACCGGCCGTTTGGTCACCGCGCCCCACAGCACCAGCACCGGCGGCAGGATCAACAGCAGATTGAAATGGTACAACCCCTCAAGCGCGCTGACGATTTCGGTCACTTTTTCCGGCGTTGCCACGCTGCCCACCGCGCCGGTGTGGCCGGCGATCAGGTACACCACGGCGGCCAGGATGAAGCTCGGCAGCGTCGTGTACATCAGATGCTGGATATGGCTGTAGAGATCGGTATCCGCGACGATAGCCGCGAAGTTCGTCGAATCGGACAACGGGGAAATTTTGTCGCCGAAGTAGGCGCCGGACACCACCGCCCCGGCCGCGGCGGCCAGCGGCACGTCCAGACCGGCGGCCACGCCCATCAGCGCCACGCCCACGGTGCCGGCCGCCCCCCACGAGGTACCGGTGCACACCGAGATCACGCTGGTGATGAAGAACGCGGCGATCAGAATGTATTGCGGGCTAATCAGCTTCAGCCCCCAATACACCATGTAAGGGATTGTGCCGCTGATCATCCAGGTGCCGATCAGCCCGCCCACGCAGATCAGGATCATGATCACCGGCATTGCCTTAGCCAGCTTGGCCACGATGGCCCCGATGATGTCATCCCAGCGGTAGCCTTGCCACCAGGCCAACGCGGCGGCGATGGCGGCGGAAGCCAGCAGCAGCGGTTCAATGCGCAGGCCAAACTGGCCATAGCCGATGATGAGCAGCAACAGCATGGCCACAATCGGCAGCGTCGCCAGCCCAAGGTTGAGCGTTTTCTTATTATCCATATACGGCTCCTGTTGAAGAGGGGGTACTGCAACAGCGTAATGGCTTCGGTAATCGGAGGATGTGAGCGCAGGCCACTGGCCATGTAATCGGTTTCATGAGATGGCGTTATGTGAGCCGCCTCTCATTCGCCGCGCTTGCTTTGCTCAGTCCTCTCACCATCGGCGACGGAGTCTCGCAGGATAAGTTCGGCCGAAAAGCGGTTGTTCTGCGGCGCGACGTCGCTGCCGCTGTGGATTTGTAGCGCCAGACGCGCGGCGCGGCGGGCCATTTTTTCGATGGGGTAATGCACGGTGGTCAACGCGGGGTGGAGATATTTCGCCAGGGCAATGTCGTCAAAACCGACGATTGACAGCGCTTCAGGCAACTGAACTTGCCGTTGGTGGCAGGTGCGCATCATGCCGGCGGCCATCACGTCGTTGAACGTCACTGCGGCGGTGAAGCGTTGGTCGCTGGCCAGAACGCGCTCGGCCGCCAGTTCGCCCCCTCTTTCATTGAAGGGCACGCTGATGATCCAGCTGCCGGGCACCTCAATGCCGCCGGCGGCCATGGCCTGGCGGTAACCCGCTAACCGCTGCGCGCGGTCGTCGATCGGCAGATCCGTCGTCACGCAGGCGATTCTCCGATGCCCCTGACGAATGAGCAGCTTGGTCGCCGTCTGCGCCGCATTGGCGTTGTCGAGCCAGATGCAACGGTTGGCGATGGCGGGCAGGTAACGGTTGATCAGCACCAGCGCGGGCGTGTGGGCGGCGTAGCGCAGCAGCTCCTCCTCCCCCATGCGCGTGACGTGCGCCACGATGGCTTCGCATCCCTGATTGATGAGAAAGTCGAGGCCGCTTTTTTCCAGTTCGGCCTGATGCCCGCCGCTGCACAACATCAAACGCACGCCGGCCTGTCGCGTGATGTCTTCCACGCCCCGCGCCAGGCGTGAAAAAAACGGATCGTCGAGGTTGCCGGTCAGCAACCCCAGCATATTGCCGCTTCTTTTCGCCAGCGCCAGCGCGGCGGCGTTGCGGTGGTAGTTAAACTCGCGCATCGCCTTCTCGACGCGTTCGCGGGTCACCGGTTCAACGTAGGCGGTATTATTGATCACCCGGCTGACGGTGGCCGTGGAAACGCCGGCGCGCCGCGCAACGTCTTTCATGGTGGCCATGGCATGTCCTGTTGTGCCGTTCGGCGCCCGGTGCGCCGCGCATAAAAAAGGGCAGCCGATGGCCGCCCTCTTGTCTCGTGATCGCGTTCTGCTTAGTGGCAGCCGCAACCGCCGTTACCGCAACCGCCTTTACCGTGGTCGTGACCATGGTCGTGATCGTGGCTGTGGCCGTGACCGCCGCAGCAGCCTTCACCGTGTTCGTGGTGATGGTCGTGCTCGCCGTGTACGTGACCGTGCGCCAGTTCTTCTGCGGTCGCTTCGCGGATCGCGACAACTTCCACGTTGAAGTTCAGGTTTTGGCCGGCCAGCATGTGGTTGCCGTCAACCACCACGTGGTCGCCGTCAACTTCGGTGATTTCAACCGGTACCGGGCCCTGATCGGTGTCAGCCAGGAAACGCATGCCGACCTGCAGTTCGTCAACGCCCATGAAGACGTCTTTCGGTACGCGCTGCACCAGGTTTTCGTCGTAGTTGCCGTACGCGTCGTTCGCGCCGACGTGAACGTCAAAACGATCGCCAACGTCGTGGCCTTCGAGCGCTTTTTCCAGACCTGCGATCAGAGAACCATGCCCGTGCAGATAGTCCAGCGGTGCGCTCACCGGAGACTCATCAACCAAAACACCGTCTTCTGTACGTACTTGGTAAGCCAGGCTGACCACCAAGTCTTTTGCTACTTTCATGATATCTCCTACCGTTGGCTACTAGGACGCGCACCGTTATCGGGATGCGCGCCTTTTCCGGACAGATTGTAACGGAAATCTGCCTCGCTGTACCCTCCGGGATAAAAAAACGCTACTTCGGCTGAAAAATGCCGATCACCTGCTCTTGCGGGCGAACGTGTTTTTCCACCTGTTGCTCGGTCTGGCGCTGGTGATGGCCGCACTTGACGCACTCCACCACTTCCACCTGATCCTCCCGCCACACCGCCAGCGTATCCATGGCGCTACAGCTTGGGCACACCGCCCCGGCGATAAATCTCTTACGTGTTGCAGACATCGTTATGCTCCCGCTTATTCGTATTCATCCCAGCCGTCAAACTGGCGACTTTCTTTTTGCATTTCGCGATGGAACAGCTCTTCCAGCTCGCGCCGCGCCTCTTTCACGCGGGAAATTTGCGCCACGTCGCCCTGATGCGGCGGCATCAGTTCACGCAGCATGCGCATATCCAGGCGGCGGAAATGCTGCTGGGCGCGGAAGGCCTGATGGGGGTGCATGCCCAACTCCATCAACGCCTTGCGCCCCAGTTCCAGCGCGCTGGAGAAGGTTTCGCGGCTGAACTGTTTCACGCCCGCCTGCAGCAACTCATGCGCCTCCACGCGGCCGCGTGCCCGCGCCAGAATACTCAGATTCGGGAAGTGCTGCTGGCACAGCCGCACGATCTCCATGGTGTCTTCCGGCTCATTGCAGGTGATCACGATCGACTTGGCCTTTTCGGCGCCCGCCGCGCGCAACAGCTCCAACTCGGTGGCGTCGCCGTAATAAACCTGATATCCGTAACGCCGCAGCACCCCGACGGCGCTGACGTCGCGTTCCAGTACGGTAATGCGCATTTTGTTGGCCATCAACAGGCGGCCGATCACCTGGCCGAAACGCCCGAAGCCAACGATGATCACCTGAGGATCGTCGTCCTCTACGTACGGCGTCTCCTCGTCTTCGCCTTTGGCGTTATAGCGGCGCGCCAAAATGCGGTCGATGGCCTGCATGAGTAACGGTGTGGTCATCATCGACAGCGTCACTACCACCAACAGCAAAGAGAGTTGATCCGGCTGCAGCACCTTTTGCGCGCCCGCCGCAGAAAACAGCACGAAGGCAAACTCACCGCCCTGGCTGAGCACGCCGGCAAACTGCAGGCGCACCGAACTACGCAGGCCGAACAGGCGCGACACGCCGTAGAGCACGCCAGATTTCACCGCCACCAGCGCCAGTACGCCGATCAACACCTCGGCCAGATGGGTGTAGAGCACGCCGATATTCAACACCATGCCTACCGAGATAAAGAACAGCCCCAGCAGCAGCCCTTTAAACGGCTCGATGGAGATCTCCAGTTCGTGGCGGTATTCGCTCTCCGCCAGCAGCACGCCGGCAATGAAGGTGCCGAGCGCCATCGACAGGCCAAGCGTCTCCATAAACAGCGCCGAGCCGAGCACCAGCAACAGCGCAGCGGCAGTGAAGATCTCGCGCACGCCGGAAGCGGCGATATAGCGGAACAGCGGCCGCAGCAGGAAGCGGCCACCGATCAGCATGCCGCCGAACGCCGCCACCTTGAGCGCGATCTTCGCCCAGTCGTCGCTGGTGCCGCCGGCGCCGGCCAGAATGGGGATCAACGCCAGCGCCGGGATCACCGCCATATCCTGGAACAGCAGCACCGAGAAACCCAACTGCCCGCCTTCGTTGCGATTCATGCCCTTTTCGCGCATCAGCTGCAGCGCCATGGCGGTGGAAGACATCGCCAGGCCGATACCGCCTATCACCGCCGCCTGCCAGGCGAAGTGCGTCAGGTACAGCAACGCGCCCAGCACCGCCGCGGTGATCAACACCTGGCCGGCGCCGGCGCCGAAGATCGAGCGCCGCAGCTCCCACAGCTTGCTGGGGTTCAGCTCCAGGCCGATGATGAACATCAGGAACACCACGCCCAACTCGGAGAAGTGCAGGATCTCGTCAACGTCGCGAATGAAGCCCAATCCCCACGGGCCGATGGCGATACCGGCGATCAGATAGCCCAGCACCGCGCCAATCCCCAGACGACGGGCGATCGGCACCGTCACCACCGCGGCGAACAGGAACAGCAAAATGGCGGTCAGTAAGGTCGATCCTTCCATGATCATCGTCCTCCGTGCGGCAGCGGGTGGCTCAGCCAGTCCCCGTAGGCGTCCGCATGGCTGCGCAGCACCTCCGGCTTTTGCCGCCGCGCCCAATACACCACGAACGGCGTCAACCAATGCATATGGCACATCCCGGCGGTCAGCTCGAACGGCCGCAGGATATCTTCCATCGGATAGTGGTTATAACCGCCGGTACGGTAGGCGCCTTCCGGCTCGCCGGTGGTGATCACCGAGCGCCAGTACTTGCCCGCCAGCGCATTGCCGCCCACGCCGCTGGCGAAGCCGCGCGCCAGCACGCGATCCAGCCACTCCTTCAGCAGCGCCGGGCAGCTGTAGGTATAAAGAGGATGCTGAAACACGATGACCTGGTGCTCACGCAGCAGCTGTTGTTCGTGATGGATATCGATAAAAAAATCAGGATAGTGCGCGTAGAGATCGTGCACGGTGACATGTTCCAACTGCTGCGCCGGTCGAAGCAAAACCCGGTTCGCCACCGAGTCATGAGATTCCGGATGGGCATACAGCAGCAAGACCTTGGGCGGCTGCGACATCATTCCCCTCCAAAGCGTCGTCAGGGTAGCGGTTTTCCGTTACCATGCATCGCAAAGACAAAAACAGCGCGCGGTGCGCGTTCTGTTACCTTAATGATAATTTAACATACTCTGAACATACGGCGCTTTATGATTGTATTCTCCTCGCTACAAATCCGACGCGGCATCCGCGTCCTGCTGGACAACGCCACGGCGACGGTTAATCCAGGTCAGAAGGTCGGCCTGGTGGGCAAAAACGGCTGCGGCAAATCCACGCTGTTGTCGCTGCTGAAGGGCGAGATCGCGGCGGACGGCGGCAGCTTCACCTTCCCCGGCAACTGGGCGCTGGCCTGGGTCAACCAGGAGACGCCGGCGCTGGACGTGCCGGCGATCGAGTATGTTATCGACGGCGACCGCGAGTTTCGCCAGCTTGAAGCCGAGTTGCAGGCGGCCAACGATCGCAACGACGGCCACGCCATCGCCACCCTGCACGGCAAGCTGGACGCCATCGACGCCTGGACCATCCGTTCCCGCGCCGCCAGCCTGCTGCACGGCCTCGGCTTCTCCAACGAACAGCTGCAAAGCCCGGTGCGCGACTTTTCCGGCGGCTGGCGCATGCGCCTCAACCTGGCGCAGGCGCTGGTGTGCCGTTCCGATCTGCTGCTGCTCGACGAACCGACCAACCACCTGGATCTCGATGCGGTGATCTGGCTGGAGCGCTGGCTGAAAAGCTATCCCGGCACGCTGGTGCTGATCTCGCACGACCGCGACTTCCTCGATCCGATCGTCGACAAGATCCTGCATATCGAACAGCAGACGATGAACGAGTACACCGGCAACTACTCGTCGTTCGAACGCCAGCGCGCTACCAAGCTGGCGCAGCAGCAGTCGCTGTATCAGCACCAGCAAGAGAAAGTGGCGCACCTGCAAAGCTATATCGACCGTTTCCGCGCACAGGCCACCAAGGCCAAACAGGCGCAGAGCCGCATCAAGATGCTGGAGCGCATGGAGCTGATAGCCCCGGCGCACGTCGACAACCCGTTCACCTTCAGCTTCCGCCCGCCGGAAAGCCTGCCGAACCCGCTGCTGCGCATGGAAAAAGTCAGCGCCGGGTATGGCGATAAAGTGATCCTGAAGTCAATCAAGCTGAACCTGGTGCCCGGCTCGCGCATTGGCCTGCTCGGCCGCAACGGCGCCGGGAAATCGACGCTGATCAAACTGCTGGCCGGCACCCTGGAGCCGCTGAGCGGCGAGATCGGCCTGGCGAAAGGCATCAAGCTGGGTTACTTCGCCCAGCATCAGCTGGAATTTTTGCGCGCCGACGAATCGCCGCTGCAGCACCTGAGCCGCATCGCCCCAAGGGTGCTGGAGCAGCAGCTGCGCGACTATCTGGGCGGTTTCGGCTTCCAGGGCGACAAGGTCAGCGAAATGACCGAGCGTTTCTCCGGCGGCGAGAAGGCGCGGCTGGTGCTGGCGCTGATCGTCTGGCAGCGCCCGAACCTGCTGCTGCTCGATGAACCGACCAACCACCTGGATCTCGACATGCGTCAGGCGCTGACCGAGGCGCTGATCGATTTCGAAGGCGCGTTGGTGGTGGTATCGCACGACCGTCACCTGCTGCGCTCCACCACCGACGATCTGTACCTGGTGCACGATGGCCAGGTCGAGCCTTTCGAGGGCGATCTCGACGATTATCAGCAGTGGCTTGTCGACCTGCAGCGCCAGGAAAGCCAGCAGGACGCGCCGGAAAAAGAGAGCGGCGGCAACAGCGCGCAGGCGCGCAAGGATCAAAAACGCCGCGAGGCGGAGTTCCGTACGCAAACCCAACCGCTGCGCAAGCAGATCGCCAAGCTGGAACAGCAGATGGAAAAACTGGGCGCCGAACTGGCGGCGGTGGAGGAACAGCTGGCGGATCCCGCGCTGTACGACATCAGCCGCAAGGCCGAGTTGACCGACTGCCTGCAAAAGCAAAGCCAAGCCAAATCCGCGCTGGAAGAGACGGAAATGACCTGGCTGGATGCGCAGGAACAGCTGGAGCAGTTAACGCAGGCGTTCGAAGCCTAAGCCTCAGGCCTTGTAAAAAGGTTTATCCCCCAGAATGGTCGCGCGGTGCATGATGCGCCGCTGCGGCAGATAATCCGCGTTGGCGTAGTGCTGCGTCACGCGGTTATCCCAGATCGCCACGTCATTTTCCTGCCAGCGCCAGCGCACCTGAAACTCCGGCTTAGTGATGTGAGCGAACAGGAAATTCAGTAAAGCATCGCTCTCCTTCGGCTCCACATCCACGATCCGCGTGGTGAACCCTTCATTGACGAACAGCGCCTGTCGGCCGCTGACCGGGTGAGTGCGCACCACCGGATGCAGCAGCGGCGGATTTTTCTGCACCGCCAGTTGCCAACGCTGGTGTTCTTCTTCGCTACCGCGATGTTTGTGCTCCGGGAACGACTTGGTGAAGTCATGCTCTGCGCGCAACCCCGCGAGCAGCGTTCTGAACGGCGCCGACAGCGCTTCGTAGGCCGCGATGCCGCTGGCCCACAGCGTATCGCCGCCGGTGGCAGGCAAGGTCTTGGCCGCCAGGATCGCGCCCAGCGGCGGGTTCTCGATAAAGGTCACGTCGGTGTGCCAGTTGTCGTTGTCCGGCGGATTGTCGTCGTGAGTATCGAGCACGATGATCTCTTCCACGTCGGTGGCATGCGGATAGACCGGATGGATATGCAGATCGCCGAAGCGCCCGGCCAGATCGCGCTGCTGCAACGGCGTGATCGGCTGGTTGCGGAAGAACAGCACCTGATGCTTGAGCAACGCATGATAAAGCTGTTCAAACTGGCCGTCGCCCAACGGCCGGGCCAATTCGACGTTTTCCACCAGCGCCCCGATGTAAGGCCCCAGCGGGGTGATATTCAGACGTTCGTTCATTGCTGTACTCCATGCCACGGGGTCAATCGGCGCTGCAGGGCGCGCAGCCCCAGCTCCAACCCAAATGCAATCACCGCAATCACGCCGATGCCGGCCAACACCACGTCGGTCGCCAAAAACTCACCGGCGGATTGCACCATAAATCCCAGGCCGCGCGTGGCGGCGATCAGTTCGGCGGCCACCAGCGTCGACCAGCCGACGCCCAGCCCGATGCGAATGCCGGTCAGGATCTCCGGCAGCGCGCTCGGCAGCACCACGAAACGCAGCACCTGCCAACGCGTGGCGCCCAACGCGCGGGCGGCGCGCACCCGCACCTGCGCCACGCTGCGCACGCCGGCCACGGCGGAGAGCGTCACCGGCGCGAAAATCGCCAGATAAATCAGCAAGATCTTCGAGGTTTCGCCGATGCCGAACCAAATCACCATCAGCGGCAAATACGCCAACGGCGGCACCGGACGATAGATCTCAATCAGCGGATCGAGGATGCCGCGCACCGTGTCGTTCAACCCCATGGCGATGCCCACCGGAATGCCGACGATCACCGCCGCCAGCAGCGCCACCAAAATGCGCCCCAGGCTGGCCGCCAGATGCTGCCATAGCGTGGCGTCCATAAAGCCTTGCGGGCTGGCGATGGTGATCAGCTGATGTAATACCTGCTGCGGCGCCGGTAGGAACAGCGGGCTGATCAGCTGCAGCGCCGTCACGCCCCACCAGACGATCAACACCGTCAACAGCGTGGCGCCGCTCAACCAAACGTTGCGCGGCACGCTGAAACGGCGCGCCGCTTTGCCCTGCGGCTGGGCTGCAGCCTTCAGAGTGGAATGCAGGCTCATAGCAAGGCCTCGCGCTGTTGGAAAACTTTGCCCAGCACGTATTCGCGCTGCGCGATAAATTCAGGATCGGACTTGATGGCGCGGCAGGCTTCGCCGTCGGCATAGCGCTGGCCGAAGTTCAGCGACAGCCGCTCCACCACCTGCCCCGGCCCCGGCGACAGCAGTAACAGTTCACTGGCGAGGAACACCGCCTCTTCGATATCGTGGGTGATCAGCAGCACCTGTTTGCCGGTATCTCGCCAGATGGTCAACAACAACTCCTGCATCTGCTCGCGCGTGAACGCGTCCAGCGCGCCGAACGGCTCATCCAGCAACAGCAGACGCGGATCGGCGGCCAGGGCGCGGGCAATGCCGACGCGTTGGCGCATGCCGCCGGAAAGCTGCCAGATGAAATGCCGCTCGTAACCGGCCAGCCCCACGCGCTGCAGCATCTGCTCCGCCACCTGGCGGCGCTGCGCCTTGCCGACGCCGGCCAGCTGCAGGCCGAACTCAACGTTGTCCACCACGTTACGCCACGGCAGTAAGCCCTCATGCTGGAACACCACGCCCCGTTCGGCGCCCGGGCCGTGAACGGGCGTTCCATCCAGCGTGATGCTGCCAGCTGAAGGCTCGATAAACCCGGCGATCAAATTCAGCAGCGTGGTCTTGCCGCAGCCCGATGGGCCGAGCACCACCACCAGTTGCCCGGCGGCGATCTGGAACGACACGTCACGCAGCGCGGGCCGCCCCTGATACTCTGCTGAAAGATGATTGACGTTTAGCATCCTGCTTCCTTACGACTGCGGCGCAGCCTGCACCTGTTTCACAAAACGGTCGGTGACGTAAGCGCTGTAGTCGCTGTCGACCTGCGGGATCTTGCCCTGCTGCTTGAGGAATTCGGCGGTATCGCGGATTGCCTTGTCCACCGGCTGGCCGAGTTGGGCGACCTGATCGGCCACCGGCAGATATCGGTTCCCCTTCACCAGTTCCGGCACCTGCGCTTCCGGCACGCCGCTCAGGCGCGCCAGCGTGCTGAGATGGCTCGGATCTTTCAGCCACTGTTCCGGTGCCGCCAGGTAGGCCTTTTGCGCCTGCAGGGCGCTGGCGGCAAAGGCGGTTACTACGTCGGGATGTTTCTCTGCGAAGTCTTTGCGCACCACCCACACGTCCAGCGTCGGCGAGCCCCATTCGCCCACCTGCGCGGAGTCGGTCAGCACCTTGCCCTGTTTGGCCAGTTCGTTGACCACCGGCGCCCAGACGTAAGCGCCGTCGATGTCGCCGCGCTGCCAGGCGGCGGCGATGGCCGGCGGCTGCAGATTGAGGATCTTCACCTGTTCAGGCTTGATGCCCCAATGTTTGAGCGAAGCCAGCAGGCTGTAATGGGTGGTGGAAATAAACGGCACCGCAATGCGCTTGCCGATCAGATCCTGCGGGCTTTTGATGTCATTCTTCACCACCAGCGCTTCGGAACTGCCGAGCTGCGAGGCGATGAGGAACACTTCGATGGGGAGTTTCTGGCTGGCGGCCACCGCCAGTGGGCTGGAGCCGATATTGCCGATCTGCACATCGCCGGAGGCCAGCGCGCGCAGCACGCTGGAGCCGCTGTCGAACTTACGCCAGTCGACGGTCGCGCCGGACTGTTTGGCGAAGCTGTTTTCCGCCTGCGCCACCTTGGCCGGCTCCGCCGACGTCTGGTACGCCACGGTCACGTCCACCGCGTAGGCGCTGGCCGCGCTGAGCGACAACGCCAGCAGCGCCGCGTTGCGTAAAGAAAAGAGTTTGCCCGCCATGTTCCGCTCCGTTGATAAAAATCTGTTCAGTTGCTGACAGTTTTATCTGAGCGATGACGGGCGATAAAAGAATAAAAAAGTCTTCTTTATTACCCTAGGTAATATTAAAACGGATCACAGCGCGATCGTCCCGTGCAAGAACACGTGAGCGTAGCCGCCCAGCAGCGTGCGGTCCCCTTGCAGTTCGCAGAACAGCTCGCCGCCGCGCGCCGAAATCTGCCGGGCGTGCAGCCGATGGCGGCCGAGACGCGCCGTCCAGTAGGGCATCAACGTGCAATGCGCGGAGCCGGTCACCGGATCCTCGCCGCCGTCGAGCGTGAAATAGCGCGAAACGAAGTCCACGGTGTCACCCGGCGCGGTGACGATCACTGCGCGGCCGGCCAATGCGATCAGCGCCGGGATGTCCGGCCGCAGCGCGCGCACCTGCGCCTCGTTTTCAAGCACCACCAGCAGCGCTTTCGCCTGCCACACTTCCTGTGGCTGCACGCCCAGCAGCGCCGCGAGGCCTGCCGGTTCGGCGACTTTCTGCGGCGGCCTGGCGGGGAAATCAAGCACCAGCCGCTCCCCGTCCCGCTCATCGCGCTTGACGAACAGCTCGCCGCCGGCCGATCTGAAGCGAATATCCTTCAGCGCCGGGTTAACCGCGCTGAACATCACATGCGCCGCCGCCAGCGTGCCGTGGCCGCAAAGATCGACCTCGCGTTCCGGGGTAAACCAGCGGATGGCGGTCATGTCGCCGTCATCCCAGACAAAGCTGGTTTCCGACAGGCCGATCTCGTTAGCGATCGCCTGCAGCCGCTCCGCCGGCAGCGGCTGCGTCAGCAGGCAGACCCCGGCCGGGTTGCCGCGCAACCCTTCGCCGGTAAAGGCGACCACGTGATAATAGTTTTCCGCCATCGTTCACTCCTTAATGCCAGATCAGTAACACACAGGCTGCAGTCAACAACCCCATGGAAACGTTGAAGATAACCCAGGCCTTTTTACTGCGCAGCAGGCGACCGATCAGGGTGCCGAACGCCAGCCAGATAATGCCGGCGACGATGTTCACCACCACAATGCCCAGCGCGATCGCCGCAATGGAACCGTTGTACTTATCGCCCGCCAGGCTGAAGCTCGCCACCGCCCCCAGCGCCATCAGCCAGGCTTTCGGGTTGAGGAACTGCAGCAGCCAGCCCTGATACAGCCGCACCGGCTGCGGCGGCGCCACGTCGGTTTCCAGCTTTTCATAGGCGGCGGTGGCGACTTTCCACGCCAGCCACAGCAGGTACAGGCTGCCGAGGATTTTCAGGATCAGGTGCAGCGACGGGTAGACCAGGATCAGGCTGCCGACGCCGAACGCCACCAGCAGCAAGATGCTTTGCATGCCGAGCATGATGCCGACCATCAGCCACAGCGATCGCATAAAGCCGAAGTTAGCGCCGGAGGTGGTCAGCAGCATATTATTGGGGCCAGGCGTGATGGCGGCGACCCACAGGAAGCCCAGCATCGAAAGGAATAAACTCGGTTCCATGGCACGGGTGCTCCTCACCCAAGGCGCTTTTTTGCAGTATCATTGTTAATTCTTGGTATTGAAGCTAACAGTGCGCTAGGGATCTCACAATAGCCGCCCACAACATTTTACTCAGCCTATGCCTAACACCTTTCGCCCTCTGACAGGGGCCAGTAACCCGCACCTGCAAACGCTGTTGCCGCGGCTGGTGCGCCGCCGCGTGTTATTGAAACCGCATTGGCAACGGCTGGAATTGCCCGACGGCGATTTCGTCGATCTCGCCTGGAGCGAGGATCCGGCGCAGGCGCGCGCCAAGCCGCGCGCGGTGCTGTTTCATGGCCTGGAAGGCAGCTTCTACAGCCCCTACGCGCACGGCCTGCTCAACGCCTGGCGCGAGCGCGGCTGGCTCGGGGTGGTGATGCACTTTCGCGGCTGCAGCGGCGTGCCCAACCGCAAGCAGCGCATCTACCACTCCGGTGAAACCGAAGACGCGCGTTTCTTCCTGCGCTGGCTGCGCGACAGCTACGGTGAGGTGCCAACCGCGGCGGTAGGCGTTTCGCTCGGCGGCAACATGCTGGCCTGTTATCTGGCGCAGCAAGGCGCCGACAGCCTGCTGCAGGCGGCGGTGGTGGTCTCGGCGCCGCTGATGCTGGAACCCTGCGCCTACCGCATGGAGCAAGGCTTCTCCCGCGTTTATCAGCGCTACCTGCTGGGGCAGCTGAAACAAAACGCCACCCGCAAGCTGTTGCACTACCCGGACACTCTGCCGCTCAAACTGTCACAGCTGAACGGGTTGCGACGCATTCGCGAATTCGACGACGCCATCACCTCGCGCATTCACGGCTTCAGCGACGCCACCGACTATTATCGCCGCTGCAGCGCCCTGCCGCTGTTGCCGTCTATCCAGACGCCGCTGCTGATCATCCATGCGAAGGACGACCCTTTCATGACCCCTGAGGTGATCCCCGACGTCGCCGGCCTGCCGCGCAATATCGAATATCAGCTGACTGAGTTCGGCGGCCACGTCGGCTTCGTCGGCGGCACGCTGAAAAAACCACACATGTGGCTGGAGCATCGCATTCCGGCCTGGCTTTCCCCTTATCTGGACATTCCGACGTGATTATTCCCTGGCAAGAACTGGCAACCGACACCCTGAACAGCCTGATCGAATCCTTTGTGCTGCGCGAAGGCACCGATTACGGCGAACACGAACGCTCGCTGGAGCAGAAGGTGGAGGACGTGCGCCGCCAGCTGAAAAACGGCGAAGTGGTGCTGGTGTGGTCGGAACTGCATGAGAGCGTCAACATCATGCCGCGCGGCCAATTCCGCGCCGGGCAGGAAGAAATTTAGTGGCGCCCGGTTCTATGACTGACGGAAAAAATCAGGTAACAATGGGACATTGCAAACCAGCGCGCGCCATTTTTTCCTGACATAGAGAGCGTCAACAAGAGCCACAATAATCCCCTGACGCCGGCGCATTCAACACGGAGTGACAACCATCATGTCTGCCAAACATCCCGTTATCGCGGTGACCGGTTCCAGCGGCGCCGGCACCACCACCACCAGCGTGGCGTTCCGTAAAATCTTCCAGCAGCTCAAGATCCGCGCCGCCGAACTGGAGGGCGACAGCTTCCACCGCTATACCCGGCCGGAAATGGACGCGGCGATCCGCAAGGCGCGCGATCTGGGCAGACACATCAGCTATTTCGGCCCCGAGGCCAACGACTTCGGCCTGCTGCAGCAGAGCTTTATCGACTACGGCAAAAACGGCACCGGCCGTTCGCGCAAGTACCTGCACACCTACGACGAAGCGGTGCCCTACAATCAGGTGCCGGGCACCTTCACCCCGTGGGAGCCGCTGCCGGCGCCGACCGACGTGCTGTTCTACGAGGGGCTGCACGGCGGCGTGGTTACTGAGCACCATGACGTGGCCAAACACGTCGATCTGCTGGTCGGCGTGGTGCCGATCGTCAACCTGGAGTGGATCCAGAAGCTGATCCGCGATACCGGCGAACGTGGCCACTCCCGCGAAGCGGTGATGGATTCGGTGGTGCGCTCGATGGAAGACTACATCAACTACATTACGCCGCAGTTCTCGCGCACCCACATCAACTTCCAGCGCGTGCCGACGGTGGACACCTCCAACCCGTTCGCCGCCAAGGCCATTCCCTCACTGGATGAAAGCTTCGTGGTGATCCACTTCCGCGGGCTGGACCAGATCGACTTCCCCTACTTGCTGGCGATGCTGCAGGGATCGTTTATCTCGCACATCAATACGTTAGTGGTGCCGGGCGGCAAAATGGGGCTGGCGATGGAGCTGATCATGGCGCCGCTGGTGCAACGGTTGCTGGAAGGCAAGAAGATCGAATAAATGCGTTGAGCGCGGCGCCGGCCGCGCTCCGCCTCGATTACGCCGGTTGGCGGATCTCGAAGCTGTGGGTTACCGTGGCGGCCTTGTTGAGCATCAGCGCCACCGAGCAGTATTTCTCCGCCGACAGGTTCACCGCACGTTCGACGATCTTGTCGGTCAGATCCTGGCCGGTCACGATGAAGTGCAGGTTGATATGGGTGAACAACCGCGGGGCTTCTTCGCGGCGCTCGGAGGTCAGCTTCACCTCGCAGTCGCGCACGTCGTTGCGCCCCTTTTGCAGGATGGATACCACGTCGATCGCGCTGCAGCCGCCCACCGACATCAGCACCATCTCCATCGGGCTGGGCGCTTTATCACCGGCGTTGCCGTCCATCAGCACCTGGTGGCCGGAGGCCGATTCCCCCAAAAACGTTAACCCTTCCACCCACTTAACTCTTGCCTGCATTCTGGTCACTCCGGTTGATTTCTTAAAATCAGAGTACGCTTTCGCATAGAAACAGGCAACGTAACCTGATGCTAATCATGCTGAAGCGAGACAACACGAGACACCCGCCTTACTCTGTGCTACAAACAGAGCCGCAATAAATCTTTCCGGGACACTGCATTTCAGGGAAACGCCCAGAGAAAGGCTCCTTTACCGGTATGTTAACAGAATGTAGCTTGCAGCGCTTACGGCAAGTTAATATGCTAGAGCGACAGCGTATTTTTATGACACGCCTCAAAACTTGCCGGTAGCCCTCGCTCATAACTGCGGCTACAGGCGGGTTTTACAGGGAACTCTGACCCCTGTGACACAAGGCAGCGATAACAACAGAGGATAACAGCGAATGGTTCTCGGCAAACCGCAAACAGACCCTACTCTCGAATGGTTCCTGTCTCATTGCCATATCCACAAATATCCATCGAAGAGTACGCTGATTCACCAAGGTGAAAAGGCCGAAACGCTTTACTACATCGTGAAAGGCTCCGTCGCGGTGCTGATCAAGGATGAAGAAGGTAAAGAGATGATCCTGTCCTACCTCAACCAGGGGGATTTCATCGGCGAGCTCGGATTGTTCGAAGAAGGCCAGGAGCGCAGCGCCTGGGTTCGCGCGAAAACCGCCTGTGAAGTGGCCGAAATTTCCTACAAGAAATTCCGCCAGCTGATCCAGGTGAACCCGGACATCCTGATGCGTCTGTCCGCCCAAATGGCGAGCCGCCTGCAGGTCACCTCCGAAAAAGTGGGCAACCTCGCCTTCCTGGACGTGACCGGCCGCATCGCGCAAACCCTGCTGAATCTGGCGAAGCAACCTGACGCCATGACTCACCCGGACGGCATGCAGATCAAGATCACCCGTCAGGAGATCGGCCAGATCGTCGGCTGCTCGCGTGAAACCGTTGGCCGTATTCTGAAAATGCTGGAAGATCAAAACCTGATTTCCGCCCACGGCAAAACCATTGTCGTCTACGGCACCCGTTAATCCCCGAAGAAACGGCGCAGTCTGCGCCGTTTTTTTATCTGCTCTCTGCCATGTGGCGCCGCCTGATCTACCACCCGGAAATCAACTACGCACTGCGACAAACGCTGGTGTTGTGTCTGCCGGTGCTGTTCGGCTTGTTAATAGGCCAGCTGCAGCTCGGCCTGATGTTCTCTCTGGTGCCCGCCTGCTGCAATATCGCCGGTCTGGACACGCCGCATAAGCGCTTCTTTAAACGGCTGATCGTCGGCGGCTCGCTGTTCGCCTTCAGCAGCGTGCTGCTGCAACAGGCACTGCTGTGGCACGTGCCGCTGCCGGCGCTGATGCTGGGCCTGGCGCTGCTGCTCGGCATCACCGGCGAAATCAGCCCGCTGCACGCCCGGCTGTTGCCGGCGGCGCTGGTGGCCGCCATTTTCGCCCTCAGCACGGCCGGCACGGTACCCCTCTGGCAGGCGCCGCTGCTGTACGCGATCGGCACCGTCTGGTACGGCTTATTCACCTGGTTCTGGTTCAAGCTGTGGAAAGAACAGCCAATGCGCGAGACGCTCAGCCAGCTCTATCTGGAGCTGGCTGACTATTTCGAAGCCAAATACTCGTTGCTGACCCAGCACACCGATCCGCAAACCGCGCTGCCGCCGCTGCTGGTGCGCCAACAAAAGGTGATGGATCTGATCAGCCTTTTATACCAACAGCTCAATTTCCTGCCGCACGCCAACAACCTCGAACAAAAGCGCCTGCAGCGCGCCTTTCAGGTGGCGATGGATCTGCAGGAGCACATCACCGTCAGCCTGCATCTGCCGGAGGAGGTGCAAAAACTGGTGGAGCAGAGCCAGGCCGAAGCGATCATTCGCCGCAACGCTCAGGTGATCGCCGGCCGGCTGCGCGTGGTGGCGCACGATATTCTCTACCATCAACATTCGAAGCGCTTCTCCATGAGCCACGAACTGGCGGCGCTGGAAAAAATGGCGGCGCAGCATCCCGATAACCCGGTCGGCCAGTTTTGTTATTACCACTTCAGCCGCATCGCTCGCCTGCTGCGCACCCAGCATCCGCTGTACCGCCGCGACCTGATGCCCGGCCAGCACCGCCTGCCGTTTTGGCCGGCGCTGGCCAGCTACCTGTCGTTCAAATCCACCGCCCTGCGCAACGCCGCGCGGCTGGGGGTGACGCTGGCGGTCGGCAGCAGCCTGGGTGCGGTTTTCAACCTGCCGAAGCCTTACTGGATCCTGCTCACCATCATGCTGGTGAGCCAAAACGGGTATAACGCCACCCGGGTGCGTATTCAGCACCGTGCGCTGGGCACGATTGCCGGGCTATTGCTGGCGGCCGGGCTGTTGCAGCTGCAGCTGCCGGAAGGAGAAACGCTGAGCATCATGCTGGTGATCACGCTGCTGGCCTACCTGGTTTCGCGCAAGAACTACGGGCTGTCGGTGATTGGCTTTACGGTCACGGCGGTTTACACCCTGCAGCTGCTGGCGCTGAACGGCTCGCATTTTCTGGTGCCGCGTCTGATCGATACGCTGATAGGCTGCGTGCTGGCGTTCGGCGGCACCATTTGGCTGTGGCCGCAGTGGCAAAGCGGGCTGCTGCGCAAGAATGCCCATCAGGCGCTGGAGAACGATCAAGCCGCGCTGCGGCTGATGCTGAAGCAGCCGGAACCGGATGCCACCGCGTTGGCCTATACCCGCATGCAGGTCAACCAAGCGCACAATGCGCTGTTCACCTCGCTCAATCAGGCGATGCAGGAGCCGGGGTTCGCGTCGAATTATCTGGCGGACATGCGGCTGTGGGTCACTCACAGCCAGTTCATCGTCGAACACCTGAACGCCATGACCATTCTGGCGCGCGAGCACTACATGCTGACGCCGAAACTGGCGGAAGCCTATCTGCAAACCTGTGAAATTGCGCTGCAAAGCTGCCAGCAGCGGTTGGAATACGACGGCCCGAGCAGTGACAACAGCGGCATCATGCAGCCGCCGGATCTGCATCCGGACATGCCCGTCACCGAGATGGAACGTCATTTGCGGCGCATTTTGTCGCACCTGAACGTGATGCATACCATTTCGTCGCTGGCCTGGCGTCAGCGCCCGCACCACGGCATCTGGCTCAAGCGCAAACTGCGCGATCAATAAGGGCGCGGCATGCCGCGCCCCGTTATTCGCCGCACGAGCTTCAGACGTTGATCACATCCTGCACCGCCAGCTCGAACAGCGCCATGCCGGCTTCGATGTCCTGCAGCTCCACCACCAGCGACGGCGCAAAGCGGATCACGTTCGGCCCGGCGTTGAGGATCATCAGCCCACGCGCGGCGGCAGCGGTGAGGAAATCGCGCGCTCTGCCGTGATAATGCGGCGTCAGTTCGGCGCCGATCAGTAACCCCATGCCGCGAATGGCGGTGAAAATACCGTATTTATCGCCGATATCCTGCAAAGCCTGCACATACAGCGCGTGGCGCTGTTCGATGCCGCTCAGCACTTCCGGCGTATTGATCACATCCAACGCCGCCTCCGCCACCGCGCAGGCCAACGGGTTGCCACCGTAGGTGGTGCCGTGAGTGCCCACCTGCATCACCGACGCAATCTCTTCGGTGGTCAGCATGGCGCTGACCGGGAAACCGCCGCCCAACGCCTTGGCGGTGGTAAGAATGTCCGGCGTCACGCCATAATGCATATAGGCGAACAGCTTGCCGCTGCGCCCCATGCCGCTTTGCACTTCGTCGAACACCAGCAGCGCCTGATGTTGGTCGCACAGCTCGCGCACGCCTTTGAGGAAGCCGGCGTCGACCGGCGTAATGCCGCCCTCGCCCTGAATCGGTTCCATCACCACCGCGCAGGTGTGGTCGTCCATCACCGCTTTCACCGCCGCCAGATCGTTGAACGGCACGTGCACGATGTCGGCCGGCTTTGGCCCGAACCCGTCGGAGTATTTGGCCTGCCCGCCCACCGACACGGTGAACAGCGTGCGGCCGTGGAACGCGTTATAGAAAGCGATGATTTTGGTTTTATAGGGGCTGTGGCGGGTGATGGCGTAATGACGCGCCAGTTTGAACGCCGCTTCGTTGGCCTCTGCGCCGGAGTTGGCGAAGAACACCCGATCGGCGAAGGTGGCGTCGATCAGTTTGCTCGCCAGGCGCAGCGCCGGTTCATTGGTAAAGACGTTGCTGGTATGCCACAGAGTCTCACCCTGACGTTTGAGCGCCTCGACCAGCGCCGGATGGCAGTGCCCCAGCGCCGTTACCGCGATGCCGCCGGAAAAATCGATGTACTCTTTTCCCTGCTGATCCCAGACCCGGCTGCCTTGGCCGCGCACCGGCACAAACTGGGCGGGTGCATAAACAGGCAGGATAACCTGGTCAAAGGTGCTGCGGCTCACTGCGGATTTTCCAGTCATTTTTTCGGCTCCACCCTGAAGGTTTTTCAGCGCTATCGTAATGTTAGATTGAAAACATAATCACGAAATATGCATAAAAAACCAATCAAGCGCAAACGCAAAACGCCCGACGAGCGAAAAAAACGCATCGGGATTAACGGTTGAGGAAGTTATCCAGCAGCTGATGGCCCTGCTCGCTGAGCACGCTTTCCGGATGGAACTGCACGCCTTCCAGCGCCAAAGTGCGATGGCGGATGCCCATGATCTCGTCGCGCACGCCGTCGCGTTCGCTCCAGGCGGTCACTTCAAAACAGTCCGGCAGCGTATCGGCTTTCAGCACCAGCGAGTGATAGCGGGTCACGGTCAGCGGATCGTTCAGGCCGCGAAACACGCCGACGCCGAGGTGGCGGATGGCCGACGTTTTGCCGTGCATCACCGCGCGGGCGCGCACCACCTCGGCGCCGAACGCCTGCCCCAGCGCCTGGTGCCCCAGGCACACGCCGAGGATCGGCAGCTTGCCGGCGAAATGACGAATGGCGGCCAGCGAGATACCCGCTTCGTTCGGGGTGCAGGGGCCGGGGGAAATCACCAGATGCTGCGGCGCCAGCCGCTCGATATCGGCCAGCTGCAGCTCATCGTTGCGCTTCACCACCACCTCGGCGCCCAACTCGCAGAAGTACTGGTAAAGGTTATAGGTAAAGGAGTCGTAGTTATCGATCAGCAGCAGCATGTCAGGTCCGGCAGAGAAAAACGCCGCCATAGTTTACTGATTTAACCCGCCGCTGCCGACGATAATTTCCGCTTACTTTTTACGGCCGCCGGTGATCGAGCCCAGCACGCCGCGCAGGATCTGGCGGCCGAGATCGCGCGCCATGCTCTTGGCGGCGGTCTGGACGATGCCGTCGCGTTTGCCGCCGCGCGGGCCGGTGGAACCGAACAACAGCTCGTTCAAACCATCCATCAGGCCGCCGCCCGCCTGCTGTTGTTGCTGTTGCGTCTGCGGTTGTTGCCCCTGCTGCGGGGTGCCGATGGTGGCGAAGCCACCCGACGACAGCTTCTCGTAGGCGGACTCGCGGTCAATCATGTCCTCATAGCGGCCATACAGCGGCGACTTGTTGATCGCGCTGTTCAGCCCTTCCGCGCCGAGCATGCCCATTTTGGATTCCGGCGCGATGACCATCGCACGCTCCACCACGTTCGGCCGGCCCTTCTCGTCGAGGAATGACACCAGCGCTTCGCCCACCCCCAGCTCGGTGATCGCCGTTTCGGCATCGAAGGCCGGATTGGCGCGCAGGGTTTGCGCCGCCGTTTTCACCGCCTTCTGATCGCGCGGCGTGAAGGCGCGCAGCGCATGCTGTACGCGGTTGCCCAACTGGCCCAGCACGCTGTCCGGGATATCCAGCGGGTTCTGGGTGACGAAGTAAATGCCGACGCCTTTGGAGCGGATCAGACGCACCACCTGTTCAATCTTGGTCAGCAGCGCCGCCGGCGCATCGTTGAACAGCAGGTGCGCCTCATCGAAGAAGAACACCAGCTTCGGCTGTTCAGGGTCGCCCACTTCCGGCAGGTGCTCAAACAGCTCGGCCAGCAGCCACAGCAGGAACACCGAATACAGCTTCGGCTGATTGATCAGCTTGTCCGCCGCCAGCAGATTGATCACGCCGTGGCCGTTGGCGTCGGTTTTCATCAGATCGTTGATGTCCAGCATCGGCTCGCCGAAGAACTGGTTGGCCCCCTGCTCTTCCAGCGTCAGCAATCCACGCTGGATGGCGCCGATAGAGGCGGCAGAGATATTGCCGTACTGGGTTTGGAATTGTTTGGCGTTGTCGCCGACGAACTGCACCATGGCGCGCAGGTCTTTCATGTCCAGCAGCAGCAGCGCATTGTCATCGGCGATTTTGAACACCAGCTGCAGCACGCCGCTTTGCACCTCGTTCAAATCCAACAGGCGCCCCAGCAGCAACGGCCCGAGATCGGAAATGGTGGCGCGGATCGGGTGGCCTTTTTCACCGTAAATATCCCACGGGATAATGGTGCAGGCCTGCGGTTGCCAGTCGGTGACGCCAATCGCCGCCAGGCGCGCCTGCAGTTTTTCGGAAGGCACGCCCTCGGCGCCGATGCCGGACAGATCGCCCTTCACATCCGAGAGGAACACCGGCACGCCGATGCGTGAGAACTGTTCGGCCATTTTCTGCAGCGTCACCGTCTTGCCGGTGCCGGTTGCCCCGGTGATCAAGCCGTGGCGGTTGGCCAACGCCGGCAAAATCACCAGATCCTGTTCCGGTTTTCCGTCTTTCATCGCTTTGGCGATAATCCGTGGTTCACTCATTTTCTGTTCCTTTGACGCTGACCGCGGCGCGAAACGCGCCTGTTGATGCAATAAAGCTATAAGCGCCGCGTAACCCCGTCAAGGACAAACAAAAAGGGCACCGTCGGGGCCTGATGAATTCAGATTGCGCTTAGCGTCAGAGCGTCTTTGCTTGAACAATAAAGCACCAGTGTTATAGTGAGCATTACGCTGTATATACGAGGTAAATACCATGTCTGAATCTACCGTGGTAATCCGCGTGGATGACGAGTTAAAAACCGCTTTCGCCAGCGCGGCAAAGGCCGCCGATCGCACGGCTTCGCAACTGCTGCGCGATTTCATGCGCGAGTTTGTCAGCCGCCAGGCGCAGCAGGAAGAGTACGACCAGTGGTTAAAGGAAAAGGTCGAGGTGAGCCGCAAGGCGTTGCGTGAAGGCAAGTTCGCCGACGATGAAGAGGTGGCTGCTTATTTCGCCGAACGCAGAGCTAAATCAACGCAATAAAACACAAAAGGACTTTTGTGAAACTGACATGGACGGTACCCGCCATCGCCGATCGTCTGGCGATTTATGAATGGTTGGAACTTAAAAATCCGGCCGCCGCCGCAGAAAATGATGCAAAAATCGCTGACGCGGCGGCACGCCTCGTGCATCATCCCACCAGCGGGAAAACGGGTCGGATAGCCGGCACGCGCGAGCTGGTCATCTCCCCGTCCTATCTGTTGGTCTATGAATTGGCGGCTCAACGCGTCATCATATTGGCCATCGTGCATACTCGCCGCCGGTGGCCGCCGGCATAGTCACCCCCGCAGCCCCAGTTGCTCCTTCAGCGCCTTCAAATAGCGCCGGCTGACCGGCACCGGATCGCCTGCCGACATGATCATCTCTGCCGCACCGCCCTCTTCGAAGCGGATCTCGCGCACCTGCTCCAGGTTGACCAGATACTGCCGATGGCAGCGCACCAGCGGCGTACGGCTTTCCAGCGTGCGCAGCGTCAATTCGGTGAAACACTCCATGCCGTCGCTGCGCACCACGAATACCCCGCTCAGCTTGGAACGGATCGCCAGCACTTCATCGAACCGCAGCAGATAGATGCGGCTGTGGCCGGTGCAGGGAATGTATTTCAGGTAGCCAGCGCTCTCATCCAGCGCCGTCACGTCTTGCGGCGCACTGCGCTGCCGCAGGCGTTGCAGCGTCTTGCTCAACCGCGTCGGCTCCGCCGGCTTCAGCAGATAGTCGAAGGCGTGCTCCTCAAATGCCTGCACCGCGTATTCGTCGTAGGCGGTCAGAAACACGATGTGCGGCATACGGTTGGGATCCAGCATGCCGACCATTTCCAGCCCGCTGATGCGTGGCATCTGGATATCGAGAAACACCACGTCCGGCTGCAGCCGATGGATCTGGCTGATGGCTTCGATGGCGTTGGCGCACTCGCCGATAATCGAGATCCCCGCTTCAGCTTCCAGCAGGTGGCGCAGGTTGTCGCGCGCGGAAGGTTCATCGTCAACAATCAGTGCGTTTAACATCAGGCTGCCCTCTCCATAGGGACATTAAGCGTAATGCGGGTGTAGGCGTCCGGCCGGCAATCCACCTGCACGCCATAGCCTTCGCCGTAGCGCACGCGAATGCGTTTATCCACCAGGTTCATCCCCAGCCCGCTGCAGTTCGGTTTCGGCTGGAACAGCCCGGCGTTGTCCGTCACCTGCAGCAGCAGATGCTCGCCTTCGTAGCAGGCGCCGATTTCGATGCGGCCTACGCCCAACAGATGCGAGGTGCCGTGCTTGATGGCATTCTCGACGATCGGCTGCAGCGAAAACGCCGGCAGCCGCGCCGCCAGCAGCGCCTCGGGCAGCGATACCGCAATCTCCAGCCGATCGGCGAAGCGCGCTTTCTCTATCTGCAGGTAGGCGTTCACATGTTCAATTTCGTCCGCCAGGCTGACTTCGTCATCCGAGCGCTTGAGGTTTTTACGAAAGAAGGTCGAGAGGGACTGCACCAGATCGCAGGCGCGCTCGCCATCGCGACGGATCACCGCCACCAGGGTATTCAAGGCATTGAACAGGAAATGCGGATTGACCTGCGCATGCAGCAGCTTGATCTCCGACTGCGCCAGCAGCTGCTTGTGGCGCTCGTACTGTCCGGCCATGATCTGCGCCGACAGCAGGCTGGCGATGCCTTCGCCCAGCGTACGGTTGATGGTGCTGAACAGCTGGCTTTTCGGTTCATACAGCTTGATGGTGCCGATGACCCGCTGGTTTTCGCCGCGCAGCGGGATCACCAGCGTCGATCCCAGCTTGCAGGCCGGATTGATCGAGCAGCAGTAAGAGAGCTGATTGCCGTCGGCATAGACCACCTCGTTGTTGTCGATGGCGCGGTGCGAATGCACCGAGGCGATCGGCGTGCCCGGCAGGTGGTGATCGTCACCGATGCCGATAAACGCCAACAGCTTGTCGCGATCGGTGATCGCCACCGCGCCGATGCCCAGCTCCTGATAAATCACCCGGGCGACCTTCATGCTGTTTTCCTGATCGAAGCCCTGCCGCAGGATGCCCTCGGTGCGCTCGGCGATTTTCAGCGCCTTGGAAGAGAAAGCGCTGGTGTATTTCTCGAACATGGCGCGCCTGTCCAGCAGGATTTGCATAAACATCGCCGCGCCGACGGTATTGGCGATCATCATCGGCAGCGCGATGTGTTCCACCAGCTGCAACGCCTCGTTATAAGGGCGCGCCACCGCCAGAATGATCGCCATCTGCAGCACTTCCGCCACCAGCGCCACGCCGCCGACGAACAGCGGATTGAACAGCAGCTCGATGCGCCCCCGGCGCATGGCGATGCTGTGTACGATGCCGCCGACCAGCCCTTCGGACACCGTGGAGATCGCGCAGGCCACGTCGGTCATGCCGCCGAGCGTATACCGGTGCAGGCCGCCGGTCAGCCCGACCAGAAAGCCCACCGACGGCCCGCCCAGCAGCCCGCCCAGAACCGCGCCTATCGCTCGGGTGTTGGCGATCGAATCCTGAATATGCAGCCCGAAATAGGTGCCCATGATGCAGAACACCGAGAAGATCACGTAGCACAGCAGCTTGTGCGGCAAGCGAATGGTCACCTGCATCAGCGGAATGAACAGCGGGGTTTTGCTCAGCAGATAGGCGATAACGAGATAGACGCACATCTGCTGCAACAGCAACAGCACCTGGTTAAATTCATACATGGCAGCAACTCATCCAGAGACAACAAAGGGCGAACGCCGGATTTCCGGTCTGGTTATTGTCTGCCGATTAGAGCATGGGGCGCGGGAGAAAACAGTGATGAAGGCAAGGCTTCGGGAGGAAGGACGGCCGACCCCGGCGGGATCGGCCAAAAAATTTACGGCAGCACCTTGGCCGACAGAATCACCACCGGCTTGGTCGGCACATTCTGGTAAGGGCCGACGTTGCCGGTCGGCACCTGAGCGATCTTGTCCACCACATCCATGCCTTTCACCACTTTGCCGAACACCGCGTAGCCGAAGTCGCGCTGGCCGTGATCCAGGAAGGCGTTATCCGCCACGTTCAGGAAGAACTGGCTGGTGGCGCTGTCCTTGTCGGCGGTGCGCGCCATCGAGATGGTGCCGCGCAGGTTGCGCAGGCCGTTGTCGGCTTCGTTCTTGATCGGCGCCTTGGTGGATTTTTGCTGCATGTCAGCGGTGAAACCGCCGCCCTGGATCATGAAGCCCGGGATCACACGGTGGAAAATGGTGTTGTTGTAGTACCCGCTGTTCACGTAATCGACGAAGTTCTGGGTGGAAACCGGTGCCTTCTGGCTGTCGAGCGCCAATTCGATATTCCCCGCCGAGGTCGTCAGCATGACATGGGTCTCACCGGCGGCGAGTGCGGCTGGTGCCACTGCGGACAGGGAACACAGCGCGACGAAGGTCACTAAAGTACGTTTGAACATTAACGGGTCCTTTCTCTGAGAGACAAACAACGGAAAAGCGCTTTGATTCTAAAGAGCTGTATCGGCAAGTGCCAGCCATTTACCTATATTTACCCAATTACGGGACATATCCTAGGCGGCCCTGAATTTTGCTGCGGAAAGTATGGGCGCAGAAGGCTTTTTTGCCAACCGCATCACGCATTTTTTGCCCCGTGCCGCCCTGGGGCGGTTTTTGCGATCTGCCTCCCAGTTTGCACACGCATTGTCGTTACTCTATATAAATGAGAGCGCTCTCATTATAAAAAGAACGGATATTGAAGCATCCCACGGCGGCATCGCCGCGCAACCCCTGGAGAAATGACGTGAGTGAATTGATGACTGAAGTCAGCCCCGAGTTTGAAAGCACCATCATGGAACTGCTGGTGTTCTCCGGCAGCGCGCGCAGCAATGCGTTGATGGCGTTGCGACAAGCGCGCGCCGGCGACTTCGCCGCCGCGGCCAAACACATGGCCGAATCCAAAGAGTGGGTGAAGAAAGCGCACCTGATCCAGACCGAGCTGATCGGCCTGGACGAAGGCTGCGGCAAGCTGGCGATCAATCTGATCACCGTGCATGCGCAGGATCATCTGATGAACGCCATGGTGATCCAGGATCTGGCCGACGACATGATCGAGCTCTATCGCCGTCAGTCGCTGACGGAGGGCCGCCCATGAGCACGCTCAAAATCGCCGTGATCGGCGGCGGCAGCAGCTACACTCCCGAGCTGGTCGATGGGCTGATCCAGCGCATCGAGGAGCTGCCGGTCACCGAACTGGCGCTGGTGGACGTCGAGCCAGGCCGCCAAAAAGTGGAAACCATCGCCGCCCTGACGCGCCGCATGCTGGCGCGCCATGGGCTGGAACAGGTGAAGGTCAGCGTGCACTTCACGCTGGACGAAGCGATTCGCGGCGCCGCTTTCGTGCTGACCCAGTTCCGCGTCGGGCAACTGCCGGCGCGCGCCGCCGACGAACGGCTGGGCCTCAAATACCAGCTGCTCGGCCAGGAGACCACCGGCGTCGGCGGCTTCGCCAAAGCGCTGCGCACCATTCCGGTGATGCTGGATATCGCCCGCCGGGTGGAAAAGCTGGCGCCGGACGCCTGGATAATCAACTTCACCAACCCGGCCGGTATCGTCACCGAGGCGGTGTCTCGCTTTACCAAAGCGAAGATCATCGGCCTGTGCAACGTGCCGATCAGCATGCATCACATGATCGCCAACATGCTGCAGGCGCCTTACGCCGACGTGCAGCTGCAGTTCGCCGGCCTGAACCACATGGTCTGGGTGCATCAGGTCACGCAGCAGGGGCGCGACGTCACCGCCAAGGTGATCGACATGCTGTGCGACGGCGCGGCGCTGACCATGAACAACATCAAGGAAGAGCCCTGGCAGCCGGACTTCCTGCGCGCGCTCGGCGCGATCCCATGCCCGTACCACCGCTATTTTTACCAGACCCGTGAGATGCTGGCGGAAGAGATGGCCGCCGCCGGCGAGCGCGGCACCCGCGCCGAACAGGTGATGCAGGTGGAGAAAGAGCTGTTCGAGCTGTATGCCGATCCGCAGTTGAACAGTAAGCCGGAACAGCTCAGCTTCCGCGGCGGTTCTTTCTATTCCGAGGTTGCGCTGGAGCTAATTCGTGCTATCCATAATAATCTCGGCACGCAATTAGTGGTCAACACCGCAAACCGCGGCGCAATCCATGGCCTGCCGGACGATGCTGTGATAGAAATCAACTGTATCGTCGATGCCCAAGGCGCGCATCCGCTGACGTTCGGCCCGCTGTCGGAGCCGATGCAGGCGCTGACGCAGCAGGTGAAAGCCTACGAACGCCTGACCATCGAGGCCGCGGTGCACGGCGATCGCCGCAGCGGCTTGCTGGCGCTGATCGCCAACCCGCTGGTGGGCAACGCCAATCTGGCGCAGCCGTTGCTGGACGAGGTGTTGACGATAAACGCGCCGTATTTGCCGCAGTTCAGGTAAGCGCCTGCGCGCGGTATGACAGGGGTTCGGCGCGCCGAACCCATTTTTTTAGCCGTAATCAGGAGTTGGACGATGGTGACACTGGAAGATGTCGCGGCGCTGGCGGGCGTATCGCGCGCCACCGTATCGCGGGTAGTGAACGGCGACAGCAACGTCAAGGCGCCGACCCGCGAGAAGGTTGAACGCGCCGTCGCCCAGCTCGGTTACACCCCCAATCCGGCGGCCCGCGCGCTCGCCTCCAGCCACAGCAATACCCTCGGGCTGGTGACCACGTCGTATCGCGGCGGCTTCTTCGGCGCGCTGATGGACTTCGTGCAAACCGAGGCCGAATCCCACGGCAAGCAGCTGCTAGTGACCCAGGGCCGCAACAGCGCCGAAAACGAATGGCAGGCGGTGCAGCGGCTGTTCAGCCTGCGCTGCGACGGCGTGATCCTGCACGTGCGTTTTCTCAGCGACGATCGGCTGCGCCAGCTGGCGGCGGAGCAACGTCATTTCGTGTTGCTCGATCGTCTGGTGCCGGGGCTGGAAGACCGCTGCGTCACCTTCGATCATCCGCTCGCCAGCCGCATGGCGACCCAGCAACTGCTCGATGCCGGGCACCGGCGCATCGCCTGCATCAGCGGGCCGCGCGAGCGCCCGTCGAGCCGCCTGCGGTTGCAAGGGTTTGAAGAGGCGATGCAGGCGGCGAATATCGAGCCGGTGGCCTGTCTGGAGGGCGTTTACGATCTGGAAAGCGGTTACCGCTGCGCCGATCGCCTGCTGCAGCAAGCCGCACGGCCCAGCGCCATCTACTGCTGCAACGAAGAGATGGCGATCGGCGCGCTGCTGGCGATCAACGAGCACCGCCTGCGGGTGCCGCAGGATATCTCCTTGATCTGTTACGACAGCGGCGAACGCGCGCCTTTTGTACGCCCGGCGTTGAGCAGCGTACATTTTCCCATCAGCGAGATGGCCCAATACGCGGCGCGCAGGCTGATCGACCCCACCACCCCGGCGCACCCATTTGAGCCGACGATCGTCAACCGTGATTCCATTGTGACGGTACGCAAATAGATCACAATAATGCGTACCCTCCCTTCATAGGTTGCATCAAAAAATCGACAACCATCACAAAAAATCCCGTTGTCTGTGCTAGGATCCGCCCCCTGGTGGCCTGATCGGGACTTTTTTCTGCGTTTGCCAGGAAAAGCCAGCGGCCTTATGCCAGCGTTAAAACCTCTAACAGACATATTCAGGCCTATACAATGAATGACAGTAACCGCATACGGCTTACCTGGATCAGCTTCTTTTCGTACGCGCTGACCGGTGCTTTAGTGATCGTCACAGGGATGGTGATGGGAAACATTGCAGAGTACTTTAATCTGCCGGTTTCCAGCATGAGTAACACCTTTACTTTCCTCAACGCCGGTATTTTGATTTCGATCTTCCTCAATGCCTGGCTGATGGAAATCATCCCGCTGAAGCGTCAGCTGATCTTCGGCTTTGTCCTGATGGTGCTGGCGGTCGCAGGGCTGATGCTCGGCAAGAGCCTGACCATGTTCTCGCTGTGCATGTTTATCCTTGGCGTGGTTAGCGGTATCACCATGTCGATCGGCACCTTCCTGATCACCCACATGTATGCCGGCCGCCAGCGCGGTTCGCGCCTGTTGTTCACCGATTCCTTCTTCAGCATGGCCGGGATGATCTTCCCGATCGTCGCCGCGATGCTGCTGGCTCGCCATATCGGCTGGTACTGGGTTTACGCCTGCATCGGCCTGCTGTACGTGGCGATCTTCGTGCTGACCCTGTGCTCCGAATTCCCGGTGCTGGGCAAGAAAGGCGCCGATGCCGGTCAACCGGTCGAGAAAGAAAAATGGGGCATCGGCGTGCTGTTCCTGTCGATCGCCGCGCTGTGCTACATCCTCGGCCAGCTGGGCTTCATTCAGTGGGTGCCTGAGTACGCCACCAAGTCGTTCAACATGGACATCGGCCAGGCCGGTAAGCTGGTGAGCGACTTCTGGACCTCTTACATGGTCGGCATGTGGGTGTTCAGCTTCATCCTGCGCTTCTTCGATCTGCAGCGCATCGTTACCGTACTGGCCGCGCTGGCTACCGGCGCGATGTACCTGTTCGTCAGCACCGACAATCCGGAACACCTGGGCTACTACATCATGGCTCTGGGCTTCGTTTCCAGCGCCATCTATACCACGTTGATCACCCTCGGCTCGCTGCAGACCAAGGTCTCCTCGCCGAAGCTGGTCAACTTTATCCTGACCTGCGGCACCATCGGCACCATGCTGACCTTCGTGGTCACCGGCCCGATCGTGGCGAAAGGCGGCGCGCACGCGGCGCTGACCACCGCCAACGGCCTGTACCTGGCGGTATTCGTGATGTGTCTGCTGCTGGGCTTCGTGACCAAGCACCGCAGCCACGGTCACGTGACGCACTGATTTCTTCGCATCAAATTCATCAAGGGCGCCCGCAAGGCGCCCTTTTTTTGCGCCTTAGCGCCGAAAATCCACCGTCTCATCCTGCTGCAAATGCAGCGTGGTTTCCGCCGGCCGCGTTTCGGCGATCACCGCCCCCTGGCGAATCGAATAACGCACCGGCGTCTGGCGGCGCACCGCGTCGAAACCGCTTTCCGCCGGCAGGATCACCAGGTTGGCGCTGTTGCCGGCCGCCAGGCCATAGTCGCTGAGGTTAAGGGTGCGCGCACTGTGGCTGGTGATCAGCTTCAGCCCGTCGTCGATTTGGCCATAGCCCATCAGCTGGCACACGTGCAGCCCCATATGCAGCACCTGCAGCATGTTGGCGGTGCCGAGCGGATACCAGGGATCGAACACGTCGTCGTGGCCAAAGCAGACGTTGATCTCCGCCTCCAGCATCTCCTTCACCCGCGTCACGCCGCGCCGTTTCGGATAGCTGTCGAAACGCCCCTGCAGGTGAATGTTCACCAGCGGATTGGCGACAAAGTTGATGCCGGACATTTTCAGCAGGCGGAACAGCCGCGAGGCGTAAGCTCCGTTGTAAGAGTGCATCGCCGTGGTGTGGCTGGCGGTGACTTTCGCCCCCATCTCCAGCTTCAGCGCCAGCGCCGCCACGGTCTCGACGAAGCGCGATTGCTCGTCGTCGATCTCATCGCAGTGCACGTCCACCAGCCGATCGTATTTTTGCGCCAGCGCGAACGCCTTGTGCAGCGACTCCACGCCGTATTCGCGGGTGAATTCGAAATGCGGAATGGCGCCCACCACGTCGGCCCCCAGCCGCAGCGCCTCTTCAAGCAGCGCTTCGCCGTTGGGATAAGAGAGGATCCCCTCCTGCGGGAAGGCGACGATCTGCAGCGTCACCCAGGGCGCCACCTCCTGCTTCACCTCCAGCATGGCGCGCAGCGCGGTCAGCGTGGGATCGGAAACGTCGACGTGGGTGCGCACATACTGCACGCCGTTGGCGATCTGCCACTTGAGCGTTTGCCAGGCGCGCTGCTTGACGTCTTCATGAGTCAACAGCGCCTTGCGTTCGGCCCAGCGCTCAATGCCCTCGAACAGCGTGCCGGACTGGTTCCAGGCCGGCTGACCGGCGGTTTGCGTGGTATCTAGGTGAATATGCGGTTCGACGAACGCCGGCAGCGCCAGCCCGCCCTGCGCATCCAACACGTCGCTGCGCCACTCCAGCCCTTCCGGTTGCGGCACCAGATGCGCGATGCGCCCCTGCTCGATCGCCAGTTGCCACAACCCTTCATGCCCGCTTAAACGCAGGTTATCGATAAACTTCAATGGACGTTTCGCCACCCTTCACCTCTGCCGTTGCGCTGGTTTTCTTCATCATACTGGCAGCGGATCGCGCTGACAAAGTCACCGTTTCATGCCTACCCCCTGCGTTTACTCCCTGCGGGGTAATTTGCATGCAAACTGACTCGCTTCAGCTAAAGGTGAATAAAATCCGCAACTTATCAAAAAACGTGAAAAATCATCTATATACCACGTTAGAGGTATATGAGAGTGTGATTGATTTGCATCAATAAATTGCCCCTCGGGAGAGATAAGGTAAGCCTAGGAAACCCGAATTTTGAGGCAATAATGAGCAGAGTCAAACTTGCCGTCGTCGGCAATGGCATGGTCGGCCACCGGTTCATCGAAGATCTGTTGGATAAAGCAGACAAAGACCAATTCGACATCACCGTATTTTGCGAAGAGCCGCGCATCGCTTACGATCGCGTGCACCTTTCCTCCTACTTCTCGCACCACACCGCCGAAGAGCTGTCGCTGGTGCGCGAAGGCTTTTACGAAAAACACGGCGTGAAGGTGCTGATCGGCGAGCGCGCTATCACCATCAATCGCGACGAGAAGGTCATCCACTCCAACACCGGCCGCACCGTTTATTACGACAAGCTGATCGTGGCCACCGGCTCTTACCCGTGGATCCCGCCGATTAAAGGCTCGGATAGCCAGGACTGCTTCGTTTACCGCACCATCGAAGACCTGAACGCCATCGAAGCCTGCGCGCGCCGCAGCAAGCGCGGCGCGGTAGTCGGCGGCGGACTGCTGGGGCTGGAAGCCGCCGGCGCGCTGAAAAGCCTGGGGGTGGAAACGCACGTGATCGAGTTCGCTCCGGTGCTGATGGCCGAACAGCTCGACCCGATGGGCGGCGACCAGCTGCGCCGCAAGATCGAGCGCATGGGCGTCAAGGTGCACACCGGCAAAAACACCCAGGAGATCGTCAACGGCGGCGGCACGTCGCGCAAAACCCTGCATTTCGCCGACGGCAGCCTGCTGGAGGTGGATTTCATCGTGTTCTCCACCGGCATCCGCGCCCAGGACAAGCTGGCGCGCCAATGCGGGCTGGAGATTGGCCGCCGCGGCGGCACCGCCATCAACGACAGCTGCCAGACGTCTGATCCGGACGTGTACGCCATCGGGGAGTGCGCCGCCTGGCGCGATCGCACCTTCGGCCTGGTGGCGCCGGGTTACAAAATGGCGCAGGTGGCCGCCGATCACCTGCTGGGCCGCGAAAACGGCTTCCAGGGCGCCGACATGAGCGCCAAGTTGAAACTGCTGGGCGTAGACGTCGGCGGCATCGGCGATGCCCACGGCCGCACCGAGGGCGCCCGCAGCTACGTCTATCTGGATGAAAGCAAAGAAGTCTACAAACGCCTCATCGTCAGCGCCGACAACAAAACCCTGCTCGGCGCGGTGCTGGTGGGCGACACCAGCGACTACGGCAACCTGCTGCAGCTGGCGCTGAACGGCATCGCGCTGCCGGAAAACCCGGACGGCCTGATCCTGCCGGCCCATGCGGGCAGCAAACCGGCCATCGGCGTGGATTCGCTGCCGGAAAGCGCGCAGATCTGCTCCTGCTTCGACGTCAGCAAAGGCGACATCATCCAGGCGGTCAACAAAGGCTGCCACACCGTGGCGGCGCTGAAGGCCGAAACCAAGGCCGGCACCGGCTGCGGCGGCTGCATCCCGCTGCTCACCCAGGTACTGAACGCCGAGCTGAGCAAGCAAGGCATCGAGGTCAACCACCACCTGTGCGAACACTTCGCCTATTCGCGCCAGGAGCTGTTCCACCTGATCCGCGTCGAAGGCATCAAGTCGTTCGAGGCGCTGCTGACCAAATACGGCAAAGGCTACGGCTGCGAAGTCTGTAAACCAACCGTCGGCTCGTTGCTGGCTTCTTGCTGGAACGAGTACATCCTCAAGCCGCAGCATACGCCGCTGCAGGATACCAACGACAACTTCCTCGGCAATATCCAGAAAGACGGCACCTACTCGGTGATCCCGCGCTCCGCCGGCGGCGAAATCACCCCGGACGGCCTGCTGGCCATCGGCCAAATCGCCAAGGAGTACAACCTCTACACCAAAATGACCGGTTCGCAGCGCATCGGCATGTTCGGCGCGCAGAAAGACGACCTGCCGGCCATCTGGCGCAAGCTGCTCGCCGCCGGCTTTGAAACCGGCCACGCATACGCCAAGGCGCTGCGCATGGCGAAAACCTGCGTCGGCAGCACCTGGTGCCGCTATGGCGTCGGCGACAGCGTCGGCTTCGGCGTCACGCTGGAGCACCGTTACAAAGGCATCCGCACCCCGCACAAAATGAAGTTCGGCGTCTCGGGCTGCACCCGTGAATGCGCTGAAGCACAGGGTAAGGACGTCGGCATCATCGCCACCGAGAACAGCTGGAACCTGTATGTCTGCGGCAACGGCGGCATGAAACCGCGCCACGCCGATCTGCTGGCCGCCGATCTCGATCGCGAGACCCTGGTGCGTTACCTAGACCGCTTCATGATGTTCTATATCCGCACCGCCGATAAGCTGCAGCGCACCTCGGTGTGGCTGGAGAGCCTGGAAGGCGGCATCGATTACCTGCGCAAAGTGATCGTCGACGACAAGCTCGGCATCAACGCGCAGTTGGAAGCCGAGATCGCCCGCCTGCGCGACGCGGTGGTCTGCGAATGGAAAGAGACCGTCGAGCACCCGGAAACGCAGCTGCGCTTCGCCCACTTCATCAACAGCCCGCTGCGCGATCCGAACGTGCAGGTGGTGGCCGAACGCGACCAGCACCGCCCGGCGCGCCCGGACGAGCGCATTCCCGTCACCCTGATCGATACCGAGGAGAGTCACGCATGAGCCAGTGGATTACCGTTTGTCCCGTCGCCGACATTCTGCCCGGCACCGGCGTGTGCGCCCTGATCGGCGATCGGCAGGTGGCGGTGTTCCGCCCCTATGCCGACGAACAGGTGTTCGCCATCAGCAATATCGATCCGTTCGCCCAGGCCAGCGTGCTGTCGCGCGGCCTCATCGCCGAGCATCAGGGCGAATTGTGGGTCGCCAGCCCGCTGAAGAAACAGCGTTTCCGCCTGTACGACGGCCACTGTCTGGAAGATGACAGTCGTTCCGTCGCCAGCTTCGCCAGCCGGGTGGTCGACGGCATCGTGCAAGTCGCGGCATAACCTTTCGGGAGGCAACATGTTTACCGATACGATCAACAAATGCGCCGCCAACGCGGCGCGCATCGTCCGCCTGGCGAAGGAGAGCCCGCTCGGCTTTTGGATCAGTTCGGCGATGGCGGGCGCCTACGTCGGCCTCGGCATCATCCTGATCTTCACCCTCGGCAACCTGGTCGACCCAAGCATACGGCCGCTGGTGATGGGCGCCACCTTCGGCATCGCGCTGACGCTGGTGATCATCGCCGGTTCCGAGCTGTTCACCGGCCATACGATGTTCCTGACGCTCGGCGTCAAAGCCGGCACCATCCGCCAGAGCCAGATGTGGGCGGTGCTGCCGCAAACCTGGCTCGGCAACCTGCTCGGCTCGGTGCTGGTGGCGCTGATGTATTACTACGGCGGCGGCAGCCTGCTGCCGGTGGATACCAGCCTGGTGCACAGCGCCGCGCTGGCGAAAACCACCGCGCCGGCCGAAGTGCTGTTCTTCAAGGGCGTGCTGTGCAACTGGCTGGTTTGTCTGGCTATTTGGATGGCGATCCGCGTTGAAGGCGCCGCCAGGTTCATCGCCATTTGGTGGTGCCTGCTGGCCTTTATCGCCTCGGGTTACGAACACTCCGTCGCCAACATGACGCTGTTCGCCCTCTCCTGGTTCGGCAACCACAGCGAGGCCTACACCCTCGCCGGCATCGGCCACAACCTGCTGTGGGTGACGCTGGGCAACATCCTGTCCGGCTCGGTGCTGATGGGCCTGGGGTATTGGTACGCCACGCCGCGCGCCGAACGCCCGCAGGCGGCGAAAGCCGCCGCACGTCAGACCGCCTGAGTTTTCGGGGGCGCCTTTCGCCCCCACCCTGATGACCCCGAGGAGTGCCGATGGATTACCTGCCGATTTTCTGCCAACTGCAACACAAAGCCTGCCTGCTGGTCGGCGGCGGCGAAATCGCCGAACGCAAAGCGCGCCTGCTGCTGGACGCCGGCGCGGCGCTGACCGTCAACGCCCTGGACTTCACCCCGCAGTTCCGCCAATGGGCGGAAGAAGGCCTGGTGACGCTGGCCGAGGGCGAATTCAGCCCGAGCCTGTTGGCGGAAAAATGGCTGGTGATCGCCGCCACTGACCGGCTGGAGGTCAACGCGCGGGTGTACCAATGCGCCAACCAGCAGCGGGTGTTCTGCAACGTGGTCGACGACCCGAAACGCGCCAGCTTTATCATGCCGTCGATTATCGACCGTTCGCCGATCATGGTGGCGGTGTCCTCCGGCGGCAAAGCGCCGGTGTTGGCGCGGCTGCTGCGCGAGAAGCTGGAAGCGATGCTGCCGCAACACCTCGGCAAGCTGGCCCAGCTGGGCGGCTCGCTGCGGCAGCGGGTAAAACAACGCTTCAGCGGCCTCGGCGCACGCCGTCGCTTCTGGGAACGGTTGTTCGCTCACGATCGGCTGGCGCAATCGCTGGCCAACGGCGACGCCGCGCTGGCCGAACGCCAGCTCGAACAGCTGTTCAGCGAACAGCCGGCAGATCGCGGTGAAGTGGTGCTGGTGGGCGCCGGGCCGGGCGATGCCGGTTTGCTGACGCTGAAAGGGCTGCAACAGATCCAGCAGGCCGACGTGGTGGTTTACGACCGGCTGGTCTCCGAAGAGATCATGGCGCTGGCGCGCCGCGACGCCGAGCGCATCTTCGTCGGCAAACGCGCCGGGCACCACTGCGTGCCACAGGAACAGATCAACCAAATTCTGCTACAGCAGGCGCTGCAAGGCAAACGCGTGGTACGGCTGAAGGGCGGCGATCCCTTTATCTTCGGCCGCGGCGGCGAAGAGCTGGAGACGCTGGCGGACGCCAACGTGCCGTTCTCGGTGGTGCCGGGCATTACCGCCGCCTCCGGCTGTTCCGCCTACAGCGGCATCCCGCTCACCCACCGCGACCATGCGCAGAGCGTCCGCCTGGTGACCGGCCACGCCAAGGCCGACGGTGGATTGGACTGGGCGACGCTGGCCGCCGGGCAACAGACGCTGGTGTTCTATATGGGGCTGTCGCAAGCGGCGGAAATCCAGCGCCGGCTGATCGCGAACGGACTGCCGGCCGCCACGCCGGTGGCGCTGGTGGAAAACGGCACCTCTTGCCGCCAGCGGGTGATCGAAGGCGAGCTCCACCAACTGGGCGCCTTGTCCCTGCAGGCCGCCAGCCCCAGCCTGATCATCGTCGGCAGCGTGGTCAGCCTGCGCAGCAAGCTCAATTGGTTCGCCAGCGAGGAATCGCCCGCCAGCCTGGCGCAAATGGCGTAATACCGACGTAAAAAAAGCGGCCTTAGGCCGCTTTTTTTATTTGCGCCGGCGTTACGCCTGCGGCGGTACGAAACCGACGGCCTGGTAGACCTTCGCCAGGGTTTCCTGTGCGCGTGCACGGGCCTTGGCGGCGCCGTCGCGCATCACCTGCTGCAGATAGGCTTCGTCGTTGCGGAAGCGGTGGTAGCGCTCCTGCAGCTCAGCCAGCATGCCGGAGACGGCTTCCGCCACCGCGCCTTTCAGGTGGCCGTACATCTGGCCTTCAAACTCGGCTTCCAACTGCGCAATGCTCTTGCCGGTCACGCCGGCGAGGATATCCAGCAGGTTGGAGACGCCCGCCTTGTTGACCACGTCGTAACGCACGACAGGCGGCTCTTCCGAGTCGGTCATTGCGCGTTTGATCTTCTTGGTCACCGCTTTCGGATCTTCCAGCAGGCCGATCACGTTGTTGCGGTTGTCGTCCGACTTGGACATCTTCTTGGTCGGCTCCTGCAGCGACATCACGCGCGCGCCGGATTTAGGAATAAACGGCTCCGGCACTTTGAACACGTCGCCGTACAGCGCGTTGAAACGCTGGCCCACGTCGCGGCTCAGCTCCAGGTGCTGTTTCTGATCTTCGCCCACCGGCACCTGGTTGGTTTGATACAGCAGGATATCCGCCGCCATCAGCACCGGATAGCTGAACAGCCCGGCGTTGATGTTCTCCGCGTAGCGCGCGGATTTGTCCTTGAACTGCGTCATGCGGCTCAGTTCGCCGAAATAGGTGTAGCAGTTCAGCACCCAGCTCAGCTGCGTGTGCTCAGGCACGTGCGACTGCACAAAGATGGTGCTTTTTTCCGGATCGATGCCGCAGGCCAGGTACAGCGCCAGCGTATCCAGCGTGGCCTTGCGCAGCTTCTCGGCGTCCTGGCGCACGGTGATGGCATGCAGATCGACGATGCAGTAGATGCAGTCGTAGTCGTCCTGCATCTGCACCCACTGACGCAGCGCACCCATGTAGTTGCCGATGGTCAGTTCGCCGGACGGCTGCGCGCCGCTAAATACGATGGGCTTACTCATGTTTAAATTTCCTGATTCTCTAAAGATGACAGCCCAAGAGCGGGCAACAAATCGGCGAAGCGCTCCAACACCCGATCGGGGTGGCTCAGGGCGATCGATTCACCGTAGTTATAACCGTAGGTAAAGCCGACGCTCGGGCAACCGGCGCCCTGCGCGGCTTGAATATCGTTGCGTGAGTCGCCGACGAACAGCAGTTCATGCGCGCGCAGGCCAAGCTTGCCGAGCACCAGGTACAACGGCGCCGGGTGCGGTTTCTTTTCCGTCACGTCGTCGCCACCGATCACCAGCGAGAAATAGTCGCCAATGCCCAACGCTGCCAGCAGCGGCGCCACGAACGGCGTCGGCTTGTTGGTCACCAGCGCCATCGGGTAACCGTGCGCGGCCAGGCGGGCCAGCGTCTCTTGCACCTGTGGGAACAGACGGCTGCCGCTGTCGACGGTCTGCGCGTAGAAATGGTCGAAGCGTTCACGCAGCCGGCTGCACTGCTCCGGCGTGCCTTCCGCCTCCGCCCAACGCAGCGCGCGCTGCACCAGCACGTCGGCGCCGTTGCCGATCCAGGTGCCAACCCGCTCCTCACCCGCTTGCGGCAGGCCCATCTCTTCCAGCGCCATATCGATGGCGGCCGCCAGACCCGGCGCGCTGTCGACCAGCGTGCCGTCCAGATCGAAGGCCAATGCGCGGATCGAGCCGAAATCAGCCATGGGTAACCTTCGCCAGCTCGCTGCGCATTTCGTCAATCACCTTGCGGTAGTCCGGCTGGCCAAAGATGGCGGAACCGGCGACGAACATATCAGCGCCTGCGGCGGCGATTTCGGCGATGTTATCCACTTTCACCCCGCCGTCGACTTCCAGGCGGATATCGCGACCGCTGTCGTCGATCAGTTTGCGTACCTGGCGCAGCTTGTCCAGAGTGCCGTGGATAAACGACTGGCCGCCGAAGCCCGGGTTGACCGACATCAGCAGGATCACGTCAATTTTATCCATCACGTAATCGAGGTAGCTTAGCGGCGTCGCCGGGTTGAACACCAGGCCGGCCTTACAACCGTGCTCTTTGATCAGCTGAATGGTGCGATCGACATGTTCGGAAGCTTCGGGGTGGAAAGAGATATAAGACGCGCCGGCCTTGGCGAAATCTGGCACGATGCGATCTACCGGCTTGACCATCAGATGCACGTCAATCGGCGCGGTAATGCCGTAGTTGCGCAGCGCTTCGCACACCATCGGACCGATGGTCAGATTGGGCACGTAGTGGTTGTCCATGACGTCGAAGTGCACCACGTCGCCGCCTGCGGCCAGCACGTTAGCGGTATCTTCACCTAACCGGGCAAAATCTGCCGACAGAATGGACGGGGCAATCAAAAACTTTTTCATCCGCTTCTCCAAACGTAGGGTCGAGTTGTTATGCGCCGGGGTGCCCCCGGCTTAGCGATACAACGCCAAAAGCTCGTTCACTTTGCTGCGGCCGAGAATATTGCGGCTGATCGTGCGGCGCGCTTTCACCACATACAGCGCAGCATGCTGGTACCAGTCGCGCGTCAGCTCGGTATCGTGATTGGAGATCAATACCGGTACCTGGCTCTCTACCGAGAGCTGGTGCGCCAGATGCGCCAAACTCTGCTGATCGGCAATGCTGAAGCTGTTGGTGTGGTAAGCGGTGAAATTCGCCGTCGCCGACAGCGGCGCGTAAGGCGGATCGCAATACACCACGGCACCGGCCACGGCCTTCGCCATGGTATCGCGGTAATGCTCGCAGACAAAAGTGGCATTGCGCGATTTTTCGGCAAACCAGTAGAGCTCTTCTTCCGGGAAGTACGGTTTCTTGTAGCGGCCGAACGGCACGTTAAACTCGCCGCGCAGGTTATAGCGGCACAGGCCGTTATAGCAGTGACGGTTCAGGTACAGGAACAGCAGCGCCCGGCGGTAAGGCTCGGTGCTAGTATTGAACTCTTCTCGCAGCAGGTAAAACTGATCCGAGTTATTGAATTCATCGGCGAAAAGCGTGCGGGCATCGCGCACGAAGTCATCCGTGCGCAGCTTAACGATGTTATACAGGTTGATAAGATCGCTATTGATGTCGGCGAGAATGTAGGCGTCGTAATCCGTATTCAGAAAGACGGATCCCGCACCCACGAAGGGCTCGATTAAGCAGTCTCCCGCCGGCAGATGGCGACGAATCTCATCTACCAGCGGGTATTTTCCACCAGCCCATTTTAAAAAAGCGCGGTTTTTCTTCATGCCGTCAATTAGCTACTTATACAATTCAGAGCGGCGGATTGTACTCTGTTTCAGACAGCACATCAGCGCACAAATTTAAATGATTTATTTTTTAAGATCTTGCTGCACTTGGTGTACAGGTCGGACCCACGGTTTTTTCGCCTGCACATCCGCCGGCAACGAAGCAATGGCGCGCTTCGCTTCTGCGGAAGAAGCATAGTTGCCGCTCACCAGTACGTACCACGGCTTGCCGTCACGCTTGGTGGCGTACACCAGGTAATTCTGCAGCTTCTGCTGTTTGGCGTAGGCGTTCAGCGTATCGGAACGCGAAGCGCTGCTCAGCTGCAAGGTATAGTGGCTGCCCGGCGCAGACTGCACAGAGCTGCCGCTGCTGGCGACCGCTCCCGCTTTCGCGGTGGAAGACGGCCTGGCCGGCGGCGTATACACCGTGGTCGGTGATTTATGCTGCGTTGCGGTCGGTTTGGCGGCGGCAGTTTTCGCCGGCGTTTTATGCTGTTGCGGCGCGGTTCCCTGCACAGGACGCGTCGCTTCGCGCGCTGCGGCACCGCTCATCACCGTCGCCGGTGCGGTCGGCAACGTCGACGCTGCGCCGGTCATGCCTTGGGTCGCCGCATCCACCTGTCCCTGCTGCTGCGACAACGCATCCGCCATGTTGCCCGGCAAATCGACGCGCTGCTGCGCACCGCCCTGCTGAGGCTGCGTTTGCGCTTCGGTCGGCGTGCCGGAGATCGGCGGAACGCTGACGTTCTGCGGTTGCTGCGGCTGAGTCGCGCTCACGCCGTTGTTATCGTGGGTATCCGTGGTACCGCCCGGCACGCCGTTGTTGGCGGTAGTCAGCGACGAAGAACCGGACAGGTTGATATCGCGGGCTCCGCCGTTTTGCGCGCCGTTCTCCTGAGCCGCTTCATGTTTGGTCGGCGCCTTCAGGGCGGAACCGATGCCGATAATCAGCAGCAGCAGCACCAAAATGCCGATGCCAATCATCAAATGTTGGCGTGAAACGGCGAAGCGCGGCGCGGCGGCCGGCTTGCGCGAGCGCGTAGGGCGACGATCGCTGCTATCAGGTCTGAGATCGTCTTCCGGTTTAAACTCGTCCATCTGAAACCCTCCAACTAGAGGCAAAAGCCCACCACCGTAGACCTACCGTGGCACGGGCAGATTAACCCGATGATGGCAAAGCGACACCCGTCGTGCTCTGCTCACTGTATTAATATAGATGCAAATGGCGGCTAAGCCACTGTTACTTAGTCCGATTTAATTACGCGTCTGCTCAGGCAGGCAGGCGGCGATCGACGCCAACACCAGCTCATGCCCTACGCCTCCGCGCACTTCCGCCGCACCGATCGCGGTCGGCAGCACCAGGCGCAGTTCACCCGCCAGCACTTTCTTGTCGCGCAGCATGTGCGGCAGATAGGATTCCGGCGTCATTTCCTGCGGCCCGCAGACCGGCAAGCCGGCGCGCAGCAGCAGCGTTTTGATGCGTTCGATATCTTCAACGGAGAACTGGCCGAGACGGTGCGCGGTTTCCGCCGCCATCACCATGCCCGCAGCCACCGCTTCGCCGTGCAGCCATACGCCGTAGCCCATTTCGGCTTCGATGGCGTGGCCGTAAGTATGGCCCAGATTCAGCAAGGCGCGCAGGCCGCTTTCGCGTTCGTCGGCGGCCACCACCTCGGCCTTGAGCTCACAGCAGCGGCGGATACAGTAGGCTAACGCCTGCATATCCAGCGCCATCAGCGCATCGATGTTGTTTTCCAACCAGACGAAGAACTCGCGATCGAGGATGATCCCGTATTTGATGACTTCTGCCAGGCCGGAAGAGAGTTCACGCGCCGGCAAGGTTTTCAGGCAATCCAGATCAACCACCACCGCAGCGGGTTGATAGAAAGCGCCGATCATGTTTTTGCCGAGCGGGTGGTTGACGGCGGTCTTGCCGCCCACGGAAGAGTCCACCTGCGACAACAGCGTGGTGGGAACCTGAATAAAGCGCACGCCGCGTTGGTAGCACGCGGCGGCAAAGCCGGTCAGATCGCCGACAACGCCGCCGCCGAGGGCGATCAGCGTGGTATCGCGCCCGTGCGGTTTTTCCAGCAGCGCCGAAAACACCTGCTCCAACACCGCCAGAGATTTGTACTGCTCACCATCGGGAAGGATCACCTGATCCACCACGACGCCGCCCTGCTCCAACACCTGCCGGACACGCTCAAGATAAAGCGGCGCCAGGGTCTGGTTGGTGACCAACATCGCTTGCTCACCCGCCTTCAACGGCATAAAAGAAGCCGGATCGTTAAACAATCCGGCGGCGATGGTAATCGGGTAGCTGCGCTCCCCAAGCGTTACAGTAATTCTCTCCATGTCGCGCTCAGTTCTCTGTATGGTGCGGCGGTGGTTGATCCCCGCTGCGGCGGGGAACACAAATCAGTTTTCCGCATTGGCCGACGGCGAACGCGGAAAGCGGCAATCAGTTGCTTTCCAGCATGTTGATGATCTGGTTGGCAACCACTTTAGCGCTCTGATCGTCGGTGCGGATGGTGACATCGGCAATCTCTTCATACAACGGATTGCGCTCTTTCGCCAAGGCTTCCAGCACTTCACGCGGCGGAGAATCGACCTGCAGCAGCGGGCGTTTTTTATCACGCTGGGTACGAGCAAGCTGCTTCTCGATCGTGGTTTCCAGATAGACCACCACACCGCGCGCGGACAGACGGTTGCGCGTTTCGCGCGACTTCACCGAACCGCCGCCGGTCGCCAACACAATCCCTTGTTTTTCCGTCAGTTCATTAATGACTTTTTCTTCACGATCGCGGAAACCTTCTTCCCCTTCCACGTCGAATACCCAGCCCACGTCAGCTCCGGTACGTCGCTCAATTTCTTGATCGGAGTCGAAGAACTCCATATTGAGTTGCTGAGCTAACTGACGGCCAATAGTGCTTTTGCCGGCACCCATAGGCCCAACCAGAAAGATATTGCGTTTCTCTGCCATGTTTTTCGGTATTACTAAGACAATTCGTTAATGTTAACCCGCCCCGCCAATCAAATCAGCGGCGGGACCTAAACTGAAACCTCATGAGCGATAGTGCGAGATCAGACGAAAAATTATCTCAACACTCTTGGTAGTTTGGCAACCGAATAAATCGCAATCCACGCCGCGGGAGGGAAACCATATGTTTTTAACGGCGTCTTGACGCTAACAAAAAACCTCGGTGCTCAATTCGGTAACCCTTGTAAGCTAAATCGGCCGCAGCGTCAAACGCAGATCCCCCCAAGGAGATAAAAAAGTGTATCTGCTCATCAACTTTAGGAGATTTGCCGCCCGGCCGACAGGCCGCCGCTTATCCCTTAATCAGAGTCGGCGTAATGAAGATCACCAGCTCGCGTTTTTGCTGTTGTGCGCCGCTTTGTCGGAACAAGCCTCCCAATAACGGCACATCCCCCAACCCCGGCACCTTGTCCGCCGTCTTGCCGCTATGCCGTTGAAAAATACCGCCGAGCACCAGGGTTTCACCGTTTTTCACCGTGATCTGCGTCTTAATCTCCTGTTTATCGATGGTCAGTGCCTCACCCGCCCCGCGGCTGATAGCGCGCCCCGGCATATTTTGGCTGATGTGCAGCGTCAGCGTGATGCGCCCGTCCGGCAACACTTTCGGTGTCACCTCCATGCCCAGCACCGCCTCTTTGAACTCGATGGCAGTCGCACCGCTGGCGCCGCTTGACACTTCGTAAGGGATCTCGGTTCCCTGCTTGATACTGGCGGTTTGCAGGTGCGCCGTCAGCAGGCGTGGACTGGCGATGATCTCCACCTGATTCTCCTGCTCCAGCGCCGTCAGCTCCAGGCTCAGCAAGCGCCCGCTGATGCGCGCCAGATGGAAACCGGCGTTCACCGCGCTGCGCTCCAGCGGCAGGTTGACACCGACATTGCCCGGCCGCAACGGCCGCGCCGGCCTGTCGTCGGGCGCCAACCCCCAACGCACGCCAAGCTCACGCAGGCTTTCGCGGTTGATGGTCACGATATGCGCCGCCAGTTGCACCTGCGCCAGCGGCGCGTCCATTTCCGTTACCCGCTTTTTCAACTGCGTCAGGATTGGCGCGGTGTCGCGCAGCAGCAGCGTATTGGTGCGTTTATCCGCCAACACGCTGCCACGCTCGCTCAGCAACGCGCCACGTTGGGCGTTGAGGCTTTCGGCAATTTCCGCCGCATCGCCGTTCTGTAACGTCAAGGTCAGGCTGTGCAGCGGTTGCCGCTGCGCCAACGCCTCTCGCTGCTGCCTTTTTTCCTGTGCGTCCGGCTCCGGCGAGATCAGTATCACGTTGCCTTCCCGCGTCATCGCCAGTTTGCCCATGCGCAGGGTCAACGCCAGCGCCTGCGGCCAGGGCACATTCTCCAGCCGCAGCGTCAGGTTGCCGCTCACGCCGGGCGCGGCGATCAGGTTCATCTGCCGATAATCCGCCAACGCCTGCAGGATGACCGTGACCGGCGCATCCTGAAATTCCAGGGAAACCCGCTGTTTATCCTGCGCCTGCGCGGTGCCGAGCGCCAGGCACCACAGCGCCAAGCCCAATCCAGCACATCCTTTCATGGTTTGCCATCCTTGTTGTCCATCATGAGCGAGACGTCGCCCTGGCTCGCCGGGCAATCTGGTTCGGCCGTCAGCGCCGTTAACGTCAGGCTACGCGCCTGCACCTGCGTCACCAGCCAGCGCTCGGCCAGCACCCGTTGCTGCGGCCGCAGGCGCAACCATTGCCCCGCCGGCGTCACCACCCAGCCATAGCGCAGCGTCGGTTGCCCGATGACGCCTTTCAGTCGCCAGCCCGCCGGCGACGCCTCCGTTTGGGCACAAGCAGGCATCGGCAGCGGCGCAAACGGGTCGCGCGGCTCAGCGCACAATGCCCATGGCCATAGCAACCACCACCAACGGCCGAGCCTTTTACTCATTGGGTTGATCCTCGGTGGCATCCTGCAAAACCAACCGCGCCGTCATGCCAAGGGACGGCGTCTCCACGCTCAGCTGCTCAAGGCGTAAATCGGTGGGCAGCGTCTCCAGCAGCGCCAGCAAACCGGCGTAGTCAATGCGCAAGCTCAGCGTTTGCCGCGGCGGTTTTTCCTGCCGCTGCCAGCGCAACAACGCGCCTCCCGCCCGTTGCAGCACGCTCGCCAGATCGCCGGTGGTGGACGGAGGTAGCGGCGCCGCCGGGATAGCGGTTTCCGGCACCTCGTCCAGTTGGCGTTGCACCATGGCGATCTGTTGCAGCAGGCGCTGTTGCCGCTCCGCCGCGCTTTCCCGCTGACGCCATTCGTCTTGCAGCATCCAGCCGCCGCCCAACAGCGCCAACGTGCCGATACCCAACCCTTGCGACAGCAGTAATAGCCAGCCCGGCAAGCTCAGCCAGAGGCGCAGCCCGGAGGACAAACGGTTATCCATCACGCCCCCACTGCGCCGCCAGATGAAAGGTGTACAGGCCGTCGTCGCGTTGCGCCACCTCAGCCAAACGCAACCGCGGCAACGCAGGCATCCCCGCCAGCCGCCGTTCGAACTGCGTGATGGCCGCAGGAGAGCGGCTCAATCCGCGCAGCCGCAGGCCGTTCACCGCATCACTCTCCATCGCCGTGAGCCACAGCGGTGGAGGAATGCTGGAGGACAATTGCTGCAGCAGCTGAAAATAACGCCGGTTATGTTGGGCATTGCTCGCCTGCCGTTCGGCGCGGGCGCGCTGCAGCGCCCGCTGCGCCCGCTCTTGCTGTTGCTGACGGGCGAGCAACGTCAGTGCCGCCAGCTCTTCACCCAGCATCGCCAGCCGCGCCTGCCGCTGCGCCTGTTGGTGACGCAACTGGCCGGCGACCAGGAACAGCGTCAGCAGCAGTGCCGTTAGCTGCAACAGCAGCACGCCCAACCAGAAATAGCCGCGTCGCCGCTCGCGGCGTTGTCGCCAGGGCAGAAAGTTGACCTGATACATCAGCGATCCTCCTCGCGCAGCGCCAGGCCACCGGCCAACGCGAACGCCGAAGGATGCGCAGGCAACGGCGGACGCAGCTGCGTGAAGGCGCTGAGCGGCGACCAGGCAAGGCAACCGGCGGGCAAGGCACCTGCCAGCACGCTGCCGGCATAGATCGGCCGATCGTCGCCCGCCGGCATCTGGGCTTGCAGCACCCGCAGCGCCTGCGCGTCATCGTCGCCCGGCGCCAGACCAAAGGCGAACGCGCCGTCGGCCGGCGCCACCCACAGCCATTCTCGTTCGAGACGGTGCATCAGCCCCGCAGCGGGCGGCACGCCTGCCGCCGTCGCCATCATCCGCAGCGCGCAGGGGGTGATATCGACCGCTTGCGGATGCAGGCCAGCCTGACGCAGACAATGCAGCCACTGCTGCAGCTCCTGCCGCCGCGCGGCGGTCAGCAACAGCGCCGCCTCATCCGCCGGCGCGGTGCGATAGTCGAGCGCCAGCGTCTGGCCGTCGAGCGGAAACTGCTTCACACCGTGGCCGCCGATATAGTCGCTGCGTTCCGGCTCGCGCAGCCGCGCGTCCGGCTGCGCCATGCGTTGCTGCAACACGCGCTGCGCCGGCAGGGCAATGCGTAAGGAAATATGTCGCGGCAGTTGGACGCGCCATTGCCGCAGCGCCCGGATAAGAAATTCGGAAGGTTCCAGACAGCCATCGCGTAAAACCGCCTGCGGCAGCGCCTGCTGCCACCAGTGGCGCAACTGCCAGCCGTTGCGGCGCCGTTGGGCCGCCACCGCCCGCACGCAGTCGATTTGTATATCCAGCCCCACCTGCCATGCTTGAGGGAACATGTTTCGCAAGCCTCCATAACATCAGATGATAAAAGAACATATCCATGTCGCAGGCTTGCCTTTATACTACCGCGCGGTTGTTTATAAACTGCCCAAATGACTTAGAAATGGGAAATCTCAGGTGAAGTTCGTAAAGTATTTACTAATCCTTGCAGTATGTTGCATCGTGCTGGGAGCAGCCTCGATTTTCGGCTTGTACAAATATGTCGAGCCGCAGCTGCCCGACGTCGCAACGCTGAAAGATGTGCGGCTGCAGATACCGATGCAGGTCTACAGCGCCGATGGCGAACTGATCGCCCAATACGGCGAGAAACGCCGCATTCCGCTGAAACTGGATCAAATTCCGCCGGTGATGGTGCACGCATTCATCGCCACCGAAGACAGCCGCTTCTATGATCACCATGGCGTCGATCCGGTCGGCATCTTCCGCGCCGCCTCCATCGCGTTGGTCTCCGGCCACGCTTCGCAGGGGGCCAGTACCATTACCCAACAGCTGGCGCGTAACTTCTTCTTAAGCCCGGAACGCACCCTGATGCGTAAAATCAAGGAAGCCTTCCTGGCGGTGCGCATCGAGCAGATGCTCACCAAGGATGAAATCCTTGAGCTGTATCTGAACAAGATCTATCTGGGTTACCGCGCCTACGGCGTGGGCGCCGCCGCGCAGGTCTATTTCGGCAAAGACGTCAGCCAGCTGACCCTGAGCGAAATGGCGACCATCGCCGGCCTGCCGAAAGCGCCATCCACCTTCAACCCGCTCTATTCGCACGATCGCGCCGTTGCCCGTCGCAACGTGGTGCTGTCGCGCATGCTGGACGAACACTACATCACGCAGGCGCAGTACGATCAGGCGCGCTCCGAAGACCTGGTCGCCAACTACCATGCGCCGGAAATCAGCTTCTCCGCCCCGTATCTCTCCGAGATGGTGCGTCAGGAGATGATCAAGCGCTACGGTGAAAACGCCTATACCGACGGTTATAAGGTTTACACCACCGTGACCAAGCGGCTGCAGCTGGCGGCGCAGGAATCGGTGCGCAATAACGTGTTGGCCTATGACATGCGCCACGGCTATCGCGGCCCGTCAAACGTGCTGTGGAAAGTCGGCGAAGCGGCCTGGGATCGCAAACAGATTGTCGACTCGCTGAAAAACCTGCCGAACTACGGCCCGCTGGCGCCGGCGGTGATCACCGCCGCCAACCCGCAGGAAGCGACGGCGATGCTGGCCGACGGCAGCAGCATTGCCCTGCCGATGGCGACCATGCGCTGGGCGCGCCCATACCGTTCGGACACTCAGCAGGGCCCAACGCCGAAACGCGTCACCGACGTAGTGCAGGCCGGCCAGCAAGTGTGGGTGCGTAAAGTGAACGAAGCCTGGTGGCTGTCGCAGGTGCCGGACGTCAACTCGGCGCTGGTCTCTATCAACCCGAACGACGGCGCGGTGAAAGCGCTGGTTGGCGGCTTCGATTTCAACCAGAGCAAGTTCAACCGCGTCACGCAGGCCCTGCGTCAGGTGGGCTCGAACATCAAACCGTTCCTGTACACCGCCGCGATGGATAAAGGCCTGACGCTGGCCACCATTCTGAATGACTTGCCGATTACCCGTTGGGATGCCGGCGCCGGCACCGACTGGCGGCCGAAGAACTCGCCGCCGACCTACGACGGCCCGATTCGCCTGCGACAGGGGCTGGGGCAATCGAAGAACGTGGTGATGGTGCGCGCGATGCGCGCGATGGGCGTCGATTACGCGGCGGAATATCTGCAGCGCTTCGGCTTCCCGGCGCAGAATATCGTGCATACCGAATCGCTGGCGCTGGGGTCCGCCTCCTTCACCCCGATGCAGCTGGTACGCGGCTACGCGGTGCTGGCGAACGGCGGTTACCTGGTCGATCCGTACTTCATCACCAAAATTGAAGACGATAACGGCAATACGGTGTTCGAAGCCAAACCGAAAGTGGTGTGCGGCAGCTGTAACCTGCCGGTGATCTACGGCGATACCCACCGTTCGGCGGTGCTGTCCGACGACAACATCGAAAACGTCGCCACCTCGCAGGAAGGCAACAACAGCACGGTGCCGATGCCTCAGCTGGAGCAAGTCACCCCGGCTCAGGTACAGCAGGACGGCGACCAACAGTATGCGCCGCACGTCATCAGCACACAGCTGGCCTTCCTGATCCACGACGCGCTGAACAGCAACATCTTCGGCGAACCGGGTTGGATGGGTACCGCCTGGCGCGCCGGCCGCGATCTGAAACGTCATGATATCGGCGGCAAAACCGGTACCACCAACAGTTCCAAGGACGCCTGGTTCTCCGGCTATGGCCCGGATACCGTGACCTCGGTGTGGATCGGTTTCGACGATCACCGCCGCGACCTGGGCCGTTCGACGGTGTCCGGCGCTATCCCGGATCAGATTTCCGGCGGTGAAGGCGGTGCCAAGAGCGCCCAGCCGGCATGGGACGACTTTATGAAAACCGCGCTGGAAGGCATCCCTGAGCAGAAAGTCACGCCGCCGCCGGGCATCATCAGCGTCACCATCGACAAGAGCAGCGGCAAGCTCTCAGGCGGTGGCGGCGGCAGCCGTTCCGAGTACTTCATCGAAGGAACGCAGCCGACGGACTACCCATCGCGCGATACCGGCACCACGTTGACCGATCCGGGCGGCGAAAGCCACGAGCTGTTCTGATCGAAAAGGGCCAGAGAAATCTGGCCCTTTTTTATTCGGCGTGAAGCGTATCAGCGCGACGCGCGCAAAAATGCCTCGGAAAGGAACAGCGCGCTGACGTTGCGCGCCTCGCGGAAATCCGGTTCCGCCAGCAGCGCCATCATGTTGGCGATCGGCCAGCGCACCTGCGGCAAGGGCTCCGGCTCATCCCCTTCCAGGCTCTGCGGATAGAGATCGTGCGCCAGCACGATATTCATTTTGCTGGAAAAGTAGGACGGCGCCATCGTCAGCTTACTGAGAAAATCAAAGCGTTTCGCGCCGTACCCCACCTCTTCCATCAGCTCGCGGTTGGCCGCCTCCAGCACCCCTTCACCGGGATCGATCAGCCCTTTCGGGAACCCCAGCTCATAGGATTCGGTGCCGACCGCATATTCGCGGATCAGCAGCAGGTCATCGCCAATCACCGGCACGATCATCACCGCTTCGCGATCCGAAGGCCGCATGCGCTCATACACCCGCCGAACACCGTTGCTGAATTCCAAATCGACCGACTCGACGTTAAACAAACGCGAACGCGCGACCGTTTCCACTTTCAGAATTTTAGGTTTTTGCAGGTGTTTATCCATGATTGCCTCAAAGAGGTTACCCAGGCGCGGACGGGGCAACCGAAAAAATGATTGGCGTAACGCACGGCTCGTTGGCGCTCAAACGCTGACCAAATTCGATCCTGATCACATTGTGCGTTAAGGGCAAGCTCCGCCGCAACGCGCATGAACAGTAATTTACTTTCTTTTAACAAGCGTAGCCAGCGGCCGGCGATTTTCCGTACTGATTCAGCAAACAGCGCGCAAGAAAATAGGATAATACCGATATCGACGACAGAGGCCGGTTGCTAGTATCACGCAGGCAAGAATCAGTGATAAAATGGCCTTGCGTCATGAAGGAATGAGATCCAGAGCGAGAATCTGTTTGTTCCCTCATTAGTTCTGGGTGCCTCCTGGCGGTTTACTCCGTATAATATTCAGCTTTTCATCAAGTTGGCGAAATTCACGGGTGTGAGATGGGGATTGCATGAGCACAATAGTGTTGATATTGGCCTTAGTGCTTGTCTGCCTGATTGCCGCCGGCCTGTACCTGTGGTTCAAGGCCCGCAACCCGTCGGCGCTGGCGCACGCATTGCCGTTTATCAAGCCTGCCCACCGCAAGCTGACCGACGAAGAGCGCGCCGCGGTCGAGTTCTATCTCAGTCAGCAAAACAAACTGAGCAACAAACTGTTGCCCGGCGGCGGCGCTACGCTGCCCGCGGCCAAGCTGGCGCTCACCCCGCAAAGCGATAACGTATATCCGGTCACGCACGCCATCACCCGCTACGGGCTGGCCAGCGACGATCCCAATAAATGGCGCTATTACCTCGACGCGGAAGAGGTGCATCTGCCGCCGTTTTGGGAACCCTATATCACCGCCGACAACCATGTGGAAGTGATCAGAACCCAGACGCTGCCGCTGGTGATTTCGCTCAACGGGCACTCGCTGAAAGATCACATTCACGACCGGCCGCAGCCGCCGGTGGTGGCCACCACGCCGACCAAAAACGCGTCCATCCGCAAGGAAGAGAGCGAGCATGTCGAGCTGGTCAATATTCGCAAGGAAACGCCGGAAGAGCATGCGCTGAACCGGCCGAACGGCATCCGCGAAGCCGTCATCATCTCCGCCGCACTGCTGCTGCTGTTCTTCAGCCTGATAAGCCCGGTGCTGGTTATCCCCTGGATGATTTTTGTGGCGGTGCTGATGATCGCCTGGGGATGCTGGAACCTGTTCCGCCGTCCGGCGTCGCGTGAGCTGAAAGAGATCCACTGCCTGCGCGGCACGCCGAAGCGCTGGGGCCTGTTCGGCGAGTCCGATCAGGGGCAGATCAGCAACATTTCGCTCGGCATCATCGATCTTATCTACCCACCGCATTGGCAGCCGTACCTGACTCAGGATCTGGGCAAGACCACCGATGTGGACGTCTACCTCAATCGGCAGGTAGTGCGCCAGGGGCGCTTCCTCTCGCTGCATGACGAAGTGAAGAATTTCCCGCTGCAGCAGTGGGGCCGCAACGCGGTGCTGGTCGCCAGCTCGGCGCTGGTACTGCTGTTGCTGTTGATCTATATCCCGCTCAACCTGCCGCTGACCCTCAGCATGGCCTGGCTGCAGGGTGCGCAAAAAGTGGAAGTGACCAGCGTGCAGGCCCTGGAAGCCACGCCGCTGCGCATCGGCGACACGCTGAAAGTGCGCGGCAGCGGCATGTGCTATGTGCCGCCGCCGGCCAACGGTGGCGGCACCGTCAATTTTGCGCCGTTCGACTGCTCCGGCATCTATTGGAACAACGCTGCCCCGCTCCCGCAGCCGGAATCGGAAGTCATAGACAAAGCGACGGCCCTGCTGGCCACGGTCAACAGCCAGCTGCATCCGAGCGGCGCCGATCAGAAGGTCAACCCGCAGCTGGCCAGCGCCATCGAGAAATCCGGCATGATCCTGTTGGATGACTTCTCTGATATCGTTTTGAAAACTCAGGATTTATGTCAGGCAGAAAACGACTGCGTGCGGTTAAAAAACGCCTTGGTCAACCTGGGCAACGCCAAAAACTGGAGCGGCCTGATGAAACGCGCCAGGTCCGGCGCGCTGCAAGGTGTCAACGTTCTGCTGCGCCCGGTGAGCGCCGAGTCGCTGGAAAGCCTGACCAAAGTGGCCACGTCATCGTTCATCTTCAATGAAACGCGCCTGGCCGCCGCGGCGCTCAACAGCCCGCCACCGGGCGGTTTCCTGATCCGCAGCGACGAAGGCCGCCAACTGGTCAGCCACCCGCAATCCTCGGTGCCGCAAAGCGAATACAACGCCCTCGACCAGTGGAATGAGCTGCAGCGCCTTTCCACTCTGCTGTTGCATACCCCGTTCCAGGCCCAGGGGGTGATCACCAGCCTCAGCGTCGATGCCAACGGCACCCGCCACGTGGCGCTGCACAGCGAACCGGACATGATCACCCTGTGGCGTTACCTCGGCACCAGCCTGCTGTTGCTGGCGGTGGTCGTCAGCCTGGGCTATAACGCCTGGCGGCTGGTGCAGCGTCGGCGCATAAATCAACACCGCGTCGCCGATATCCAGCGTTACTACGACAGCTGCTTCAACCCGCAGCTCAATCCGATGTCGATGCGGCCGATGCCCTGAACCTGACGCCGGGGCCTCCGCCCTGTCATCTGCTTATGCTACGCTAACGCTATTATTCTCATCTGCGGACCGCCCGTCGGTTCGCCCGTGGAGTTTTTATGGTTCCCGAGTTTGATTGGCCGCAGATCGATACCGTGCTGCTGGATATGGACGGCACCTTGCTGGATCTGGAATTCGACAGTCACTTTTGGCTCAGCCTGGTGCCGCAAGCGCTGAGCGAAAGGCGCGCCATTCCGTTTGACGAAGCCCGCAATATTATTGAGCGGGAATATCAGGCGGTGCAGCACACCATGAATTGGTATTGCTTCGATTACTGGAGCGAGCGGTTGGATCTGGATATCTACCGCATGACCAGCGAAGTGGGCAGCCGCGCCCGGCTGCGCGAGGACACCGAGCCATTTTTACGGGCGCTGCGCGGCGCCGGCCTGCAAACCATTTTGCTGACCAACGCCCATCCGCACAGCCTGGCGGTGAAAATCGAGCATACCGGTCTGGATCGGCACCTTGATTTATTGTTTTCCACCCACACATTTGGTTATCCGAAAGAAGATCAGCGTCTGTGGCAGGCGGTGCAACAGCACACCGGGTTCAACCCGCAGCGCACGCTGTTCGTCGACGACGGCGAGCCGATCCTCGACGCGGCGCGCACTTTCGGCATTCGTTACTGCCTGGGCGTGCAAAACCCGGACTCCAGCACGGCGGAGAAAAGCTTCCAGCGCCATCCGTCGATGCGCGACTATCGCCTGCTGATACCGGCGCTGGCCAAGGGGGAAGCATGAAGGAAAAAGCGACGCGCGACGACGCGGTCCGGCTGGATAAGTGGCTGTGGGCCGCACGCTTCTACAAGACCCGCGCGCTGGCGCGCGAAATGATCGACGGCGGCAAGGTGCATTACAACGGCCAGCGTGGCAAGCCGAGCAAGATTGTCGAACTTAACGCCGAGCTCAAGCTGCGGCAGGGCAACGAAGAACGTACGGTGATCGTGCTGGCGCTGACCAGCCAACGCCGCGGCGCCGGCGAGGCGCAGCAAATGTATCAGGAAACCGAAGCCAGCATCGCCAACCGCGAAAAAATGGCGCTGGCGCGCAAGATGAACGCGTTGACCATGCCGCATCCGGACCGTCGTCCGGACAAAAAGGAGCGGCGCGACCTGATGAAATTTAAATTTGGTGAGCCGGAATAACCCCTCACCGCAATGAGAGAAGATTATGTCCAACCATGACCAATTGCACCGTTACCTGTTTGAAAACTACGCGGTGCGCGGCGAGCTGGTTACCGTCAGCGAAACCTATCAGCAGATCCTGAATAACCACGACTACCCGGCGCCGGTGCAAAAACTGCTGGGCGAGCTGCTGGTCGCCACCAGTCTGCTGACCGCGACCCTGAAGTTCGACGGCGACATCACCGTTCAGCTGCAAGGCGACGGCCCGCTGAAGCTGGCGGTGATCAACGGCAACAACCGCCAGGAGATGCGCGGCGTTGCGCGCACCCAGGCGCCTATCGCCGACGACAGCACCTTGCATCAGATGATCGGCAACGGCGTCATGGTCATCACCATTTCCCCGACGGAAGGCGAGCGCTATCAGGGCGTCGTCGGCCTGGAAGGTGAAACCCTGGCCGAATGCCTGGAAGCCTACTTCCGCCAGTCCGAACAGCTGCCAACCCGCCTGTTCATCCGCACCGGCGAAGCGGAAGGCAACGCCGCGGCGGCCGGTATGCTGCTGCAGGTGCTGCCGGCGCAGGACGGCAACCTCGATGATTTCGATCATCTGGTGCAACTGACCAACACGGTCAAAAGCGAAGAGCTGTTCGGCCTGCCGGCCAACGAAGTGTTGTACCGCCTGTACCATCAGGAAGAGGTCACCTTGTACGAACCACAGGACGTGCAGTTCCGCTGCACCTGTTCTCGCCAGCGTTGCGCCGACGCGCTGCTGACCCTGCCGACCGACGAAGTGGCGGACATGCTGGAGCAGGACGGCAATATCGACATGCACTGCGACTACTGTGGCAGCCACTATGTCTTTGACCCGGTTGATGTTGCCGCGCTGTATGCGGGTAACACCGGCGAAAGCGACCAGTTGCACTAAGTTACACCCTTTCGGCGGGCGCGCCCGGCGCCCGCCAACGCCCGCCGTTTGCACGTTTGCTTTTTTCCGTGTGCTATCTCTCAGATCGTAACGAAATACCGCCTAAAACGTTAAATATTTGATACCCATCGCGGTTACGCACCGTTAGATCCCTACAATTGCCGCCAGAAATTCTGTGACCAAGGAGTAGTAACATGCGCGTTAAAGGTATAACCCCTCAGGATCTGGCCGCTTACGGCATTCACGACGTTAGCGAAATCGTTCACAACCCGAGCTATGAACTGCTGTTTAAGGAAGAAACAGACCCATCTCTGGAAGGTTTTGAGCGTGGGGTAGTCACCAAGCTGGGTGCCGTCTCCGTCGATACCGGCATCTTCACCGGCCGTTCGCCGAAAGACAAATACATCGTCCGCGACGACATCACCCGCGATACCGTGTGGTGGGCCGATCAGGGCAAAGGCAAGAACGACAACAAACCCCTCAGCCCGGAAGTGTGGGCCGATCTGAAACACCTGGTCACCGAGCAACTGTCCGGCAAGCGCCTGTTCGTGGTGGATACCTTCTGCGGCGCCAACGCCGACTCGCGCCTGAAAGTGCGCTTCATCACCGAGGTGGCCTGGCAGGCGCACTTCGTGAAAAACATGTTTATCCGCCCGAGCGACGAAGAGCTGGCTGACTTCGAACCGGACTTCGTGGTGATGAACGGCGCCAAATGCACCAACCCGAACTGGCAGCAGCAAGGCCTGAACTCGGAGAACTTCGTCGCCTTCAACCTGACCGAGCGCATGCAGCTGATCGGCGGCACCTGGTACGGCGGCGAAATGAAGAAAGGCATGTTCTCGATGATGAACTACCTGCTGCCGCTGAAAGGCATCGCCTCGATGCACTGCTCGGCCAACGTGGGCGAGAAAGGCGACGTGGCGGTGTTCTTCGGCCTGTCCGGCACCGGCAAGACCACCCTCTCCACCGATCCTAAGCGTCAGTTGATCGGCGATGACGAGCACGGCTGGGACGACGACGGCGTGTTCAACTTCGAAGGCGGCTGCTACGCCAAGACCATCAAGCTGTCTGAAGAAGCCGAGCCGGACATCTACCACGCCATCAAACGCGATGCGCTGCTGGAAAACGTTACCGTGCTGGCCGACGGCAGCATCGACTTCAACGACGGTTCGAAAACCGAAAACACCCGCGTTTCTTACCCGATCTATCATATCCAGAACATCGTCAAGCCGGTGTCCAAGGCGGGTCACGCCACCAAGGTGATCTTCCTGACCGCCGACGCTTTCGGCGTGCTGCCGCCGGTATCGCGTCTGACCGCCAACCAGACTCAGTACCACTTCCTGTCCGGCTTCACCGCCAAACTGGCCGGCACCGAGCGCGGCGTAACCGAACCGACGCCAACCTTCTCCGCCTGCTTCGGTGCCGCGTTCCTGTCGCTGCACCCGACGCAGTACGCCGAAGTGCTGGTGAAACGCATGCAGGCCGCCGGTGCCCAGGCTTACCTGGTCAACACCGGCTGGAACGGCACCGGCAAACGCATCTCGATCAAAGATACGCGCGGCATCATCGACGCCATCCTGAGCGGTGAGATCGACAAGGCGGAAACCGTCACTCTGCCGATCTTCGATCTGGCGATGCCGACCGCGCTGCCGGGCGTGAATCCGGAGATCCTCGATCCGCGCAATACCTACGCCAGCCTCGAGCAGTGGCAGGAAAAAGCGCAGGATCTGGCCGAGCGCTTCATCACCAACTTCGACAAATACACCGACACGCCTGCGGGCGCCGCGCTGGTCAGCGCTGGCCCGAAGCTGTAATTCGGTAGCATTACCTCTTCAGCTAAGGCGCGGATCCCGCGCCTTTTTTTATTTTTTCGTGATTGCTTTTTGACCAGTGAGACGAGAAAATAAGTCAATGCAATCATTGATAGCAAAGGAGGTTTAAATGGCGACTATCACCGTCAGAAATCTGGACGACGAAATCAAAGAACTGCTGCGTATTTCAGCGGCGAAAAACGGCCACTCCATGGAAGAGGAAGCGCGCATGATCCTGAAGCAGGCGCTGGTGAAAAAGCCGCCGCGCTATGGGTTAGGAACACGCATGCATCAGTACTTCGCCGAATTCGGCGGCGTTGAGTTGGAGATCCCCCCACGTGATGAGGCCCCTCATCGTATCGTCAACTTTGATGAAGATGATGAAAAATGATTGTGTTGGATACCAACGTCGTTTCGGAATTGCTGCGGCCGGCGCCTCACTACAATGTATTGCGCTGGTTAGATGAGCAGGATACGTATCGGTTCTATTTGAGCGCCATCGTGGTTGCGGAGTTGTATACGGGCATCGCCTGCATGCCTCACGGCAAGAAACAGCTCGAACTGCAAACTAACCTCGGCGACATGCTGCAGGAAGAGTTTTCAGACAGAATCTTACCCTTTGACGTCGGCTGTGCGATGCAGCATGCGGAATTAATGGGCGCCAATCGCCGCCGAGGCATTGGCGTCAGCATGCCCGATACCCAAATCGCCGCCACCTGCCTGCATTATGGCGCCACCCTGGCCACCCGCAATACCAAAGACTTCCTCCACTGCGGCATCGAGTTAATCGATCCGTGGCAGGCGCCGACCGGCCGTCGGTTGCATGAAGATGCGGCGGAATACTACGTGATGAGCAGAAAGTCCTGACGGGGCCGCAGCGGCGCGGCCCACACCAGAGGTCAGGCGTTTTCCCTGGCCGTTTGATGGCCGTTGGTCGACTCTTTTTTCTCCATCGGCAACGGAATATACGCGCGGATCAACAGCCCGCCGCGCTCGCTGGTGCCGATATCCAGTTCGCCGTCATGCGCGTCGATAATGCGCTGCACGATCGCCAGCCCCAGACCGGTGCCGCTGGTGCTGCGCGCGCTGTCACCGCGTACGAACGGCTGCAACAGGTGCTTCAACTCGTCCGGCTTGATGCCCGGACCGTCATCTTCCACCTGGAACCAACCGCGCTGCAGCTCACGGCCGCTGCTGACCTTGATCCAGCCGTTGCCGTAACGCGCCGCGTTCACCACCATATTCACCGCCGCCCGCTTAATCGACAGCGGATGCACATTCATCATCAGCTCGCCCGGCGACAGCGCGGTTTCAATCACCCGCTCATAGCCGCTCTCGGCCGCGACCACTTCGCCTAAAATGGCGTTCAGATCGCTGCTTTCGGTCGGCATTTCCTGCCCGGTGCGCAGATAATCGATGAACTGCTCGATGATGGCGTTGCACTCTTCGATGTCTTTATTGATCGACTCGGCCAGATAGCCGTCTTCGGCGCTCATCATCTCCGTCGCCAGCCGAATGCGCGTCAACGGCGTGCGCAGGTCGTGGCTGACCCCGGCCATCAGCAACGTGCGGTCATCCGCCAGCTGCTTGACGCCCGACGCCATCTGATTGAATGCGCGAGTCACCGACCGCACTTCGGAAGCGCCATACTCGCGCAGCGGCGGCGGAATAATGCCCTTGCCCACCTGCAGCGCCGCATGTTCCAGCTCCACCAGCGGGCGGTTTTGAATACGAATAAACAGCCAGGCGCCGCCGATCGCCAGCAGCATGATCGCCAGCGTATAGCGGAACAGCGGTGAGAAGTCGCCTTGGTGGATTTCCGTCAGCGGCACGCGCACCCAGATATCGGGCTGCAGCCAGGTTTTCAGCCACACCACCGGGGAGTTCTTGTTCACCTCCACCCGCACATCGGTCGGCCCGCCGAGCTGCTGCGCCATCTGCTGGCTGAGGAACTGGTAGTGCTGCGCCCAGCGCAGGCCGCTCTCCTCCGCCGCCGAGTTGGTGTAGAGAGAGATGCCCAGTTCGCGGTAGATCTCACGGCGGAACGCCGGCGGCACTTCCAGCAACGTGCCGTCTTCCAGCTGCAGCCGATCGGTCATCAGCATACGCACTTCGTAGGCCAATACTTTGTTGAACTGCTGCAGGCTGGGCAGGATGGCGAAGTTCAGCACCACCAGATAGGTCGTCACCAGGCTGACGAACAGCAAGGTGACGATCAACAACAGGGTTCGGGCAAACGAGCTACGCGGTGAAAAGCGCAATCGCCTCATGCCTTACTGCCGTCCGGGACGAAGACGTAGCCGAGACCCCACACGGTCTGGATATAACGCGGATGCGCCGGATCTTCTTCAACCATGCGGCGCAGGCGAGAGATCTGCACGTCGATGGAACGCTCCATGGCGCTGTATTCGCGGCCACGCGCCAGGTTCATCAGCTTATCGCGCGACAGCGGTTCACGCGGGTGGCTGACCAGCGCCTTCAGTACCGCGAACTCGCCGCTGGTCAACGGCATCGGTTCGTCTTCGCGGAACATCTCGCGGGTGCCGAGGTTCAGTTTGAATTTGCCGAACGCGATCACCGCTTCTTCCTGCGAAGGCGCGCCCGGCAGTTCGTTCGCCTGACGGCGCAGCACCGCACGGATACGAGCCAACAGCTCACGCGGGTTGAACGGTTTAGGAATGTAGTCGTCGGCGCCGATTTCCAGCCCCACGATGCGATCGACCTCTTCGCCTTTGGCGGTGACCATAATGATTGGCATCGGGTTGCTCTGGCTGCGCAGGCGGCGGCAGATGGACAGGCCGTCTTCGCCCGGCAACATCAGATCGAGCACCATCAAATGGAAGGATTCACGAGTCAGCAAGCGATCCATTTGCTCAGCGTTGGCAACGCTGCGAACCTGGAAGCCCTGCTCGGTTAAATAACGTTCTAAAAGCGCGCGCAGGCGCATGTCATCATCGACAACCAGGATCTTATGATTCTCTTGCATGGTATTACTCCCAAAGGCTTTATTGCCTGACTCGAATATTGTTAGAAAACCTTGCCATTTGAGACAGCGTTTAATGGTATGTATTCTAGACGAAATTGTTACAAAGCTTATTCTTTTCCCCATTTATCAACAATTTTCAGTGAATGTCGACGGGGGTTCGTTAAAATTTCGCCCTTTATCGGCGCAATGTGGGGTGACGGCCCAATTTTGCACAATTTCGCCACCGGCGAACCGACCGGTGGCGTTCAGCTGTCGGGTCAGGAAGTCTGCAGGAAACGCGCCAGCTGCCGGCGCAGCTGCCGGTTCTCTTGCTGTAGGGCGTCAACCCGGTCGAGCAGCGTCAGCGCCATGGCGATCCCCGGCCAGTCCAGATCCAGCTCGGCACGCAGCCTGCGCGCGCGCTGCAGATGGCTCAGCGCCGGATAATCAAACTCCCAGCGCGGCTGCGCCGGCTCCAGCGGCACGATAACGCCCAGGCCGACGATCTCGACCAGCTCGTCCTCTGAAATCTCCACCCTCTGACACAATTCCACCACGGTGAATGTGATCTCTTTTTTCATCATCTGCTTTACTCCCATTCCGCGCGCGGGTTGAACGCCGCCTGTTCAGCCAGTTCCCGCCACAGGGCGCTGGCCTTCTCGTTCGGCTTCGGCGGCATCACCACCTTGAGAATAACGTACAGGTCACCGGGCTCTTTCTTGCCCGCCAACCCTTTGCCTTTGACCCGCAGCCGTTTGCCGCTCTGGCTGCCGGCCGGCACGGTCAGCGCGATTTTGCCGGTCAGCGTCGGCACCTCAATGCTGGCGCCGAGCGCCGCTTCCCACGGAGCGAGCGGCGCCACGATGCTCAGGTTGTGGCCGTCGATCTCGAACAGCGGATGCGGCGCAAGGCGGATGACCAGATACAGGTCGCCGTTCTGGCCGCCGCCCACGCCGGCAACGCCCTGCCCCTTGAGGCGAATGCGCTCGCCGTCGCCCACGCCGGCCGGAATTTTCACGTTCAGCGTCTTGCTGGCTTCGCTTACCTGCCGCCCCAGTTCGTCGTACACCGGCAACTTGTAGGAAATCTCGCGGCTTTGGCCATGCAGCGTTTCCTCGAGGAACAGCGGCACCTCCATCTCCAGATCCTGGCCGCGGAAGCCATGCCCGCCGTGCGAGTGCGAAGCAGAGCGATGCCCGCCCGCCGCCCGCCCGCCGAACATGCTTTCGAAGAAATCGGAGAAGTCTTGCGCGTCGGCGCCGCCGCCGTGCCATGAAGCGCTCTGCTGATAGCCGCCGCGATCGCCGCGCGCCTGGCGGCCAAAGTTCGGATCGTTGCGGTGCAGCCGGATCTGATCGTACTCGGCGCGGCGCTCCTCGTCCTTCAGCACCTCATAGGCTTCGGCCACTTCCTTGAACTTGCTTTCGGCATCGTCTTCAGTGCTCACGTCAGGGTGATATTTACGCGCCAGCCGACGGTAGGCCGTTTTGATGGTTTTCAGATCGGCGTTGGGCTCAACGCCCATCGTGGCGTAGTAATCTTTAAATTCCATGCGGTAATACCTTCAATGTGTTGGGTTGTGCGCCAAAATTCCTTGTCTCTCTCGCCAGATATCCTCCTTTCGTCACATTCCTTTTCCGCTACGCTAAGCATACTCCCGATCGTTAAAAGCTGCGCAAACTGAATAAAAACCGTGCGACAAGGCACAGGCCCGCGCGCCATTTCTAAAGCCCCCCGCATTCACGTACACTGTGGCGGTGGCCCCATAAAGATAAATCACGATGAGAACTCAACTGATAACCCGTGAAGGGTATGACAAGCTCAAACAAGAGCTGGATTACCTCTGGCGCGAAGAACGCCCCGAGGTGACCAAGAAAGTGACCTGGGCCGCCAGCCTGGGCGACAGAAGCGAAAACGCCGACTACCAATACAACAAGAAGCGGCTGCGCGAGATCGATCGCCGCGTCCGCTATCTGACCAAATGCCTGGAGCAGTTGAAGATCGTCGATTATTCACCGCAGCAGGAAGGCAAAGTGTTCTTCGGCGCCTGGGTAGAGGTGGAGAACGAAGACGGCGAAACCAAACGCTTTCGCATCGTCGGTTACGACGAGATTTTCGGCCGCAAGGATTACATCTCCATCGATGCGCCGATGGCGCGCGCCCTGCTGAAAAAAGAGGTCGGGGACGTCGCCACCGTCAATACCCCGCTGGGCGAGGCGCAGTGGTACGTGAACGAGATAAACTACCCGAAGTAAGCTTTCAGCTTTTTCCTAACCGCCGCCAACGCCGCCGTCTGCGCTGTTCTCCATGCCGCGGCCGCGCGGCGGCGGCCCGCTTCGCTGGCATTTTCCCCGATCAATCCGTATAACTGTCCCCTGTTTATTCACCGATCTCAATACAGATACCAGACCTATGAATGACCCACTGAGCCGCATTATTGCAACAGAACTGCAGGCCCGGCCGGAGCAAGTCGACTCCGCCATCCGTCTGCTGGATGAAGGTAATACCGTGCCCTTTATTGCACGCTATCGTAAGGAAGTCACCGGGGGCCTGGACGACACCCAACTGCGCCAGCTGGAAACCCGCCTGGGTTATCTGCGTGAACTGGAAGATCGTCGCCAGACCATCCTGAAGTCGATCGATGAACAGGGCAAACTGACTGAACAATTGGCGGGGGCGATCAACGCCACGCTGAGCAAGACCGAACTCGAAGACCTCTACCTGCCGTACAAACCGAAGCGCCGCACCCGTGGCCAGATCGCCACCGAAGCCGGCCTGGAACCGCTGGCGGATACGCTGTGGCAGGATCCGCAACAGCAGCCGGAACAACTGGCTGAACGCTACGTCGACGCCGACAAGGGCGTGGCGGACGTGAAAGCCGCCCTCGACGGCGCGCGCTATATCCTGATGGAGCGCTTCGCCGAAGACGCCGCGCTGCTGGCCAAGGTGCGCGACTACCTGTGGAAAAACGCCCATCTGGTGTCCAAAGTGGTCGAAGGCAAGGAAGAAGAAGGCGCCAAGTTCCGCGACTATTTTGATCACCACGAACCGATTTCTCAGGTGCCTTCACACCGCGCGCTGGCGATGTTCCGCGGCCGCAACGAAGGCGTGCTGCAGCTGGCGCTGAACGCCGATCCGCAGTTTGAGGAAGCCCCGCGCGAAAGCCAGGCGGAGCTGATCATCATCAATCACCTCAACCTGCGCCTGAACAACGCCCCGGCCGACGCCTGGCGCAAGGCGGTGGTTAACTGGACCTGGCGCATCAAGGTGTTGCTGCACCTGGAAACTGAGCTGATGGGCACGGTGCGCGAGCGCGCGGAAGATGAAGCAATCAACGTTTTCGCCCGCAACATGCATGATCTGCTGATGGCCGCGCCGGCCGGCATGCGCGCCACCATGGGCCTCGATCCGGGCCTGCGCACCGGGGTGAAAGTCGCCGTGGTCGACGCGACCGGCAAACTGGTCGCCACCGACACCGTCTACCCGCACACCGGGCAAGCGGCGAAAGCCGCCGCCATCGTCGCGGCGCTGTGCATCAAACACAACGTGGAGCTGGTGGCCATCGGCAACGGCACCGCTTCACGTGAAACCGAGCGCTTCTATCTCGACCTGCAAAAGCAGTTCGGCGAAGTCCGGGCGCAAAAAGTGATCGTCAGCGAAGCGGGCGCGTCGGTGTATTCCGCGTCTGAACTGGCGGCGCAGGAATTCCCGGATCTCGACGTATCGCTGCGCGGCGCGGTGTCCATCGCTCGCCGCCTGCAGGATCCGCTGGCGGAGCTGGTGAAGATCGACCCGAAATCCATCGGCGTCGGCCAGTATCAGCACGACGTCAGCCAGAGCCAGCTGGCGAAGAAACTGGACTCGGTGGTGGAAGACTGCGTAAACGCCGTCGGCGTCGATCTGAACACCGCGTCGGTGCCGTTGCTGACCCGCGTGGCCGGCCTGACGCGCATGATGGCGCAGAACATCGTCAACTGGCGCGACGAGAACGGCCGCTTCAGCAACCGTGAACAGCTGCTGAAGGTCAGCCGTCTGGGGCCGAAGGCCTTCGAACAGTGCGCCGGCTTCCTGCGTATCAACCACGGCGACAACCCGCTGGATGCTTCTACCGTTCACCCGGAAGCCTATCCGGTGGTGCAACGCATCCTGGCCGCCACCGAGCAGGCGCTGCAGGATCTGATGGGCAACGCCTCCGCAGTGCGCAGCCTGAAAGCGGTTGATTTCACCGACGACAAGTTCGGCGTGCCGACGGTCACCGACATTCTGAAAGAGCTGGAGAAGCCGGGCCGTGACCCGCGTCCGGAATTCAAAACCGCCACCTTCGCCGAAGGCGTGGAAACCCTCAACGATCTGCAGCCGGGCATGATCCTGGAAGGCTCGGTGACCAACGTCACCAACTTCGGCGCCTTCGTGGATATCGGCGTGCATCAGGACGGCCTGGTGCACATCTCCTCGCTGGCGGACAAATTCGTCGAAGATCCGCACACCGTGGTGAAAGCCGGCGACATCGTCAAAGTGAAGGTGATGGAAGTCGATCTGCAGCGTAAACGCATTGCGCTGAGCATGCGCCTGGATGAGCAACCGGGCGAGGGTTCACCGCGTCGCGGCGGCAACGCGCCTGCCCAGACGCGCGACAACGCCAACCGTTCGGCAGGCGGCAACAAGGCCAAACCGCGCAACGCGGCGCCGGCCGGCAACAGCGCCATGGGCGACGCGCTGGCGGCGGCATTCGGCAAGAAACGCTAAGTCGGAACCGACAGGGCGGAGCCTGCTCCGCCCTTTCCGAGAAAGAAAACTTGCGGCATTTTTTTGACCCGTCTCAATAAACCTTCATCTTTTTATTTCCCGTTGCTGCGTGACCGCCCTCCCATTGTTAAAGCGGCAAACATCCCTTCTGCAGCCGTTTATTAACAACGTCGTTAACACGCATTTTTCATTTTGCGAATTGTGAGCGAAACACAAATGGTTACCGCTCGCATTACGGCGGAATAATGTTATTGAATTGCCTTTCATCAGAAATAAATAAGGGAAAAACGCCATCAATATTTGCAAACGAGAAAACTCGGCTACAAATACGCAACTGATTTAACTCACCATTCTCATTTGTCGCCGAGTAAAAGCAGTGGTAAAACGGGGCTTATCAAGACGACACAACCAAAAACTGTCGACGCCATAATAATTGGTTACAATACCCCTACTTTTTGTATTGAACGCGATAATGATAATTACTATTATTTGCGCTCACTTTATTGCATGACCTTATGGATGAATACCGCCGACGGCGTGGCATTTTCGCCGGCAACGTCCAATTATCATCAGCCCGATGTTCATCGGCACCCGGAAGGTTAATCACATGCAGCTTCAACCTAAACACACATATAAGATTGTCGGCTTTTCCGGTGAAATTGCGCCGGCCTACCGCCAGAAACTGTTATCGCTCGGCATGCTGCCCGGCTCTTCGTTCGACGTGGTGCGCGTCGCGCCGCTGGGCGATCCGATAGAAATAAAAACCCGCCGCGTCAGCCTGGTGCTGCGCAGGAAGGATCTGGCGCTGCTGCAGCTCGACGGCCAGTCCTGAACCGGCGCACCTCCATTTGCCGACGCGTCCTTGCGCCGGCGCGGCTCTCCTTGAAGACGACACGCAGAACTATGAAAAAACTCACCATCGGCTTAATCGGTAACCCGAACTCCGGCAAAACCACGCTGTTCAACCAGCTGACCGGCGCACGCCAACGGGTCGGTAACTGGGCGGGCGTGACGGTCGAACGCAAAGAAGGCCATTTCACTACCCCGCAGTCCGACGTGCGGCTGGTCGATTTGCCCGGCACCTACTCCCTGACCACCATTTCAGAGCAAACCTCGCTCGATGAGCAGATCGCCTGCCACTACATTTTGAGCGGCGACGCCGATCTGCTGATCAACGTGGTCGACGCCTCCAACCTGGAGCGCAATCTCTACCTGACGCTGCAGCTGCTGGAGCTGGGCATTCCCTGCATCGTGGCGCTGAACATGCTCGACATCGCCAAAAGCCAGCATATCGATATCGACGTCGCCGCGCTGTCGGCACGCCTCGGCTGCCCGGTAGTGCCGATGATCTCCACCCGCGCCGACGGTATCGGCGTGCTGAAACAGATGATCGACAATCATCGCCTCAACGAACAGCAGGCGCTGGTGAACTACCCGCCGTTGCTGCTGAAAGCGGTCGCCACGCTGAGCGATGCCATGCCGCAAACGCTGCCGGCGGTGCAACGCCGCTGGCTGGCATTGCAGATGCTGGAAGGCGACATCTACAGCCACCGGCTGGCCGGTCCCGCCGTCGCGCTGCTGCCTGCGGCCATTCAGGCGTTGCAACAGCAACAGCAAGAAGACCCGGCGCTGGTGATCGCTGACGCGCGCTACCAGTCTATCGCCACCCTGAGCGACGCGGTCAGCAACTCGCAGCAGGCGATGCCCAACCGCCTGACCGACATGCTGGATAAAGTGATCCTCAACCGCTGGCTGGGCGTACCGATCTTCCTGTTGGTGATGTACCTGATGTTCCTGCTGGCGATCAACATCGGCGGCGCGCTGCAGCCGATCTTCGATATCGGCTCGGCGGCGATCTTCATTCAGGGCATTCAGTGGCTCGGCTACACCCTGCACTTCCCCGACTGGCTGACCGTTTTCCTGGCGCAGGGCGTCGGCGGCGGCATCAACACCGTGCTGCCGCTGGTGCCGCAGATCGGCATGATGTACCTGTTCCTGTCGTTCCTGGAAGACTCCGGCTACATGGCGCGTGCGGCGTTCGTGATGGATCGCCTGATGCAGGCGCTCGGGCTGCCGGGCAAATCCTTTGTGCCGCTGATCGTCGGTTTCGGCTGCAACGTGCCGTCCATCATGGGCGCCCGTACGCTGGACGCCCAACGCGAGCGCCTGATCACCATCATGATGGCGCCGTTCATGTCCTGCGGCGCCCGGCTGGCGATCTTCGCGGTGTTTGCCGCCGCCTTCTTTGGCCAGGACGGCGCAGGGGTGGTGTTCTCGCTGTACATGCTCGGCATCGCGGTGGCGATCCTCACCGGCCTGGTACTCAAATACACCCTCATGCGCGGCGAAGCCTCGCCGTTCGTGATGGAGCTGCCGGTTTACCACGTGCCGCACCTGAAAAGCCTGCTGCTGCAAACCTGGCAGCGGTTGAAAGGGTTCGTGTTGCGCGCCGGTAAGGTGATCGTGGTGGCCAGCATATTCATCGGCGGCCTTAACAGCTTCTCGTTCAGCGGCAAAACGGTCGACAACATCAACGACTCCGCGCTGGCCACGGTTTCCAAGGTGCTGACGCCGTTGCTGCAGCCGATGGGCGTCCACCGCGATAACTGGCAGGCCACCGTCGGCCTGGTGACCGGCGCGATGGCGAAAGAAGTGGTGGTCGGCACGCTGAATACGCTGTATACCGCCGAGCACATCAACAAAGAGGCGTTCGACGCCGCCAACTTCAACCTGCTCGATGAGCTGGGCGGCGCGCTGCAGGAAACCTGGGACGGCCTGAAAAACACCTTCAGCCTGAGCGTGCTGTCCAACCCGATCGAAGCCAGCAAGGGCGACGGCGAGATGGGCGTCGGCTCGATGGGCGTGATGAGCAGCAAATTCGGCTCCGGCATCTCCGCCTACAGCTATCTGATCTTCGTGCTGCTGTATGTGCCCTGCGTCTCGGTGATGGGCGCCATCGCCCGCGAATCGAGCCGCGGCTGGATGACATTCTCCATCCTGTGGGGGCTGAACGTGGCCTACTCGCTGGCGACGCTGTTCTACCAAGCGGCGACCTTCAACCAACACCCGCAGTACAGCCTGACGGCGATCCTGGCGGTGCTGCTGGTGAATCTGCTGGTGCTGTTCGGCCTGCGCCGGGCGCGCAGCCGCGTCACGGTGCGCCTGGGCAACGCCACGCCGGCGGCCTGTTGTCAGGGCGCCAAAGGGAGCTGTCACTGATGGCCGGGCTGCTGCAGGTGCGCGATGCGCTGGCGCTGCGCGGCAGCGCCCAGGCGCAGCAGCTCAGCCAATCGCTGGCGACGCCGCTGCCGCTGGTGCAGGCGATGCTGGATCGTTTGACGGCGATGGGGAAAGTGGAGCGCATCGAACAGGATGACGGCGCCTGTTTGAGCGGCGGCTGCAAAAGCTGCCCGCAGGGCCAGGGGTGCAGCACGGTGTTCTACCGACTGAAAGCCTGAAGATAAGGGGCGCCAATGACGGGCGCCCCATTACCGTTCAAGGCTTATTGTTTGTCTTTGTAAACTTCGGCGATGGCGCTGAATTTACCGTGTTCGCGGCCTGCCAGGATCACGTAGTATTGACCGCCCTTTTCGTCAGCCAGTTTGGACAGCTCTTCCTTGGCGTCCATCGGTGACGTGGTTTCCGCCGTCGTGGTGACGGTGCCGATCTTCTCGTATTTACCCGGGTTCTTATCCAGATCTTCCTTGGTCAGCAGGGTTGCCGCCATGGAGCCGAAAGACACCGAACCCAGCACTGCCGCTGCAATAATCATCTTCAATGATTTCATGACACTAACCTCTCAATGGATAATTTATCTGTTATGAAAGCCGTCAAAAATCCATGCGTAGTACCGCAGGCTGCCGCGACATCCTCAGGCCTCGTTGCTTTCCCTGACGGGGCCCGTTTCCCAGAGACGAAACGCCAAAATGAAAATCGCCGCACGCGGTCTTTTCATTTTGCAGCCAACGCATTGACTCACTAAGTATTGAACAGCTTTGTCTTTTATCCACCCGGCAGCGTTTTTTTTCGCGCTCTATCGTGCGTTTTCCCGCTGCATTCAATGTGCTGCAATAAACGCTTCGATCATCGTCACAAATTCATCGGGATGAGAGATAAACGGCGCATGGGCGGCTTTGGCCACTATCTGCGACGTGGAGTTCGGCCAGGCGGCATCGAGCAGCTCGGCGACCTTGCGCGGCACTAACCCGTCCAGATAGCCGTAAATCCGCAGCAGCGGCAGATTCAACTCCGCCAGCGGCGCGCGCAGATCGGCGGTGCGCAGGATCTCCAGCCCACCGTTCAATACTTCGACGCTCGGCGTCGGCTGGTTGAGCACCACCGCTTTCAGCTGGCGCGCATCCTGACGCGCGCTCTCGGTGCCCAGCGTCTGCAGCGCCAGAAAACGCTCGACGGTGCGCTGGAAATCCAGGCTTAGCTGGTGCTGGAAACCGCTCAGCACGTCCGGACGGATCCCCGGCCACGCATCGCGGGCGGCAAAGCACGGCGAGGAGGCCACGGTGATAAGCCCGCTGACCCGCTGCGGCTGCATCAGCGCCGCCTGGCTGGCCACCAGCCCGCCGAGCGACCAGCCAAGCCACCAGGCCTGCGGCGGGGCGGCCGCCAGCACGATATCCGTCATCTGCTCCAGCGACAGGGCGCCGCCCCCCTGGCTGCGGCCGTATCCCGGCAGATCGACCAGGTGCAGGCGAAAATGCGGCGTCAGTCGCGCCTGGATGCAACTCCACACTTCGGCGTTCAATCCCCAGCCGTGCAGCAGCACAAGATCGCGTTCGCCTTCGCCTATTGTTTGCCAGTACAGCGCTGTCATTGGTTACTGTCCTTTCATGCTTATCCGTGTCGGAGGCCCTATGCTATCAATCCGCAGCCGCTGTTGGCTATGCCGACAGCCGTTGAGCCTGGTGCGTCATGGCATCTGCAGTTGCTGCCTGCGCCATCTGCCGGTCAACCCTCCGTGTTGCCCGCGCTGCGGATTGCCCGCCGGCGAGACGCAAATGCCCTGCGGCCGCTGCCTGCAACGGCCGCCGCCCTGGCAGCGGCTGGTGTTCGTCGGCGACTACGTTGCGCCGCTCAGCCAACTGGTAAAAAGATTCAAGTTCCACCGCGCGCCCGAGCTGGCGCCGACGCTGGCGCGCCTGATGCTGCTGCGGTGGCAGCAGGCGCGAAGAGAGCAGTATCTGAACAGACCCGACCTGATTTTAGCGGTACCCTTGCATGCATCACGCTGCTGGCGCCGTGGCTATAATCAGAGCGATCTGCTGGCCCGGCCGCTGGCGCGCTGGCTGGGCTGCGCCTATCGGCCCGCCGCCTTGCGCCGGGTGCGCAAAACCGCCCTGCAACAGCGGCTGAGCGCCTCTGCCCGCAGACGCAATCTGCAGCGCGCGTTCGCCTGTACCGTGCCGGTCGCCGGCCGGCATATCGCCCTGGTGGATGACGTGGTGACCACCGGCAGCACCGTCGCGGCGATCGCGGCGCTGCTGCGGCGGCAAGGCGCCGCTTCGGTGCAGATATGGTGCGTTTGCCGCACGTTGTAGTGCCACGGCAATGGGCGTATTATAACCGACTATAGAAGTCAACTATTGAGCTAATGCTATGATCCGTATAACAGATGCTGCACAGGAACACTTTGCCAAACTGCTGGCAAATCAAGAAGAAGGCACCCAAATCCGCGTATTCGTGATCAACCCGGGCACGCCGACGGCCGAATGCGGTGTCTCTTATTGCCCGCCGGACGCGGTAGAAGCGACGGATACCGAACTGAAGTTCGACAAACTGTCCGCCTATGTCGATGAGCTGAGCGCGCCGTATCTGGAAGACGCCGAAATCGACTTCGTGACCGACCAGCTGGGTTCTCAGCTGACGCTGAAGGCGCCGAACGCCAAGATGCGCAAGGTCGATGACGACGCACCGCTGATGGAACGCGTGGAATACGTGCTGCAGTCGCAGATCAACCCGCAGCTGGCGGGCCACGGCGGCCGCGTAACGCTGATGGAGATCACCGACGACAACATGGCTATTCTGCAGTTCGGCGGCGGTTGCAACGGCTGTTCGATGGTGGACGTCACGCTGAAAGAAGGCATCGAGAAAGAGCTGCTGCAGAAATTCCCGGAGCTGAAGGGCGTGCGTGACCTGACCGAGCACCAGCGCGGCGAGCACTCTTACTATTGATACCCGGCGTTCGCGCCACGGTAGATAACACAATGCCGGAAGGGGGAACCCGTTCCGGCATTGTCGTTTTCAGCCCACCGACACCTTGCGGCGCCGCTTGTCCAAATCCTTCAGTAAGCGGTTTATGTGCGGGTCGGCAAACATCTCCTCCAGCGTCTGGGTCAGCTTGCGCCGCCAGTTAGGGTACTGATCGCTGGTGCCGGGAATGTTGACCGGATCGGCCATATCCAGCCAGTCTTCCGGCTGCAGGCCGAGCAGAGCGCTGGCGCTGTCGGCGACATAGCGCTGCAGGCCGCGGTTGAGCAGCGGGCTCATGCCGAGCAGCGCCGCCTTCTTGCCCACCTTCTGCGGCACGCAGCCATAGCGATGCAATCCGTCCAGCAACCCCTGTTTGGCGCGTTCCCGATCGGCGAACAGCGCCTGCAGGATCTCCGCATCCGGGTAAAGGCCCAGCCGATTGCCGAGCGTCAGATCGTCGCTTTGCCAATAGCCGCGCAGCGTCGGCAGATCGTGGGTGGTGATGGTCGCCATCGCCTGCACCGGATAGGCCTGCGGCGCGCGGAAATGGTGCTCGCCGTCGCTTTCGAAATAGAGCACTTTGTAGGAGTAGACGCCGCTGTCGCGCAGCTTGCCGACGATCTCCACCGGCACCGTGCCGAGATCCTCGCCGATCACCATGCAACGGTGGCTCTGGCTTTCCAGCGCCAGCACCGCCAGCAGATCGTCCACCGGGTATTTGACATAGGCGCCGCGATCGGCGGTTTCGCCATACGGGATCCACCACAGCCGCAGCAGCGCCATGACGTGATCGATGCGCAGCGCGCCGCAGCTGGTCATGTTGGCGCGCAAAAGATCGATGAACGGCTGATACCCGCGCGCTGCCATCACGTGCGGATCCATCGGCGGCAGGCCCCAGTTTTGCCCCAGCGGCCCCAGAATATCCGGCGGTGCCCCGACCGACGCTCTCAGGCAGTACAGCTCACGGTCACACCAGGTTTCCGCCCCGCCTTCCGCCACCCCGACCGCCAGATCGCGATACAGGCCAATCGGCATCTGCTGCTGCCTGCTCTGGTCAAAACACTGTGCGAACTGCGTGGCCGCCAGCCATTGCAGCCACAGGTAAAAGCGGACCGCGTCCTGATGTTCGGCGCAGAACTGCCGCACCGCATCGCTCTGTCCCTGCCGATAGCGCTCGGGCCAGGCCGGCCAGCCCCACTGGCTGGCGTCTTTGGCCGCCAGATGGGCATGCAGCGCATCAAACGCCGCCTGCTGATACAGGCTGTCGCCCCCCTCAGCCACGAACTGCTCGAACGCCTGACGCTGCGCGTCGTTCGGCTGGCGCGCCTGAAACAGCGGGAACGCCAGCTTCAGCGCCGCCAGCTTCAGCTGCATCACGGCGGTGTAGTCCACCCACTCCGCGGCGCGCGCCTTGGCCAGCTGCTTCTGCGTCGCCGGCTTCTGCCACCAGCGCTGCGCCGCGTCGCTGCGCTGGAAATCCTCCACCGCATTGACGTCGATATACGCCAGATTCAGCCAGCGGCGCGACGAGGGGCTGTAGGGGCTGGCGCTCTCCGGGTTGGCCGGATACAGCGCATGGATCGGATTGAGGCCGACGAAGGCACCGCCGCGTTCCCCCACCTGCTCCACCATCAGGCGCAGATCGCCGAAATCGCCGATGCCCCAGTTGCGATCGGAACGCAGCGTATACAGCTGAACGCAGGCCCCCCACAGCTTCTTGCCGGTCAGCAAGGCGTCCGGCTCGAAGCAGCGTCTCGGCGCGACGATCACTCGGCATGACCACTGCTGCTCGCCCTGGCTCAGCGTCAATTGGTGGTACCCCATCGGCAGATCGCCGGGCAGCGTCAGGGTCTTGCGCGCGCCGACGCGCCCCTGCAGGCATTCGCCGTCTTCACGCTGCAGCGCCCACAGGTACTCGCCTTCACCCGCCGGGGTCAACGCCAGCGGCGCGCCCTGATAGAACACCTTGACCGCCGGTAACGGTGATGCCGCGCCTTCCTGCGCGCCATCGGCCCGATTCATGGCCGCCAACAGCTTGCGCTTGGTCTCCGGTTCAATCGCCTGCCGCTTGCCGTGGGCATTGATAAAATCGGCAGCGATCCCCGCCTGCACTGCCGCCTGATCGATACGCTTGCGATCCATTCGCTCTCCTTAACGTTTGGCTTGCCAGATACGCTGCTGATAATCGCGGATCGAGCGATCCGAGCTGAACATGCCGACGCGCGCGGTGTTAAGGATAGTCCGCCGCGTCCATTCGTCCCGATCGCGATACAGCTCGTCGACCCGGCGCTGCGCCTGGCAGTACGAGGCAAAGTCCGCCAGCACCAGGTAGGGATCGCCGCCTTCCAGCAGGCTGTGCAGCATCATGTCGAACGCATGCTTGTCGCCGTGGCTGAAGGCACCGCTCGCCAGCTCGTCCAGAATCGCCTTCAGGTGCTTGTCTTTCTTGCGGTAGCTGAGCGGATCGTAACCCTTCGCCACTATCGCCTTCACCTGCTCCACGGTATTGCCGAAGATAAAGATATTGTCTTCGCCCACCTGCTCGGCGATTTCGACGTTGGCGCCGTCCAGCGTGCCGACCGTCAGCGCGCCGTTCAACGCCAGCTTCATGTTGCCGGTGCCGGAAGCCTCTTTGCCGGCGGTGGAGATCTGTTCGGAGATATCCGCCGCCGGGATCATCAATTCGGCTACCGACACACGGTAGTCAGGGATGAACGCCACTTTCAGGCGATCCTTCACCAGCGGATCGTTGTTGATCTTCTCGGCCGCCTGGTTAATGGCATAGATGATGTTCTTCGCCAGGTAGTAACCCGGCGCCGCCTTGGCGCCGAACAGGAACACGCGCGGCACGATGTCCAGGTTCGGGTTGTCGCGCAGCTGGCGATACAGCGACAGGATATGCAGCAGGTTCAGGTGCTGGCGTTTGTACTCGTGCAGGCGTTTGATCTGCACGTCGAAGATCGCGTCCGGGTCGAGCGTCAACCCCATCACGCCGTGCACGTACTGGGCCAGCGCCACCTTGTTGTCGCGTTTGATCTGCTGATAACGCTGGCGGAACGCCGCGTCGTCAGCGAATTTCTCCAGCCCGCGCAGCGCGTCGAGATCGTTCGCCCACTCCACCTTCAGCGTCTCATCGATCAGGCCCGACAGCGCCGGGTTGCACTGTTTCAGCCAGCGGCGCGGCGTGATGCCGTTGGTGACGTTATGGAATTTATTCGGCCATAGCTGGTGGTATTCCGGGAACAGATCTTTCACCACCAGATCCGAATGCAGCTGCGCCACGCCGTTGACCGCAAAGCCGCTGACCACGCACAGGTTGGCCATGCGCACCTGCTTGTCATGGTGTACAGCCAGCTTGGCCCACACCGCCTCGTCGCCCGGCCAGTGCTTATCCACCAGCTTTTTGAACCTGGCGTTGATCTGTTTGATGATGGAGAAATGGCGCGGCAGCAGGTTGCGCACCAATTTCTCATCCCAGCACTCCAACGCTTCCGGCATCAGGGTGTGGTTGGTATAGGCGAAGGTGTTGCTGGTGATCGCCCAGGCCGCCTCCCACTCCAACTGGTGCTCGTCCAGCAGAATGCGCAGCATTTCCGGAATGGCGATGGTCGGGTGGGTGTCGTTCAGCTGGATCACTTCATACTTCGGCAGTTCTTCAATCTTGCGGCCGGCCTGATGGTGCTTGCGTAAAATATCCGCCACCGAGCAGGCGCACTGGAAATACTGCTGCATCAGGCGCAGGCGTTTGCCGGCTTGATGGTTGTCGTTCGGGTAGAGCACCTTGGTCAGCTTGTCGGCTTCTACGCCCTGCTTCTCAGCCTGCAGGAACTTGCCGTCGTTGAAATCGCTCAGGTTGAACGGATGCTGATGAGTCGCCTGCCACAGACGCAGCGGCTGCGCCACGCCGTTGCGATACCCCAGAACCGGCAGATCCCAGGCTTCGCCGCGCAGGGTGAAGGCCGGGCGCCACAGTTCGCGGCCGTCGGCCTGCTTTTCCAGCTTGCCGCCGATGCCCACGTCCACCGCCAGCGCGGCGTTGTGGCGGAACCACGGGTAGCTCTCGCGCTGCCAGTTATCCGGCGCCTCTTGCTGCTGCCCATCGCGGAACGACTGGCGGAACAGCCCATACTGATAATTCAGCCCATAGCCGGTGGCCGGTTGTTCCACCGTCGCCATCGAGTCGAGGAAACAGGCCGCCAGCCGCCCCAACCCGCCGTTGCCCAGCGCCGGATCGGTTTCCTGTTCCAGCAGGTCCGCCAGCTTGATGTTCTGCTCGGCCAGCGCCTGCTCGACGGTGTCGTACCAGCCCAGGTTGATCAGGTTGTTCGCCGTCAGCCGACCGATCAGAAACTCCATCGAGATGTAGTTCACGTGACGCAGCGGTTTGGCGCTTTTGCGCGGCGCCGGCTGTGCGGCCAGTTGCTCGGCCAGCGCCGCACTGACGGCTTCCCACCATTGATGTTGCGTCATTTGCTGCGCGGAACTGAGGCCGAACCGTTGCCACTGACGGGCGAGCGCCGCCAGAAAAGCATCCTTCTTGAGCGTAGGCTGTGACATAAGGAAAACTCTCTATCCAGTAAGTGGGTCAAATTGCCGCTATCGTGCCGGTGAGAAAGCCTGACGGCATCATCCCGCCTGGGGATTAGCTGGGGAGGAGGATTGGGGCGTAGCTGGAATTGTGATCTCAGGCACTTTTTGACTCCCTTGCAACGATGCAAAAAAGCCCGCCAACGCGTGCGGCGAGCACTGAGAACGTTAACCCTGACGTTAGCACAAGTATTCGCGCTGCTGAAGTTTTGTCCATGGCCGGAAATGCGATCCGCCACCGTATCGCCGTACTCCGACGCCAAACGTAAAAAAGTGTGATCGATAGCAACTTAACTCCAAGCCGATGCGGAAGCTTGTTGCAATACGTTTAGGGTTGGCAGAAGTTAGGGGGAGCTATTAATTACGAACCATAAAATAATTAGCGCCACTCCAATCCCGGCGGGAACCGCGATTTATACCCTGGAATACTATGCTGATCCCATCAAAACTGAGCCGCCCGGTACGGCTGCAAAATACCGTGATCCGCGATCGCCTGCTGGCCAAACTGGCCAGCGCGGGCAACTATCGTCTGACACTGGTCAATTGCCCGGCGGGATACGGGAAAACCACGCTGATCGCCCAATGGGCGGCCGGCAAGGCCGATCTGGGCTGGTATTCCCTGGATGAGAGCGACAACCAGCCGGAGCGTTTCGCCAGCTACCTGATCGCGGCGCTGCAGCAGGCCAGCGGCGGCCGCTGCGTCAAGAGCGAGGCGCTGAGCCAGAAGCACCAGTACGCCAGCCTGTCTGCGCTGTTCGCCCAGCTGTTTATCGAGCTGGCCGACTGGCATCAACCGCTGTACCTGGTGATCGACGACTATCACCTGATCACCAACGACGCCATTCACGAAGCCATGCGCTTTTTCCTGCGCCATCAGCCGGAAAACCTGACGCTGATCCTGCTCTCGCGCACTCTGCCGCCGCTCGGCATCGCCAACCTGCGGGTGCGCGATCAGCTGCTGGAAATGGGCACGCAGCAGCTGGCGTTCACCCATCAGGAAGCCAAACAGTTCTTCGATTGCCGCCTGGCGGCGCCGATGGAACAGCAGGACAGCAGCCGCCTGTGCGACGAAGTCGAAGGCTGGGCCACCGCGCTGCAGCTGATCGCGCTGTCGGCCCGCCAATCCGCCTCATCGGCTCAGCTGTCGGCCAAGCGGCTGGCGGGGCTGAACGCCAGCCATCTGTCCGACTATCTGGTGGACGAAGTGCTGGATCACGTCGATGCCGATGCGCGCGCCTTCCTGCTGCGCTGTTCGGTGCTGCGCTCAATGAACGATGCGCTGATCGTGCGGCTGACCGGCGAAGACAACGGCCAGCAACGGCTGGAGGAGCTGGAGCGCCAGGGGCTGTTTATCCACCGCATGGACGACACCGGCGAATGGTTCAACTTCCACCCGCTGTTCGCCTCTTTCCTGCGCCAGCGTTGCCAGTGGGAACTGGCGCTGGAGCTGCCGGGGTTGCACCGCGCCGCCGCCGAAGGCTGGCTGGCGCTGGGGTATCCGGCGGAGGCCATTCACCACGCGCTGGCGGCCAGCGACGTCAGCATGCTACGCGATATCCTGCTGCAACACGCCTGGTCGCTGTTCCACCACAGCGAACTGGCCTTGCTGGAGGAGTGCCTCAACGCGCTGCCTTATGAGCGCCTGATCCAAAACCCCAAGCTGGCGTTGCTGCAGGCCTGGCTGGCGCAGAGCCAGCACCGCTACAGTGAGGTCAACACCCTGCTGGAGCGCGCCGAGCGCACCATGCGCGAGCAGAAAATCGAGATAGACCAAACGCTGCACGCCGAGTTTGACGCCTTGCGCGCCCAGGTGGCGATCAACGCCGGCAAACCGGAAGAAGCCGAGCGGCTGGCGAGCGAAGCGTTGAAATTCCTGCCGCTGTCGAGCTATTACAGTCGCATCGTCGCCACCTCGGTGACCGGCGAAGTGCACCACTGCAAGGGCGAACTGGCGCGCGCGCTGCCGATGATGCAGCAGACCGAGCAGATGGCGCGTCGTCATCAGGCCAACCATTACGCGCTCTGGGCGCTGCTGCAGCAGAGCGAAATCCTTATCGCCCAAGGCTTCCTGCAGGCCGCTTACGAAACCCAGGACAAGGCGTTCGAACTGATCCGCGAGCAGCACCTGGAACAGCTGCCGATGCACGAGTTCCTGCTGCGCATCCGCGCCCAGATCCTGTGGTCATGGTCGCGGCTGGACGAAGCGGAAGACGCGGCGCGCGCCGGGCTGAAAATCCTGGCTAACTACCAACCGCAGCAGCAGTTGCAGTGCATCGCCATGCTGGCCAAATGCTCGCTGGCGCGCGGCGATCTGGACAACGCCAACACCCACCTGCAGCGCTGCGAAACCCTGCTGCACGGCGCGCACTATCATCGCGACTGGCTGACCAACACCGACAAATCGCGGGTGATCCACTGGCAGATGACCGGCGACACCGCCGCCGCCGCCCAGTGGCTGCGCCACACCGAAAAACCCGGCATGGCGGACAACCACTTCACGCAGGGCCAATGGCGCAACATCGCGCGGGTGCAGCTCCTGCTCGGCCAGTATGAAGAGGCCGGCGTGGTGCTGGATGAACTGAACGAAAATGCCCGTCGCCTGCGGCTGGTGAGCGATCTCAACCGCAACCTGCTGCTCAGCAACCAGCTCTACTGGCTGCAAGAGCGCAAGGGCGAAGCGCAGCAGGCGCTGATCGAAGCGCTGTCGCTGGCCAACCGCACCGGCTTTATCAGCCACTTCGTCATCGAAGGCGAAGCGATGGCGCAGCAGCTGCGCCAGCTGATCCAGCTCAACACGCTGCCGGAGCTGGAACAGCATCGCGCCCAGCGCATCCTGCGCGACATCAACCAGCATCATCGGCACAAGTTCGCGCATTTCGACGAGAACTTCGTCGATAAGCTGCTGACCCATCCGCAGGTGCCGGAACTGATCCGCACCAGCCCGCTGACCCAACGCGAATGGCAGGTGCTGGGGCTGATCTATTCCGGTTACAGCAACGACCAGATCGCCGGTGAGTTGGATGTGGCGGCCACCACCATCAAGACGCACATCCGCAACCTGTATCAGAAACTGGGCGTGGCTCATCGCCAGGAGGCGGTGCAGCAGGCGCAGCAACTGCTGAAAATGATGGGGTACGGCGCGTAAAAACCCTGATATCCCTCTGGTCTTAAACGCCGCAGAGTTGGTTACAATAGCGGCGTCCCCCTATTACGAGGCAGTCAGCAGTATGGAACAGTTCGAAGCGATCAACGTTGAGCAGGCGTACACCCGCTGGAAAGAGGGCAGCGCCGCCCTGGTCGACATCCGCGATCCGCAAAGTTTTGAAGCCGGGCATACGCCGGGCGCTTTTCACCTCACCAACGCCACCCTGTCGGCCTTTATGCAGCAAAACGACTTCGAGCGGCCGGTGATGGTGATGTGCTACCACGGCAACAGCAGCCGCAGCGCGGCGCAGTACCTGCTGCACCAGGGGTTCGACGCGGTCTACAGCATCGACGGCGGCTTCGAAGCCTGGGCCCGCCAGTATCCGCAAGACGTGGAAACCTCTGCCTGATCCCCGCCGCCCGCCGTGCGTCGGCGGGCTTCCCCTTGGTTTTTGTGCGCGTTTTCGCGGGTTTTTCGCAGATCCGTTTGCCAGCGCTCAGGATTTCGACGTTATAATCGGCCGTCAGGGTCGCCGGCGAGCAAGCCGCGGCCAAAATCATTCACTTACGACGGAAGAGCAATGGTTAGAGTAATCGCCATATCCAACCCGCGCCTGGCGCTGGCCTTTGTCGACTATATGGCGACCCAGGGCATCCGACTTGAGCTGCGCAACAGCGGCGAGGCGGCGGAAATCTGGCTGGCCGACGACGGTCACCTCGAGCAGGTGCAACACGAGCTGCAGCAGTTTCTGGCCGATCCGCTCAACCGCCGTTATCAGGCCGCCAGCTGGCAGACCGGCCATACCGACGCCGGCCTGCATTATCAGAGCGAATCCTACCTGCACACCCTGCGCAGCAAGGCCGGGCCGCTGACGCTCGGCGTGATGGTGCTGTGCATCGCGGTCTATATTCTGATGCAGGCGCTGGGCGACGATACCGTGATGTACTGGCTCTCCTGGCCGCAGGACAGCAGCCAATACACCCAGCTGTGGCGCTGGGTCAGCCATGCGTTCCTGCATTTCTCCCTGCTGCATATCCTGTTTAACCTGATGTGGTGGTGGTATCTCGGCGGCCAGATGGAAAAACGCCTCGGCGCCGGCAAGCTGTTCGTGCTGGCGGTGGTGTCGGCCTTCTTCAGCGGCTGGGCGCAATCGTTGTTCAGCGGCGCGCTGTTCGGCGGGCTGTCGGGCGTGGTTTATGCGCTGATGGGCTATGTGTGGCTGTCGGGCGAACGGGCGCCGGAGCGCGGCCTGATGCTGCCGCGCGGCCTGATGGTGTTCTCGGTGCTGTGGCTGGTGGCCGGATATTTCGATATTTTAGGAATGTCGATCGCCAACGCGGCACACATAGCCGGTTTAGTGTTAGGGTTATTGATGGCATTTTGGGATACGCGTCATCGCGCACACAACGAACAATAACAGCCGGGAGCTATGCCCCAATGGGCATAGCGGGCGTTTTAGGGGATTATCGTGAAGCAAACACAGCGTCATGACGCAATTATCGAGCTGGTGCGCCTGCAGGGTTACGTCAGCACGGAAGAGCTGGTCGAACATTTTGACGTCAGCCCGCAAACGATTCGCCGCGATTTGAATGACCTGGCAGACCAGAACAAGATCCAGCGTCACCACGGCGGCGCGGCGCTGCCTTCCAGCTCGGTCAACGCTGCCTATAACGATCGCAAGGTGATGTGGTCGGAAGAGAAGGCCCGCATCGCGCAGCGCGTCGCCAGCCAGATCCCGGACGGCGCCACGCTGTTCATCGATATCGGCACCACGCCGGAGGCGGTGGCCCATGCGCTGATGAACCACAAGAACCTGCGCGTGGTCACCAACAACCTTAACGTCGCCACCCTGCTGACCGCCAAGGAAGACTTCCGCCTGATCCTGGCCGGCGGCGAAGTGCGTACCCGCGACGGCGGCATCATGGGCGAAGCCACGCTGGACTTCATCTCCCAATTCCGTCTCGATTACGGCATTCTCGGCATCAGCGGCATCGATATGGACGGCTCGCTGCTCGAATTCGACTATCACGAAGTGCGCACCAAACGCGCGATTATCGAAAATTCCCGCTGCGTGATGCTGGTGACCGACCATTCCAAATTCGGCCGCAACGCCATGGTCAACCTGGGCAACATGAACCTGATCGACTACCTGTTTACCGACCAACTGCCGCCGCCGAGCGTGATGAAAATCATCGAACAGTACGACGTGCAGCTGGAGTTGTGCTGATCCGGCCTTAACCTGCGGGGCGCGCCGCCGCCCCGTTTCATCCCTTCAGACTCCCCTCACCGACAGCCGTTTGCGCGCCCGCGCCATATCCATACTATTTATGTGACTATCATCACCAAACTGTTACCTCTATCACGCCTAAATGTTTTTGTTTGGTTAACTCTTGGCTTGCTTGTTGGTTTTTGATTACAATCATGAGCGAAAACGAACATGAAAGAGCTATTTCGAACATCTGGAGGAAGATGACGTGGAAACCAAAGACTTGATCGTTATCGGTGGCGGCATCAACGGTGCCGGCATCGCGGCGGATGCTGCCGGGCGCGGGCTGTCGGTACTGCTACTGGAAGCGCAAGACTTGGCCTGTGCTACGTCTTCCGCCAGTTCCAAACTGATCCACGGTGGCCTGCGCTACCTGGAACACTACGAATTCCGTCTGGTGAGCGAAGCGCTGGCCGAACGTGAAGTGCTGCTGAAACTGGCGCCACACATCGCGTTCCCGATGCGTTTCCGCCTGCCGCACCAGCCGCACCTGCGTCCGGCCTGGATGATCCGCATCGGCCTGTTCCTGTACGATCACCTGGGCAAACGCACCAGCCTGCCGGGCAGCAAGGGGTTGCGCTTTGGACCAGAGTCGGTGCTGAAGCCTGAACTGAAGCGCGGTTTCGAATATTCCGACTGCTGGGTCGACGATGCTCGCCTGGTGGTGCTGAACGCGCAGGAAGTGGAAAAACGCGGCGGCGAAGTGCGCACCCGCACCAAAGTGACCCGCGCATGGCGTGAAAACGGCCTGTGGATGGTGGAAGCGGTCGATATCGACAGCGGCAAAACCTTCACCTGGCGCGCCAAAGGCCTGGTGAACGCCACCGGCCCGTGGGTGAAAAACTTCTTCGACGACGGCCTGAAGCTGAAATCGCCTTACGGCATCCGCCTGATCAAAGGCAGCCACATCGTGGTGCCGCGCGTGCACGATCAGCCGCAGTCTTACATTCTGCAGAACGAAGACCACCGCATCGTGTTCGTGATCCCGTGGAATGACGAGTTCTCCATCATCGGCACCACCGACGTGGAGTACAAAGGCGATCCGAAAGACGTGAAGATCGACGAGAACGAAATCGCTTATCTGCTGAAAGTGTACAACGATCACTTCAAGAAGCAGCTGGGCCGCGACGACATCGTCTGGACTTACTCCGGCGTGCGTCCGCTGTGCGACGACGAATCCGATTCACCGCAGGCGATCACCCGCGATTACACGCTGGACGTGCACGATGAGCAGGGCAAAGCGCCGCTGCTGTCGGTGTTCGGCGGCAAGCTGACCACCTACCGCAAGCTGGCCGAACATGCGATGGAAAAACTGGCCCACTACTACCCAGGCTGCGGCCCGGCGTGGACCAAAAACGCCACGCTGCCGGGCGGTGACATCGACGGCGATCGCGACGGCTACGCGGCCAAACTGCGCCGAGCGCACGGCTGGCTGCCGGAAGCCCTGGCGCGCCGCTATGCCCGCACCTACGGCAGCCAGAGCGAGCTGATCCTGGCCGGCGCCAACGGCCTCGCCGATCTGGGCGAAGATTTCGGCCACGGTCTGTATGAAGCCGAGCTGCGCTACCTGACCGAGAAAGAGTGGGTCGTAGAGCTGGACGACGCCATCTGGCGCCGCACCAAGCTGGGCATGTGGCTGGACGAAGCGCAGCAGGCGCGAGTGAAAGCCTGGCTGGCGGAACACGCGAAAACGAAAGCGCTGTCTCTGGCTTCCTGAGCCGCAGCGTAACGAAAAAGGGCCGGTTATCCGGCCCTTTGCTTTTTTCCTCTCTCGCTTTACAGTTTCACCGGCTTAATGTGCCAAATTTCATCCGCGTATTCCTGAATGGTGCGATCGGATGAGAAGTAGCCCATATTGGCGATATTCAGCACCGCGCGCCGCGTCCACTCGTCCTGATTGAGATAGACCTCGTCCACCTTGTCCTGCGTGTCCACATAGCTGCGGTAATCCGCCAACAGCTGATAGTGATCGCCGAGGTTGACCAGCGAGTCGAACAAATTGCCATAGCGTTTCGGCTCTTCCGGGCTGAACACCCCGGTGGCGATCTGCGTCAGCGCCTGATGCAGCTCCGGATCCTGCTCATAGTACTGGCGCGGGTTGTAACCGTTGCGGCGCAGTTCCTCAACCTGCTCGGCGGTATTGCCGAAAATAAAGATATTCTCCTCCCCCACGTGCTCACGCATCTCGACGTTGGCGCCGTCCAGCGTGCCGATGGTCAGCGCGCCGTTCAGCGCGAACTTCATGTTGCTGGTGCCCGAGGCCTCGGTGCCCGCCAGCGAGATCTGTTCCGACAGATCCGCCGCCGGGATAATGATCTGCGCCAGGCTGACGCCGTAGTTCGGGATGAACACCACCTTCAGTTGGGTATGCACGCGCGGATCGTTGTTGATCACTTTGGCCACATCGTTGATCAGGCGGATGATCTGCTTGGCGGCATAGTAGGCTGAGGCCGCCTTGCCGGCGAAGATCACCACCCGCGGCACGCGCTCGATGTCAGGGTCAGCCAGCAAACGGTTATACAGCGTGATGACGTGCAGCACGTTGAGCAGCTGCCGTTTGTACTCGTGGATGCGCTTGATTTGCACATCGAACAACGCATCCGGGTTGACCACCACGTTGAGCGTTTTGGCAATGTACAGCGCCAGCCGCTCCTTGTTCTGCCGTTTGGCGCGCTGCACCGCCTGCAGGAAGCTCGGGTAATCGACGTTGGCCTTGATCTCGCTCAGTTGGCTGAGATCGGTGCGCCAGGTTTGACCGATGCAGTCGTCCAGCACCGCCGCCAGCGGCGGGTTGGCCAGCGCCAGCCAACGGCGCGGCGTCACCCCGTTGGTTTTGTTGCAGAAACGGGTCGGGAATAGCCGGGCGAAGTCGGCGAACAGCGACTGCACCATCAGTTCGGAATGCAGGGCGGAAACGCCGTTGACCTTGTGGCTGGCCACCACCGCCAGCCACGCCATGCGCACCCGACGGCCGTTGGTTTCGTCGATGATCGAGACCCGCGCCAGCAGATCGTTGTCGCCCGGCGCCACTTCCTGCACCATCTTGAGGAAGTGATCGTTGATTTCGAAAATCAGCTGCAGATGGCGCGGCAAGATGCGGCCGAGCATGTCCACCGGCCAGGTCTCCAGCGCCTCGCTCATCAGCGTGTGGTTAGTGTAGGAGAATACCTGCTCCACCACTTCCCAGGCGTCGAGCCACTTGAACTTGTGCTCGTCGATCAGCCGGTGCATCAGCTCCGGAATCGACAACACCGGGTGAGTGTCGTTGAGGTGAATGGCGATCTTGTCCGCCAGGTTGTCGAAGGTTTTGTGCATCAGCCAATGGCGATTGAGAATATCCTGCACCGTGGCCGACACCAGGAAATACTCCTGCCGCAGCCGCAGCTCGCGCCCGGACGAGGTCGAATCGTCCGGATAAAGCACGCGCGACACGTTCTCCGAATGGTTTTTATCTTCCACCGCCGCGAAGTAATCGCCCTGGTTGAACTTGCCGAGGTTGATCTCGTTACTGGCCTGCGCGCCCCACAACCGCAGCGTGTTGGTGGCGTCGGTGTCGAAACCGGGGATCACCTGATCGTAGGCGATGGCCACGATTTCTTCGGTCTCCAGCCAGCGGGCCTTGGCCCCCTCCTGCTGCACGCGGCCGCCGAAGCGCACCTTGTAGCGGGTGTTATGGCGCGGAAACTCCCACGGATTGCCGTACTCCAGCCAGTAGTCCGGCGATTCCATCTGTTGGCCGTTGACGATGTTCTGCTTGAACATGCCGTACTCATAGCGAATGCCGTAGCCGCGCCCCGGCAGCGCCAGCGTCGCCAGCGAGTCAAGGAAGCAGGCCGCCAGCCGGCCCAGGCCGCCGTTACCGAGCCCGGGGTCGTTTTCTTCCTCCAGCAGCTCCGCCAGGTTCAGCCCCATCTCGTTCAACGCGTTGTCGATATCCTGATAGATGCCCATCGACAGCAGCGCGTTTGACAGGGTGCGGCCGATCAGGAACTCCATCGACAGGTAATACACCTGCCGCACGTCTTGAGACAGCTGGGCGCGGTTGGAACGCAGCCAGCGCTCCACCATGCGATCGCGTACCGCGAACAGCACGGCGTTCAGCCAATCGTGCCGGTTGGCGATGGCCGGATCCTTGCCGACGATAAACATCAGCTTATAGGCGATGGAGTGTTTCAGCGCTTCCACACTGACCGTAGGTGAGGTGTAACTAAACGGTGAAGTCATGGCTTTTTAATCCCTTGTAGGGAGCCCCGCCATTCGCCGCGGAATAGCGGGCTCCGCTGAACATGGACGCGGCACGCCGCGCCCCGACAATCTACCCTTACGGCTGCCCGCCGCGCGCCAACCCGAAACGCGAAACGCGGGCTACAAACGTTGATAAAGCGATAAATACTCTTTCGCCGCCACCGGCCAGCCGAAGTCCACGCTCATGGCGTGGCGCTGAACGTGGCGCCAGTGTTTCGGCCGGCTCCACAGCACCATGGCGCGGCGGATGGCGTTGCCCAGCGCGACAGCGTCGCAATCGTCGAACACGAATCCGCTGGCGGTGCCGTCGGCCAGGTTCTCCAGCGCGCAGTCCACCACCGTGTCCGCCAGCCCGCCGGTACGGCGCACCAGCGGCAGCGTGCCGTATTTCAGGCCGTAGAGCTGGGTCAGGCCGCAGGGCTCGAAGCGGCTCGGCACCAAAATGACGTCGGCGCCGCCGATGATGCGGTGGGAGAAGGATTCGTGATAACCGATCTGCACGCCGACCTGTTCAGGGTAGTCGGCGGCGGCGGCCAGAAACGCCTGTTGCAGCACCGCATCGCCGGCGCCCAGCAGCGCCAGCTGCCCGCCCTGCGCCAGCAGTTCAGGCAACGCCTGCAGCACCAGATCGAGGCCTTTCTGGCTGGTCAATCGGCTCACTACCGCGAACACCGGCAGTGATTCGTCCACCTTCAGCCCCATGGCCTTTTGCAGATGCAGCTTGTTTTTGACCTTGCTTTTCAGATCGTCGGCGTCATAGCGGGCGCTCAGCCGCGGGTCGTGGGCCGGATCCCAAATCTTGTCGTCCACCCCGTTGAGGATGCCGCTCAGCCTGCCCTGCCGCTGCCGCTCCTGCAGCAGCCCCTCCATGCCGTAGCCGAACTCCGGCCGGGTGATCTCACGCGCATAGGTCGGGCTGACGGCGGTCACGTGGTCGGCATAAAACAGCCCGGCCTTGAGGAACGACATCTGGCCGTAGAACTCCAGGCCATAGACGTTGTAGAACGACGCCGGCAGCCACAGCTCGGTCACGTGATGGGCGGAGAACAGCCCTTGATAGGCCAGGTTATGCACCGTGAACACCGAACGCGCCGGGTGGCCGTTGGCGGCCAGATAGGCGCAGCTAAGACCGGCGTGCCAGTCGTGAGCATGCACCAGCTGCGGGCGCCAGTAGCGATCCAGCCCCTTGGCCAGCTCGCAGGCCATCCAGCCCAGCAGCGCAAAGCGGCGGTGGTTGTCGGGGTAGGCATACATGGACTGATCGTGGTACGGGCTGCCCGGCCGGTCATACAGCCAGGGCGCATCGATGAGATAGATGCCCACACCATGGTAGGTGCCGTAACGCAGGCCAACCCGGCCGGCGAACGAGTCGATTTCCGCCACCAGCACGGTGTCGGGTATGCCGTTGCGTACGTCAGGAAAAGCGGGCAATAGCACCCGAACATCGGCGCCTTCGGCGATTTGCGCCGCCGGCAGCGCGCCAACCACGTCTGCGAGTCCGCCCGTTTTCAGCAGGGGGAACATTTCAGAACATACGTGTAAGACCTGCATTATCACTCCTGAAAGTCGGCCGAAGGCCTCTGGATAAGAAATAAAGCAGGCTTGCCGCTGTTATGTGTGCCGCGTTGCGCAAGCCATCGAACCGTTCATCGGGCGGCAGGCTATCGTTCTGCCCCCCACGTTAACTCACAATTTTGACAACATTTCGCGCGTCACCAGCACGATGCCGCCTTCCGAGCGATAGAAACGCTTGCTGTCCTCATCGGCGTTTTCCCCGATCACCATGCCCTCCGGAATGTGGCAGGCGCGGTCGATGATGCAGCGCCGCAGGCGGCAGGAACGGCCGACGTTCACGTCCGGCAACAATACGGTAGAGTCGATGGTGCAGAACGAGTTCACTCGCACGCGCGGGAACAGCACCGAATGCACCACCACCGATCCGGACACGATGCAACCGCCGGACACCAGCGAGTTCATGGTCATACCGTGGCTGCCGGAGCGATCCTGCACAAACTTGGCCGGCGGCAGCGGCTCCATGTGGGTGCGGATCGGCCAGGCGCGGTCGTACATGTCCAGCTCCGGCGTCACCGACGCCAGATCGAGATTGGCGCGCCAATAGGCGTCCAGCGTGCCCACGTCGCGCCAGTACGGCGGCAGATCGGGGTTGGACGTCACGCAGGACAAGGTAAACGGATGCGCCCACGCCGCCTGCTGCGCGGTGATTTTCGGGATCAGATCCTTGCCGAAATCGTGGCTGGAGCCGGGGGTCGACATATCCTCTTCCAGCAGTTGGAACAGATAGGCGGCATTAAAAATATAGATGCCCATGCTGGCCAGCGACATATCCGGATTGCCCGGCATCGCCGGCGGATCGGCGGGCTTTTCCAGAAACTCGATGATACGGTCGCTTTCATCCACCTTCATCACGCCGAATTCGCCGGCTTCGCTGCGCGGCACCGGCAGGCAGGCCACGGTGCACTGAGCGCCTTTCTCGACGTGATCGATCAGCATGCGTGAGTAATCCATCTTGTAGATGTGATCGCCCGCCAGGATCACCACGTATTCGGCCTCGTAGCGGCGGATGATATCCAGGTTCTGGTACACCGCGTCGGCGGTGCCCTTGTACCAATGCTCGGTGCTGAGGCGCTGCTGGGCCGGCAGCAGATCGACGAACTCGTTCATCTCCTCGTTGAGGAACGACCAGCCGCGCTGAATGTGCTGCACCAGCGTGTGCGACTGGTATTGGGTGATCACGCCGATGCGGCGGATGCCGGAGTTCAGGCAGTTCGACAAGGCGAAATCGATGATGCGGAATTTGCCGCCAAAGTGGACGGCGGGCTTGGCGCGGGTGGAGGTCAAATCTTTCAAACGTGAGCCGCGGCCGCCGGCCAGGATCAGCGCTACGGATTTAATCGGCAACTGGCGCGCCAACATCAGGGGGTCTTTATTTTCAAACCTAACCATAGCGGACTCCTTTTATTATTTCCGTACCAGAACGCAAAGCGAGCGCGCGGCCTGGTGCCAGGCGGGCAATACCGCCCGTGAGTCTTCCTGAGTGAACGGGGCGACAACCTGCCAATCGCCTTCCGGCAATCTCATCTCCGTCGTTTGCGGCGTGGCGTTGACCAGCAACAGCCAGCGCTGCGACAGCAGGATCTGCATGAGCAGCTCGCCCCGCTCCCACTGCTGCGCGTCGAGCGGCTGGCCTTGCGCGTTCAGCCACTGCACGCTGCCGTCGTCCTGCTGCCACCAGCGGTCCTGCTGCAGCGCGGGGATCTGGCGGCGCAGCGCGATCAGCGCCGCGACGTAATCGGTCAGCGCGTCATCCGCCGTGGCCCAATCGAGCCAGGTGGTGGCGTTGTCCTGACAATAGGCATTGTTGTTCCCCTGCTGGCTGTGTCCCTGTTCATCGCCGGCCAGCAGCATCGGCGTGCCCTGGGACAGCAATAGCGTGGCGAGCATCGCCCGCTGGCTGGCCCTGCGGCGTTGCACAATGGCGTCGTCGGCGACCAGGCCTTCCACGCCGTGGTTGTTGCTGAAATTGCGATCGCTGCCGTCGCGGTTGCCCTCACCGTTCGGCTGATTGTGTTTCTCGTTGAAGCTGACCACGTCTTGCAGGGTAAAGCCGTCATGCGCGGTCAGCATGTTGACGGTGGCGTAAGGCGCCCGCCCGCGCTGGTTGTACAGATCGCTGGAAGCGGCAAAACGCCGGGCGAACTGGCCGAGCGACACGCCGCTCTGCAGCCAAAAACGGCGCATGTCGTCGCGGTAATGATCGTTCCATTCGGCGAAGCGGCCGGGAAATGCCCCCACCTGATAGCCGCCGGGGCCAACGTCCCAGGGTTCGGCGATCAGCTTGCAGCGCGACAGCAGATCGTCCGCCAGCATCGCCTGGAACAGCGGCGCATCGCGATCGAACCCCGGCGTGCGGCCCAGCACGCTGCCCAGATCGAAGCGGAAGCCGTCGACGTGGCACTCCCGCACCCAAAAATGCAGGCAATCCATCACCCAGGCTACGCCCTGCGGCTGATCGAGCCGCAGCGTGTTGCCGCAGCCGGTGTCGTTGACGTAGTCCCCTTCGGGCGTCAGCCAGTAGTAACTCAGATTATCGATGCCGCTCAGCGACAACATCGGCCCATCCCTGTCCAGCTCGGCGCTGTGGTTGAACACCACGTCAAGGATCACCTCAATGCCGGCTTGGTGCAGCGCCTTGACCGCATCGCGAAATTCGTTGAGCGGCGTGGCATCGGTGCTCAGGCTGGCGTAGCGGTTGTCCGGCGCATAGGGCGCCAGCACGTTATAGCCCCAGTAGTTGATCAGCCCCAGCCGCTGCAGGCGCGGCTCGGAGGTATGCTGTTGCACCGGCAGCAATTCCAGCGCGGTGATGCCGAGGCGTTTGAAGTGGGCGATCATCGCCGGGTGCCCCAGCGCGGCGAAACTGCCGCGCAGCGCCGGCGGGATCTGCGGGTGCAACAGCGTCAGGCCGCGCACGTGCGCTTCGTAAATCACCGTCTGCCCCCAGGGCGTGGCGGGCGGGCGATCGTCCTGCCAGTCATACTGTTCGTCCACCACCACGCACTTCGGCATCAGCTCGGCGCTGTCGTGCGGGTCCGGCTGCTCGTAACCGCCGTGCAGGTGCGGGTGGTCCGCCACCGGCCCTTCCACCGCGCGCGCGGCCGGATCGAGCGCCAGCTTGTTGGGGTTGAAGCGCTGCCCGTTCGCCGGATCAAACGGGCCGTAGACCCGGTAGCCGTAACGTTGCCCCGGCCTGCCGCCCGGCAAATAGCCATGCCAGATATCGCCGCTGCGCGCCGGCAGCGGCAGGCGCACTTCGCGCTGTTGGCCGTCGAACAGGCACAGCTCCACCCGCTCGGCATGCGCCGAATACAGGGTAAAATTGATGCCTTCGCCGTCGTAATGCGCGCCCAGCGGCGCGGCGAGGCCAGCCGTCAGCTCGGTCATGGCGCCTCCCGCAGCAGATAAATGGTCGACAATGGCGGCAACGTCACGCTGATAGAGAAATCGCGGCCATGGCTGCCGACCATTTCGGAAGAGACCCGCCCCTGATTGCCGGCGTTGCTGCCGTGATAGTGGTGCGAATCGGTATTGAGGATCTCGCGATAGTCACCGGCGCGGGAAATGCCGATGCGGTAGCGATAGCGCGGCACCGGGGTAAAGTTGCTGATGGCGATCAGCTCATTGCCCTGCGAGTCGTAGCGCGCAAAGGCGAACACCGAGTTGTCGTGATCGTCAACCACCAGCCACTCGAAGCCATCCGGGAAGTAGTCGCGCTCGTACAGCGGCGCCTGCTGCCGGTAGCAGTGGTTCAGATCGCGCACCAGCCGCTGCACGCCGTTATGCCAGTTATCCAGCCCTTCCAATAAATGCCAGTCGAGGCTGGTATCGAAATTCCACTCGCGCCCCTGCGCAAATTCGCAGCCCATAAACAGCAGTTTTTTGCCCGGATGCGCCCACATAAAGCCGTAATAGGCGCGCAGGTTGGCGAACTTTTGCCAGGCATCGCCCGGCATACGGTCTAGGATCGATTTTTTGCCGTGCACCACTTCATCGTGCGAGATAGGCAATACAAAGTTCTCGGTATAGGCGTACAGCATACCGAAGGTCATCTGGTTGTGGTGATACTTGCGGTGCACCGGATCGCACTTCATATAATTGAGCGTGTCGTGCATCCAGCCGAGGTTCCATTTGTAATGGAACCCCAGGCCGTTGGCGTCCGGCGGCAGGGTGACGCCGGGATAGTCGGTGGACTCCTCCGCCAGCGTCACCGCGCCCGGCTGCGCCTGGCCGATAGTCTGGTTGGTATAACGCAGGAAGGCGATGGCCTCCAGATTCTCGTTGCCGCCGTAGTAATTCGGCACCCACTCGCCGTCGGCGCGGCTGTAATCGCGATAGATCATCGACGCCACCGCATCGACCCGCAGCGCGTCGATGCCGAAACGCTCCAGCCAATACAGCGCGTTGCCCGCCAGGTAGTTGCGTACCTCGTGACGACCGTAGTTGTAGATCAGCGTATTCCAGTCCTGATGGTAGCCCTCGCGCGGATCGGCGTACTCGTACAGCGCAGTGCCGTCGAAATTCGCCAGGCCGTAGGCGTCGCTCGGGAAGTGCCCAGGCACCCAGTCGAGGATCACGTTGATGCCCGCCTCATGCGCCGCCGCCACAAACGCCCTGAAGTCGGCCGGCGTGCCGAAGCGCCGGGTCGGCGCATACAGCCCCAGCGGCTGATAGCCCCAGCTGCCGTCGAACGGGTGCTCGTTGATCGGCAGCAGCTCGATATGGGTGAATCCCATGTCCTTCACATAATCGATCAGCTGCACCGCCAGCTCGCCGTAGCTGAGCCAGAAGTGGTTGTCAGTGTGGCGGCGCCATGAGCCGAGATGCACCTCGTAGATGGCGATCGGCTGGTCAAAATCGTTGGCGCGGCGGCGCGCCGGCGTCGACGGCACCACCTCCGGCAGCGGCGCCACCAGCGAGGCGGTATCCGGGCGCATCTGCGCCTCGAAGGCGTAAGGATCGGCTTTCAACTGAGTATTGCCGTAGCAATCGACGATTTCATATTTGTACAGCTGGCCGGCCTGCACGCCGGGCAAGAACAGCTCCCAGATGCCGTTTTCACGCCGCAGACGCATCGGGTGGCGGCGGCCGTCCCAGAAGTTGAATTCCCCCACCACCGAAACACGCTGGGCGTTGGGCGCCCAGACCGCAAAGCTGACGCCGTCGATGCCATCCAGCGTGACGAGGTGGGCGCCCAGCCGTTCATAGGGGCGCAAATGCGTACCCTCAGCCAATAGCCAACTGTCGATATCCTGCAGCAGCGGGCCGAATCGATAAGGATCGTCGACGATCTGTTGATGATCGCGCCAGCTGACCTGCAGCTGATAGCGGAAAGGATTTTTGCGCCGCGGCACCACCGCGCTGAAGAAACCGCGCGGATCGTCGCAGTTCAGCTGCACCAGCCGCCGGCCGGTTTGCTGTTCCACCAGCCAGACTGCGCCGGCGTCCGGCAGCAGCGCGCGCACCTGCAGACCGTTATCGGTCGCATGCATGCCAAGCAGAGCGAAGGGATCGGCGTAATGGCCGGCGATGATCTGATCAATCACGTCACGATCGGGAAGTACAGGCATAGTCTTCTTCCTTAGATTAACAGCATGATCTAAGCACGGCTTGTTGATTATTCCTTGGCCGTTTTGGTCATCATGCAATGCATTCGGACTCTAAAGCGTGATTGCGGTCGGTTATTGACCAATCTTTACTCTGCCGACCTGAATTTCGCTCTTTATGCTTATTTTTTGAAATATTTCAGTCATGGTGAAAAATTGTCCACCCATGCGTTAAGCATAGCCAATGTCTGTTAAAAACTGCTCAGCATTGCTCAGGAAAATTATTCATTAAGAAAACTGCCAGCCTGGCGGCGTTTGCATGCGGCGGCTGACGAGGAGATAGGCGGGATCCCGCCCATTGAAACGAGGCTGGCGATGACGCTGCCCGACGCGGTGCGCGGCGAACAAAAAAGCGGAAAATAAGGCATTAGGGGGCTGAAAGCAGCCAGCCCCCTGGAAGTGCGGGTTTACAGCAGGATACGCAGCATGCGGCGCAGCGGCTCGGCCGCGCCCCACAGCAGTTGGTCGCCTACGGTGAACGCCGACAGGTACTCCGGCCCCATATTCAGCTTGCGCAGACGGCCGACCGGCGTATTCAGCGTACCGGTCACCGCCGCCGGCGTCAGTTCGCGCATGGTTAGTTCGCGGTCGTTCGGGATCACGCGCACCCAGTCGTTGTGCGTCGCCAGCATCTGCTCGATTTCCGGCAGCGACACGTCTTTTTTCAGCTTCAGAGTGAACGCCTGGCTGTGGCAGCGCAGCGCGCCGACGCGCACGCACAGACCGTCGACCGGGATCACGCTGCCGGTGTTGAGGATCTTGTTGGTCTCCGCCTGGCCTTTCCACTCTTCGCGGCTCTGGCCGTTGTCGAGCTGCTTGTCGATCCACGGGATCAGGCTGCCGGCCAGCGGCACGCCGAAGTTATCGGTCGGCAGTTTGCCGCTGCGGGTGGCCTCGGTCACCTTGCGTTCGATATCCAGAATGGCGGAGGCCGGGTTCTGCAGCTCTTTCGCCACGTCGGCGTGCAGCATGCCCATTTGGGTCAGCAGTTCGCGCATGTGGCGCGCGCCGCCGCCGGAGGCCGCCTGGTAGGTGGCGACCGACGCCCACTCCACCAGATCGTTGGCGAACAGGCCGCCGAGCGACATCAGCATCAGGCTGACGGTGCAGTTGCCGCCGACGAAGGTTTTGATGCCTTTGTCCAGGCCCTGCTGAATCACCGCGTGGTTGACCGGATCCAGGATGATGATGGCGTCGTCCTGCATGCGCAGCGACGAGGCCGCGTCGATCCAGTAACCCTGCCAACCGCTGGCGCGCAGCTTAGGATAGACTTCGTTGGTATAATCGCCGCCCTGACAGGTAATAATGATATCGAGCGCGCTCAGCGCGTCGATGTCATACGCATCCTGCAGCGTGCCCTGCTGGCCGCCAAAGGCCGGCGCGGCGGAACCGTGCTGCGAGGTGGAGAAAAAGACCGGGCGAATGGCGTCGAAATCGCGCTCTTCCGTCATGCGTTGCATGAGAACCGAGCCGACCATTCCGCGCCAACCGATGAAACCAACGTTTTTCATAATATCTGTGTCCCGCCCGGATAAGGGCTTATTAGGTGATAACGAGTTGTGTGCAATATCTCCTCACCTTACAAAATGTCGGCGCGGGCGCAAAGTGAATTTATTCGATGGCTGGGGATTTCTCAGCAATCCTTCTTATAGGCAAGGACGCGGCCGTAAAGGCCGAGGCGTTTTCCCGATCACGAGGTCACCATGACAGAGATGATTTCCGCTACGGTATTGCTGTTTTTAATTATGGATCCGCTGGGCAACCTGCCGATTTTCATGTCGGTGCTCAAGCATCTGGAGCCGCGCCGCCGCCGGGTGGTGCTGATCCGCGAACTGCTGATCGCCCTGCTGCTGATGCTGATCTTTCTGTTCGCCGGCGAGAAAATTCTGGCGTTCCTCAACCTGCGCACCGAAACCGTCTCCATTTCCGGCGGCATCATCCTGTTTCTGATCGCCATCAAGATGATTTTCCCCACGCAGGAGGGGAACAGCTCCGGGCTGTCCGCCGGCGAGGAGCCATTCCTGGTGCCGCTGGCGATCCCGCTGGTGGCCGGGCCATCAATTCTGGCGGCGCTGATGCTGCTGTCGCACCAATACCCGCATCAGCTGCCGCATTTGGTGGCGGCGCTGCTGATCGCCTGGGGCCTCTCTGCGGCCATTTTGCTGATGTCGAACCTGTTCCTGCGCCTGCTGGGCAGCAAAGGCGTCAGCGCGCTGGAGCGGTTGATGGGGCTGATTCTGGTGATGCTGTCGACCCAGATGTTCCTGGACGGCGTGCGGGCTTACATGAAGCTGTAGGCGCCTGGCGGCGCCGACAACGGTCCGCGCTCAGCGGGCGGTAACGCGGCGAATATAGGCGAGCGTATCGGCAACCACGCCGTCCAACGGCTGGTTGATGTCGATCGCTTGCACATCCGGCTCCTGCTCGCCCGGCTCTTCCAGCGTGGCGAACTGGGAAATCAACATCTGCGGCTTGAAGAAATGGCCCTTGCGTTGCTTCAGACGCTCCTCGATCACTGACTGGTCGCCTTTCAGATACAGGAAATGCAGGTTGAGATTGCCGTCGCGCAGGCGATCGCGATAGCTTTTCTTCAGCGCCGAGCACACCAGCAGCGACACGTCGTTGGTGCGCTGCATGGCGAAGATGGCGTCGTTCAGGGCCGCCAGCCACGGCGCGCGATCGTTGTCGTCCAACGCATGCCCGGAGGACATTTTGATGATGTTGGCGCGCGGGTGCAGGTAATCGCCGTCCAGCATGGCGGCGTTGGCCTGGTGAGCGACAGCGCTGGCCACGGCGGATTTGCCGCTGCCGGAAACGCCCATCAAAACAAATACGTGATTCTGCGGATTGCTCATTGTGTCATGCCCTTATGGGAACTGGCGCGAGCGCGCCAAATGCGTCCCGACTGATAAAGATACTTTGGAACGCCGACGCCCCGCAGGGCGCCGGATAAAGATTATACGACCGTCGCCAGCAGCAGACAGCCCACCAGGCCGCACACCGAGATAATGGTTTCCAGCACCGACCAGGATTTGATGGTTTCCATGATGCTCAGGTTGAAGTACTCCTTGAACAGCCAGAAGCCCGGATCGTTGACGTGCGAGAAGATGACGCTGCCGGAACCGACCGCAATCACCATCAGCTCAGGGCTGACGCCGGTGGTGGCGATCAGCGGTGCCACAATGCCGCCGGCGGTGATCGCCGCCACGGTGGCGGAACCCAGCGCCAGACGCAGCGCAGCGGCGATCGACCAGGCCATCAGGATCGGCGAAACGTTGCTGCCTTCCATCAGGCCGGCGATGTACTTCTCAACGCCGCTGTCCACCAGCACCTGCTTGAAGGCGCCGCCGCCGCCAATGATCAACAGCATCATGGCGATGATTTTAATCGAGTCGGTGATGGTGCCCATCACTTCATCCATGGTACGGCCACGGTTCAGGCCGAAGGTGAAGATGGCGATCAGCACGGCGATCAGGGTGGCCATCACCGGGTCGCCGAAGAACTCGGCGAAGCGCAGCAGGCTGTGGCCCTTCGGCAGCACCATTTCAGCGACCGCGCGCAGCGCCATCAGGATCACCGGCACCAGCGACGTGGCGACGCTGACGCCAAAGCTTGGCATCTCCGCGTCGGTAAAGGTTTTCGGGTTGTACAGGCCTTCCGGCACCGGCTTGTCGATGCCTTTCAGGAAGCGGGCATAGACCGGGCCGGCCAGGATCACCGTCGGGATCGCCAGCAGCGTGCCGTACAGCAGGGTTTTACCCATGTCGGCATGGAAGATGGTGGCGATGGCGGTCGGGCCTGGGTGCGGCGGCAGGAAGCCGTGGGTCACCGACAGCGCGGCGGCCATCGGCACGCCGACGTACAGCAGCGGGATACGCGCGGAGGCGGCGATGGTGAACACCAGCGGCAGCAGCAGCACGAAGCCCACTTCGTAGAACAGCGCGAAGCCGACGGTGAAGCCGGTCAGCACCACCGCCCATTGAATGTGTTTTCTGCCGAACTTGTCGATCAGCGTGGTGGCGATGCGCTGTGCGCCGCCGCAGTCCGCCAGCAGTTTGCCGAGCATGGCACCGAAGCCCATGATCAGCGCCAGGCTGCCCAACGTGCCGCCCACGCCGGCCTTGATGGAGCCGATGACCTTATCGACCGGCATACCCTGCGCGATCCCGACCGCCAAAGCAACCAGAACCAGAGAGATAAAGCCGTTCAGCTTGAAGCGGATCATCAGCAGCAGCAGCAGCGCTACGCCGCCTGCAACAATCACTAATGGCATAGTTTTTCTCCAACCTTTTATCGCGACTCTCTTTACAATAGGCGTAAAGCGGGCGGTTGTTTTATTTTTAGGCTCTTTCCCGGTGTTTAAGAAGAGCTGTAGGTGTTGTTGAGTCAGAGGTTCAGTCTTGCAGCAAGATGACCGCGCACTCGTTGTTACCGGTATCATGATACCGGTAACAACATAAGCGCCGGAACCGGGTAACCGGCTAAAATTCGCGTTCTGGGACAGAGATCAAACTTATGCCGGCAACGAGCGGCGGGCTTACAGGCGGGGTAACCAGCGCGCCTCAGGGCGCGCTGTAAAAAGAAAGAGTGTTAAAACAGAACGTTAAAATGGCTCAGATGCTGCCGCCGGGGATCACGGTGAAACCGACGTCCACCATGCGCGGGCACACCGTTTCGCCGCGCAGCCGGGCCAGCAAGCGCTCGGCGCCGATCTGGCCCATGCGTTCGCGCGGCGTCAGCACGCTGGCCAGCTTCGGCACCATCACCTGGCCGATGTCATGGCCGTGGAAGCCGGCGATCGCCATGTCCTGCGGGATCGACAGCCCCTGCCGCTGGCATTCGAAGGCCGCACCGATCGCCAGGTCATCGTTGGTGCAGAAGATACTGTCGATCTGCGGGTAGTCACGCTGCGCCTGGCGCAACAGCTCGCCGCCGGCGGAATAAGAGGAAGAACGCGCGGTCATGATGCTGTACGGCTCCAGGCCGGATTCACGCATCGCCTGCTCATACCCCTGCTGCTTGATGATGGTACGCTCATCCTGACGGGCGCCGAAATAGACCACGTGACGGTGGCCGTGCGCGATGATCTGCTGGGTCATCTGGCGCGCCGCCTCGAAGTTGTTGAAGCCCACCGCCAGATCGATGCACGGCGAGACGCAGTCCATCAGCTCCACCACCGGAATGCCCGCCACCTCGATCATCTTCAGGGTACGCGGCGTATGGTGGCGCTCAGACAGGATCAGACCGTCGATATTGTAAGACAGCAGCGAGGTCAGACGCTCTTCTTCACGTTCCGGCAGGTAGCCATAGTGCGCCAGCATGGTCTGGTAGTTGTGCGCGTCGGTCACGCTTTCGATGCCGCGCAGCACTTCGGCGAACACCTGGTTGGTCAGCGACGGCAACAGCACGCCAATCGCCCGGCTGGTGGCGTTGGAGAGGATATCCGGCGCGCGGTTGGGGATGTAGCCCAGCTCATCCAGCGCGACGGCAATTTTTTGCTGCAGGGCGGCGGAAACCTGGTCGGGATTGCGCAGATAACGGCTCACCGTCATCTTGGTCACGCCCACCTTGTCCGCCACATCCTGGAGTACCGGCCGTTTTTTCTTCATTATCAATGAACTGACTAACCGTGAATGGGCAGTCATTTTAGCAAAAAAAACGGCGGGCCGATATTGTCGGTTATGCGACAGCCAACGCAAAAAGGGCTCACACCGTGAGCCCTTCATACGCTGGCAAAGGGGGAAAAAGCGTGTTTTTTCCCCCTTTATGATGATTAGCCGAAAATCAATAAATTGATTTTCCTTGTTTTTATATGCTGGCGGCGTCAAGTCAGGCAACATCGTCAGACGTGTCATTAACCTCAAGGGCTCACACCGTGAGCCCTTGAAATTTACCGCTTAATCACACCGGCGGCAGATCGAACAGCAGGATTTCGCTCTCTTCGTCGGCCTGGATCGTCAGCGCCGATTCATCCCACACCGCGAACGCGTCGCTGATGCCGGCGGTCTGGCCGTTGACCGAGACCTTGCCGCGCACCACCTGGATCCAAACGCGACGGCCGGCGGCAATCGGGCATTCCCCCTGCTCGCCCTTATTCAGCGCCCAACGCGACAGCGTCATATCCTGGAACACCTTCAGCGAGCCGTCACGCGCATCCGGCGACAGCACCAGCTGACGGCCCTGCGGCGCGTCGAACATGCGCTGCTCATAGCGCGGCTCCAGCCCGACCTGATCCGGGATGATCCAAATCTGGTACAGGTGCAACGGACGATCCTGATTAGCGTTGTACTCAGAGTGACGCACCCCGGTGCCCGCACTCATGATCTGGAATTCACCGGCCTGGATCTGCTCCTTGTTGCCCATGCTGTCCTGATGTTCCACCGTACCGCTCAGCACGTAGGTCAGGATTTCCATGTCTTTATGCGGGTGAGTACCGAAACCCTGCCCTGCGTCGATCACATCTTCGTTGATCACTCGCAGCGCCGAGAACCCCATAAAGTTCGGATCGTAGTAATCGGCAAATGAGAAGGTGTGCCAGCTATCCAGCCAGCCATGATTGGCGTGGCCGCGGTCTTCCGCTTTACGTACATAAATCATTTTCAACTCTCCTCAATGTTTTTTTACAGTCTAGTCCTGCCAGCAGAATAAGAAAGCGTAAAAAACTCATGCCTCTGTTCAAAAATTTCGATGGAATGAAACAGCGGATGGGCAGCGGATTTGTTGAAAGCGGAACCGGCTGAAAAAGGGCAAAAAAAAAGCCAGCACCCGAGCTGGCTAAGTAAACACTGGAAGCAATGTGAGCAATGTCGTGCCTTCGCAGCGAGAGTATCAAGGATTGATGCCCTCCCCGGAACGCATCGCAATAATAATCATTATCATTCGCACCTGTAAAGCGTTTTTTTTGACCCGTTGAAATAATATTGACTCAAGGCAGTAAACGGATAAATTCAGAGGTTATTCAACCGGTAAGCAAAAGGAGCAGCGAGATGAGCGAGATCGTGATACGCCACGTGGAAACATCGGATGCTCAGGCTCTGCATCATCTTTATTCTCAGACGCCCGTCTACCGCGATACGCTGCAGCTCCCGCTACCGTCCGTCGAGTCCTGGCAGAAACGCCTCGCCAACCCCGAACCGGGCACGCATAACCTGGCAGCCTTCGTTGACGGGCAGCTTGTCGGTCAGTTAGCCGTGATGCTGAATCAGCGCGTTCGCCGCCGCCACGTGGCCACCTTCGGCATCGGCGTCGATCCGCGCTACCACGGTAAAGGCGTCGGCAGCCGCCTGATGCAAGCGATGATCGACCTGTGCGACAACTGGGCGGCCATCGAGCGCATCGAACTGACGGTGTTTACCGACAACCCGGCGGCCATCGCGCTGTATCGCAAGTTCGGTTTTGAGATTGAAGGCACCAGCCGCGCTTTCGCCATTCGCGACGGCGTGCTGGTCGATGCCTACCATATGGCGCGTTTTCGCTCCGGGCAGCCGCGCGGCGATGCGTGATCTCATCCCCCCGCAGGGGTCGCTGCGCCGGCCCCTGAATATCAACCGCCGAACCTTTTTACACGCGCTGGCCGGCCTGACCGCCGCCGGCATGTTCTCCCCCTTCACCCCATTAGGTGCCGCTATGCCAACTTCCGCCGCCGGGCGCCCTGGCGCCCGCAACCTGATTACCGATGTGCCCGGCCTGAAGGTCGGTGTGGCGCAGGACAGCCGGGTGCGCACCGGCGCGACGGTGATACTGCCGGACAGCCCGGCGATTGCCGCCGTGGACGTGCGCGGCGGCGGCCCCGCCACCCGGGAAACCGACGCGCTGGGTGAAGACAATTTGGTACAGACCGTCGATGCGTTGACGTTCAGCGGCGGTTCGGTATACGGCCTGGCGGCGGCGGACGGCGTCGCGGCCTGGCTCGGGCTACAAGGCAGAGGCTATGCGCTGCGGCCGGCTCCCGGCGTGCCGGTCTCACCTATCGTGCCCACCGCCTGCCTGTACGACCTTGCCAACGGCGGCGATAAAAACTGGCAGCTCACGCCGCCGTATCGCCAGCTGGGCATCGACGCGGTCGGCAAGGCTGGATTGGACTTTCCACTGGGCACCGTCGGCGCCGGCTACGGCGCCATGACCGGCATGGGCAAGCTGAAAGGCGGGCTCGGTTCGGCATCGATCGTTGCCGCCAGCGGCGCTACCGTCGGTGCACTGGTGGCGGTCAACAGCCTGGGAGCGGTGGTAGCGCCCGGCACCCGCGCCTTCTGGGCGACGCCCTATGAAATTGACGGTGAATTCGGCAACGGCGGCGCGGCGGCGCTGGCGCAACTGCGCGCGCAGGGCGAAGACTGGATGGTGCAAGAGCCGCAAGGCGGCAGAAAGAACACCACCCTGGCCTGCATCGCCACCGATCTGGCGCTGACGCGTGTGGAGTTGAAACGGGTGGCCATCATGGCGCAAGACGGCATGGCGCGCGCTATTCGCCCGCTGCACAGCCCGTTTGACGGCGACGTGGTGTTCGCCCTGTCCACCGGGCAGCGCGAGGTACAGGGCAGCCGCGAACTGGCGGTGCTGCAGATCGGCGCGCTGGCGGCGGACACCCTCGCTCGGGCGATCGCCCGGGGCGTATACGCCGCCACGCCGTGGCCGGGCAGCCAGGTCACAACCTGGCAAACGCTCGGCGGCTAACGCGCCGCCATCAAAAAAGGGGGCCGGTGGCGCCCCTCGATCTTTATTGCCCCCCACCGCCTAAATACCGGCGGTTTCCCGAATATAACGGCGCGCCTTCACCGCATACTCGAACGGGTTGGCCAGCGCCGGATCCTGCTCGGCCTCCACCACCATCCACCCTTTGTAACCGCGCTCGTCCAGCAGCTTGAACACCGGCCTGAAGTCGATCACGCCATCACCCGGCACGGTGAAGGTGCCCTTCTTCACGCCGTCGAGGAAGCTCAGCTTGTTGGCCTTCACTTCCGCCACCACCTCATCGCGCACGTCCTTCAGGTGGACATGGTTGATCCGCGGCAGATACTTCTCCAGGATCGCCATCATCGCCTGTTGGCTGCCTTCCGAATAGTAGGCGTGGCCGGTATCGAACAGCAGGTAAACGTCGTCGTTGACCATGCTCATGTAGCGATCGATTTCGGCCGTGGTCTGAATGCCGGTGCCCATGTGGTGGTGCAGGCACACCTGCATGCCTTTATCGGCGGCGATCTTCGCCAACTCGTTGTAACCGTCGGCCACGCGCTGCCACTCTTCATCGCTGAAGTACGGCTTCTCTTCGAACACGCCTTTGGTGGTGCCCTGAATGCTCTTGCTCTGCTCTGAGCAGCCAATCACCCTGGCGCCCATGGCATGCAGGAAATTCATGTGGTTGATAAATTCATCAATGGTTTTGTCTTTCTGGCCGTCAGCGAAAAAGGTGCTGAACCAGGCGTTGCAGATCTGGATGCCGCGAATATCCAGCATCGGTTTCAGCACCGCCGGATCGCGCGGGTATTTGCTGCCCACTTCGCTGCCGGTGAAACCGGCCAGCGCCATTTCACTGACGCATTGCTGGAAGGTGTTCTCCTTGCCCAGATCGGGCATGTCGTCGTTGGTCCAGCCGATCGGCGCAATGGCCAATTTCACGTTGTCTTTATTCATGGTTTGCCTCGGTCCTTGCAGGGCCGCCGGTACAAACGCCGCCGGCGAGCCGAATCAGATTATTTGCCCAACAGCTCTCTTTCGATGCGTTCTCTGGTCGCCACCGCCTGGCTCGGCATCTTTTCCGGGTAACCGAACAGCGAGGTGCAGATGATCGATTCGCCGCCGACCTTGAAGCTGCGGTTGGCAAATTCCATGTCGCGCAGCGTCTGGAACAGGGCGTCGAAATTCACCTCGCCTTCGCCGATGCCGACGTGCTGGTGCACCGCGGCGTCAACGCCCGGCGGGTTGACGATATAGCGGCAGTGCTTGGTGTGGTTCATGGTGTCGGCGATCAGCACGTGGGACAGATCGTCCCCGGCGTACTGCAGCATCCCGGCTACGTCACCCTGCCCCTTGTCGTAGTAGAAGGTGTGCGGCACGCTGTAGAGATATTTGACGTGGTCGCTGCGCAGCGACTTCACCAGATCGGCGGTTTCGTTGCTCAGCTCGCAGAAGTCCCACGGGTGCGACTGGATCTCCATACGAATACCCTCGCGCTCAACGATCGGCAGCAGCTCCTCCATCGAGCGATACCACAGCTCCTCGCAGATCTCCGGTTCGTTGGGATTGCCGGCCAGTTCGGTGTTGATCACCTGCACGCCCATTTCCACCGCAATTTCGATCATCCGCCGCCAGTTTTTGACCGCCGCCTGGCGGCGATCTTCCCCCGGACCGGACCAGCGATACACCACGATAAATGAGGAGATCTCCACGCCGGTCGCTTTTAGGGCGTTTTTATACTCCGCCATGATTTCGCGGCTGGCCTTCGGATGTTTGTAAAACGGGTTGATCTGCGGGTGCGGCGACTGCTCGATGTATTTGTAGCCCCAGTCCGCCACCTGCTGAACCATTTTGGTGACGCCCAAATCCCGGATAACGTCGACATCAAAAGCGATCTTCATGGTCACTCCTCTGCAATCGTGGTTACGCGCTGCGAGCGGTTATTTACCGTAAAACGCCGGGCGCGCCGGCAGGGTCACCGGCACGATCTCGCCGCTGAGCTGGGCCGCCACGCAGGCGTCGGCGGTTACCGCGGCGGCGTAGCCGTCCCAGGCGGAAGGCCCGGTCAACTTGCCCGCGGCTACGTCGTTGATGAAGCCCTGCAGCTCGACGTCATAGGCATCGATAAAGCGATCCTTCCAGTCGGTCAGGATTTCGGTCGACAGGCGGGCGCCGCTGCGCATCTGCACCGAGGACGGTTCCGGCAGTTTGGCGATGCCGGTTTCCCCCACCACTTCGCACTGAATGTCGTAGCCGTACTGGCAGTTGACGAAGATTTCGACGTCGATGCGCGTCCCTTTGGCGGTTTCAAACAGCACAATTTGCGGATCTTTCAGGTGCGGGAACGCCTTCGGGCTCTTGCGTGGGAACACCACCTGCACCGACACATAGTCGTCGTCGAGCAGCCAGCGCAGCACGTCGATTTCGTGGATCAGGGTGTCGGTGATCGCCATATCGGTGGTGTAGGCCTCGCCGACCGTCGGGTTGCGGTGCGCGCAGTGCAGCATCAGCGGCTCGCCGATCTGGCCGCTGGTCAGTACCTGTTTCAGCGCGCGATAGCCCTGATCATAGGGGCGCATGAAGCCGACCTGCACCAGCCGTTTGCCGTGCTTCGCTTCGGCGTCGACAATGTTTTTGCAACCCTGCGCGGTCACCGCCAGCGGCTTCTCGCAGAATACCGGTTTGCCGGCGGCGATGGCCGCCAGCACGAACTCTTCATGACTCGGCCCCCAGGAGGTGACCAGCACCGCCTGCACGTCGGCGGCTTTGATCAGATCGTGGCCGTTGTCATACACCCGCGCATCCAGCTGCAGATCGCTCACCACCTTGGCGGCGTTGTCGCGGTTGATGTCGTTGACCGCCACCACGCGGGCGCCCTGCAACACTTTGCTGCAGCGACGGATATGATCGCGGCCGATGGCGCCGGTGCCGATAACCCCAATGTTCAATGTCATTTTCGCTACCCTCGAGATTAATGTATGAAAACGAATCAGTAATCGCGCGCCTTATCGATGTTTTCCTGCAGCTTGCGCGCCACTGCGACGATTTTTTCGCTGTCGGCCACCTGAGCGCCGCCCACGCGCCACCAGCTGAGATACTTGTGCACCATGGTCTTCGGCAGCACCTTGATGTCCAGCAGCGTGGACACGGTTTGCCTGCGGGCGTCGGCCAGCGCGTCGAGCAACTGCTGCTCGGTGGTGACGCGATAGGTTTTGCACCCGTAAGCCGCCGCCAGCATGGCGAAATCGACCGGCACCAGTTTGCCGTCGAGCTTGCCGCCCTGTGGATTGCGGAAGCGGAATTCGGTGGTGTAGCTGTCCATGCCGTGTTCCATCTGCAGGTTGTTGATGCAGCCGTTGGTCATGTTGTCGAACAGCACCACGTTGATCTTGCAGCCTTCCTGAATCGAGGTGACCAGTTCGGAATGCAGCATCATGAAGGCGCCGTCGCCCACCATCGCGTACACCTCGCGCTGGGGCTCGGCCAGCTTGACCCCCAGCGCGGCGTTCACCTCGTACCCCATGCAGGAGTAGCCGTATTCCACGTGGTAACCGTGCTCGCCGCGGTTGTGCCACACCCGCTGCAGATCGCCCGGCAGGCTGCCGGCGGCGGCGACGATCACGCTGTCCGGCGGCAGCTCGCGGTTCAGCACCCCCAGCACCCGGCTTTGCGTCATCGCCGAGCCGGTCTGGGCGATAAATTCGTCGAACACCTGCTCGCGGTCGAGGTGATCGTCTATCTCCGGCACAAAGTCTGCGCCGCTGTATTCCACCGAGTAAACACGCTCGGTCTCTTCACGCTGGGCACCGCGCGCCGCGGCGATGGCGTCGCCCCAGCCGGCGCGATAATCGGCCTGCGCCAGCAGCGCGCCCAGTGCGTTCAGGGCCTCGCGGGCGTCCGCCAGCACCTGCACGCCGTCGAGCTTGCCGGCGTCGAAGGCGCTGACGTTGATATTGAGGAAGCTGACGTCCGGGTGTTGGAACAGCCATTTGGACGAGGTGGTGAAATCGGTGTAACGGGTGCCGACGCCAATCACCAGATCGGCCTGCCGGGCCAGCGTGTTGGCCGCCAGGCAGCCGGTTTCGCCGATGCCGCCGAGGTTGAATTCATGGTCACTCGATACCGTGCCTTTACCGGCCTGGGTCTCGGCGAACGGAATGCCGAAGCGCTCGGCGAATTCGCGCAGCGCTCGCCCGGCCTGCGAGTACTTCACGCCGCCGCCGCACACCAGCAGCGGTTTGCGTTTGGCCGTCAGCAGCGCTAAGGCGTCCGCCAACATGCCGTCGGTCGCCGGGCGGCGATCGAGCCGATGCACGCGCTTTTGGAAGAAATAGTCGGGGTAGTCGTAGGCTTCACCCTGCACGTCCTGCGGCAGACACAGCGTCACCGCGCCGGTTTCCGCCGGATCGGTCAACACGCGCATCGCATTGATGCAGGCGCTCATCAGCTGTTCCGGGCGCATGATGCGATCCCAGTATTTGCTCACCGCACGGAACGCGTCGTTGGTGCTGATGCTGAGATCGTAAGACTGTTCGATTTGCTGCAACACCGGGTCCGGCTGGCGGGAAGCGTAAACGTCGCCCGGCAGCAGCAATAAAGGAATGCGGTTAGCGGTGGCGGTGGCCGCGGCGGTGATCATATTGGCGGCGCCGGGGCCGACCGATGAGGTGCAGGCGTAAATTTGCCGGCGCAGCTTCTGTTTGGCGAAGCCGATCGCCGCATGGGCCATCCCCTGCTCGTTGCGGCCCTGGTGCACCCGCAGATCGCCGCTATCCTGTTCCAGCGCCTGCCCCAGCCCCAGCACATTGCCGTGGCCGAAAATCGCGAAAATGCCCGCGACGAATTTGGTTTCCACGCCGTCGGCCAGCAGATACTGGTTATCGAGAAATCTGACGAGCGCCTGCGCCATGGTTAACCTGATCTTGCCCATTTACCCACCCTTTAGATTAAGGGCCGCCCCGGAAAGCGCTCATGCCGAGCCGACAATCCCGTGTTTGTGTTACGCGGCGGCAGCTATTATCTTGAGCAGGCGATGCCCGCGCTGCTCACGAAGTCGACAACCTGAAACGTGAAGCGATTATAAACAAATATATTTTTCATAAAATCACATTACAGAAGAAACATTTCATTTTGCGATAAAGATCGCATATTGCATGAAAAGCCCGTTTCATCTCGTGGTTCAGCCTTCATGGGCTTCGTGCCGCGCACCGGCCGATAAAAGTCGTTGGCACATGGGCTGACAGCCTTTTCCTCTGCCCTCACCTCCCTTTTATGTTCCGCCCCGGCGGCCCTTGCGCAGCCGATTCATCGCCTTTTCCCACGCCTCTGTCGATGTTTTAAACGCATCACATTTTTGGGGTGTAAATTTCATTTCATATTGAAATTGAAATTTTCATTCCCCATACTGTCCCCATGCTTCCTGCAGGGCGCCACGCTCGGGCCGCCGCCGGAGTTTTGCTTAACAGAAGGAAACGGGTATGGCTACACAACAAAAACAGCTTGATGTCATTTGTCTCGGGCGCATCGCCGTCGATTTCTATGCTCAGCAGATCGGCGCGCGTCTGGAAGACGCCGGCACATTCGCCAAATACCTCGGCGGCTCTTCCGGCAACGTGGCCTACGGCACCGCCATTCAGGGGTTGAAATCCGGCATGCTGGCCCGCGTCGGCGATGAACACATGGGCCGCTTTCTGCGTGAAGAGCTGCAGCGCGTCGGAGCCGATACCCGCTGTCTGATCACCGACAAGCAACGATTAACCGGCCTGGTGATCCTCGGCATCAAGGATCAGGAAACCTTCCCGCTGATCTTCTACCGCGAAAACTGCGCGGACATGGCGCTGACGCCGGACGACATCGACGAGGCCTACATCGCCTCCTCCCGCGCGCTGGCCATCACCGGCACGCACCTGTCGCACCCGAACACCCGCGCCGCGGTGCTGAAGGCGCTGGAGTATGCGCGCCGCCACGGCCTGCGCACCGCGCTCGACATCGATTACCGCCCGGTACTGTGGGGGCTGACGTCGCTGGGCGACGGCGAAACCCGCTTTGTGGAATCAGACCAGGTGACCCGCGAACTGCAGGAGGTGCTGCACCATTTCGATCTGATCGTCGGCACCGAAGAGGAATTTCATATCGCCGGCGGCAGCACCGACACGCTGACGGCGCTGAAAAACGTGCGCCGGACTACCGCGGCCACGCTGGTGTGCAAGCGCGGCGCGCAGGGCTGCTCGGTGTTCGAAGGTGAAATCGCCGACGACTGGGCGCAGGTGAAGCTGCACGCCGGTGTGCGGGTTGAAGTGCTGAACGTGCTGGGGGCCGGCGACGCCTTTATGTCCGGGCTGCTGCGCGGCTACCTGAACGATGAGGGCTGGGAGCAGGCCTGCCGCTACGCCAACGCCTGCGGCGCATTGGTGGTTTCGCGCCACGGCTGCGCGCCGGCGATGCCGACCAAACGGGAACTGGACGACTACCTGCAGCGTGAACAGCAGGTCACGCGCCCGGACCGCGACGCACGCCTGAACCACCTGCACCGGGTCACCACCCGCAAGCAACAGTGGCCGGAACTGTGCGTGTTCGCCTTCGATCACCGCAAGCAGCTGGCGGACATGGCGCGCGAAGCCGGCGTCGGCGAGGAACGCATTCCGCGCCTGAAGACCCTGCTGCTCACCGCGGCGCAACAGGCTGCCGCGCAGGCCGGCCTCAACGGCAACAGCGGCATTCTGGCCGACACCACCTATGGGCAGGCGGCGCTGAACGAGATCACTGGCCAGGGATGGTGGATCGGCCGGCCGGTGGAGCTGCCCAGCTCGCGCCCGCTGCGCCTGGAGCACGGCAATATCGGTTCGCAATTGATCGACTGGCCGCAGGAGCACGTGGTGAAGTGCCTGGTGTTTTATCACCCGCACGATGCGGAGGAACTGCGCCGCGAACAGGATGAGCTGATCGCCGACGTCTACCGCGGCTGCTGTAAATCCGGCCACGAGCTGCTGCTGGAGGTGATCCTGCCGGACAGCAACGCCGACAAAGACGAACGTTATTACCTGGAGATGATTGAGCATTTCTACCAGTTGGGCATTCAGCCCGACTGGTGGAAACTGCCACCGCTGAGCGCAGAAAACTGGCGGCAGGTCGGTGCCCTGATCGACACCTACGATCCCTTCTGCCGCGGCGTGCTGATCCTGGGGCTCGACTCCCCGGAGGCGGTGCTGAAGGCGGGCTTCGCCGCCGCCGCGGATGCGCGCTGGGTGAAAGGTTTCGCCGTCGGCCGCACCATTTTCGGCCAACCTTCGCGCCGCTGGCTGCAGGGGGAAATCGACGACGCGGCCCTGATCGAGCAGGTGAAACAAAAATACCTGACGCTGATCGGTTTCTGGCGCCAGTACCGTCCGCAGGCGGGCGGCACGCACTGACAGCAACAGCAGGTTCACGTCCCCTTAAGGCCATTTCGCCGCTTTAAGGGGATTTTTTTGCCCCTTTTCTGTGAAGTCGCGCAATGTGCGATCGAATAAATCGCTTTTTGAGGAAATGAAATTTCCGCTCCGTCTGTTAAAATACCCTGTCAATATTTCAGGCATCAGGCCAATACGCCTTCACCCCACTGCGAGCCGAATGGATGAACAACCCAACTCAACTTTCGCTGTTACAGGACGAGATCCGCCACCGTTATGAAACGCTGAGCAAGCGTTTGAAGCAGGTGGCGCGCTATATTTTGGATAACAGTAACAGCATCGCTTTCGATACCGTTGCCTCCATCGCCGCACAGGCCAGCGTGCCGCCTTCCACCCTGATCCGTTTCGCCAACGCCTTCGGCTTCAGCGGCTTCAACGAAATGAAGCAGGTGTTCCGTCAGCATCTGATGGAAGAAACGGTGAACTATACCGAGCGCGCGCGCCTGTTCCGCCAAACCTCTACCGACGACAACGTCGCGCCGGAGAAGCCGGCGGAGATTCTCAACGTATTCACCATGGTCAATGCGCAGGCGCTGCAGCAGCTGGCGATGCAGATTGCCCCCGAGCAATTGGATCGCGCCGTCGAACTGCTCAACAACGCCGAAAACATCTACGTGATCGGCCTGCGCCGCTCGTTCAGCGTCGCCTCCTACCTCACCTATGCGCTGCGCCATCTGGAGCGCCGCGCATTTCTGATCGACGGCCTGGGCGGCATGTTCACCGAACAGCTGAGCATGGTGAAACCGAAAGACGTGGTGATCGCCATAAGCTATTCGCCGTACGCCCGCGAGGCGGTGGAACTGGTGGAATTGGGCGCCAAGCGCGGCGCGCAGCAGATCGCCATCACCGACAGCCAGGTCAGCCCGCTGGCCGCGTTCAGCGACGTCTGTTTCGTGGTGCGTGAAGCGCAGGTGGACGGGTTCCGTTCGCAGGTGGCCTCGATGTGCCTGGCGCAGACGCTGGCGGTCTCGCTGGCGCTGAATAACGCCCGGGACGAGTAAGGCTGGTGTGAACGCGCCCGACAGGCTCGGGCGCGGCGGGATTATTGCAGCAACAAATAGCGGTAGAGCGCGCTTTCCAGATCCTGCATCATGCTGATGAAAAGCAGAATCTCCACCGTTTGGCCGTCGTAGTCATAGATGACGCGGTATTCGCTGTCGGGATCCAATCGTTCGTGCAACCGCACTCCCATGCCCGCCAGCACGGCGTTGAAGCGATAGCGGACGGGATCGTCGGCGATTGCCGCGAGGGACGATAACAACAGATTGTCCACGAACATCCCGGCTGCGACGGCCCCTATCGTTCCGCTCTTATAAGACTCGATGTCTTTCAGGCTCCATTCCGCCGCCGGCGCGACGGTAAAACGTATTTCCTGGGGCATCCTGCACCTCGGGTCTATTTCCGCGCGTCACGCAGCCGCTGCAAGGTTTCTTCGGGCGACAGACCGCGCTGATTTTTAATCTCTTGCTTCGCCATCATAGTCAGTTTCAACAACGCGTTGGACTGGCGCTCGAGATTGCGTTCCCGTATTTCGGCCTCTCTCTCAGCCGCCGTTTGTACAAACAGCTCGGCAACACCATTTTTTGTGACGTAAACCCCGCCTTCAAACAGATCGGGCGAACCTAATCCTTCGCGCGCCGCTTTTTGAGACATGGTGGTTGTCATAGTTTTTCCTCCTGTGTACCGGCATTCTCACTGCATAACAGCGGTTCGTTAGATTCACTCAACCAGGGAGCAATCGCGTGCGGACAGGTTATCATTTGAGCAAGAGAGAGGGCAAATTTAGGTCAAATTTATACCCTGATAAAGAGAAAGCCCGGCAAGCCGGGCCTCAAGCGCCTATTGCGCGGCGGGGTAACCTTCGCCGTTAATCCAGGCGTGGTCTTTTTCCCAGGTGAACTTCCACTGCCGTACCGGCCCGGCCATCACGTTGAGATAATAGTTGTCATAACCCGCCAGGGTCGCCACCGGGTGATAACCGCGCGGCACTTTCACCACGTCGCGATTGTAGACCGGCATGCACTCGTCGAGCGTGCGATCGTCGGTATAGACGCGCTGCATGCAGAATCCCTGCTCCGGCTGAATGCGGTGATAGTACGTCTCTTCGAGATAGGTCTCGTCCGGCGAATCTTCTTGATCGTGCTTGTGGCTCGGGTAGGAGCTGGTATTGCCCTCGTCGGTGTAAACCTCCACCACCAGCAGACTGTCGGCCGGCTCGCTGTCCGGCAGAATGTTATGCACCAACCGCTGGTTGCGCCCCTTGCCGCGCCGCTCCACGCCGATTTCCGCCGGCGTGATCAGGCGTGAAGGCAGGTGGCCGCTGCCGGGCGCGCTGCACACCGCCAACTCCAGATCGGTTTCTGCCCGCACGTCGATGCGATCGTGGTGCGGCACGTACACCGCGTAAGGCGGCGTGCGCTCGAACGGGCTCATGCGTTTGCCGATATGCGGGTATTCGGCGCGCAGCGTGGCGACGGAGGCGATACCGGCCACCAGTACCAGACACAGTTCCTTGTCACCGCACTCCAGCTGCAGCGACTGCCCGGCGGCCAGGCGGTAAACGTCAAAGCCGACATAGCCCCAACCGGCATTTTCCGGCGTCACGTGCTGGATACGCCCCTCGGCGTTCGGCGCCTGACATTTGGCAAGCAGTGAAGACATTTCGATTCTCCTGTTAACTCCCCGTGCAAAGGCCGCTGCCCCCATGGAGCAACGGCCCGCTCATACTCTGCGATCGCTTAACCCAGCGTCGGCATGCTGAATTCAGACACCGTCTGCTGCCCGGCCGGCCAGCGCGCGGTGGCGGTCTTCATGCGCGTGTAGAAACGCACGCCGTCGGTGCCGTGCACGTTCAGCGCGCCGAACACCGAGCGCTTCCAGCCGCCGAAGCTGTGGAACGCCATCGGCACCGGCACCGGCACGTTGACGCCGACCATCCCGGCCTGCACTTCCTGCACGAACTGGCGCGCGTAGTGGCCGCTGCCGGTAAAGATGGCGCTGCCGTTGCCAAACTCGTGGCCGTTAACCGTGTCGATGGCGGTGCGATAGTCCGGCACCCGCACGATGCCCAGCACCGGCCCGAAGATCTCTTCGCGGTAGATGCGCATGTTCGGCTTCACATGGTCGAACAGCGTGCCGCCGACGTAGTAGCCTTCAGGGTAGCCCGGCACCTGATAATTGCGGCCGTCGGCCACCAGGGTGGCGCCTTCTTCCACGCCCAGATCGATGTAGCCCAGCACCTTTTTCTGGTGAGCGGACGATACCAGCGGCCCCATTTCATTCTCTTCGCCGCCCTGCTGCAAGCCCGGCCCGACGCGCAGCTGCGCGATCAGCGGCTTCAGTTTGGCGATCAGTTTATCGGCGGTGTCGTCACCAACCACCACGGCGATCGGCAACGCCATGCAGCGCTCGCCGGCAGAGCCGAACGCGCCGCCCATCAGCGCATTGACCGTGGCGTCCAGATCGGCGTCCGGCATGACGATCGCCTGGTTTTTCGCCGCGCCGAAGGCCTGTACCCGCTTGCCGTGCGCGCTGGCGGTGGTATAGATATGTTCCGCCACGGTGGAGGAGCCGACGAAGCTCACCGCCTGAATGCGCGGATCGGTGCACAGCTGCGCCGCATCTTCATTGGCGCAGTGCACCACGTTGAACACGCCGTCCGGCAGGCCGGCTTCTTTCAGCAGCTCCGCCAGGCGCACCGAGGCCGAAGGCACCAGCGCCGGCGGCTTGAGGATAAAGGTATTGCCGCAGGCCAACGCGATAGGGAACATCCACATCGGCACCATCGCCGGGAAGTTGAACGGGGTAATGCCCGCCACCACGCCCAGCGGCTGCATCAGCGAGAAGCTGTCGACGCCGCCGCCGACGTCCGGCGAGTATTCGCCCTTGATCAGATGCGGGATGCCGCAGGCAAATTCGACCACTTCCATGCCGCGCGTCAGTTCGCCCAGCGCATCCGAATACACTTTGCCGTGTTCGCTGACGATAAGCTCGGCCAGCTCGTCGCGGTGCTGTTCCAGCAGCGCCTTGAAATTGAACATGATGCGCGCGCGGCGCAGCGGCGTGGTGCGCGACCAGTCGGCAAACGCCCGGTGGGCCACGTCGATGGCCTGCTTGACTTCGGCGGCGGTGCTCTGCGTGACGCGCCGCTCAACCTGCCCGCTGGCCGGGTTGTGCACGTCGACGGTTTGATTGCTGCTGCTCAGGCACACCTGCCCGTCAATAAAGTTACCCACGGTTTTCATGTCACGCCCTCTTTTCAAGTCCGCTGTCGCCTGGCCACACCCAGGCGGCGCGGCGTTAATCGTCCCGCTCGCCAAACCCCGTCGGCAAGCCGGCTAAATCCTGACCGGATGCAGCAAACTCTATTTCATTGAAAAAAAAGTTTCAAATAAATTGTTTTGAAAAATTTGTTTTTAGTGCGTGAGGTCGCAATTTTGCGGTGTCGATCGGGTTGGCGCTTGCATTGCCGTGCCAGGGAAAGCGCAACTGCGGCGGAGAAAGTTGGGGTAATACACACTGACTTTGCTACAGAAAACCCGCACTGCGCCTGCCCTGCCGCCGTTACCGCACGCCCTCGAGCGCCCAAGGTGCCCGAATCGCTCGCGACGGTTTTTTTTGAACTGGATCTAAAAATCAATATTCCATTATTCACTAATTATGAAATAAATGTTCTTGTTTGTTCCAGCATTTATCGACGACATCGCCTTGATGACAGGCACGGTTCACACCCTTCCGCTCGCCCTCTTCCCGACAACCCAACCGTGCGGACGGAAGCCAGGATAAAAATCGGAGCAACACATGTCATATCAGCGTAAGCATAATACCGGCTACATATTGCGAATTTGCGGCATCGCCGCCCTGGGCGGCATTCTATTCGGCTACGATACCGCCGTGATCTCCGGCGCGATCGAAGCGTTGAAAGCCTATTTCGATCTCAGCCCGGCCGAAACCGGCTGGGCAGTCTCCAACGTGGTGATCGGCTGCGTGGTCGGCGCCTTCGCCGCCGGGCCGCTGGCGGCGCGCTGGGGCCGTAAAAAGGCGCTGATGCTGGCAGCGCTGCTGTTCACCGTGTCCGCCGTCGGCGCCGCATTGGCTCCGACCTTCACCTGGTTCGTCATCTACCGCATCATCGGCGGGCTGGCGGTCGGCATTGCCGCCACCGTGTCGCCGATGTACATGTCGGAGGTGTCGCCGAAAGACATGCGCGGGCGGGCGCTCAGCATGCAGCAATTCGCCATCGTCTTCGGCCAGATCGTGATTTTCTACGTCAACTTCAAAATCGCCAGCCTCGCCAGCGAAGCTTGGCTGGTGGAAATGGGCTGGCGCTGGATGTTCGCCTCGGGCGTGATCCCCTGCATTCTGTTCTGCATCCTGGTGTTCGTCATTCCTGAATCGCCGCGCTGGAACGTGATGATGGGCCGCGACGATCAGGCGCTGGCGATGTTGACCAAAGTCTCCAACGCCGCCCATGCGCAGAATCTGCTGAAAGAAATCAAAGACTCGCTGCAGCAGGATCAACAGCAGCAGCACCGGAAGCTGAACTACGGCGATGTACGGGTGCGGTTCATCCTGTTCGTCGGCTGTATGATCGCCATGCTGCAGCAGGTCACCGGCGTCAACGTGATGATGTATTACGCGCCGGTGGTGCTGAAAACCGTCACCGAAAACGCGCAGGAAGCGCTGTTCCAAACCATCTGGATCGGCGTGCTGCAGTTGGTCGGTTCGGTCATCGGCGCCATGCTGATGGATCGCATGGGCCGCATTCCGCTGATGCGTTACGGCACGCTGGGCGCCATCGCCGGCCTGCTGCTCACCTCGTACGCGCTCTACACGCAGGCCACCGGCTATTTCGCGCTGTTCGGCATGCTGTTCTTCATGGTGTTTTATGCGCTGTCCTGGGGCGTCGGCGCCTGGGTGCTGGTGTCGGAAATCTTCCCGAACCGCATGCGCGCGCAGGGGATGAGCATCGCCGTCGGCTGCATGTGGGTCGCCAACTTTGCGGTGTCGCAGTCGTTCCCGATGATCAACGACCACCCTTACCTGTTCTCGCATTTCCACGGCGCCTTCCCGATGTGGATCTTTGCCGCCTGCTGCCTGTTCAGCTACTGGTTTATCGGCCGCTATATTCCTGAAACCAAAGGCGTCTCGCTGGAAAAAATGGAACAGGTGGTGCTGGCCAAACGCCTCCGCCAATCCCTGCCCGACGGCAAGCCGCTGCCGCTGGAAAACGGCAAATCCTGATCTCTCAACCCTGACCGCTGGAGTCATGCCCCATGAACATTGCGCTGGACCGCTTCTGCATTAACCGCAAGATCGCGCCGAATCTCGATCTGGACAATTTTTTCCGCCTGGTGAAACGCTGCGGGCTCAGCAAAGTTGAGCTGCGCAACGACATGCCCAGCGGCAAGGTGACCGACGATCTGAGCGACGCGCAGCTCAACGCGCTCGCCGCGCAATACGGCATTGAAATCGTCACGATCAACGCCCTCGGCATGTTCAATCGGGTGGATGACCCGGCGGCGCTGCAGCAGCGCGCCGAAGCGTTGCTGGCGCAGGCGCAGGCCATCCACAGCCGGGCGCTGGTGCTGTGCCCGCACTGCAGCGCCGACGACACGCGCAGCGAGCAGCAAAAACGGGACGATACCCTCGCCGCGTTGCGTCTGCTGGCGCCGCTGTTTGTCCGCTATGGCGTACAGGGATACGTCGAGCCGCTGGGCTTCGGCATCAGCTCGCTGCGATCGTCGCTGTTGACCCAGGCGATCATCCGCGACTCGGGCGCGCCGTATCGCATCGTGCTCGATACGTTCCACCACTATTTGAGCGGTGTGGCGCAAGCCGACTTCGACGCGCAGATCCAGGTGGCGCAGATCGGCCTGGTGCATCTGTCCGGCGTGGAGGATGGGCGGGATAAAGGCGCGCTGAGCGATGAAGAGCGCATCATGCTGAGCACGGGCGATCGGCTGGAAAGCCGCCGCCAGGTACAGAACCTGGAACGCCTGGGCTACACCGGCGTCTATGCCTTCGAGCCCTTCTCTTCGCAGTTGGACGGCTGGAGCGAGGCGGATATCGAACGGGAAATCCGCCAGAGCATCGCCCTGCTGCAAGGGTAAAAAAAACGGCCTCCGCGGAGGCCGTTTTTCATGGCGTTACTTCAGGTTGCCGACCACCAACTGGTGGCGCGCATTGTAAAACTTACGGTAAGCCAGATAGCAGGCGATGATGGTCGACAGGCTGGCGGTGGAAAGCAGCATAAAGGTCACCATAATCTGGTATTTGATCGCTTTCACCGGGTCGATGCCGGCAAAGATCAGCCCGGACATCATGCCCGGCAGGCTGACCAGCCCAACGGTTTTCGCCGAGTCCACGGTCGGGATCAGCGAAGCGCGGATGCTGTCGCGGATCAGCGCCGCCGAGGCGAACTTGGGCGTCGCCCCCAGGCTGAGCATCTCCTGAATCTTCTGCTGCTCGCCTTTGAAACGCTGGCCGAGGTTGGTGTAGCACAGCCCCACCGCCACCATGGCGTTGCCGGCGATCATCCCGGAGATGGGGATCACCTGCATCGGCGTAAATTCGATGGAGCCGGTCAATACCAGCACCGCCAACGTCAGCACCGCGCCGGTGGTGATGGCGATAAACGACGTCACGAACGCGTGTTCGACGTACTTGCTGCGTTTCTTGGCGTTGTAAGCCGCGTTAAAGCAGATGAACAGCACCATCAACACGGTGAGAACGGCGTTATCCAGGTCGAAAATATACTTCAGCACGTAGCCGACGATGATCAACTGCACCACCGCGCGGCAGATGCTCCAGATAATGTCCTTTTCCAGCGCCAGCTTTTCCCGGTGGCTGATCAGGATGGCGACCACCACCAGCACCATCGACAAGCCCAAGGATTCGTTGGTGATGTTATGCTGATTCATGCTGTTGCTCCTGTTGCTCGGCGCCGTGCGCGCGCAGGGTGATCACTTCGTCCGCATGCGCTATCTCTTCGGTATCGTGCGTCACCCACAGCACCGCCAGCCGGTGTTCCGCCACCAGCTGATGCACTATCTCATTGACGTTGCGTTTGTTTTCCTCGTCCAGCGCGCTGGTGATCTCATCGAGCAACAGCACCCGGGGCATAAACTGCAGGTTGCGGATCAGGGACACCCGCTGCTTCTCCCCGCCGGACAGTTCATTGATGCTTTTGGTCAGCATCGCCTCCGGCAGCCCGAAACGCGCCAGATCGGCCTTCATTTTTCGCTCGGCCGGCGGTTCCTGGCGAATCTGGTAGGGCAGCGCCAGATTGTCGTAAACCGTACTGCCGAACAGTGACGGCGTCTGGAAGCAGTAAGAGACCTGCTTGCGATACGCCTCCGGCGACATCTCATCGATCGCCTGGCCGTCGAAATAGAGCTTTCCGCTGGTCGGATCCATTAAGGAAGAGATGATTTTCAGCAGGGTGCTTTTCCCGCAGCCGGAAGGTCCGGTGATCAGTTTGAACTCGCCTTCACCCAGCGTGAAAGAGACGGAATCCAGGATCACCTGGCTGTCTATTTGATAATGAATATCATCCAATCTCAGTATGTCTTTCTTTTCCTTCATTACGATGCCGGCTCCCTATACCTGTTCCCGTCTGAGCGATAAGTATATGGCCGCCAAAAACATCTTAGCAATGGCTGTGCGGATGGCAGCGAACGAAGGGGAAGGATTGACGGAGCGAAACGCCCCGCCAAATGATAAATTTAATTAATGATTAGCTGTAGGAATAGTCAAAAGCGACCGCCAGGGTCGAATCACTCTTTTTTTATCGCTGCCTGTTCGTCGCAGCTGTACCAGCGGAGAGAATTGTTGATGCTGCGGTGGGTGCAGTGAACCTTACCCTCCTTTTCCAGCGCCAGCAGCAGGGTGCGGGTGGTATAAATATTTTCGCCGCATTTATCCGCCAGCTCGCGCGTCTTCGGCCACTGCTCCGGCGGGGGATGATGGCCCCCAGATCCTTCCACACGCTCCCTGCACAATCCTTGCAACACATTCAGCATCAGCGATTTTCTGCTTTCAAACGTTTTCGGCGCCTTGGCCATAGCATTCCTCCTGAGTGGTTACTGCTGAGCACCCCGCTCACGGCTGCACGTCAGCGATGCGCAGGGTGTAAATCATGGTGGCATTCGGGGGGATCGCCGGCGGGTTACCCTGTTTGCCGTACGCCAGCGCCGGCGGCACCACCAGCGTGATCGCACCGTGTTGCTGCAGCTTCTCGATAGCCGCGCGAAACAGCGGCGGGTAGCGCGTCAACGGCTGCGAGATCACCGTCCCCGCCAGCTCCATGTCTTTGACTACCCGGCCGTCGGTCAGGCTTTCGCGCACCACGATATCCACCCGATCGTCGGCGCCGATCGCCCCGCTGCCGACATAGTCCACCCGGTAATAGAAACCGAGAGCATCCTGCTTGACCCCCTCCTGACGAACGAAATTGGCCAGGTAGGCGTTGTCATCCCGAGGCGGCGCCTGCGTCTGTTGCGCCTGCTGCAACCGCTGCTGCGCCGTGTGCAGCGCGCCGTCGATGGCGGCTTCATCGAGCCGCAACCGCCCGGCCAGGGTATCGGCGATGCCCGCCAGCAACAGCTGGGTATCCGCTTCCAGCCCCGCGCGCCGGTTCTCCTGCTGCAGATGCAGAATGTCGCGTCCGAGCGATACGCCGGCGGCATACGCCTGCTTGTCCGCCTCGCTGGCCAGCGCAGGCGGCTCGGCCGCCTGCTGCCGTTCGGCCAGCAAGGTCTCCACCCGCCGCTGCTGCTGCGCCAGCTGCGCCGCCAAACTTGCGCTGCGCTGTTCGGCCCGCGTTAACGAAGCGGCCAGCACGCTCACTTCAGGCACCGGCGCAACGGCCTGCCGCAATCCCTTCAGGGCATCGGCCAGCGGCCGAATATCGACGACGGCCGGTTCCCGTTTCGGCGCCGCCGCGGCCTGAGCCGCCGCCAACTGCCGCTCCAGCTGACGGATTTTCTCCGCCTGCTGTTGCAAAGAGTGCTGCAACGACGTTAAACGAGCGCTGTCTGCGGCTGGTTTGGCGGCTGGTGCTGACGCCGATTTACGCGCGGTGTCTTCCCTGGGCGCGGCCGGTGGCGCCTGCCGCTGTTCGGCAAACTTCAACAGCGCGGGAATGCCGTCATCGGCGGCGCAAGCGGCCCCGCTCGCCGCCAACAGCAAAAGCCCCATCGCCCATCCTTGCGCGCATCGCTTCATGGCTACAGATTCTCAACCCGGCTGGACAGATCGGACATCAGCTCATGCTCGACGTCAGCGCAGAATTTCTCGGTTTTATATTGATAAAGAGCATCAATCGCTTTACGGGTACTCTCATCCACGTTGCCGCGCACCCCGGCATATCCCGAAGCGTTGGAAAGCAGGCCATTAAAATAGGCGATGCGTTTTTGGTAACTTTGCGGATTAATATTCTTTAATGAATTAACCCGCTGCTGACAAAGCGCGATGCGTTGCTCATCGGATTTATCATTAGGATTATTCTGTGAGATTTTTTTCACGGAATTCAGTTTTGTCTTGCTCCCGCCCGCACAGCCAGAAAGCGCCATAAGAGACAGCAGAAATAGGGTCAACCCCACCCAACGGCGCCCGCCGCAAGCATTAATCATCGTTATCATTCCGTTTATAATCCTTTAATTGTCACTTAGGTCATCATTATGTGGCGAACGGCAGCAGCACATGCCTTAATTTGATTAATCAAAATGGGTTAGGTAGCAAAAAATCCCTATCACGCAATGCGATAGAATAATTCACTACCGGTGCAATTGTTATTTAATTGTTAACCAATTAGGTCTAAACGCTGGCTAAACGCGAATAAGAAACCCCATTCCCTCATGAACAAACAACCATGAAATAACAATAAAAACAATAAATTATGTTTTATATTTTGTTTCTAAAGGGAAATGCATCATCTGCTGCCTCAGAGCGATATTAGCAAAACAATATTGTGAATTGTAGGTGCCACCCTATTTCCCCCGATCTAATATCTCGCATATCGTTATTTATATAGTGATTTATACTGGATAATATTTGTATACGATCTATTGATTTTAAAGCAAATATATTTCTTTTTCCTTTTGGTTTTATATTCTGAATTTGACTTAATTTAATAAAATCTATTTCCAAGCAATACTATTATTTGCAAGAATATTCCCAGCAACACGCCACACGTAAAAAACGTATTTTATTTACCAGAAAATCCATTATCGATTTTCCAAATCTCGTTATTTCTCATAAATAACGGATGTCGGCGTATTGCCCAGAGCAAAAGGATCTGGCTCCAACCGCACGGGCGGCGACATGGCGTTGCCACCGCCGCGGGGGATTTAGATGTGCTGTTCTTTTTATTTAAAAACTCTCTACAGGAACCTGAGAAATGAAACTGAATAAATTAATGCTGGCAACCGTGATTGCTTTCGCTTCCGCATCTGTTGCTCATGCCGCATCTAATCAGGGCAGCGGTAAAGTCACCTTTACCGGCGAAATTATCGATGCGCCATGCAGCGTCGCGCCGGAATCCGTTGACCAAACCGTGCCGATGGGCCAGATCAGCAGCCGCATCCTGGCCAACCAGGGTAAATCCAGCATGCAGCCTTTCAACATCGAACTGAAAGATTGCTCCATCTCCACCATGAAAAACGTCAAAGTGACCTTTACCGGCACGCCTGATCCGGTTAACAACAAACTGCTGGCCCTGAGCGGCACGGCAACCGGCGCCGGCATCGTGATCTACGACAACCTGCACTCCAAAGAGGTGGAACTGGGCACCGCGACCGACGGTCAGGGCCTGAACGACGGCGACAACTCGCTGAAATTCGCCGCTTATCTGCAGGGCAGCAGCGCCTCAAGCGCCGTGGTGCCGGGCGACTTCACCAGCGTGGCGAACTTCACCCTGGCTTACCTGTAATACCCCACAGGGGATGTCTCAGGGCATCCCCCGCTTTATTGCATGCCGAGGATACCGGCAAGGGAACAGGGAAAGACAGGGAGACGCCAGCATGACTATCCGCCTTTGCGGCCTGTTGCTCATCGCGCTCAGCGTCGGCAGCGCGGCGGCGGCAGCGAAAAATCAGGGCCACGGCAAAGTCAGCCTGGGCGGCACCATCGTTGAAACGCCTTGCGGCATCGCCAGCGACAGCCTGGATCAAACCGTCGATTTTGGTCTGATTTCCATGACCGACGCCTCGCAGGATGGGCAGTCGGTGCTGATCGGCAGCCGCCGCCATTTCACGATCAAACTGGTGAACTGCGAGCTGGCCAGCCAGGTGAAGCCTGACTTCATCTATCGCGCGGCCAACGTCACGTTCGACGGCACCGCCGACAGCGGGGATCCTTCCCTGCTCGGCGTTTACGGCGAGGCGCAGGGCGTGGCTATCGAGCTGTTGAACGATGCCGGCACGCCGATCCCGCTCGGCAGCACGACAGCGGATTACCAGATCGTCGCCGGCGACAACACGCTGCGCTTTGGCGCGCAGTTGCGCCTGCATCCCGACAAGGCGCGGGCGGGCGGCTTCAGCTCTCTGGCCAAATTCACCCTGTCTTATCTCTAGCGCCGGCGGGCGCTGCACAGCATTACGTATTCAGGTCGTACGGATGACCTGCTATTGGGCGCGGACTTGCCATGAGTGATTATGCTATGACGTCATTACTGACACGGAAACACCTACCTCTCCTCGTCATTCTGTCTTTCCTCTGGGTGCGTCCGGCATTTTCCGCCACGGAATTCAATACCGACGTTCTGGATATCGGCGAGCGCAGCAAAGTGGATCTTTCGCGCTTCTCCGACGCCGACTACGTCATGCCCGGCGCTTATTTGCTGGACATCAAGATCAACCAGAAAACGCTGCCCCAGCGCAGCATTCAGTATTTCCCGTCGCCGGATAACAAGAGCGGCAGCCAGGTGTGCCTGCCGCCTGACCTGGTGGAAAAAATGGCGTTAAAAGAAGAAGCGGCCAAAAAAATCACCCTGTGGCACGACAACCAGTGCGCCGACATTCGCGGCATCAAAGGCGCGACCATCTCCGATCGCATCGGCGGCGGCGTGCTGGCGATCACCATCCCGCAGGCGTGGATGAAATACTCCGATCCCGACTGGACGCCGCCCGAGCAGTGGGACGACGGCATTCCCGGCCTGCTGCTGGACTACAACCTGAGCGGCCAGTTAGGCAAACAGAGCCACAACAACAACACCGCCCAGAACCTGAGCAGCTACGGCACGCTGGGCGCCAACCTGGGCCCCTGGCGCCTGCGCGCGGACTACCAGGCCAATTACAATCAGCAGGCCGGCGATCGCAGCACCGGCTTCGACTGGAATCAGATCTACGCCTACCGCGCGCTGCCGATGCAGGCCGCCAAGCTGACGCTGGGCGAGATCTATCTCGACTCCGGGGTGTTCGACGCCTATCGCTTCACCGGCCTCAACCTGGCCAGCGACGAGCGCATGCTGCCGCCGAACCTGCAGGGCTACGCGCCGGAAGTGCGCGGCATCGCCAAGAGCAACGCCAAGATCACCGTCTCGCAGGAAGGCCGCACGCTGTACGAAACCACCGTGCCCGCCGGGCCGTTCGCCATCCAGGATCTCAACAGCTCGGTGCGCGGCAAGCTGGACGTCAAGGTGGAAGAGCAGGACGGCACCGTTTCGACCTTCCAGGTGGATACCGCCACCATTCCGTACCTGACCCGCCCGGGCTACGTGCGCTACAACGTGGCGCTCGGCAAAACCTCGGCCTACGACCACCGCACCCAGGGGCCGCTGTTTTCCGCCAGCGACTTCTCCTGGGGGCTGAGCAACGCCTGGTCGCTGTATGGTGGCGCGCTGCTCGGCGGCGACTATAACGCCTGGGCGCTCGGCCTCGGCCGCGATCTGAACGTGTTCGGCGCCATGTCGCTGGACGTCACCCAGTCGATCGCTCGCCTGCCCGGCGAGCCGACCGCCAGCGGCATGTCGTTCAAGCTCAACTACGCCAAACGCTTCGACGAGCTGAACAGCCAGATCACTTTCGCCGGCTACCGCTTCTCGCAACGCAAATTCATGAACATGTCGCAGTATCTGCAGGAGCGCTACGGCGATTACGACAAGAATTACAACGGCCGTCAGAAAGAGCTGTATACCATCACCGCCAGTAAAACCTTTATGGCGGAAGACAGCGCCAGGGCGATCACCACCTATCTGACTTACTCGCACCAGACCTATTGGGACGCGCGAACCCAGGATCGTTACGGGCTGTCGACCAGCAAGTTGTTCAGCATCGGCGATATCAGCAACATCACCGCCTCGCTGTCGGCTTACCGCACCTATTACCAGGGCCGCACCGACGACAGCGTGATGCTCAACTTCACCGTACCGATCGGCGATCGTCGGCGCGTCGGCTATGCGCTGCAAACCAACAACGGCGACGTCACGCAGACCGCGTCGTACAACGACTACAGCGATCCGGACAATACCTGGCAGGTCAGCGGCGGCTTTAACCAGTCCGGCAAATCGCTGGCGCGCGGGTACTACACCCACAACGCCTCGTTCGGCTCGCTGAACGCCAGCGCCTCTTACCAGCAGGACAGCTACTCGTCGATCGGCGGCTCGTTCCGCGGCGGTCTCACCGCGACCCGGCACGGTATCGCGGCGCATCAGAACTCGAGCAACGGCGGCAGCCGCATGATGCTCGACACCGACGGCATCGCCGGCGTGCCGATCAATAACGGCCGCGCCTACAGCAACCGTTTCGGGCTGGCGGTGATTTCCGACATCACCAGCTACTACAACACCGACACCCGTATCGACGTCAACAAGCTGGCGGACGACGTCGAGGCCACTCGCGCCGTGGTGCAAGGCACGCTGACCGAAGGCGCCATCGGCTACCGCCACTTCGAGGTGGTGAAAGGCAGCAAGCTGCTGGCCACCATTCGCCTCGCGGACGGCAGCGAACCGCCGTTCGGCGCCGCGGTGCTGAGCGAGAAAGGCCGCGAGGTCGCGGTGGTCAACGACGGCGGCTCGGTCTATCTGACTGGCGTACAGCCGGAGGAAAAACTGGATGTCGCCTGGGAAGGCCAACGCCGCTGCCGCATCGTGATCCCGGGCGCCGCCAAGCCGCTGGACCAGCTGCTGCTGCCGTGCGCCACCCTGTAATCCGTAACGCTGAGAAATAATGACATGAACAAACACCCGATAACGCTACTGACCGCCGCCGGCCTGGCCCTGAGCGCCGTACTGCCCACCGCCGACGCGGCGATATCGCTGGATCGCACGCGCGCCGTTTATGTGAGCGACGCCAAATCGATCAGCCTGAATATCGTCAACGAAAACAAAGAGCTGCCTTTCCTGGCGCAGTCCTGGCTGGAGAACGAGCAGCATCAGAAAATCACCTCGCCGCTGGTGGTGCTGCCGCCGTTGCAGCGCGTGGAGCCGAGCGAGCGCAGCGTGGTGCGCATCACCAAGACGCCGGAAGCGGATCGCCTGCCGCAGGATCGCGAGTCGGTGTTCTACTTCAACCTGCGCGAGATCCCGCCAAAAAGCACCAAAACCAACGTGATGCAGCTGGCGCTGCAGACGCAGATCAAGCTGTTCTACCGGCCGAAGGCGATTGTCGCGCCCAAGGGTGAAGTGTGGCAGGAAAAGCTGGTGTTCCGTAAAAGCGGCAGCGCCATCACCGTCGACAACCCGACGCCGTTTTACATCACCCTGACCGGCATGACGCGGCAGACGCAAAAACAGGGCGGCGGCGCGATCGGCGGTTTTCAGCCGCTGATGCTGAAGCCGAAATCCAGCGAAAGCCTCAAGCTGCACGACACCGGCATGAACAGCTTCGTCATCACCTACATCAACGACTACGGCGGCCATCCGGAGCTGCGCTTCGTCTGCAATGGCGGCGTTTGCACCGCCGTGCCCGAGAAAAAATAAGGAGGTCCAGCATGGCTGAATTCACCGATCGACTGCGCCCTCTGCTGCTCGGCGCACTGCTGTGCGGCGGCGGCGCGCTGGCGGCAACGCCGCTGGGCGTGATCGAAGGCACCACCGGCACCGTCAGCTTTCACGGCGGTCTGCTCAGCTCTCCCTGCAGCCTGACGCCGGACAGCCGGGATCAGTCCGTCGATCTGGGCGACGTCAGCGCACGCGACTTCCGCAACGCCGGCGATCGCAGCGCGCCGGTGCGTTTTCGTCTCTCGTTCCGCAATTGCCTGCTGGGCGCGCGCGCGCTGGCGGATAACCCGGCCGGCCCGCGCAACGGCGATGCCGGCCGCCTCTACCTGCAGGGTGAGCAGGCCGCCACGCTGGTGTTTCTCGGCGAAAGCGACGTCGACAACCCGTCGCTGCTGAAGCTGAACGGCGGCGTACAGGGCATCGGCCTGCGGCTGCAAGACCAGCAGGGCCAGGCGCTGGAGCTGAATCAACGCAGCCACCCCTACATTCTGCAGCCCGGCAGCAACACCCTGTGGTTCAGCGCCAGCGTGGAATCCACCCAGCGGGCGGTGATGGCGGCCGGGTTCGCCGCCGTGGCGCACATTCAGGTGATTTACCTGTGAGGCTCGAGAACGCAATGAAAACTCAACTGACCAAACTCTGCCTGCCGCTGGCGATCGCGCTGGCGGCCCCCGCCGCCTGGGCCAACGGCTATGTCACGCCGGACGGCGGGCCGAAACAGTTCTATATCGATCTGAATGAAAGCAACATCACCAACCAGGTGGGGTTCACCAAACTGTTTCCCTATGATCTGGGCGGCACCTATACCGGCAAGGTGTATTGCGATACCCCTATCCCCACCAGCCCGCACTTTTACAAGTCGGATTCGGCGTTGCCCCCCTCCGACTACGGCAACGGCTATTTAAAGCTGAATGACTTTTTGGATTTAAAAGCCGAGGTGTGGATTGCCGGCAACAAGAACGCGTACGTCACCGTGCCTTTTTACAACGAATCGAATTTGCTGAGCCAACACCGCTGCCAGCCGCCGTACTTGCAGGTCAACAACTACGGCAGCGGCTCCAAAGGCAAGATCACCTTCCGGGTGCGCAAAAAAATCATTAACGGCGTTGAGATTAACGATCGGCAGATCATCGAGATGTACGGCCGCCTCGGCTCGACCGACGGCGGTTTCGGCCCCAACCCGATGGCGCAGGTGTTTATCCAGTCCGCAATCCTCTACGTGCCCGATAAATGCGTGGTGAACGAAGGCCAGTTGATCAACGTGGAGTTCGGCGAGATCGGCGGCAGCGATCTCAACGGCTCGAACTACCCGCAAAGCATTCCGGTGCGCTTCCAGTGCGAGGGCGGCAGCTTCGAGGACGGCACGCTGAATATCAAGCTGGCGGTGTCGGGCACGGCGGCCTCCTTCAGCAACGAGGTATTCAAAACCGACAAGAACGATCTCGGCATCCGGCTGACGCATAACGGCCAGCTGGTTATCCCGAATGAGTTTTACCCGGTGCCGAACATCGGCAACGGCGGCTCCTGGAACCTGGTGGCGGCGCCGTTCGCCAACGGCGGCGCAGAGATCGGCGAAGGGGAATTCAACGCATCGGCCACCATCGTGGCGGCATTCCAGTAACCGAGGGAGGAACGGAAAATGCGTCTACGCGCTTTAGCGCTGCTGAGCTGCGCGCCCTGGTGGTTTGCCGCCATGCCGGCGGCGGCGAACACCGAGCTTATCGGCGCGCCGGTGCAGTTCCACGGCACCGTGGTGAGCCGGCCGTGCAATATCGAACCGCAGTCCGCCGATCAGCTGGTGGAGATGGGCACGGTGATCGTCAAAACCTTGTATCGCTACGGCCACACCACGCCGGTGCCGTTCAGCATCAAGCTGACCGACTGCAAGACCACGGTGTTCAAATCCGTCAGCGTGACCTTCAGCGGCGCCGAAGACGGAGAGCTGCCGGGCAAGCTGGCGATCAACAACGGCGCGAACGGCGCCGCCATCGCCCTGTTTGATCATCAGGGTGCGGACATCTCTCTGAATAAGGCCACCAGCGCCGTCGCGCTGCAAAACGGCCCCAACAACCTGAACTTCACCGCCTACGTACAAGGGCGGCCGAGCGCGATTCAAAACCAAAGCATTACCGAAGGCGAATTCACGTCCGTCGCCAATTTTGTGCTGGCGTACCAATAAGCCCCGCACCGCCCCAGGGAAATCAGGAAAACGCCCGGCGCGCAATCGCCGGCAATGGGCCGTCACCGTTCGCTCCGGCGCGGCCTTTTAAGGAGGCACCCATGCCAGATATTCGCTTCACGCTGTTCGACAGCGATAACTTCTACCAGCAGGGGCTGCGTCTGCTGCTGCAGGATTATCTGCACTCCCTGAACGAATGCCAGCGCCGGTACCCGCAGTTCTCGCCGCTGGCACTGCAGGCGTTGGATAACATCGAAATCGTGCTCCGCACGCCGGAAGAGCGCTGGGGCTGCGCCTGCTGTTACCAGAGCCCCTACGGCATCCCGCGCCAGCGGCAGCTGACTCTGCTGATCCTCGACGACACGACCCAGCAACAGGTGAAAAACCTGCCGCCGCTGTTCAGCATCCATCGGCGCGATTCGGCCTACGCCATCCGCCTCAAGTTGCAGATGGCGCTGGAGAAATTTATCCAGCATCCGTGGATGGCGCTGCACGCCGCCGGCATGTGGAAATGCCAGGCCTGCCGCATCGCCGCGCTCAGCCACTGCGAAAAAAAAGTGTTGGGGTTGATGAGCAGCGGCATGTCCGCCTGCAGCATCGCCGGCCTGCTGCAGCGCAGCCAGAAAACCATCAGCGCCCATAAACGCTCGGCGATGCGCAAGCTGAACGTGCGAAAAAACAGCGAGCTGAATAAGGTGCTGTTGAATCAGCGCGGGCTGAGTTGACTGACAACGGACTCGCGAGTGCCGAAAGAGTGGTTTACTCTGAATACTCATTTTCGCACTGCAAAGCGAGCCGGAATCCATGCCCAGAACAGCCAAAGTCGTTGACGTTCCCGCCCTCGGCGAGCTCGATCGCCAGGCGGGTCAGCTTAGCCACCAGCTGGCGCAGGCTCTGCGCCGGGCCATTCACCGGGGCGATCTGAAAGCGGGCGATCTGCTGCCCTCGACGCGCCGGCTGTCGGCGGCGCTGGATCTGGCGCGCGGCACGGTGTTGGAAGCCTTTGCTCAGCTGACGGCGGAAGGCTTTCTCGAACCGCAGCCCGGCTCCGGCACCCGGGTCGCCCACTATCAGGCGCCGCGCCGCACGCCGCACGCCACGGCACAGGCGAGTTCGGCGGTAGCGGTTCCGCTTTCTTCACAGGCGCAGCATCTGGCGCGCTTTGCCACGCAGGCGCGGGCGCTGCCGCCGGTGCCGTTCACTGTGTCAGTGCCAATCGGCGATACCGCGCCCGACGATATCTGGCGGCGGCTCGGCAACCGCATCCGCGCCCGCGGCCCCGGCGCGCCGTCGGGCTACGGCGATCCGCTGGGCGCACTGCCGCTGCGCGAAGCCATCTGCGACTATGTGCGCCGTTCCCGCTCGGTAAACTGTACGCCGCAGCAAATCCTCATTACCTCCGGCACCCAACAGGGGCTGTATCTGGCCGCGCAGATCCTGTTGGACGCCGGCGACAGCGCCTGGGTCGAAGATCCTGCCTACGCCGGCATTACCGCCATTTTCGATAGCCTGTTCCGCGATCGGCGCATGATTAGGGTGCCCGTCGCCGACGACGGCATCGACGTCGCCGCCGGCGTGCGCCTGGCCGCCAATGCCCGCGCCGCCTTTGTCACGCCGTCGCATCAGTATCCGCTGGGCATGCCGATGAGCATGGCGAAAAGAAGCGCCCTGCTGGCCTGGGCCAGAGAGCGGCAAGCCTGGATCGTGGAAGACGATTACGACAGCGAGATGCGCTACGCCGGCCACCCGTTCCCTTCGCTGCAGGGGCTGGCGCCCGAGCGGACGCTCTATCTCGGCACCTTCAGCAAGGTGCTGTTCCCTTCGCTGCGGCTGGGTTACGCCATCGTGCCGCCGCCGCTGGTCGACGCCTTTTGCGGCGCCAGGATCCTGATGGATCGCCATCCACCCAGCGCGGATCAATACGTGCTGGCCGCCTTTATCGCCGAAGGGTATCTCGACCGGCATATCCGCAAAATGCGCGGCGTCTACGCCGAGAAGCGTCGGGTGCTGATCGAGGCGATCAACGCGTACATCCCGGCCGAGCTGGCGGTGGTGCAGCCCTGCGATCAGGGCATGCACATGGTGCTGTGGTTGAGAAAAGATCTCGACGACCTGCGGGTCGCCCTGCAGGCCAACGAAGCCGGGTTGGCGCTGCGGGCGGTGTCGCCGATGTATGCGCCCGACCACGGTGAGCCGGGCCTGGTGCTGGGGTTGGGCGGTTACGCCGACCGCCAGGTGCAACAGGCGGTGGAACGGCTCGGACGGGTGATCCTGGCCTGCGCCGGCAGCGGCGCCTAGCGGGAAAAACGTTTGGCGCCGAACACGCAAACCACCACGCCGGCCATCACGGCGATCATCATCGGCTGGACGGTCTCATGCAGCAGCCAGCCCGCCAGCGCCAGGCCGAAGAACGGCTGCAGCAGCTGCAACTGCCCGACGGCGGCGATGCCGCCCTGCGCCAGGCCGCGATACCAGAAAATAAACCCAATCCACATGCTGAACACCGAGACGTAAACCAGCGACAGCCAGGCAGCGCCGCTGACCACGGGCCAGGCGGCCGGTGCCGCCAGCCAGGTGGCCGCCAGCGTCAACGGCAAGGCGACCACCAGCGCCCAGGAGATCGCCTGCCAGCCGCCGATCCGGCGCGACAGCACCGCCCCTTCGGCATAACCCAGGCCGCACAGCAACACCGCCCCGACCATCAGCGCATCCCCTTGCCAGGCGCCGCCGCTCCCCTGGCTCAACGCGAAAGCGCCCACCAACACGGCGCCGACGCCTGAAAAAGCCCAAAAAGCGGGCTTGGGCCGCTCTCCGCCGCGCAAAACGCCAAAACCGGCGGTCGCCAGCGGCAGCAGGCCGATATACACCAGCGAATGCGCCGACGTGGTGTGCTGCAGCGCCAGCGCCGTCAGCAGCGGAAAACCGATGACTACGCCAAGCGCCACAAACAGCAGCGGCGGCAAATCGGCCCGCGTCGGCCGCGCCTGCCGGGTGATCAACAGCGCACACAGGGCCAGCAAAGCGGCGATCGCCGCCCTGACCGCCGTCAGAAACAGCGGATCGAGCTCCAGCACCGCCACCCGGGTGGCGGGCAACGAGCCGCTGAAGATCATCATGCCAAGAAAACCGTTCATCCAGCCCTGGGCCGAATGCCCGGCGGCGGGATGTGCAGGGGTAACAACGAGAGTTTTTGCAGACTGACTGTCCGTCATGTGAACGCTCCGCACGCCTGAGGCATACCGAAATCGGCAACCCGCGAGGCGATGTCATAGTGAAAGAGAACATCGTTGCCCGGCGTCGTTTGCCGGGGCTGCGTTCTATTTTTCAGATAAAGCGGTTCACAGACAGGTCCAGATAGTGAAATTTTCACTGTGCCGGTTAGCAAAGCGCGCCGCTAACGCCAAAGAAGGGCGTTTTTCGGGCTGTCCTTGGCCGTTTGGCGGCCCTGCCTGCGGGGTATCATGGACTTTTATGCGTTTTTGTAGAACAGGACAAGGTGCGGCGCCGTGGTGAAACCCTTCTTACGCAGTGGCAGTTTGGATGACGTGCTGGCTTTAGGCGAGAACGGGCAACCGGTCTACGCCTGCGCGCAGCAGTTGCGGGAAACCCTGCGCCTTCGCCGGCAGCAGCAGGCCGCCGACTGTCTGGCGATCCCCCAGCCGAACGAAAGCGGCACCCGCATCGACTGGTATGCGCCCTTCCCCGGCAAAGTCACCTCCTGGCTGGCGGCGAGCGATGCCCAGCGCGCGCAGGCGGTACGGCACCTGGAACACTGCCTGGCGACCTTCCGCAGCCTGACGGAACAGGCCCTGGCGACCGATCACCCCAGCCATCGCCTGTTCGGCGCGCTGCTGGCCAAAGCGATGCACATACCCGACCCCAACCACGTTTACCTGGTGGACGATCGGCCGGTGCTGACCTTCTGGGGCTTTATCAAGCCGCAGGCGCAGAGCCCGGACGATCCGTTGGCCTGCCTGCGTCCGATCGAATCGGAAGTGGAAAAACCGGCGCCGATCGCTGCCGCTCCGCGCAAACCGGCCGTTGTCGAACCGGTAAAGCCGGCCCCGGCCGCCGAGCCTGAACCGGTGCCCGCTCCGACGGCGCCCGTCGAATCCCCCACCGTTGTTCGCCCACATCGGCGCCACGCGCTGTGGCTGTTGCCGGTACTGCTGCTAGGCAGCGCGGCGCTGGCCGCCTGGCTGCACCGCTCACCGTCGCCGCAACCGGCGATGCCGGCTGAGGTGCGCCATCCGGCGCCGCCGGAAAAAACCGCCGCGCCGTTGCCTAAGCTGCGCTTGCCGCTGGCGCACGCCACGCTGATGCCGCCGCCCCCAGCCCCGGTCATCCCGCAGCCGGCGGACAAAAATGCGCTGGTGCTGCCGCCCGAGGCGGTGAAGGCCGGCTCCACCCGTTTCCTTAACGGCAAATGGCGCGCCACGGTGGCGCTGAAAGATCCGATTACCGGCAAGCGCCCCGGTCTGCAATACCGCCTGAACGCAGGCAAAGGCAGCGCTGTCATCGCCTACGGCGACGGCGTCAGCTGCCGGGTGGCGGTCGAGGCCGGGCTGATGCAGTCCGGCAATCTGGTGATCAACAGCCGCACCAAGGCGCGCTGCAGCGACGGCAGCCGCTACCAGATCCCGGAAATCGTCTGCCGCCAGGGCGAGACCGGGGCCGCGGAATGCACCGGCCGCTACGATGCGGACACCACCTATCCCATGACGTTCAAGCGCGAGAGTAAATGATGCTGGCACCCCTTACGGACTACAAACACGGCATTACGCTGATTCAGGACAGCGGCATTCAGTTTATGGACTTTGCCCTGACGCCGCGGCTGGACGCCGAGTTTCCCGGCAAATTCGTGCGCAAGACCGCCAGCGGCCCGCTGCTGCGCCTGCAATGGGAGGCCGAGAGCGGCAAATATCAGCTGCCGGCCGAGGGTGGGCAAGCCGCCGAAGTGGTGCGGCCGGAGTTCAGCTACCCGCTGCAGCAGTCGCTGCGCCTGCTGGATAAGCTCTGGCTGCCGCTGCCCTTCTTGCGCCACACCCCGGCGGGCCTGTTTTTGTCGGGCCCGGACAACTGGGCGCGCCTGCAGGTGGTGCAGCTGGATGAACCGGATCAGGACGGCAACCTGCTGCGCGTGGTGCTGGCCTTCGACACTCGCACCGCCGCGCCCGGCCAGGAGGCGCTGGCGCCGGGCGAAAGCGATCTCGGCGCCGATCTGAGCTTCGCGCTGGCGCACCGCAACCACGAGCTGGGCGAATTTCTCGATCTGACCTGGGTGGACGGCTGGCTGCGCGAGGCGTTCAGCCAGCGCGCCGCCGAGCGGGAGCAGCGCGCCGAAGTGGAGATCAACGCCGGGCTGAAAACCTTCGAGTATCAGGCGCACTACCTCAACCTGCTGCACATGCTCGGCCACCAGCTGGCGGTGCCGCAGATAAAAATGGCGGCGGCGACGCTGCAGCAACCGGCGATCGACGTCGATCTGGTGCTGGACGTCGGTAACTCGCACACCTGTGGCGTGCTGGTCGAAGACCACCCGGAAGAGAGCAACGGCCTGAAGCAAACCTACGAGCTGCAGCTGCGTTCGCTGTCCGAACCGCACCGCGTCTACAACGAACTGTTCGAGAGCCGGGTGGAGTTTTCTCAGGCCAGCTTCGGCAAGCCGCATCTGTCGTTCCAGAGCGGGCGCGACGACGCCTTCCAGTGGCCGTCCATCACCCGCGTCGGCCGTGAAGCCGCGCAATTGGCGCAGCGACGCGAAGGGCATGAAGGCACCACCGGCATCTCCAGCCCGCGCCGCTATCTGTGGGACGAAGAGCGCTATGCGCCCGGCTGGCGCTTCAACGAGCGGCACGAGCCGATGGCCGCCGCCGCGCCGTTGACCACCCTGATCAACGACGAAGGCGTGCCGCTGTCCACCCTGCCGACGGCCGAACGGCTGCCGGTGTTCGCCGCCCATTACAGCCGCAGCGCGGTGATGAGCCTGATGCTGAGCGAGCTGTTGGCGCAGGCGCTGATGCAGATCAACAGCATCGCCCAGCGCAGCCGCATGCCGAACGCCGCCGCCCCGCGCCGTTTACGCGCCATCATCCTGACGCTGCCTTCGGCGATGCCGAAGCCGGAGCGCGAGATCTTCCGCCGCCGCATGCAGGAAGCGATCGGGCTGGTGTGGAAAGCCCTCGGCTGGCACCCGCAGGATGCGCCGTTCGACGGCGCGCACACTCGCTTCCCGGCGCCGCAGGTGCAGATGGAGTGGGACGAAGCCACCTGCGGCCAGATGGTCTATCTGTACAACGAAACCCAGGTGAACTTCGCCGGCCGCACCGACGCCTTTTTCGCCGCCATGGCCCGGCTCGACCGGCCGTTGGCGCCAGGTGAGCAGGCGGGAAAAACGCTGCGTATCGCCTCCATCGACATCGGCGGGGGCACCACGGATCTGGCGATCACGCACTATTCGCTCGACGACGGCGTGGGCAACAACATCAAAATCAACCCGCGCCTGCTGTTCCGCGAGGGCTTTAAAGTCGCCGGCGACGATATCCTGCTGGACATCATCCAGCAGTTTGTCCTGCCCGCCGTGCAGCAGGCATTCGAAACCGCCGGCGTGAGCGCCGCCCCGGCGCTGATGGACAGGCTGTTCGGCAACGAAGGGCGCATGGACGGGCTTTCCACCCTGCGTCAGCAGGCCGCGCTGCAGATCTTCATGCCCGCCGGACGCGCGCTGCTCGGCGCCTATGAAGAATACGACCCGCTGGACAACCGGGCGGAAATCGCCGCCAGCCTGGGCGATCTGCTGCCGCAGCCGCCGACGCCGCAGGTGCTGGCGTTTATCAACGGCGAAGTGCAGCGCGAAGCCGACAGCAACGCCTTCGATATCCTGCACACCCCGCTGGTGATCCGCCTGGCCGATCTGCACGCCGCTTTCTTGTCCGATCGCATCGGCATCGGCCGCTGTCTGCGCCTGCTGGCCGAAGTGGTGGCGCTGTATACCTGCGACGTACTGCTGCTGACCGGCCGCCCGGCGCGCTTCCCCGGCGTGCAGGCGCTGCTGCGCCATCTGCAGCCGCTGCCCGCCAGCCGCATTCTGCCGCTCGAGGGGTATCACACCCGCAGCTGGTACCCGTTCAACAAACGCGGCCGCATCGACAACCCGAAATCCACCGCAGCGGTGGGCGCCATGCTGTGCCTGCTGGCGATCGATCTGCGGCTGGAGAGCTTTTACTTCAACGTCGGCGATTTCCAGCCCTACTCCACCATTCGCTATCTGGGCATGCTGGACGGTAACAACATGCTGGCGGACGATAACGTCTATTACCGCGACATCGATCTGGATCGCGCCGATTTCGCGCTCGATCCCGCCGGCAGCTTCCAGCTGCGCGGCCCGCTGCGTCTGGGGTTCCGCCAATTGGACAACGAACGCTGGCCGGCCTCGCCACTCTATACGCTGACCATCAATGATGCCCAGCTGGCGCGCAAACTGGCCGGCGATGCGGTGATCAGCCTGCGGCTGGCCATCACCGCCAGCGCCGAGCAGGGCGCCGAGAGCGTCAAGATCGCGCAGGCGCTGCTGGCCGACGGCAGCCCCGTCCCGGCGCACCACCTGCAACTGAAACTCAATACCCTGGCTGCCAGCGCCTCCGGTGCGACCCACTACTGGATAGACAGCGGGAGCATTTACCCACGATGAACACACAAACCTTCGCCCCAGCGGCCCCGAATAACGCGCTCAGCGCCGGCATATTGCAGGCGATCGACTGGGTGGACGCCGCGCGCCGCCAATCCCCTCGCCTGGAGCGGGAGGCCGATCGCCTGATACAGCGTCTGCGCCGTTGCCATAACCGCGCCGCACGGTTGGAAAACACATGCCCTGCGCAGGTCGCCATCGGTTTGTATGGCCACAACGCCGCCGCCAAGGCCCATTTGCTGGCGGCGCTGGCGCCTGGCGCAAAGCGCTTCAACGCGGACCTTTCGCTCGCGGTGCGCTACTGCACGGCGGCCGAGGCGGGGCCCGCCGAGTATCCGATCGCCCTCGCCCTGCTCAATGAAGCGCAGTGGCTGGCCATCACGCTCGATGCCGCCGCGATGGGCGGCTTCCGGCTGGACTGGGACGCCCGCGCGATCGCCGGCCATCTGCAAACGTTGGCGCGCCACCGCCAAGCCATCGCCCCCGACGCCCTCAGCGACGGCGATGTGCTGGCGCTGTGGGATAGCCAACGCCGCCACGGCGACAAGGGACAACAGACGCTGGACAGGCATTTCTGGCCGCAGGCCGTGGCGCTGGCGCCGCAGCTGAGCATCGACGATCGCGCGCGCCTGTTTGCGCCGCTGTGGGGAGAGGAACCGACGCTGACGACGCATTATCGCCAGCTGGCACACACGCTGCATGCCCTCGGTGACAGCCGGCAGGTTCATGCCCCGCGCCGCGCCTTGACGCTGCTGACCGCGAGCGCCGCACCGGAAAACACGGCAATCGTCGTGATGGCCGAACACGGCGGTGAACGGGAGATCGCGCTGAGCGATCTGGTCTGGTTGACCGCCGAAGTCACCACCGTTCTGCCGCAAACCGCGCAGGCGGGCCTGCCCGCCGACGTGGCGCTGATCGACCTGCCCGGCAGCTGCGCCCGCCCGCAGGCGGAACCGACGCAGCGGCTGCAACAGGCGAAACGCGCCCATTTGCTGGCCCGCTGCGCGGACGGCCTGCACGCCAACCTGCTGCTGGTAGCCGATGCCGCCGCCACGCCGCAGGACGCCGCGCGCATCGGCCAGGCGCTCGCCGGTTGGGTCGACCACACCCAGGGGGAAACCCCGGCGCTGCGCCAGCGCCGCAAACCCGGTTTAATCTGGGCGATCACGCCGTTCGACCCACGCCAGGAAGGCAAACCGCGCCCTGACGACGCCGTTCAGCGCCAGGTCGGCGAACCCGGTGACAGCTGGGCCACACTGCTGGCGCTGGATGAGCAGGATTGCCGCCGCATGGTGAACTACCTGGCCGCACAGGCGCGCCCGGCCCACAAGCAAGCGCGCCTGCTCGAGCTGCGCGAAGAGTTGCAGCGCGAGCTGACGGAAAGCCTGCTCGGCAACTGGCTCACCGCCGCCGATCCATACGCGCCCCAGCAACGCGCCCAACAGCTGCTGCGCGCGCTGCAGGCGCAGGCCGGCCGCCACGGCGAACTGCTGGAACGATTGTTGCCCCAGCGCGATACGCTGCGCCAACTTTACCAGCAACAGCAGCACGCCGCGCCGACCCCGGCGACGCCTGCGCCGTTCGGGCTCGACATCGATCTGTTCGGCGCACCGGAAACCCCGGCGCCCGGCGAGCCCCCCACGTCACCCTTTGCCACGCGGATATTCGCGGATTGGATCAACCATCTGCGCAGCCTGCCGGACAGCCGCCGGTTGCTGGATCTGCTCGGCGTCGACAAACCGCATCTCGAACTGCTGGTTGATGCGTTGATCGGCGCCGCCTGCCGCCAGCGGCTCGATGATGAGCTGGAGCGCGCGCTGTGCGCCGGCGGCCTGCCGGAACAGGGGGAAGATCGGCAGATCAGCCAGGCGTTAGCGCTGTTGGGCGACTTCGTCGCCTGGCTCGGCTTCCAGCGGCGCGATGCGGCAACGCGCCCCGAGAGCCGCGTCAATCCCGGCCAACCGATCTTTACCCCGCCGCCGCAGCCGGCGGTGGACTGGAGCGGCCAGCAGCGGCTCACTCGGCTGGCGCCGACGCCAACCAAAAATACCGCATTTTATATCTATGACTGGCTGATCGGCCTGCAGACCCTGCTGGCGGAAAATGCCGCGCAGGCGCAGCCGGCGCTGGCAGACGAGCAACGCGCCGCACTGGCGGCGATCGTCGCCGCCCTGCGCGCTGCGCCGTAGCGGGCGCCATCCGGGCCGGACGCCGCCGCGCAGTCAGTGGCAGGCCGGCCCGGCCGACATCACTTCGCGGAAATGGGTGACCAGCGGGCGCAGGTTGGCCTTGTGCCACACGGCCCACAGCTGCGTGGTGTATTGCATCCAGGGCAGCTCGCGCAGCACCACGCCTTGCGGCGCGTTATGCCGCAGGCTGTGCTGGATCAACGTCATCCCCAACCCGGCGGCGACCAGCCCCAACGCAGTCAGCGGCTCGCCCGCCTCCAGCCGAATATCCGGATCGAACCCGGCCTTCACGCAGGCCGCCACGAAGTCGTCGCGCGAATGGGCATCCTCTTTGTGGATCACCGAGATCCAGGCCTGATCGGTGAGATCCGCCGGCTGCAGCGTTTCCCTGTCCGCCAGCGGATGCGTCTGCGGCAGGGCCAGCAACATGCGATCGTCCAACACCTGCGTATAGTCCAAATCCTGATCGTCGCGATCCGGCGCCGTATTGACCAGCGCCACGTCCAGGCTACGCTGCCGCAGCCCTTCCAGCTGCATGGAAGAAGGCTGGCTGTAAAGCACGATGTGCACATCCGGCCGGGACACCCGCAGCGACCGCAAGGCGTTCGACAAGACGCCGGAGTGCATCGCATTTTCGATATAGCCAATGCACAGCCCGCCGTCTTCCCCGCGCCCCAGACGGCGCCCAAGCGACTCGAGCCGGGTGGCGTGCGTCAACAGCGCGCGGGTTTCTGCCAGAAACGTCTGGCCGTCGGCGGTCAGGCGGATGCGCTGCTGATTGCGTTCGAACAGCATCAATCCGAGGCGCTCCTCAAGCTGGGAAATCTGCCGGCTCAGCGGTGACTGGGAAATGTGCAGCCGTTCGGCGGCGCGGCCGACGTGCTCTTCTTCCGCCACCGCCACAAAGTATTTCAACTGACGTAAATCGATCATGTGAGACCTCAAAGGACTTAACTTAGACAAATTATGTCCTATCAAGTCACAACTTGCCAAGTTATCTTTAGCCTCGTGACGGGGCAGACGCTGTATGAGCCCCACTAGTTTCCCTGAAAAGATAACGAATTGAGGATTCACCATGAGCATCAAAAATATTTTACCCGGCAAGATCGGTTTGGGCGGCGCGCCGCTCGGCAATATGTTCCGCGCCATTCCAGAAGAAGAAGCGCTGGCTACCGTAACCAGCGCCTGGGACTTGGGCATCCGCTACTTCGACACCGCACCGCTTTACGGTTCCGGCCTGTCGGAAATTCGCATGGGCGAAGCGCTCTCTCAGTATCCACGCGATGAGTTCGTGCTGAGCACCAAAGTGGGCCGCATCATGCTGGACGAAATGGAAGATCCCGCCGCCCGCGATCTGGGTGAGAAAGGCGGCCTGTTCGAACACGGTTTGAAAAACAAGATCCTGAACGACTACTCGGAAGACGGCACGCTTCGCTCCATTGAACACAGCCTGAAGCGTCTTAAAACCGACCGTCTGGATATCGTCTGGATCCACGACGTCGCTCAGGATTTCTACGGCGACAGCTGGCTGGAACAGTTCAATATCGCCCGTACCGGCGCCTTCCGCGCACTGTCCCGCCTGCGTGACGAAGGCGTGATCAAAGCCTGGGGCCTCGGGGTCAACCGCGTCGAGCCTTGCGAACTGACGCTGGCGCTTGATGAGCCGAAACCGGATGCCTTCCTGCTGGCCGGCCGCTACAGCCTGCTGGATCACGAACGCGCCCTGCAACGCCTGATGCCGGAAGCGCTGGAACAGAATGTCGATATCGTCGTCGGCGGCCCATACAGCTCCGGTGTGCTGGCCGGCGGCGAACATTTCGAATATCAGAAAGCGTCCCCGGCTATTCGCCAGCAAGTCGCGAAAATCAAAGAGATCGCCGCTCGCTTCCAGGTAGACGTCAAAGCCGCTGCGCTGCAATTCGCGCTGGCTAACCCGGCCGTCGCCGCCGTGATCCCCGGTTCGAGCCGTCCTGGCCGCATGGCCGAAGATCTGGCTGCGCTGGATGCAGTGATCCCGGCTGAGTTCTGGGCGGAGATGCGCCGTCAGAAACTGGTGGCCGACAACGCGCCGCTGCCGATTCGTTAAGTTTTATGGGGCCGCACCCCGGCCCCATTACCCACATGACAGAGTGATATACATGATGAAACTGGATCTTTCAGGCAAAGTCGCCGTCGTCAGCGGCTCCACCTCCGGCATCGGTCTCGGCATCGCGCGCGGGCTTGCCAAAACGGGCGCCACCGTGGTGATCGTCGGCCGTCAGAAAGCCGGGGTCGATAACGCCATCGCCGACATCAGCGCCAACGTGCCCGGCGCGCAGGTACGCGGCGTGGTCGCCGATCTCGGCACCGAACAAGGGGCTGCAACCCTGTTCGCCGCGGAGCCTAAAGCCGACGTGCTGGTCAACAACCTCGGTATTTTCAACGATAAAGACTTCTTTACCGTGCCCGACAGCGAGTGGATGCACTTCTATAACGTCAACGTCCTCTCGGGCGTGCGTCTGGCGCGCCACTACGCGCAGAGCATGACCGAACAGGGCTGGGGACGCATTATTTTCGTGTCGTCCGAATCCGGCGTCGCCATCCCGGCGGATATGATCAACTACGGCGTGACCAAAAGCGCCAACCTGGCGGTATCTCACGGCCTGGCGAAACGCCTCGCCGGCACCGGCGTGACGGTCAACGCCATCCTGCCAGGGCCAACCTTTACCGAAGGCCTGCAGGAGATGCTGGCGGAAGCGGCGGCCAAATCCGGGCGCAGCGCGCGCGATCAGGCCGACGAGTTCGTTAAAACCGAACGCCCAAGCTCCATCATTCAACGCGCGGCGGACGTCGATGAAGTGGCCAACCTGGCCGTTTACCTTGCGTCTCCGCTGTCTTCGGCCACTACCGGCGCGGCGCTGCGCGTCGACGGCGGCGTCGTCGACACCCTGGCAATGTAATTCCGTACCCTAAACCGATATCAAGAGAGAAAGAAAATGGCTACTACATCCGTATCTATGAACATCCCGGCATCCGCCGACACCGTATGGCAACTGATCGGCGGCTTCGACGCCCTGCCTGACTGGCTGCCGTTCATTCCGAAAAGCGTCGTTTCTGAAGGCGGCCGCGTGCGCACTTTGACGACCTCTGACGGCGGTACCGTTATCGAGCGGCTGGAAGCGTTCGACAACCGTCAACGCAGCTACAGCTACTCCATCATGCAGGCGCCGTTCCCGGTGGTGAATTACCTGTCCACCCTGTCGGTACACGCCACCGACGACGCCAACGTGGCGCGCGTGGAATGGTCGGGCAGCTTCACGCCGGTCAATATCAGCGACGACGAAGCCGTCGCCCTGTTCCATGGCATCTACCAGGATGGCCTGGATGCGCTGAGCGGCAACTTCCCGCGTTAATGCGTGAACACTCCTCACGCTTACGGCCGATGGTGAAAACCATCGGCCATTTTTTTGCTTTAGCTCTGGAGCAGGATAAATCCGCCAGCGCCGTTTATGCTGTAAAGGAGACTTCCGTTTGAGGAGATGGCCGTGCGCCCTTTCAGCCTGAAGACTATCGACCATGTGGTGCTGCGCGTGCGCGATATGCAGAAAAGCCTGCATTTTTATACCCGGATCGTCGGCTGTGATATCGCCAAACAGCGGCCGGATTTGGGGCTGATGCACCTGCGCGCCGGAGCGGCCATGATCGATCTGGTGGATATTAACGGCGTGTTGGGGAAAAAAGGCGGCACGGCGCCCGATCCTCACCGGCAAAATGTCGATCACATCTGCCTGCGCATCGATCCTTTCAACGAGGACGAGCTGTTGGCCTATCTGCGATCGCAGGGGATCTGCGTTGATCCCGCCGAATCGCGCTATGGCGCTGAAGGCGACGGCCCGTCCATTTATTTCAGCGATCCGGACGGCAATCGCGTGGAATTGAAGGGGCCGGCGATCGGCTAGATCCTGGCGCTCCCGTTGATGTCGGACAGCCGTTGGCGATCCGTCACCCGCAGTGATTTGTTTTTAAATTGAATGATGCCGTCCGCCGCGAGCTGCGCCAGCGCGCGGCTCAGCTGTCTGACGGAGATGCCCAATCTCGCCGCCAGCGCCTCCCGGTTTTCCAGCTCAATCAATTCCCCTTCGTTCTTTATCTTGAATAATAAAAATTTTCGCAGTTTATACTCCGCCGTAAAAACGCCGTTCGCATGCAGCAAAGAGGCATTCAGCAGCTTATTGCTCAATTGCCGGCAGATAAAGGTGAGGAACGCCGGGTCGCTCAGGGCGTGATTGTTGATGGCCTCTATCGGTGCCGCGAGGAGCAGCGCGTCGGTCACCGCCTGCACGGTGCTGAACAGCGTGCGCTGCGCCTGGGAGAACAGCTCCAGATCGCCAATCACCGAGAAATCCGTTTCGAAGGAAAAGACAATGTGCGCGCCATTCACATCAAAATTCTCAACCTGCAATTTTCCCTGCACGAGAAAAAACAGGTGGGTCAAACGATCGCTTTGCGTCACCAGGTATTCGCCGGCTTCGACGCTGACCAGGCGCAGTGCGGCGAGCAGCGTGGGCGAAAGCGCCGTTCGCAGATCGTGAGCGTCGATAAAAGCTTCTTTTAGCTTGCTGTCACCGACCGTTTTCAAGGCGATTCACTCCCAGGGCTCATCCTTAAACGTCTTACATCCTCGCTTTCGACTGCGTTCAGCATAGCCGACGCGCTTCAGAACGAAAAAGGACATCTGACCTTTTTTGCCTTAGGTCGTCTGGGTACTTTCTCCGCATAGCCCACCCGAGGAGATGGCCATGCGACATATTTTGATAGATACCGATACTGCTTCCGACGATGCCGTCGCGCTGCTGATGGCGTTGCGCGCACCCGACGTAAAGGTGGAAGCGATCACCACCGTCGCGGGAAACTGCCCGCTTGAACAGTGCGTCAAAAATGCACTTATCTGCGTGGAAAAAGCGGGAACCTATGCGCCCCCGGTTTATGCCGGCATGGCGAAACCGCTTTTGCGAACGCGTTATCATTCGCACCATATTCACGGCGAAGACGGCATGGGCGACATGGCCTTGCCCGATCCGCGCCAGAGCGCCGAACCCGTTCATGCCGTGGACGCCATCATCGACTGCGCCGCACGGCTCAATGGCGAGCTGGAAATCGTCACCCTCGGGCCGTTGACCAATCTCGCGATGGCGGTGCTGAAAGCGCCCACGCTGGCCGAAAAAGTGAAGAGGGTTTATGTGATGGGCGGTTCCGGGCTGATGCCCGGCAATATCACCCCGCTGGCCGAATTTAATTTTTACGCCGATGCCGAGGCCGCGCATCTGGTGCTCACTGCCGGGCTGCCGCTCACCCTCGTTGGCTGGGAGATCGGCATGGGGGAAGCATTTATCAACGAACGCGATATAGAGCGATTGAATAATCTCGGCGAACTGGGGCGCTTTGCCGTGCGCTGCAATCGCACGCTGATGGCGTTCAACGCCATGCGCACCGAACGTAAAGGCTTTGATTTGCCCGATCCGACCACCATGGCGGTGGCGCTCTACCCGGACATCGTCGAAACCAGTCTGGAGGCGTATTCCTGGGTTGAATATAAAAGTGAAAGGTCTTACGGCCATTACGTCATCGATTCCACCCACCTGACCGGCGAACCGGCCAATGCGTGCGTGATCACCCGCATCAAACCCGGCCTGTTTAAAGAAAAACTGTTTTCGTTGTTATCTCAGCCGTTAATGAAATAAGTGGCCCGTATGAAATTCGATCCAAGAAAATTGAAGAAAGTGGAATTACACGTCCATTTGGATACCTGTTTAAGCTACCACTATGTCAAAAAGGTCGACCCGCAAATAACCAGAGCGGCATTTAATCGGCAATTTATCGCGCCGAAGCGATGCGCCGATCTGGGGAACTTTTTAAGCAAGATAGCGCCGCAAATAGATCTATTACAGACACGCCAGGCGATAACGCTGGCCGTCGGGGACTTATTCGCGCAGTTGGCGGCGGATAATGTCATCTATGCCGAGCTGCGCTTCGCGCCGCTGCTGCATACCCGGCTGGGATTAACCGGCGAAGCGGTGGTCGAGACGGTGCTGGCGGCCATGCATCACGCATCACGGGCTTACGGCATCGCCGCCGGGCTGATCCTGTGTACGCTGCGACATTTCGACGCGGCCGCCAGCCTGCAAACGGCGAAACTGGTTATCGATTATCAGGGAAGCGGCGTGGCGGCGCTGGATTTGGCCGCCGACGAAGCGCGTTACCCGCTGGCCAATCACGTAGCGGCCTTTCGGGCGGTGCGCGAAGCCGGCGGCAACGTCATCGCCCACGCCGGCGAGGCGAAGGGCGCCGACAGCGTACGGGAAACGCTGGAGCGGCTACAGGTGTCGCGCATCGGCCACGGCGTCAGGAGCATCGAGGATGCTGCCCTTATCGAGCGTCTGATAGCCACCGGCGTCCTGCTCGAGATCTGCCCCAGCTGCAATCTCGTCTGCAATCTGTTCGACAGCATCGACGATCATCCGATAGATCGGCTGAAAAGGATGGGAGTGCGGCTGAACGTGAATACCGATGCGCGCACCGTCGCCGACACCACGCTGAACAAGGAGTACCAGCTGTTGCATGACGCCTTCGGCTGGCAGGATGACGATTTTAACCGCAGCAACCGACAGGCGCTGGAGGCGAGTTTTCTCGACGGCAACACTAAAATGAAATTAATGAATCAGCTCAAGGCCGGGCCAATGTGACCCGGCACGTGTCAAGGCTGAGCGGGTTTTAACGCCCCTGCGCCGCCAGCGCCTGGGCGCAGGCCCAGGCCGAACTCCAGGCCCACTGGAAGTTGTAGCCACCCAGCCACCCGGTCACGTCCACCACTTCGCCGATGAAATAGAGCCCCGGCACCTTGTGGGCCTCCATCGTCTTGGAGGAAAGTTCGTTGGTGTCAACGCCGCCGAGCGTCACTTCCGCCGTGCGGTAGCCTTCGGTGCCGTTCGGCTGCACGCGCCAGTTCTGCAACAGATCCACCAGCGCCGCTTGTTGCGGCGCATTCAGCTGCTTCAGCGTCGCCTCCGGCAGTTGTCCCAGGGTCTGCAAGCACTCCACCAGCCGCTTCGGCAAATGCAGCGCCAGGGTGTTTTTCAGGCTTTGGTTCGGGTGCTCTTGGCGTTGGTTATCCAGGAAGCCCGCCAGATCCAGCTCAGGAAGTAAGTTAACGCTCACATACTCACCCGGCTGCCAGTAGCTGGACAGCTGCAATACCGCCGGGCCGGAGAGACCGCGATGGGTGAACAGGATGCTTTCACGGAAGCTGACGCCGTTCTCGGCGGTGATCACCGCCGGCACCGACACGCCGGACAGCGCCTGCACATGCTCCAGCAGCGGCTTATGCAGGGTAAAAGGCACCAGCCCGGCGCGCGTCGGCAGCACCCTGAGGCCGAACTGCTCCGCCAGTTTGTAACCGAACGGCGAGGCGCCCAACCCCGGCATGGATAATCCGCCGCTGGCCACCACAAGTGAGCGGGCACTTACTTTTTCGCCATTGAGCGCCAGCTGGTAGCCGTTCTCGGTTTTCTCCACGCCCAGCACTTCGCTGCGCAGGCGCATCGTCACCTGGCCCAGCTCGCACTCTTTGACCAGCAGATCCACCACCTGCTGCGCCGAATCGTCGCAGAACAGCTGCCCCAGCGTTTTTTCATGGTAGGCGATGCCGTAGCGGTTGATCAGATCGATGAAGTCCCACTGGGTGTAGCGCGCCAGCGCCGACTTGCAGAAGTGCGGGTTGTTCGACAGATAGGCCGCCGGTTCGGCGTACATGTTGGTAAAGTTGCAGCGCCCGCCGCCGGACATCAGGATCTTGCGGCCCGGTTTTTTGCCGTTGTCGAGCAGCAACACGCGGCAACCGAGTTGCCCCGCCTGCGCGGCGCAAAACATGCCGGCGGCACCCGCCCCAATCACTACGACATCAAACTGTTCCACCTGAGCCTCACTTATCAAAACCACAATCGCGACAAAAGAGCGCCATATTACGCCGTTTCGCCGCCGGTCACCGCCAAATTCACGGCGGCAGATTGTAAAGCCCCGGCGCCGCCAACGCCACAGTAAGAAAATATTACAGAGGTCAGAGGAGAATAACGCGTTGATATTCAATATTTTTGTTATAGGCGCGTCATCGTTTCGTCATGTCCAAATCAAAAAAACGTCATATTTTCCTTTTCCCCGGCCCCGGTTGTCACTGATAATGCGCGGCGTTCATGTCCACAAACTGGCGTAACGCTTATGCTGCATTTGTTCGCTGGCCTGGATTTCCATACCGGCCTGATGTTAATTCTCGCATTGTTGTTCGTGTTGTTTTATGAAGCCATCAACGGTTTTCATGATACGGCCAATGCGGTCGCTACAGTTATTTATACCCGCGCCATGCGCTCGCAACTTGCGGTCGTGATGGCAGGTTTGTTCAACTTTCTTGGCGTAATGCTCGGCGGTTTGAGTGTTGCTTACGCCATCGTCCACTTGCTGCCTACCGATCTGTTGTTGAACGTCAGTTCAGCACACGGATTAGCCATGGTCTTCTCCATGCTGTTGGCGGCAATCATCTGGAACCTCGGCACCTGGTATTTCGGTCTGCCGGCCTCCAGTTCCCATACGCTGATAGGCGCAATCATCGGTGTCGGTTTAACCAACGCCCTGATGACCCACACTTCGGTGGTGGATGCGCTTAACGTCCCGAAAATGATTGGCATTTTCCTTTCTCTGCTGTTCTCGCCGCTGGTCGGCATGATGGTGGCGGGAGTGATGGTGTTCGCCTTGCGCCGCTATTGGAGTGGCACCAAGAAACGCCAGCGTATCCACATGACCCCTGCGGAACGTGAAAAGGTCGACGGCAAACGCAAGCCGCCGTTCTGGACCCGTATCGCGCTGATCCTGTCGGCGATTGGCGTCAGCTTCTCGCACGGCGCCAACGACGGCCAGAAAGGCATCGGCCTTATCATGCTGGTGTTGATCGGCGTTGCGCCGGCCGGCTTCGTGGTCAATATGAATGCAACCGGTTATGACATCACCCGTACGCGTGACGCCGTGACCCACCTGCAGCAATATTACCAGCAGCACGGCGACGCGCTGTCGCATGCGGTGTCGCTGACGCCGCTGGTGCCAAGCCCGGATGACGAAGCTGCGTCTGGCAAACCGGCCGAGTTCCACTGTGACAGTTCGCGCGCCATGCCGGCGATCGAGCTGGCTCAGGGCATGCTGACCAACCTGCAAAGCTACGATCAGCTGACGGTTGACCAGCGCAGCCACCTGCGCCGCCTGCTGATGTGCGTGACCGACACGGCGGATAAAGTCGCCAAGCTGCCGGAAACCTCATCCGCCGACCAGCGCTTCCTGAAGAACCTGCGTCAGGATCTGCTGCAGACCGTCGAGTACGCGCCGATGTGGATCATCGTCGCCGTCGCGCTGGCGCTGTCGCTCGGTACCATGGTGGGCTGGAAACGCGTGGCCACCACCATCGGCGAGAAGATCGGCAAGAAAGGCATGACCTACGCCCAGGGCGTATCGGCCCAGATGACCGCGGCGCTGTCGATCGGCGTGGCGAGCTATACCGGCATGCCGGTCTCCACCACCCACGTCCTCTCTTCGGCGGTTGCCGGGACGATGATCGTGGACGGCGGCGGCGTGCAGAGCAAAACCGTGAAGAACATCCTGTTGGCCTGGGTACTGACCCTGCCAATCTCGATTCTGCTTTCCGGTGCGCTGTATTGGATTGCGTTGAAGCTGATCTAAGCGATAAGCATCATGAGGAAGGCGGCCGCAGGGCCGCCTTTTTTTTGCCTGCATCAAGGGAAACAGAAAGGCATTAATACCAAATCATCATCGCTATCAGGCAGATGACCACCAGGCCGCACAGGGCCGAGGTCAGCATAAACTGCCCGCGCACCCGCTCACAGCGGCGAATAAACTCCGGATCGTGGTGTTCGACATAGCGCTGCGCAAAGATATAGCGCACCAGCCTCAGCTGCTTGCTGGGTTGGCCGTGGGCGGTGAAGAAGCCGCCGCCGTCGACGTATTGGTACAGCAGCGGGTCACAGCCGCGCAATACCACCAGCAGCGCGCGCAGAGAAGAGTAATACCGCACCATGTTTACCACACACACCACACATAAGGCCCAAAACAGCGCGACGGTACTGATCATGATTGCCCCCTCAAGGCGTTGTTATCCGCGGCCATCCGCCGGGTCCAACCGCCCTACCTCATTACCCGATACTCTGCTGGAGCTTACCGCTCTCATCCCCTTTTTTTGCCTGCACGGGCCACGCCCATAACCCACCGCCTCCGAAGACGTTGCCGCACCGCACGATGAGATTTGCACGGCATGGTTCTACTCAGAGGAGAAATGATGAGGCCCATATCCATCATTGTAGGTTAATGGAACGCAAACTGGCCTGAGCAGTGGATAAAATTTACCGCCCTGTAGCGAAAAGTCACCTGCCGGGGCGTTATAAGCGATAACCGTCCGTTTCGATTATGTCGCTTTTCTGGATAGTCTATCCCGCGCCACGCCGCTGATCTTTCCCCCCACGCTGGCTAGACTCAGGTTTCCGTTACGCTCATCCAAGGAAACTGTTATGGCAAACCATTCAATCAAGGGAAAAACCGTCCTCATCGCCGGCGGCGCCAAAAACCTCGGCGGGCTGATCGCGCGCGATTTGGCTGAACAAGGCGCCAAAGCGGTGGTGATCCACTACAACAGCGCCGCTTCCAAAGCCGAAGCGGAAAAAACCGTCGCCGCCATTCAGGCCGCCGGGGCGCAAGGCGTCGCGCTGCAGGCCGATCTGACCACCGCGGGCGCGGTCGAGAAGCTGTTCGCCGATGCGGTCGCCGCCGTCGGCAAGCCGGATATCGCCATCAATACCGTCGGCAAGGTGCTGAAAAAGCCGCTGATCGACATCAGCGAAGCCGAGTACGACGAGATGACTGCGGTCAACGCCAAAACCGCGTTCTTCTTCCTGAAAGAAGCGGGTAAGCACCTTAACGACAACGGCAAAATCTGCACGCTGGTCACCTCGCTGCTCGGCGCCTTCACGCCGTTCTACGCCGCTTATGCCGGCACCAAGGCGCCGGTGGAGCACTTCACCCGCGCCGCCGCCAAGGAGTTCGGCGAGCGCGGTATCTCCGTGACGGCGGTCGGCCCCGGCCCGATGGATACCCCGTTCTTCTACCCGGCAGAGGGTGCGGACGCCGTGGCCTACCACAAAACGGCGGCGGCGCTGTCGCCGTTCAGCCAAACCGGCCTGACCGATATCGAAGACGTGGTGCCGTTCATCCGCCATCTGGTCAGCGACGGCTGGTGGATAACCGGCCAAACCATCCTGATCAACGGCGGCTACACCACCAAATAAACCCGGCGGGGGCACCTATCGCCCCCGCACCTGCTCGCGCGCAACCGCGCCATGCGGCTACACTCTACTGTCAGAAACGGCGCCAAGGAACAGCAGATCAGCGAGATGGACAGATTCAATCAATACCGCGTATTCGTACAGGTGGCGGAAATGGGCAGCTTTATCCGAGCGGCCCATGCGCTGGAGGTGCCGCGCGCCTCGGTCTCCGCCGCCGTGCAGCAATTGGAAACGCAGCTGGGCGTGCGACTGCTGCACCGCACCACGCGGCAGGTGCGGCTGACCGCCGACGGCGAACAGCTGCTCGAGCGGCTGCGCCCGCTGCTGGCCGAAGTGGAAGACATCGAACAGTCATTTCAGGCCAGCCAACGGCAGGCCTCCGGACGGCTCAGCGTCGACGTGCCGAGCCGCATCGCCCGCCGGCTGATCGCGCCGGCGCTGCCCGGCTTGCTGCGGCGCCATCCTCACCTGCAGCTGGTGCTCGGCTCCGCCGATCGCGCCATCGATCTGGTGCAGGAGGGGGTCGACTGCGCGGTGCGCGTCGGCGATCTGCACGACAGCAGCCTGGTGATGCGCCCGCTCGGCCATATCGCGCTGATCAACTGCGCCAGCCCCGCCTACCTGAGCGAATTCGGTCATCCGCTCCACCCCGGCGATCTTGCCGAGGGGCACTGGAGCATCGGCTACGCCTCACCCAGGACCGGCCGCGAATCCCCCTGGGAATACCTGACCGGCGACGGCCATACGCAACGGCTCGAACTACCCAGCCGGGTGGTGGTCAACAACGCCGAAAGCTATATCGCCTGCTGCCGCGCCGGGCTGGGGCTGATGCAAATCCCGCGCTACGACGTGCAACACCTGCTCGACGCCGGTGAACTGGTGGAAGTCCTGCCCGGTTACCGCGCCGCCTCCATGCCGATCGCCCTGATCTACCCCCATCGCCGCCAGCGTTCCCGCCGTTTGGCGGTGTTTCATGAGTGGTTTGAAAGCCTACTGCAGCCGCATCTGGAGCGCTGATTGCACATTTAGCGCTATACTTTGTTTAATAACGCTTATAATTCAAGCGGTCAGACCGTTAAAACCCGCATAACCCATAGGCTTTTACGCCGCGCGGGTGTACAACGAAAGGTATCGTGCGCAGAGATTTTCGATGCGGCGCAGTGTGATCGCCCCAACATATCATTGCGTTATCCGAATGATACTATGGAACCAACAGCGCCAGGCGGGTACACGGAACGCCTGCTAACCCTTTTTAATCGGCATGTTTATGGAAGGAGTATTCTTATGGCTTACAAACACATATTGATCGCGGTAGACCTATCCCCGGAAAGCAAGATCCTGGTAGAAAAAGCCGTCTCTATGGCGCGGCCGTATAACGCCAAAGTTTCTCTGATCCACGTCGATGTCAACTATTCCGACCTCTATACCGGCCTTATCGACGTCAATCTCGGCGACATGCAAAAACGCATCTCTGAAGAAACCCATCAGGCGCTGACCGAGCTGTCGCAAAACGCCGGCTACCCGATCACCGAGACCCTGAGCGGCAGCGGCGATCTGGCGCAGGTGCTGGTGGACGCCATCAAGAAATACGACATGGACCTGGTGCTGTGCGGCCACCATCAGGACTTCTGGAGCAAGCTGATGTCTTCCGCGCGCCAGCTGATCAATACCGTGCACATCGATATGCTGATCGTGCCGCTGCGCGATGAAGAAGACGAATAAAGTAAGCGCTTGCTAACTTAACTAACCAACGCCCGCGCCCTGCGGGCGTTTTTCATGCCGCCACGCCGATTAATCGCTTGATAATCAACCGCCCTCCGATGATATAGTCGCTAAAGACACAACATCCTCCCCCGAGCATCGCCTATACCCAAATCTATAAGAAATAGCGGGGGAAATTTAATGCGAAAAGGAGTTATCCATGGAATATGCCGTATCGGTAGAGTCTTTCCTGTCCTCGTTACAACGCCATAACCCCCACCAGCCGGAATATCTGCAGGCGGTGCGCGAAGTGTTCACCTCGCTGTGGCCATTTATCGAACGCAATCCGCGCTATCGCGAACAGGCGCTGCTGGAGCGCCTGGTGGAGCCCGAGCGTATCATTCAGTTCCGCGTCAGCTGGGTGGACGATCGCGGCCAGGTGCAGGTCAACCGCGCCTTCCGCGTGCAGTTCAACTCGGCCATCGGCCCCTACAAGGGCGGCATGCGCTTCCACCCGTCGGTAAACCTGTCGATCCTGAAGTTCCTCGGCTTTGAGCAGACCTTCAAGAATGCGCTGACCACCCTGCCGATGGGCGGCGGCAAAGGCGGCTCCGATTTCGATCCGAAGGGCAAAAGCCAGGGCGAGATCATGCGCTTCTGCCAGGCGCTGATGACCGAGCTGTATCGCCACTTGGGCCCGGACACCGACGTGCCGGCCGGGGACATCGGCGTCGGCGGCCGTGAAGTCGGCTTTATGGCCGGCATGATGAAAAAACTGTCCAACAACACCGCCTGCGTGTTTACCGGCAAAGGGCTCTCCTTCGGCGGCAGCCTGATCCGCCCCGAGGCGACCGGCTACGGCCTGGTGTACTTTACCGACGCCATGCTGCAGCGCCACGGCCTGGGCTTTGAGGGGATGCGGGTGGCGGTATCCGGCTCCGGCAACGTGGCGCAGTACACCATCGAGAAAGCGCTGGAGCTGGACGCACGCGTGATCACCGTATCGGATTCCGGCGGCACTCTGGTGGACGAAGACGGCTTCACCACCGAGAAGCTGGCGCACCTGGCGGAGATCAAAAACCAGCGCTACGGCCGGGTGGCGGACTACGCCCGCGAACGCGGCCTGACCTACCTGGCGGGCCAGCAGCCGTGGAACGTGCCGGTGGATATCGCCCTGCCGTGCGCCACCCAGAACGAGCTGGATCTCGAGGCGGCGCAGACGCTGATCCGCAACGGGGTGAAAGCGGTGGCGGAAGGCGCCAACATGCCGACCACCATCCAGGCCACCGACGCCTTCCTCGACGCCGGGGTGCTGTTCGCGCCCGGCAAGGCGGCCAACGCCGGCGGCGTGGCCACCTCGGGACTGGAGATGGCGCAAAACGCCGCGCGCATCGGCTGGCGGGCGGAAAAAGTGGATGTACGTTTACAACATATCATGGCGGATATTCACCATGCCTGCGTGGAATACGGCGGCGAGGGCAAGCAGACTCACTATGTGCACGGCGCGAATATCGCCGGTTTCGTCAAGGTTGCAGAGGCGATGCTGGCCCAGGGCGTGCTGTAATCGGGCGCAAAGGTGATCTTGTTCACACATCGATTAAATGCTTCAATGCCGGCCTCTGCGCCGGCATTTTTTTCCGCGTCCAAGCCATCAAAATGATGCGCAAACGTTAATTAAAAGTTAATAAAAAGTTATTTACAGCCGTTTGGTTGGTAGTAAATTTACCACCGCCAAATAATTAAACATTTATTTAACACTAAATACGCCAATATTTTACTTAAATGTGCGCAGATCACATTTCGTTAACTTCGGCTACGCCCCCTCTTCCATTCCTTTGTAATCTGCAGCGGTGGAAAAACCGCCACCCCTACAGATAAAAAAAGGTACAGCTAATGAAATTTAACCTCGCATTATTAAATGCATGTGTGGTTTCTGCGTGCATGTTATCGACAACACCTGTGTTCGCCGCTGATAAATATGAGATTGCCGTGGTCGCCAAAGTGACCGGCATTCCGTGGTTCAACCGCATGGAAGTGGGCGTCAACGAAGCGGCGAAAAAACTCGACGTCAACGCCTACCAGACCGGCCCTTCTACGCCGGATCCGGCCGCGCAGGTCAAGGTGATTGAGGATCTGATCGCCAAGAACGTCAACGCCATCATCGTGGTGCCGAACGACGCCAAGGTGCTGGAGCCGGTGCTGAAAAAAGCGCGCGACAAAGGCATCGTGGTGCTGACCCATGAATCCCCGGACCAGCAGATCGGCCAGTGGGACATCGAGACCATCGACAGCGAGAAATACGCGCAGGCCAACGTCGATGAGCTGGCGAAAAACATGGGCGGCAAAGGCGGCTACGCGATCTACGTCGGCTCGCTGACCGTGCCGCTGCACAACGCCTGGGCCGATTCCGCCATCAAGTACCAGAAAGAAAAATACCCGGACATGTTTGAAGTCACCTCGCGCTTGCCGGTGGCGGAAAGCATCGACAAATCCTATGCCACCACGCTGGATCTGATGAAAACCTATCCGCAGATGAAGGGCATCATCGGCTTTGGTTCGCTCGGCCCGATCGGCGCCGGCCAGGCGGTGGCCAAGAAGCGCGCCAAGGACAAAATCGCGGTGGTGGGCATCGCCATGCCGGCGCAGGCTGCCCCTTACCTGATGCGCGGCGACATCAAGAAAGCGCTGCTGTGGGATCCGAAAGACGCCGGTTATGCGCTGGTGACGGTGGCCGATCAGCTGCTGCAGGGCAAGGACGTGAACAAAGACCTGTCGATCGAGGGGTTGGGTAAGGCCGACGTCGATATGGAGCACAAAGTGATTCGGTTTAATAAGATTTTGGAAGTGACCAAAGACAACGCCCAATCGCTCGGATTCTGATTTTTCGCGTAATTTCGCCACACCGGGAAAGTAGTTAAACCCTCGTAGGGGCGCAGCGTTGCTGCGCCCAGGGCTTCGGCCGCTACGCAAGCACAGGTTAACGTTATGACAGCCTCCCCCGCATTTATCACCCTGGAGAATATCAGCAAGCGATTCCCAGGCGTGCTGGCATTAGACCAGATCAACCTGACGCTGAATAAAGGCGAAGTGCACTGCCTGGCCGGGCAAAACGGCTGCGGCAAAAGCACCATTATTAAAATCATCTCCGGCGTCTATCAGCCGGAAAAAGGCGCCAATATTTCGCTGGAAGGCAAACTCTTCCACGCCCTGACGCCGCAGCTGTCCGGTTATTACGGCATACAGGTGATCTACCAGGACCTGTCGCTGTTCCCTAACCTGACGGTGGCGGAAAACATCGCCATCCACCGTTACCTGCCCGGCGGCCACTTCTGGGTGCGCAAGCGGGTGATGCGCCAGACGGCGCTGGACGCCATGGCGCGGGTCGGCGTACACATCGATCCCGATAAAAAAGTAGAAAAACTGTCGATCGCCGATCGGCAGCTGGTGGCGATTTGCCGCGCCATCGCCGCCGAAGCGCGGTTGGTTATCATGGACGAACCGACCGCCTCGCTGACCCGCCAGGAGGTCGACGGCCTGCTGCGGGTGGTCAACGAATTGAAAGCAGCCGGCATCTGCGTGGTGTTCGTCAGCCACCGATTGGATGAAGTGATGGAAGTCGCCGATCGCATCAGCGTGATGCGCGACGGCAAGCTGGTGGGCACCTGGCCGGCCAGCGAACTGGACAGCCATGAACTGGCGTTCCTGATGACCGGCCAACGCTTCCATTACAGCCCGCTGCCCCCGCTGCCGCCGGCCGAACAGGCACCGCTGCTCGAGGTGCGCAACCTCAGCCGCGGCGAAAAATACCGCAACGTCAATCTGGCGCTGCGCGGCGGCGAGATCGTCTCGATCGTCGGCCTGCTCGGCGCCGGCCGCACCGAACTGTGCCTCAGCCTGTTCGGCATGACGCGGCCGGACAGCGGCGAGATCCGCATCGAGGGCCAAGCGGTGCAGCTGCACAACAACCGCGAAGCGGTGCGCCACGGCATCGGTTATGTGTCGGAGGATCGTCTGACGCAGGGATTGATCATGGAGCAATCGATCTACGACAACACCATCGTCACCGTCTTCGATCGGCTGCATACCTCGCTTGGATTGCTGGATCACGCCAAGGCGACCGAGCTGGTCAACCGGCTGATCCGCGATCTGAACATCAAGGTGTCCGACAGCGCATTGCCGGTGAAGACCCTGTCCGGCGGCAACGCCCAGCGCATCGCCATCGCCAAATGGGTCGCAACCCAGCCGAAGATCCTGATCCTCGACTCACCCACCGTCGGCGTCGACATCGCCAACAAAGAGGGGATCTATCAGATCGCCCGCGATCTGGCGCAGCTGGGCATGGCGGTGCTGATGATCTGCGACGAGATCCCGGAAGCCTATTACAACAGCCATCGGGTGATGGTGATGCGCAAGGGCGAGCTGATCGCCGAATTCGCGCCGCACCAGAGTACCGAACAACAGATCGCCGAGGTGGTGAATGGATAAGTCATTATTGGCCCGCCTGGCCGGGCGGCACGAGTTTTATCTCGGCCTGCTGGTGCTGCTGCTGGCGATCGGCCTGAGCGCCGGCACCGATGAGTTTCTGACGCTCGGCAACCTGACCGACGTCGCCACCAGCTACGCCATTCTCGGCATCCTGGCCTGCGGGCTGTTCGTGGTGCTGATCGCCGGCGGCATCGACATTTCGTTCCCGGCGGTCACCGCCATCGCGCAGTATGTGATGGCCAGCTGGGTGATCCAGCACGGCGGCAGCTTCCCGCTGGCGTTCGCCCTGGCGATTGGCGTCGGCCTGCTGCTCGGGTTGGTGAACGGTTTCCTGGTGTATTGGCTCAAGGTGCCGGCGATCATCATCACCATCGCTACCCTTAACCTGTTCTACGGCCTGCTGGTGTACGCCACCAACGGTACCTGGCTGTACGGCTTCCCGGACTGGTTCATGAACGGCATCAACTGGTTCTCGTTCCAGGGCGCCGACGGTTACGACTACGGCCTGACGCTGCCGCTGCTGTGCCTGCTGGCGACCATCGTCGTCACCGGCGTGCTGATGAACCGCACCCGGCTGGGGCGCCAGATCTACGCCATGGGCGGCAACCGCGACGCGGCGTCGCGCCTGGGGTTGAACCTGCTGCGGCTGCACTTCTGCGTCTACGGCTATATGGGCATTCTGGCCGGCGTCGCGGCGGTGGTGCAGGCGCAAATCACCCAGTCGGTGGCGCCCAACTCGCTGCTCGGCTTCGAGCTGACGGTATTGGCGGCGGTGGTGCTGGGCGGCACCAGCATGAGCGGCGGCCGCGGATCGTTGACCGGCACCCTGCTCGGCGTGGTGCTGCTGGCCTTCCTGCAAAACGGGCTGACGCTGCTCAGCGTCTCGGCCTATTGGCACCAGGTATTCAGCGGCGCGATCATTTTGATCAGCATCAGCACCACCGCCTGGAACGAAAAACGCAAGCTGCTCAAGGAGATCTGACATGACGCAGTTAACTCGGTTGATCCCAAACGATCGGATCATTCGCCTGCAGGGCGCGATCATCATCGCGGTGGCGCTGCTGTTCGCCGGGCTGCTCGGATCGCGCTTCTTCAGCCTCGGCAACTTCCAGTCGATCGCCTCGCAGCTGCCGATCCTCGGCCTGCTGGCGCTCGGCATGGGCATCACCATGCTGACCGGCGGCATCAACCTGTCGATCATCGCCGGCGCCAACGCCTGTTCGCTGGTGATGGCGGCGATCATCGTCAGCCATCCCGACCAGCCTCTGTTCCTGGCGCTGGCGCTGTTGGCCGGCCTGTTGGTGGCGGTGGCGATCGGCGCGCTGAACGGCGTGCTGGTAGCCTGGATCGGCGTTTCGCCGATCCTCGCCTCGCTCGGCACCATGACGCTGATCACCGGCCTGAATATTCTGCTGTCCAACGGCGCGGTGATCTCCGGCTTCCCGGCGGCGATTCAATTTCTCGGCAACGGCGCCGTGCTCGGCGTACCGGTGGCGCTGATCCTGTTCCTGCTGGTGGCGGTCGGTCTGTGGCTGCTGCTGGAGCACACCACGCTGGGCCGCAGCCTGTACCTGATCGGCTCCAACGAGCAGGCCACCCGCTTTAGCGGCGTGAACACCGCGCGGGTGCAGATCGCGGTGTACATCCTGTCGGCGCTGCTCGGCTGGGGCGCCGCGCTGCTGATGATGGCCAAGTTCAACTCGGCCAAGGCCGGCTACGGCGAATCTTATCTGCTGGTGACCATTCTGGCCTCGGTGCTGGGCGGCATCAACCCGGACGGCGGTTTCGGCCGCATTCTGGGGCTGGTGCTGGCGCTGATCGTGCTGCAAATGTTGGAAAGCGGCCTCAATTTGCTGGGGGTCAGCAGCTACCTGACCATGGCCCTGTGGGGCGGCGTGCTGATCCTGTTTATCGCGTTACAGAATCGAAAAGCTTAGGAGAAAACAGATAATGGCGAGCTATTTTATTGGCGTAGATGTGGGCACCGGAAGCGCGCGCGCAGGCGTATTCGATCTCAATGGGCGCATGGTCGGCCAGGCCAGCCGGGCCATCGATCTGTACCGGCCAAAGGCGGATTTCGTCGAGCAGTCGTCGGATAACATCTGGCAGGCGGTGTGCAATGCGGTGCGCGACGCGGTCAACCAGGCCGACATCAACCCGATCCAGGTCAAAGGGCTGGGCTTCGACGCCACCTGTTCGCTGGTGGTGCTGGATAAAGAGGGCAAACCGCTGACCGTCAGCCCCTCCGGCCGCACCGAGCAGAACATCATCGTGTGGATGGATCACCGGGCGATCGCCCAGGCCGAGCGCATCAACGCCACCAAACACCGGGTGCTGGACTTCGTCGGCGGCATCATTTCGCCGGAGATGCAGACGCCGAAACTGCTGTGGTTGAAACAGCACATGCCCACCACCTGGGCCAACGCCGGCTACCTGTTCGATCTGCCGGACTTCCTCACCTGGCGCGCCACCCAGGATGCCACCCGCTCGCTGTGCTCGACGGTGTGCAAGTGGACCTATCTCGGCCACGAGCAGCGTTGGGACAAGAGCTACTTCCAGCAGATCGGGCTGGAAGACGTGCTGGAACATGACGCGGCCAAGATCGGCAGCGACGTTAAAATGATGGGTGAGCCGCTGGGCCACGGCCTGACCCAGCGTGCCGCCAGCGAGATGGGGCTGATCGCCGGCACGGCGGTGAGCGTATCGATCATCGACGCGCACGCCGGCACCCTCGGCACGCTGGGCGCCACCGGCGTCTCCGGCGAGGTGGCCGACTTCAATCGCCGCGTCGCGCTGATCGGCGGCACCTCCACCGGCCATATGGCGATGTCGCGCACCGCGCGCTTTATCGGCGGCGTCTGGGGGCCGTATTACTCGGCGATCCTGCCGGAATACTGGCTGAACGAGGGCGGCCAGTCCGCTACCGGCGCGCTGATCGACCACGTCATCCAGTCGCACCCGTGCTATCAGGAGCTGCTGGCGCAGGCGAAAGCCCAGGGCCAGACCATCTATGAGGTGCTGAACGCCATTCTGCGCCGCATGGCCGGCGAGCCGGAGAACATCGCCTTCCTGACGCAGGACATTCACATGCTGCCGTACTTCCACGGCAACCGCTCGCCGCGCGCCAACCCGACGCTGACCGGTATCCTGACCGGGCTGAAGCTGTCGCGCACGCCGGAAGACATGGCGCTGCACTACCTGGCCACCATTCAGGCCATCGCGCTCGGCACCCGCCACATCATCGAAACCATGAACCACAGCGGCTACAGCATCGACACCATCATGGCCAGCGGCGGCGGCACCAAGAACCCGATCTTCGTGCAGGAGCACGCCAACGCCACCGGTTGCGCCATGCTGCTGCCGGAGGAGAGCGAAGCGATGCTGCTGGGCGGCGCGATGATGGGCACCGTGGCGGCCGGCGTGTTCGACACCTTGCCGGAGGCGATGAGCGCCATGAGCCGCATCGGCAAGACGGTGACGCCGCAGACCAACCAGATAAAAAGCTATTACGACCGTAAATACCGGGTGTTCCACGAGCTGTACAACGACCACATGAAATACCGCCGGTTGATGCAGGAGGAGGCGTGATGCAGCAGGAGTGGCGGCAGGCCGTACAGGGCTGGCAAACCTACAGCCAGGAGCTGGCGCAGCTGGGCGAACGCCTCGACGCGCACACCTGGCAGCGGCTGCTGGCGCTGCTGGCCGACTGCCGCGGTAAAATCGCCGTCACCGGCGTCGGCACCTCTGGGATTGCGGCGCGCAAGATAGCCCATATGCTGGCCTGCGTGGAGCGGCCGGCGGTCTATCTCGACGCCACCGGCGCGGCGCACGGCGATCTGGGCTTCCTGCGCGCAGACGATCTGCTGATCCTGATCTCGCGCGGCGGCAATTCCGACGAGCTGACCCGCCTGCTGCCGACGCTGCAGGCCAAGGGAGTGACGCTGATCGCGGTGACGGAAAACCCGCATTCCGCCATCGCGCAGGCGGCGCAGCTGACGATCGCTACCGGGGTGCAGAAGGAGATAGATCCGCTGAACATGCTGGCCACCACCTCAATTGTGCTGGTGTTGGCGATCTTCGACGCCGCCTGCGCCTGCCTGATGGCGCGCAGTGGTTACGACAAGAACGCCTTGCTGGCGGTGCATCCGGGCGGCGGCGTGGGGAAAAGTTTACGAGAGGAAAACTGAGGGCCCGACACAGCGGGCCCGGCAGACATTACAGCGGCATGTAGATATCGAAGCGGTGGCTTTTGGTCAGCGTGGCGGCGTGCGCCGGCACGTCGGCCAGCGGCGGCGCGTAGTCCGGGCGTTTCACCACCACGCGCTTGGTGGCCAAACGGCGCGCCGGTTCCAGCAGGCCGTCGGCGTCATCGTCACTGCCCACCAGCGATTGAAACACCCGCATCTCTTTCTTCACCAGCGCGCTTTTCTGCTTGTGCGGGAACATCGGATCGAGATACACCACCTCGGGACGCGGGCTGAGATCCGCCAGCGCCGTCAGGCTGGAGGCGTGCAGCAGCGTCAGGCGCTCGCGCAGCCACGGGCCGATTTCCGCATCCTGATAGCCGCGCTGCAGGCCGTCGTCCAGCAACGCCGCCACCACCGGATTGCGCTCCAGCATCCGCACCCGGCAGCCCAGCGCCGCCAGCACGAAGGCGTCGCGCCCCAGCCCGGCGGTGGCGTCCACCACGTCCGGCAGGTAGCTGCCCTTGATGCCGACCGCTTTGGCCACCGCCTCGCCGCGGCCGCCGCCGAAGCGGCGCCGGTGCGCCATGGCACCGGAGACGAAATCGACGTAGATCCCGCCGAGCTTCGGCTCGTCGCGCTTGCGCAGCTCCAGCCGTTCTGGGGTCAGTACCAGCGCCATCGGCGCGTCATCGTCGGACGTCAGCCGCCAGCGCTGCGCCAAAACAGACAAGGCGCCGGGATCGGCGCCTGCTTCACACAATAAACACACGCTCACGTGTCGGGTTATCCTTTAATGCCGTAATGGCGCAGCATAGCATCCAGCTGCGGCTCGCGGCCACGGAAGCGTTTGAACAGCGCCATCGGCTCTTCCGAACCGCCGCGCGACAGGATGTTGTCGAGGAAGGATTTGCCGGTCTCGGCGTTGAATATCCCCTCTTCTTCGAAGCGCGAGTAGGCGTCGGCCGACAGCACTTCCGCCCACAGGTAGCTGTAGTAACCCGCCGCGTAGCCGCCGGCAAAGATGTGGCTGAAGGCGTGCGGGAAGCGGCCCCAGCTCGGTGATGGCACCACCGCCACCATTTTCTTCACTTCCGCCAGCGTCGGCAGGATCTGCGCCCCTTTTTCCGGGCTGTATTCGAAGTGCATGCGGAAATCGAACAGGCCGAACTCCAGCTGGCGCAGGATAAACAGCGCCGCCTGGTAATTCTTGGCCGCCAGCAGCTTGTCGAGCATTTCCTTCGGCAGCGGCTCGCCGCTCTGGTAGTGGCCGGAGATAAACGCCAGCGCTTCCGGCTCCCAGCACCAGTTTTCCATAAACTGGCTCGGCAGCTCGACCGCATCCCACGGCACCCCGTTGATGCCGGAGACGCCGGCGGTATCGATCTGCGTCAGCATGTGATGCAGACCGTGGCCGAATTCGTGGAACAGCGTGGTCACTTCGTTATGGGTGAACAGCGCCGGCTGGTCGCCCAACGGGCGGTTGAAGTTGCAGGTCAGGTAAGCGACCGGTTTTTGCAACGTGCCGTCGGCCTTGCGCAGGCTGCCGACACAGTCGTCCATCCAGGCGCCGCCGCGTTTGTTTTCGCGGGCGTACAGATCGAGGTAGAAACTGCCGCGCAGCTCGCCGTCGGCGGCGAACAGATCGAAGAAGCGCACGTCCGGATGCCAGGTTTCCACGTCTTTACGTTCTTTGGCGGTGATGCCGTAGATGCGTTTCACCACTTCGAACAGCCCTTCCACCACCCGCTGCTCCGGGAAGTACGGGCGCAGCTGCTCGTCGCTGATGGAGAACAGGTGCTGTTTCTGTTTTTCGCCGTAATAGGTGATGTCCCAGGCTTCGAGCTCGTCCACGCCATAGTGCTGTTTGGCGAAGGCGCGCAGCTGCGCCAGCTCTTGCTCGGCCTGCGGGCGGGCGCGCTTGGCCAGATCGCTCAGGAAGCCGATCACCTGCTCCGGGCTCTCCGCCATTTTGGTCGCCAGCGACTTGTCGGCGTAGGTATCGAAGCCCAGCAGCTGAGCCAGCTCGTGGCGCAGCGCCAGCGTTTCCGCCATCACTTCGCTGTTGTCCCATTTGCCGGCGTTCGGCCCCTGATCGGAGGCGCGGGTAGCGAAGGCGCGGTACATCTCTTCGCGCAGCGCGCGGTTGTCGGCGTAGGTCAGCACCGGCAGGTAGCTCGGCATGTCCAGCGTCAGCAACCAGCCGTCTTGCTCTTTGGCCTGCGCCATCGCCTGCGCCTGCGCCAGAGCGCTTTCCGGCAGGCCGCTCAGCTCGGCTTCGTCGGTAATCAGTTTGCTCCAGCCCATGGTGGCGTCGAGCACGTTATTGCTGTAGGTGGAACCCAGTTCGGACAGGCGCGCGACGATCTCGCCGTAGCGCTGCTGTTTGTCCACCGACAGGCCGATGCCCGACAGTTCGAAATCGCGCAGCGCGTTATCCACCGCCTTGCGCTGCGGCACGCTCAGCGCCTCGAACGCCGCGCCCTCTTTCAGGCTGCGGTAAGCCTGGTACAGCCCTTCGTGCTGGCCGACCCAGGTGCCGTACTCGGACAGCAGCGGCAACGCCTGCTCATAGGCGGCGCGCAGCTCCGGGCTGTTTTTCACCGAGTTCAGGTGCCCGATCGGCGACCAGATGCGCGACAGGCGATCGTCCGACTCCGCCAACGGCTGACACAGATTGTCCCAGGTGAACGGGCCCGGCTGCGCGACCACGCGCTCTACCGCAGCGCGGCAGTCCGCCAGCGCGGATTGCACCGCTGGCACGATATCTTCAGGGCGGATCGCCGAGAAAGGCGGCAGGGAAAACGGGGTCAGCAACGGATTTGTCATAGGGCAGTCCTGATTAGCGTTGGGCCCGCCGCACGGGCGAGCCTTAAAATGCGTATGAATCTCTAACATGGAGCCAGACAACAGGAAAATCAATGCCCGGCGTTGATCGTTCGTGCCTTAAACGGCGCTTTGGCGGATGCGGGCGGCCAGCGCCGCCAGCTGTTCGTCGTCGGCGCGCGCGGCGTCGTGGGAGGAGATATAGCCCTCATAACGTTCGAAAAACTTCGGCGAGGTCGATTCGATCGGCCGCCACTGTTCCAGCGATGCGGTGCCGTGCAGCGGGATCAGTTTGGCGTGCACGTGGTCGACGCCGTAGCCCTCGAACACCATGCCGCAGCGGCCGACGTCGTCGAACGCGCGATCCAGCTGCTTCGCCACCCGCTTGGTCGCCAGCATCAACGCGCTCAGCACCTCGTCCGGCAGATCAAACGCGTAGCTCGGGTGGTGCGCCTTGGGGATCACCACGCTGAAACCGTCAGTGTTGGGAAAGATGGACAGGAACGCCAGATGGTCGTCGTCTTCCCAGATTTTATGGCACGGCGCCTTGCCCGCCACGATGTCGCAAAAAATGCAGCTCATCCTTTCTCCTTGTGATTCACAGCGTTTCAACCCATTCGAACTCTTCGAACACCAGCCACATGTCCGGCGCAAAAGTGCCCTCGCGGGTAAAGAACTCTTGATGCCCCTGGCGCCAAAACGCCAGGCTTTTGTCGCCTTCGCCCTCTTTGGCCGCCATCTCGGCGGTCACCTGGTCGTAGCGCACCAGGCGCAGCGCCAGGGTTCTGATCACGCAGGCCGGTTCACCGCGGCCATCGAGAACGATGCTGTAATCGCCGATCCGCGGGGTTTGTTCCCGACGATAGCTCGCATAGGAACTGCAGGTGGCGGTTTTATCCCCGCTCAGCACCAATCCCAGCAGTTCGTCGGCTAACGCGGGGCCGTCGCCGAATGCCCAGCGCGCCGCGTCGGGGTAATTCGCCAAAATCGCCTGTTTGCTCATCGTCCTGTCCCTTTCTGTTAACGTCTGCGGCAACGGAGTCCGGTTTTTCCCGGCCAGACAGTTTATACTGTGCAGATTATAAGCCTTATTGCATTGAATGCTCCGCCTGCGGAGCACAAGGAACCGCCACCCGTCATGTTAAGTTATCGCCACAGTTTCCACGCCGGCAACCACGCCGACGTGCTCAAGCACACCGTTCAGAGCCTGATCATCGAGTCGCTGAAGGAAAAAGAGAAGCCGTTCCTGTATCTGGATACCCACTCGGGCGCGGGCCGTTATCAGCTCAGCGGCGAACACGCCGAGCGCACCGGCGAATACCTGGAAGGCATCGGTTTGCTGTGGCAACGCGACGATCTGCCGGAAGAGCTGGCGGCCTACATGAGCGTGGTGCACAACTTCAACCGTTCCGGCACGCTGCGCTATTATCCCGGCTCGCCGCTGATCGCCCGCCAGCTGCTGCGCCCGCAGGACAAAATCCACCTGACCGAGCTGCACCCGAGCGACTACCCGCTGCTGCGCAGCGAATTCCAGAAAGACGAGCGCGCCAAAGTGCAGCGCGCCGACGGCTATCAGCAGCTGAAATCCCAGCTGCCGCCCCTGTCGCGCCGCGGCCTGATCCTGATGGATCCGCCGTATGAAATGAAGACCGATTACCAGGACGTGGTCAAAGGCATTCAGGAAGGCTACAAGCGTTTCGCCACCGGCACCTACGCGCTGTGGTACCCGGTGGTCATGCGCCAGCAGATCAAACGCATGCTGCGCGATCTGGAAGCCACCGGCATTCGCCGCATCCTGCAGATCGAGCTGGCGGTGAAACCCGACAGCGATCAGCGCGGCATGACCGCCTCCGGCATGATCGTCATCAACCCGCCGTGGAAGCTGGAACAGCAGATGAAGAACGTGCTGCCGTGGCTGCACAAGGTGCTGGTGCCGTCGGGCATCGGTCACCATCTGGTGAACTGGGTGGTACCGGAATAAACCCCATCAGGGCGCGGTTTGCCGCGCCCTGCGTCCACCTATCGCAGCCATCGACGCAATCTTTGCGACAAACCCCGGTCAGGCGTTAAACTCTTACCCTCTTCAAATTCACAACTCATGGAAATCCCAGATGACGAAACATTACGATTATCTAGCAATTGGCGGCGGCAGCGGCGGTATCGCATCGATCAACCGGGCAGCCATGTACGGCCAAAAGTGTGCGCTGATTGAAGCCAAAGAGCTGGGCGGCACCTGTGTAAACGTGGGTTGTGTACCGAAAAAAGTCATGTGGCACGCGGCGCAGATCGCCGAGGCCATCCATCAGTACGGCCCGGACTACGGCTTCGACACTACCGTCAACGCCTTCGACTGGAAAAAGCTGGTCGCCAACCGCACCGCCTATATCGACCGCATCCACAATTCCTACGATAACGTGCTGGGCAAGAACAAGGTCGACGTGATTAAAGGGTTCGCGCGCTTCGTGGATGCGCACACCGTGGAAGTGAACGGCGAAACCATCACCGCCGATCACATCCTGATCGCCACCGGCGGCCGCCCGAGCCATCCGGCTATTCCGGGCGCCGAATACGGCATCGACTCCGACGGCTTCTTTGAGTTGGACGCCATGCCGAAACGCGTCGCCGTGGTGGGCGCCGGCTATATCGCCGTGGAAATCGCCGGCGTGCTGAACGCGCTGGGCGCGGAAACGCACCTGTTCGTGCGCAAGCACGCGCCGCTGCGCAGCTTCGATCCGATGATCGTCGAAACCCTGGTGGAAGTGATGAACACCGAAGGGCCGAGCCTGCACACCGAATCGGTGCCGAAAGCGATCGTCAAGAACGCCGACGGCAGCCTGACGCTGCAGCTGGAAAACGGCAAAGCATTCACCGTCGACTGCCTGATCTGGGCCATCGGCCGCGAACCGGCGACCGACAACCTGAACCTCGGTGTGACCGGGGTGAAAACCAATGAGAAAGGCTATATCGACGTCGATAAGTTCCAGAACACCAACGTCAAAGGCATCTACGCGGTGGGTGACAACACCGGCGCGGTAGAGCTGACCCCGGTCGCCGTGGCCGCCGGCCGCCGTCTGTCCGAGCGCCTGTTCAACAACAAGCCGGACGAACACCTGGACTACAGCAACATCGCCACCGTGGTGTTCAGCCACCCGCCGATCGGCACCGTCGGCCTGACCGAGCCGGAAGCCATCGAGAAGTTCGGTGCGGACAACGTGAAGGTGTACAAATCCTCCTTCACCGCCATGTACAGCGCCGTGACGCAGCACCGCCAGCCGTGCCGCATGAAGCTGGTGTGCGCGGGTAAAGAAGAGAAAATCGTCGGCCTGCACGGCATCGGCTTCGGCATGGACGAGATCCTGCAGGGCTTCGCGGTGGCGGTGAAGATGGGCGCCACCAAGAAGGACTTCGACAACACCGTGGCTATCCACCCGACTGCGGCGGAAGAGTTCGTCACCATGCGCTGAGGCGCAACTTCGCCGGGTTCCGGCGCGTAACAGGCCAGGCGCGAAAGCGTCTGGCTTTTTTATTTATCCCGCTCGCCTCACGGCGCCCGGCGGTAATGATCGCGAAGAAACACCGGCAAATCGTTCGCCGGTGCAGCAAAGGGCACCTGATAGAGCATATCGCCGACAAAACCGCGATGATAGGTCGCGTGGTTGACGACATGCAGCACGATTTCCTGGCGCGTCATGCGGCCTTCCCCCCCGCCGACGAACTCGAAATGCACCACCTGCGCCAGCGCCTCGGGCGACCAGTTGTCCACCTGTTCGATATACCAGCGGTCCATTTCCTCCACCGCACACCGCAGAGAGTCAAGAGCAGGCGTTTGCTCGGTGTTGCGCGCGAGGTAGCCATGCTTGCGGCCTTGCAGATGGTGCCTGAAGATATCGTCCACCACGTACACGTGATTCAAGGTATGCACCATATTGCCGAAACGGGTCGGGCGCGGCCGCAGCGCTTCGCCCTCCGGCAAGGCCGCCACGCAGTCAAAGGTCAAGGCATTCGCCCAGGCTTTGTAACGCACCAACATTTTCAAGGTATCGATGGCCGTTGCAGACATACTGTTCACTCCTTATCGGATGAAAATCGATATTCCGTTCAGCCGCACGCGGGTGCAGCGGCGCGTTCTACGCCGTGCCAATCCCATGCAGCCGACCTTCGACCTGAGTGCGCGTATTGCCCCCCACCCAAATCCGGCCGCTCTCGTCGCGGGTGACATGCACGCGCCCGTTGCGCCCACGGCAGCGGCCCTGAGCGGCGATATAGCCGCCGCTGACCACGCCGCTTGCAAACAGCCACTGAGCCAGCGAGGCATTGAGGCTGCCGGTGACCGGATCTTCGACGATAGCGCCAAGGTGATCGCTCAAAAAAGCGCGCACCTCGAAGGCTGCGTCACCATCGGCATGTGGGCCGACGACGCCAATGTCCACTCTGCGCGGCCAGCTTCTCGCCGGCGTCAGGGAAAGCACCCGCTCGGCGCTGGCCAGCCGGATCCCCAGCCACCCCGGACCGTTATCGATCCAGGCGGCATCGAGCGCCTCCTCAGGCGCGATCCCCAAAAACCGCAGCGCGTCGGCCAACGCCGCTTCTGACGGCGCCCCGGAGCGAATCAACGGCGGCGCGGCAAAACACAGCCGTCCGCCCTCGCGGCGAATGCTCACCAAGCCCGCCCCGCACTCCTGGATGATCTCCGCGTCATTACGCGGCGTACCGCCCGCAGTGAGCCAGGCATGGCAACTGCCGAGCGTCGGGTGCCCGGCAAACGGCATTTCACGATCCAGCGTGAATATTCGCACCCGGTAATCCGCCTGTGAGTGCATAGGCGGCAGTAAAAAGGCCGTTTCCGACAGGTTGAACCAACGCGTCAAGCGCTGCATGTCCTCCGTAGACAACACTCCGGCGCCCGTAATCACCGCCAACGGATTGCCGGCGAGTGGCCCGGCGCCAAAGACATCCACCATCTGCATGCCAAAAACCATCGCTTCTCTCCTCAGGTTAACGCCGGGCGTTCATTACCCCCGCGATATCAACAGCTCCAGGCCCGCCAAAGCGAACAGCAGCGCAAGCGTTCCTTCAATCCAGCGCCTCACCCGGGTGTAAAACGCGATCATCGGCGACGTTGAGAACAGCAGGGCATACCCCCCGAAAATCGTCACGCCGAGCAGCGCGCAACCGCCAATAATTGCCGGTAAAACCTGCTCAGGCGCGCCTTGCCGCAATCCCAGCGACATGATCGCCATCCAGGACATGATGGCCTTGGGATTGCCGAGATGCATCAGCACGCCCTGCCGATACAACCTCTGATAAGATCGCGCGCTATCCCCTGCCGCTATGCCTGTCGTAACGGGAGACGCCCGTAATGCGGATCGGCCGGCGCGCAGCGCCAGATACAGCATATACACGCCGCCAACGATCTTGATGGTCCACAGCGCCTGCGCATACGTGGCCAACACGGCGGAAAGGCCGGTCGCGGCCAACATCGCCCAGCACAGCGATCCGGTCACCACCCCGGCGGCCAGCACCAATGCGGGCCTGCGGCCGTCACGCATCGCCACGCCCATGATCGCCATGTTGCTGGGGCCGGGGCTGGCAGTTGCGAGGAGATAGGCGCCGTAAACCAACGCAAGCTGACTGACCATCATGGAAAAACTCCGCTGACCCGCCTTACGGCCGAGCCGTAGTTGAAAATGCCGGGACTCCTCACCAACATAGTATGTGTTACACTTTTCGCCTATTTAAATAGTGTCACGTGACACTATATTCTTTCTCCGGAGAGCGAATATGCGGCTTCAATCCCCCTGGCAGCCCCGCCTGGCCAATGTGGAAGCCACTACCGTCGAACGGCTGGTGTTGGCGTTGGCTGACGACATTATCGAGGGCAAGCTGCAAGGGGGCGATCGTTTGCCGGCCCACCGTACGCTCGCCTGGCAATTGGCGATCGGTCTGGGCACGGTGACCAAAGCCTATGCCATCCTGGAGCGGCGTGGGTTGGTGCGCAGCGTGAAAGGCCGCGGGATGTTCGTGGCGATCCGCCGCGCCCGTGAAAAACGCGAAATCGATCTTTCATCCAATGCGCCGCCGGCGATGCTTACCGATCGTTTGCTGGCGCGCACGCTGGCCAGCATTGCGCGGAAAATGGATGCGGACCATCTGAACTTCTATTCCCCTCCGACCGGGCATCTGGAGCACCGGCGTTTGTTGGCCCGCTGGCTGGAAAACGCCGGCGTCACGATCGATCCGTCGCACCTGGCGCTGACCAGCAATGCCCGTCAGGCGATTTCGCTGGCGTTTGACCTGGCCTGCGGGCCACGCGGCACGATACTGACCGAGAGACTCACCTACCCCGGCGCGATCGCGCTGGCCCGACGTAAAGGCCATCGCCTGATCGGCGTGGAGATCGATGCGCAAGGCATAGTGCCGCAGGCGCTGGCGAGCGCGCTCGAGCGAGTCTCCTCCGGCCATACCGCGGTCTATCTGACGCCGACGCTGCATAATCCGACAACCGCCACCATGAGCGCCGAGCGCAGGCAGGCTATCGTCGAGATATGCCGGCGGGCGAATGTCTGGATCATCGAGGATGGCGTGTATGCGCTGGGGCATTCAGCGGCGCCTGCGCTCGCGGCTCTGGCACCCGAGCGGGTGTTCCATGTCAATGGCCTGTCGAAAACGCTCGGCCCGGGATTGCGGATCGGCATGCTGACTCTGCCGCCCGGCATGCAAACTACGGCGGAAGAAGCCTTGCAAGATCTTCCTTTCGCGCCTTCGCCACTGTCTTGCGCTGTGGTGGAGGAGTGGCTGGCCAGCAGCGCGATCGAGACGATACCGCAAGCGTTGCGCCATGAGGCTCAGCGAAGAGTACATCTGGCCACCTCGATATTCGATGCCGACGAATGCGTATCGCATCCCGACGCTTATCATGTCTGGCTGCCGATGCCGCGCGAAACCGCCGAGTCTGTGGCCGCCGCCGCCGCATTGGCCAACGTAAAGGTGACGCCGCCGGACACCGTGATGGTAGACCGCGACGAACGTGCGACGGGCATTCGCCTGTGCCTGGGTTCCCCCTCGCCGGACGAGCTAACGGCAGGCCTGACGCAGCTGGCGCAGCTGTTGAAAGCGCATCGAAACGGCTGACAAACGGAAGAGAAAGGTTACGTGTACAGGCCGACCGGCCCAGGACTGTTCTTTTTGTGCGGTTTACTATTCCCTTCGCACCCGCCTGCTTTTTCTGCCATTATTCTGCCTGATAAATTAGCGGGACTGATACAAACCTCCCCGCGCCTCTGGAGAACGCCGATGCTGTTCAAACTATGCAAAACCCTTGCGATGGCCTGCGTGGCCCTGATTATCGCCCAGAGCAGCGCGCTCAGCTTTACCCTGGAAGTGGCGGGCAAGATCGACAACGTGACCGACCCGGTCAAAAAAAGCTATCTGTTCACCGATAAGCAGCTGTTGGCGATGCCGGTGCGCAGCATCACCACCTCCACCTCCTGGACGCCGCAGAGAAAATTTGAAGGGATTTCGGTGGCCGATATCCTGGAGCGCGTCGGCGCCAAGGGCGAGACGCTGACTTTCTACGCGCTGAACGATTATTACATCGACGTGCCGCTGTCCGACGTCAAGAAGTACAACATGATCCTGGCCTACAGGATGGACGGGGAAATGCTGAAGCTCAGAAACTTCGGCCCGCTGTTCCTGGTTTACCCGCGCGACGCCGCCGGGCCTGAACTGAACTCGCCGTTGTACAATTCACGCTTTATCTGGCAAGTCGACAGGATCGTGATCAAATGAAGCTGACGACCTTTAAGAACGGCAGCAGGCTGGCGATCCCGGCCATCTTTGCCGCGCTGTTTTTAGTGGCTTCGACCGTCACGCTCTATTACTACAGCGCCACCCTGTCGAAGAAAGGGCTGTATGCCATCGCCGGCACGCAGGAGAACTACTCCTGGTCGATCGCCAAGTTCTCCATCAAGCTGGCGGAATTCGACACGTTCGTCGAGCAGCAAAGCCATGCCGCGCAGGTGGACAGCGACAACCTGCGGCTGCGGTTCGAAATCCTCTATTCGCGCTTTTACGTGCTGGAAACCGTCTCCGAATCCACGCAACCGCTGTACGCCGAGCCGGGCTACCCGGAAGTGGTCAAGCAGATGCGCCTGCAGATGGATCGCATCGATAAACTACTGGATAACCCGAAAATCGACTTCAGCCAGGTTTTCGCGGCCATGAAGGCCATCAAGCCTTACGCCATCGAAATGGCCAACCTGACCGACCACGCCGAGGTGAAGCAGCGCACCGCCGCCTATGAGGACTACATCGAGAAACGGCACATCATTTTCTATGGGCTGGTGATCGTCATGTTCTCGGTGATCGCGCTGATCGCCATCACCCTGATCGTGTTCCGCCAGCAGCGGCTGACCATTCGCCAGCAGGCCAAGGCCATTGAGGCGGAGAAAGCGACACGCACCAAAAACGCCTTCCTCGGCGCCATCGGCCACGAGCTGCGCACCTCATTGCAGAGCGTGATGTCGGCCATCGACGTGCTGGTGAACACCCGGGTGTCGGCGGAGCATGCGGACACTTTCCAGCGGCTGGAGACCGCCGCGCAGCAAATCGAAAGCCAGATGAAGGATCTGACCGACTACGCGCACCTCGACAGCGGCATGATGGAATTGCGCATCGTGCCGTTCGACGCGCAGAAGCTGATCGCGGAAACCGCTAATGAAATCGCCACCCTGACCCGCAAAGAGCAGGTCAAGCTGAGCTGCGAGGTGGAGTGCAGCCACCTGTTGGTGCACTCCGATCCGCTGCGCATCCGGCAGATTATCGTTAACCTGCTGACCAACGCCTACAAATACACCGAAAGCGGCAGCATTACGCTGCACAGCTGCCTGCGCCGTCAACCCGGCGGCAGTTCGCTGATTATCGAAGTGACCGACACCGGCATCGGTATCGAAAAAGACCAGCTCGATCAGATCTTCAAACCCTTTACCCAGTTGGATCAGTCGCATACCAAGCAATATGCCGGCGTGGGGATGGGGTTGGCGATCGTACACGGCCTGGTGACGCTGCTCGACGGTACCATCACGGTGTACAGCGAAATCAAGAAGGGCAGCACCTTTATCGTCAGCATTCCGGTGCAGATCAGTGAAGAAGAACGCGCCGACGAGCCCGCCACCGCCAATACCTCTCTGCAGCAGAAACCGCAGCAGGTGCTGGTGGTGGATGACAACAAGTCGGTGGGTGACGCCTTTGCGGCGTTGCTGGATAAGCTGGGTTACCAGCACGAACTGTGCGACTCGCCGGAGCGCGCGTTGCAGAAGCTGCTCAGACGCCCTTACGACGCGCTGTTGCTGGATCTGCAGATGCCGGGCATCGACGGCGCCGCCCTGGCCAGGCAGCTGCGCAATCGTCGCGGCCCCAACCGCCATGTGCCAATCATCGGCATCAGCGCCTATACGCCGGAGCAGCTGACGGCGGATCAGCGCGCCCTGTTCGATAACTACCTGATGAAACCGGTTCGGCTGGATGCGCTGTCGAGCGCACTGGCCGAGGTGTTCCCCGCTAAAGATTAAAACAGCGTTGCAGTGCGGCTTCGATCACATGGAGCCGCACCGGTTTTTCATAAGGACCGAGCACATCGTACTCGCGCATCGCCTGAGCGATCTCCGACTCGCGTCGGTCGGTGCCCAGTTCGCCGGTCAGCACCAGTACCGGCGCGTCCGGGTTGTCGGAGGCGCGGATGGTGGCGATACAGCGATCCGCCGTTTCCTCACCGATCAGCCAGTCCACCACGTAACCGTCGAACAGGCTTTGCTGCAACGCTTGGCAGAAGCTGTCGACATCGTAAAACGCCACTGCGTTGAAACCGCAGCCGCCGAGGTACTTGGCCAGCTCATCGGCCGCCTGATGCGAATCGTCCAATACCGCGATGCTCAACCGCTCGTCATCGCCGTAGCCGGGCCGGATTTCTATCAGTTCGACGCCGTAACGCAGACCTGCCGGCGCCTCTTCGGCGCGATAGATATGCCATTGCCCCTCCACAAGCAGCGCCACAAACTCCGCCGGCCGCCCGGCAGAAAGTTCGTCGCCAATGTGCCCGACGCAAGGGATCGCCACCCCCGCCACGAAAAAGATGGCATCACGCGCCATGTTTGGCTCGGTCGTCTCGTGTTCGGCGCTCAAATCGGCGATCGCCGCCGGCGTTTCTCCCAACGCGGCCGCGACGCTGTTGATCTGTTCCAGCGTCCAGGGGCTTTGCCCTTTCAATTTGCGGTGCGCATGTGAAAAACTCAGATCCAAGATGCGGCTGAGTTCGCGGGCATGCTGACGTTTTCCAATCCCGTAATGTAAAAACAGCTCCCTGACCCGATTGGCAATCGACTGTGAATCGAATTTTTGATGATTGTTATCCATTTGTTCCTTCGATTTTTTTTACTGATTTATCAGTCGTTTTGATTATTTCTGCTGAAAAAGCCACACCTAAAACTAGCATCCCATGCAATTATGCGTTAAAAACGTTGCTTGACATACCATGTTGTATCGTCAAACATGGTATCAAAAGAGACATACAGCAATACACTATAAAAAATAACACCAGCACGATTTTTAATAATAACCATAGTAACACCAGGGAAAATTTGTTCCGTTGCCGCTACTGAGACGATGCTCACATCGCTTGGACTGCATAAGCAAAACGGGGCTTGAGCCTTTAGCGCTAATCTGTTTTACCCACTTTTAAGCCGGGATCCGTCAGGGTCCCGGTTTTTTATTGCCCTGGAGCCGGCCATCATACGTTCTCACCCCACAGCCGCAAATAAAAACGGAGCCGGCATGCCGGCTCCGTTGACCCTTGTAATGACCGCTTGGCTTAGAAGCGCCAGGTGAAACCGGCGTTGACGCTGTTGTCCTGATGGTTCTGCGACAGCAGCCCGCCGTAGCCCAGCGACAGCGAGGCGTTCTCGTTCACCGCCACTTCCGCCCCCGCCTT
>NZ_JBXUNP010000008.1:0-119860 GCF_057197125.1 Serratia sp. LSHTC3
TCAGAAGTGAAACGCCGTAGCGCCGATGGTAGTGTGGGGTCTCCCCATGCGAGAGTAGGACACTGCCAGGCATCAAACAAAGCCGAAAGCCCTGAACTGACGTTCAGGGCTTTTTGCTGTGCGTAAAACGTAAAAAAGCGCAGCTACGCTGCGCCTTTCAACCACTCGACAATAAAGTCGGCGATGCTTTCCGGTTGATTGAGATCCAGCTGCTTAGCTGAAATGGATAGTGGTCGGTCGCTGGCAACCGCCACGACAAACTGATCCAACATGTCTTCCAACGGTTTGCCGATCTCGGCCCGATAAAGCAGGATTTTGCTGACCGGCTCATGTTTAAACCCTTCAACAAGAATCAAATCGATCTTATCGGCATCAAAACGCTCTGCCAGGTAGCGTAGATCCAAAGGTTGTTGCTCCGGCGTTTCGGTCATTAATGTCCAGCGGCGATCGCTGGCGACCAGCGTCTGATCGGCGCCCGCTTTACGCAGCTCATAGCTGTCCTTACCTGGCGTATCCACATCCATATCGTGATGCGTATGTTTGATCAGTCCAATCCTTACCTGACGCTGTTTCAGCAACGGGATCAGCTGTTTGAGCAGGGTGGTTTTTCCCGTACCGCTGTAGGCGCCGATGGCCAGCAAGGGGGGCAATGAACGATTCATTTCTTTAACTCTCGTGTTTGCTGCCAATGTCGGCAGTCTTCCGGCGTATTCAGGTTATGAAATGCCGCTTGTTGTCCGCTGAACACCACGCGTTGTGCGTTAATCTGATGCAAGAACAGCATCAGCTTGCGTTCACCGCGCGCCAGATAGTCGGCCAGCTGCGGCGCTATTTGGGTATGCAGTAACGCCAGCGTAGGGTGATCACGTTCGCCATCGCTGGCAAAGGCAGCCGGCGCAGCGCCTTTTTGCCGCCAGAGTTGTGCCACTAAGTCAGCGGGAAAGTCGGGGACGTCACAAGGGACGAAGGCCACCCATTCGTTGGAAGATTGCTTGAGTCCGGCCAGCATACCGGCCAACGGCCCGGCGAAATCGGGCGTCAGATCGCCAATCACCGGCAAACCGCTCGCCTGGTAACATGCCTGATTGCGATTGGCGCTGATGACGATGGAAGCCACCTGCGGCCGTAACCGAGCCAATATGTGTTGATAGAGTGCGATACCACCAATCGACACCAGGCCTTTGTCTTCACCGCCCATACGCGTGGCCCGTCCACCGGCCAAAATGACGCCGCTGATTTCTTTATGCATCTCGTTTATCCCGCCTTGTCGATGGGCTGATTGTAGCGCTAAAGCAGGCGTGACATCAGGATTTACCTTTATTGACAAGCCGGTTCTTTCACTGTGTGGGTAAGCCTGTTACTTTGTGAGTTTATTCATGCTATTGGACGATATTGAGATGAAAACGCATCGCGTAAACGAGTTGATCGAGCTGTTGCACCCGGCCTGGCAGGAAGATCCCGATCTCAATTTGATGCAGTTTTTGCAAAAGCTGGCGAAGGAAGCGGGCTTCCAGGGCGAGTTGTCCGAACTGAGCGACGATATTCTCATTTATCACCTGAAAATGCGCGGTAGCGCCGGCACGGATCAGATCCCGGGTCTGAAGAAAGATTACGAAGAAGATTTTAAAACGGCGCTGCTGCGCGCTCGCGGCGTTATCAAGGACTGATCCTCGTGCGGTGCGAGAAAGCATAGCGCGTGAAATGCGCCATTAATGCTACTATTTCTCATTCCCGGCACCGTGCTGTCAGCGATCAAACGAACGTTATGAATAACTCTGCTTTTAATTTCGAAACCCTGTCGCCCGATTTGATTATGGACGCGCTAGAAGGAGTTGGCCTGCGCGTCGATTCCGGCCTGACGGCACTGAACAGTTACGAGAACCGCGTCTATCAGTTTATGGACGAAGATCGCCGGCGCTACGTGGTGAAGTTTTACCGCCCGGAGCGCTGGAGCGCCGCACAGATCGGTGAGGAACATCAGTTCGCTCTGGATCTGGCCGGCGCAGAGATCCCGGCGGTGGCGCCGTTGGCGCTGCAAGGCGCTACGCTGCATACGCACGGCGGCTTTTTCTTTGCCCTGTTCCCCAGCGTGGGGGGCCGGCAATACGAGATAGACAATCTGGATCAGTTGGAATGGGTGGGCCGTTTTCTGGGGCGTATCCACCAGGTCGGCGGTGAGCGTTTGTTCGCTGAGCGGCCAACGATGGGGATTGAAGAGTACCTCACCGCCCCGCGTCAGGTGCTGGCCGATTGCGAGCTGCTACCGGCAACGCAGCGTGACGCGTTCCTGCAGGCGACGGATAATCTGATTGCGGCGATCAAGTCGCACTGGCATCTGAACTGGCAGCCGCGCCGTTTGCACGGTGATTGCCATCCGGGCAATATTCTGTGGCGCGATGGCCCGCTGTTCGTCGATCTTGATGACGCGCGCAACGGCCCGGCAGTGCAGGATCTGTGGATGTTGCTGCACGGCGAACGTCGCGATCAACTGATGCAGCTGGATGTCTTGCTGGAGGCGTATAGCGAATTTGCCGAGTTCGATCAGCGCGAGCTGGCGTTGATTGAACCACTGCGGGCGATGCGCATGGTGTATTACCTGGCCTGGGTCGCTCGCCGCTGGCAGGATCCGGCCTTCCCTAAGAGTTTTCCGTGGATGGCGGAGTCTGATTTCTGGTTGTCTCAGACTGCGGCCTTCACCGAACAGGTTAAGCTGTTGCAGGAGCCCCCTCTGCAGCTGACGCCAATGTATTGAAGCTTTAACACAATGGAGAGTTTAGTCTTATGAAAAAAATATGGTTGGCGCTCGTTGGCATGGTGATGGCATTCAGCGCCTCGGCGGCACAGTTTAGCGATGGCGCTCAGTATGTGACTCTGGACAAACCGGTGACCGGCGAGCCGCAGGTGTTGGAGTTCTTCTCCTTCTACTGCCCGCACTGCTACCAGTTCGAGCAGGTCTATCATGTGTCTGAGAACGTAAAGAAAGCGCTGCCTGCCGGCACCAAAATGACCAAGTACCACGTGGAGTTCCTGGGGCCGTTGGGCAAACAGCTGACTCAGGCGTGGGCGGTGGCGATGGCGCTGGGCGTGGAAGACAAGGTGAGCCCGCTGATGTTTGAAGCGGTGCAGAAAACCCAGACCGTGCAAACGCCGGACGATATCCGCAACGTCTTCGTGAAAGCGGGCGTGACCGCTGCAGATTATGACGCGGCCTGGAACAGCTTCGTGGTGAAATCTCTGGTGGTTCAACAGGAGAAAGCCGCAGAAGATCTGCAGCTGCGCGGCGTGCCGGCGGTATTCGTCAACGGCAAATACATGGTTAAAAACGATGGCCTGGACACCAGCTCGATGGACGCTTACGTGAAGCAGTTCGCCGATGTGGTTAAATTCCTCAGCCAGCAGAAATAAGCCTGATTCAATATGAAAAACGCCGGCATCGCCGGCGTTTTTTTATCCGTATTGCCGCTTCAATTTATCCAGCAACCGGTCTTTTTCCTGCCACAGCGTATTCAGCCACAGCTGGAAGCGCCGCTTGAACTGTTTGTCGTTGAAGTAGTCGCCGTGCAGGGTTTCATCGATCGGCAGCGTCTCTATTCTCACCACGATACGCGTCAGCCGCCCACACAGCATATCCATAAAAGGCCGCTGGTTATTTTCCGGATAGAGCAGAGTAACGTTCAACACTTTGTCGAACTGATTGCCCAGCGCGCTGAGCGTAAACGCGATGCCGGCGGCTTTAGGCGCCAGCAAATTGCGATACGGCGAATTGCTTTTAATTTTCTTGGCTTCAGTGAAGCGCGAACCCTCGACGAAATTGACGATGGTGGTTGGACGCTGGCGGAATTTTTCGCAGGAACGGCGCGTCGTTTCGATATCCTTGCCGCGCTTTTCCGGATGCTTGAGCAAATAGGCGCGGGAATAACGCTTCATGAATGGCATATCCAGCGCCCAGCAGGCCAGGCCGACAAAAGGCACCCAGGCGAGCTGTTGCTTGAGGAAATACTTATTCATTGGAATATGATTTCTGAACAGCACGCATAACACGACAATGTCCGACCAGCTTTCGTGGTTGCTGATCAGCAGATACCAGTTTTTGCGATCCAACCCTTCCAGCCCTTCAATATCCCAACGCAATTGCCCGTTAATGCGCAATAACAGCGCCAGCCCTTGGCACCAACACCACATCATGAAATCGGCGAAAGCCGAGATATATCGCCAGACGGCGGGAATGGGCACCAGGAGTTTCACGATGCCGGCCAGCGTGATGGGGATGGAGCACAACACCGTCACCAGAATGGTAAGTATGACGGAAATGATAAAGATAACAGGCGTTAACAATCTTGGCATGATTATGGGCTGACGGTTGTTGGGAACATCGTTGCATGCCAAAGCGCATGAACAAAAACGCATTTTAACAGAAATCGCCGGGGTAAAGCGCCGCTAAAAATCACTGTTTTTCGTCTCGATGGATAACCATTTGCTGAGTTTTCGTGCAACTTGTCCAGCTTGTGCTATGGTAATTGAGGCGCCGAATTTGATTAATAGTGCGATTAAAATCCGGCGAAAGTTATATCCACAAATTCAATAAATGCCAGTAATAAAGCGTCGCCGGAATTCGTTCTTTTAACGCGGTGATTTAAATAGGAATTTTATTCGCCGTTATAACGATAATCGCAGCGTTATAATTCGGTCTCTTTTCTATGCACAAAGTTATCCACAGGTAAGATCTTGCGGATCCTCGCACACAATCACATCATTTTCGTCCGCAATGCACGCTAAGGTTCGTCTCCGGCGGCCAGCTATGGCATGCTTACCTCTATGTCCGATCACGATAAAGAAACGCTATGGCCCAGATTGCAGAAAACCCACTAATCCTGGTTGACGGTTCCTCCTACCTCTACCGCGCTTATCACGCCTTCCCGCCGCTGACCAACTCGGCGGGCGAGCCGACCGGCGCGATGTACGGCGTGCTGAATATGCTGCGCAGCCTGCTGCTGCAGTATCAACCGAGCCACGTTGCCGTGGTGTTTGATGCCAAAGGGAAAACCTTCCGCGATGATCTCTTCGCTGAATACAAATCACACCGGCCGCCGATGCCGGACGATCTGCGCGCGCAGATCGAGCCGCTGCACAGCATGGTCAAGGCAATGGGCCTGCCGCTGCTGGTGACACCCGGCGTTGAGGCGGACGACGTTATCGGTACGCTGGCGCTGGAGGCCGAAAAGGCCGGCCATGCGGTGCTGATCAGCACCGGCGACAAAGATATGGCGCAGCTGGTGACGCCGAACGTCACCCTGATCAACACCATGAACAACACGATCCTCGGCCCGCAGGAAGTGTGCGACAAGTACGGCATTCCGCCGGAGTTGATCATCGACTTCCTGGCGCTGATGGGCGATTCATCGGACAACATTCCCGGCGTACCGGGCGTGGGCGAGAAAACCGCCCAGGCGTTGCTGCAGGGGATCGGCGGGCTGGATGCGCTGTACGGCAATCTGGAGAACATCGCCACGCTGAGCTTCCGCGGCGCCAAAACCATGGCGGCCAAGCTGGAGCAGAACAAAGAGGTCGCGTACCTCTCCTATAAGCTGGCGACGATCAAAACCGACGTCGAACTGGATCTGACCTGCGCGGACCTGACGGTATCTGAGCCGGATGTCGATACGCTGCAACAGCTGTTCAAACAGTACGAGTTCAAACGCTGGCTGGCGGACGTGGAAGCCGGCGTCTGGCTGGAAAACAAGAAAGGCGCGGGCGCGAAAGCTGCCGGCGCCGCCAAACCGGCAGCCGCCGTGGAAGCGCCGAAAGCCTTGGCGGAAGCCAAGCTGTCCCAGGACGGGTATGTCACTATCCTGGATGAAGCGACCTTTACCGACTGGCTGGCGCGGCTGAAAAAGGCCGACGTGTTTGCCTTCGATACCGAAACCGACGGTCTGGATACCCTGACCGCCAACCTGATCGGCCTGTCCTTCGCGATCGCGCCGGGCGAAGCGGCCTATTTGCCGGTGGCGCACGATTACCTGGATGCGCCGGCGCAGCTGGATCGCGCTTATGTGCTGGAGGCGCTCAAGCCGCTGCTGGAAGACGAGAAGGCGCTCAAGGTCGGGCAAAACCTGAAGTTCGACATGAGCCTGCTGGCGCGCTACGGCATCGAGATGCGCGGCATCGCCTACGACACCATGTTGGAGTCCTATGTGCTGGACAGCGTCGGCGGCCGTCACGATATGGACAGCCTGGCCGATCGTTATCTGGGCCACAAAACCATCACCTTCGAAGAGATCGCCGGCAAGGGCAAAAACCAGCTGACGTTCAATCAGATCGCGCTGGAGCAGGCGGCGCCTTACGCCGCCGAAGATGCCGATGTCACGCTGCAGCTGCACCTGGCGATGTGGCCGCAGCTGAAACAGAGCGCGGAACTGCTGACGGTATTCAATGAGATTGAAATGCCGCTGCTGCCGGTGCTGTCGCATATCGAACGCACCGGGGTGCTGATCGATCCGGCCATTTTGTCGGCCCACTCCCAGGAGTTGGCCAAGCGTCTGGCAGAGTTGGAGGCGCAGGCCCACGAGCTGGCGGAAGAGCCGTTCAACCTGGCGTCGACCAAGCAGCTGCAGGCGATCCTGTACGAAAAACAAAAGCTGCCGGTGCTGAAGAAAACCCCGGGCGGGGCGCCGTCCACCAACGAAGAGGTGCTGGCCGAGCTGGCGCTGGACTACCCGCTGCCGAAGGTGATCCTGGAATACCGCGGCCTGGCGAAACTGAAGACTACCTATACCGACAAGCTGCCGTTGATGATCAATCCGGTCAGCGGCCGGGTGCATACCTCGTACCATCAGGCGGTGACCGCCACCGGCCGCCTCTCCTCGAGCGATCCGAACCTGCAGAATATCCCGGTGCGCAACGAAGAAGGGCGGCGCATTCGCCAGGCCTTTATTGCGCCGGAAGGCTACCGCATCGTTGCGGCCGACTACTCGCAGATCGAGCTGCGCATCATGGCGCATCTGTCACAGGATGAGGGGCTGCTGAAGGCCTTCGCCGAAGGGAAAGACATTCACCGCGCCACGGCGTCGGAAGTTTTCGGCGTGCCGTTGGATAAAGTGACCGGCGAGCAGCGCCGCAGCGCCAAGGCGATTAACTTCGGTTTGATTTACGGCATGAGCGCCTTCGGCCTGGCGCGTCAGTTGGGGATCCCGCGTGGGGAAGCCCAGCGCTATATGGATCTCTACTTTGAGCGTTACCCGGGCGTGCTGGATTACATGGAGCGCACCCGTCAGCAGGCTTCCGAGCAGGGCTATGTCAGCACGCTGGACGGCCGCCGTCTGTATCTGCCGGACGTCCGCTCCAGCAACGCCATGCGCCGCAAGGCGGCCGAGCGCGCCGCCATCAACGCCCCGATGCAGGGCACGGCAGCCGATATCATCAAGCGTGCGATGATCGAGGTCGACGCCTGGCTGCAAGGGCAGGAGAAGCCGTTGGTGCGCGCGATCATGCAGGTGCACGATGAATTGGTGTTCGAGGTGCATGAATCGGTGATCGAAGAAGCCAGCCAGCGCATCCGCCAACTGATGGAAGGCAGTATGGCTCTGGCGGTGCCGCTGAAGGTCGATGTGGGCGTCGGCATGAACTGGGATGAAGCGCACTGATCGCCGGGTTATCGCCGTATGCGCTAACTGGCGAGAAGCTAAGCACTTTTCGTAATTAAGCTACAAGATGCGGCGATAGTTTCCCCAACTTCGCCGTTCTTGCGCCGCAAATTGTGTAAGTAAACTACAAAAAATTCTTTTTCCCTGCGAAAAAATGATGTAGAGTTACAGGCGTAGGGTACAGAGGTAAGATGTTCTATCTTTCAGACCTTTTACTTCACGTAATCGGATTTGGCTGAATATTTAGCCGCCCCAGTCAGTATTGACTGGGGCGTTTTTTATTGTAAAAACAGCAGCAAACCATACGTTTTTCCTATCGCTCGGCCCCGCTTTTCATTTCAGCTTCCGCTCCCTCAATCCGCGTAATTCGGCGAGACAAGCCCGTTTTGGCAATAAGTCTTTATGATGGCTTTATTTCAAAAGTGTAATTAGATAACAAAAAATCCCGCCTGCGGCCGATCTGCGGGCATAAAAAAGCCGATGCGGCTAGGCATCGGCTCAAGCGTGCGATCAGGGCTTATTCGCCGATGTCCTCTTCCGGCAGCACTTCCGGCGGGATCTCGTTAAACCAGGTGTCCAGCTTTTGGCGCAGCTTGTCGACGCCGATCTTTTTCAGCGATGAGAAGGCTTCGACCTGGATATCTCCCATAAACGGCAGCACCGCTTCACGCACCATGTTGAGCTGCGCCTTGCGTGCGCCGGAGGCCAGCTTGTCGGCCTTGGTCAGCAACACCAGCACCGGCGTGCCGACGTCGACCGCCCACTGGATCATCTGCTGGTCGAGATCTTTCAGCGGATGGCGGATATCCATCAGCACCACCAGCCCTTTCAGGCTGTTGCGCATCTGCAGGTATTCGCCCAGCGCGCGTTGCCATTTGCGCTTCATTTCTTCCGGCACTTCGGCGTAGCCATAACCCGGCAGGTCGACCAGACGAATGCCGTCTTCCACTTCGAACAGGTTGATCAGCTGGGTGCGCCCCGGCGTCTTACTGGTGCGCGCCAGGCTTTTTTGGTTGGTCAGCGTATTCAGCGCGCTGGATTTACCGGCGTTGGAACGGCCGGCAAAGGCGACTTCAATTCCTGCATCCCCCGGAAGATGGCGAATATCGGGTGCGCTGGTGACGAAATGGGTCACATGATAGTTGTAGTTCTTGCTGGTCAAAATTTTTCGTCTCCGTGAGGATGGCTAACTGGTTGGCGATTATAACTGCATCAGCGGTAAAAATGGCGTGTTTCTCCGTTTTTAAGCGGCGGGGCGCGATAAAACAACAGTTAAGCCGACCGTACGTTGTGAGACATTTGCCATTCGAATCGCGGGTAATGTCGCTTTATTCGAAAGTGATATTTATGTTTTTATTTTAAAAACAACATATTATTTTTTCGTTGTGTGAAAATGTCAGTCAAATCGGCGTCAGGTGCCTTGAGCCTTCGCAACAATAACGTAAAGTACTCGTTAACGCAGGGTTGCGCAGGATTAGGGAACATCCGGGAAGGATGACAAATCTCAGGGAATGCACAGGGCGTGCAATGAGTGCCAGGATGAACGCAAAAGGAAGTGACCCTTTCGCACCGGAATAGGCGGCAGGCACATCGGATGGTGAAGTATCGGCAGTTTGGATGCCCGCAGGAAGCGCGCTCGGGAAGAGCGGATGCGAAAGGATTGCGCCATGGACGATTTTCCTTTCAGGATGAAGGACGTAGTGGCAGGGAATGCGGTTATAGCAGAAGGAAAAACCGGGATGTTGCATGTACGCAAGGAGCGCGTAACAGGAATACCCTTCGCAAGAAGGTGCGAAATAGGCGGCAGGTTTAACCTGCCGCCTTTTTTCTTTGTCCGCTTTCTGCTAGATTCCGCCGCAATTCTATACTGAATCTACATACCTAAGAGCACACGCTATGAACCAGCCATCAAAAGCACCTCGCGGCAGCGCGGCGAAGTCAAAAACGAAAAAGAAAAGCCGTATGGAGCTCGATCAGGAAGCGCGCGAGCGCAAACGCCTGAAAAAGCGCCGCGGCCACGCTTCCGGTTCACGCACCCAGGTTGAGTCCGGCAGCCAAAAAAACAAATCGGCGGCGGAAGCCAAAGATCCGCGTATCGGCAGTAAAGTGCCGGTTGCGCTGGTGGTCGACGAAACCAAAGTGAAGGCCAAACCGCAGCCGAAGCCAAAGGCCGAAGCGAAACCGCGCCTGTCGCCGGAAGAAGAGCTGGCGAAGCTGGAAAATGACGAACGCCTGAACGCGCTGCTGGATCGCATCGACGATGGCGAAGCGCTGAACGCGCAAGAGCAGGCGTATGTCGACAAGACGCTGGATCGTATCGATGTGCTGATGGACGTGCTGGGCATCGAGCTGGGCGATGAAGACGACGAGGAAGAAGAAGAGAAGCAGGAAGATATTCTGAAGCTGCTGAAAGGCGGCAACCCGAAGGACGCCTTTTAACGCGCCATGTGGCTGATCCCGACAATAGCCCTACTCTTGATGTGTTATCTGCTGTGGTTATTCGGTAAACTATGGGGGCTGTCTAAGCGCAAAGCGCGTTTTCGCAGCGCTTCCGTGGCCAGACAGCGCAGACAACCGCCCCTCTCCCGGCCCGGTAGAAAAAGATATCGGAAGGAGTGAGCATGTCAGAGCAGACGATTGTCTGGGATTTGGCCCTGATCCAAAAATATAACTACTCAGGGCCGCGTTATACCTCATACCCCACGGCGCTGGAATTTAACCAGCGCTACGACGAAGCGGCGTTTCAACGCGCCGCGGCGCGCTACCCTGAGCGGCCGCTGTCGCTGTATGTGCATATCCCTTTCTGCCATAAGCTGTGCTACTTCTGCGGCTGCAACAAACTGGTGACGCGTCAGACGCACAAGGCCGACGAATACCTGAATGTCTTGGCGCAAGAGATCGCCAGCCGTGCGCCGCTGTTCGCCGGCCGCAAGGTCGGTCAGATGCACTGGGGCGGCGGTACGCCAACCTATCTGGATAAAGCGCAAATCAGCCGGCTGGTGGCGGTGCTGCGCGAACATTTTGATTTTCTGCCCGATGCGGAGATGTCGATCGAAGTCGATCCGCGCGAGATAGCGCTGGATGTGCTCGATCATTTACGCGCCGAAGGCTTTAACCGTTTGAGCATGGGGGTGCAGGATTTCAACAAGCAGGTGCAGCAGTTGGTCAACCGCGAGCAGGATGAAGCCTTCATTTTCGCCCTGATCGAGCGGGCCAAAGCGCTGGGCTTCCGCTCGACCAATATCGATCTGATCTACGGCCTGCCGAAACAGACGCCGGAAAGTTTCGCCTTCACCCTGCAGCGGGTGGCTGAACTGAATCCCGATCGCCTCAGCGTGTTCAACTACGCGCATATGCCGAATTTATTCGCCGCCCAGCGCAAAATCAAAGACGCCGATCTGCCCAGCGCGCAGCAGAAGCTGGATATCCTGCAGCAGAGCATCGCGTTCCTGACTGACGCCGGCTATCAGTTCATCGGTATGGATCACTTTGCACGCCCGGACGATGAGCTGGCGATTGCGCAACGCGAAGGCAAGCTGCACCGCAATTTCCAGGGCTACACCACCCAGGGCGACAGCGATCTGCTGGGGTTGGGCGTGTCGGCCATCAGCATGCTCGGCGACAGCTATGCGCAGAATCAGAAAGAGCTGAAGCATTACTATGAGAGCGTACCGGCGCAGGGCAACGCCCTGTGGCGCGGGCTGGCGCTGACGGACGACGATTGTCTGCGGCGCGATCTGATCAAAACCCTGATCTGCAACTTCCGGTTGGCGTATCAGCCGCTCGAACGGCAATACGGCATCGATTTCACCGCTTACTTCGCCGAAGACCTGCAACTGCTGGCGCCGTTTGAACGCGATGGGCTGGTGGAGCGCGACGAGCAGGGCATTCGCGTCACGCCGCGCGGGCGCTTGCTGATCCGCAATATTTGCATGTGCTTCGACCGCTATCTGCGGCAACAGGCGCGCAGCCAGCAGTTCTCTCGGGTGATCTGAGGATGAAAAAACAGCCGCTGATGCGGCTGTTTTTTTAACTGAAGAAGTTAATCAGCGCGGCGCACAACACCGCGGCGACCGCCGCCTGCGGGGTGTGGCTGGCGGCGGAGCCCAGCTCCGCGCCCTGAGAAATGAATACGATGAATGAGTCCAGCATCGTCAACCTCCAGAGTGTGCGACACGATCATACTGCGCCCGCGCCGGCTGTAAAGTCTGTGGTTGGCGTTTTTTTGTGCGCCGGACTGCGTTTTTCATCATCCACCCCGTTCCTATTCCATGCCCAGCTCTTTAAGCTTGCGGGTGAGGGTATTGCGCCCCCAGCCCAGCAGGCGCGCGGCTTCCTGTTTGTGCCCTTGGGTGTGGCGCAGGGCGGTGGTGAGCAGCGTGCGCTCCATTTCCGGCTGCGCTTCCGACAGCAGATTTTGATGACCGGAACGCAGCGCGCGATCGGCCCACTGCGCCAGCAGCGTGGCCCAGCTGTCCGGCAGACTGTGGCTGGGGCTTTCCGGCGCGGCGGTTTCGAACAGTTCGCCCGGCAGATCCTGAATCAGCACCTCTTGCCCGGCGGCCATCACCGTCAGCCAGCGGCAGGTGTTCTCCAGCTGGCGCACGTTGCCCGGCCAGGGCAGGCGGGTCAGCGCGGTTTCGGTTTCCGGATGCAGGTTCTTGGCCTCGACGCCCAGCTCCTTGGCGGCGATCTGCAGGAAGTGGCGCGCCAGCCGCGGGATGTCTTCCCGGCGCTCGCGCAGCGGCGGCAGGTGTACGCGGATCACGTTCAGGCGGTGGAACAGATCCTCGCGGAACTTGCCTTCTTGTACCCGCAGCTCCAGGTTCTGGTGCGTGGCGGCGATGATGCGTACGTCGACCTTCACCGGCGCATAGCCGCCGACCCGGTAGAACTGGCCGTCCGCCAGCACCCGCAGCAGGCGCGTTTGCACGTCGAGCGGCATATCGCCGATCTCGTCGAGGAACAGCGTGCCGCCGTCGGCCTGTTCAAAGCGCCCCTGACGGATTTGGTTAGCGCCGGTGAAGGCGCCTTTCTCGTGGCCGAACAGCTCGGACTCGATCAGATCCTTGGGAATAGCGGCCATATTCAGGGCGATGAACGGTGATTTGGCGCGCGGGCTGTGGCGGTGCAGCGCATGTGCCACCAGCTCTTTACCGGTGCCGGATTCGCCGTTGATCAGCACGCTGATCGACGAACGCGAGAGCCGGCCGATGATGCGAAACACGTCCTGCATCGCCGGCGCTTCGCCGATGATGTCCGCCGCCGGATCGCTGGCCGGCTGGCTGCGCACCGGCTGCTGCTGTTCCTGATAATGGCTGATGGCGCGCTCGACCAGCGCCACCGCTTCGTCGATGTCGAACGGCTTCGGCAGGTAGTCGAAGGCCCCTTGTTGATAGGCGCTGACGGCGGCGTCCAAATCCGAATGCGCGGTCATGATGATCACCGGCAGCATCGGGTGGCGCTGTTTGATCTGCTTGAGCAGCGCCAGACCATCAATGCCCGGCATGCGGATATCGGACAGCAGCACGTCGGGGGTTTGCGTGGCCAAGGCTTCCAGCACGTCATTGCCGCCTTCGAAGGTGGCGCAGCTCAGGCCCGCGCCGGTGAGCGCGCGCTCAAGCACCCAGCGGATGGAGCTATCGTCATCGACGATCCAGACTATCCCTCGTTGCATTGCAAACCTCACTGACGAATGGGCAGGTAGACCGAGAATTCGGTATGACCTGGCCAACTGTTGAACTCAATTTTTCCGCAATGCTGATCGATCAGATTGCGGGCGATGGATAATCCCAGGCCGGTACCGCCTTCACGGCCGCTGACCATCGGGTAGAACAGCGTGTCCTGCAGCTGCGCCGGCACGCCGGGGCCGTCGTCTTCGACATCGATGCGCGCCGCCAGGCGGTAGCGGGTGCCGTGCAACGTAATCTGAAACGCGGTGCGGGTGCGCAGCGTGATGGTGCCGCCCGCCTCACCCAGCGCCTGCAGCGCATTGCGGGTGATGTTCAGCAGCACCTGTTCTATCTGATCCGGGTCGTGGGCCATTTCCGGCAGGCTGGGATCGTAGTCGCGCACCAGCGTGACGTTATCCGGCATTTCCAGCGACACCAGCTGGCAGACGCGCTCCGCGACCTGATGAATGCTCTGGGTGATGTGCTGGCCGGGCCGCTGCGGTCCGAGCAGGCGATCCACCAGATTGCGCAGCCGATCGGCCTGCTCAATGATCACCTTGGTGTATTCGGTCAGCGCCGGATCGGGCAGCGCTTTGGCCAGCAGCTGCGCCGCGCCCCGCAGGCCGCCCAGCGGGTTTTTAATCTCGTGCGCCAAACCGCGCACCAGATCGCGGGCGGCCACCTGTTGGGCATGCTGCAGCTGTTCCTGGCTCAGGCGGCGTTGATTGTCCATCGGCGCCAGCTCGACCAGGATATAGCCTTCCGGCAGCGCCTGAGCGGTCAGGGAAAGAATATGCGCGCGGCCATCGACCACCAGGGTCACTTCGTTGTCGGTGAAGCCCTGACCGGCGCGCAGACTTTCATGCATCAGAGAGACGTTCAGCGAAAAATAGCCGAGCAGATCGGGCAGCGGCGTGCCGAACAGCTTGCGGGAGCTTTGCGCCAGCAGCTGCTGTGCCGCAGGGTTGGCGTAGTGAACCGCCAGTGAGTCATCCAACAGCAGGATGCTGTTGATGAGTGAATTGAGGATCTGCCCAGCATCGGGCAGCTTGCCAGTTGCCATACAGCAGACTCCTGCACCTTTTTAGTGCATCTATCCTACTCCATCCGGGATCGACGCGGTATGGAATAGTTTTGCAGAAAATACGGTGGAGAAAAAAACCCATCCGAAGATGGGCTGAAAGTTTCCACGGCAACAAAAAAGCGATAACAAAAATTGTGGGCGCCGTCCGCCAGGGCGGACGGCGCGGGTAGGGCTTAGACGCTGTAGTACAGTTCGAACTCGACCGGGTGTGGCGTCATGCGAATGCGGTCCATCTCTTCTTTGCGCAGTTCGATGTAGGCATCGATCGCATCGTCGGTGAACACGCCGCCGCGGGTCAGGAACTCGCGGTCTTCGTTCAGTGCGGCCATCGCCTCGTCCAGCGAGCCGGCCACTTTTGGGATCTCGGCTTCTTCTTCCGGCGGCAGGTCGTACAGGTTCTTGTCCATGGCATCGCCAGGGTGGATCTTGTTGATGATGCCGTCCAGGCCGGCCATCAGCAGTGCGGCGAAGCACAGGTATGGGTTAGCCGCCGGATCCGGGAAGCGGGCTTCGATGCGGCGCGCTTTCGGGCTGGCGACCACCGGGATGCGGATAGACGCGGAGCGGTTACGGGCGGAGTAAGCCAGCATCACCGGCGCTTCGTAGCCTGGCACCAGACGTTTGTACGAGTTGGTGGTCGGGTTGGCCAGCGCGTTGATCGCCTTGGCGTGCTTGATGATACCGCCGATGTAGAACAGTGCGGTTTCAGACAGGCCGCCGTATTTGTCGCCGGCGAACAGGTTGGTGCCGTTCTTGGACAGCGACATGTGGCAGTGCATGCCGGAACCGTTGTCGCCGAACATGGGTTTCGGCATGAAGGTCGCGGTTTTACCGAAGGCGTGCGCCACGTTGTGCACCACGTACTTGTAGATCTGAATTTCGTCGGCTTTCTTGGTCATGGTGTTGAAGCGGGTCGCCACTTCGTTCTGACCGGCGGTCGCCACTTCGTGGTGGTGCGCTTCAACCACCAGGCCCATCTCTTCCATGGTCAGACACATGGTGGAACGCAGATCCTGCGAAGAGTCGACCGGTGGAACCGGGAAGTAACCGCCTTTCACCGCCGGACGGTGGCCTTTGTTGCCGCCGTCGTATTTTGTGCCGGAGTTCCAGGCGCCTTCGATGTCGTCGATGGCCACGTGGGAACCGCGGATGCTGCTGCCGAAGCGGATGTCGTCGAACAGGAAGAACTCAGGCTCTGGCCCGAACAGCACGGTGTCCGCGATGCCGGAGGAGCGCAGGAAGTCTTCGGCGCGTTTGGAGATGGAGCGCGGGTCGCGATCGTAGCCTTGCATGGTGCCCGGCTCGAGAATGTCACAGCGAATGATCAGCGTAGGTTCTTCGAAGAACGGATCCAGAACCGCCGTGCTGGCGTCCGGCATCAGCACCATGTCAGATTCGTTGATGCCCTTCCAACCACCGATAGAGGAGCCGTCAAACATTTTACCTTCTTCGAAGAAGTCGGCGTTTACCTGGTGAGCCGGGATAGTCACGTGCTGTTCCTTACCCTTGGTGTCAGTGAAACGCAGGTCTACGAATTTCACTTCATGCTCATTCAGCATCGTCAAAACGTGTTCAGCGGACATACTTAACTCTCCCGGTTTATCATTGTCGTCGTCGTGGAACGAATCTGTGGAACTGGCTTTTTTTCGCCTTGAAAAGACTAAAGCGAAAAGCGTGCCAACTTTTAAAAAAGGCTTTCATCGCCTTTCTGCGCGGGTTTTACCCAACCACAGTATGCACCATCAGTGATAAATTGCACCGAAATGGTGCAATTGGGGTGGGCGTGGGCACTGAAATGGTGCAAAAGTGCAACGATTGCGGCTTTTTGCACCGTGAAAGGGATCACAAACTGACCGGTACGCGGTTGTTTATAAGAGATGGTTGTGATCTTGTTTAGTCCCTCGCTTAATACGTGTACAATAGCGCGCTATTTCTAATGCCCGAGGCAAAGCTGTGATCGAAAATTTGCGTAACATCGCCATTATTGCCCACGTTGACCATGGTAAAACCACCCTGGTTGATAAGCTGCTGCAACAATCCGGTACTTTCGGAGAGCGTGCGGAAGCCACCGAACGCGTAATGGACTCCAACGATTTGGAGAAAGAGCGTGGGATTACCATCCTCGCAAAAAACACCGCCATTAATTGGAACGGTTACCGTATCAACATCGTGGATACCCCTGGACACGCCGACTTCGGCGGTGAGGTAGAGCGCGTGATGTCGATGGTTGACTCGGTGCTGCTGGTTGTGGATGCAATGGATGGCCCTATGCCGCAAACCCGCTTCGTGACCAAGAAGGCTTTCGCCAACGGTCTGAAGCCGATCGTGGTCATCAACAAGGTTGACCGCCCTGGCGCGCGCCCTGACTGGGTTGTGGATCAGGTGTTCGACCTGTTCGTGAACCTCGACGCGACCGACGAGCAGCTCGACTTCCCGATCATCTACGCTTCTGCGCTGAACGGCATCGCCGGTGTCGACCACAACGACATGGCGGAAGACATGACCCCGCTGTATCAGGCGATCGTCGACCACGTGTCTGCGCCGCAGGTTGAGCTGGAAGCGCCATTCCAGATGCAGATCTCCCAGTTGGACTACAACAACTACCTGGGCGTTATCGGCATCGGCCGCATCAAGCGCGGTAAAGTGAAGCCGAACCAGCAGGTCACCATCATCGACAGCGAAGGCAAAACTCGCAACGGTAAAGTGGGTAAAGTGTTGGGTCACCTGGGTCTGGAGCGTATCGACAGCACCCTGGCGGAAGCGGGCGACATCATCGCCATCACCGGCCTGGGCGAGCTGAACATCTCCGACACCATCTGCGACACCAACGCCGTAGAAGCGCTGCCGGCGCTGTCCGTCGACGAACCGACCGTAACCATGTTCTTCAACGTCAACACCTCGCCGTTCTGCGGTAAAGAAGGTAAGTACGTGACGTCGCGTCAGATCCTTGACCGTCTGAACAAAGAGCTGGTGCACAACGTGGCGCTGCGCGTTGAAGAAACCGACGATGCGGACGCCTTCCGCGTATCCGGTCGTGGCGAGCTGCACCTGTCGGTGCTGATCGAAAACATGCGCCGTGAAGGTTTCGAGCTGGCGGTTTCCCGTCCGAAAGTTATCTTCCGCGAAATCGATGGCCGCAAGCAGGAGCCATTCGAGAACGTAACGCTGGATATCGAAGAGCAGCATCAGGGTTCCGTGATGCAGGCGATGGGTGAGCGTAAAGCCGACCTGAAAAACATGGATCCGGACGGTAAGGGCCGCGTGCGTCTCGACTACGTGATCCCAAGCCGCGGTCTGATCGGCTTCCGTAACGAATTCATGACCATGACTTCGGGTACCGGCCTGCTGTACTCCACCTTCAGCCACTACGACGACGTGCGTCCGGGCGAAGTGGGCCAGCGTCAGAACGGCGTGCTGATCTCCAACGGCCAGGGCAAAGCGGTCGCGTTCGCGCTGTTCGGCCTGCAGGATCGCGGCAAGCTGTTCCTGGGCCACGGTGCGGAAGTGTATGAAGGCCAGATCATCGGTATTCACTCACGTTCCAACGACCTGACCGTAAACTGCCTGACCGGTAAGAAGCTGACCAACATGCGTGCTTCCGGTACTGACGAAGCGACTACCCTGGTTCCGGCCATCAAAATGACCCTGGAGCAAGCTCTGGAGTTCATCGATGACGACGAACTGGTAGAAGTGACGCCAACCTCGATCCGTATCCGTAAGCGTCACCTGACGGAAAACGATCGTAAGCGTGCCAGCCGCGGTCCTAAAGACGCTTAATCGCTGATTGAGTGTCTCATGCTTAGGGCGCGGTTCTCGCGCCCTGAGTTTTTTCCTCTGTTGTTCCCCGTTTGTGCGGCGCGCTATGCGCTTTTCCGTTCGCTCCCTGTTCAGCTGTTCCTTTTCCCGCTACAGTGAAATCTCACCGGCCCATCAGGAGAGGACTATGCTGTATATCTTTGATTTAGGTAATGTGATCGTCGATATCGATTTCAAGCGTGTGCTGGGCGTGTGGAGCAATTTGAGCGGCACGCCGTTGGCGGTGCTGTCCGATCGTTTCGCCATGGGTGAGGTGTTCCAGCAACATGAGCGTGGTGAAATCAGCGATGAAGACTTCGCCGGCAAGCTGTGCGATGAAATGGGCATTGCGCTCAGCTTCGAACAATTCGCCACCGGCTGGCAGGCGGTATTTGTCGCGCTGCGCCCGGAAGTGATCGACATCATGCAGCGCCTGCGCAACGAAGGCCACCGGGTGGTGGTGCTGTCGAACACCAACCGTCTGCACTGCAACTACTGGCCGCAGCACTATCCTGAAGTGGCCGCCGCTGCCGATCATCTCTATTTGTCGCAAGATCTCGGCATGCGCAAGCCGGAGGCCGATATCTATCAACATGTGCTGGCCGCGGAAAACACCGCCGCCGCCGACGCGGTGTTCTTCGACGATCACCCGGCGAACGTCCTCGCCGCGCAGGCGCTGGGGATCAAGACGGTGCACGTCACCGATCGCGACGTGGTGCCGGCCTATTTTGCTCAATGAGCGCAGGGCGCGTTAAGCTTAAGGCGTATCAACGGACATCAAGGAGTGACCATGTCGTTTTTCCGCCGCAAGAAGCTGCCCTCTGCGATTAAGCCCGGCGTCACCTTCGGACGGCTGCTGTACCAGCGTATCGATCATGATGGCCTGACGATGTTGGCGGGCCATCTCGCCTATGTTTCCCTGCTGTCGCTGGTGCCGCTGGTCACCGTGGTGTTCGCGCTGTTCGCGGCTTTCCCGATGTTTTCCGACATCAGCGAGCAGCTGAAGAGCTTTATCTTTTCCAATTTCGTGCCGGCCGCCGGCAACGTGATCCAGAACTACCTGGAACAGTTCGTCGCCAATTCCAACAAGATGACCGCCGTCGGCACCTGCGGGCTGATCGTCACTGCGCTGTTGCTGATTTCCTCGGTGGACAGCGTGCTGAACACCATCTGGCGCAGCAAGAACAAACGGCCGATCGTCTTCTCCTTCGCCGTGTACTGGATGGTGCTGACGCTGGGGCCGCTGCTGGTGGGCGCCAGCATGGCCATCAGTTCTTACCTGCTGTCGCTCAACTGGCTGGCGCAGACCGGCGTCAATGGCCTGGTGGATCAGGTGCTGCGCATCTTCCCGTTGATTTTGTCGTGCATCTCCTTCTGGCTGCTGTATTGCATCGTGCCGACGGTGCGCGTGCCGCCCAAAGACGCGCTGATTGGCGCGGTGGTGGCCGGATTGCTGTTCGAGCTGGGCAAGAAGGGATTCGCGCTGTACGTCACCATGTTCCCTTCCTATCAGCTGATTTACGGCGTGCTGGCGGTGATCCCGATTTTATTCCTGTGGGTCTACTGGAGCTGGTGTATCGTGTTACTTGGCGCGGAAATCACCGTGACCATCGGCGAATATCGCGACTACCGCCGGCAGAAGGCGGAGCAACAGGAACCAAAAGCAGAAGGGCAGCAGGAATGATTGCGTTGATTCAACGGGTGTTAAACGCCAGCGTCACGGTGGGTGGCGAGACGGTAGGCAAAATTGGCCCCGGTTTGTTAGTGTTATTGGGCGTGGAGCAGGGCGATAACGAGCAAAAAGCGCAGCGCCTGTGCGAACGCGTGTTGGGATACCGCATTTTCGGCGACGAGAACGACAAGATGAACCTCAACGTCCAGCAGGCCGGGGGCAGCGTGCTGGTCGTTTCGCAGTTCACCCTGGCGGCGGACACCCAGAAAGGCATGCGGCCCAGCTTCTCGCGCGGCGCCGCGCCGCAGGAAGCCGATCGGTTGTATCAATATTTTGTTGGCCAGTGCCGCGAACGCGGCGTAGAGACCCAGACCGGCGAGTTCGCCGCCGACATGCAGGTGGCGCTGGTCAACGATGGTCCGGTGACATTCTGGCTACAGGTCTAAGCATTCGGAGAACAGGCGTCTATGTATCACCTACGAGTACCCGTAACAGAGCAAGAACTGAAAGAGTATTACCAGTTTCGCTGGGAAATGCTGCGCAAGCCGCTGCACCAGCCGGTGGGTTCGGAAAAGGATGCCTATGACGCCATGGCCCATCACCAAATGGTGGTGGACGAGGCCGGTAAAATCGTCGCCATCGGGCGGCTGTACATCAATGCCGACAACGAGGCGGCGATCCGTTTTCTGGCGGTAGACCCGACGCTGCAGGATAAAGGGCTGGGGACGTTGGTGGCGATGACGCTGGAGTCCGTCGCGCGGCAGGAAGGCGTGAAGCGGGTGGTGTGCAGCGCCCGTGAAGATGCGGTGGATTTCTTTGCCAAGCTGGGGTTCGTCAATCAGGGCGAGATCACTGCGCCGCAGACCACCCCGATCCGCCACTTTTTGATGATCAAACCGGTAGCGACGCTGGACGATATCCTGCATCGCCCCGATTGGTGCGGCCAATTGCAGCAGGCCTGGTATGAACATATCCCCCTGAGCGAAAAGATGGGCGTGCGCATCAGCCAGTACACCGGCCAGCGCTTCGTCACCACCATGCCGGAGATCGGCAACCAGAACCCGCACCATACGCTGTTTGCCGGCAGCCTGTTCTCGCTGGCGACGCTGACCGCCTGGGGGCTGATTTGGCTGCTGCTGCGCGAGCGCCATCTCGGTGGCACCATCATTCTGGCGGACGCGCACATTCGCTACAGCAAACCGATCACCGGCAGGCCGCGGGCGGTGGCGGATCTCGGTTCGTTAAGCGGTGATTTGGCGCGTCTGGCGCGAGGCCGCCGCGCGCGCGTGCACGCCGAAGTGCATCTGTTCGGCGATGAGGATAAGGGCGCGGTGTTCGAAGGCACCTACATGGTGTTGCCGGCTGAGCCGGATGTGCCGCTGGATCAGGGCGGTTCCGAAGCGCTGGAAGAGTAAAACGGCGGCCCTGCCTGGCGGCGGGCCGCGCGATAGATTACGGCAGCTGTTGGTTCACCGTCTGGCCGTCGCCGGCGGTGGCTTGCAGAGTCCCCTTCAATGAAGCTTTGAACGGCCCGTCGCTGTTCAACAGCCCTTTCAACTGCAGCTCAAGGTTGCCGTCGCCCGTCAGCGGCACCGGCTGCCATCCCCATTGCTGCAAGGTATTGAGCGGTACCGAACGGCCGTGCAGCGTCAGCTGGAACGGCTTGCCCGGCAGCTGATCGACGGTCGCTTTGGCCTCAAGCAACCCATTGGGCATAAAGGCGCTGAGCTCGGTGACGGCGATCTGGTTGGCGTCGGCGTTCAGCGCCAGCGAAGGGCGCCGCACATCGATTTTGTTGAAGGTGGCCTCGCTGCCGTTCAGGTTCAGCGAACCGGACCAAATGCCCCACTGGTGGTCGTGCGCCAGCAGCAGGTTGCTGCCGTAACCGTCCAGCGCGGTGATCTGGAACGGGAATGCCGGGTTGATATCGATGATCAGATTGCGGTTGGTGGTCAGCTTGGTGACGTACACCTCCGCCAGCCAGTCCGGCAGCGGTTTCAGCCACAGCTCGCGCCAGTCGATTGGCAGGGTGTACTCCAGCGCCGCCATGGCCACTTCATCCAGCTGCAGGCGTTTGCCGGCGCGCAGCCAATTGCCGGAGGTGCGCAGCAGCCCGCCTTCCCAGCGGGTGGTGAATTGCTGAATGGCGATGCCGGCGGAGGAGAGGCGCAGGGTGGCGATCGGGTCGATCAGGTGGAAACCGCCGTTGATCACATCGCTGGCATTGACGTTGAGCGAGCCGTCTTCGCTGCGCCAGTCGCCTTTTTCGATGCTGACGTTTTGCAGCGACAGATCGAGATCGTTAAACGCCCACGCCTTGCCTTCCAGGCGCGCATCGATCAGATCGAAACGCTTGAGGGTGACCGGCGGCAGGGTGGTAAAGCGCTGCATGAATTCCGCCAGCGTCAACGGGGTCTGCATGCGCACGCCGCTCAGCCGCAGGCGATCCACTTGCCAACTGCCGTCGGCGGCGCGGCTGGCCACGCCGGTCAGGTCGCCCTGCGCCAGATCGGCGCCGAAATTGTTCAACAGCAGCTGGCCCTGTTTTTGCTCCCCCTGCACCAACACCTTCGAAGCGGGAATGCCGTTCAGCGTCATCGAACCGGCGCTGAACTGGAACTGATTGTTGTCCCCCAGCAGATGGCCGGCCAGCGGGCGCCACGGCGTGATGCCGGCATTGACCCGCTGCGCGTTGAGCTGCCACTCGTTATCGTTGGATTGCAGCGCCATGTTGCTCAGCTGCAGCACGTCGGCCTGTACAGGCAGCGCAGCAGTCTGCGGCTGCACGTTCAGCGTGCCGTCACGCAGCGTGACGCTGTGGAAATAGCGCGGTTCGGTGATTTGGCGCAGGCTGAGGCCGAGATCGACGCGTTTGGCGGCCAGCGCCTGCGGCTGGCCATTGCGCGCCAGCTGCACCTCTTCCAGACCGATCTGGCCCGGCTGATTCCACGAGTGGGTGATTTTTCCTATCGACAGGCGGTATTCGCTGTTGTCGCTGATCCAGGCGCTCAGGCGGCCTGCCGCCCAGCGGGTTTGCCCCACCAGATACAGCACCACCGCCGCCAGCACGGTCAGCAGCAGCAACGTCAGCAACAGCTTTCCGATAAATTTCATCGTCTACATCCGCATCGGTCAAAAAAGATACCCTGTTTATGCCGCAATTGGCCGGGCATCTCAAGGGCAATGGTCTGATAGACAATAAAAAACGGCCGCAAGCGGCCGTTTGAACGTCAATGGACGGGTTACTTTTTCTCGTGTTCCTGCGGGAACACCAGGTTCAGCACGATGGCGGTAATGCCGCCTGCGGCGATGCCGGAAGAGAGCAGGGTTTTCAGCCAGTCCGGCGCGAACTGCAGGATCAGCGGCTGCTGGGAGACGCCCATGCCGACGGCCAGCGACAGCGCCATGATCATGATGGCGCGCCGGTTCAGGCGCTCGCGCGACACGATGCGCACGCCGGAGGCGGCGATGGTGCCGAACATCACGATGGTCGCGCCGCCCAGTACCGGCTCGGGAATGTGCTGCACGAAGCCGGCCACCGCCGGGAACAGCCCCAGCGCGATCAGCATCAGCGCCACCACGAAGCCGACGTAACGGCTGGCGACGCCGGTCAGCTGGATCACGCCGTTGTTCTGGCCGAAGCAGGAGTTGGGGAAGGTGTTGAACACCGCCGACAGCATCGAGTTCAGGCCGTTGGCCAGCACGCCGCCCTTCAGGCGCTTCATGTACAGCGGCCCGCTGACGGGCTGTTCGGAGACGTCGGAAGTGGCGGTGATGTCGCCGATGGTTTCCAGCGAGGTGACCATAAAGATCAGCATCAGCGGCAGCAGCAGGTTCCAGTCGAAGCCCAGGCCGTAATAGAGCGGCGTGGGAATGGTGATCGCCGCCGTTGGGGCTGCCGATGCGCCGGCGGGCAGCATGTCCATCGCCCAGGCCAACAGATAGCCGACCGCCATGGCGATCACCAGCGAAGCGACGCGCAGGTAAGGGTTGCGCTGGCGGTTCAGCAGGATGATGACCGCCAGCACCGCGCCGGCCAGCAGCAGGTTTTTCGGTGAGCCGAAGCTGTGATCGTTCATCGCGGCGTAGCCGCCGCCGATCGAGGTCAGACCGACCTGAATCAGCGACAGGCCAATGATCATCACCACGATGCCGGAAACCAGCGGGGTGATAATGCGGCGCGCCAGATGCAGCACGCGCGACAGTAAAATTTCGGTGCAGGAAGCGACCATCAGGGTGCCGAACAGCGCGGCCATCATGGTCGGCACGTCGGCGCCGCCGTTTTTCAGCGCCAGACCGCCCATGATCAGCGGCGAAACGAAATTGAAGCTGGTGCCCTGAATCGACAACAGCCCGGAACCCACCGGTCCCCAGGTTTTGATTTGCAGAATGGAAGCCAGACCGGAGGCGAACAGCGACATGCTGATGATGTGCTGGGTATCCTGTGCCGGCAGGCCCAGCGCCTGGCAGATCAGCAGCGCCGGTGTGATCACCGCGACGAACATCGCCAGCAGATGCTGGCCGGCGGCAAACAGCGTTTGCGGTAGCGGCGGGCGATCTTCCAGGCGATAAATCAGTTCACTGGCGCGGGGTTCTGAGGCGGCTTGGCGCGCGGCATCAAGCTCGGAGGATGACATGCTCATGGTGTGGCGTTTCCAGATACGGCAAAGCAGGCATTTTAATGCCCCGCCCCGCAAAAGCAAACGGTTGCGCGTAAATATTATGTTGCCGACTTTCCCGTTTATGTCGCATTTTCATTCATTTTTTCTTGTCATCTCAGCGTTTTTTACTTCTAATCCTGCACTCATCAAGTTTAAAAACTAAGTGGTTTTCTATAACTTATTATTTTTATTTGGATCTTTTCCCTCACATGGAGTACCTGGATGTTTCATCTTGATACTTATGGCACGTTAGTCGCGGCGACGCTGGTTTTGCTCCTCGGGGGCAAGTGCGTCAGAACCATTCCCCTGCTGCGAAAATATACCATTCCCGCTCCCGTCGCCGGCGGTTTGCTGGTGGCCCTCCTGCTGTTAGCCCTGAAAAAGCTCGTCAACTGGGAAGTCAGTTTTGACATGTCGCTGAAGGATCCGCTGATGCTGGCCTTCTTCGCCACCATCGGCCTGAACGCCAACCTGGCGCGTTTGCGCGCCGGCGGCAAGGTGCTGGTAGTGTTCCTGTTCGTGGTGCTGGGGCTGCTTATCGTGCAGAACGCCATCGGCATCGGCATGGCGAAAATGCTGGGGCTGGATCCGCTGATGGGCCTGATTGCCGGATCGATCACCCTGTCGGGTGGCCACGGCACCGGGGCGGCCTGGAGCAAGCTGTTCATCGAGCGCTACGGTTTTGAAAACGCGACGGAAGTCGCCATGGCCTGTGCCACCTTCGGCCTGGTGCTGGGCGGTCTGATCGGCGGCCCGGTGGCGCGCTATCTGGTCAAGCACTCCTCCACGCCGGAAGGCACCCCGGATGACAGCGTGCAGCCGAGCGGTTTTGAGAAGCCGGAAAGCGGCCGTCTCATCACCTCGCTGGTGATGATCGAAACCATCGCCATGATCGCCATCTGTCTGAGCCTGGGGCAATTGATTGCCGGCCTGCTGAGCGGCACGGTGTTTGAACTGCCGAACTTCGTTTGCGTGCTGTTCGTCGGGGTGATCCTCAGCAACACGCTGGCCTTCACCGGCTTCTATACCGTGTTTGAGCGGGCGGTGTCGGTGTTGGGTAACGTCAGCCTGTCGCTGTTCCTGGCGATGGCGTTGATGAGCCTGCGCCTGTGGGAGCTGGCCTCGCTGGCGCTGCCGATGCTGGCGATCCTGGCGGTGCAGACGCTGGTGATGGCGCTGTACGCGATATTCGTCACCTACCGGGTGATGGGCAAGAACTACGACGCGGCGGTGCTGGCCGCCGGCCACTGCGGCTTTGGCATGGGCGCCACGCCGACGGCGATCGCCAACATGCAGGCGATCACCGATCGTTTCGGCCCGTCGCACGTGGCGTTTTTGGTGGTGCCGATGGTGGGGGCGTTCTTTATCGATATCGCCAATGCCATCGTCATCAAGCTGTATCTGCTGCTGCCGGTGTTCCCGGCGGTGGGGTGATATCGCGAGCCAGAAAAAAAGAAGAGGGCGCCGTCGGCGCCCTTTTTTATGCGTTGGAGTAGCGTGCCTTCTCCGGCAGCCAGCGTTCAATCAGCGCCTGGGCGTGTTCCGGGTAGTGCTGGTGGAGGTGGCGAGCGACGCGCTGCACTTCGGGGATCATCGCCTGGTCGCGCAGCAGGTCCGCCACTTTGAATTCGGCGCTGCCGGTCTGGCGGGTGCCGAGCAGCTCGCCCGGGCCGCGGATCTCCAGATCGCGCTGGGCGATGACAAAGCCGTCGTTGCTGTCGCGCAGCACCTGCAGGCGCGTTTGCGCGGTTTTGCTCAGCGGCGTTTTGTACAGCAGCACACAGTGTGAGGCCACCGCGCCGCGCCCTACGCGGCCGCGCAGTTGGTGCAGCTGCGCCAGGCCCAGCCGCTCCGGGTTCTCGATGATCATCAGGCTGGCGTTCGGTACGTCGACGCCGACTTCGATCACCGTGGTGGCGACCAGCAGCTGCAGCTCGCCCTGTTTAAACGCCTGCATCACCGCCTGCTTCTCCTGCGCTTTCATGCGGCCGTGCACCAGCGCCACCTTCAGCTCCGGCAATGCGGCTTTCAATTCCTCCCAGGTGGCTTCCGCCGCCTGCGCTTCCAGCAGCTCAGATTCCTCGATCAGCGTACACACCCAGTAAGCCTGCCGCCCCTCTTCCAGGCAGGCGCTCTTCACCCGTTGAATGATGTCGGCGCGGCGGGTATCGGGAATGGCGACGGTGGTCACCGGCGTGCGGCCCGGCGGCAGCTCGTCGATGACCGAGGTGTCGAGATCGGCATAGGCGGTCATCGCCAGCGTGCGCGGGATCGGCGTGGCGGTCATGATCAGCTGATGGGCGTGGAAGCCTTGCTCTTCGCCTTTCTCCCACAGCGCCAGCCGCTGATGTACCCCGAAGCGGTGCTGCTCATCGATGATCACCAGCGCCAGGCCGTTGAACTGTACCTGCTCCTGGAAGATGGCGTGGGTGCCGACCACCATTGACACCTGGCCGCTGGCGATGGCTTCCTGCTGCGCGATGCGCGCCTTGCCTTTCTGTTTGCCGGCCAGCCAGCCGACCTCCAGCCCCAGCGGTTCAAACCACTGGCGGAAATTGTTGGCGTGCTGCTCGGCCAGCAGCTCGGTCGGCGCCATCAGCGCCACCTGTTTGCCGTGCGCGATGGCGCGCAGCGCCGCCAGCGCCGCCACCAGCGTTTTGCCGGAGCCGACGTCGCCCTGCACCAGCCGCATCATCGGGAAGTCTTTTTGCATATCGGCTTCGATGTCGGCCACCACGCGCGTTTGCGCGCCGGTCGGCGAGAACGGCAGCTGGGCGAGAAAACGGTTTTTCAACCGATCGTCCGGCAGCAGCGGCTGCGCCTGGTAACTCTGGGCGCCGGCGCGCACCGCCAGCATGCTGAGGTTATGCGCCAACAGCTCTTCGAGGATCAGGCGTTTTTGCGCCGGGTGTTTGCCCAGCTCCAGATCCGCCAGCTGGATGTCCGGCGGCGGGCGGTGCAGGGTGTGCAGCGCCTGCGGCAGGCTCATCAGGCCGCCGCTCAGCTCCGGCGGCAGCAGTTCGGCGATGGCGCAGGTATCCAGCAGCGCCAGCGCCTGATCGGTCAGCTTGCGCAGCGTGGCTTGCCGCACCCCCTCGGTGGTGGGGTAAACCGGCGTCAGCGACTCCTGCAGCTCGACTTCGCTGGCTTCGCCCTGAATGCGGTATTCCGGATGGATGATCTCCGCGCCGTGGTTGCCGCGTTTGATCTCGCCGTAGGCGGTCACGCGGCGGCCGGTGGCCAGGCTGTTTTTCATCGCGGCGTTGAAGTTGAAGAACCGCATGGTGAGGATGCCGGTGCCGTCGCTGATCTGGCAGGTCAGCATGCGGCGGCGGCCGAAACTGATGTCGCTGCGCAGCACTTCCCCCTCTACCGTAGCGTAGATGCCCGGCAGCAGATCGTTGATCGGATAGAGGCGGGTGCGATCTTCGTAGCGCAGCGGCAGGTGCAGCAGCAGATCCTGAATGGTGTCGAGGCCGAGTTTGGCCAATTTGCCCGCCTGGCTGGCGCCAACCCCGGAAAGCGTGGTGAGTGGGACAGCATCCAGCAGGCGGCCTTTCATTTGCGCACCGTCGCCTGCATGGCCGCCCACCATTCGGCGCTGGCGACCACCTGGCCCTGTTCATCGATCTGCGGGCGCGGCAGCCCTTTGCGCTTGGCCACGTTGGCCAGCACCGGGTAACCGCCTTCGAACAGCAGACGCTGCTGCTCTTCTTCGTCCAGCATACTGTTGTCGCGACGGTACAGGCCGGCGTTCTGCCGCTGGCGCTGCGCCTCATACAGGATCAGCGCCGAAGCCACAGAGACGTTGAGCGATTGCACCATGCCGATCATCGGAATGACGATGTCCTGATCGGCCAGCGCCAGCGCTTCTTCGGTGATGCCGGTTTTTTCCTGGCCGAGCAGCACGCAGGTTGGCCGGGTGTAGTCCACCTCGCGGAAATCGACCGCGCGCGCAGACAGGTTGGTAGCCAGAATTTGCATGCCCTGCGCTTTCAGGTGCCCGACCGCGTCGCCGATGGTGCGGTGGGTTTTAACGCTGACCCAGCTGTTGCTGCCGGCGGCGGAGGAGACCAGGGTGCGCATGCGGGTGGTGGGCCACACGGCGTGGACCTGATGCACGCCGACGGCGTCGGCGGTACGGATAATGGCGGAGACGTTATGCGGCTTGTGCACCTGCTCCAGGCAGACCGTCAGATCCGGCTGCCGGGTCGCGAGCATTTCACAAATCCGCGCATAGCGTTCAGGACTCATAAGCGCTAGTTTCGGTTGCGGTTAACTTTGATCACATCCGGCATGATACGGATTTTACGCATAATGTTTGCCAAATGGATGCGATCGCGGGTGGTCAAGCGGATAAAGGCGCTATAAACCCGACCGTCTTTCTCTTCGGTGTTCAGGCTCTGAATATTGGACTCGGCCGCGTTGATCGCCGCCGTCAGGTTGGCCAGCGCGCCCTGGTGGTTAAACATATCCACCTTGATCTCGGCGATGAACTCCTGCTCGGTCTCTTTATCCCACTCGACCGCCATGAACTTCTCAGGCTCTTTCTGATAGCCGCGAATATTGCGGCAAGATTCATGGTGGATCACCAGCCCTTTGCCCGGACTGACGTGAGCGATAATCGGGTCGCCCGGAATCGGACGGCAGCACTTGGCGAAGGTGATCAACACGCCGTCGGCGCCCTTGATGGCCAGGTTGCGCACGCCGGAGGTGGTGCCCAGGCTGGACTGATCGCCCTGCAGGTTCTTCGCCACCACCACGCTCATGGCGTTGCCGAGGCCAATTTCCGCCAGCAGATCGTCCAGCGTCGCCAGCTTCATGCGATCCAGCTCGTGCTGAATATTTTCCTGCGGGATTTCGGCCAGTTTGCGGCTGCCGCCCAGCGCATGGTTGAGCAGACGGCGGCCGAGGCCGACGGAGTCGTCGCGCTTGAGGTTCTTCAACATCTGGCGAATCTTGGCGCGCGCTTTCGAGCTGACCACGAAGTTCAGCCAGGCGGCGTTGGGCCGTGCGCCCGGCGCGGTGATGATCTCGACGGTCTGGCCGCTGGTCAGCGACTGCGACAGCGGGTACGGCTGACGATCGACGCGCGCGCCGACGCAGGCATGGCCGATATCGGTATGCACCGCATAGGCGAAGTCGACCGGCGTGGCGCCGGCGGGCAGCTCGACGATGCGGCCTTCCGGGGTGAAAACGTAAATCTCATCCGGGAACAGATCGGATTTGACGCTCTCGATAAATTCAAACGAACTGCCGGCGCTTTGCTGCAGCTCCAGCAGGCTTTGCATCCAGCGTTGGGCGCGGATCTGCGCCGTGGTGCCGGTTTCGCCCTGTTCTCTTTCCTTGTAAGCCCAGTGCGCGGCCACCCCCATCTCAGCCATCTGATCCATGTCTTCGGTGCGGATCTGCACTTCGACCGGCACGCCGTGCGGGCCGATCAGCGAGGTATGCAGCGATTGATAGCCGTTGGCCTTGGGAATGGCGATGTAATCTTTCACCCGCCCCGGACGCGGTTTATACAGGCTGTGCACCTGGCCGAGCACGCGGTAGCAGGTATCGACCTCTTTGACGATCACCCGGAACGCGTAGATATCCATGATGGAATGAAAACGCTGTTCTTTCAGGTGCATCTTGAGGTAGATGGAGTAAAGGTGTTTTTCCCTTCCGCTGACGCGGCAGGCGATGCCGGCCTCGGTCAGCCGCCCTTCGATCTCGGAGAGGATTTTTTGAATCATCTCTTTGCGGTTGCCGCGCGCGGCTTTCACCACTTCCTTGATCACGCGGTAGCGGTTTGGGTACAGCGCCTCGAAGCCCAGCTCTTCCAGCTCGGTTTTCAGGTGATGAATACCCAGACGGTGGGCGAGGGGGCTGTAGATTTCCAGGGTTTCACGCGCGATGCGCCGGCGTTTGTCGGGGCGCAGCGAACCGAGGGTGCGCATGTTGTGCGTACGGTCGGCCAGCTTGATCAGCACGACGCGGATATCCTGCACCATCGCCATGATCATCTTACGGAAGTTTTCCGCCTGCGCTTCTTTCTTGTCCTGGAACTTCAGCTTGTCGAGCTTGGAGACGCCCTCAACCAGTTCGGCGACGCTCTTGCCGAACAGCTGTTCCATATCTTGATAGGTGGCTGGGGTGTCTTCGATGACGTCGTGCAGCAACGCCGCCATCAGCGTCTCGTGGTCGAGACGCATTTCCGCCAGGATGCAGGCCACGGCGACCGGGTGAGTAATGTAGGGCTCACCGCTGGAGCGTGTCTGGCCCTCGTGCGCGTCGCGCGCGACGAGGTATGCCTGTTTGAGGCGCTTAATCTGCTCCTCGGGCAGGTAACGTTGAATCAGCAGATTCAGGCTTTCAAACAGGTACAAGGCGGACTCGCTGTCTAATTAACGACGACCTTCAGCAATCGCGGTAACCGCTTGAATCTCTGCGGCTTCCTGCTCTTGCTGTTCCTGGCGCTCACGCACGTCGAGGATCTGGCTGGTGATCAGGCCTTCTTCGATTTCGCGCAGGGCGATAACGGTGTACTTGTCGTTCTCTTCCGGAACCAGTGCATCTTTGCCGCCGGTCTGGATCTGACGCGCCCGACGAGCAGCGACCAACACCAGGTCAAAACGGTTACCAATTTTCTCTACAGCGTCTTGAACAGTTACGCGTGCCATATTTGTGCTACTCCACAGGTGACGAAAAGACTGGGCATGATACTGAAACTGCCTTCAGTCTGCCAATAGTTTGCTGATTAAAGCGTCATGCCGCAGCAACTGGCGGCCCAAACGCAGGCGTTCGGCGCGAATGATGGTCTTCAGATCGGACAGCGCCAGATCGAAATCATCGTTCACGATCAGGTAATCGTACTCCGCGTAATGCGTCATTTCCGCCACGGCCTGGGCCATGCGTTTGGCGATCACCTCTTCGGAATCCTGCCCGCGCCCGCGCAGGCGGCGGCCCAGTTCTTCCTTCGATGGCGGCAGAATGAAGATGCTGCGCGCCTGCGGCATTTTGGCGCGGATTTGCTGCGCGCCCTGCCAGTCGATATCCAGAAACACGTCCACGCCGGTCGCCAACACTTGTTCGATGGCGGCGCGTGAGGTGCCGTAATAGTTGCCGAACACTTCGGCGTGCTCAAGAAACGCATCCTGCTCGATCATCCGGCGGAATTCGTCTTTCGAGACGAAGAAATAGTGCTCGCCGTGATTTTCACCCGGGCGGCTGTCGCGCGTGGTGTGCGAAACCGAAACCTGCGTGTCGTACAGCGGTTGCGTCTTTAACAAAGCCTGAATCAGACTTGATTTACCTGCGCCACTGGGAGCAGAGACAATATAAAGCGTGCCTTGAGCCATGATGATGTTCGTTGATAACGGTTGATATGCCAAAAACAGCGGATGTGTATTTTCTCCGCACAGTATACACGGCTAACGCGCCGGGTGCAGCGTTAGCTCGCATTTTGCCCGCGGCTTTGCGTGGAAAAAGCGTCGAAAGGGCGAATATGCGCGCTGAAGAGCAATATTTTGGCAGTTTTGGCCCAGCGGCGGCGCGCTGCCGCTCCGGGATCAGTGATCCGGATGCTGGTAGTTGAACACCGGCAGGCCGAGGCGGAAGCGCAGGGCGATAAGACGCGCGCTCAGGCCGGCGACCAGCGTGAGGATCACCACCAGATTGTGCGGCAGGCTGAGGTGCTGCAGGCCGATATACAGCCAGGCGGCGCTGAAGGAGATGCCGGCGTAGATCTCTTTCTGGAACACCAGCGGGATACGGTTGCAGAACATGTCGCGCAGCACCCCGCCGAAGACGCCGGTGATCACTGCGGCGATGGCGGCGATAATCGCGCTGTGCCCCATATCCAGCGCCACCTGGGCGCCGATGATCGAGAAGACGATCAGGCCGACGGCGTCGAGCACCAGGAACAGGCGGCGCAGATGGCGCATCAGAGGAGCCACCCAGGTGGTGACGATCGCCGCTATTGCGACGATGACGATGTATTCCGGATGCTTGACCCAGCCCAACGGAAAATGCCCGAGCAACATATCGCGCACCGACCCGCCGCCGATCGCGGTGACCGAGGCGATGATGATCACGCCGAACATGTCCATTTGGCGGCGGCCGGCCGCCAACGCGCCGGTCATGGCTTCGGCGGTGATGCCGATGATATAAAGGATGCTCAGTAACATAAGGGATTCACAGCGTACTTGCGTCAGAATGATGGCCGGCAGGGTAATCGCCGCCGAGGACGCGCGCCACTGAGTTTTTTTCACCGATGGCATTTCGGATTAATATAGCTAATCCAAACTCCGTTTTTATTGCCGATAACCAGCCTTTTTTAACATCTGGCTGTTAATGAAAGCATTAGAAATTTCGCGCTAATTTCCATCGCTGACTATGATTTTTGCAGCGAATCCTTCAACCGAGAAACCGAGACTGCAGATGAAAAACTCCCCGAGACTGGCTGCTGGCGCCATGATGGCAGCCCTGCTGCTGAGCGGCTGCGTGGCGCCAGGCCACCAGGCTGTTTCCCCCACCCCGGCTTGCCGCACCGGCGATCCGCTGGTGCAGACAACGCTCTACTTCGGCCTGAACCGGCCGGCGGGGCCGGCGATCACCGCCGCCGAGTGGCAAACCTTCGTCGATAGCCAGGTGACACCACGTTTTAAAGACGGGCTGACGGTGTTTGATGCCAAAGGGCAGTGGCTGGGCCACGACGGCAAACTGGCGCGCGAGAACAGCAAGGCGCTGCTGCTGATCCATGCGCCGGGCAAAGAGAGCGAGGCGAATATCGAGGCGCTGCGCAGCGGCTATAAGCAGCAGTTTGCGCAGGATTCGGTGATGCGGGTGGATGCGCCGGTGTGCGTGGCGTTTTAAAACGCACTCCCGGCCGCCTGGCCGGGAGTGAGGATTACAGCACCAGGCCGGCGATGGCTGCCGACAACAGGCTCACCAGCGTCGAGCCGTAAACCAGCTTCAGGCCAAAACGGGAAACCACGTTGCCTTGCTGCTCGTTCAGTCCTTTGATGGCGCCGGCGACGATGCCGATGGAGGCGAAGTTGGCGAACGACACCAGGAACACCGACAAAATGCCCAGCCCGCGCGGCGACAGCTCCGCCGCGATCTTCTTCAGTTCAATCATCGCCACGAATTCGTTGGCCACCAGTTTGGTCGCCATGATGCTGCCCGCCTTCAGGGCCTCCTCCGCCGGGATGCCGATCAGCCAGGCCAGCGGATAGAACACGTAGCCGAGGATCTGCTGGAAGCTGATGCCGAGCACCGCCGAGAACAACGCGTTGACGGCGGAGATCAGCGCGATAAAGCCGATCAGCATCGCCGCGATGATCATCGCAATCTTGAAGCCGGCCAGAATGTACTCGCCCAACATTTCGAAGAAGCTCTGATCTTCGTGCAGCTTGTTCAGCTTCAGCTCCGGCTCGTCTTCAACCTGATACGGGTTGATGATCGACAGGATGATGAAGGTGCTGAACATATTAAGGATCAAGGCCGCCACCACGTACTGCGCGTCGATCATCGACATGTAGGCGCCGACGATGGAGAGCGATACCGTCGACATGGCGGTCGCGGCCATGGTGTACATGCGGCGCGGCGAGATGTCGCCGATGATGCCCTTGTAGGCGATGAAGTTCTCTGACTGCCCCAGCACCAGCGTGCTGACGGCGTTGAACGATTCCAGTTTGCCCATGCCGTTGACCTTGGACAGCAGGGTGCCCACCAGGCGGATGATCAGCGGCAGGATGCGGAAATGCTGCAAAATGCCGATCAGGGCGGAAATAAAGATGATAGGGCACAAAACGCCGAGGAAGATAAACGCCAGGCCATCCTTGCTCATGCCGCCGAATACGAACTCCGATCCTTGGGCGGCGTAGGCGAGCAGGGTGTCGAAGAAGCCGGCGACGTGTTTGATCACGCTGAGCCCGCTGGCGGAGTGCAGGAAGAAGTAGGCCAGCGCGCCTTCGATCACCAACAGCTGGATGATATAGCGCAGGCGGATTTTCTTGCGATTATTGCTGACCAGCAGCGCCAGGGCGATGATCACCACCAGGGCCATAATAAATTGCAGAATTTGTGGCATAAACGGTCCGTACGGTTCACGGGCAGGAAAAAAACACATTTAGCCACAGCATCGCCGTCCTTTCATTACCTTGCGTGATAATTAGAACAAAATACTTATAGCGTGCGGGATATCTTGCTGAATGTCATCCACACGCGCTGCTCGGCAGTTTTTCATAAGCCCCCGAAGTGCCTTAGTGAGCCGTCTTCCATGATGCCTGCCGGCTCGCAGCCTGATGCAATCGCCGTCCCGCACGTTCAGGCGCCTGGAATCTGGCTCGCAATGGGCGATTTTTCATGGCGCAAAGCGTGGCTTTCTTGGCTGAGGAAGAGAAACATGTTTGGACAAGGCGCCGGTCGCGATCGGCACGCATTTTATCGAACAAGGAGGCGAACGATGAATACCGGCACGTTGCTCAGGGCGCTGGCCAACGGCGTTAATCCCGACACCGGCGAGCTGTTGAGACCGGCTTCAGCGGCCTGCGCGCCGGAGGCTATCCGCCTGCTGTTTGCATTGGCCAACGAGTTCGACGGTGAATCCGAACTGCAGAAAAAAGCCAGGCTGACGCCGGAAGAAAAGCAGCAGAAGAATCTGGCCGAGGGCCGGCCGGCCAATGCTTACTTCCCCTGGCCGGAAGAAGAAAAACTGCGGCTGCGCGAGAGCCATGCGGCCGGGGCGACGCTGGAGGCGCTGAGCGATGAGTTCGAGCGCTCAACCTGGAGCATTGCGGTGCAGCTGCAGAAAATGGGGTTGATCGGTGAGGAGCAGGCGGCCGCCTATCGCTGATCTGCAGCCATAAAAAAGCCCGCGTGGCGCGGGCTTGATGGCGTGCGGAGCGGGATCACTCGATGTTCTGGATCTGCTCGCGCATCTGTTCGATCAGCACCTTCAGCTCGATGGCGGAGGCGGTGACGTCGGCATTGATCGACTTGGAGGCCAGGGTGTTCGATTCGCGGTTGAACTCCTGCATCATGAAGTCGAGGCGGCGGCCGACGGCTTCTTTCTTCTTCAGGATGTTGTGCGTCTCTTTCACGTGCGCTTCCAGGCGGTCCAGCTCTTCGGCGACGTCGATGCGCTGCGCCATCAGCACCAGCTCCTGCTCCAGGCGGGTGTTTTCCAGCTGCACCTGCGCCTCTTCCAGCTTGCTGACCAGGCGTTCGCGCTGCCATTGCAGGATGTTCGGCATCTGGGCGCGCACTTTGACCACTTCGGCGCTGACGCCGTCGAGGCGCTGTTCGATCAGCGTTTTCAGCGCGGCGCCTTCGCTTTCGCGTGCGACGATGAAGTCATCCAGCGCGCCGTCCAGCGCCTGCATCAGCTCGGCGCTGATGGCGTCCAGATCCTGCTCCTGCGCGGACATCACGCCCGGCCAGCGCAGCACGTCGATCGGGTTGATTTCCCCTTCGTCGCTCTGCATTTTCACCCAGTTGGCGGCTTCGACCAGCTGTTTGGCCAGTTTTTCGTTCAGGATCAGCGAGCTTTGCGCGCTTGGATCCAGTTCGAAACGCAGGTTGCATTCGACTTTGCCGCGGGTCAGGCGGCCACGGATACGTTCACGGATCACCGGCTCCAGGCTGCGGAATTGTTCCGGCAGGCGGATGTAGGTTTCTAAGTAGCGCTGGTTAACGGAACGCAGCTCCCAGGCTGCGCTGCCCCATTCACCCTTGATTTCACGCCGGGCGTAGGCGGTCATGCTGCGGATCATTGATGCGTACCCGTAATAGGAAAAGATGGGGCGATTATAGCGTCGCGGCTGCGGGCAGGATAGGCATTACGTCACGAAGCCCGTATAATGCGCAGCCAATAGTTGATTTGAAGCCGGAGAGAGCCCATGCGTCCTGCAGGCAGAGCACCACAGCAAGTTCGCCCCCTGACACTGACCCGTCACTATACCAAACACGCTGAAGGTTCAGTGCTGGTTGAGTTTGGCGATACCAAAGTCTTGTGCACCGCCACGGTAGAAGAGGGCGTTCCGCGCTTCCTGAAAGGCCAGGGGCAAGGTTGGATCACCGCCGAGTACGGTATGCTGCCGCGCTCCACCCACAGCCGCAACGCCCGTGAAGCCGCCAAAGGCAAGCAGGGCGGCCGCACGCTGGAAATCCAGCGTCTGATCGCCCGCTCGCTGCGTGCCGCGGTGGATCTGAAAAAGCTCGGTGAATTCACCATCACCCTCGACTGCGACGTACTGCAGGCCGACGGCGGTACCCGCACCGCCTCCATCTCCGGCGCCTGCGTGGCGCTGGCCGACGCGCTGAACACCCTGGTGGCCAACGGCAAGCTGAAAGCCAACCCGATGAAGGGCATGGTGGCGGCGGTTTCCGTCGGCATCGTCAATGGCGAAGCGCTGTGCGATCTGGAGTATGTGGAAGATTCCGCCGCGGAAACCGATATGAACGTGGTGATGATGGAAGACGGCCGCATGATTGAAGTGCAGGGCACCGCCGAAGGCGAGCCGTTCAGCCACGATGAGCTGTTGGCGCTATTGGCGCTGGCCCGAGGGGGCATCGAAACCATCTTCCAGGCGCAGAAAGCGGCGCTGGTGGACTGATTTTTCAAGGCGACTGAGAAGTCGCCTTTTTTATGCCCGGCGATCGGGCGGCAGTAATGACAAGACCCAAGCAGATTCAGACGAGGAGAAGCAGTAATGAAAGCCTATCAGCGCCAGTTTATCGAGTTCGCGCTTAACAAGCAGGTATTGAAGTTCGGCGAGTTCACCCTGAAATCCGGCCGCACCAGCCCGTATTTCTTCAACGCCGGCCTGTTTAATACCGGGCGCGATCTTGCGCTGTTGGGGCGCTTCTACGCCGAAGCCCTGATGGATTCCGGCATCGATTTCGATCTGCTGTTTGGCCCGGCCTATAAAGGCATTCCTATCGCCACCACCACGGCGGTGGCGCTGGCGGAACACCATGAGCGCGACGTGCCTTACTGCTTTAACCGCAAGGAAGCCAAAACCCATGGCGAAGGCGGTTCGCTGGTGGGCAGCCCGCTGCAGGGGCGCGTGATGCTGGTGGACGATGTGATCACCGCCGGCACCGCGATCCGCGAGTCGATGGAAATCATCGGCGCCAGCGGCGCTTCGCTGGCGGGTGTGCTGATCTCCCTCGACCGTCAGGAACGCGGCCGCGCGGATATCTCCGCCATTCAGGAAGTGGAACGCGACTATCACTGCAAGGTGATTTCGATCGTGACGCTGAAAGACCTGATTGCCTACCTGGAAGAGAAACCGGAGATGGCGGACCACCTGGCGGCGGTGCGCGCTTACCGCGAGCAGTACGGGGTATAAATAACAACGCCGGGCATGCCCGGCGTTTTCGTTATTGCAGCTGTGCCGCTAATAGCGGCCAGCGGGCGTCGAATTCCTGCGTGGGGCGATAGCGGAATTCCGAACGCACATAGCGCGACAACATGCCTTCGCAGAAGGCCAGCAGTTGGCTGGCCAGCAGCGTTTCATCGACGATAAAGCCTTTGCCTTCGCGCAATTTGCGCTCTTTCAGCACCTGACGCAGCTGCGCCTCGATGCGCTCGAACAGCTGGTTGATGCGGCCCTGCAGGCGATCCTGTTCAAACATCAGCGCGTGGCCGGTCATGATGCGCGTCAGCCCTGGGTTGCGCTCCGCAAAGCCCAGAATCAGCAGCAAAATCAGGCGCAGACGATTAAACGTCTCTTTCTCGTCCTGCAAGATCAGGTTGATGCGGGTGATCAGGCTGTCTTCGATAAACTCGATCAGACTGTCGAACATCCGTGTCTTGCTGGGGAAATGCCGGTACAGCGCAGCTTCAGAAACACCCACGTTCGCGGCGAGCTTGGCGGTGGTGATGCGTTGGCTGCCGTCGCTGGATTCCAGCATCTGGGCTAACGCCTGCAATATTTCCTCGCGCCGATTCCTTTTCGTCTTTTCTTTTTCTGCCATGTCTGATTAGACCCTTGCTAAAACTTAACTGACGGAAACCCGCGCACCGGCCGCTGCAGAGCAGGCTCTGTGCGGCTTATGTGATAGCTTTTTTACGATGCTGGGGTCAGCGGCCTTAACGGCCTTTTTCCGCGCTGCCTGGTGTGCGCTGCAATTGTCGCGGTAAAACCTTGCCGCAGAGACATCCTTCTTCCCGGAAAGGCAAGGTTCAGGCGACGTTTCCCTGCCGGTCATCGTGCATTGGGTGGCGCTTAGTGGCGCCCCGAGTGGCCGAAGCCGCCTTCGCCGCGTTCGCTGCTGTCGAACTCTTCCACCAGGTTGAATTCGGCCTGCACCACCGGCACGAAGACCATCTGCGCGATACGTTCGCCCGGCTCGATGGTGAAGTGCTTCTGGCCGCGGTTCCACACGGACACCATCAGCTGGCCCTGGTAATCGGAGTCGATCAGGCCGACCAGATTGCCCAGCACGACGCCGTGCTTATGGCCCAGGCCTGAGCGCGGCAGGATCACCGCCGCCAGGCTGGCGTCGGCGATGTGGATCGCGAGGCCGGTAGGCAGCAGCGTGGTTTCACCCGGCGCCAGCTCTACCGCGCTGTCCAGACAGGCGCGCAGGTCGAGACCGGCAGAGCCCGGCGTAGCGTAGGTCGGTAGCGGGAAATCCTGACCGATGCGTGGGTCGAGGATCTTAACGTCGATTTTTTTCATCATAACGGCTGACTATCTCGTCTATTAAACGTTGGCCAAGGAGTGCCTTGTCGCTCAGCGCCAGGCGCTTTTCTCCATCCTGCCAAAAAAGGTGCAGGGCATTGGTGTCGCTGTTGAACCCGTGCTCTGCAAGCGATACATCGTTAGCGCAAATCAAATCCAGCTTCTTACGCGCCAGTTTTTGCCGCGCGTATTCTTCCACATTCTGGGTTTCGGCGGCAAACCCCACGACAAACGGTCGATTTTTGGTCATCGCCGCCACGCCGGCGACGATATCGGGGTTTTTTACCATCTTGAGGACGATTTCATCACCCTGTTTTTTTATTTTTTCATCGGCGATCCGCTCGGGGCGATAGTCGGCCACGGCGGCGCAGGAGATGAAAATCTGCTGCTGCGCGGCGAGTTGCTGCACCGCCTGCTCCATCTCCAGTGCGCTGGTAACGTCGACTCGGGTGACTGATGGCGGCGTCGGCAAATTGACCGGCCCGGCGATCAGCGTCACCTGCGCGCCGCGAGCGGCGGCTGCGCGGGCAATGGCGAAGCCCATTTTGCCGGAGCTGTGATTGCTGATGAAACGTACCGGATCCAGCGCTTCACGCGTCGGGCCGGCGGTGATCATAACCTGCAAATGTTGCAGATCCTGCGTGACAGAGAAATGGCCGTTCGCCAGCTCGACGATGTCCAGCGGATCCAGCATGCGGCCCGGGCCGACGTCGCCGCAGGCCTGGCTGCCGCTGTCAGGCCCCCAGAGCAGCATGCCGCGCGCCTGCAGCGTTTGCAGGTTGGCCTGCGTGGCGGCGGCGCGATACATCTGCTGGTTCATGGCGGGCGCGGCGGCGATAGGGGCGTCGGTCGCCAGGCAGACGGTGGTCAGCAGATCGTTGGCCATGCCGGCGGCGACGCGCGCCAGCAGATCGGCGGTCGCCGGCGCCAGAATCACCAGATCCGCCCATTTGCCGAGCTCGATGTGGCCCATGGCGGCTTCGGCGGCGGGATCCAACAGATCGTCGGACACCGGATGGCCGGAAACGGCCTGCAGCGTCAGCGGCGTAATGAACGCCTTGGCGGCGTGGGTCATCACCACGCGCACTTCCGCGCCCCTGTCGCGCAGGCGGCGCACCAGCTCTGGGCATTTGTAGGCGGCGATGCCGCCGCTGATGCCAAGCACAATATGTTTGCCGGAAAGTCCCGTCATCATCATTGTCCGATTGAAAGCCGAAAGATGCGCCATTTTAGCATATCCGCCGTTCAGGTGAGCGATTCCGCAATGGCTGCAGGGCGTTACATTGTGCTTTGCGAAACACTTCGCAATGTTATCAAACACCTGTCGAACGCGTCGGGTGGCGCATGGCATGCTGTAGCCCTTTCAGGGAGGAACACGATGAGCAACCCGATTGTGGCGTGCTGGCCGGGCGCGTTGGCGCCGCGTGAAAAGCTGTTGATGCAAGGGGCGGCGTCGTTGTCCGACGCAGAGCTGTTGGCCATTTTCTTGCGCACCGGATTGCCCGGCGTGCACGTGATGCAGCTGGCGGAGCAACTGCTGCGCCGATTCGGCTCGCTTTATCACCTGATGTCGGCCGATCATCAGGCTTTTTGCAGCCAAAAAGGCCTGGGCGACGCCAGCTATACCCAACTGCAGGCGATTGCCGAGCTGGCGCTGCGCTTCTTTTCCAGCCACTTGTCGCAGGAAAATGCCATGCTCAACCCGCGCGTTACCCAGCATTATCTGCAAAGCCTGCTGGCGCATCGCGAGCGAGAGGTCTTTTTGGTATTGTTTTTAGACAATCAGCATCGGGTTATTCGCCATCAGGAGATGTTTGCTGGTACCATCAGCAGCGTCGTCGTCTACCCGAGAGAAATTGTGCGCGAAGCGTTGAAGGCTAATGCCGCCGCGCTGATTCTCGCGCATAATCACCCTTCGGGTAAGGCTGAACCCAGTCATGCCGACCGTTTAATAACGGAACAGGTGGTGAAAGCCTGTCAGTTATTGGAGATCCGAGTGCTTGATCATTTGGTGATCGGTCGGGGTGAATGCGTCTCTTTTGCCGAGCGCGGATGGCTTTAAGCGATTTTTTCGCGATCCTTGTGGGATCTTTAGCTGTTCGGGACTTGAGCACTTACGCTTCAGAGCGTATACTACGCCACCTTTGAGAATCTTGGGTTTGGCGCAAGAGCCTATCTCAGCAGGTTTCTGACCTGATGTGTGGTTTCTACCTGATGACGAGAGTCTCCTCAGTATGAAGTTTGCTGAGATGGGCTCTAAAAGCCTGACGAGGCGGCCATACCCTATACGAAGCTCGAGCTGATTTGATTTTTGGAGAATAGACATGTCCCGAGTCTGCCAAGTTACTGGCAAGCGCCCGGTGAGCGGTAACAACCGTTCCCACGCAATGAACGCGACCAAACGCCGTTTTCTGCCTAACCTGCACTCACACCGTTTTTGGGTTGAGGCTGAGAAGCGCTTTGTAACTCTGCGTGTATCTGCTAAAGGTATGCGTGTTATCGATAAGAAGGGTATTGAGACGGTTCTGGCCGATCTGCGTGCCCGTGGTGAGAAGTATTAAGGAACTGAATCATGGCTAAAGGTGTTCGCGAGAAGATCAAGCTGGTTTCTTCTGCTGGTACTGGTCACTTCTATACCACCACGAAGAACAAGCGTACTAAGCCGGAAAAATTGGAACTGAAGAAATTCGATCCAGTTGTCCGTCAGCACGTAGTATACAAAGAAGCTAAAATTAAATAATTTTAGTGGATTAATGAAAAACCCGGCCTTGGCCGGGTTTTTTGTTTTATAAAGGGTAGAAAACGTCGGAGGGGAAGCCAGATGCCTGAATTACCGGAAGTTGAGACGAGCAGACGCGGTATAGAGCCTTATCTTGTCGGCCACAGCATTCAGTATGCGGTGGTGCGCAATGCGCGCCTGCGCTGGCCGGTTTCCGAGCAGATCCTGACGCTGAGCGATCGGCCGGTGCTCAGCGTGCAGCGCCGGGCCAAATACCTGCTGATCGAGCTGGAGAACGGTTGGATTATCGTGCACCTGGGCATGTCGGGCAGCCTGCGCATGCTGCGCGAGGAAAACGAAGACGAAGCCGGCAAACACGACCACGTCGATCTGGTGATCAGCAACGGCATGATCCTGCGCTATACCGATCCGCGCCGTTTCGGCGCCTGGCTGTGGTGCGAAGACCTGGCGACCAGCAGCGTGTTGGCGCATCTGGGGCCGGAACCGCTGAGCGAAGCGTTCAACGGCGACTACCTGTATGAAAAATCACGCAATAAGCGCACGCTGATCAAACCGTGGCTGATGGATAACAAGTTGGTGGTCGGCGTTGGTAACATTTACGCCAGCGAATCGCTGTTCAGCGCCGGGATCCTGCCCGATCGTCCGGCGGGATCGTTGAGCAAAGCCGAAGCGGAACTGCTGACGAAGACCATCAAGGCGGTGTTGCAGCGCTCTATCGAGCAGGGCGGCACGACATTGCGCGACTTTTTGCAGTCGGACGGCAAACCGGGGTATTTCGCGCAGGAGCTGCAGGTTTACGGGCGGGCGGGAGAACCGTGCCGCGCATGCGGCACGCCGATTGAATCCGCCAAGCACGGGCAGCGCAGCACCTTCTTTTGCCGCCGCTGCCAGCGCTGAGCATCACTCGGCGGCGAGCTTCGCCATCAGCGCCTGGGTGACCACATCGGGCAGGAAAGGCGCGATATCGCCGCCGTGGCGGGCGACCTCCTTCACCAGTGAGGAGGAGATGAACGACCACTCTTCGGAAGGCATCAGAAATACGCTTTCCAGCGTTGGCATCAAGTGACGGTTCATGTTCGCCAGCTGCAGTTCGTATTCAAAGTCAGACACCGCACGCAGCCCGCGCACCAGGATATTGGCGTTCTGGTGGGCGGCGAAGTGCGCCATCAGCTCACTGAAGCCCAGCACTTCCACATTGTCCAGATGCGAGGTGACCTGCGTCGCCAACGCCACGCGCTCATCCAGGCTGAACAGCGGTTTTTTGCTCGGGCTGGCGGCGATGGCCAGAATGACGTGATCGAACATCAGTGATGCGCGCGTCACTAAATCCAGGTGGCCGTTGGTCATGGGATCGAACGTCCCGGGATAGATGGCTTTGCTGGTCATGATTCACTTCTCTGAGTAGTTGCGGCCCAATGCCCATAATGCGGCATATTTATTGAAGGTATATTGCGCGTTGACCACCGCTAACAGCAACCCCTGTTTACCGTCCAGGAAGCCGGCGCGCAGCAGCCAGGTTTTGACGAAGGCGCCGAGCGTGTGGGTCAGGATGGACAGGTAGCCGCAGCGCTTGCCGGCCCGGTGGCGCTGGGTGGCCCACTCTTCGGCATAGCGCAGCTGTTTACGCTGGAAGGCGAAGAAATCGCGGCAGGTCAGGTGCAGCATATCGCCGCTGAGGGGGATCACTTTGGCGTCGCCGATGTTCAGCGACTCGTGCACCAGATCGTCGTTATAGCGATAGCGTTGGTTGGCGTACAGGCGGTTGACGCGGTCGGGATACCAGCCGCTGTGGCGCATGAAGCGGCCGAGGAACAGGTTGCGCCGCGCGCAGCTGTAGACGGCGCCGTCCTCCGGCGCGTTCAACACCTGTTCGATAGATTGCCGCAGCTCGGGTGTAACGCGTTCGTCGGCGTCGATCATCAAAACGTAGTCATGGCTGGCGTAGCTTTGCGCCAGCTGACGCTGCTTGCCAAACCCTTGCCAATCGGTGTGGGTGAAGACTTTGGCGCCCAGGCTTTCGGCGACGGCGACGCTGTCGTCTTCGCTGCCGGAGTCCAGCACGATGATTTCATCGGCCCACTCGACCGAGCGCAGGCAGTCCGGCAACAGCCCGGCTTCGTTTTTGGCGATCATCACCACCGACAGGCTTTTGCGGCTGCTCATTCAGTGACTCCGGGGCGGCAGGTGCGGTTCCAGCAGCTGCAGCAGGCGCTGCAACGCTCCCTGATTCTGATACAGCACTTCCACCGCATGACGGCCGTAGTAACGGCGGTAGTCTTCGTCGGTCAGCAGGGTTGCCACTTCCTTCACCAGCGAATCCACGTCGGTCACGGTGATCAGGCCTTCGGCCTGCGAAAGCTTGGCGCAGATGTCTTTAAAGTTGAAAGTATGCGGGCCCATCAACACCGGGATGGCGTGCGCGGCGGCTTCCAGCGGGTTGTGCCCGCCGCGTTCCACCAGGCTGCCGCCGACAAAGGCCAGATCGGCGATGCCGTACAGCAGCATCAGTTCGCCCATGGTATCGCCGATCACCACCTGGGTGCTGCCGGACGGGATTTCGCCACTGCTGCGCAGGGTGTAACTGAAGCCGGCCTTCTGCACCAGCTCTTTGGCGGTCGGGAAGCGTTCCGGGTGACGCGGCACCAGGATCAGCAGCAGGTCAGGGTGTTTTTCCAGCAGTTTGCGGTGCGCTTCCAGCAGGATGGTCTCTTCACCGTCGTGGGTGCTGGTGGCGATCCACACCGGGCGGCGCGGCGCCCATTGGCGGCGCAATGTAACGGCGCGGGCGGCCAGCTCCGGGGTGACGGAGATATCGAATTTCAGGCTGCCGGTGACGGCCAGCTGAGAGCGTTTCAGGCCCAGTTCGATAAACCGATCGCCATCTTCCTGGTTCTGTGCGGCGATCAGCGTGATGCGGCGCAGCATATCGCGCATGAATCCGCCAATTTTCTTATAGCCGGCGGCGGAGCGGGCCGACAGGCGTGCATTGGCGATCACCAGGGGGATTTGCCGCTGATGCAGCGCGTTGATCAGGTTAGGCCATAGCTCGGTTTCCATGATGATCACCAGCTTGGGATTCACCTGGTCGAGGAAGCGGTTCATGGCGCCGGGCAGATCGTAGGGCAGATAGACATGATGCACGTCTTTGCCGAAAGCGGACTGGACGCGTTCTGAACCTGTCGGGGTCATTGTGGTCACAGTTATCGGCAAAGCGGGGTAACGATGGCGCAGCGCCCGCACCAGCGGGATGGCCGCCAGCGTTTCGCCGACGGAGACGGAATGCAGCATGATGCCGCCTGGCACGACTTTCCCGGCGCAGAAGCCATAGCGTTCCGCCCAGCGTTTACGGTAGGCTGGAGCTTTGCGGCTGCGCAGCAGTAAGCGGAGCCAGATCAGGGGTTGGATGAGGTAGAGTAGTACCTGATATAAACGCAGCAACATTCTATCAATTTCATTTATATGGGTTATTCGGAATAGTACCATAACTGGAAGGGAAAGGCGCTAATTTGGTAACCTTGGGTGTCAGTTTCAGACAACCGGCGAGCGATTTCGCCGACAGGCTCGGAATGAAGAATATTTTAATTATTCGCCGCGATAACATCGGCGATCTTGTTTGCACCACGCCCTTGATTGAGGGGGTGAAAATTGCCTATCCGGACGCAAAAGTTTATCTGCTGATCAATAAAGTTAGCCAGGATGTTGTTAAAAACAATCCTCATCTCGAGAAAGTCTTTGTCTATAAAAAGGCCAAGCACAAGGCGAAAAATGAGACCACGTTGGGCGTTTATTTCGAACGCATGATGATCTTCCTGAAGCTGCGCAAAATAAAGTTCGATGCGGTTATTCTGGCCAACCCGGTGCCTTGCAAATACAGCCTGCGTCTAGCGAAAATGGCCGGCGCCACCCATATCATCGGCGCCGATCTGGGCACGAAAGATATTCATCACCCGTTCCGCAAGGACGATTTCCGCGGCCTCCATCAGGTCGAACACACCTACAGCTATTTATCGGCGATAACCGATCAATCCATTCCGATCCCGCCGGTGCGGGTGTTTCTGGCGCCTGAAGAGCGGCAATTGGCGGCGCAGCGGCGGCAGGAACGTCTGCCGCCGGTCGAACGAGTCTGCGCCGTGCACATCAGCAGCCGCAGCCCGAAACGGCGTTGGCCGGTTGAGCGCTATGCCGAAATCATCAACCGTCTGGTTGCCGATCCCCACACTGGCGTGCTGATCTTTTGGTCGCCGCAGGGCACGCTGGCACCGGACGACATCGGCGATCAGCAGCGCGCCGAACAGCTGCTGGCGCTGTGTCAAAACGAACGCGTCGCGCTTTATCCGACGGCGTCGGTGCGTGAGCTGTTGGGCGGGTTTGATTTATGCGACCGGGTGCTGTGCAGCGACGGTGGGCAGATGCATCTTGCTGCTGCGTTGAATAAGGACATGGTGGTGTTCTTTGGCGATACCGATAAAGTGTCCTGGCATCCATGGACTGGCCGCCATCATATTTTGCAAAGTGAATCGGGGCACTGTGAAGATGTTTCTGTCGATGAGGTTTGGCAGAAAATGCAGGCGCTCAACTAACGAAGAAAATAAGGCAGGCATCCCCTGCCTTATTTATTTTTTTATTGTTCTTCTTTCAGCTCAATATATTGATGGCAAATAGGCTCAAGCCCATAGCTCAGCAATTGCTGTTGATTTATCTGCGGCGGGTTGGCGTAAACCTCCGCCATTTTTTCTGCCAGCGACGCTTCGTTTAATTCCGCCAGCGCGTTAGCCATGCCGGCTTTTTCCAGAATTTCCGCAGGGCCGCCCGGGCAGCGAGTGCTGACCACCGGTGTGCCGCACAGCAGCGATTCTACCAGTACGTTGCCAAACCCTTCGCTGTCGGAGCTGAGCACCAGCAGTGAGGCATGACGAATAAACGGATAGGGATTGCTCTGGAAACCGAGGAACAACACGCGCTCTGCGATGCCCAAGTCTGCCGCCAGACGTTTGACCTCGTCGACTTTGGCGTCGTCACCGGACCCGAGCAAGGCCAGCGGCGCCTGAATGCCGGAGAGCGCATAGGCTTTCAACAGGCGGTCATGCCGCTTGGTGGTGTGAAAGCGGCCGACGTGCACCAGATAGCCCTGGCCGGCCAGTTCGCAAGGCGCCGCCGCCTGTTGCTGAATGGCGTCGATGTCGAACGGGTTGTTGATGACCGCCAACCGGCGCGGGCGGATCGGCAAGTTCCGCTGCAGATCGTCGCCGACCGCCTGTGAAACGGCGACGATATTTCTTCCCTGGTAAACGTTGGCGATTTTGCGTTGCTTCAGCCAGCGATCGAGACCCTTGCGGTGGCCGAGGTAGGAGGTGGAGAGGATGCCGTGAATGCAGAACCACAGGCGATCCGCGGCCAACCGCTTGCTGCGGCTGACGATGCGATCGGTTTTATGCAGGTTGGAGAACACCAGATCGAACGCGCCGTGTTGGCGCTCGTGTTCGGCTATCGCGCGATCCAGCGCGGCGGCGCGGCGCGACAGCTCGGTCAGCTTGCGCCAGGGGGCACGGCTGCGATCGGCCAGCACCTGATAATCAATGCCCGGTGGAATAGGGTAATTGCAGACGTCGCGCAGCGAGATCAGACTGACGTCGTGCCCCTGTTGCTGCATGCCCTGACACAGGGTCAGCACCACTTTTTCCGCGCCGCCTCCCGGCAGGCCATCGATGATCATCAGAATACGCATAGCTAATCCAGTAACCGGTTATAGAGGGAAATCAGCTGTTCGGACAGATGCGCCGGCGTAGCCGTCATAATGCGCAATCTCGCCGCTTCGCCCATGGATGATCCCAGCGCCTGGCGCGGCAGTGCCCGAATAGCCTCCGTGATGGCCGGTACGTCGAGCGCGTCGGTCACGAAGCCGTTCTGGCCTAGGGTGATAAACTCGGCGCCGCCGCAGGTGGTGCTGGTGATAACCGGCAGGCCGCACGACATCGCTTCCAGAATCACATTCGGGAACGGATCGTACAGCGTCGGCAGCAGCAGCGCGTCCGCGGCCTGATAGAACGGCAGGGTCTGCTTCTGCACGCCCATAAAGTGAATGCGATCGCCGCAGCCCAGCGACTGCGCCAGCGCCCGGTAGCGTTTTTCGGCTTTGTCTTTACCGATCACCAGGAGGTGGCTGTCGGTCGCCGCCACGGCGCGGATGGCGGCGGCCAGCCCTTTGCGCTCGAAACCGGAGCCGACGAAGATCAGGCAGTGCGCCTGTTGCGGGATCTGATATTGCTCGCGCAGACGTTGACGCAGGGCCTCGTCGGCGGGCGGGAACTTTTGATTGTCGATGGCGTTATAGATCACCGTGATCTTGTCGGCGGGCACGCCAAAGTCGGCGATGATTTCCTGCTTGATCATCTCGGCGTTGCAGATGACGGCTTTCAGCTCGGGCGCGGCGTACATGGCGCGTTCGGCGCACATCACATAGCGGTGATAGCGATTGGAGAACAGCCACTTGCGGCGCCATTCCGGCAGCAGACGCGCGCGTTGCAGCAGCCAGCGGCGGTGTACGCCGTCGCCGGCGCGATAGATGTCGCAGCCGGGAATGCGCTCGTGGCTTTGCACCAGATCGAAGCGCTCTTTCTGCCACAGCGCCCTGGCTGCCACGGCGAAGCCTCGCTCGCGGCTGATGCGGCCGAGCTTTAACGGGTTACACAGGTGGATATGCCAGTTGGGATTGGCGTCGCCCTGCCATTCGCGAGTGATGACGTTCAGATCGAGATCCTGTTGCTCCAGCGCTTCCAGGGCGCGGGAAACGAAACGTTCGGCTCCGCCGTCCGGGCGATATTTTTGGCGAACGATCGCCAAACGAAATGCTTTCATGCCAGCGTGCTCCGCGCGGCTGCAATCACCGCGTCTGTAGGAATAAGGTCGAGATACCGTTCGTCGGTGCCGGTATCGATGGCGTCCGGATCGGGCAGTTCGCCGAAGTCGCCGGCCCAGATCACGGCGCCGGTAGCTTGCCACGGCCGCCAGAAAGTCAGCTTGGAAGGGCCGAACAGCGCCACGCACGGCGTTTGCAGCGCGGCGGCCATGTGCATCGGCACCGAATCCACCCCGATAAACAGCTTGGCGTGGTCGATCAGGGCGGCCAGTTGGCGCAGCGTCAGCTGGCCGGCCAACGAGATCACGCCCTGTGGCGGGCAGAGCGCCAAAATGCGTTCTACCATGGCTTGTTCTCTGGCGTCGGGGCCGGAGGTGATCACCAGCTGGTGGCCGTCGGCCTGCAAGGCGGTGAGGGTGGCGGCCATTTTCTCTTCGCTCCAGCATTTGAAGAACCAGCGCGAGGTGGGTTGCACCACAATATAACTGCCGAAGACGCCCTGCTTCTGCAACCGTTGCTCACAAGCCTGCCAATCCTGCGGATCGTAACTCATGGTCACATGTTCATTGAGCGCGGGCAGGTTCAGCGGCGCCAGCAGCGAAAGATTCTGTTCGACGGTATGCAGGTGGGCGTGATTGTCGACCGGCACCAGCTGGGTGTGGCAATGGCGCCACAGCAAGCCGCGGCGTTTGGGGAAATCGAAGCCCAGACGGATACGCGCACCGGTCAGGCGCGTGAGGATGGCGCTGCGCCACTGATCGGCCAGGTTGACCACCAGATCGTAGCGTTGCGCCTTCAGGCGACGCAGCAGCGCCAGTTCGTGCCCCAGGTGCGCGCGGGCGCCCTGTTTTTTCCATTGACGGTCGATGGCGAACAGCGTCGACAGTTCCGGATTACTGGCCAGCATCTCCTGCGTTTCCTGATACAGCAGTACGTCGATCTGCGCCTGCGGGTAGTTTTGCCGCAGGCTGCTGATGACCGGCGTGACCAGCAGCATATCGCCGTGATGGCGCAGTTTTATGATCAGAATACGCTGTACGGATGGGGCGGAAGTTGGGGCTGGCGCGTCGTTCATCATGAGTCGCTTTCTGGGAAACCAATCTTTGATTCTAAATGACCCGATCGCATGTGGCTACTGTTGCAAGGTTTTCTTGCCTGGCCGTAAAAAAATCGCCGGAGCAGGGACGAATGCGCTTCAACGTTGTCCAAACCAGGCAGCAAAGTCGTTTGCCCTGGCGAAACGGCCTGCGTAACATAGTGCATTCTGTTGATATCAGGCTCGATATTCATGACTAAACCGGCATTTCTCATCACCATTGATACCGAAGGCGATAATCTGTGGCAAAACCACGATCGCATCGCGACCGAAAACACGCGTTTCTTGCCGCGCTTTCAGGCATTGTGCGAAAAATACGCCTTCAAACCGGTTTATCTCACCAACTATGAAATGGCGGTGGACCCGGCTTATGTCGAGTTCGCGCGCGACGTGATCGCTCGCGGCACGGGTGAAGTGGGCATGCACCTGCATGCCTGGAACAGCCCGCCGCTGACGCCGCTCACCGACGACGACTGGCGCCACAAGCCTTATTTGATCGAGTATCCCGCCGATCAGATCCGCGCCAAGGTCGATCACATGACCAAGCTGCTGGAAGATGCCTTCCAGACCAAAATGCTCAGCCATCGCGCCGGCCGTTGGGCGTTCAACGAATATTATGCCTCGCTGCTGCTGGAATACGGCTATCAGGTGGATTGTTCGGTGACGCCGCGGGTCAACTGGCAGTTTTCGCCGGGCAATCCACAGGGCAACGGCGGCACAGATTACAGCCGGTTCCCGTCGCAGTCCTATTTCATCGATCCGCAGAACATCGCCAAACCGGGCGCTTCGTCGTTGCTGGAAGTGCCGATGAGTATCCAGTACAAGCACTCGGCGCTGATGAATGCCTTCAAGCAGGGCTATGACCGGCTGCGCGGCAAGCGGCGTTCGCCGTCCGTCAACTGGCTGCGGCCGAGTGGCGGCAACGTGGCCAAGATGATAAGCGTGGCCGAGACGTCGTTGGCGCAGGGGCATGACTACGTCGAGTTTATGCTGCACTCCTCCGAGTTTATGCCGGGCGGCAGCCCGACGTTCAAAACCGAGCAGGATATCGAAGGGCTGTACCGCGATCTGGAGCAGCTGTTTGACTGGCTGCAGCAGCGCACGGTGGGCATGACGCTGGCCGAGTATTATCAACTTAAAGCGAATTAAGCACGCACATGTCGAAGAAATGGAAAATCAAGGTTGCCGACTGGTTCTTGCGGCGCTATACGGCGAAGTACGGCCGTTTTCAGGACAAGGCGACGTTCGACGGCGCCCAGCAGTTTGACAATATCGTCATCTATTCCACCACGGCGTTGGGCGATTTCATGTTCAACACGCCGGCACTGCGGGCGATGCGGGAACGCTACCCCAACGCGCACATCACGCTGGTGGTGCACAAGAAAAACCGCGAGCTGGTGGAAAACGGCCGCTATTACGATCGCGTGGTGTATTGGGACAGCAAGATCAAGACGATGCGCCCGTTGCTGAAATCGCTGCGCGAACATCAGCCGGATTTGGCGCTGATCCTGCATTCCCATCTGCCTTATGACATCATCAGCGCCGTACTGGCCGGGGCGAAGTACATTATCAGGGATAACTACAGTTCAGGCATTTGCGGGCTGGAGCCTTGGCTAACCAACTACGTCTTCCATTATTACGGCCACTTCGTGCGCCGCAAGCTGGAGCTGATTTCCATTTTGGGCTGCCGCAGCGACGATCCGACGATGGAAATTCCCGTGGATTATCAGCACGGCGTCAAAAGCAGCGAGCATCCCACCATCGGTTTTCAGCTGGGGGCGTCAACGGAGTCGCGTTGCTGGCCGGTTGCGCATTATGCGCGGCTGGCCGATGAGCTGGTGGCGAAGCACCCAAATGTACGCATCGTGCTGATTGGCGCACCGTTTGACGACGGCAAGGCCAAACAGTTTTTGAGTCTGATCGGCCCGCAAACGCAGGCCTGCGTGGATAACCAGATCGGTAAAACGGGGCTGCAAGGTTTGCTGACGTTGCTCGACAGTTTCCATGTTCTGGTTACCGGCGATACCGGGCCGCTGCATCTGGCGGTGGCATTGAAGGTGAAAACCATCAGTCTGTTCGTGACCGCCGACTCACGCTCCACCGGGCCGATTCAGGATCCTGAACTGCACCGCATCATTCAGGTGTCTCGTACCGGCTATACGATGCCGCTGGAGGCGGAAAGCCCGATGGGGGTTATCCAGCCGCAGCGGATTTATGACGAGCTGGTCGCGCACGTGCCTTTAGCGCGCTAAAGGCGAGACGACGCATCGGCCGCCCGGCCGATGCGATTAGTGCGGCCTGCGCCCGCGCAGCTTCGAAAGAAAGGTATCTACTCGCGCATAGCGCATCTGGCGGACTTTTTTGCCCGGCACGTCGCTGTTGCGGCAGACAGCGGCGGCGCGGCGCAGGATATGCAGCGTTGCCGGTGCGTAATGGTAATAGCCGTATACCGCCTTCGACATGCTTTTCACCTCGGAAAAGCAGTTGGCCAGCATCAGGGCGGCTAACCGGCGCAGCGGCTCATCCCCGGGATGCTGCGCCACAAAACGCAGCATCTTCTCCATGGCGAACAGCAGATCTTCAATATCTTTGGGTTTGATATTGCGGGTGATGCCCTGGCTGTTGTCCCGATAGAAGTAGAGTTCGCAGTCAAGATGGGCGATGCGGCGAGTTTTGAAATACTGAAAAGGCGTGAAAATCACGTCTTCGTAGCGCCTGCCGTCTTCGAACGCCTCCCCTTCCAGCAGCGTGCGTTTATATACCCGGCTCCAGAGATGCCACATCGAACGTGCAAACAGCGGTTGCAGGCAGCCGAGCCCCAACTGTGAAAAGTCGTAGGCTACGGGCTGCGCCGCGCGGTTATCCGGTGTCGACGGATGTTCGGTGAACTTCTGATAATTAAAATCGATCAGGTCATATTCACCGGCGATCAGCAGGGGGCGCAGGATCGCCAGATAGTCGTCGCTCAGCAGATCGTCTCCGTCGAGAAAGGTGATATAGCGCCCGGTGGCCTGCTGTAGGCCGACGTTGCGGGCGTGCGCAATGCCGCCGTTGGCCTGCGAAGTAAGGACCGCGCGCGGGTGCCGCCGCTGCGCCAGATAGTGGCTGACCAGCGCCCCTGACGCATCGGTAGAGCCATCGTCGATGATCACCACTTCGATATCGTCGCTAATCTGTACAAATAACGAATCCAGCGCAGCGATAACGAACGCTTCATTATTATAAAACGGCACGATAACGCTGAGCAGCGGTGGCTGTGTCTTCACGCGGTTTGCTCCTGAGCGGAAGGCTGTTTCGCCACAGAGAGCACGGCGGCGATCAGCGCCAGACAGAACATGACGGTGCCTTCCGTGCTGAAGAAGATGACGTCGCTCAGGCCGTAAACGAACAGGCTGGCGCTGACGCTCAGCAGTAACGCGTTGCGCTGCGGCCGGAACGAAGAGCAGAACAGGCCGATATACAGCGCCAGCAGCAGCAGTACGCCCCAGACGCCCTTGAGCGAGTAGGTTTCCAGCAGTTCGTTGTGCAGGTGGACGTTGATGTAGGGCATGACGCCGTACAGATGTGGCTGCTGCGCGACGATGGCGCGGATCTCTTCACCGCGTTGTTCGGCGGATTGGCCCCAAGGCGCTTGTGAACCGGTACGCCATGCCAGCGTTTGCATCGACAGCCGGGAAATGATCGAGTTATCTATCTCAGGTTTATCGATCAGTTGCATGTTGGTTTTGAAGTCGGCAATGCGTTGTTCAATCTGCGCTTTAAAGACGAATCCGCAGATGAGTAGCAATAATGGCACCGAGGAGACCAGCAAAAACTTGTGTTTTCTGGATACCAGATGCTTGGTCGCCAGCAGCGACAGACAAACCGCCACCGGGTAAACCAACATGGCCGCGCGCGTGCCGGTGAGCACCAGCGCAGAGAAGGACAGCAGGAACGCCGCAATGTACAACACCAGACGGTAGCGGGTGCGCAGCATCAGGATGGCTTGCATCATCACCAGATCGATGGCGGTCATCAGGTAGGCAACGACCGTGGCGCGATCGAAGTTGAGCTCCACGCGCGGAATATCCAGCCGCAGCCCCTGATAGAGTGAATAACCGTTGACCGCCAGACCGGTAATGAGGGCCACGACAACGAGCAGGCGCTGCACGCACAACCGCTCATTAAGCGCAATCAGCAGGATGAAGGCGGTTGCCAGTTGGAGTTTACCGGTCGACATATAAGAGCGGTAAATGTTGATGTATTCACCCGGCTGTTTGAAGTGGTGCATCCAGAGGATGGTCCCCATGCCGACGCTGAACATCAGCGCCGGCAACAGCAGATTTTTAACGTTGCTGAGGTAATAGCGCGGATACAGGCAAACGGCGATAAAGGCGATGTAGCTGGAAACATAAAACAGATTGCGTCCGGTCGCGGAACCGAAAGGAATGGTGCAAAAAGCGATGGCGCACCCCAGATAGATTAAATAGCTGAAGGCAGGGTGCGGTGTTCTGTGTTTTAACATTGGGCGTGTTTTCCGGCTCACGTTTTAATTAAGCGATGAAGGAGCGCAGCGTGTCGTCGAACTCAACTTTGAACTGAGCATAGTTGAAATGCTCCGCAGGATAGCGCTGCGCATTTCGGCTCAGAGTCTGGTAGGTTTCTCGCTCCAGCAATTTCTCAACGGCATCCGCACAGTCGATATGCGACAGCAGCTTGGGCGCCACCAGGCTGTCGGTCTGCGGATCGTAGACCTCATGCGGGAAGTCGACCTCGATATCGGTGAGCTGCCGGTGTTGTTCGATGGTGACCGACGGCGTCAGGCCAAGGCCGCAGACCCCGTCCCTGACCGCTTCCGGCTGGCCGTCGACCTGCGGGAAGATGACCGGCACGCCGAAATAGAGCGATTCCATGCAGGACAAGCCGAACGGCTCGGTGATCGGCGTGCTCATGTAGATGTGCGTGCGATTGAAGAAGCCGGCGACGTCATCCTGATAACCGCTGAAGGTGACGCGATCGCCGAGCTGAAGCCGTGCCGCCAGCGCCTCGAACGCCGCGCGATCCGGCCCTTTGCCGGCCACTTCCAGCGTGACGTCATGCCCGCGCCGCAGCAGTTCCTGCATCATCAATAATGAAACGCTGATGCCTTTCAGGCTGACCAGGCGTGAGGCAGTGCCGATCCTGACCGGCTGCGACAGCGTTTTCGGCGCAGCGTCGATCCCCGCCGGCGTCTTGATGCGGTTGATCACCACGTGATTTGGGCAAGGCAGATTAAAGCGCAGCTCCATCACCCGCTTCGACGCGTGTGAGGCGGAAATCACGCCGTCCAGCATGGCGAAGAAACGCAGCGTCTTTTTATTCTTGGGGTAACGCCAGGAGCAGCCGTGATCGTAGTAAACCAGCTTGCCGCGCTTGGGTTTGGCCGCCAGCCCCGGCACCAGGTCCCAGACGATCACCACGTCGGCGTTCGCCCGTTCAATTTTCCATTTCAGCAAAAATTTGCGCAGGAACTGCGGGCAACGCAACGGCAACGCATTGATCAGGCGGTTGGCGAAGGTGACGGGCTGATGCGCCGGCAACTGGCGGCGGATCTCTTCGCCAATGTCGCCGCTGATGCACAGGACCTGGTTGCTGCCGTCGGTGGTATCGTTGATGTACTGCAGGAACAGGCGCTCGACGCCGCCCATTTTACCCAGGTTGATAATGTGCAGTTTTTTCATGCTATAACCTTTTGCAGCGCCTGCCATGCCGTATCGGCGTCGATTGTCGCCATGCTTTTTTCCGGCGAAATCAGCGAGTGCTGATTTTGCCCGTAACCGCCGATCAGGCCGGGATCGGTCGGCCCGAACAGCGTGATGTTCGGTTTGTCGAGCGCGGCGGTCAAATGGCTGAGCCCGGTGTCGACCGAGATCACTCCCCTGGCGCCGGCCAGCACCTCGGCCACCTGCTGCAGGCTGAGTTTCGGCAGCACCTCGACATGTGGAAAACCTTCCGCCAAGCGCAGCGCGCGCTGATGTTCATGCTCTGCGCCCCACGGCAGTTTGATCTTCAGCCCGCTGTCCGCCGCCAGCGCGATCAGCTCACGCCAGTTTTGCTCCGGCCAATGCTTATCGTCACGGGTCGTCGCGTGCAGAAACACCAAATACTGCCCGGCATCGGCCGGCGGGCGGCTGAGAAAGCGTGCGGCGATGGCGTAATCGCCGTAGCTGCCCGGTTTATCGTAGCCGAGGCTTTTGGCGAACAGTTCGCGCGTGCGTTCCACCGCGTGCTGCTGTTTGTCTACCTCATGGCGCACATTGTAGAACCAGCTGGCGAACGGCTCGCGCGCGCTCTTGCAGTCCGGGCCATGTTTGTTGCCTTTAGCGATGCGCGTGATCAGCGCGGCGCTTTTGATCAGGCCCTGCGCGTCGATCACCACGTCGTAACGGCGTTCTTGCAGCGCGCGCTTGAAGTCGCAGCGCTGTTGCCGAGTATCGTTGCCGAACCAGTTTTTTCGCCAGCGGCGAATGGCCACCGGGATCACGCGATCTACCGCCGGGTGCCAGGTGGGGATTTGGCTGAAGCCTTCTTCCACCACCCAGTCGAAGCGGATATCGGGAATGGCCTGCAGCGCGTCGGTCAGGGCGGGCAGCGTATGCAGCACGTCCCCCATCGAGGAGGTTTTTACAATTAACACCTGCATGACTATTCCTCGCTGGCGACAAGTAACGGCGTCAGCGCATCCAACACTTGCTGCGGCTGAATATCGATCAAACTTTGGTGGTATCCCTGCTCGGCATCGCCCTTACGCACCTTGTGGTAGCCGCTGATCAGGCGAATGACCCGCGCCTTGTCGGAAAGCGGCGGTGTGAAGTCGGGGCTGCTTGGCCCGTACAAGGCTATCAGCGGTTTGTTCAACGCTGCGGCAACGTGCATTAAACCGGAGTCGTTGCTGACCACCGCCCGGCAGGCTGCGATCAGGATAACTGCTTGCTCCAGCTGGGTTTTCCCGGCCAGATTAAGGCAGAAATCGCGCGCGTCTTCCTGCAATGCGGCGCGGATCTGTTCGCCGGCCTCATGGTCTTTCGCCGAACCGAACAGCGCGATTTGATAGCCGCTCTCGATCAGCCGCTGAGCCAGCGCCGCGTAGTGATAGTGCGGCCAGCGCTTGGCGGGGCCGAACTCCGCGCCTGGGCAGAAGCCGACGATCGGGCGGCTGTCGGTCAGGTTGAAGGCCGCGGTGGTGTCGGCGATCTCTTCGTCGCTCACCCGCAGCTGCGGCCACAGCAGTGGCTGCGGCAGATCGTCGGCGCGCTGAACGCGGCCTTTGTCATAGGCCAGCGCCACATAGCGCTGCACCATCAGCGGGAAAGCGGCCTTGTCGAGCACGCGGACGTCGTTCAGCAGGCCGTAGCGCATTTCGCCCCGCCAGCCGGTGCGCTGCGGGATATCGGCGAAGAAAGGCACCAGCGCGGATTTGAACGAGTTGGGCAGAACGTAAGCGCGATCGTAACGGTTGGCGCGCAGAGCGCGCCCCAGGCGGCGGCGCTCGCCGAGCCCCAGCGCGCCGTGGCCCAGCGGCATCGCCAGCGCCTGATTGACTTCCGGCATGCGCGCCAGCAACGGGCGACACCAGGCCGGCGCCATCACATCGATCTCCGCCGACGGGTATTCGACCTTCAGGGTGCGATAGAGACTTTGCGACATCATCATGTCGCCAACCCAAGAAGGGCCGATAACCAGTATTTTCATACCCAGCGTTAATTCCTTCAGCTTATGCGGTGCGGTTCAACCAGGCCATGTACTCTTTCACGCCTTCGGCGACCGTTTTGAACGGTGCGTCGTAGCCGGCCGCGCGCAGCTTGGTCAGATCGGCCTGGGTGTACGCCTGATAGCGGCCTTTCAGCTTCTCCGGGAACTCGATGTATTCCACAGCGCCTTTCTGGTGGAAGTCCACCACCGCGTCGGCTACCGCCTGGAAGGTTTCCGCTCGGCCGGTGCCGCAGTTGAAGATGCCGGATTTGCCGGTTTCCCAGAACCACAGGTTAACCGCCGCCACGTCGCCGACGTAGATGAAGTCACGCTTGAAGTTTTCGCTGCCGGCGAACAGTTTCGGGTTTTCGCCGCGGTTGATCTGGGTATTCAGGTGGAAGGCGACGCTGGCCATGCTGCCTTTGTGGCCTTCGCGCGGGCCATAAACGTTGAAGTAGCGGAAGCCGCAGATCTGCGAGTCCGCTTCCGGCAGGATCTCGCGCACGTATTGATCGAACAGGAATTTGGAGTAGCCGTAAACGTTGAGCGGCGCTTCATACTCACGCTCTTCGATGAACTCTTCGCGGCCGCCGTAAGTGGCGGCGGAGGAGGCATACAAGAACGGGATTTCGCGATCCAGGCAGTAGTGCAGCAGGTCTTTGGAGTACTGATAGTTATTGTCCATCATGTACTTGCCGTCCCACTCGGTGGTCGCGGAGCAGGCGCCTTCGTGGAACACCGCTTCGATCTCGCCCAGATCGTCGCCGGCCACGATGCTGGCGATAAAGTCTTCTTTATCGATATAGTCGGCGATATCCAGATCGACCAGGTTGACGAACTTGGTGCCGTCTTTCAGGTTATCCACCACCAGGATATCGCGATATCCCTTGTCGTTCAGTGCCTTAATGATGTTGCTGCCGATCATGCCGGCGCCGCCTGTGACGATAATCATTGGGTTACCCCTGCTAAGCTGCCTGGCGGGGCACAATGCCCCACGCTCAATGGCGGTTATAATAGCATTTCATGCCGCGGCAAACAGCGGAAGGGCTCCGAATATCCCGCATTGCCATTGAAGTCCGCCGTTTGCCGTGATATCTGCTGCAATTTTAATATTCTCTCCCGCGCATTCTCGTCAGTTTGGTTACAAATCAGTAAAATATGCCGCAAATAGCCCAATCCTGGAGATAACCGAATGTCAGCGTCTTTTTATCAGCAGTTGGAACAACAGCTTGCCGCCACGCGCAGTGAAGGGCTGTTCAAGGAAGAACGCATCATCACCTCCGCGCAACAGGCGGATATCGCCGTCGCCGACGGCAGCCATGTGATCAACTTCTGCGCCAATAACTACCTGGGCCTGGCCAACCACCCGGCGCTGATCGCCGCCGCCAAGTCGGGCATGGACAGCCACGGTTTCGGCATGGCGTCGGTGCGCTTCATCTGCGGCACCCAGGACAGCCACAAGCAGCTGGAACAGAAACTGGCGGCCTTTTTGGGCATGGAAGACGCGATCCTGTACTCCTCTTGCTTCGACGCCAACGGCGGGCTGTTCGAAACCCTGCTCGGCCCGGAAGACGCCATTATCTCCGATGCGCTGAACCACGCGTCGATCATCGACGGCGTGCGCCTGTGCAAGGCCAAGCGTTATCGCTATGCCAATAACGACATGACCGAGCTGGCCGCGCAGCTGAAGCAGGCCAAAGCCGACGGCGCGCGTCACATCCTGATCGCCACCGACGGCGTCTTCTCGATGGACGGCGTGATCGCCAACCTGAAAGGGGTTTGCGATCTGGCGGACGAATACCAGGCGTTGGTGATGGTGGATGACTCTCACGCGGTGGGCTTTGTCGGCGCCAACGGGCGCGGCACCCATGAATACTGCGAAGTGATGGGCCGCGTCGATATCATCACCGGTACGTTAGGCAAAGCGCTGGGCGGCGCGTCCGGCGGCTACACCGCCGCCAAGAAAGAAGTGGTGGAGTGGCTGCGCCAGCGTTCGCGCCCGTACCTGTTCTCCAACTCGCTGGCGCCGGCGATCGTCGCCGCGTCGATCAAAGTGCTGGAACTGCTGGAAGAGGGCGATGCCCTGCGCGATCGCCTGTGGGCCAATGCGCGTCTGTTCCGCGAAAAAATGACCGCCGCCGGCTTCACGTTGGCCGGCGCCGATCACGCCATCATCCCGGTGATGCTGGGTGAGGCGAAGTTGGCGCAGGAATTCGCCAATGCGTTGCTCAAGGAAGGCATCTATGTGACCGGTTTCTTCTATCCGGTGGTGCCGAAAGGCCAGGCGCGCATCCGCACCCAGATGTCCGCCGACCACACCCCGGAGCAAATCGAACGCGCAGTGGCGGCGTTTACACGTATCGGTAAGGATCTTGGCGTTATTGCATAAGGTAAAACCATGAAAGCACTGTCAAAACTGAAAGCGGAAGAAGGGATTTGGATGACCGACGTGCCTCAGCCGGAGCTGGGCCACAACGACATCATGATCAAAATCCGCAAAACCGCGATCTGCGGCACCGATGTGCATATCTACAACTGGGACGAGTGGTCGCAAAAAACCATTCCGGTTCCGATGGTGGTCGGCCATGAATACGTGGGCGAAGTGGTGGCGATCGGTCAGGAAGTCAAAGGCTTCAACATCGGCGATCGCGTGTCCGGCGAAGGCCACATCACCTGCGGCCACTGCCGCAACTGCCGCGGCGGCCGCACGCACCTGTGCCGCAACACCGTCGGCGTGGGCGTGAACCGCCCGGGCAGCTTCGCGGAATACCTGGTGATCCCGGCGTTCAACGCCTTCAAGATCCCGGATAACATCTCCGATGAACTGGCTTCGATCTTTGATCCGTTCGGTAACGCGGTGCATACCGCGCTGTCGTTCGATCTGGTCGGGGAAGACGTGCTGGTGTCCGGCGCCGGCCCGATCGGCATTATGGCGGCGGCGGTGTGCAAACACGTCGGCGCCCGCCATGTGGTGATCACCGACGTTAACGAATACCGCCTGGAACTGGCGCGCAAAATGGGCGTGACCCGTGCGGTGAACGTCAGCAAGGAAAACCTCAGCGACGTGATGGCCGAACTGGGCATGACCGAAGGGTTCGACGTCGGCCTGGAAATGTCCGGCGCGCCGCCGGCGTTCCGCACGCTGCTCAATGCGATGAACCACGGCGGGCGTATCGCCATGCTGGGCATTCCGCCTTCGGATATGTCGATCGACTGGAATCAGGTCATCTTCAAAGGGCTGTTTATCAAAGGGATTTACGGCCGCGAAATGTTCGAAACCTGGTACAAGATGGCGGCGCTGATCCAGTCCGGTCTGGATTTGACCCCGATCATCACCCACCGTTTCTCGATCGACGAGTACCAGCAGGGCTTCGACGCCATGCGCTCCGGCAAATCGGGCAAAGTGGTGCTGAGCTGGGATTGATCTCGGCAGGCGTGAAAAGGGCCGGAATTCCGGCCCTTTTTTTATGCTTGCGGTTTGGTTTGTGTCCAGTGCTGCCAATGACGCTTGATGAAGGTCACCGGCGGCGAGGTGGCAATGCTGTCGGCGATAACGCCCAGCGCGGTGCCGGCGTTGGCTTTTTCCTTCGGCGGTTTGACCTTGCACTGCTTGATGCCGCCGCTGAACGGGTTCTTCGGCTGCGGTTTTTGCGGTTTGACCGGCGGCGGAACGTAGCTGCCACCGCCGTTGCCCTGCGGTTCGTTCAGCAGCGCGCTCGGTTTGACCAGCACGATATCGGCGGGCAGCGACGGCAGCATCTGCTGCAGCACTTTCACCGTCGCCGGGCGCGGGTGGCCGATGGCGATGGCGGAACCGTTGCGCCGCGCCAATTCGACCGCGCGGTTGAACTGGCGGCGGATATCGGCTTCGTTCGCGGTATCGTCGAGGAACACCCTGCGTTTGATCACTTTCACGCCGGTGCCGGCCGCGGCGCGGGTCGCCTGGCTGCTGCCGATGGTCATGCTGTCGAGGAAATACAGACGATAGCTTTCGAGCGCCTGCATCACTTTCTGCATGCCCGGCAGGCTGGAGGTCATGGCGCTGCCCATGTGGTTGTTCATGCCGACCGCGTAGGGCACGTTGTTCACCGCGTTGCGGATGATGCGCTGGATCTCGTCGCTGCTCATGGAAGGCTGCAGGGTATCGCGTTCCAGCGGCTGCTTGCTGAGCGGCGCCATCGGCATGTGGATCAAGACTTCGCGGCCCTGGCTGTGGGCGCGGGTGGCCATCAGGCGGGCATGCGGCGCGTTGGGCAAGACTGCGACCGAGATCGCCGTCGGCATTTGCAGCACCGCGTTTTCTTCGTGAGGGCGGTAGCCCACGTCATCGATGACGATGGAGAGTTTTCCTGCCTGCGCAGCGTAAACCTGCAGCAGACAGCCGATTAACAAAGCTGTACGGGTTTTGACATAACGCAAATCTATCTTCCCAACCACGGCAGTGGGTTAACCGCCTGTCCCTGACGACGGATTTCGAAATAGAGCGACGGCGTTCCCTGGCCGCCGCTGGTGCCGACCAGAGCGATCGGCTGGCCAGCGCGCACCTGCGCCCCGACGTTGACCAACGCGCTTTGGTTGTAGCCGTACACGCTCATGTCGCCTTTACCGTGTTCGACCACCACCATCAGGCCATAGCCTTGCAGCCAGTCGGCCAGCAGCACGCGGCCATCGGCGACGGCTTTCACTTCGCTGCCTTCGCGGGCTTCGATCACCATGCCTTTCCAGCGTAGCTCGCCCTGCTGCTGCTCGCCAAAGCCGTGCAGCGTGCGGCCGCGCACCGGCCACATCAGCTGGCCGGCCGGACGACCGAGGCCGCCGGTTCGCGCCATCAGCGAGCGATCGGCTTCGCTAGGTTTGTAGGTGGTGCCGGTTTTCTTCGCCTGCTGTTCCTTGATGCGCACCTGTTCGCGCACCTTGGCCGCTTCACGCGCTTCGCGTTCGGCGCGCGCACGGGCTTCGCGCTCCGCTCGGGCGATCTTGTCGCGCATGCGGGCTTCGTTTTGGCGCAGTTCCACCAGGCGTTGTTGGTCTTTTTCCAGCGAGGCTTCCAGCGCGGTCAGCGTTTTCTTGCGGGCGCCGCGCGCCTGCTCCAGCTTCTGCTGCTGCGTCTGTTGTTCGCTCAGTAAGGATTTTTGCTGGCCCTGTTTGGCCACCAGCGTGGTTTTTTGCTTCGCCAGCTCGGCGCGGGTCTGTTTCAGCTCTTCGATGGTTTTCTGGCGCGCTTCGTTCAGATAACCGAAATAGGCCAGAATACGTTCGCTGCGCTGGCTTTCTTCACCGCTGAGGATCAGCTGCACGGCGCTGTGCTGCCCTTGCCGGAAGGCGGCGTCGAGCTGTTTGGCGAGGAGGTTTTGCTGGGTCGATTGCTGTTTTTGCAGCTTGGCGATCGAGGCGTTCAGGCCGGAAATGTCCTTGCCCAACTGGGTGAGCGTGCCCTGGGTGTCGCGCAACTGGCGGCTGGCCTGGGCGATGGTTTTTTCCTGCTGCCGCAGCTGATCCTGCAGCGAGCTGCGCTGCTGTTGCTGCTGCTTCACCGCTTTTTCTTTCTCGGCGATGCTCTGCTGGATGTCTTTCAGCTGGGATTTATTGTCTTCCGCCGCCTGGCCGGCGAGCGGCAACAGCAAGACGCCAGCGCAAAATACGCTGGCGCACATGGCGGTGAACGTCCTTGGCGCGGTGCGTTCAGGCAGCGGCCGGCTGCCTGCGTTTGCGCTTCGGGTTACCCTTGATAGTGCAAAAAACGCCTTCTCCCTCATGGAGAAGGATTATTCCACGATGAACAGCGGCTTACCAGTCATCTCTTGCGGGATTTCCATTCCCATCAGCGTTAACAGGGTTGGCGCGATGTCCGAAAGCTTGCCGCCTTCGACCGCGCGCGCCGGTTTGCCGACGTAAATCAGCGGCACCGGCAGGCTGGTGTGGGCGGTGTGCGCCTGGCCGGTGGCCGGATCGCGCATCTGCTCGGCGTTGCCGTGATCGGCGGTGATCAGCAGTTGGCCGTCGACGTCGCGCACCGCGTCAACCACCTGAGCGATGCAGGCGTCCAGCGTTTCCACCGCTTTGACCGCCGCTTCATACACGCCGGTATGCCCCACCATGTCGCCGTTCGGGTAGTTGCAGATGATGGCGTCGTATTTGCCGCTGCGGATGGCGCTCAGCAGCTTGTCGGTCAGCTCGGCGGCGCTCATCTCCGGCTGCAGATCATAGGTGGCGACCTGTGGCGAGTTGACCAGCACGCGGTCTTCGCCCTTGAACGGCGCTTCCACGCCGCCGTTATAGAAGAAGGTGACGTGGGCGTATTTTTCGGTTTCCGAGATGCGCAACTGGGTTTTGTCGTGCTTCATCAACCATTCGCCGAAGGTGTTGGCCAGCGGCGCCGGCGGATAGGCGCAGGCGGTCGCGATGTCGGCGGCGTATTCGGTCAGCATCACGAAATCGCCGAACTGCACCTGCTTGGCGCGCGGGAAACCGTCGAAGTCGGCGTTCACGAAAGCGCGGGTGATCTGGCGCGCGCGGTCGGCGCGGAAGTTCATGAAGATCAACGCGTCGCCGTCCTGCATTGCGGCATCGGCCTCACCGGCGGCGCGGATCACGGTCGGTCTGACGAACTCGTCGTTTTCACCGCGCTGATAAGCAGCCTGCAGGCCGGTGATCGCATCCTCGGCCACGGCATCGCCTTTGGCTGTGGTCAGCAGGTCATAGGCCAGCTGCACGCGATCCCAGCGGTTGTCGCGGTCCATCGCGTAGTAGCGGCCGATCAGCGAGGCGATGCGCCCGACGCCCAATGCGGCGAAGGCGTCGCGGCAGCGTTGCAGCGGGGCTTCGGCGCTGCGCGGCGGCGTGTCGCGCCCATCAAGGAAGGCATGCAGATAAATGGCTTTGGCGCCGCGTTGGGCGGCCAGCTTGATCATGGCCAGGATGTGCTCGTCATGGCTGTGCACGCCGCCCGGCGACAGCAGACCCATGATATGCACCGCCTTGCCGGCCGTTACGGCCTTATCGACGGCGGCGGTCAGCACCGGGTTGGTGAAGAAGTCGCCGTCGGCGATCGCTTTGTCCAGCCGGGTCAGATCCTGGTACACGATGCGCCCGGCGCCCAGATTGACGTGGCCGACTTCGGAGTTGCCCATTTGCCCATCGGGCAGGCCGACATCCAGCCCGGAGGCGGCGATCAGCGTATGCGGCTGCTCCCGCCACAGACGATCCATCACCGGGGTGCCGGCGTTCAGGATCGCGTTGTCCTGTCGCTCTTCACGGTGGCCGTAACCGTCCAGGATCACCAGGACCATCGGTTTTTTGTTGTTCGACATTGCATTGACCTCTTATGAACTTTTTAAGCTGCGAATAGCCATGCGCCCGCCGCAAGCATGGCTATTCGCCCTCGAAAAACCGGCTGATTTTACACCGCCGCCGGCGATAAATAGCCCAAAGAGATCAAGGTTGCGGCGAATCGCGCGGGCTTTTATGCTCTGACCTCGGGAATTTCTCAGCGCAGCCCGCAGTTTCTACAATCGCGCTTGCTTATTGGCTGTATTTGCCGCACTCGGCAGGTATACTCTGGAACCTTGACTTATTTATCCCTTAACTGACGGGAGTTGTTACACCCCATGCTGCAAGAAATTATGCCATTCGTAAGCAGACACCCTATTCTGAGCCTGGCTTGGATCGCTCTGCTGGTCGCCGTGATCGTCATGACCTTCAAAAGCCGTTTCTCCAAGGTCAAAGAGATCGCCCGCGGTGAAGCCATTCGCCTGATCAACAAAGAAGAAGCCGTGGTGGTCGACACCCGCAGCCGCGACGATTTCCGCCGTGGTCACCTGGCCAACGCCATCAACCTGACCGCCAGCGAAATCAAAAACGGCAGCCTGGGCGAGCTGGAAAAACACAAAGCGCAGCCGATCATCGTCGTGTGCGCTAACGGCACCGCCTCCCGCGAGCCGGCGGAGAACCTGAGCAAGGCCGGTTTTGAAAAGGTGACGATGCTGAAAGACGGCATTGCCGGCTGGAGCGGAGAAAACCTGCCGCTGGTGCGCGGTAAGTAACCGTTTAACCTATTTGAGGTGGCAATCCATGGCTAACATTGATATCTACACCAAAGCGACCTGCCCGTTCTGCCATCGCGCCAAGGCGCTGTTGAACAGCAAGGGCGCGGCGTTTAACGAGATCGCCATCGACGGCGATAGCGCCAAGCGCGAAGTGATGATCGAGCGCAGCGGGCGCACCACCGTGCCGCAGATTTTCATCGACAGCCGGCATATCGGCGGCTGCGATGATTTATATGAACTCGATGCTCGCGGCGGCCTGGATCCGCTGCTTTAAGCAGCTTGCCGGTTCACCGAGTGTCAATAAGGACGTTTAACCAAGGGTATTACTCACATGTCAGAACAAAACAGCACCGAAATGGCTTTCCAGATCCAACGTATCTATACCAAGGATATCTCCTTCGAAGCGCCGAACGCGCCGCAGGTTTTCCAGCAGGAATGGCAGCCGGAAGTTAAACTTGATCTGGATACCGCGTCCAGCCAGCTGGCTGACGAAGTGTATGAAGTGGTACTGCGCGTAACCGTGACGGCGACCCTGGGCGAAGAGACTGCGTTCCTGTGCGAAGTGCAGCAGGCTGGCATCTTCTCGGTAGCAGGCATTGAAGGCACGCAGCTGGCGCATTGCCTGGGTGCATACTGCCCGAACATCCTGTTCCCGTATGCGCGCGAGTGCATCACCAGCCTGGTTTCCCGCGGCACCTTCCCGCAGCTGAATCTGGCACCGGTCAACTTTGACGCGCTGTTCATGAACTATCTGCAGCAGCAGGCGGAAGGCGAAGGTGCCGCACCACATCAGGATGCCTGATGAACACCGTCAATGCTTCAATGACTGTTATCGGTGCCGGCTCGTACGGCACCGCATTGGCCATTACGCTGGCGCGTAACGGCCATCCCGTGGTGTTGTGGGGACATAACCCCGCGCAAATTCAAACGTTGCAGCGCGATCGCTGCAATCAGGCGTTTCTGCCTGACGTTCCCTTCCCCGATACCCTGCTGCTCGAAGCCGATTTGGCGCGTGCGCTGGCCGCCAGCCGCGACGTGCTGGTGGTGGTGCCGAGCCACGTGTTCGGCGACGTGCTGCGCCAGCTGAAGCCGCATCTGCGCCCGGATGCCCGCATCGTGTGGGCCACCAAAGGGTTGGAAGCGGAAACCGGCCGCTTGCTGCAGGACGTGGCGCGTGAGGCGTTGGGCGAGGCGATCCCGCTGGCGGTGCTCTCCGGGCCGACGTTCGCCAAAGAGCTGGCCGCCGGCCTGCCGACGGCGATCGCGCTGGCGGCGACCGATGCGCAGTTCGCCGACGATCTGCAACAGCTGCTGCACTGCGGCAAGAGTTTCCGCGTCTACAGCAATCCCGACTTCATCGGTGTGCAGCTTGGCGGCGCAGTGAAGAACGTGATCGCCATCGGCGCCGGCATGTCCGACGGCATCGGTTTCGGCGCCAATGCCCGTACCGCGTTGATTACGCGCGGGCTGGCGGAAATGAGCCGTCTGGGTTCTGCGCTGGGCGCCGATCCCTCGACGTTCATGGGCATGGCGGGGCTGGGGGATCTGGTGCTAACCTGCACGGACAACCAGTCGCGCAACCGTCGCTTCGGCATTATGCTGGGGCAGGGTAAAGGCGTGCAGGAAGCGCAGGACAGTATCGGTCAGGTGGTCGAGGGCTATCGCAATACCAAAGAGGTGTTGGCGTTGGCGCAGCGGCACGGTGTGGAAATGCCGATCACCGAACAGATTTATCAGGTGCTTTACTGCCACAAGGACGCCCGCGAAGCGGCGCTGAGCCTGCTGGGGCGAGCCCGAAAGGACGAAAAACCCAGCGCGTGACATAAAACGATATGTCGGGGCAGCTGAATGCTGACCCCGCAAATGACCTGGGCCGCTTCGCGCTACCGTGTGAAGCGGCCCGTTTGGCAAGGTAAAGGGGTATGTGATGTCGTCAGAAGAGTTGGAACAGGTCTGGAACAGCATTAAATCAGAAGCGCGAGCACTGGCTGATTGTGAACCGATGCTGGCCAGCTTTTTCCATGCGACGTTGCTCAAGCACGAGAACCTGGGCAGCGCGCTCAGCTATATGCTGGCCAACAAGCTGGCCACGCCGATCATGCCCGCCATCGCGGTGCGTGAGGTGGTGGAAGAGGCCTACAAGTCTGACAACCAGATGATCGTTTCGGCGGCGCGCGATATCCTCGCGGTGCGCCTGCGCGACCCGGCGGTCGATAAATACTCCACGCCGCTGCTTTACCTGAAGGGGTTCCATGCGCTGCAGGCTTACCGCATCGGCCACTGGCTGTGGCAGCAAGGGCGGCAGGCGCTGGCTATCTACCTGCAAAATCAAATTTCCGTCGCCTTCGGCGTAGACATCCACCCGGCGGCGACCATCGGTTGCGGCATCATGCTCGACCACGCCACCGGCATCGTGATCGGTGAAACGGCGGTGGTGGAGAACAACGTTTCTATCCTGCAGTCGGTCACCCTGGGCGGTACCGGTAAAACCAGCGGCGACCGTCACCCGAAAATCCGTGAAGGGGTGATGATTGGCGCAGGCGCCAAAATTCTCGGCAATATCGAAGTGGGCAAGGGCGCGAAGATCGGCGCGGGCTCGGTGGTCTTGCAGGCGATACCGCCGCACACCACCGCCGCCGGCGTGCCGGCGCGCATCGTCGGGCGGCCGGAGAGCGATACGCCGTCGATGGATATGGACCAATACTTCAACGGCACCAACCACGGCTTCGAGTACGGCGACGGCATCTAAGCCGTGGTTGCGGGTTCATTCAGGGGGAGCTTCGGCTCCCCCTGTGTTTTTCAGGCGGCGGTCAGCCCTGTTTCGGGAACGTGACGATGTCGTTGACCATGTCATCGATCGCCGCTTTAACTTCTTGTTCCGTGACTGGCGCACTGTCGTTGTTGACGGTTTTGCCGTAACTCTTGCGCACCACTTCCAGCACCGTTTTACCGCTATCCTGATCGATCAACTGCGCTTCCAGGAACAGCGTGGTGTTTTGCGTCCGGTGGCCAGTGGCGGCCATGGTGCTGGCCACCACGGCCGCTACCGGCACCACTTCATAGAATTTCATATCCTCATCTTCGGCAGACACGGCGGTAATCGCGACTTTGGCCAACAGCACGCGGGAACCTGTCGGGTTATTCAAAACGGTAGTGCGCTCGGCCACCGCTTTTCTCACGCTTTGGTCGGTATAGTTTCTAATTTTGTCCAGCGTTTGTTGGCTGACGCGGGCGGTGGGTTTAGCCGCCGGGTAATAAACCACGGGAGCGACATACACGCCGCGATAATTCGACTCTTTAAAGGTGGGATCGATCCAACGCAGCGTTTTATGGCCGCTTGGCGAGCTGGTTTCCTGCAGCTTGCTGTAGTCCGGTAGGAACCCCGAATATTGATTCGTTTGGGTGACTTTGGACGAGCAGCCCGCCAGCAACAGGCCCGCCGCCAGAACCGCCATGGCAACGCTCAAACGTTGTTTCTTCATATGGTTTCCTATGATGAGTGGTGATTACCCTTACAAAACATAGCGCATTATCTGCGCCTCATCGGGCTTTTTCGGGGCCGGGCGTGCCCTGCTGCGGCCTTTTTTCAGGATCGTGATGCGCCGCCGGTTTTCGCCGCCAGTGCCGGTGATAAGGCGGCGAGCAAGGCGTCCGCGCTGACCAGCGCCTGGCGTTGCTCAGCTTGCCACCGGGGCAACAAGGGCCAGAGATCCGCCTGATGTTCGGCTTGCAGGCACCAAACCTCCCGGTCGTGCCAATCACCGAGGGCGTTCTGCGCCGCTTTCAGGCTCGCCATCGCGGCGGGGGAGAGGGGAAGGCGCTGCGGATAGGCTTCAGCCGCGTAACGCAGGCGTTTTATCAGCAGCCGCAGGCGGTGGCGATCGTAGCCGGTATCGGCCAATGCCCGGCGCAATTGCCGTTGTTGGCGCTGCAGGCGTCGGTTCACACGGTGTTTGGCAGCGCGTTGCGCGCTGCGGCGAAAGCGGCGCGGCCAGGCGTGCAAAAGCGAGGGAAAGCCGATGAGCTGCGGATGGGTGAGCAGTTGACGGTAGCGGGCCTGAAATTCGCTCTGGCGCACGTTAGCCTGCCAATCGAGGCGATGGCGCGCCAGTTCGGCGATCAGCACCTCGAGATCGCGCAGCGGCGTCGTGAGCCTGCCCAATTCGGCGGCGGCCCGATCGAGCCGGGTTGCGCCGGGGCAGCCGCGTAACGGGCGCAGCAGGCTGCGAATGCGGCGCAGACAGACGCGCAAGTCGTGCAGCGCTTCGCTGTCTTGCGCCTGTTGCAGCCGCAACAGCGCCTCGTTCAGCGCCGGTTCGAGCCGGCGAAGCTGGGTGACAATCTCTGCGACGAAAGCCATATGCCGTGCCTGGAAAGGATGACTCTTCCAGTATGGCGCGACGTCGCGGATTACGCCTTGATCAGCGCACCGGCATAGCCCAGCTGCCGCCAGGCTTCATACACCACCACCGATACGGCATTCGACAGGTTCATGCTGCGGCTTTGCGCCTGCATCGGGATGCGGATTTTTTGCTGCGCGGGCAGCGCATCGAGGATGTCGGCAGGCAACCCGCGCGTTTCCGGGCCGAACAGCAGGTAGTCGCCGGCCTGGTAGCTGACGGCGCTGTGCGCCGGCGTGCCTTTGGTGGTGAGGGCAAACAGCCGCTGCGGGTTTTCGGCGGCGAGAAAGGCGGCGTAATCGGCATGGCGGCTGACGCGGGTGAACTCATGATAGTCCAGCCCGGCGCGGCGCAGGCGTTTGTCGTCCCACGGGAAACCCAGCGGTTCGATCAGGTGCAGATTAAAGCCGGTATTGGCGCACAGGCGGATGATATTGCCGGTATTGGGTGGAATTTCGGGTTCAAATAAAACGATGTTCAGCATGTTGCAGGCCCCTCGTGAACGAGGGGCGCAGGATAGCAAACTCTTACTGTTCTGTCTTAGACGATAGGCGTTGATGATGCAGCGGCAGCCACAGCACCAGCCGCAGACCGCCAAGCGGGCTGTCTTCGGCCTTCACCCAGCCGCGATGCTGATTGACCGCCGCCTCGACGATAGCCAGGCCAAGGCCGGTGCCGCCGGACTCACGGTCGCGCGCCTCATCGGTGCGGTAGAACGGACGGAAGATCTGCTCGCGGTCTTCGGCGCTGACGCCGGGGCCGTCGTCGTCAACCTGGATAGTCACGCCCTGATTGTCGGCGCTGAACGCCACGGCGATGCGGGTGTGCGAATAACGCAGGGCGTTGCGCACGATGTTTTCCAACGCGCTGTCCAGCGCGCTCGCGTTGCCGAACAGCGTCCACGGACCGGGCGGCGCAGCGATCTCCAGCTGCTTGCCCATCTGTTCGGCTTCGAAACGGGCGTTATCCAGCACGTCGGCCCACAGTTCGTTGGCCTTCAACTGCTCGCGCGCCAGCTCGCCCTTCTGCTGCCCGCGCGACAGCGCCAGCAGATCGTTGATCATCGAATCCAGCCGTTGCGCTTCGGTTTCGATGCGCGCCAGCTCGTGGCCTTCGCCGTGGCGGCGGCGCATCAGCGCGGTGGCCAGCTGCAGGCGAGTCAGCGGCGTGCGCAGCTCGTGCGAGATGTCCGAGATCAAGCGTTGCTGGGCGTTCATCATGCGTTCCAGCGCGCTGACCATCTGGTTGAAGCTGGCGCCGGTGGCCAGAAATTCCTGCGGGCCGGCCTCCAGTTCCGGATGCTGCTTCAGGTTGCCGCGCGCCACGTCATCGGCGGCGTTCTTCAGCTTGCGCGCCGGTTTCGCCAGGCTCCAGGCCAGCCACAGCAGCAGCGGGGCGCTGATCAGCATGGTGACGATCAGCAGCAGCAGCGGCCGGTCGAACATCAGGTTGATGAAATCGGATTGCGGGCTGTTGGCGGGGCGGATCAGGTACAGCTGGTAGTTGTCTTCGCCGTCGCGCACCGCGAACGGCCCGACCAGTTCGACGCGGCCGTACTTTTTCTTCTTCGGATGATCCGAATTGTCGGATTGGCCGATGAAGTTGCGGACGATCTGCATTTCATTGCGCTGCGCGCCGATCACCCGGCCTTCGCTGGTGACCAGCAGCAGGCGTTGGCCCGGCGGCGCCCATTTGTCGATGGCGCGGAACAGGCGGCGCCACCACATCAGATCGTTGGCCGGATCGTTTTGCAACTCGGCCTCGACGTGCTGTTCCAGCATCAACCCCTGCCGCTGCTCGCTGTCGAGCAGCGAGGTCATTTGGCGGGAGTCGAGCTTGGGCACCATCAGCACCAGCATTAGCACCAGGGCTAACGTGAACCAGAAAATGGCGAAGATGCGTGCCGTCAAACTGTTGATCATGTTGCAGATACCATCAAATAACCACGCCCGCGCAGGGTTTTGAACCACGGATGCCCGTCTTTGCGATCCGGCAGCTTACGCCGCAGGTTGGAGATATGCATGTCGATGGCGCGATCGAACGGAGTCAGGCGTTTGCCCAGCACTTCCTGGCTCAGCAGTTCGCGCGACACCACCTGGCCGAGATGTTGCGCCAGCAGATACAGCAGGGTGAACTCGGTGCCGGTCAGATCCAGCACCTGGCCGTCGAAGCTGGCCTCCTGGCGGCCGGGGTTCAGCTGCAGGCCATCGACATCCAGCGTCGGGGCGCCGCTGTCGACCTGCTGCTGCTGTTCGCTCCAGTTGGAACGGCGCAGAATGGCGCGAATGCGCGCGACCAGTTCGCGATCGTTGAAGGGTTTCGGCAGGTAATCATCGGCGCCCAGCTCCAGGCCCAACACGCGGTCCAGTTCGCTGCCGCGCGCGGTCAGCATGATGACCGGCGTCTGGTGATGTTGGCGCAGTTCTTTCAGCGTATCGATGCCGTTTTTCTTCGGCATCATGATGTCGAGCAGCAGCAGATCGACGGAGCTGTCCAGCAGCGACAACGCCTGCTCGCCATCGTGCGCGACGACGATATTAAAACCTTCCATTTCAAGCAGTTCTTTTAACAGCGAGGTCAACTCGCGGTCGTCGTCAACTAACAGAATCTTGTTCATTATGATTTACCTCCAGACGCAAAATACGTCATCAACTGTTGCCATTCCATGACTTTACGTAGTTTTACATGCACTGACGCAGGTTTTCAGGTGCGGCGGTACACTGCTCCTCGTTGATTCGCAAAGTGAGAAAGCTTGAGGAGTTGAAATGCGTAAGGTGACCGCATTAGTTATGGCATCACTGCTGGCAATTGGTTCGACCGCTGCCTTCGCTGCCGACACTATACCGGACACAGCCCAACCTCCCGGCAACGACGCGATGACCCGAATACCCGGCCAGCACCATATGTTCGACGGTGTCAGCCTCAGCGAACAGCAGCGCCAGCAAATGCGCGATTTGATGCGCCAGGCCCGGCACGATCTGCCTGGTGTCAATGTAGCTGAAATGGAAGCCATGCATAAACTGGTGACCGCAGAGAAATTTGATGAAGCCGCCGTGTACGCCCAGGCGGAAAAGATGGCCCAACAGCAGGTCAAGCGCCAGGTGGAAATGGCCCGGGTGCGCAACCAAATGTATAACCTGCTGACGCCAGAGCAAAAAAGTGTTTTAGACCAGAAACATCAGCAGCGCATGCAGCAGATGGAGCAACAAATTTCTGGTTTGCAGCAAGCTTCTGCCCAGAAGTGAAGTACGACTGAGTAGTCCCCTGTTTTTCCTTGCCATAGACACCATCCCTGTCTTCCCCGCCATGATGGCGGGGTTTTTTTTATCCGACATTTCGCTATATTGAGCGCCATACCTTTTGACCGGGATCCCTCAATGGAACAGCGCTATGCACGCCTGGTAAAGTCCGCTGCGTTGGCCGCTACCGCGCTGGCGTCGTCGCTGTTGCTGATCAAAATCGTCGCCTGGTACCAGACCGGTTCTGTCAGCCTGCTGGCGGCGCTGGTGGATTCGCTGGTCGATATCGCCGCCTCGCTGACCAACCTGCTGGTGGTGCGCTATTCGCTGCAGCCTGCCGATGCCGAGCACACCTTTGGCCACGGCAAAGCGGAGTCGCTGGCGGCGCTGGCGCAAAGCATGTTTATTTCCGGTTCCGCCCTGTTTCTGTTTCTCACCGGCTTCCAGCATCTGTATGCACCGCAAACGCTGCGCGATCCCGGCGTTGGGGTCGTCGTGACGGTGATCGCGTTAGTCAGCACCCTGATGCTGGTCACCTATCAACGCTGGGTGGTCAGAAAAACGCGCAGCCAGGCCGTGCGCGCAGATATGCTGCATTATCAGTCAGATGTCATGATGAATGGTGCTATTCTTATCGCTCTTGGGCTAAGCTGGTACGGCTTCCAACGGGCGGATGCGTTGTTCGCGCTGGGCATCGGCGTTTACATCCTCTATAGCGCGCTGCGCATGGGCTATGAAGCGGTGCAGTCGCTGTTGGATCGGGCGTTGCCGGATGACGAGCGCCAGGCGATTATCGCCGTGGTTTCCTCCTGGCCCGGGGTGAAAGGCGCACACGATCTGCGCACGCGGCAGTCGGGGCCGACGCGTTTCATCCAGCTGCATCTGGAGATGGAGGACACGCTGCCGCTGCGCGAGGCGCACCGGTTGGCCGATCAGGTGGAACAAGCCCTGCGGCAACGTTTTGCGGGGGCGGATGTCATCATTCACCTGGATCCGTGCTCCGTGGTGCCGCCGGGTAGGCAGGGGCATTGGGAGCTATAATCATATAGAGGCATAGCGCAACGTATTATCATGAATATCTGAGTTAGCTCAGCGTGCCATGCGGTGTTTTAACCGTTATATTGCGTGACTTGAATCAATTCAGCTGGGTGTTTTTGATATAATATCCAGCAATAAGCCATAAAGCTGGTTTTCTGCAGCCGGAGAGGTTTCAAGACGATCGGCGGAGACAGAATTCTTAAGAAATTGCATCTACACAGTTCAGAGGTAGTCATGATCAAGAAAATCGGTGTACTGACGAGCGGCGGTGATTCGCCGGGTATGAACGCTGCAATCCGCGGCGTTGTGCGTTCTGCGCTTTCAGAAGGTCTGGAAGTTTTTGGTATTTACGATGGCTACCTTGGCTTGTACGAAGATCGCATGGAGCAGCTGGACCGCTATAGCGTGTCCGACATGATCAATCGCGGCGGCACCTTCCTTGGTTCGGCCCGCTTCCCGGAGTTCAGGGATGAAAACGTGCGTGCCAAGGCGATTGAAAACCTGAAGAATCGCGGCATCGACGCGCTGGTGGTGATCGGCGGCGACGGTTCCTACATGGGCGCCAAACGCCTGACGGAAGAAGGTTTCCCGTGCATCGGTCTGCCGGGCACCATCGATAACGATGTCGCCGGCACCGACTACACCATCGGTTACTTCACCGCGCTGGAAACCGTGGTGGAAGCGATCGACCGCCTGCGCGATACCTCCTCGTCGCACCAGCGTATCTCCATCGTGGAAGTGATGGGCCGTTACTGCGGCGATCTGACGCTGGCGGCGGCGATTGCCGGCGGCTGCGAATTTATCGTGCTGCCTGAAATCGAATTCAACCGCGAAGATCTGGTGTGCGAAATCAAGGCCGGCATCGCCAAAGGCAAAAAACACGCCATCGTGGCGATCACCGAGCACATCTGCGATATCGATGAGCTGGCGCGCCACATTGAGCAGGAAACCAAGCGTGAAACCCGCGCCACCGTGCTGGGCCACATTCAGCGCGGCGGTTCGCCGGTCGCCTATGACCGCATCCTGGCCTCGCGCATGGGCGCCTACGCCATCGAACTGCTGCTGCAGGGGTACGGCGGCCGCTGCGTCGGTATCCAGAACGAAAAAATGGTGCACCACGACATCATCGACGCGATCGAAAACATGAAGCGTCCGTTCAAGGGCGACTGGCTGGAAACGGCAAAAAAGCTGTACTGATACGCCACTTACCGCACGACAAAAAAGCCTCCGCTCTCGGGGGCTTTTTTATGCTCGCCGGTGACATATTCCAGAATCATCTATCCAAAAATTTTTTATTCTTTAGTTGCCGGGAAAGTTTCTGGCAGGCTCTGATGCTAAATCAACCGATTGAGGTTGCGCTTAATTTTCTGGGAGAGCCTGTCGATGCGTAAATGGGGTGTAGGTCTGACATTGGTGCTGTTGGCGTCCGGCGCCATGGCGAAGGATATTCAGTTGCTGAACGTGTCATACGATCCGACGCGTGAGTTCTATCAGGCTTACAACACGGCATTCAGCAAGCACTACCAGGCGGAAACCGGCGACAAGGTGACGGTGCGCCAGTCGCACGGCGGTTCCGGCAAGCAGGCGACGTCGGTGATCAACGGCATCGAGGCCGACGTGGTGACGCTGGCGTTAGCCTATGACGTCGACGCCATCGCCGAACGCGGGCGCATCGAGAAAGACTGGATCAAACGCCTGCCGGACAATTCGGCGCCTTACACCTCGACCATCGTCTTCCTGGTGCGCAAAGGCAACCCGAAACAGATTCATGACTGGCCTGATTTGATCAAGCCGGGCGTGTCGGTGATCACCCCGAACCCGAAAACCTCCGGCGGCGCCCGCTGGAACTACCTGGCCGCCTGGGGCTACGCGTTGCACCACAACAACAACGATAAGGCCAAGGCGCAGGACTTCGTCAAAAACCTGTACAAGAACGTCGAGGTGCTGGATTCCGGCGCGCGCGGCTCGACCAACACCTTCGTTGAGCGCGGCATCGGCGACGTGCTGATCGCCTGGGAAAACGAAGCGTTGCTGGCGGAGAAAGAGCTGGGCAAAGACAAGTTCGAGATTATCACCCCGAGTGAATCGATCCTGGCCGAACCGACGGTGTCGGTGGTGGATAAGGTGGTCGACAAACGCGGTACCCGCGAGGTGGCGACCGCCTACCTGAAATATCTGTATTCGCCGGAAGGGCAGACTATCGCGGCACAGCACTATTACCGCCCGCGCGATGCGGCGGTGGCGGCCAAGTTCGCCGGGCAGTTCCCGCAGTTGAAGCTGTTCACCGTGGATGACACCTTCGGCGGCTGGACCGAAGCGCAGAAGGTGCACTTCGCCACCGGCGGCGTATTCGACGAAATCAGCAAACGCTGATGCCGTTTAAACGGCAATAAAAAACCCCGGCTTGCCGGGGTTTTTTTATGGCAAGCCTAAGGCAATCAGGCTTTTTTCGCTGCGGCAGCGGCTTTGACGATCACGGCGAAAGCGTCGGCTTTCAGCGAGGCGCCGCCAACCAGCGCGCCATCGATGTCCGGCTGGGAGAACAGCTCTGCGGCGTTCTTGTCGTTCACCGAACCGCCGTACTGGATGATGATTTCAGCGGCAACCGCGGCATCGTGCTTGGCGATGTGATCGCGGATAAATTTGTGCACGGCCTGCGCCTGCGCAGGGGTGGCGGATTTGCCGGTACCGATGGCCCAGACCGGCTCATAGGCGATCACGGTGCCTTTCATCGCCGGTGCGCCCAGCGTTTTCAGCACGGCGTCGATCTGGCGCGCGCATACTTCTTCGGTTTTGCCCGCGGCGTTTTCCGCTTCGGTTTCACCGATGCATAGCACCGGGATCAGGCCGGCTTCTTTCAGCACGGCGAATTTCTCGGCGATCACTTCGTCGCTTTCTTTGTGGTAGGTGCGACGCTCGGAGTGGCCGATGATGATGTACTGAGCGCCGACGTCTTTCAGCATGTTGGCGGAAACTTCACCGGTGAAGGCGCCGGACAGGTTAACGTCCACGTTCTGCGCGCCCAGCGCGATGCGGCTGCCGGCCAGCGCGTGCTTGGCCTGATCCAGATACATCACCGGCGGGGCGATGGCGACGCCACAGCCGTCAACGCTGCTCAGCTCATTGCGCAGACCGGCGATCAGTTCGTTGACCATGTGGGTGCTACCGTTAAGCTTCCAGTTACCCATAACTAATGGATGACGCATGTTTTTTCCTCCAACTAGGGAACGCGAGAGTCGAAATGACAACTGCCGGACCGGCAGTTTACCTGCCCAACAGTATAGAGATCATTAAGCGCGAAGGCTTTGCTTTTCGTCATTAAATGCCGCGCCGTTACGGCTCGGAAAGCGCCAGCTTAATCGGTTCAACCGCGAAGGTGACGCCTTTATCGCCGTTGTCCGAGACGACATAGCGAATGGCGCCGACCTGCTGTTGGTAAAAGCGCGATCCTTTGCCTTTTTCCAGCAGGCTGTTCACCTTGTTCTGGCTCTGTTCCACCGTCAGCGCCGGTTCGAATTGACGCATCAGCGCCGCCATGTAGTTGATGGCGATGGCGCGCGCGGCTTTTTCTTCATTGGCCTGCTGCAGCGGCAGATGCGTGATCTGCAACGTTTTGATTTTACCGGTACCTTTCTCCAGTGCGGTGGAGGCGTACAGGTTTTCGTTGAGTTTACTGGCGGCGCGCGTCAGCAGCGGCGAATCGTCTTCGGCGGCGGGAATGGCGCGGAATTCGCCAATCGGCAGCTTGGGGTTGTCGCGATTGTATTTCTCGCGGAACTTGACCACCGTCAGATCGAAGGTCGGCGCCCCGGCCAGCAGGTAAGGCGCGGTCGGTTTCGCTTCGGCGGCGGGCGGTTCGGCCCAGGCGCTGGCGGCGGCCTGCAGCAGGCAGGCGATGGCGAGGGTTTTTCTCAGCATGGCGTATGGCATCAAGGACAAAGATGGCTCCGATTAAAGCGATAACCCGCAGGCCTTGTCAAAGATCCCACGCCATTATCGGTTCGCTGACGAGAAAGCTGTGCGGCGCGCCGCGTTATGCAAGGCGGAAAACTCGGCCCGGCAGCGCCTATGTTACACTGCGGCGCAGAATATGGGCAGGCTTAGAGCGCAGGAATCGATGACGTTACAACAGTGGTGTTTTTCTTTTAAGGGCCGCATCGGGCGGCGCGACTTCTGGATCTGGATGGGGCTGTGGTTGGTGCTGATGGCGGCGGCGTTTACGCTGGCCAATTATCAATTGATCGCCATCCAATCCATCGCCTTCTTCATCGTGGCGCTGCTCTGGCCGACGGCGGCGGTGCTGGTCAAACGTCTGCACGATCGCAACAAGGCCGGCTGGTGGGCGTTGCTGCTGATCCTGGCGTGGATGCTGGCGGCGGGCAACTGGCAAATGCTGGCGCCGATCTGGCAATGGGGCGTCGGGCGTTTCATCCCGACGCTGATTATCGTGATGATGACTATCGATCTGGGCGCCTTCGTCGGCACGCCGGGAGACAATCGGTTCGGCCCGGAAGCCGAACCGGTGAAGTTCCGCTGATCCTCGGGTTACCAGTAGTGCTCGCTGGTGATGTGGCCCGGTTTGCGGCGCAGGTGCTTGCGCATTTGGCGGTGGTCTTTCAGCGTTTGCTGGGTGTCCCGCACCATCTGCGGGTTGCCGCACAGCATCACGTGGCTGGTTTCGGCGTCGATGGTCAAGCCGATCGCCGCTTCCAGCCGGCCGTCCTCGATCAGCGCCGGCACGCGGCCGGTCAGTGAACCGGGCGTCTCTTCACGGCTGACGACGGTCTGGATGCGCAGCTTGCCGTTGTAGCGTTGCTGCAGTTGCTGCATCAGCGGCAGGTAGCTCAGATCGCGCGCAAAACGCGCGGCGTGCACCAGCACCAGGTTGTTAAAGCGTTCCAGGCCGACGCCTTGCTGCAGAATCGATAAATAGGGGCCGATGGCGGTGCCGGTCGCCAGCATCCACAGCGTGTCGCAGTCGGGCACCTCATCCAGCACGAAGAATCCGGCCGCTTCTTTAGTCACCATGACATCCGAACCTGGCCGCAGCTGATTGAGGCGCGGGCTCAGTTTGCCTTCCGGCACCGTCACCAGATAGAACTCCAGGTTGGCGTCATCGGGGGCATTGACGTAGGAGTAGGCGCGTTGCACTCGTTCGCCGTCGATCTCCAGCGCCAGTTTGGCGAATTGCCCGGCGGTGAAAGGATCGATGGGGGCATTGACCACCAGGCTGAACAGCCCGTCGGTCCATTGTTTTACCTGCGTAACCTTGCCGTTTACCCATTCAGCCATACTCTAAAGCTCCCGTGGTCGAATCAAATAAGCACAATGTCGTGAGCCGGAAATGGCGTGCGTGGTGCGCTCTATCCGGTAGTCGTTGCCGAACAGGCGGTGAAACAGCTGCAGCTCGGAATTGCACAGGCTGCTGCAGTTGGAACCGGCCACGCCGATCGGACAGTGGTTTTCCACCAACAGCGCACCGTGCGGATGATCGAGCAATTCAGCCATGTAACCATCATGTTGCCGCAGACGCACCAATCGGGCTAACCGCTCTTGGTGGCTGCGCTCGGCAGACAGCTCTTCGGCATAACGCAGATAAAGCTGCTCTTCGCGCGCGTTCAGCAACGGTTCCACGCCGGCGCCGCCAAACAGCCGCAGCGCGGATGCCCGCAGCCGTTCCTGATCGGCGGCCGCAAAAGCGTGCCCTCGCGCTGTCAGCGACCAGTAGCGCGTCGGGCGGCCGACCTTGCTGCGCGCTTCTTCGTAACAAACCAACTCACGTTTTTCCAGGGATTGCAGATGTTGTCGGATGCCCATCGGCGTGATGTCCAGACGCTCCGCCAGCATTTTGGCCGAGTGCGGGCCGAGAGCCTTTAACTGCAATAAAATCAGCTCAGGTGTTTTCATGAACCAAATCCCTATGGTGTTATTTTATTTCAAGTTGATGAAAATAATTATCGATTAAATGCTAAAGCGCGGCTACTGCAAGGGCGCTATTTTTAACTCCAAAGCGTTAGACGTACAGTTTAATTTACGAGCCTGGTCGGGTTTGCTGCCAGTGTGACCTGGATCAATATCTGCCTGAAACTCGCTAAAAAAATCAGATTTGATTAGTTTATGCCGCCATAGAGGGCTGCTCGCCGTTCTGGCTGCTGCAACGGCCATACCGGGACGCTGTGACGAGTTGAAACGTTAACGAAGATAATGAGAAAACTAGAGAATTTTCACCTGCTGGTGATGCTTATCCTGTTGGTCGCCGTCGGCCAGATGGCGCAAACCATTTATGTTCCCGTTATTGCTGATATCGCCCACGATCTGTCGGTTCGCACCGGCGCCGTGCAACGGGTGATGGCGGCGTATCTGCTGACCTACGGTTTCTCCCAGCTGATTTACGGGCCGATATCGGATCGTATCGGGCGCCGCCCGGTGATCCTGACCGGCATGATGATCTTCCTGGTCGGTGCGCTGGGCGCGCTGCTGTCCACCAACCTGACGATGCTGGTTGCCGCCAGCGCGATTCAGGGCATGGGCACCGGCGTGGCGGGCGTGATGGCGCGCACCATGCCGCGCGATCTGTATGCCGGCACCGCCCTGCGCTACGCCAACAGCCTGTTGAACATGGGGATTTTGGTTAGCCCGCTGCTGGCGCCGGTGATCGGCGGCGCATTGGCGATGGTGTTCGGCTGGCGCGCCTGCTACGCCTTCCTGCTGGCGCTGTGCGCCTGCGTCGCCTTCGCCATGTTCCGCTGGCTGCCGGAAACCCGCCCGGTGCAAACGGAAAAACGTCGCATGCTGGCCAGTTTCCGCCAGCTGCTGGGTGACAGCACCTTCAGCTGCTATCTGGTGATGCTGATCGGCGCGCTGGCGGGGATTGCGGTATTCGAGGCCAGCTGCGGCGTGTTGATGGGCGGCGTGTTGGGGCTGAGTGGGCTGACCGTCAGCATCCTGTTCATTCTGCCGATCCCGGCGGCGTTTTTCGGCGCCTGGTACGCCGGGCGCGACGGCAAGACCTTCCACACGCTGATGTGGCATTCGGTGATTAGCTGCCTGCTGGCGGGGGCGATGATGTGGATCCCGGGCTGGTTCGGCGTGATGAACATCTGGACGCTGATCGTGCCGGCCGCGCTGTTCTTCTTCGGCGCCGGCATGCTGTTCCCGCTGGCGACCACCGGGGCGATGGAGCCGTTCCCTTACCTGGCCGGCGCGGCGGGCGCACTGGTGGGCGGGATGCAGAACATGGGGTCCGGTCTGGCGACCTGGCTGTCCGCCATGTTGCCGCAAACCGGGCAGTTCAGCCTCGGCTTGCTGATGTTCGCGATGGCGCTGCTGATCCTGCTGTGCTGGTGGCCGCTGTCCAATCGTATGCAGCATCAGGGGCATACCGCATAACGACAGGGCGCCATTCGGCGCCCTCATACCGTTGACAAAGGGGAGAAAAAGCGGGGTTTTTCTCCCCTTTGTGGTTATCAGCCGAAAATCAATAGATTGATTTTCCTTGTTTTTTATTCGCTGTTCTCTGCCAACACGGCAAGGGCATGAGGTTTGTCATCAATCATCAGGGCGCCATTCGGCGCCCTGTTTCGTTACAGCAGAAACTCGTGCAGCGCCGGGTCTTTGCGATCCAGATAGTGGGTCGAACGAATACGGCGGATGGTGCGCGACTTGCCGCGGATCAGCAACGTTTCGGTGGTGGCCATGTTGCCCTGGCGGCTGATGCCTTCCAGCAGATCGCCCTTGGTGATGCCGGTGGCGGAGAAGATCACGTTGTCGTTGCGCGCCATCTGATCCAGACGCAGCGCCTGGCCGGCTTCGATACCCATCTCCCGGCAGCGGGCCAACTCTTGTTCGCCGATGCGGCGGTTTTCGGCGCTGTCGCCTTTCACCTCATGACGCGGCAGCAAACGCGCCTGCATGTCACCGTCCAGCGCGCGGATCACCGCGGCTGAGATCACCCCTTCCGGTGCGCCGCCGATGCCGTACATCACATCGACCTCGCTTTCCGGCATGCAGGTGAGAATGGAGGCCGCTACGTCGCCGTCAGGAATGGCGAATACTCGCACGCCCAATTGCTGCATCTGCGCGATGACGCCGTCGTGGCGCGGTTTGGCCAATACGATCACCGTCAGCTGCGACAGTGGTTTGCCCAGTCGTTCGGCGACGTTCTGCAGGTTTTCTGCCAATGGCCGGTTGAGATCGATGGCGCCGCGCGCCGCCGGGCCGACCACCAGCTTCTCCATGTACATGTCCGGCGCGTGCAGGAAGGTGCCGCGATCGCCCACCGCCAATACCGCCAGCGCATTGGACTGGCCCATGGCGGTCATGCGGGTGCCTTCGATCGGATCGACCGCGATGTCGACCGCGTCGCCCTGACCGGTACCGACCTGCTCGCCGATATACAACATCGGCGCTTCGTCGATCTCGCCTTCGCCGATCACGATGCGCCCATCGATATCCACTTTGTTGAGCATGATGCGCATGGCGTGGACCGCCGCGCCGTCGGCGGCGTTCTTGTCGCCGCGTCCCAGCCATTTGTAGCCCGCCAGCGCGGCGGCTTCGGTAACGCGGGAGAATTCGATGGCTAATTCACGTTTCATGGCAAACCTGTCTGTGAGAAAGGGAGGAAAATATCGACAAAGTCTATCACAGCGCGGTGGCGGCAGGGCGAGGCAAAAAAAAGCGCCGCCCGCAGGCAGCGCTTGTTGGCGAAACGGCAGCTTCGGGATTACTCGTGATCTTCCCATGCCTGAGCGCGAGCCACCGCTTTTTTCCAGCCGCTGTAGCGGTAGTTGCGTTCGGTGGTTTCGATGCTTGGGCGGAATTCACGCTCAACCACCGCTTTGCTCTTCACTTCATCCAGATCGTTCCAGTAGCCGATGGCCAGGCCCGCCAGGAACGCCGCGCCCAGCGCCGTCGATTCACGCACTTCAGGGCGTTCTACGCGGGTGCCGAGAATATCGGACTGGAACTGCATCAGGAAGTTGTTGGCGACCGCGCCGCCGTCCACGCGCAGCGATTGCAGGCGGGTGTTGGCGTCGGCCTGCATGGCGTCCAGCACGTCACGGGTCTGGAAGGCGATGGATTCCAGCGTGGCGCGGATGATGTGGTTGCTGTTGGCACCACGGGTCAGGCCGAAGATGGCGCCGCGGGCATACGGATCCCAGTAGGGCGCGCCCAGGCCGGTGAAGGCCGGCACCACATAGACGCCGTTGCTGTCTTTCACCTTGGTGGCGAAATATTCGGAGTCGGCGGCGTCGCTGATCAGTTTCAGCTCGTCGCGCAGCCACTGGATAGACGCACCGCCGATGAACACCGCGCCTTCCAGCGCATAGTTCACTTCGCCGCGTGGGCCGCAGGCGATGGTGGTCAGCAGACCGTTTTTCGAGCGCACCGCTTCTTTGCCGGTGTTCATCAGCAGGAAGCAGCCGGTGCCGTAGGTGTTCTTCGCCATGCCCGGTTGAACGCACAGCTGGCCGTACAGTGCCGCCTGCTGGTCACCGGCGATACCGGCGATAGGAATACGCGTGCCGCCCTTACCGCCGATGTTGGTCTGGCCGTACACTTCGGAGGACGGGCGGACTTTCGGCAGCATGGCGCGCGGGATATCCAGCACTTCCAGCATGCGCTCGTCCCAGTCCAGTTCGTGGATGTTGAACATCATGGTGCGTGAGGCGTTGGTGTAATCGGTGACGTGTACGCGCCCCTGGGTCATTTTCCACACCAGCCAGGTATCCACGGTGCCGAACAGCAGTTCGCCGCGCTTGGCGCGCTCGCGGGCGCCTTCGACGTTGTCCAGGATCCACTTCACCTTGGTGCCGGAGAAGTACGGGTCAACCACCAGGCCGGTGTTGTGACGGATGTACTCTTCCAGGCCGTCGCGCTTGAGCTTCTCGCAGATGTCGGCGGTGCGGCGGCACTGCCAAACGATGGCGTTGTAAATCGGCTTGCCGGTCTCTTTTTCCCAGACGATGGTGGTTTCGCGCTGGTTGGTGATGCCGATGCCGGCGATCTGATCGGAATTGATGTCGGCTTTCGCCAGCACTTCTACCAGCGTCGAACTTTGCGACGCCCAGATCTCCATTGGGTCGTGCTCAACCCAGCCGGCCTTTGGATAGATCTGCGGGAATTCGCGCTGCGATACTGCAACGATGTTGGCGTCGTGATCGAGCACGACGGCACGTGAGCTGGTGGTCCCTTGGTCGAGTGCGACAATGTATTTTTTTTCTACAGTCATGGTAATTATCCTGCTGTTGTTAACCGTGTAAAACTGCACCCATCACGCTTTACGCTGCTGGGTCTTGGCGTCAGGCTCTTCTTCCGTCACGCAGACGTCGCACGGCAGGTGGCGGCCAATCAGCGCGCGGTAACCGAAAGCGCCCAGGCCACAGCCGACGATAGGGGCGAAGATCGGCACCAGGAAGTACGGGATGTCGCGTGCGCCGGTGAAGGCGACTTTGCCCCAGCCGGCCAGGTAGGCGAACAGTTTCGGCCCGAAGTCACGCGCCGGGTTCAACGCAAAGCCGGTCAATGGTCCCATGGAGGCGCCGATCACGGCAATCAGAATACCGATCAGCAGCGGCGCCAGCGGGCCGCGCGGAATGCCGTTGCCGTCGTCGGTCAGCGCCAGGATCAGGCACATCAGGATTGCAGCGATCACCATTTCTACCAGGAAGGCCTGGCCGACGGAGATGTGCGCGTTAGGGTAAGTCGAGAAGATGCCGGCCAGTTCGAGGCTTTCGTTGCTGCCGCGCACCATGTGGTGGGCCGCTTCGAAGTCGAAGAACAGATTGTAGTACAGCCCGTAGACCAAGGCCGCGGCGCAGAAGGCGCCGGCGACCTGCGCAATGATGTAAGGCACCACTTTGCGCCCGTCGAAGCAGGCGAACAGCCACAGGGCGAGGGTGACCGCCGGGTTGAGATGCGCACCGGAAATCGCGGCGGTCAGATAGATGGCCATGGCGACGCCCAGGCCCCAAATGATGCTGATTTCCCACTGGCCGAAGCTGGCGCCCGCCAGTTTCAGCGCGGCAACGCAGCCTACGCCAAAGAAGATCAGCAGCGCCGTGCCGAGGAACTCGGCGATGCACTGGCCTTTTAATGTCGGACTGGTGGTTTGGCTCATAATGTTGGTGTCCTGCAAAACGGCGGTTGTTGGTTTATAGGCTCAGCCAGGTATACATCTGACCTATGGGCACAGTTTTTTCATCTCGTCCAATTATTGAATGAGGACGTGATGTAAATTTATCGTTAACGAACATAAACGAGAAATAGCGAAATCAAAATGTGTGTGGCGCGTCATAAAATTGAGCGATTTCGCGTCGTTTAGTGTTCTTTCTGAGCCATAAAAGTGTGATCTGACCAGTGGTTTAGCGAGGGGCGTTAACAACTCGCGGCGGCGGCGATGGGGATTTTCAGTTTTTGCTGATGGCGAGGGCAGGAAAATTGCAACAGACTGCGCGATGATCCGGTATGTTGCTAGACAGGCGGAGACTGGCTACTTACAATCGTTTTTAACGAATCGAGACCGGCGCGCCTTTCGTAACGGCGCGCGTCACTGAGCGCGATGCAATATTCGCAGTAGCTGCAGCCGACGTTGCGGCCGCTACTTATAGATGTACGCCTTGCTATCATGAGGGGACTGAAGCATGTCATTTGAAGTATTTGAGAAACTGGAAGCAAAAGTACAGCAGGCGATTGATACCATCACCTTGTTGCAGATGGAAATTGAAGAGCTGAAAGACAAAAACAACTCTCTGTCGCAGGAAGTTCAGGCTGCCTCCGGCAACCACGAAGCGCTGGTGCGTGAAAACCAACAGCTGAAAGAAGAACAGCACGTATGGCAAGATCGCCTGCGCGCGCTGCTGGGCAAAATGGAAGAGGTTTGATTCCTTACGCCATGCAGCAACGAAAAGGGCGCCTGAGGCGCCCTTTTTCATGTCCGAAAATCACTCGATGTCGAGCGGGTCTTCGGAGAGGATGATGCCGGTGTTGTCGGCATACAGGTGGTCGCCTGAGAAGAAGGTGACGCCACCGAAGTTGACGCGGATATCGCTTTCGCCCACGCCTTCGCTTACGGCACCCGCCGGGATCGCCGCCATCGCCTGAATGCCGATGTCGAGCTCTTCCAGATCGTCCACCTGGCGCACCGCGCCGTACACCACGATGCCTTCCCATTCGTTCTGGGCGGCCAGGCGCGCCAGTTCGGCGTTGATCAGCGCCCGGCGTACCGAACCGCCGCCGTCGACCAACAGCACGCGGCCGCGGCCGTTTTCTTCAAGCAGATCGAATAACAGGCCGTTATCCTCAAAGCATTTCACCGTGGTGATCTGCCCGCCAAATGAAGTACGCCCGCCAAAATTGGAGAACAGAGGTTCAACAACGTTCACCTCTTCATGATAGATGTCGCAAAGTTCGGAAGTATCGTATTTCATAGGATTTTACGTCTGTTTGCCGCAGGAATGTTCAGTATATCCCTTTATTCGCCCTGTTGGCAAAATCATCAGTTTTTAACTGAGCGCCACGCCGATGGCGAACAGCAGGTTGGCCAGCAACGCCGCCTTGACCATATGCTCCAGCATCGGCCGCATGCCGACCGGCGTCGGATCGCGCAGCACGCGCAGGCCGTGGCGCACCAGCAGCGGGATCGCCAGCACGAACAGCCAACCCCACGGGCTGTGGAGGTTGAACAGCGTGAACAGCGCGAAACACAGCACCGCGCCGCCGAGCAGCAGGGCGTGGTAAATGCGCGCCTTGTGCGGGCCGAGACGCACTGCCAGCGTATTCTTGCCGTTTTCGCGATCGCTTTCGATATCGCGCAGATTGTTGATGTTGAGCACCGCCGTCGCCAGCAGGCCGCAGGCGGTGGCCGGCAGCATCACGACGCTGTCGAAGGTGTGCGTCTGCAGATAGTAGGTGCCGGCCACGCTCAGCCAGCCGAAGAACACCAGCACCGAGATATCGCCCAGCCCCAAATATCCGTAGGGCTTGTTGCCGACGGTGTAGGTGATGGCCGCCACGATGGACAGCCCGCCCAGCACCAGGAAACCCACCACGTCGCTGGGTTGCTCACAGGCGACGGCGATCAGCGAACAGCCGGCGAGGGCGATCAGCACCACCGTCACCACCAGCGCCCGTTTCATCTGCGCCTGGGTGATCATGCCTTTCTGCATGCCGCGCAATGGCCCGATGCGATCTTCTTTGTCGCTGCCTTTGACCGCATCGCCGTAGTCGTTCGCCAGGTTGGAGAGGATCTGCAGCAGGCCGGCGGTCAACAGCGCCAGGAGCGCTACTTCCGGTTTCAGGCTACCGTGCCAGGCGGCGATTGCCGAGCCGACCACGATGGAGGCAAAGGCCAGCGGCAGGGTGCGGGGGCGTAGACTTTCCAGCCAGGCGGAAATCGGGGTGGTGGGGGTTGATGAGCTCATGTTTCGCTTCTGTGTCCGTTAGAAATAATTGTGGGAGGCAATGCCTCCCACACAGATGACTGACAAGACAATGATTGAGCGATTATAGGATAAAACGACTCAAATCTTCATCCGCCACCAGTTCATCCAGATGACTGCGCACGTAATCCGCATCAATTGTAATGGATTGGCCATTAATTTCACTCGCATCGTAGGAAATATCTTCCATCAGACGCTCCAGCACGGTGTGCAGACGACGCGCGCCGATGTTCTCGGTGCTTTCGTTGACCTGCCACGCGGCTTCGGCGATGCGGCGGATGCCGTCGGCGGTGAACTCGATGTTGACGCCTTCGGTGCCCATCAGCGCTTTGTACTGCTCGGTCAGCGACGCGCTCGGCTCGGTCAGGATGCGCTCGAAGTCTTCGGTGGTCAGCGCCTGCAGCTCAACGCGGATCGGCAGACGGCCCTGCAGTTCCGGGATCAGATCCGACGGATTGGCGGTCTGGAACGCGCCGGAAGCGATGAACAGGATGTGGTCGGTCTTCACCATGCCGTGCTTGGTGGACACGGTGCAGCCTTCCACCAGCGGCAGCAGATCGCGCTGCACGCCTTCGCGCGAGACATCCGGACCGGAGCTTTGGCCGCCGCGCTTACAGATTTTGTCGATCTCATCGATAAACACGATGCCGTGCTGCTCAACCGCTTCGATCGCCTGCTCTTTCAGCTCTTCCGGGTTCACCAGCTTGGCGGCTTCTTCTTCCACCAGCAGCTTGAAGGCTTCTTTGATCTTCAGCTTGCGCGGTTTTTGCTTCTGGCCGCCGAGGTTCTGGAACATCGACTGCAGCTGGTTGGTCATCTCTTCCATGCCAGGAGGCGCCATGATTTCCACGCCCATCGGCGCGGCGGCCAGATCGATTTCGATCTCTTTGTCATCCAGCTGGCCTTCGCGCAGTTTCTTGCGGAATGCCTGGCGGGCGGCGGACGGTTCCTGATTTTCTTCCGGCTGGCCCCAGTTGTTTTTGGCCGGCGGGATCAGCACGTCGAGAATGCGCTCTTCGGCCAACTCTTCGGCGCGGGTGCGGTTTTTCTCGATCGACTGCATGCGCACCATTTTGATGGCGGCATCGGTCAGATCGCGGATGATGGAGTCCACTTCTTTGCCCACATAGCCCACTTCGGTGAACTTGGTGGCTTCAACCTTGATGAACGGCGCGTTGGCCAGCTTCGCCAGACGGCGGGCGATTTCGGTTTTACCGACGCCGGTCGGGCCGATCATCAGAATGTTTTTCGGGGTCACTTCGTGACGCAGCATCTCGTTGAGCTGCATCCGGCGCCAGCGGTTGCGCAGGGCAATGGCGACAGCGCGTTTGGCCTTGTTTTGGCCAATGATATAGCTGTCCAGTTCGCTGACGATCTCGCGCGGGGTCATTTCAGACATGGTATTCGATCCTTACGCTTTGGAAGGCAATTCTTCAATGGTGTGGAAATGGTTGGTGTAAATACAGATGTCGCCGGCGATGTTGAGAGATTTCTCAACGATGTCGCGGGCGCTCAGTTCGGTATTTTCCAACATGGCGCGGGCGGCGGCCTGGGCGTACGGGCCGCCGGAGCCGATGGCGATCAGATCGTTTTCCGGCTGCACCACATCGCCGTTGCCGGTGATGATCAGCGAGGCGGTTTCATCGGCGACCGCCAGCAGCGCTTCGAGCTTGCGCAGCATGCGGTCGGTGCGCCAGTCTTTCGCCAGCTCGACGGCGGCTTTCACCAGGTGGCCCTGATGCATTTCCAGTTTGCGTTCAAACAGTTCAAACAGCGTGAAGGCGTCAGCGGTGCCACCGGCGAAACCGGCGATCACTTTGTCGTTATACAGGCGACGCACTTTCTTGACGTTACCCTTCATCACCGTATTACCCAGGGTTGCCTGGCCATCACCACCGATGACGACCTGGCCGTTGCGGCGTACGCTTACAATTGTTGTCACGAGCAGACCCTCGTTAAAGACGGAAAGAAGTCCCCGCAGCGCCTGCTTTCGCAGACGCTACGAGGCATATTGAGAGTATAGATGGGGGGGGATTGACGCTTTTCAACCCCCAACGGAGAGGGGAATGCAACTCGACATGCCGACGCCCTTCAGGCGCGAAAGGGTTTTGTCCGCTGCGGCGCGGCTGCTGTAGGGGCCGAGCACCACGCGATTCCAACCGCCGCCGGCGGTGATGCGGCTTTCGATGCCCTCGAACGCCAGGCGCGCACGCACGGATTCAGCCTGATCGGTGGCGCGGAACGAACCGCATTGCACCATCCACTTCTGTTTCGATTCCGGTTTGGTGTCCTGCTTGGCCGTTTCCTGTTTCACTTCCGGTTTGGGCTCCGGCTTCGGTTGCGGCTTCGGCTCAGGCTGTTTCACCTGCACCGGTTGCTGGGTGGCCGGCTTCGGCTGCTGGTGCTGCTGCACCGGCGCGGTGGTGGCCCCGTTGTTGAACGGGTTGCGCGGCGGCTGAGTGACCTGCTGCTGTTGCTGTACCGGCTGCTGCTGCATTTGCTGTTGTTGCATCTGCTGCTGCTGGCGGTTACTGCGCGCGTTGGCCTGGCCCGGATCGTTATACGGCACTTCGTTCAGCTGCGTCGGGCGCTGCTGCATGTCGGCCTGCATTTGTTCCAGCAACTGCCGCTGTTCGGCGGTCAGCTGAGTTTTGGAATTGAGCTCGCCGCCGGCCGTCGGTTCGGTCGGAGTTTGCACGCCGATCTGGCGGTTTTCCAGCTCTTTGATATAGCGCCAGCGCTCTTCCGGCTTCGGCGGCAGGCCGTTGCCCGGGCGAGTGGTGTGCGCAGGCAACAACGGCGCGTCTTCCGGCTTGTTGTGCGTAATGAAATAGAGGCCACCGACAAAGACAACCAGCAACGCGACGGCTAACGCCAGCACGGTTTTGGAAACCTTCGGAGAACTGCGTTTTTTACGGCTGGGGGTTTTGCGCTTAGCTCCTGCTGCGCGCCCACGGCTTACATAGTCTTTTTGTGCCACTATTATTCCGCTGTGTCCTGATGAGAGGATAAGTCCGTCATGTTACTGAACCCTAAAATATTTGACTAGCGTTTCGGGGCAGCGGTGCTGCCTCTGATAATCAATTCACTGTCCAATAGCCGGGAGCCGCTGGCCACCGTCTGGCCGTTCAACTGCTCCAGCAGCAGCAACATCGCCTGCTGGCCGATCTGGAAGCGCGGCTGCGCCACCGTGGTCAGCGGCGGATCGCAATACTGCGCCAGCTTGAGGTCGTCAAAGCCGACGATCGACAGATCCTGCGGAACCCGCAGCCCCATTTTCTTCGCCTGGGACAGCACGCCGATCGCCATGACGTCGCTGTGGCAGAACACCGCCGTCGGCGGTTTCGGCTGAGCCATCAGCGCCGTCAGCGCTTGCGCGCCGGCTTCGTAGGTAAAATCACCCCGGGTAATATAGCTGCTTTCGACGGTAATGCCATTACGACGTAGCGCTTGAACGTAACCCTGCAGCCGATAATGGCTCAGCGGCATCTGTTCCGGCCCGGCGACGCAGGCGATCTGCCGGTGGCCCAATTGATGCAAATAATGCACGGCTTCAAAGGCGGCGGTCAGGTTGTCGATGTGCACCGTCGGCAGTTCCAGCTCAGGGGCAAACTCGTTGGCCATCACCATCGGCGGCAGGTTGCGCTGCTCTTCCTTGCTGGCGTCAAACGGCAGGTTGGAGCCCAGCAGCAGCATACCGTCGATCTGTTTGGTGATGATCAGATTGACGAAGGTGCGCTCTTGCTGATTTTGCTGCGCGCAGTCGCCGATCAGCACCAGATAACCTTGTTGGGCCGCGGTCTGTTCGATCCCCTGGATCACATCGGCGAAAAACGGATCGCAGATGTCGGGCACGATCACCAGGATGGTGCGGGATTCGTTGCGTTTGATATTGCGTGACAGAGCATGAGGAGAATAACCTACGGCCAGCACGGCCTGTTCCACTTTCTGGCGCGTTGGCGTTGACACCTTTTCCGGGTTCATCAGCGCACGCGATACGGTAGCCGTTGAAACGCCCGCCATTTCGGCGACGTCTTTCATGGTCGCCATGGATAACTCTTTCTTGTGTTCCAACGCCTTTCTCCTTGCGTCAGCCCCATGCCGACGCCACTACTGCTGTTTGCTCACAATGTCCGGCATGCGGTGGCGAGATTGTTGTCATTGAGCGCCACTCGCGTTCGGGCACTCCGTCGCGCTGCGATGTGGCGACAAAATTTGCCCTCGCAGACATTCTAAACAGAATACGCCCCGCCTTTGTTACCTAATTTGCATAAAAAATGTGACCTGAGAAGGTTTTTTAGCGTTCGCTCGCAATTTAAAGGGTAAACGTTTGCATGACGGCAGCTAAATCGGACTTTTCCGGGATCAGCTGTCGATCGGATCGACATCCAGCGTCCATTTCACCTTGCGCGTTTGCGGCAGGGTGCCGATCAGCGGCAGCGAGCTTTTCATCAGCTGTTGCAGGACGCGCCGCGTCGGGTGCTGCAGCAGCAGCTGCCAGCGGAAACGGCCGCCGCGTTTGGATTGCAGCGCCGGCACCGGGCCCATCACCCACAGCGAATCGTCCTTCAGCGGGCTGGCTTCCAGCAGGTTGCGCAGCTGCTGCAGGAACAGCGGGGCCTGTTGGTTATCGTGATCTTCGGCGCGCACGATGATGTGGCTGGTGTAGGGCGGCAGAAACACGCTGTTGCGCTCCGCCAGCGTCTGTTTGGCGAAGGCGTCGTAACCTTGTTGCAGCAGCACCTGCAATAACGGGTGCTCCGGGTGGTGGGTTTGCAGCAGCACTTCACCCTGTTTGCCCGCTCGGCCCGCGCGCCCGGAGACCTGGGTATAGAGCTGAGCGAAACGCTCGGCGGAGCGGAAGTCGGCGGAGAACAGCGCGCCGTCCACGTCCAGCAACGCCACCAGCGTGACGTCGGGAAAATGGTGGCCCTTGGCCAGCATCTGCGTGCCGATCAGAATGCGCGCTTCGCCGCGATGAATATCCGCCAGGTGCTGCTCCAGCGCCCCTTTACGGCTGGTGGTGTCGCGATCGATGCGGGTGATCGGCGTGTCGGGGAACAGCGGCGCCAGCTCCTGCTCCAGCTGCTCGGTGCCGACGCCGACTGATACCAGGTGGGTGGAGCCGCACTGCGGGCATTGGTGCGGCACCGGCCGCTGGCTGTCGCAGTGGTGGCAGCGCAGCTGGCGCTGATGCTGGTGGAAGGTGTAATAGTGATCGCAGCGCTGGCACTCGGCGATCCAGCCGCATTCGTGGCACAGCAGCGCCGGGGCATAGCCGCGGCGGTTGAGGAACAGCATCACCTGATTGCCGGCTTTTAAATGGTGCTGCATGCTTTTCAAAAGCGGCTGCGACAGGCCGACCTTCAGCGGCAAACCTTTCAGATCGATCAGATGCTGCGCCGCCGGTTTGGCGTTGCCCGCGCGCTGGGTGAGCTTTAACTGGCGATATTTGCCCAGCTGCACGTTGTGCAGCGTTTCCAGTGCCGGCGTGGCGGAGCCCATCACCATCGGGATGTCCTCTTCCCGGGCGCGAAACACCGCCAGATCGCGGGCATGGTAGCGCCAGCCTTCCTGCTGTTTATAAGAGCTGTCGTGCTCTTCGTCGATGATGATTACGCCCAGTTGCCGGAACGGCGTGAACAGCGCCGAGCGGGTGCCGATGACGATCGCGGCTTCGCCGCTGCGCGCGCGCAGCCAAACCGCCAGCCGTTCGCTGTCGTTCAGTCCGGAGTGCAGCACGTCCACCGGCGCGTTGAAGCGCTCGCGAAAGCGGGCGATGGTTTGTGGCGTCAGGCCGATTTCCGGCACCAGCACCAGCGCCTGCCGGCCTTTGGCCAACACGTTCTCCAGCACGCTGAGATACACCTCGGTCTTGCCGGAGCCGGTGACCCCGGCCAGCAGCCAGGCGGCGAACTGCTCATCCTCGCTTCTGATCGCCCCGACGGCGGTGGCCTGTTCGGTATTCAGCCGCAGCCGCTCGCCAAGCACCGCGAAATTGGGGCGCCAGTCCTGCGTGGCCGCGACCTGAGCACGCAGGTCGATCAGCCCTTTGGCGCGCAGCGCCTGTAGAGCGCTTTCCGTCAGCTCAAGCTGGCTGACTTGATGGCGATAGACCGGGCGTTGCAACAGCGCCGCCAGCGCCTGCTGCTGTTTCGGCGCGCGTTTCAGGCTTTCGGGCGGCGTGGCGCGCCCCTCTTCGGTGGCGAACCACTGCCACAGCGGCGCGGCCTCGGCCGGTTTGCCTTGGCGCAGCAGGATCGGCAGCGCATGGAACAGCACTTCACCGATGGGATAGTGATAGTAATCGCTGGCCCAGCGCAGGATGCGCCACAGGCTGGGAGAGAACAGCGACTCGGTGTCGATCACGCTGTCGATCGGTTTGAGCTTGTCCAGCGGCAGTTCGCTGGTGTCGCTGCAGCCGGTGACGATGCCGATTGCATGCTGCCTGCCCCAGGGCACGCCCACGCGCGCGCCGGCCACCGGCTGCATGCCGGGCGGCAGCAGATAGTCGAAGGTGCGGGCGAGGGGGACCGGCAAAGCAACGTGTACGACGGGCATGATCTCATCCAAATTGAAAAAAAGTGGGCATCAGTTTACACGGCGCATCGGCAAATGTACGGTTCCGATTGCGCGCCCCGGCTAATGCTGTATAATTTGCCGCCTTTGGTATAATTCGATACCAAAATTCTATTATCAACCACGTGTGGTGTCTGGCGAAACAGGGCTGGATAGCGACACGGCCTTAACTGAGGTTTCCCATGAAACAAGGTATCCACCCAAAATACGAAGAAGTTACTGCTAACTGCTCTTGCGGTAACGTGATGAAGATCCGCTCCACCGTGGGCCACGATCTGAACCTGGACGTTTGTGGCGCATGCCACCCGTTCTACACTGGCAAGCAGCGTGACGTTGCTACCGGTGGCCGCGTTGACCGCTTCAACAAGCGTTTCAGCGTACCAGGCGCTAAGAAATAAGATTTCTTATCGACCGATGAAAAAGGCGCCCTGGGCGCCTTTTTTCTTTTCTGCCGCCGACGTTCGCCGGGCGGTTCTTAATATTCCCAGGTATCGGGATCGACACCCAGTTCGCGCATCAACGCTTTTGCGGCTTCCGGGATTTCATCGCTGCGCTCTTTGCGCAGGTCTTCATCGTTCGGCAGCGGCTGGCCGGTAAAGGCATGCAGAAACGCTTCGCACAGCAGTTCGCTGTTGGTGGCGTGGCGCAGGTTGTTCACCTGGCGACGGGTCCGTTCGTCGGTAAGGATTTTCAGGACCTTCAGCGGAATGGATACCGTGATCTTTTTGACTTGCTCGCTTTTTTTACCGTGTTCAGCGTAAGGGCTGACATACTCGCCGTTCCACTCAGCCATGGGACACCTTAACTTTGTCAGAAAAATTACAAAATTCTAAAAACCGGCCAATTATGCCCGATCTTCACTGTTCTCACTAAATAAATGTCAATTTTACGCGACCAGGGTCACTGAATGCCCCGCTTCGGCCAGGCATTGCCGCTTAACATCTTATCGTCATGTCATATCGGCATAATTTTAGCGGGTATTGTGTCATTGCTCAATCTATACGCAAAGAAGTTTAGATGTCCAGATGTATTGACGTCTATCAATCCTGCGATTACTCTTTAGGCCTCATCCACCGAACCGAGAGCCGAGCGAGCCCATGACGCGTAAACCAGCCACGATTGCCGTACGCAGCGGCCTGAACGACGACGAACAGTACGGCTGCGTTGTCCCGCCGATTCATTTGTCCAGCACCTATAACTTTACCGACTTCAACCAACCCCGAGCCCATGACTACTCGCGACGCGGCAACCCGACGCGCGACGTAGTGCAGCGCGCGTTGGCGGAGCTGGAAGGCGGCGCCGGCGCGGTGATGACCGGCAGCGGGATGTCGGCGATCCATCTGGTGACCACCGTGTTGTTGAAGCCCGGCGATCTGCTGGTGGCGCCGCACGACTGCTACGGCGGCAGCTATCGGCTGTTCGACAGCCTGAGCAAGCGCGGCGCCTATCGCGTGCTGTTCGTCGATCAGGGTAATGAAGAAGCCCTGCAGCAGGCGCTGGCGCAGAAGCCGAAGCTGGTGCTGATAGAAAGCCCCAGCAATCCGCTGCTGCGGGTGGTGGACATCGCGGCGATCTGCGCTGCCGCGCATGCGGCGGGCGCGTTGACGGTGGTGGACAACACCTTCCTCAGCCCGGCCCTGCAACAGCCGATCGAACTCGGTGCCGATCTGGTGGTCCATTCTTGCACCAAATACCTGAACGGGCATTCGGACGTGGTGGCCGGGGCGGTGATTGCCAAAGATCCCGAGCTGGCGGTCGAGCTGGCCTGGTGGGCGAACAACATTGGCGTGACCGGCGGCGCGTTCGACAGTTATCTGTTGCTGCGCGGCATGCGCACGCTGTCGCCGCGCATCAAGGCGGCGCAACAAAACGCTGAAGCGATTGTTGACTATTTACAGCAGCAACCGCTGGTGAAAAAGCTGTATCATCCCTCCCTGCCGGAGAATCCGGGGCATGAGATCGCCCGTCGTCAGCAGCGCGGTTTCGGCGCGATGCTGAGTTTTGAACTGGACGGCGATGAAGCGGTGCTGCGCCGTTTTCTCTCTGCCCTTGAGCTGTTTACTCTGGCAGAATCGTTGGGCGGCGTAGAAAGCCTGATCTCGCATGCAGCGACCATGACTCACGCCGGCATGGCGGCGGAGGCGCGGGCAGCGGCCGGCATCTCCGAGAGCCTGCTGCGCATTTCCGTGGGTATTGAAGACAGTGAAGATTTGATTGCCGATCTGGAACGCGCTTTCCAGGCGGCGGCAACGAGGTAAGCATGAATGCAATTGCTGTAGCAGGGCCGGTGAGCGGGCGTCAACTGCACAAGTTTGGCGGCAGCAGTCTGGCGGATGTGAAGTGTTATCTGCGTGTGGCCGGGATTATGGCGGAATACAGCCAGCCGGGCGACATGATGGTGGTATCGGCCGCCGGCAGTACCACCAACCAGTTGATCAACTGGCTGAAGCTCAGCCAGAGCGATCGCCTGTCTGCGCACCAGGTGCAGCAGACGTTGCGTCGCTATCACAGCGATCTTATCAGCGGCCTGTTGCCGCCGGAAAGCGCCGAGCCGCTGATCGCCGAGTTCATTCAGGATCTGGAACGTCTGGCGGGGTTGCTGGACGGCAACGTCGACGAGGTATGCTATGCCGAAGTGGTCGGGCACGGCGAGATCTGGTCGGCGCGCCTGATGGCGGCGGTGCTTAATCAGCTGGATATGCAGGCGGCCTGGCTGGACGCGCGTGATTTCCTGCGCGCCGAGCGCGCCGCGCAGCCGCAGGTGGATGAAGGCCGTTCTTACCCGCTGCTGCAGCAATTGATGGCTCAACATCCGGGCAAACGCCTGGTGGTGACCGGCTTCATTTCGCGCAACGACGCTGGGGAAACCGTGTTGTTGGGGCGTAACGGCAGCGACTACTCCGCCACTCAGGTCGGCGCGTTGGCCGGCGCTGCGCGCGTCACCATCTGGAGCGACGTGGCCGGGGTATACAGCGCCGATCCGCGCAAGGTGAAAGACGCCTGCTTGCTGCCGCTGCTGCGTCTGGACGAAGCCAGCGAGCTGGCGCGCCTGGCGGCGCCGGTATTGCACACCCGTACCCTGCAGCCGGTCTCCGGCAGCGATATCGATCTTCAGCTGCGCTGCAGCTATCAGCCGGAGCAGGGCTCGACGCGCATCGAGCGCGTATTGGCTTCCGGCACCGGCGCCAAGATTGTCACCAGCCACGACGATGTGTGCCTGATTGAACTGCACGTCGCCGCTCAACATGACTTCAAACTGGCGCAGAAAGAGTTGGATCTGGTGCTCAAGCGCGCGCAGATAAAACCGCTGGCGGTGGGCATCCACCCTGACCGCAACCTGGTGCAGCTGTGTTACACCTCCGAGGTGGTCAACAGCGCGCTGGCGACGCTGCAGGCCGCGGCGCTGCCAGGCGAGCTGCGCCTGCGTGAAGGGTTGGCGCTGGTGGCGATGGTCGGCGCCGGGGTGTGCAAGAACCCGCTGCACAGCCACCGTTTCTATCAGCAGTTGAAAGATCAGCCGGTCGAGTTCATCTGGCAGGCGGAAGATGGCATCAGCCTGGTGGCGGTATTGCGCCAGGGGCCGACCGCGCTGCTGATCCAGGGGCTGCACCAAAGCCTGTTCCGCGCCGAGAAGCGCATCGGTCTGGTGCTGTTCGGCAAGGGCAATATCGGCTCGCGCTGGCTGGAGCTGTTCGCCCGTGAGCAGACCAATATCTCCGCGCGCAGCGGCTTCGAATTTATCCTGGCGGGGGTGGTGGACAGCCGCCGCAGCCTGCTGAACTATGACGGGCTGGACGCCAGCCGCGCGCTGGCATTCTTTGAGGACGAAGCGCAGGAGCTGGATGAAGAATCGCTGTTCCTGTGGATGCGCGCGCACCCGTTCGACGATCTGGTGGTGCTTGACGTGACCGCCAGCGAAGAGCTGGCCGGGCAGTATCTGGATTTCGCCAGCTACGGTTTCCACGTGATCAGCGCCAACAAGTTGGCGGGGGCCTCGTGCAGCGACAGCTATCGCCAAATTCGCGACGCCTTCGCCAAAACCGGCCGCCACTGGCTGTATAACGCCACCGTCGGTGCCGGCCTGCCGGTCAACCACACGGTGCGCGATCTGCGCGACAGCGGCGACAGCATTCTGGCGATCAGCGGCATCTTCTCCGGCACGCTCTCCTGGCTGTTCCTGCAGTATGACGGCACGGTGCCGTTCACCGAGCTGGTGGATCAGGCCTGGCAGCAGGGGCTGACCGAACCGGATCCGCGGGTCGATCTCTCCGGCCAGGACGTGATGCGCAAGCTGGTGATCCTGGCGCGCGAAGCGGGCTACGACATCGAACCGAACCAGGTGCGGGTCGAGTCGCTGGTGCCGGCGGGCTGCGAGCTGGGCTCTGTCGATCAGTTCTTCGAGAACGGTGAGGCGCTGAACCAGCAGATGCAGCAGCGCTTTGAGGCCGCCAGCGAAATGGGCCTGGTGCTGCGCCACGTGGCGCGTTTCGACGCCAACGGCAAGGCGCGGGTCGGCGTGGAGGCGGTGCGCCCTGAGCATCCTCTGGCCTCGCTGCTGCCGTGCGACAACGTGTTCGCCATCGAAAGCCGCTGGTATCGCGATAATCCGCTGGTGATCCGCGGGCCGGGCGCCGGCCGCGACGTCACCGCCGGCGCGATCCAGTCAGACCTTAACCGATTGGCGCAGCTGCTTTAATCCTCTGCGGGCGCGGGTTCACCGCGCCCTTTTGCTTTTCCTGCCATACTTACCCTTGTCGCGATCATGAAATTCCCTCGTTGAGCGGGTGAGGATTAATCATCTTATTCCCCTCATTTTCCTGTTGACTCTTTAGCCAACATGCGGCATTTTCTATCTAGACGTCTAAACGTATAGACGCTCATCAAGATGAAATAAAAACAGTGATCGATAAGAGGTGAGCAGGGTATGAGTTTTTTCCACGCAAACCAGCGGGAAGCGCTGAATCAGAGTCTGGCGGAGTTGAACGGCCAGATTAACGTATCATTCGAGTTCTTCCCGCCACGCACCAGCGAGATGGAAGAGACCCTGTGGCAGTCGATAGATCGTCTGAGCATCCTCAAGCCTAAATTCGTTTCCGTCACCTACGGCGCCAACTCCGGCGAGCGCGATCGCACCCACAGCATCATCAAAGGGATCAAGGAACGCACCGGCCTGGAGGCGGCACCGCACCTGACCTGCATCGATGCCAGCCCGGCGCAGCTGCGCGACATCGCGACCGATTACTGGAACAGCGGCATCCGCCATATCGTGGCGCTGCGCGGCGATCTGCCGCCGGGCGGCGGCAAGCCGGACATGTACGCGACCGATCTGGTGGCGCTGCTGAAAGACGTGGGCGACTTCGATATTTCCGTCGCCGCTTACCCGGAAGTGCACCCGGAGGCGAAGAGCGCCCAGGCCGATTTGATTAACCTGAAACGCAAGATCGATGCCGGCGCCAGTCGCGCGATTACCCAGTTCTTCTTCGACGTTGAGAGCTACCTGCGCTTTCGCGACCGCTGCGTCGCCGCCGGTATCGACGTGGAAATCGTGCCGGGCATTTTGCCGGTGTCCAACTTCAAGCAGCTGCAGCGCTTCGCCACCATGACCAACGTGCGGGTGCCGAGCTGGATGACCAGCATGTTCGAAGGGCTGGACGACGATGCGGAGACCCGCAAAATGGTCGGCGCCAACATCGCCATGGACATGGTGAAGATCCTCAGCCGCGAAGGGGTGAAAGATTTCCACTTCTATACCCTGAACCGCGCCGAGATGAGCTACGCCATCTGCCACACGCTGGGCGTGCGCCCGGTGGCCGCCGCCTGACGGGCTTGCTCCATTGAAAAGGGCGTCGCTTTACCGCGGCGCCCTTTTTTTGTGGGGGAAGGCATAAAAAACGGCCCCGATAAACGGGGCCGCGATGAGGCTCACTAGCCGGTGTTGCGCATCCCGGCGGCGACGCCGGCGATGGTGACCATCAGCGCCTGCTCCACGCGGGCGTCCGGCTGCTCCTGCTGACGCGAACGGTGCAGCAGCTCGGCCTGCAAGACGTTCAGCGGGTCGGTATAGACGTTGCGCAGCGCGATGGATTCGGCGATCCACGGCAGGTCTTCCATCAGGTGCGCATCGTTGGCGATGGTCAGCACTACCTTGATGTCGCTTTCCAGCTGATCGCGCAGCTGTTGGCCCAGCGGCCACAGCGATTTATCCACCAGGCGCTGATCGTAGTATTCCGCCAGCCACAGGTCGGCTTTGGCGAACACCATTTCCAGCATGGCGATGCGGGTGGAGAAGAACGGCCAATCGCGACACATCGCCTCCAGCTCCGCCTGTTTGCCGGCCTTCACCGCTTCCTGCAATCCGGCGCCGGCGCCGAGCCAGGCCGGCAGCATCAGGCGGTTCTGCGTCCAGGCGAAGATCCACGGAATGGCGCGCAGGCTCTCTACGCCGCCGTTCGGCTTGCGCTTGGCGGGGCGCGAGCCCAGCGGCAGTTTGCCCAGCTCCAGCTCCGGCGTGGCCGCGCGGAAGTAAGGCACGAAGTCCGGGTTTTCACGCACGTAGCCGCGGTACATCCGGCAGGAGGTGTCGGACAGGTCGTCCATCAACGCCCGCCATTCTTTCTTCGGTTCCGGCGGCGGCAGCAGGTTGGCCTCGAGGATCGCGCCGGCATACAGCGCCAGGCTGCTGATGGTGACTTCCGGCAGGCCGAACTTGAAGCGGATCATCTCACCCTGTTCGGTGACGCGCAGGCCGCCCTTCAGGCTGCCCGGCGGCTGCGACAGCAGCGCCGCATGCGCCGGTGCGCCGCCGCGGCCGATGGAGCCGCCGCGGCCGTGGAACAGCGTCAGCGCCACGCCGGCCTTTTCACAGGTTTTGATCAGCGCGTCCTGCGCGCGGTACTGCGCCCAGGAAGCGGCCATCACGCCGGCGTCTTTCGCCGAGTCGGAATAGCCGATCATCACCATCTGTTTGCCCTGGATGAAGCCGCGATACCAATCGATATTCAGCAACTGGGTCATTACGTCGTCGGCGTTGTTCAGGTCGTCGAGGGTTTCGAACAGCGGGGCGACCGGCAGAGCGAACGGGCAGCCGGCCTCTTTCAGCAGCAGGTGCACCGCCAGCACGTCGGAAGGCGTGCGCGCCATCGAAATCACGTAGGCGGCGATCGAGCCCTGCGGCGCTTCGGCGATCACCCGGCAGGTTTCCAGCACTTCCTGGGTGTCGGCGCTCGGTTGCCACTTCAGCGGCACCAGCGGGCGTTTGGAGTTCAGTTCGCGGATCAGGAACGCCTGTTTATCGGCTTCCGACCAGCTTTCATAGTCGCCCAGCCCCAGATAGCGGGTCAGCTCGGCGATGGCTTCGGTATGGCGGGTGCTCTCCTGACGCACGTCGATGCGCACCAACGGCACGCCGAAGCAGCGCACGCGGCGCAGGGTATCCAGCAGTTGACCATTGGCGATGATGCCCATGCCGCAGGCCTGCAGCGACTGGTAGCAGGCATACAGCGGCTCCCACAGCTGCTCGTTGTTCACCAGCAGGTCGTGCGGTTTCAGCACGCGCTCGCCCTTCAGGCGGCCTTCCAGATAGGCCTGGGAACTCATCAGCTGGCTGCGCAGCTGCTTCATGATTTCGCGGTACGGTTCCTGCACCTCATCGCCGCCGGCGCGGGCGCGCAGCTCCGGGGTACATTCGGTCATCGACAGCTCAGAGACCAGCACCTGGATGTCGCGGGTGAACAGGTCGCAGGCTTTCCAGCGGCTGAGCAGCAGCACATGGCGGGTAATTTCGGCGGTCACGTTCGGGTTGCCGTCGCGGTCGCCGCCCATCCAGGAGGTGAAGCGCACCGGCACCGCTTCCACCGGCAGGCTGTAATCGATGGAGTTTTCCAGCTGTTCGTTGAATTCGCGCAGGAACGCCGGCACGCCTTCCCACAGGCTGTTTTCCACCACCGCAAAGCCCCATTTGGCTTCGTCGATCGGGGAAGGGCGGTGTTTGCGAATTTCATCGGTGTGCCACGACTGGGCCACCAGCTGGCGCAGGCGGCGCATGATCTTGTTGCGCTCGTAGTCGGCCAGATCGTTGTGATCGAGCTGGCTGAGGCAGGTGTTGACCTCCACCAGCTTGTGGATCAGGGTGCGACGGGTGATCTCCGTCGGGTGCGCCGTCAGCACCAGCTCGATGGAGAGTTGCGATACCGCGTGCTGCAGCTCTTTGTCGCTGAGCTTTTTGTCTTTGAGACGGCTGAACAGTTGAGCCAGCGCTTCCGGGTTGCTGGCGGCCTCGCCGTTGGGCGAAATGCTGTGGTACTGCTCGGCGACGTTGGTCAGGTTGAGGAACTGGCTGAAGGCGCGCGCCACCGGCAGCAGCTCGTCGTTGGACAGGTTCTGCAGGGTGGAGAGCAGCTCCTGGCGATGCGCTTCGTTGCCGGCGCGTGAGGATTTGGAAAGCTTACGGATGGTCTCAACGCGATCGAGAATATGCTCACCCAGCGCTTCTTTGATGGTATCGCCGAGCAATTTGCCGAGCATACTGACATTACTGCGCATTGCCGAATATTGTTCGTTCATATAACCCCTGACCCAGTTCTGTATGATTTTTATCTTGTAAATAAATTTCACGCGTCAGGCGCAGACCGCCTGCCTGATCACATCGCGTTCCTGTCCAATCGTCAATTGACACTATTTTTAGCAAAAAAACATCAAAATCGGCGCATTTTCTGAAATTTAATTACGGCGCGTCGGTTATCAGCACGGCTTATTTCGCCGTTTTCTACTTATTTTGAGTTAGGGGAAGCATAAAGCATTTCCCCTGTTAAATGTCGGGTTTATTGCCGGCAAAAGTGATTGACCAGCTGACCCAACAGTTTGCGCGTCGGTTCGATAAACGCGGTGTCGATGTACTCGTCCGGCTGGTGGGCCTGATCGATGGAGCCGGGGCCGAGCACCAGGGTCGGGCATACCTGTTGCACGAACGGCGCTTCGGTGCAGTAGTTGACCACCTGCGTGCGGGTGCCCAGCAGCTCCTCGATCACCGCCACCATGCGGTGGTCGGTCGGGCATTCGTAGCCCGGCACCGACGCGTGCAGCTCTTCGATGGTCAGGCGGCCCGGCCAGCGTTGGCTTACCGGCTCCAGCGCCTGATGCATCAGTTCGTTGATGTTGTCGAGCGTCATGCCGGGCAGCGGGCGGATATCCAGGTGCAGTTCGCAGCAGGCGCAGATGCGGTTGGCCGCGTCACCGCCGCTGATATGGCCGAAGTTCATGGTGGGATAAGGCACGGCGAACGCCGGGTTGTTGTAGCGCTCCTGCAGGGTCTTGCGCAGCTCCATCAGGCGGCCGATGGACTCGTGCATCAGATCGATGGCGTTGACGCCGCGCGCCGGATCGCTGGAGTGGCCGGACTGGCCGACGATGCGAATGGCGTTGGCCATGTGGCCCTTGTGCGCGCGCACCGGCTGCAGCGAGGTCGGCTCGCCGATGATGGCGAAATCCGGCCGAATGGCGGTGGAGGCGGCGAAATAACGCGCGCCGGCCATCGTCGTTTCTTCATCTGCGGTGGCTAAAATGTACAGCGGCTTGGTCAGCTTGCTCGCGTCGATATCGCGCACCGCATCCAGAATAAAGGCGAAGAAGCCTTTCATGTCGGCGGTGCCCAGCCCGTAGAGCTTGTTGTCGTGCTCGGTCAGGGTGAAGGGATCGCGCGTCCAGCGGCCTTCGTCGTAAGGCACCGTATCGGTGTGGCCGGCCAGCAGCAGGCCGCCGCTGCCTTCGCCGATGCTGGCCAGCAGGTTGAATTTGTGGCGCGACTCCGGCACCGGCTGCACGTCGACGCGGAAGCCCAGGTCGGCAAACCATCCGGCCAGCAAGTTGATTAACGCCTCATTGCTCTGATCGAGGCCGGCATCGGTGGCGCTGATTGACGGAGTGGCGATCAACGCCCGGTACAGCTCAATAAATGGAGGTAATTTCATCTTCACTGTTGACAGCCTTTGGTTAGGATAGTATCAATATTCATGCATTTATTTTGAATAAAAATACAGTAAGCCGAAGCGTAAGGGAACCCGATGCCCGGATGTTTATAAAAGCATCAACGCCTGGCTCCGTGGGTGAACGGCGCAACAACGCTGGCTAGCCCTGTTACCTGGGTCGCAAGCGACCGCACGTCAGTTTAGAAGGTGAAAGGCCACATGTTGAATACGCTGATCGTTGGTGCCAGCGGTTACGCCGGAGCGGAGCTCACGGCTTACCTGAATCGCCACCCACACATGAACATAACCGCTTTAGCGGTTTCAGCGCAAAGTGCAGATGCAGGAAAGTTGCTTTCCGATCTCCATCCCCAGTTGAAAGGCATCGTCGATCTGCCGCTGCAGCCGTTGACCGACGTTGCCAAGGCGGCGCAGGGCATCGACGTGGTGTTCCTCGCCACCGCCCATGAAGTCAGCCACGATATCGCACCGGCCTTCCTGGCGGCGGGCTGCGTGGTGTTCGATCTGTCCGGCGCCTTTCGCGTGCAGGACGCCGGTTTTTATAGCCAGTACTACGGTTTCGAACATCAGCATGGCGCCCTGCTGGAGCAGGCTGTGTACGGCCTGGCGGAGTGGCAGAGTGACAAGATTAAACAGGCACAGCTGATCGCGGTGCCGGGCTGTTACCCGACGGCGGCGCAGCTGGCGCTGAAACCGTTGATCGAAAAACAGCTGCTGAATCTGGATCAGTGGCCGGTGATCAACGCCACCAGCGGCGTCAGCGGCGCCGGGCGCAAGGCCAGCATGACCACCAGTTTCTGCGAAGTGAGCCTGCAGCCGTACGGTATTTTCACTCACCGGCACCAGCCGGAGATCGCCGCGCACCTTGGCGTGCCGGTCATCTTTACGCCGCACCTGGGCAATTTCCCGCGCGGCATCCTTGAAACCATCACCTGCCGTCTGAAAGCCGGGGTGACCACGCAGGACGTCGCGGCCGCCTATCATGCCGCCTATGACGACAAGCCGCTGGTGCGGCTGTACGACCAGGGCGTGCCGGCGCTGAAAGCGGTGGTGGGGCTGCCGTTCTGCGACATCGGTTTTGCGGTGCAGGGCGAGCATCTGATCGCCGTGGCGGCGGAAGATAACCTGCTGAAAGGCGCGGCGGCGCAGGCGGTGCAATGCCTGAATATCCGTTTCGGCTTCCCGGAAACCCAATCACTCCTTTAAACCAGCGTGAGTAAACAGCAATGAACCCGTTAATTATCAAGTTAGGTGGCGTGTTATTAGACAGTGAAGAAGCGCTGGAGCGTCTGTTTACCGCGTTGGACAGCTACCGGCAGCAGCATCAGCGTCCGCTGGTGATCGTGCACGGCGGCGGCTGCGTGGTGGACGAGCTGATGAAGCAGCTCGCTTTACCGGTGGTGAAAAAGAACGGCCTGCGCGTCACGCCGGCCGATCAGATCGACATCATCACCGGCGCGCTGGCCGGCACCGCCAACAAAACGCTGCTGGCGTGGGCGATTAAACACCAAATCAACGCCGTTGGCCTGAGCCTGGCGGACGGCGGCAGCGCAGTCGTGACCCAGCTCGATCCGGCATTGGGCCACGTCGGCAACGCGCAGCCCGGCTCGCCCGCGCTGCTCAATACCCTGCTGGGCGCCGGCTACCTGCCGGTTATCAGCTCCATCGGCATCACCGCCGAAGGGCAGTTAATGAACGTGAACGCCGATCAGGCGGCGACGGCTCTGGCGGCGACGCTGGGGGCGGATCTGATCCTGCTGTCGGACGTCAGCGGCATCCTCGACGGCAAGGGCCAACGCATTGCGGAAATGACGGCGCAAAAAGCGGAACAACTGATCGCGCAAGGCATCATCACCGATGGTATGGTGGTGAAGGTGAATGCGGCGCTCGACGCCGCCCGCACCCTCGGCCGCCCGGTGGATATCGCCAGCTGGCGCCATGCCGATCAGCTTCCTGCTTTGTTTAACGGCGTGTCGATTGGCACCCGGATCCTCGCTTAATTTTAGAATTAGAAAGGAATAGATCATGCAAAACCAAGGCATCAAAAAAATCGTTCTGGCGTACTCCGGCGGCTTGGATACCTCGGCCATCATTCCATGGCTGAAAGAGAACTACGGCGGCTGTGAAGTGGTGGCGTTCGTGGCGGACATCGGCCAGGAGCGCAGCGATCTGGAAGGCGTGGAGCAAAAAGCCCTGCAGTCCGGTGCCTCTGAATGTCACGTGGTCGATCTGCGTGAAGAATTTATCCGCGATTACGTTTATCCGGTGCTGCAGACCGGCGCCCTGTACGAAGGCAGCTACCTGCTGGGCACCTCAATGGCGCGGCCGATCATTGCCAAGGCGCAGGTCGAGTTGGCGTTGAAAGTGGGCGCGGACGCGCTGTGCCACGGCGCAACCGGCAAAGGCAACGATCAGGTGCGTTTCGAAACCACTTACACCGCGCTGGCGCCGCAGCTGAAAGTGGTAGCGCCGTGGCGCGAGTGGAACCTGCGTTCCCGTGAAGCGCTGCTGGATTACCTGAAAGAGCGCAATATCCCGACCACCGCATCGCTGGAGAAAATCTACAGCCGCGATGAGAACGCCTGGCACATCTCCACCGAAGGCGGCGTGCTGGAAAGCCCGTGGAACGCGCCAAATAAGGATTGCTGGGTATGGACCGTCGATCCGCAGGAAGCGCCGGACCAGCCTGAGCAGGTGACCGTTACCGTCGAGAAAGGCCGCGTCGTGGCGGTTAACGGTAAAGCGCTGTCGCCGTACCAGTGCCTGGAAACCCTGAACGCGCTGGGCGCCAAGCACGGCGTCGGCCGTATCGACATCGTGGAAAACCGTCTGGTGGGCATCAAATCCCGCGGCTGCTATGAGACCCCGGGGGGCACCATCATGGTGGCGGCGCTGCGCGCCGTCGAGCAGCTGGTGCTGGACCGCGACAGCTTCAAATGGCGCGAGCAGCTGGGCCTGGAGATGTCCTATGTGGTGTACGACGGCCGTTGGTTCGCGCCGCTGCGCCGCTCGCTGCAGGCCTCTGCCGAAGCATTGGCTGAAGAGGTGAACGGCGAAGTGGTGCTGCAGCTGTACAAAGGCCAGGTGACGGCGATCCAGAAAAAATCCGCCAACAGCCTGTACTCCGAAGAGTTCGCCACCTTCGGCGAAGACGAAGTTTACGATCACAGCCACGCGGGCGGCTTTATCCGCCTGTTCTCTCTGTCTTCACGCATCCGCGCGTTGAACGAGAAAAAGAATAAATAACCGATTGGCGTGACTCTGCAAGGGCGCAGCATGCTGCGCCCTTTCGCATAAAAATTCAGGAGTAAAGGTATGGCACTTTGGGGCGGACGGTTCACTCAGGCGGCGGATCAGCGGTTCAAACAACTCAACGATTCGCTGCGGTTCGATTATCGCCTGGCGGAGCAAGATATCGTGGGCTCGGTGGCCTGGTCGAAGGCGCTGGTGACCGTTAACGTGTTGACGGCAACGGAGCAACAGCAGCTGGAGCAGGCGCTGAATGCCTTGCTGACGGAAGTCCAGGCCGATCCTTTGGCGATCGTGCAAAGCGATGCCGAAGACATCCACAGCTGGGTGGAGCAGAAGCTGATCGAGAAGGTCGGCGATTTGGGCAAGAAGCTGCACACCGGCCGCAGCCGCAACGATCAGGTCGCGACCGATCTGAAGCTGTGGTGCAAACAGCAGATCGGCGATCTGCATCAAGCGATCGTCCAGCTGCAGCAGGCGCTGGTGGAGACCGCCGAAGCCAACCAGGATGCGGTGATGCCGGGGTATACCCACCTGCAACGCGCGCAGCCGGTGACTTTCGCGCACTGGTGCCTGGCCTATGTCGAGATGCTGGCGCGCGATGAAAGCCGTCTGCAGGACACCCTGAAACGGCTGGACGTCAGCCCGCTGGGCAGCGGCGCGCTGGCCGGCACTGCTTATCCTATCGATCGCGAGCAACTGGCCGGCTGGCTGGGCTTCGCCTCGGCGACCCGCAACAGCCTGGACAGCGTATCCGATCGCGATCACGTGTTGGAACTGCTGTCCAACGCCGCCATCAGCATGGTGCACCTGTCGCGCTTCGCCGAAGATCTGATCTTTTTCAACAGCGGCGAGGCGGCGTTTGTCGAGCTGTCCGACCGCGTGACCTCCGGCTCTTCGTTGATGCCGCAGAAGAAAAACCCGGACGCGCTGGAGCTGATCCGCGGCAAGTGCGGCCGCGTACAGGGCGCGCTGACCGGCATGATGATGACGCTGAAAGGCCTGCCGCTGGCGTACAACAAAGACATGCAGGAAGACAAAGAAGGGTTGTTCGACGCGCTCGACACCTGGATGGACTGCCTGCAGATGGCGGCGCTGGTGCTGGACGGCATTCAGGTGAAGCGCCCGCGCTGCCAGGAAGCGGCGGAGCAGGGCTATGCCAACGCCACCGAGCTGGCGGACTACCTGGTCGCCAAGGGCGTGCCGTTCCGCGAAGCGCACCATATCGTCGGTGAGGCAGTGGTAGAAGCGATTCGCCAGGGCAAACCGCTGGAAGCGCTGCCGCTGGCGGATTTGCAGCAGTTCAGCGCGACGATCGCTGACGATGTCTACCCGATCCTGGCGTTGCAATCCTGCCTGGACAAACGTGCGGCCAAAGGCGGCGTTGCGCCGCAGCAGGTCGCCGCGGCAATCGCCGCAGCGAAACAGCGTTTGGCTTGACGACGACAAGGGCGGCCTAGCGCCGCCCTTGAACCTCTACCCCGCCAGGCGGGCGCACAGATAACGGTTCAGGCTCACGCCTTCCTCCATCGCGCCAATCGCCAGCTGGCGATGCTGTTCCGGCGTCATGCGCAGTACCAGTTTGCCGCTGAAGTTCTTTTCCGCCAGCGCCTGCGGCGGCGTTTCGCCTTGCGCCAGCATATCGGCGATCGTTTCGCTCACCACTCTTTCGATGCCCTCCAGTGCGCCAGTACGCGTGGCGGCCAGCCAGGACAGAGAGGGGAATTCGGCGCACAGCCCGACATATTCACGATCTTCCGCTGACCAGGTGATGCGATAGGTATAGTGTTCATGCTTTTCCATGCTCTTCCTCCATTCTGGTTCTGCCCTCCATTTCAGTGTCATTATTGATATCACTTCAATGCCAAAGCATAAAAAATGCGTGCAGGAGGGGCGTGAGGCAAGAGGAGGGAGGCAAATGTGGAAAGTGCTGCGCAAAAAAACCGGGCCTGAAGGCCCGGTGGGTATGAATGGAGAATGAGGGGTTATTCGCCCGGGCAGCGCTGGCAGCGCTCGATTTCGGCCGCGCCGAGTTTGAGCTTCGCCTGCAGGTCGCGCAGCGCGGTGCGCAAGCCTTCTTCGATCACTGGATGATAGAACGGCATGTCCAGCATCTGATCGACGGTCATCTGCTGCTGGTGCGCCCAGGCCAACAGATGCGCAATGTGTTCGGCGTCCGGGCCGATCATTTCCGCACCGAGGAAACGGCCGGTGCCCTGTTCGCCGTAAACGTGCAGAACGCCCTTGTTGCGCAGCATCACCCGCGAGCGGCCCTGATTCTCAAACGAGACCTTGCCCACTTCAAAACAGCCGCAGGCGCTGAACTTCTCGCTCAGCTCGCGGAAGGTCGAGCCGACCATGGCGATCTGCGGATCGGAGAACACCACCGAAATCGCGCTGCGGCGCAGACCCGGATTGATCTCCGGGAAGCTGCCGGCGTTGGCGCCGGCGATGCGCGCCTGATCGCTGGCCTCATGCAACAGCGGCAGCTGGTTGCTGGCGTCGCCGGCGATAAAGATATGCGGCACGCTGGTTTGCATCGTCAGGCGGTCGGCCAGCGGCACGCCTCGAGCGTCGAGCTGCAGGCCGGTATTTTCGAGGCCAAGCCGATCGACGTTGGGGCGGCGGCCGGTGGCGGCCAGCACGTAGTCCACCAGGATCTCCTGCGACTGGCCCTGCAGATCCTGATAGCGGATAAATACGCGGTCGCCTTCGCGCTGCATCATCTCCACTTTCACGTCGGCGTCGAGGTAGAACTCTTCCCCCAGCGCCTTCGCAGCGTAATCGCGCACGGCGCTGTCGGTGAGCGGCCCGACGGCGCCGCCGATGCCGAAGACTTTGGTGTCGACGCCGAGGCGGTGCAGCGCTTGCCCCAGCTCCAGCCCGATCACGCCGGGGCCGAATACCGCCACGGACTGCGGCAAGTCATCCCAGTTGAACAGATCGTCGTTGACGATCAGGCGATCGCCCAGTTCATTCCACGGCGCCGGCCAGCTGGGGCGAGAGCCGGTGGCGATCACGATGCGCTGCGCCACAATGCGCGTATGGTCATCGACCTGCAGCGTGTTGTCGTCGATAAAGCGGGCATAGCCCTGAATTTTGTCGGCGGCCGGGATCTCGTCCACGCCTTCCAGCACGAAGCCGACGAAACGATCGCGTTCGCGTTTGACGCGCGCCATCACCTCGCGTCCGTCGATACGCGTTTTGCCGGTTGGGTGCACGCCAAAGCCCGGCGCACGTTCGATTTGATGCACCGCTTCGGCGGCGGCGATCAATAATTTGGATGGCATGCAGCCAACGCGCGCACAGGTGGTGCCATAAGGCCCACCTTCGATCATCACCACGCTGGGGGTAGACAGTTTGGCCGCTCGGTAGGCGCCGAGCCCTGCGGTGCCGCCGCCGATGACCGCGACATCAACGTTCAACAGTTTCATATCCGCTCCTGAAAGGTAAAAAAAGGGCGGGCCGTAGCCCGCCAAAGTTCACGTTGGCTTTGTTATTACTTATTAAGCTGACAGGAATGTTTCCAGATCGTCGCTGCCGCCGATGTGACGGCCGCCGATGAATACCTGCGGCACCGTAGCGCGGCCGCTGACGGCGCGCAGGCTGACGGTGGTGGCGTCTTTGCCCAGCACGATCTCTTCATACTGAATGCCGCGCTCTTGCAGCATCTGCTTGGCTTTGGCGCAGAATGGGCAGCCCGGTTTGGTGAACAGGGAGACCGATTCCTGCACTTTGAATTCCGGCGCCAGGTATTTCAGCATAGTATCGGCGTCGGACACTTCAAACGGGTCGCCCGGCTTGTTCGGCTCGACAAACATTTTCTCGACCACGCCGTTGCGTACCAGCATCGAGTAGCGCCAAGAGCGAGGGCCAAAGCCCAGATCCGCTTTCTCGACCAGCATGTTCATGCCTTTGGTGAATTCACCGTTGCCGTCCGGCACGAAGGTGATGTTTTCCGCATGCTGATCGGCTTTCCAGGCGTTCATGACGAAGGTGTCGTTCACCGAGACGCAAAGAATGCTGTCGACGCCGTGCTGCTTGAATACGCTGGACAGTTCGTTGTAGCGCGGCAGGTGGCTCGAAGAACAGGTCGGCGTGAACGCGCCCGGCAGCGAGAAAACAATGACGGTTTTGTTTTTGAACAGGTCATCAGTGGTCACATCAATCCATTGGTCGCCCTGACGGGTGTGGAAAGTAACCTGAGGAACTTTCTTGCCTTCTTGATTGGTAAACATTGATTAACCCCTTAATTAGGAAAAGTAATTTTTAGCATTTAGCGCGATATCGCTTCGTTGGGACACATTATTGTCGCTGGGGCTTGATAGATCTAATCGCTCATTGCTATCTTATCTATCGCCATGAGCTATCATGGAATGGAGGGAAACAATGAATATTCGTGATTTAGAGTATCTGGTCGCCTTGGCCGAGCACCGGCACTTCCGCCGCGCGGCCGATTCATGCCATGTAAGCCAACCCACGCTGAGCGGGCAGATCCGCAAGCTGGAAGACGAGTTGGGCGTCATGCTGCTCGAGCGCACCAGCCGCAAGGTGCTGTTCACCCAGGCGGGTCTGTTGCTGGTGGAGCAGGCGCGTACCGTGCTGCGCGAAGTGAAAGTGTTGAAGGAGATGGCCAGCCAGCAGGGCGAAGCCATGTCCGGGCCGCTGCACATCGGCCTGATCCCGACAGTGGGGCCTTATCTGCTGCCGCAGATCATACCGACACTGCACAAAACCTTCCCGAAACTGGAAATGTACCTGCACGAAGCGCAAACCCACCAACTGCTGGCGCAACTCGACAGCGGCAAACTGGACTGCGCCATTCTGGCGTTGGTGAAGGAAACCGAGGCGTTTATCGAAGTGCCTCTGTTCGATGAACCGATGAAGCTGGCGGTGTACTCCGATCACCCGTGGGCGCAGCGCGAGCGCGTGGCGATGCCGGATTTAGCGGGAGAGAAACTGCTGATGCTGGAAGATGGCCACTGCCTGCGCGATCAGGCGATGGGCTTCTGCTTCCAGGCGGGCGCGGACGAAGATACTCACTTCCGCGCCACCAGTCTGGAAACGTTGCGCAATATGGTCGCTGCCGGCAGCGGCATTACCCTGCTGCCGTCACTGGCGGTGCCGCCGCAGCGCGAACGCGACGGCGTGTGCTATCTGGATTGCTACAAGCCGGAACCGAAGCGCACCATCGCGTTGGTGTATCGCCCCGGTTCCCCACTGCGCAGCCGTTATGAGCAGTTGGCCGAAGCGATCCGCGAGCACATGCAGGGCTACATCGACAGCGCGTTAAAACAGGCGGTTTAAGCCGTTAAGCGCCGCCACCCGGTAGGCTTCGGCCATGGTCGGATAGTTGAAGGTCGTATTAACGAAATACTCGATAGTATTGCCTTCACCTTTCTGTTCCATGATCGCCTGGCCGATGTGGATGATCTCCGCCGCACGCTCGCCGAAGCAGTGGATCCCAAGGATCTGCAGGGTGTCGCGATGGAACAGGATTTTCAGGCTGCCGACGTTCATCCCGGCTATCTGCGCGCGCGCCAGATGCTTGAACTGGGCGCGGCCCACTTCATACGGCACCTTCATCGCGGTCAGTTCCTGCTCGGTTTTGCCGACGGAGCTGATTTCCGGAATGGTGTAGATGCCGGTCGGGATATCTTCGATTAAGTGACCGCTGGCTTCGCCGGAGGCGATCGCTTGCGCGGCGATGCGGCCCTGATCGTAGGCGGCGGAAGCCAGGCTCGGATAGCCGATCACGTCACCGACCGCATAAATGTGCGACAGCGCGGTTTGATACATGCTGTTCACTTTCAGCAGCCCGCGGCTGTCCGACTCCAGACCAACGTTCTCCAACCCCAACGAATCGGTGTTGCCGGTACGGCCGTTGGCGTACAGCAGGCAGTCCGCTTTCACCTTCTTGCCGGACTTCAGGTGCACGATCACGCCGTCTTCGGTGCCTTCGATCTTCTCGAATTCTTCGTTGTGGCGGATCACCACGCCGTTGTTCCAGAAGTGGTAAGAGAGCGAATCCGACATCTCCTGATCGAGGAACGCCAGCAGCCGATCGCGGGTGTTGATCAGATCCACCTTGACGTTCAGGCCGCGGAAGATGGACGCATATTCGCAGCCGATCACCCCGGCGCCGTAAATGATCACGTGGCGCGGTTCATGGCTCAGCTCGAGAATGGAGTCGCTGTCGTAGATGCGCGGGTGATTGAAATCGACGCTGGCCGGATGGTAAGGGCGCGAGCCGCAGGCGATCACGATGTGGTCGGCGCGGATGGTGTCCTGGGTGCCGTCCATGTAGCTGACGCTGACGGTGTTGGCGTCGATGAAGCGCGCGTCGCCGGCGAACAGCTTGCACTGGTTCCGCTCATAGAACCCTTGGCGCATGCGGGTCTGCTGGCTGATGACGTTATCGGCGTGGCGTAAAATGTCAGGAAAGGTCGCGCTAAGCGTGCGCGAATTGTTGTAAAGCGGGTTCTGGTTGAATTCGATAATGCGGCTGACGGCGTGGCGGAGGGCTTTGGAAGGGATGGTGCCCCAATGGGTGCATCCGCCGCCTACGTTGTTGTACCGTTCGATAACGGCCACACGGGCGCCCTGTTTCACCAGCCCCATGGCGGCACCTTCACCACCAGGGCCCGAGCCAATCACTATGGCATCAAATTGATAGTGCTGTTGCATGTAGGAGAGACCTGTTTTTTTATACAAGATTACAACGGTATCTTAACATCATAGCGCTGCTCACCCAATCACCATTAGGCTTTTTGAGTCAAAGCACAATCGGCTCAGGGCGGAAGTGTGATAGAGCGCGTTAGTATAAATGCTGTTGCAATAAAATTTGCTATATTGCCGAGTCTAGGGCGTTAGACTGAGAGAATGGAACCTATCCGGATATGCATATGGGCGTCAGAGCACAACAAAAAGAACGGACTCGTCGTTCCCTGATCGAAGCCGCATTCAGCCAGCTGAGCGCCGAACGCAGCTTCGCCAGCCTGAGCCTGCGGGAAGTTTCACGCGAGGCGGGCATCGCGCCCACGTCGTTTTATCGCCATTTCCGCGATGTGGACGAGCTGGGGCTGACCATGGTGGACGAAAGCGGCCTGATGCTGCGTCAGTTGATGCGCCAGGCGCGCCAACGCATCGCCAAGGGCGGCAGCGTGATCCGCACCTCGGTGTCCACCTTTATGGAATTTATCGGCAACAACCCGAACGCCTTCCGCCTGCTGCTGCGCGAGCGCTCCGGCACGTCGGCGGCATTTCGTGCGGCGGTGGCGCGCGAGATCCAGCATTTCATCGCCGAACTGGCGGACTACCTCGAGTTGGAAAACCACATGCCGCGCAGCTTTACCGAAGCGCAGGCGGAAGCGATGGTCACCATCGTGTTCAGCGCCGGCGCGGAAGCGCTGGATATCGACGTCGAGCAGCGGCAGCAGCTGGAAGAACGGCTGGTGCTGCAGCTGCGGATGATCTCCAAAGGGGCGTATTACTGGTATCGTCGCGAACAAGAAAAAGCTTCTGTGTCCCACGTATAAAAAAGGTAAAAAATGATGGAAAAACCAGGCCGTGAAAATGGCACCTTACTGCTGGCGTTGATTGCCGGCCTTTCGATCAACGGTTCCTTTGCCGCGCTGTTCAGCTCGGTGGTGCCGTTTTCGATCTTCCCGCTGATCGCGTTGGTGCTGGCGGTGTACTGTCTGCATCAGCGTTACCTGAACCGCGCCATGCCGGACGGCATGCCGAAGCTGGCGGCGGCCTGCTTCCTGTTGGGGCTGCTGATGTACAGCGCCATCGTGCGCGCCGAATACCCGCAGATCGGCTCCAACTTCCTGCCGTCGGTGATCTGTGTGGCGCTGGTGCTGTGGATCGGGGTCAAGCTGAAGGCGCGCAAGGCGCTGGATGCGCCGACTCAAGAGCCGTAATGAAACGGGGCGCCATCATGGCGCCCCTGTCGTATCAGCGGTGTTTTTCCAGCAACACGCCGCATTCCATGTGGTGGGTATACGGGAACTGGTCGAACAGCGCCAGGCGGCTGACCCGGTGCGTGGCCTGCAGCGTTTCCAGGTTGGCGCACAGCGTTTCCGGATTGCATGAAATATACAGAATGCGCGGGTAAGCCTGCACCATCTTCACCGTTTCCGCGTCCAGCCCGCTGCGCGGCGGATCGACGAAAATCGTCTCGCAGTTGTAGCCGCTCAGATCGATGCCTTTCAACCGGTTGAATTCGCGTACTCCGTTCATCGCCTGGGTGAAGTCTTCCGCCGCCATGCGGATGATCTGCACGTTGTCGATATGGTTGGCGGCGATGTTGTACTGCGCCGCCGCCACCGACGGCTTGGCGATCTCGGTCGCCAGCACGCGCTCGAAATTGCGCGCCAACGCCAGCGAGAAGTTGCCGTTGCCGCAGTACAGCTCCAGTAAATCGCCTTTGGAACCGGCGGTGACCGCCAGCGCCCATTCCAGCATCTGCACGTTCATGGCCGCGTTGGGTTGAGTAAAGCTGTTTTCCACCTGGCGGTAGATCATATCGCGGCCGGCGACCGGCAGCACTTCGTCAACATAATCCTGGTCGAGCATGATCTTGGTCTTCGACGCTCGGCCGATCAGCTGCAGGTCAAAACCCTGCGCGCGCAGCTCGTCGCGCAGTTGCTCGGCGCGCTGCTGCCAAGCGTCATCCAGCTTGCGGTGATACAGCAGCGAAGCGATGATTTTGCCGCTTCTCGTCGACAGATAATCTATCTGGAACAGCTTGTGGCGCAGGATCGGCTCCGGTTTCAGCGCGGCGATCAGGGCGCTCATCAGGCGGTTGATCAGTTCGCTGGCGGCCGGGAATTGATCGACGCGAATACGCTGCTTGGTCTGCTGATCGAACATGATGTGATACATGTCTTCCGCGTCGTGCCAGATGCGGAATTCGGCGCGCATGCGGTAGTGGTCGACTGGCGAGCGGAACACTTCCGGCTCGGGCGCCGCGAACGGTGACATCAACGTCTTCAGGCGGGCGACTTTCTCCGCCAGTTGGTCATCGTAACGTTCAATAGGCAAATTCTCGGGCGTCATGTGTTTCTTCTCGTCAGGCAAATTTGATCAGCGGGGATTGTAGGGAATCAGCCCGTGAAGTCCAGTTTTGTCGCGTTTATTATTTGTAACATTAGTAGCAGTCTAGACATCTATTTGCATTGATCGTAGCATTGCCGTCCGGCCTCAAGCAGCGAGTGAAAAGGGAATCCGGTGTGAATCCGGAGCTGACGCGCAGCGGTAAGGGGAAGTCACGGCGATAGCGTTTTGACGCAGACACTGTCCACTGCAGGATGGGAAGTCATCGCCCGTTGCCGGTCGCGCCCCGCGGCCCGCAAATCCCAAGCCCGAAGACCTGCCGGTGTTACGTCGCAATATCCGTGGCCGTCGCGAACTACCGGCCATGATCCTGCGGCATCCGCCAATTAAGTTTGGATGCTTTTCTCATGACAATTACAAAAAATACGCTGCTGGCGGTGGTCTCCTCCGTCACGGCTTTTTCTGGATGGGCGCAAGACAACACTACAGCCACGAATGGCGATAACCTGGTGGTGACCGCCAACCGCTTCCCGCAGCCGGTTTCTTCCGTGCTGGCGCCGACCACCATCGTCACCCGTAACGATATCGATCGCTGGCAGGCCAAGAGCCTGACCGACGTGATGCGCCGTTTGCCGGGCGTGGACGTTGGCCAAAACGGCGGGTTGGGGCAAAAGAGCTCGCTGTTTATTCGCGGCACCAACTCCAGCCACGTGCTGGTGCTAATTGACGGCATTCGCCTCAATCAGGCGGGCGTCAGCGGCTCTTCTGACCTTAGCCAAATCCCGATTTCGTTGGTGCAGAAAGTCGAATACATCCGCGGCCCGCGCTCGGCGGTATACGGTTCCGACGCCATCGGCGGCGTGGTCAACATTATTACTACCCGCGAAAAGAACGGTACTACGCTCTCAGCCGGCGTCGGCTCCAACGGCTACCAATCCTATGACGCGTCGACTCAACAGCAGTTGGGCGACAGCACCGTGGCGACGGTGGCGGGTGACTACACCTACACCAAAGGGTATGACGTGGTGGCCTACGGCAGCACCGGCATGCAAAGCCAACAGGATCGCGATGGCTTTATGAGTAAGTTGCTGTATGGTGCGCTTGAGCACCAGTTCAGCGAATCGGTCAGCGGTTTTGTGCGCGGGTATGGTTACGACAACCGCACGGCGTATGATAGTTATTATTCCTCACCGACCAGCTCTCTGCTGGATACGCGCAAACTGTATAGCCAAACCTGGGATACCGGATTGCGCTATAAAGAAGGCATTTACGCAACACAAGTGATTGGCAGCTACAGCCATAGCAAGGATTACGATTACGATCCTCGCCTCGGCATGCATGACAGCTCGGCCAGCCTGGTGGATTCCGAACAGTACAACCTGCAGTGGGGCAATACGCTGCAGGTTGGACAGGGTACCGTAAGCTCTGGCGTCGACTGGCAGCAACAGAAAATCAAACCGGATTCCACCACCGTGAAGGGTGAAAAAAGCCAACGTGATGCAGGCATTTATCTGACCGCGCAGCAACTGGTTGGCCCGGTAACGCTGGAAGGCGCGGTTCGAGGTGACGATCATTCCGAGTTTGGCTGGCATGGCACCTGGCAAACCAGTGCGGCCTGGGAGTTCGTCGAGGGATACCGTTTTATCGCGTCGTATGGCACGGCGTTCAAAGCACCGAATATGAGCCAGCTATACGGCAACTTCGGTAACAACACCGATCTGAAACCGGAAGAAAGCAAGCACTGGGAAGGTGGCTTTGAAGGGCTGACCGGCCCGGTGACCTGGCGCATCTCCGGTTATCGCAACGACATCGACAATTTGATCGATTCCACGGGGGAAACCAACTACGTCTATTACAACGTGGGTAAGGCGACCATCAAAGGGATTGAAGCTACGGCCTCGTTTGATACCGGCCCATTGACGCATCAGATTGGTTATGACTATGTCGATCCTCGCAACGCCAAGACCAATGAAGTGCTGCTGCGGCGCGCCAAGCAGCAGGTGAAATATGAGCTGGACTGGCAGCTGTATGACTTTGACTGGGCGGTGACTTATCAATATCTGGGTCAACGTTATGACAAGGATTACAGTACCTATCCGGAACAAAGCGTTAAACTTGGCGGCGTGAGTCTGTGGGATCTCGCAGTTTCGTATCCGGTCACATCTCATCTGACAGTTCGTGGTAGAATTGCCAACCTGTTTGATAAAGATTATGAGACGGCCTATGGCTACGCTACTCCAGGAAGAGAATACTACCTCACTGGAAGCTATACCTTCTAACAGCACCGCCACACCTCGCCCGACGGTGCTGGTTTTTGATTCCGGCGTCGGCGGGCTGTCGGTGTATCAGGAGATTCGGCAGTTGCTGCCGGATCTCCACTATATATACGCGTTCGACAACGTGGCGTTCCCCTACGGCGAGAAGTCCGAAGAGTTTATCGTTGGGCGCGTGCTGGAGATTGTCGGCGCGGTGCAGCAGCGTCATCCTCTGGCGATTGTCGTCATCGCCTGCAACACCGCCAGCACGGTCTCCTTGCCGGCCCTGCGCGAGCGTTTCAGTTTCCCGGTCGTGGGCGTGGTGCCCGCCATCAAACCGGCGGCCCGTCTTACCGTCAACGGCATTGTCGGCCTGTTGGCGACCCGCGGCACCGTACAGCGCAGCTATACCCATGAGCTGATTTCCCGGTTCGCCACCGATTGCAAGATTGAGCTGCTGGGCTCTTCTGAACTGGTGGAGCTGGCGGAAGCCAAGCTGCATGGCGAAGCCGTGCCGCTGCCGGTGCTGAAGAAGATCCTGCATCCGTGGCTGAGCATGCGCGAGCCGCCGGATACGGTCGTGCTGGGCTGCACCCATTTTCCTCTGTTAGCTGAAGAGCTGATGCAGGTGTTGCCGGAAGGCACCCGATTGGTGGATTCCGGCGCGGCGATTGCCCGCCGCACCGCCTGGCTCATCTCTACGCAGGAAAGCCTGGTCTCGAGCCAGGAAGAGAATCTGGCGTATTGCATGGCGTTAAATGAAGATACTGACGCTTTATTGCCCGTTTTGCAGGGCTATGGTTTTAAATCGTTGAAAAAACTGCCGCTTTAACGGTGTTTTGGTTAAACATTCAACGGTCGGAAAAAATATTGAAAATAGGGGTTGCGGCTCGCCGAGAACTCCCTATAATGCGCCTCCACTGACCGGGAACAACGACTGACAAGCCGCCGGGTCAGCGAGAAGAAAGC
>NZ_JBXUNP010000009.1:0-81676 GCF_057197125.1 Serratia sp. LSHTC3
ACGCCGGGCAGCACCAGCTGTTCAGAAAGCAGGGCGTCGCGCTGCAGGCCGACGGCCTCGCCGAGGCGCAGCCAGGCTTCGATGCCGCCTTCGCTGCCGCCGTAACCGTCATGATCCAGGATGCGCTGCACCCATTTACGGCGGGTGTCCGGCTGCGGGCAGTTGGCCATGATCGCCGCATCCTTGATCGGAATGCTGGTCTGATAGTAGAAACGGTTGGCCACCCAGCCCTGGATCTGCTCGCGGGTCGCTTCGCCGTTGTGCATCGCGATGTGGTACGGGTGGTGAATGTGGTAATAAGCGCCTTTGGCGCGCAGCGCCGCTTCAAATGCCTGCGGCGTCAGGGGGCGTGGTTGCGTCATGGCGATTCCCTACAGTTCGATGTTCATGCCGTCCCAGCTCACTTCGATGCCGGCGGCGGTCAGACTTTGCCGCTCTGCCGAGTCTTCATTGAGGATCGGGTTGGTATTGTTAATGTGGATCAGGATTTTGCGTTTGGCGGGCAAGGCGCTGAGCAGGGCCGCCAGCCCGTGCTCTTCCGCCAGCGCCAGGTGCCCCATGTCCTTGCCGGTGTTGCGCCCCACGCCGGCGTTGGCCAGCTCATTGTCGCGCCACAGCGTGCCGTCGATCAGCAGGCAGTCGGCGCGGCGCAGCCAGGGCATCAAGGCCTCGTCCGGCTCACCCAGGCCCGGCGCGTACAGCAGACCGGCTCCGCGCGCGATATCTTCGATGAACAGCGCCACATTGTGGCCCGGCAGCGGGCGATCGCGGTACGGCGAATAGGGCGGCGCGTTGCTGAGCAATGGAATGGCGGTAAAGCGTACGTTCGGGCAGACCGCCGTGTGAAAAGGTTCGCCGGGCGTTACCGGGTGGTGAATCAACCCGCCGTTCCAGTGGGAGAGCATGGGAAACACCGGGAAACCGGTGCTGAGATCGTCATGCACTTCAGGGGTGCACCAGACGTGGTGCGGGCAGCCCTCACGCAGATTGAGCAAGCCCGCGCTGTGATCGATCTGGCTGTCGGTCAGCACGATCGCGCCGATGCCGGTGCCGCGCAGCACGTCGGGATTGTTCAATTCGGGCGAGGCCAGCAGCTGATGGCAAATGTCCGGTGAAACGTTGCACAGCACCCAGTTTTTACCGTCGTCGCTGACGGCGATGGAAGACTGCGTGCGGCGCGTGGCGTTGATGCTGTGGCTGCGAACGCCCCGGCAGTTGTCGCAGTTGCAATTCCACTGGGGAAAGCCGCCGCCCGCTGCCGAGCCGAGAACTTTTATCTGCATGTCTGAACCAGAAAAAGAGGGAAAGAAATGCCCGCGCGAAAGGCGGGCAGACGGGCGATTAACGGTTGGAAATGTACAGCGTCACTTCCAGCCCCAGACGCAGGTCAACAAACTCAGGTTTTTGCCATAACAGCATGATGTTTACCCTCTTTATGTAAAGTAACGGCAGCTAAGCCAAAAAATCCGTTCTATTCCGGCTCAATTCAGGGAGATATCATCAGATATCTCCCTTATTCACGACTACTGCCCGGTATATTCAAAGACCAGAATCGAACCGGGGTTGCTGTGATCGTGCGTAGGATGGTTGGTTTCATCCATAACGTTGCCAAAATTATCTGTCGCTACATAGATTTTCCGCGTATCAGGGCTCACCAACACCGTACGGTAACGATTCGCGGTGTGGAAATATTTAATCACATCCCCCTGCACATCCTTCTTATCCGCATTTAACGGCACTCGGTACAATGCCCCCATTTTCATGGAAGTGATAATAACCGAGTTGCGCCAAGCTTTTATCACGCCATTCTCAGGATAATACGCAATGCTGGAAGGCGCGATTGTCGGCCAACACATATAGGATGAATCGCCCTGACAACTGGCGTTGTTATAAGTAAACCCTTCTCTTACGGTAAAGAAGGTTTTCAACGGCGCTTTGAAATCAGGTGCGCTCCATTCGGTCTCTTTCTGGATCGGTACGCCCGCCGGGATATGGTTCGGATCCCATTGCAGAGACGGGCAATTTTTAGCCTCGGAGTAGTTCGCGTAAACATATGCTTGATCGTCGCGATAGCCTGCGACATGAGGCCAGCCATAGTTGCCGCCGGCTTCGAGGATATTCAACTCATCGTCGGATGAAGGCCCTTGTTCTGTGGCGTACAGCGTATTGCCGACGAAAACGAGACCTTGCGGATTACGGTGACCGTAGGTGAAAAGATGGCTTTTTATCCCGTGAATCACCGGATTATCACTTGGAACAGTGCCGTCGACATTTAAGCGAATGACTTTACCGGCGTAAGAAGAATAATCTTTTTTAGCCAGCTCGGCTTCGGTCGGGATTCGCTGAGCGTCAATTTTCTTGCAGAAATTGGCACCCTGGTTGTGGCCCTGCTCGCCGATCGTGTAATACAACTTGCCATCAGGCCCAAAACGCAGGCGCCCGCCGTTATGATCGTTGCCTGCCGGGAAACCCGCCAGAATTTCTTTCTCATTCCCCAGTTTTTTGGTTTTCTCGTCGTACTCGAAACGGACGATTTTTGCGTGCTCGTCATTGCCATTCATATAGGTATAGGAGGCGTAGACATAGTTATCCCCTCCCGGCTTCATGAAGTTCGGGGACAGCGCCAGCCCCAATACCCCTTCATGCTGCGGCCCGACATGCACGCCGTCAATCTTGATCGCCACCTGCTTTTCACCCGTTTGCGGGTTGATACGAACGATTGACGCAGCCTTGCGCTCCGTTACCCAGAGGTCGCCATCTGGCCCCCAAATCATGTCCCAGGGCGCATCAAGCCCATTAATCAAAACATGGGCCTTGAAAGGTTCTGCCGTTTGAACAACCGATTGTTCCCCTTTCGGCGAGTGAGAAGCATCCGCCGCATAGGCCATACCGCAGGTCATCAGAGATATGGCAATCGCGTTGAACATCACACTGAATTTGTTATTCATAATTTCCCATCCTATGCCCAGAAACTTTTATAGATGAATATAAAGAAAAAAGGCCTGTCGATTTAAGCTCAATCACAGAGCTCTGCGATAAGGGAAAAAACACTAGCATGATGCAACGCAACACATGCATCATGCCAAATATATGCAAAAAAGAGCGTTAGAAGATTACTTCTCGCTCATTTTATTAAAGCTGGTAATCAGATTTCTGTAATCTGGGATATGTGCTGAGAACAGCGCGCCCAATCCTTCAATATCATTACGCCAATCACGGTGCAATTCACAGGCAACGCCAAACCAGGTCATTAACTGCGCGCCAGCCTGAGACATTCTGTCCCATGCGGAGTCACGCGTAAGTTCATTGAAGGTGCCTGATGCATCAGTCACGACGAATACATCAAAGCCTTCTTCCAGCGCCGACAGCGCAGGGAATGCGACGCAAACCTCCGTAACGACCCCGGCGATAATCAATTGCTTTTTACCGGTAGCTTTAACGGCTTTAACAAAATCTTCATTATCCCAAGCGTTGATATTCCCAGGGCGAGGAATAAACGGAGCATCAGGATGGATCTCTTTTAGCTCCGGCACTAACGGGCCGTTCGGGCCAACTTCAAAACTGGTTGTTAACACCGTAGGCAGCTTGAAATACTTTGCTAAATTAGCCACAGCCAGGACATTATTTTTAAATTTATCGGGATCGATATCACGAACGAGAGAAAGCAACCCCGTTTGATGGTCGACCAATAGCACAGCGGCATCATTTTTATCAAGGCGAACATATTTCTTTGACATATCTCACTCCTTTAAATGGACCGAACGGACCGGGTATAGAACTACAGCGCCAAGACCAGCTGAAAGATGACAAAGCATAGAATAAATTTTAGTCTCTTTCAGCAGAGAAGCAAATTGAAGGCACAAAATCGGAATATTAACAAAAGGCTGATTAAATAAGCCACTCCATCAATCATTTACCTCCCCCCCTGAAACAAAGTTGGCTTGTCTTGTGAAAAAATCTAAAAAAAAATCAACGCTTTCTTATATAACCAGGGGGGCTATCAGCTCTTAAAACCCGGTAAAAATTGAAAAAGTATTTAAAAATCAAATTTTTACCTTTCCATGATCGCCATGTGCATTCCACTGTTTTCAGTCTAATGGAGAGCGTCCTTTTTAATAGGGTTAAACGTGCCATTTTTTTTGCTCAAAGTGACAAGGCATCAAAAGCAAAAGGGGCAATCACCAGACGCCAATTAAAATTAGAATTTAACTATATTAATAATTTACGCATTCCCTCCATGACAGAGACCCGCATGGCGGGATTCATGGAGGTCGTTGAACAGTAGCTGTTATTAATCAATGCCGGAAAAGAAACCGTGCCGTTTCTGCTTAGCCGACGAATAACACCGGGTGAAAGCGTGAATGTTTTATCAATCACTCGGCTAAATGCCTGTTGACTATTGAAGCCTAACATAAAAGCAATATCAATTATTGGTATATCTGTTTCCGTCAAAGCATAGTACGCAAAGAGCGCCCTTCTCTCCCTGACATAACCGCCCAGATTGATACCGGCTCGCATTTTAAACACTCGCTGCAGATGCCATTTAGAATAACCTGACTTTCTGGATATGGCATCAATACTCAAATCCCCACCTAAGTTATTATCAATCCAAATAATAATTTCTCGAACGACGCGCTCGCTGATCTTTCCGTTAAATTCGTCAGACATCTTCTCCCTCCTCATTTAATTAACTTCATTGCACAAATAACCAATGGCAGAAAAAGAATGTGCTGTCAAATTACCCCGCAACCTGTCACTCACAGCCAATTGAGTGGCATCCAAAGCAAATTCCGGTTGAAATAATTATCATCACGGCGGTTTACTTAAGCCCCTTAAAACAATCCCCTTTGTATTACATAAGAGAATTTAATGACATCAGAAACATCATCTGATAAATCCCCGTTCAAGCGATGCAATCAACTATAATTTATGATATTTACATCTTAAGACGGAACCTATCTCTTATCATTATAGGATGATGACTTACGGCACAGAGGAAAAGGGCTGCAACTTTAATAAAAGACAATAGGAACATTCCCAGTCATGCAGTCATTTTTTAGGCAATGTGAGAAAAATAAACGTTAACGGACAACGTAAAATGGAGAGCGGTGCAATGCGAAAGGACAAGTCCTCCTTATTTAACTGGTCAACTGCCGGCATGCTTGCAGAAGAGCGGCTGAGTGAATTTGATCGCCTGCTGAAACAAAGCCTGATCAGCGTTACAACCACCATCGACGATCACTCCCGCTTCTGGTGCCATCTGTCAACGCTCAAGGCCGGGCAATTCTCCATTACTGACATTAATGGTTCAGCCAAACGCTCACAGCGCGACAGAAAGAATATTCTACGTAGCGCCAGCGACGAATACCACCTCGTGTATGCCGGCGCCACATGGCGATTTATCAATCGATACGGCCAAGAGATCACCGTGCCTGCGGGCAGCGCAATCTTGCTCGATACGCGCAAGGAATATATTTCACTTTTGCCGGAGGGTTTCCTTAATCGCACGCTGGCATTGCCTGCTGAATGGCTCAACACCTGGGTCGCCAATCCCGAAAAAATGATCGAACAAAACCTGAGCGAGCTTTCAGGCTGGGGGAAAGTATTAGCCGCCTATCTGGAACAGATTTCTCCGCCTTATCTGAGCACAATCGACTTTCAACCGCCAATGATATTGGATCAAATCGGCATGCTGCTCTCGCTGCTCTATCACGATTTGGTTAGCGAAGATGCCTTGTCCCGCAAATTTAGCCGCGATAGAAATTATCAGAAAATCGTGGAAAGTCTGCATCAAAGACACATGAATTTAGTTCTGACCGCAACGGATATCGCGCGAGAGGTCGGCATTTCAACCAGAACATTACACCGCGTGATGGCCAATCAAGGCACCAGTTTCGGCCAGGCGTTAATCAACTACCGCGCCAACTCCGCATTACGTATGCTCAATACCGAAGAATTTGACGAACTCTCCATCGCAGATATCGCCAAACGGGCAGGCTTTGTCGATGTTTCACACTTCAATCGCGTGTGTAAAACCTATTTTGGCGAGTCTCCCGGCAAGATCAGGAAGAAACGCCCTTAAGCGAATCAAAATGTGAGCATTAACGCGCGCCTTGCAGGCCGGCGAGCTCACCATGTTGCATTACGCCGTAGCGTTGGGCAGGCGCACGGTCACGCGGTTATTGGCCGTGGGCAGCTGCAGCGGCGCTTCCTGCCAGCTCACCGCGATAACCAAGACCGGCGGGGCCGGCACGCGCGGCTCACGCCCGTCGGGCCCCACGCTGTAGGCATCCCATTCAATCACGAACACGCCGCCGTCTTGCGGTTCAACTCGTTCAACGAAAAAGGTGGTGTCTGAACCACGCCCACCTGCAGGTTTGTGCGCATAAGAGAGCAGGCAGAACCACTCGCCGGCGAAATAGAGGTGGTACAGGCCATCCACGATATGCTCGCCGCGGAACTGGCAACCGCCGACGCAGAAGGCATCACCCGCCGGGGATTCCGCCACGCGTTCGAGATCGCACACGAAGCGATCGGTCGGCCGGTTATCCAGCCACAACGCATAAGGCGGTGCGTGCAGCAGCGCGGCGGGATCGTCTGCATAGCGCAGATCGGGCGGCAACATCAAACGCGCCGCCAGCGCGCGGCCGCTGGGCAAGGTGATCTCCAGACGATCCGCCGGTTCCTCTATCCACTGCGGCACCCACAGACCGCGCACCTGCCGCAACGGCGTGGCCTCCACCTGCCGACACTTCGCCCGCAGCCGCGCCAGCGCCTCGGCGGAACCGGCGGCTAAGGCTCCCTGCTCACGATCGGTCAGCGCGGGCAGCGCGTACATCACCCGGGCGGCAGGCTCGTACACCGTCAGCCCCTCTCCCTCGCGGCTGCGGGTCGGGATCAGGCGCAACCTGCCGCCGTCCACGTCCTGCGGCTCGGCACAGGCGCCATGCACCATCGCCCCGTCGCGCAGCAGCAGCGTCCAAAAGCTGGGGCCGCCCATGCCCAGTTCCCCCACGCCGCCAATCTGCCGGTCACAGTCACCGGCGTGCGCCATTTCAATCGGCTGCGAACGCCAGTCGGTCTTGCGCCACTCTGCCGCCTCTTCGGGGTCTTGCGCGCCTTTAGCGGCGTACTTCGCCCATTGCAGCACGGCAAACAGCGCGATGCACAGCACGCCGACAATCGGCTGATCCTGCCAAATCAACACCCAACCGACGATCAAAAGGGCCCAGGCGGCCATGGCGATATCCTTTTCCAAGAGAAAACCGCCTGATTCTAGCGCAGGCGGTTGGAAGGATTGAAAAAAATATCGCTATCACTCCAGGCTCTATTTGCCTTTGGTCTGGAACAGCTGATTCACCAGCGTCGTGGCCGGCATATCCAGCGCGCCGTACAGCTCGCCGGCTTTGGCATCGCCGTTATCTCCCAACCATTCCACGCCCACCGTGCCGTAATCCGTCGGTATCACCCCGGCCTGTACCAGCCGCGCCATGCCCGCCTCATGCTTGGACTGATTGAACGTGCCGGAAGCGTCGATCACCACATAGGTGTCGTATCCTGCCGCTTTGGCCGTGATCGCCGGGAAGCCGGCGCACACTTCCAGCGATACGCCGGCGATCACGATCTTTTTGCGGCCGGTGGCCTCAACCGCTTTGCGCACGTTCGCGTCGTCCCAGGCGTTGACGCTGTGGCGATCGATAATGTTCACCCCCGGCAACGCAGCCTTAAGCTCCGGAATGATCGGCCCGAAAGGACCGTTGGCGCCGGTCGAGGTCACGATCACCGGAATGCCCATCACCTGGGCCGCCTTGGCGAGCGCCACGACGTTATGTTTCAGCGTTGCGCTCTCCATGTCGCGCACGCCGGTGATCAGACCGATCTGATGGTCAACCAACAGCAGCACCGAGTTGTGGCGATCCAACAGCTGCAAGGGGCCGGACGCCGGCTGTGCCTGAGTATGCGGCTGTGGCGCTGCCGGCGCCGCGAAGGCCGGTTGCGCCGCCCCGGCCATGGCGATGGCCAGAGCCAAAGTGCGGTAAAGGTTTTTCATGATGTTTATCCTCGTTTCAACAATGGTGTGCCTGCAGGATAAAACCGCATCGATCAGGGTTAAATAGGCGATAATAGAAGCTATCATTGCAAAAATGATCATGATGGAGTGTGTGATGAAGGTGTTTCCACTCGATCTCAACGCCATGTATTTTTTCACTCAGGTGGTTGAGCACAAAGGTTTTACCGCTGCCGGCACAGCGCTGGGCATCCCGACCTCTCGCCTGAGCCGCCAGGTGGCGCAGTTGGAACGTCAACTCAACCTGCGGTTGCTGCAAAGAACCTCGCGGCGTATTCAGCTCACCGAGGTGGGCCGCGAGGTCTATCTGCACTGCGTCGCCATGATGCAGCAAGCGCATCAGGCGCAGCAGACGGCGCTGCGCACGCTGGCGGAACCGAACGGCACCGTGCGCTTCAGCGCGTCGCCGCTGTTGGCGGACGAAGTGATCGCTCCGCTCCTGCCGGCATTTATGGCGCGCTTTCCCAAAGTGAACGTAGAAACGCACGTCACCGCCCGGCGGATAGATCTGTTGGAGGAAGGATTGGACTTCACTGTCCGCGGGCTTGGCATCGCCAACGAGGCCGCAGGGCTTATCCAGCGGCGACTCGGCACCGCCAAATGGCTGTTGGCCGCCAGCCCGGCATGGCTGGCGCGACACGGCGCGCCGTCAACACCACAACAGCTGAGCGATATGCCCTGTTTGCTTTACCCGCCACAACAGGGGGCACCGAGCTGGCGGCTCTACGGGCCGCAAAACGCCGTGGTCACCGTGCCCTTCTCACCCCGCTTAAGCAGCGATAATTTGCAGGTGATCCTGCGCGCCGCCCTTGATGGGCAAGGGATCTGCGGCATTCCCTATTACGCCTGCCGCCAGGCGCTTGCGCGTGGCGATTTGCAAGAGGTGCTGCGCGGGTGGCATCCGCAAAACGGCGAGCTGGTGCTGCTTTATCCCTCGCGCCGCGGAGTGCCACCAGCGGTAAAAGCGCTGATCGACTTTTTTTACCAGGAAATACCGCCGTTATTGAACGATCGATAAACGCGGCTCTCGCCGCGTTATTCTTTAATAACTTCAATAATAAGCCTGGCAATATATAATCACTTATCGCATCGTTTATGTGACCATACCACTCACATAAATAACGCCTCATGTAAAATCTCACGTTAAAAACACAACACACTGTATCGCATGGGATATTTCTCTCAACCTAAAAGCAAAAGGCACAAACAAAGAAAAAAAACTGCAATAATTTGTGCATATTCCAAACATTGACTATGTTTAGACAGACTATTTATATGCAGTTGGACAAAGACACTGACAGCAATTAAAAAGTCCGTTTTTTAGCGGGCGGTGAAATATTTTATCAACAATATTCCGAGGAGGCTTTATCTCCATGGAACGGGTCACTTTGCGTTTTATCAAGCCAATAGGCTACACACCGCAATTAATATCATTATTAGCATTCCGGAGACCGACAATGAAAATCGTTACGGGCATTATCTTTACCTCTGTGGCAGCCTTCAGCGGCGCGGCTTACGCGGCCGATGCGCAACCTACCACCGGCAACGCGGAAGTGACGCTGGAACATGTGCACGCCGTGATGGAAAACGGCAGCCCGGCACCGCAGCACGACGCCGCCTGCAAAAAAGAACTCTCCATGCCGGAATCGAAATATATGGGCATGAAGGTTAAAACCGATTACACCATCAACAGCAGCACCATGATGATGTCGGCCAAATCGATGTTCCCATCGCCGGATTCCATGAAACCGATGGAGCTGACGGTCGATCTCTCCGCGCTGGGCCTGGCGGATGTGTATGCCTTCGGCGCCTTTAAACCGGCGGCGCTGCCGCAGGCGTATATTTATTTCACCATCGACAAGAATTTTAAAGATCCGGTCAGCACCTTTATGGTCATTAACCAAGGCAAGCAATATAACTGCGTCATCTCCAGCTCGAATAAAATGATGAGCAAAGAGATGCGCGGCAAGATGATGATGAAGAAACAGTAACGGAATGAAAAACGGCGCTTCCCTTAACAGGAGGCGCCGTCAGAAAAGCATTAAATCAGACCAGGATTGTATTTCTGGTTGAATTTCTCTTCCGATTGGAACAGATAAATAATACCTTCGATAAAGCCGACAATCGCCGGGATCCCCGTCCAGCAGAACAGCAGGTAGAACAGCCCCCACCACTTCATGCCCAGGTAAAACTTGTGAATGCCCAATCCGCCCAGGAAGATGGCCAGCAGGGCCGCCGCGAGCTTGTCTTTTCTGCTCATAGTGCACTTCTCCTAACTTCTCACCGAACCACCGGCATATCCAAAAACGGATGCCGCTCCACAGAGCGCCGCATCGCACTGCTTGAGGAGGAAAACATTCACCCATCAAGGCTCAACAGGGGTAATTATAACAGTGATTAATTAAACGGTTGTTTAACCGGCGAAAGGATAAGCAGAGGGAAGCATGGGAAGTGAGGTTGCAGATACTCGGTTTCGGCTCAAAAAACACGCACGCTCGCAGGATCTCGTAAGCATAATAGATGAACGAACATTATCCCGCAGCAGTCATTGTAAGAGATAAGGTTAAAACAAATTTTCATTGCCTGATATTGGCATACCGTTCTAATTTTTAGTTTCCCTGGTGAATGCCTGCAGACGGCTAAAAGCAGCTCACTTGCAAGTGTTCAAAAAATGATTATATCACGACGCTAAAGCCCATCGCGTTGAGTATTATGCGCCGCGATCGCATTCGCCATCAGTGCATAATCCTTGATGACACCCGGATGACGACGCCCTGAGCAGAAGATAAAATCACAGCGTTGCTCATCTTCGATCAGTTTTTTTGCCAGATGCCTGACTCGCAACTTGGGTGTTGTATTAATTCTGGTCACCCGCTCTCTTTCAGTTTCATTACTTTGCGGATGAACCTTTTCTTCATACTCGCCGATCATCAAGGTTATTTTATTAACGCTTTCAGCGATTGTTAACTTGCCATCAGGAAGCAACGCCCCATTCCCCCACCAGATCGATGGACTGGCCGCCAGATAATTTTGAAACGCGTCAGGATGGTTCAACAGCGTATAAAGTACAAAATGCCCGCCATGTGAATGACCTGCCAGCGTTTGTTTGTCTGTATTGATTGAGTAGTGTGACTCAATCCAGGGCTTAACGCATGTGGTGATAAACTGATAAAATGCCGGCGCTCCGCCACCGTCAATAAACTCCTTATCATCAGAGGGAACCGTATAGTCGCGGGTTCTTGCTTTTAGTATATCCACCCCATCCTGATAGCCGATGCCGACATAAAGAATATTATCGTTACTTCTGCGCCGATGCTGGTCGGTCAGCTTGGAGAATTGAGTATTGGCATCGAGAAAGTAAAGCGCTTTTAAATCGCCATGCGCTTGCTTGTCATGAGCAATAAAAACTCTATAACGTTGACCATTAAAGTTAAAGTCCTTCGTTCTTGAAATCAAACATCCACACATAACAACCTCACTTTATAAATAAGCCAGTGGTTTAACATTGGCGACAATGTCTTTTTCCAGATAAAAAAAGACGGTGAGGTTCAACCGTAGCAACGTATTATTCTGCTTACGACGCTTGCTGGTTGTGTGAATGATTAAACAAACGCGTTTGTATTATACCTTGCAGCGCATTGCCACGTAGCGATAAGCAGAAATATCAACCGCAAACGTTGCAGACGCCAGTGCTGCGTATTTTTACAAGGAAGGCATTGCGAGACTTGAAATGGTGCGATAATAGGAACAACAATAAAACATTATAACTATGATTTTAAATGAATTTAAAGATACACATACAACCTCTATACCTATAGATATACACAGCAAACACAGGGTGAACCCACCTTTTAGATTGCAAACGGCGCAGCGAGCCAGGCATCGTCGCAAAAAAGATTGCCGGGAAAACTGTACCCCCTGTTCACAACCCTTAACTTGTACTTTAATTTCAATGAATTAACACGTCATCAGCTATCCTATCACTGCACATCGCTGTTCACCTTAGAGTTAACACCCCAGATCCGAGCAGGTTTGGTAACAAATACCGTTATGATTTTTACCCAACGCTATAAGCGCTCCAACATCGATTTTGAACGCTGAAAAATACTGCCGACGAACGCCGCACGCATCCACCAATGAGAAGCGCTCCCGCCCCCACGTTAAGAATTATGTTTACCCTCCTGTTCCGCAAGTATAATACGGCTAAACACCCCCTCCATTTCGCGCACTTTTTTTATAAACACGTCCGGTGAATACACCACTCCGGCATGAACAACATAATGCAATGCCATTTCACGCGCTTTTTGCGCCACCCATTGATGTCTTAACATAATAGTAACCTCTCTCATATCAAAATGATGCGAGATGCCGCCCATGCAGCAATCGCTCATAATTAAATTTTTAGTAAAATAAATTAAACAGATTAAGCAGTGAGTGAGGCGTATTCTCTAACCCCAGTTTCCTCAAACCACTGATCTTTTGACTGCTGATTGTTTTGATACTTTTTCGGGTTCTAAAAGCGATTGCCGTTAAACTCATTCCTGATGCGGCGAACCGCAACACGGTATATTCAGCTTGCGATAACAGATCACCTTTTGCTGCATCAGACTCCGACCCGCCCCCCTCGACAATTTCTCGTTCAAATGCCTCAACGCTTGCGCTCTCATCAATAAATCTCAGTGTTTTCATAGATAAATAATTCATGAGTGCCGCCAGGCGCTTCTGCGTAATGAAAATAGCCTTTCTTAACCAAAAGAACTGCCGACTTCTCATTAACACCAACAACTCGGAATAGTTTTCATCGGTTACATGGATCAAAATCGTTGTATTGGCACATTCTTTATCAATTTTATAACCAGAACAGCGATACTCCATTGTGTAGCCTGTCTTATTTTCAAAAACAGTCTTTAATGCCAGATACATAAATTGACATTGACTGATCAAAATGATCTTTTTCATATCGATTAATACGCTAATCAGTAAAGTATAATGCTGAAATGTGGAATGATATTTATTAACCTCCCCACCGGTTAGAAACCACGCCGCTCAAAACGCCTGTCAAAGGGAAATAATAGCGCCGCCTCGCGTCTCAATTCGTCGGCACGCACGTATTGTTGCTGCTGGTACAAGATAACCAGCAGGTTCGCATAAACGTTCTTGTCTATACGGCGATTCAAATACGCTTGAGCCCACTGCGCATAGCTCTCTAATAACTGCTCTTCCTGTGAAAAATTGAAGGTCATCAACGTGGCCAGTTGCCGGTCAAACTGCACTCTTTCTGCCTGTGTCCAGCTTACCCACGCCGGCATCGCATCTACGTGGCGCATCTCCTGCAACCCAGTACGCTCCGCCTGGGTGAGTATCTGGCCGCAGTACAATCCCGCAGCAGCAACGGCCAGGCCCGCCAGTGACATCAACAGCATTGGGTACTTCCATCGTTTCAGCGTTCCACCTTTGCCTAAACGTGGGCTGACCAGACGATCGAGCATCGCCAGCAGCATCAAAAATACCAGCCAATGAAGCGCAGATAGGTAGAAAGGGTATTCCGTCTGGCAGTGCAACACTATCGGCAACAGAGCGATAAGCAGCCCCAACGCTTCTCCGGCAGTGGTTTTGCCGCAGGAGAAAGCCCGTTTGTCGCGCCAGTGGGCGCGCGCAACCAATTTCAGCCCCGCCCACACCAGCAACAACATGCCCAGCAGAGCGACAATCCCGCCCTCAACCCACCACAGCAACAGCTCGTTATGCGGATGTCGGGCAATCCCCACGCCGTGAGTAGATAAACCTTGCGCAAGGCGAAAGTGCTGAAAGCTGTATTCGAAGCCGCCGTACCCCCAGCCAAGCACCGGTTTCTCGGCAATCATCGCCAACGTAGAACTCAGCATCGCGTAGCGCGCCTGATTGGAGCCGGCGTGGCTGGCGTAGCGCATATCGCTACCCAACCACATCACCATGACCGCGGCAGTGACACCGCCCACAACCAGTACTGAAGCAATCGTTACAGCCCGCGGATAACGGCGGCAAAAGCACAATAGAACTGCGCCTGACACTAAAACGCCAGCCAGCCAACCGGTGCGGGATTGCAACCACACCAACACCATCGGAAATAGTACCAGCGCTGCTGCCAGCGCACGGCGGCGCCAGCGTTCCCCGCTCAGCGTTGAGAGATGGAAGCCCGGCAGCACAAACGCAGCCAACGCCAGCGCGAACCCGGTCGCGATAAGACTGGCGGTAACGTTGGGCTGCTGAAAAATGCCAAGATCGCGCCCACCGTTTGCGGGCACCCACCATAGGGCAAGCTGCGGTGCAAACAGTTGCAACAACACTACCAACGCCTGCACCGCCGCTGCAGCCAGAATCAAATACAGCACCGCATGGCGCTGGCGTGCGATCATGCGCACCTGCAGCCAGGTGAAATAGAACGCTATTCCGGCAAATAAGCCAGCCAGCCGCCATAGGCCGGCGCTTTGCCATTCCGGCCGGGTAAATATCACCGGCAACAGCAACAGCCAACAGGCGGTTATTATTGCGCGGCAGGTCGGCGTTATCACCGCGCGGCACAACGGTGTTACCCGCCAGCAAACGCACAATAATAAAGCTGCGCTACCATAGAACAACAGATTAAACGGCAGCGCCAGCCCGGAACCACCGGGGTTGGGGATATACATAATCAACGGAATAAAAAGCAAAGATGTAAATAAGAAAAAAATACGATCGAATATCATAAGAAACCTGGAAATTTTAGAAAATGCCTAAATGGCGTTATCAATGGCGTCATTTAGACTATGAAATATCGGTCAAACATAAAACCTGTACGATAATTAGCGTACAGTACGATGATCTTATCAGCCGCGACCATCTTTAATACATCCGTCGTGCTAGGAACGGTCTGCCGATTGCCGTTTTTTATTTTTCCCAAAATTCGACTAGCGTTTCGAAAGCGATTTGCACTTCCTGAACATTAAAACGAAAATAATCGCTGTCACCCTACATCCAGAGCAGTATATCTCGCCACACCATGACCCCGCCTGCCGTAGAGAAGAACGTCACGACGCCCTCTTTCGCTGTCCACAGAGCACCCTGATTCCAATCCGCTGTAACTCACGGTAAGGCGGCGTCATGGTCGGCATCGGACCCGATTAGAGAACGCCAAAACCAATTCGACCCGGCGCATTGGCGTACCGAACATACACGATCATCAGACCACGGCAGCCTGCAATGTATCGACAGTTTTTTCCCCTCAGCCTATATTCACTCCCCCACTCCACCCGCATGGCCCCCCGTCCCTATCATGGACCCACTCTTATTCCTCCAGTTTCTTTAGATATGTTTGGTATTTGACAAGCCCGTCAGAGGCTTTCTTAGACAATCGCCTTGCGTCGGTTTTCGCATTCCATACCGTGTTCGAGACACCGAGATCCGCACCGTTATAAATCAACTCCAGGCAATTTGAGGCAGCCCGGACAGCCTAATACATGGGGGTAGACCGGCGGTCTTAACCGTGTATGAAGCATCGACCCAAGTCACAATGTAATGTTGGCGCGCCTGGAGGTCGGACGCCCATCGAGTTTGCGACGGCCATGGCAGGTATTCGCGCCGAGCACATGGACGAACCACCCGTGAATATGAGAGGTCCGCCGGCCGAGTTAACGGGGGGGACAGAACCCGGTGAGTGAGCAGCTGTACTCTGATGACGCGTCGGCCGGACCTGGGTCATCAATCGGCAATGCCAAAAAGAGAAGCTGAACATGATCGTCATTCAATTGGGCGATATTACTAATATTTTCGACCCGCTATATGATCCAGGTGTAGCAAGGGCGGTAGTTAACCGCGATTCTACACGGAGAACACCTTGCGATACCATGACAGCACTGATCTGTGTGCTAACCCCAGCACCCAGCACAAGTTCAGGCCCGTTCACAATGTCAATCACGGGTTTAGACCCACAATCCACGGGTACATCTGCGGTCACTGTATGACTGCCAGATCCCAACTGTTCGCCGTGATCCATTTCGGCGATCTGGCCGAGCATGCACGGGATGACAGGGTCATCGGCCTTGACACAGTGAGCAGAACCGCTGTTAGCAACTTGGGTCGGATCCAATTTCCCCCAAGGGGTACTAAGCGGGTTGTAGATTGGACCCTTTGCACTATCAGCGCCGAACACAGCACATTCACCTCCCGTATCGGCCCCGTTGTGGCCATTCCACGACCATGATGGCGGCGGCACCTTGCACCCCGGTTGGAGCTCCCAGTCACGAGCAAATTTAGTTACAAAGGCACACGAATGGGCCGGCCCGTGGGACTCCGGTTCCCAGGAGCAATCTTTGAACCCATAACGTTTGTTGCCAGACTTGCAATGTATGCCATAAAAACGACCCACGGACCACGAACTATCCCGTTGATTTAATGGCACCCCTATGTCTATGAGGGCAGCAGAGCCAACGAAGTCAGATCGCCCGCAAGGGCCCGAATCGTTCGGCCGGCAATTGGTCACTCGGTATTCGGTGACCACAGGAATTTGCACGGCTTTGGATATATTAGGGATAAGGCCGGAAAATAAAAGGGTAGTCAATACACTTGGTAACACGATGCGACGCATTGTGTGCCCCCTAGAAAAAGTATTAGAACATCAGGCAGAAGGACCCATACTGTAGTGAGTACCGGATAGGATTAATAAATCCGCATGTCACAGACAATCGAAATTATTCCCCAGCATCCTTCGTGCCCATAATGTCCACCGTGCTTCGTACGTTCGCACCCGCAATTCAGTCTCTGTCGATGACAGCCCCTGTCGGCGAGCCTGCTCGTAAAGCCGCGCGCGTCGTGCACGGTGGTTTTCCAGCGCTCTGGGCGCTATGGCGGCCCCCGCAGGGGTAAACCATACCCCCAACCAGTCAAAACCCTGCGCAATCCTGCCCAGTCGGGTCTTGTCCGGGTGAGTTTCAAAGCCGCCCAGGTCAAAAAATTCATGCAGCCGCTTAACGCTACGCCGCAATTGCCAACGGGTGCGGGTAAACAACAAAAAGTCATCCATATAGCGCGCATACCACACGCCCTCCTGAGCGTTAAAAAAACTGTCTACGTGGTGCAACAAGCTGCCGCCAATCAGCGGACTCAGCGCGCAGCCCCGGCAGATGCCGTTTGGCGGGGTATAAAACTCACCGCCGTCTTCGACGCTGTAATGCACGTACTGCTGCATCACATCGAACAGCACCGGGTCGGCCACCTGCCATTTCAGCTGATTGATGACCTGGTACTTACGAATGTGCCGGTAATAGCCGCGAATGTCCGTTCGGTAGACAAAGGCATATTCTCCGCCGGCCAGAGCTTCCCGTACTTCCGCCACCGACGCCGCGCTACCGCCATGCCCGCGCAAATGCAGGCAACGAGCCGGTTTTGGCAACAACGGTTCCGCCAGCAGCGCGGCCCACTTCAATATCAGCGCATCCTGCGCACACCACTGCACCCAACTGCGGCCACCACGTCGATACGCCTGCATCGGTGCCAGACGGTAACGTCCGTTTTGCAGTTGCTGCCAGAGTTGCTTCTCTTGCTGCGCCCAGTGAAAGCGCAGATGCCAAATGTCGGCATTGGGCGGCGCATGGCGGCGGCGTTGGCACAGCCAGCGATACGCGGCCTGCCATGCCTCAGTGCGGTTATTCATACTCCAGGCTAAAGGTCGCCACCGCGCTGAACGGCCCGCGCTCGATGGTTTTGTGCTTCAGCGCCTCCGGCTCACCCTGCACATAGGCCCGCGCCGTCAGGGTGTTGGCGCCGCTCACCAGCGTCTGCGCCTTACCTTGCTGGTTCACCGGCAACAGCTCGCCCTGCGGGGTTTCCATCCCGATGGCGATGCCGCTGGCCTGGCTGGCACCGTTCAGCGCCAGCAGTCCCGGCAGCCCCGCACTTTCCGCACCGCTGAACGTCACCCTCACCGTCTTGCCCAGGCTCAGGTCGCACTGCGCCAGGCGCAGCTCAAATGTCTGCCCGGGGGTGCGGGTGTTCAGGTACAGGTACTTGTCAATCACCGTGTCAAAATCCAGCACCACCGTCTCGTCCCCCGGTGGTATCACGCAGGGCTCCGCGACCAGCGCCCCATGCAACCGCATATTCTCTGCCGCGCCGGCCGGCATACTGCACAGCAGCAACGCCGCGGCGCAGCAGACCATCCTGTTCACCATGCCCGTTCTCCGCCTCATTGGTACACCGCCAGCAGCGTCGCCGTCGCCTCAAACGCCCCTTCTTTCAGCGTGGCACCCGGCCGTTTCACCGGCACCGCCTCAAGCACCGGTTTCGCGTTCGGGTTGATGGGTATCGGCTGATTGAGGATGAACCGCTTGCCGTTTTGCAGCAGGCGCACCGCCAGGTCATCCATGTTGCTCGCCACGGCCGCCGTATCGTAATCCGCCGCCGTACCGACCACTGCCAGCGTCATGTTCCAGGTCCCGGCTCCCGGGGTGCAGCTTATCCGGTAGTTCACCGGTTGCTGGTAGTTAGCGCCGTCCACCTTACTGACCCCTACGCGGTTGCCGAAGTCGACATCCACCTCACCACCGTCGTTGATGGTACATGGCGGCGGTTCGATAAGAACGCCGGAGAACCGCATGTTGTCCGCCGCCGTCGCCGGGCCGCCGAGGGCCATCAGCAGCAAAATGCAGCCATAGCGCGCCATTGCCTCCCCTCCTTTCACTGGTATTCCACCTTCATGGTCGCCCCGGCAGAAAACTCACCGCCGCGCAGGGTCGCCCCGGCCTGTTTCACCGGCACCGCTTCCAACGTCGGCTTCGTCGGGTAGGTAAAGTTAATCCAACTGTTGATGGGCTGCCGGCTGCCGTTGCGCAGCAGCGCCACCCCCAATCCGTCCTTGTTGGTTTGCAGCACCTCGCCGTCAAAGCCGGCACCGGTGCCCTGGATTTGCATTTTCATCGCGTTGTTCGGCGCATTTTTACACTCCACCGAGTACACCACCGGCTGCTTCTTGTAGCTGCCGTCGATGCGGGTGGTCATAACGTCGTTGCCGAAATTCACTTCAATCAGGTTGTTGTTGTTAATCACACAGGGCGGTGGCGCGACAATGGTCACCGTCACTTTGATGGTCGTGCTGGCCGCCTGTGCCTGCGGGCCGAACATCAATACCCACATCACCAGACCGCAACCGGGCCAGTACCGTCTGAACGTTGCCGTCATGCTGCTTCCCCTAGTCATAGCTGAGCTGAAAATCCACCACCGCCGCATAGGCGCCGGGCACCAGCGGCGCACGGGTACGCTCCGGCGTCACGGTATAGTTCAGCGCCTGTTGCCCTACCGCCAGCGCCAGCGGCGCACCGCGGCTGCCAAGGCGGACGTCGTGACCGTGCGCGTCGGTGATGCGCAGCGCCAGTCCGGCGGCGCCGCGCACCTTCACCAGTGCCGGGTTGTCAGCATCCGCCGGGGTGATAAAACTGACCGACACCGCCGGCTGCTGCGCGCTCCACACCAGGTTGCCGGTACGCGTATCCCGGTTGTTCGACGCGGTGCGCAGGCAGTCGCGCAGGTGCAGTTGCACATTCACCGGCACGCCGCGGTCACCAGCCTGTGCCAGCTGCGCCGTGGCGGTATTCCCCAGCGAGACCGCCTGGTACGCGGAGTCCATCTCCAGCCGGCAGGCGCTTTCGGTCAGCTCACCACGCACATGCAGCACGCCGTGAGCACCGTCCACCTGCCAGTTGTCCGCCGCCTGTGCCGGCGGCAACAACCACAGCATCACCGTCAGGCACAGCGGCACCATCAGCGCCGCCAGCGTAATCACCAGGGCATACAGCCATTCATGGTGGTGATAACCACCGTTCCATCGCCGGGTTCTTGTTCGCATCGCTTCCCCACCTGTGAGTTCCGTGAACCTTATTTACTGCCCGCCACTGCCTGGCAGCTCGCGCCGTTACAGCTAAACGTCAATTGCGGGCGGCCGCCGTAGTCGTTGACATAGGTCAGCACCGGCGCACTCCCCAGCGCAGAGGCGGACACCTTCAGCGGCGCACTGCCCTTAGGCGGCACCATCAGCGGCTCGAAGCCCGGCGCGCTGGCACCGCCCTTTTTGCTGCTGGCGTCAACCAGTGTCACGTAGTACGGCGTCGGGTTGTTCACCTGATAGCCATCGCCCTGTTTGGTCAGCGTCAGCTTCTCCTGCCACGGCGCGGCGGATTCCGGGTTGGTCACCGCAATCGCCTTTGGCCGGTAGAACAGCTTGATGCGCGTTTGCAGCGCCAGCTGCAGCGTATTGGGCTTGTTGCTCTTCGGCGGAATTTCACGCAGGTTGAAGTAGAACAGGGTTTCCCGGTCCTGCGGCAGCGTATTGGCCGCCGGCAGCCCCTGCACCTTCACCTGGCTTTTAGCGCCCGGCTCCAGCCGCTGCACCGGCGGCAGCACCGTCAGCGGGCTGCTGATTTTTTTTCCGTCGGCATCTTCAATCCAGCCCTGCGCCAGGTAAGGCAGCTGCTTGTTCTCGTTGCTGATGCTCATGCTCACCGACTTGTCGCCGCCGTTGAAAATCACCCGGGTGCGGTCCAGCGCGATGGCAGCGCTCGCCTGCTGGGCGATCAGTAGGCCCGCCAGGCCACCGGCAATTAATGTCACTGCATGTTTGGTTTTCATTGTTTCTCTACTCTTCACTCGTGTTTAACGCCTTGCCGTCGGCCAGCGGGCCGCAAGGCAGTAACAGGTTGGTTAATTCGCTCGGCGAGAGCGTCTGCGGCAGGGTAATGCCGCACTGCTCCGCGCCGCCCCAGCTCACGTGCATCCCTTCACCGGCATTGATGCCGCTCAGGTACACTTCGCCGTTGTCGTTGACGATGCCCACCTCTTGCCCCTTGCCGTTGCGCACCGTGGCGCCGAACGGCGGCGAACTGCCGTCCGCCAGGCGTATCACCGCCATTGCCTTCTCGCCGGCAACCACCTCGAAGCGGCGGTAACCGATGGCGCCTTCGGTCAGCGTGGCCTGCGCCACGCTCTGGCTGACCTCGGCGTTTTCCGGCAGCGCGTTCAGGTCAATACTGAACTGGTTGCGGTAATAGCTGCCCACATCCACCACCACCGCCTTGCCAAAGGCATTGCTCAGGGTCGGCGTGCTGTAGCCGCGCACAGGAATGCCCGGCACTCCGTCGGTATCCAGCAGCATGCGGGTGCCGCCATTGACACTGCTGCGGTGCAATGCCGCTCCCTTCAGGGTGGCGGTCGCACCGCCCTGCAGTGACAGCCCGAACGAACTGTATTGGCCGGCCTGATAACTGGCGCTGGCATTCATCTGGCTGATATCGCCGCTGTGGCTGTAGTAGCCGCGGGCGGTAGCGCCGCTGCGCGCGCTGCCGGCGCTCACCTGATAGGTGTCGCGCTCATTCAGCCGGTCGTAGTACCCCACCTGCTGGGTGGAATCGTTGCGGTTGTAGCTGCCGCTGTAGCTCAGCGAGCCGTTGCGGCCCCACGGCAGCGACAGCGACAGGTACATGCCGTCGTCGTTGGTGCCGTTGTACTTGTTGCGGTAACCGGTCAGCGACAGGCTGATGTTCCGGAAACGCCCTAGGTCGAAATAACGCGACAGCGTCAGGTTGTAACGGTCGTTCGCCGGCCGGTCCCAGTAGGTCTGGTGGTTGTAGTTGAGATAGGCGCTCAACCCCAGGTCCCGGAACTGCTGGTTAAAGGTGATGGTGTACATCTCCTTGCTGCTGTTATGGCGCGTGCCGTATGTGCGTGCATCCAGGTACTCGCTCATCGACATGTAATTGCGCTCCGAGAAGCGGTAGCCGGCGAAGGTCACCTGGCTGTCGTAGTCGTCAAAGCGCTTGGAGTAGCTCAGCCGGTACGAGCCGCCGCGCAACGTGCCTTCTTCCGGCAGGCTGGCACGCGACTGGGTGACGTCGAAGGAGAGCGCGCCGAACATCATCAGGTCGCGCCCCAGCCCCAGCGCCAACGCGTTGTAATCGCCGCCCGCCACGCCGCCGCCATACAGCGACCAGCCGTTACTCACGCCCCAGGAGAACTCGCCGGTGCCAAACATTGGCCCGTTGCTGTGGTGCTCCCAGTCCGCCGGCCGGCCGGCCGCCAGCTTGTAACGCACCGACCCAGGACGGGTCAGGTACGGGATGCTGGCGGTGTCCATCTTGAACTCCTGCACGCTGCCGTCCTGCTCTTCCACCCGCACGTCCAGCTGGCCACTGACCGCGTCGTTGATGTCCTGGATACGGAACGGCCCCGCCGCCACCTGGGTCTCGTACAGCACGCGCCCTTGCTGGCGAATAATCACCTTGGCATTAGTGCGCGCCACGCCGGTCACCTCCGGCGCATAGCCGCGCAGGTTGGGCGGCAGCATGTTGTCATCGGTCACCAGGCTGGCGCCGGCAAAGCGGAAGCTGTCGAAAATGTCGGAGTTTAAATAGTCCTCCCCCATCGTCAGTCGGGCGCCTAACTTCGGCAGTGCGCGATAGGCGTAGTAACGGCTCCAGTCCCAACTGGTACGGGTCGATTTCGCGGTGCCGCTCTGGCGATCCAGCCGCGATTGCCAGTCCGCCCGCAGCCGCCAGGCCCCCAGGTTACCGCCCAGCGTGCCGTTGCCGCTGAGGTTATAACTCTGTGTGCCCTGTTTTTGCTGACGCTGGGCCTGCCCATTCAGGTTGTAGTCGAACAGCAGACCGGGAATACCCTCGTCCCAGCGCGACGGCGGGTCCCAGTTCTCGGCGGTGTATTCCAGGTACGCCTGTGGAATACTCAGGTACAATGCCGCTGCACCCAAATCGCCACGCACTTCCATACCCTCTAAGCTATTAGGGTTCATACACTGGTTTTGGTGCCACCAGGTTAGCTTTTGTAATGCGCTCTCTTTCAGCCCCAGCTGTTCAACCAGCTGCGGCGTAATGCAGGCTTCACTGCCCTTGGCGTCGTCATCCGGCGGGTAATACACCACCGGCTGGTCCGGCAGGGTTTGTTTATTAATATGCACGGTAAACAAATAATCACCGGGCATGATAAAATTGCCGCGAGAAAACTGTTCCAGGTCAATATTGGCGCGATCCGTCACATCCAGTACGTCGGTATTGAATTCAATATCAGCAGCCACGGCGCAAGCCGCATTTCCCGCCAAAATAAAGGCAATCAGCCGCCCCAATATTCTCGGTCGTAATTTCCCTGCACAACCATATGACGGAATAATTGACATCCGCAGACCCTTATCAAAAATTATTTAATTCACAGCTTTGGTATTCAGTCAGGTTTAGTAGTAATCCATTTTAAAGCGCACCGTGGAGTAATAACTCCCGGCTTTCATTACCTGACTATTTCCCACCAACCGCAGGCCGTAATTAAACACCAGTGCGCCGGGTTGAATGTCATTTTTTGCCATGGGTACTCCCGGCATGGCGATATTTCCCTGCTTATCGGTTATTTGTAAGGCAATACCTTTCACATTACCGTCTATACCAAATAATCCGGCATCCTCTCTGCCGTCAAACGTCACGGCAAAATAGCGCCAGTCATCCAGCGCAGGGTTAAATTTCTCCAACGCACAGTTCACCAACTTAATGGTAAACTCGTGCAATTCCCCCTGACCGTCGCGAATAATTTTGCTGACGGGCACTGTTGCCATCGTAATGGTTTGATCGAGGCTTTCGGTATCAATGGCGCAGGCCGAGGCGATAATCCGGCCGTTTACGGTCACTTCGCCACGCCCCTGATTGGCGGATTGCGCCAAAGAAGAACACAGCAACAGATTGATAAACACCGCACTGTGCAATATCCATTTGCCACACTGTGAATACATACCTACTCCCCCACATAACGCGTTAATCAGCAGCATGCGGGTTGCCCCGCATGCAATTAACTGTGCGAATTAATCGCCGTGGACTTACTGGTACGCCAGGGTAAAGTCAGCAACAGAGTTGAATTCACCCGGGGTAATGGCGGCAGATGCGCCGTCGCCCTGCAGGTGAGCGCTGAAGCGCAGGGTCGCCTGACCGTCTTCAATTTTTTGCGCCTTGCTGACTTTGGTCAGCGGCAGCAGTTTACCGTCAACATCGTTGATAGCGATGCTGGCACCACGTGCAGAACCTTTCATCGCCAGCAGCCCAGGCGCAGCGTCAGACTCAGTACCGCTGAAGGTGGTGGTCACGGTTTTAGCCGTTTGCACATCGCAACCAACCAGTTTGATCAGAATATCCTGTGGGGTAGACTTGCCGCCATTTTTCAACTGGGCAGAAGCAATGTCACCCAGCTTCACGGTCTGATCCAGAGTGCCTGGCTCGATAGAGCAGGGTGCATCAATGATCGAACCTTTAAAGGTAACAGAACCGCCACCCTGGTTAGCTGCGTTAGCCATAGAAATAGTGCCCAGAGTCATTACCGCTGCCAGCATGATTTTGTTCAGTTTCATTGTGTTAATTCCATATATACAAGTAATTAATTAAGGAAAGAGCCCTGCGATAACGCCCTACTCTTTTTATACTTTCACTCTCGCCAACACAGAGAGCTAAGTTCTCCCCCTGTTTCGGCGATGTGAGAATGATACCCCCCAACAAACCTAACAGCAAAATAAACTAAATAAATTGATTTATACGACATAAAACACCAAAAATAATTTGTTTATTATTTTTAAATTCTGATATTTTTTAAAAAAACAACATGCTGAAGATTTTTAATTCATGATAATAAACATAAATTTTCAATCGATATCGTGAGCATCAGAAAAGATAAGATTTTTCTTGAAAATTCCAATCAGGCAGATAGGATAACGATAGACACACTCACCTGAAATCAAATATAAAACTTATAAAAATGAAATATATAATCAACAAAACTGTTGTTTTCGATTCAAATGAACTGACATTGTGCCTGTATGAAAATACACAGATCGTGGCCAGACTAACCAAACCTGCCACACGTTTACTACTGGCATTAATACAAAATAATGGGGTCAGTGTTACCCGGGAGACATTATTGGACAATGTATGGCTTACCTATGGCTTTACAGCTTCCAACGCAGGATTAAATAATTACATCAGTGAATTGCGTAAAGCATTTACATCGTTAGGTTGTCATCATGAGTTGATCATCACCATCCCTAAACTGGGCTTCAGATTTGAAGCTGAGGTAGATCTTTCCGATGCAGGTACCGCCGCGCCAGAACAAAACCTGAACGATGAAGAAAATAGGGTGTTAACCAAACCTGATGAAATTCAAGAAGCGGTGCTGATAAAACCACCGACTTCAAAAAATGAGGTGCCTTCGAAGCGCAATCGGAATTTTATTTTTTTGGCCAGCTCCGCGCTATTCCTTGGGCTTCTTGGTGCTATAGTTTTAAGTATTACAGATAGCAAAAATTATGATTACCATAAAATTATCAGCATTGAACGCTGCGACATTTATGTACTGAACAAAACACCTCTGCTTGTAGATCCAGCGGAAAAAATAAATACCGCACTAAAAAGAGAGGGAGTGGATTGTAAAAACATACCGAGCGATGTTTTTTACCTAGAGGATCGTATTAGTAAAAAAAACGTGCGAACAGATTTAATCTCCGTTTGCAGCAAAGCGGATAACAACCGGTACGACACCTGCTTCAATATCAAAAACCAGAGAAATACTTCAATATGAAAAAACTGCTGACAGGGCTCTTAACTCCACTCTTCTTGCTTTTTTTTTCATTCAACACGCTTGCGGAAGAACCGTTCAAATGCACATCACATTACAAAATAATGATAGAAAATGACAGGGGCCCCGTTCAGTTTGATGGCCGCCTAACCTTATTTTTAAAAAATGAGAAGGAAGGTTTGTTTTCGTTAACGGGTAAAGTAAAAACCAGCAAAAGTAGCTACCTGCTTTTCCGCACCAGCCATTTTTCTCTGGTTCCGCAAGAGATCAACCCTGTCAAGCAGGCAAACATTACTAAAGTGATTAAACACCCCAGCGATACGACTCCAGAGGATATCTGGCTGGCAGACATCTTGCCGGAAATGCCTGGTATCGATTTTCAGATCGAAATATGGCACTTGAGAAATAATCTGATCTTGATTAAATCCCTGAACAGCGGATATCTTATCTGCGCCGCAGAGCGCTAATTTATCTCAAATAGCGAAATTATTGCCGGTTATCTACCTTGGTAACCGGCACATCGCGGCAATTCATCTTTATCGTACTCACTTTGCTGAGTAGCCATATCTTTATATAGATATCCGCCGCCTGAAGTCGTCACGTGGTTGTTACTTGAATCCCCCCTGCCTCTTGTTCTGTGAAAAACCGGTGACAAAATGCTAAGTGAAAGTTAGCTTCCTATCCGTATCTAATGTACTCATTTCTGATAAAAGCTACTCATATCGGAAAATAAGTAACAGCACCCTGCCAACACGTAGAATCAGTTATAAAAAACAGCCCCATGAAAAACCATAACACATTGATAATTATCATATTAAAAAACACACAAACACCGCCCGACCACCGTCAATAATAAATAATTTAATTATATTATTTATTAAAATTATAAAAATCAAACAACCAAAATTAAAAAAACCACTTTCTTAATATTGACTTTGGCTAAAATAAAAAACATGATTAATGCCACAGGCAATAAGAACACTTATGGCAAACACCAGCAAAAAACCTGTTATTTAACGCGTCGTAATTAACAGGCCACATATTTGTAAACACGGTTTCCGCATAGGGTATATACAAAACATATCAATTCCATTGTTTATACCTTCTAATTACGCTCACGCGTAGCGTTTCCCCTAACCAAGGAGTTGTTATGTCGGACCATCAAGTCACCTGCATCAAAAAATCCGACCGTCAAAATGCGCATGAGCGCATTCAGGCTATCGGCGGCGTCAATGCTGATGGCACCCGTTGGTCTCTGTCCCAGGCAGACGCCATTGCCGGTATCGAGGCGGGCACCTGGCGCTTTTGGGTCACCGCGAATGGCCATTCCGTCTGGGTCATTGTCTCAACCAGCGCGGCGGGCAATAAATACCTCAAAACGCAAAATGACGGCGAACACCCCAATAACCTGCTGAGCCTGCCGGAATGCCCCTGACGCAACCCGAGTTTCATGATTGATACGGTTTGTGGGGCCGCTTGCGGCCCATCGCTTCACCCCTTTTTATTATTGGCCGCCGTGTCGTTTTCACGCCCGCAGTACAGCGGCCCCATAGCATAAGGAAATACTATGTACGGTTCCGCGACCGCCAGAAACCTGCCTTCAGGGAATAAACAGCGTATCGCCGATTTATTATCGCAAATTATTGAAACGCTGGATCTCACCAAGACCCAATATGCCAACATCGAAAGCGCCTATAACGGCGTCGGCACCTTCCTGGCTGAAGGCGACGACCCGCTATTGCAAGATGCCGTTATTTACCCGCAGGGCAGCGTGCGGCTCAACACCACCGTAAAACCCAAAAATGAAGAGCAATACGATATTGACCTGATTTGTTATCTGCCCCATGCCACCCAGGCGGATTATACCGGCGTGATATCGACCATTCGCCAGCGGCTGGAATCACATAAAACATACAAAACGCTATTAAGCGAGTTACCGCGCGGGTTTCGCATCAATTACGCCGGGGATTACCATCTGGATATCACGCCGGGCCGCGATCACACCGGTGCAGCAGAACGTTTAGGCCAGCCGCTGTGGGTCGTGGATGCGCAAACCGCCTGGAAGGAGTCCAACCCCAGCGGCTACGCCGAGTGGTTCGAGAGCAGCGCCAGCGCGCAGCCCCTTCGCTCCATTCTGGTCATGGATTCCGCCAGCCGCGTGGGCACCGAGGCGCTGCTCCCGTTGCCGGACAGCAGCGATAAAAAACTGCTTAATCGCATCGTACAAATTCTCAAACGCCACCGAGACGAATGGGCCGTCGAGCAGGATGAGGTCCGGCAGCGCTGCCGCCCGATTTCGGTCATCATTACCACGCTGGCGTGCCATGCCTACAACCACATCATTGCTGACAGGCGTGCCTACGACAACGACCTGGATATTCTGTTAGACGTGCTGGAACTGATGCCGGATTTCATCGTGTCGACACAGGGAGCAATTCACGTCAACAACCCGCACATGCCGGAGGAGAACTTCGCCGAGAAGTGGAACCGCTCAGAGCAGGATGAGGGCCCTCAGCGCAGTGAAACCTTTTACCAGTGGCATGCCGCGGCCCAGGCGACGTTTAACACCATCGCCGCCAGCGTGGGGGAAGATAACCTGTTCCTGAGCCTCGAAGACAGCTTCGGCAAAAAGCCGGTCGATGTCGTCAGGCAACGTCTGATGGAGCATATGCAGTCAGCCAGAGAACAAGGCAGCCTGCATCTTGATAAGAAAACCGGCGGGCTGATTGCCACCGGCCTCGCCGGTACGGCGGCCCAGGCCGGCGTGCCTAAAAACACCTTCTACGGTGAATAACGTGGTTATCAGGCATCACTGCAAACCGCTGACCATCGCTCAGCAATATCGCGCGTTGAAAGCCGGCGGCCCGTATGAACGGCTGCGCATTATCCATCACGACCGTACCCTGCTTTGGGAAGGGTGGCTGCAACCCTCACTGTTCAGCCGCCGCTACAAGGTCGCAGTCCGGTACAGCCTCGGCACCCCACCGATTTGCGTGGTGACAGAGCCTGACCTTTTCGCGTTGGCAGGCACGCGAGCCATCCCGCACCTGTATCCCGCCGACAAGCATATACCCGGCGCCAGGCTGTGCCTGTTTCTGCCCCGTTCACAGGCCGACGACGGGCTCAGCGAATGGCGCGCCCAGTTAAAAATCAGCGACACCCTCATTCCCTGGGCGTCGCTCTGGCTGTTTTATTTTGAACAGTGGCTGCACACCGGCCACTGGGAAGGCGGCGGTAAGCACCCACGCCCCAGCGAGGTTAAAAATGAGCGTTGAACATGAAGGCTTTATCTCGGTCGATATTGAAACCGCCGGGCCCATACCCGGCGTGTGCAGCCTGCTCTCCATCGGCGCCTGCGTCATCGACCGCCCGGCGGAACGCTTTTACATTGAAGTGCAGCCGCTGAATCTGCATTACGAGCCTGAGGCGCTGGCCGTCACCGGTTTCAATCTGCAGACCCAAATAATGCGCGGCATCGACCCGAAAGAGGCCATGCAACAATTTGCCCACTGGGTAACTTCCGTCACCAACGCCACGAGCAAACCGATTTTGGTCGGTTTCAATGCGGCGTTCGACTGGTCATTCATCAATTACTACTTTCACGTTTATCTCGGTCATAACCCGTTTGGCTTTGCCGCCCTCGATATCAAAGCTCTGTACATGGGCGCCACCGGCTGCGACTGGCAGGACACCCGCTCCAGCCGTATCGACGCCCGATTTAATCTCAAAAACCACGGCAGCCACAACGCGCTGGATGACGCGCTGTATCAGGCTGAGATGTTTGTGAAAATCAACGCATACATGAGGGAAAAGCACTGACATGGAAACGGTAAAATACATTCTGATTAAGCTGGTCGACTGGAAAACGCGCCAGCGGAAAATTCAATACCTCATCATGCTGCTCGGCGCCGGGATCCTGAGTGTGAATAACTCGCTGGGAAAGGCATTAACGCTGGAGAAAGGCGATGCCCGCTTCTCGCTGGCCGTCTCGGAGGGGAATGTTATCACGGACTATTTCGTCAATTTCGTGGCTGCATCCATCATCCTGGGGGGATTTGTCTGGTTGCTGGTCGACGCCTACCGGGAGGCTAAAATCGCGGTGCGCAAAAAGGGGGTAGTTATCGAAGGGAGAGCGCTGCGGAAAGTCGCGACAACGCCGCTGCATAAAACGGTCTCCCGTCATTTCAACGGAAAGATAGATGCATTAACCCTCGATATGACGCAGCGGATGCGGGATGGCGCAATCAGTCACCCGGAGGAGGCCTTTGACGACAATATCAGCACGCTGGCCAGCAATATCGCCACCCGGATTGACGGTATCGACCATCAGGACCTGACGCTGGTATATGGCGGGCAATTGCCGGTTCCGTTCACCTTCTACATTGGCGCCATCCTCGATGACAATGGCCCGGTCTGCGTCTATGACTGGGACAGAGCGCAAGAGGCCTGGCGGTTGATTGACAACAAGGCCGACGACGACGGCGACGATTTTACCCTGATGGAAAGCCTCGTCACCTCAGCGGCCAAAGATGTGGTGCTGGCGGTTTCGGTGTCCTACCAGGCGGACATTGCGGCCATACGCCAAACCTTCCCAGCCTACCCGCTGTCGCATCTCTCGCTGAACGCCACAACGCTCGGTAATCACTGGTCGCTGTCCAAACAAACCCGGCTGGCGCTGCAATTTATCGAACAGGTCAAAATGCTGACGGCGTGCGGCGCCGAACGCATCCACGTGATTCTGGCCGCCCCCAGCAGCATTGCGCTCAATTTCGGCCGCCGTTATGACCACCGCAACCTTGCGCAACTCATTGTTTATCAGTATGAGAAAGAACAGCAACCAGCCTATCCCTGGGGGGTGGTGATGCCGACGCAGGGGCAGCGTCGGGGAGCGGTCGTTAAGCCTCCCGCCGCTCCCTTATCCGACTGACTGTGGGCTGTCCTGCGACTCAGTACAGCATCAATAGGGGGGCGAAACGAGGATGTAAAAAAACCGGCCTGAGCCGGTTTGGGAGCGCTTGTCGTTATGATACCGGCCGCTCCGCGGCCGGGGTAATGCCCTGGTGTTGCTGCGTATTTTTCACTGTCACTATAGGCGGTGCGACGAGTGAGCGTCCAATGGGTTCGGCAGATCAATAAGGGGCGATTGATCGGCCCGGCCGATCGTACTGCTCATCGTCACACCGCCCCGCATTTCGGCAGCCAGTCCGCTTCGCACTCTTCGCTCAGTACCACATTGGTCTGCATCCCCAGCCGGGTTTTACGTTTGAGCAGGGTTTTCGCATACTCTCTGAGCGTTTGCGGCACCGCCAGACCAAAGGCCGTCAGGTTCATCACGTGCTGATAACCCCGTGCCGCCATAAACGACAGGTAGGCATGATACAGGTAGCGGCGCGGGTTCGGCGGGGTGATGTTGGCGTTGCCTATCATCATGCCTTCCGGGGTGCCTAGCACCGTCAGGTAGCCGCAAAAATCAACCAGCGGGTCAGCCTGGCGTTTGATGGTCAGCGCCTCGTCCGAGCTTTGCTGCGCCTGAAGCAAGGTACGGGCCTCGTTCGGGTTGGCAAAACGCTGCATCAGGTGACGCACAATCACCGCCAGCTCCTGGGTGATTTTGTCCAGCAACTGCGGGTCGCGCTCGGCCAGCGGTATCGCGTCCGGGAAGGTGATAATCACCCGCCGCCGGGAGACACCGCCGCTGCGGTCGCTGAACTGCATCGGGTTGTTGTTCACCGCCAGTATCACTGCCGGGATGTGCGCCGCGTAGGCGTCGCGGTATTTGGGGTCGATAGCGACCGCATCGCCACCGGTGATGGCCTTGATACCCGCGCCGTCACCGCTCCACTTCTCCTGGTCGGGCAGGAGTATCAGCGAGTAACCCACTACGCTGGCGCGCTCGCGCGCCGACTCCAGGTTATCGATGGTGGCGGAGGTGGTGTTATCACTACCTGCCAGCAGTCGGGCGATGGCCGCCATCACGCTCTTGCCGCTGCCGCCCGGGCCGGTCACTTCGAGGAACAGCTGCCAGTCGTAGCGGTTGGCCAGCACCATAAAGAGCGCCGCGAGGATACGTTCTTGCTTGTCGTGGTTGCCCCCGGCGGCCCGCGTCAGCCAGTGCCAGAAGTGTGGTGCATGGTCGGCCAGGTTCTCCCCGGCACGCGGCGGCGTGTAGTCCACGCTGTTGACGGTGCGCAGCCAGTGTTCCTGGCGGTGGGCGCTGAACTGCCCGCTGACGGTATCAAACACCCCGTTACGAAAACCAATCAACCGGCGGGCCGGGTCGCCCATCTGCGGCACCATCAGTTTGAGGGTGTCCAAAATGCTGTTGATACCGGCGGCAGAGAACGGCGCGCGCACCTTCTGGAACAGCGCGGCAATCTCCCGGCTCAGTTGCCGGTGTGGCAGCACCTGCCAGGCGCCGCGCGCATAACGGCACAGCTCCTCCCCCACCGGCGGCACCGCCAGGGTGTTGCCGTAGTGCTCGGCCAGCAGCTCGGCCTTCTCGCTGGCGCTCATGGCTTTGAGGTCAGCATCGCTCAGCGTGTCGAACGGGCTCGGCTGCGGCGGTTGGCTGAGCGCCTGGAGCTGGGCGCGCGTGGCCTCAATCCCCTGATTACAGTAGACGTCGTTCCAGTCGCCCTCCGTGGGCGGCAGCGCCGGGACACCGCCGGTCAATTGTGCCGCCTCAGCGGCGCGGGTCTGCCCGGTGCCGCTGCGGTCATTATCGGCAGCCAGCAGCAGCCGTGCGTCCGGGTAGTGGCTGCGCAGCTGCTCTGCCACCGCCGCCAGGTTGTTGGCGCTCAGTGCCACACAGACCGTCTCACCGGTCAGGTTGTGCACGGTAAGGCCGGTGGCGTAGCCTTCAGTGAGCCAGATAACCGCGTTGTCCGGGCCGCTCAGGGTGTGGCAGGCGGCTTTCACCCGCCCGCCTGCCAGCATGCGCTTGTCCCCGCTGGCGTTAATCAGCTGCACGTTAACCACCTCGCCCCCGGCATTGTGCAGCGGCAGCAAGAGGTCGCCGGGCTGGAAGGTAATACCGCCGACGCGCAGCGGCAGGCCGTGCAAGGTCAGCGTGCCCACCTCCGGCCAGCCTTTGGCGCTCAGGTAGGCGTTTCCGCTTTTGCACTGAGCGGCAGCCACCAGAGCCTGTGCCTGTCGCGCGGCCTTGCGCTGGGCCTCGACCTTGTCTTGCCCGCCGCCCTTCTGTGATGCATGGCGGGCCTCAGCGGCCGGTGGCAAAGAGTTGGTGTTATTCCCCATCACGGCGGCCACCTGTTCGGCGGCGGCCTTTGCTGACAGCGACAGGGCTTTTTCTACCAGGTTGAGGCCGTCACCGGCCCCGCACTGATTGCAGAACCAGGTGCCGCGTCCGTCCTGGTTGTCGAAACGGAAGCGGTCTTTACCGCCGCAGGTCGGGCACGGCTGCGGCTTGCCGTTCGGCTGCAAGGCGATGCCGAGGGCCGGGAGTATCACCGGCCAGTGGCCGGTGGCGGTGCGTACGGTCTGGGAAACGAACTGGGCGCTCATGCTCTTCTCCTCAGTGTACGGTGGCGTTCTGCGCTGCCGACAGGCGCTCGCAGCACAGCTCGTCCATCATCTTTTGCCCCAGCGCGGTCAGGCGCGGCGCGGCCACCAGAACGTCCGGCTGCACCATGTCACTCAACATCGTGCACGCCATGTCCATGCCATCCTCTGCGCCGTACTGACGCACAAAGTGCCCCTCCAGGCGCAGAGCAATCGTCATCTGCAGCTCGTCCAGCGTGTACCCGAGGCTCACCCGGTAAAAGGCGCAGGTATCCAGATAGGCCTGCGCCACGGCGCGGCGGAAAACGGCGGTGCGGACTTCAATCGGTAAACAGGATGAGGTGTTCATGCGGCGGTGGCCTCCATGCGGGCAAGAATTTGGGATTCACAGGTGTTGACGACGTGGCCGAGCTGGTCGGTCAGCAGGGCAATGACCGAGGCAAACGACGCCTGTTGCGTGGCATCGGGGCGCTGCCCGCTGAGGTCAAGGGTGTCCAGCAGGTCGAGGAACAGCACGCCGGTGGCGTGCGCATGCTGGAGACGCAGAAAATCGGCGTGCGGGATAGGGTAATGGGTGTCGCGGTAGTAACGGTCGGCCAGGGTGTTCATGCCACCGCCTTAACCGGCAGACGACCGGCAAAGGACAACACGTAATCACGGGCCAGCAGGCGGCGAGCGTTGTGCTCAGAATCCGCCACGGTGCGCACCATACGCGGTGAAGCGGTCAGCGCAGAACGGCGCACGGCCGCAAACAAAAAGCAGAATGTAGGGTGAGTCGGGGTGAGGGTCGTAGCCATGGTGGCAGCCTCCTTAGAGTAAAGGTTATTGCTACCACCAAAGTTCTCACGCAAGGGTGGTAGCCCAGACGGGGGTGAGAAACCGGCCTCTAAGAATACCGGCCAACCCGAAGGCTGCCCCGCCTGAGCCACCATTGATTGACTGCTGCGATAGCATAACATCCACCGCGCAAAAAATGAGCGAGCAAAGGCCGCGACATAAAAAAACACGCCTGGCGCGTGTTGTGTCGCCTTAGAGATACACGGGTTCTCACGCCCGGCTGCCGATTTTGCGACAGCGAGAGGACTATAGCGCAGGGCCGGACGTGGGGGCAAGCCGTAAGACGCCCCCGGACGTTCAATCGATCGCATTGTGATCAACCACTTCGTCAGCACAGATACGACGCAACTCCGTCTGCCGGTTCGTCAGGCAAATCACACCGTGTTTTTCACTGCGATGTTCAGGCAAGACGACGCCAGGCTCTTTACGCTGCAACAGGATAGCTTCCGCCACAAACAGCGCGTCGCGCTCATCAAGGGTGAAATGCTGGCGACCAAAGGTTAGCTGCATCATGCGGCGGCCCCCTGGTGACGGTTAGCGATACGTTCGTCCATCCACTGCTCGACCTCAGAGGCCAGCCAGGCGACGTTTTTACCGCCGAGGGAGACCTGGGCCGGGAACTGCCGGCGGCTCATCATCTCGTACACGGTGGAGCGGGATAGACCGGTGGTGTAGAGCACTTCCGGCAGGCGGATAAAGCGCTCGCGCGGGGTGTAACTGCCAGGAATAACCGGCGACGGGGTGGATGGGGTGGGGGTGGAAACGGTCAACATAAAACGCTACCTCTTTGTGTCCGACCAACGCTGGCCGGGACTGTGTGAACTTCGGTAGCGCCCTATTATGTGAATATTTACCGGGGTGGCAACAAGGTGTTGTTGTGTGGTGGAACAGATTCTATGCTTGTTTTTCAATCAAGTGGACAACGTTGGCCGATATTGGCCTTTATTGGCATTTATTGACCGTTGTTGGCAAACCGGCCGAAAAGCCTGAGCGATGAATGGGCGGTTGATTAATAGGGAAAAACCGCCAAACATCGCTAGCCAGGGAAAAGGCCTCGCGAGAGCCGGTGAACAGGCATGAACACCAGGTGAACGGATACGGTCACTACTCTTCACCCCACTACCTACTGATTTATCTCTATTTTTTATTTTGGTGAACAGTATGAAGAGTGAATAATAAAACTAAAAACACTCTGATGTGATTATCGTCAGCGCTAGGTACATCTCCCCCAGCTTCAGCAACGGCCCTCGGCCATGTCATTGAGTAACGCACGACAACGCCAGGCGCAATACCCTCTCTCTCGCCCCGTCATCAAAAGGTTTTTTTCTGGCTAGCGGGTGTCAAATTGTGTGTGCATGCATAGGGTGCATGATTTTGCATGCGGGAAGATGCGTGTTTTATCCCCCGCCGCACCGTTACTGGCGCTGCCTGCGGGTCCTCATGCAGGTGCATGAAAAGCAACACAGAAAGCGCGCAGGCGTGGCGGGGGTAGCATTGCGCGCCAGGGGGTTTTAACGCTTTATTGGCTGTGAGACTGGCGAGCAAGGCCCGCGATAAAATCGGCGTACCACTGCAACATGTCACGACGCTTCTCAAGGTACTGAGCATGGTTGTAAGTGCCGCGAATGGCGTTCTTGTCCACGTGGGCGAGCTGCATCTCTATCCAGGCGGTATTGAAGTCCTGCTCATGCAAAATCGTGGACATCATGTGCCTGAAGCCGTGGCCGGTGAGTCGACCGTGATAGCCGATACGCTTAAGGAGCTGGTTGATACTCGCTTCGCTCATCGGCTTGTTGACGTCATTACGGCCCGGGAAAACATAGCGATAGTTGCCAGTATAGGTTCTCAGTTCATTCAGGATGGCCGCCGCCTGCGTCGATAACGGCACGAGATGATCCCGGCGCATTTTCATGCGCTCCTGCGGAATTTCCCAAAGCGCGTTATCCAGATCAAACTCATGCCATTGCGCCATGCGCAGCTCAATCCCCCTGACTCCGGTCAACATCAGTAACTTCGTCGCCAGCTGTACCAACCGACTGCCGGAGTGCATCTCCAGCGCCGCAAGAAAATCGGGGATTTCGTCAACGGATAAAAAAGGATAATGAGTAGATTTTGGGCTAATCAAAACGCTGGAGAGATCGGCGGCTGGGTTGAACTCCGCCCGCCCGGTTGCCGTGGCATATCGGAAGACCTCACCGCAGCGCTGTCTGACCTTACGCATTTTCTCAAGCGCCCCACGCGCCTCAATTTTGCGAAGCACTGTGAGTAGCTCAAGCGGCTTTATCGCCGAAATGGGATGCTGTCCCAGATAGGGGAAAATATCAATGTTGAACGCGTCCATGATATCGGCCGCATACCCTGCTGACCACGTCGCCAATTTGGACTGATGCCACTCCTTCGCGATCGCTTCAAAGGTGTTCGCATTCCCGTATAGCTGCGCCAGCTTTTTCTCTTTACGAACTGTGCTGGGGTTCTGCCCCTCAGCAACTAACTTTCTGGATTCATCACGCTTTAACCGAGCATCGGCCAACGAAACGGCAGGATAGACGCCGAATGAAATCATCTTGGGCTTACCGGCAAAGCGATAACGAAAGCGCCAGCTCTTGCTGCCATTGGGTTCGACCAAAAGGGATAAGCCCAATCCATCACTCAACGTGTAAGGTTTAGGGGTAGGTTTAGCATTCCGGATTTGTAAGTTATTAAGTCGCATGTGTATAGAAATTCAAGACCGAACAGAAGTACACGCAATTCTACACACACCTGATATTGGATTCCACAGGACAGCGCCGGACAGCCACGGACATAAAACCCTATCAATGCATTGTTATTTAATATTTTTTTGGATGATTGCGGACGTTACAGGAAGAGGGAGTGGTGCCGATAATAGGAGTCGAACCTACGACCTTCGCATTACGAATGCGCTGCTCTACCAACTGAGCTATATCGGCATCGAGCCGGGCCTGCGGGGCAAGCCGGAAGTGCGTTGAACAAGGTAGACCTGCGCGCGAAATGAGTCAAGAGCCGCCGGGGCGTTTGGTCGTTTTACAAGCAACCAGACTGTCGTGCAGTCCCGTTTACAAAAACAATCAGGGCGCAGCATGCTGCGCCCTGACCTCTTTATGACCGCAATCCGGCCTTAGCTGCGCACCAGATCGTCGCCGTAGCCGATCCATTTGTAGGTAGTCAGCGCGTCCAGGCCCATCGGGCCGCGGGCGTGCAGTTTCTGGGTGCTCACCGCCACTTCCGCGCCCAGGCCGAACTGGCCGCCGTCGGTGAAGCGGGTGCTGGCGTTGACGTACACCGCCGAGGAGTCCACCGCGCGCACGAAGTGCTCGGCGCTGCTCAGCGAGCGGGTGAGGATCGCGTCGGAGTGGTTGGTGCCGTGGGTGCGGATGTGGTCGATAGCCTGATCGATATCGTCCACCAGCAACACGTTCAGATCCAGCGACAGCCATTCGTCGTCGTAATCCTCCGCATTCACCGGCACCACCGTCGCCGGGCCGCCCTGCAGCAACGGCAGCGCATTTTCCGCCGCGTGCAGCGTCACGCCCACCGCCGCCATTTTGGCGCTCAGCGCCGGCAGGAACTCGGCGGCGATGCTGCGGTTCACCAGCAGCGTCTCCAGCGAGTTACAGGCGCTCGGGCGCTGGATCTTGGCGTTTTCAATCACCGTCAGCGCCTTGTCGAAATCGACGTCGGCATCCACGTAGGTGTGGCACACGCCGATGCCGCCGGTGATCACCGGGATGGTCGATTGCTCGCGGCACAGCTTGTGCAGGCCGGCGCCGCCGCGCGGGATCAGCATGTCGACATAGCGATCCAGGCGCAGCAGTTCGTTCACCAGCGCGCGATCCGGGCTGTCGATCGCCTGCACCGCCGCCGCCGGCAGGCCGCACTGTTCCAGCGCCTGCTGGATCACTTTCACCGTCGCCTGGTTGGTGTTGTGCGTCTCTTTCCCGCCGCGCAGGATCACCGCGTTGCCGGTTTTCAGGCACAGGCTGGCGACGTCGATGGTGACGTTCGGCCGCGCCTCGTAAATCACGCCGATCACGCCGAGCGGCACCCGGCGGCGCTCCAGCTTCAGCCCGCTGTCCAGCAGGTTGCCGTCCAGCACATGGCCGACCGGATCGTTCAGGCGGCACACCTGGCGCACGTCGTTGGCGATCGCCGCCAGCCGCGCCGGGGTCAGCAGCAGGCGATCGAGCAGCGCTTCGCTCATGCCGGTGGCGCGCGCCTGCACCATGTCTTGTTCGTTCGCCAGCAGGATCGCTTCACTGTTGGCTTCCAACCTGTCGGCCATCACCGACAGCACCTGATTCTTCTTCGCCGTGCTCAGCACCGCCAGCTGCCAGGAGGCCTGCTTGGCGGCCTTCCCCATCTGCTCCAGCATGCTCACTCCTTAACTGACAATCATATCGTCGCGGTGCACTGCCACCGGACCGTATTCGTAACCGAGGATCTCGCTGATTTCCTGCGAGTGGTGCCCGGCGATCATGCGCATCGCATCGCTGTTGTAGCGGCTGACGCCGTGCGCCAGATCGCGCCCCGCCAGGTTGCGGATGCGGATCACTTCGCCGCGCGAGAAGTCGCCCTTCACTTCGCGGATGCCTTTCGGCAGCAGCGAGCTGCCGCGCGCCATCATCGCTTCCACCGCGCCGTCATCGACGGTGATCTCACCGGCCGGCGGCGCGCCAAAGATCCAGCGCTTGCGGTTTTCCAGCGGGGTTTCCAGCGCGTGGAAACGGGTGCCTACCGGTTTGCCCTCGATCACGTCCGCCACCACGCCCGGCTTGCTGCCGGCGGCGATCACCACGTCGATGCCGGCGCGGCAGGCCACGTCGGCCGCCTGCAGCTTGGTGCCCATGCCGCCGGTGCCCAGACCGGAGACGCTGTCGCCTGCGATGGCGCGCAGCGCGTCGTCGATGCCGTGCACCTCACGGATCAGTTCGGCCTGTGGGTTGTTGCGCGGATCGGCGGTGTAGAGGCCCTGCTGATCGGTCAGCAGCAGCAGTTTATCGGCCCCGGCCAGAATGGCCGCCAGCGCCGACAGGTTATCGTTGTCGCCCACTTTGATTTCGGCGGTGGCGACGGCGTCGTTCTCATTGATTACCGGCACGATGCGGTTGTCCAGCAGCGCCGTCATGGTGTCGCGCGCGTTAAGGAAGCGCTCGCGGTCTTCCAGATCGGCGCGCGTCAGCAGCATCTGCCCGACGTGGATGCCGTAAATGGAGAACAGCTGTTCCCACAGCTGGATCAGCCGGCTCTGCCCTACCGCCGCCAGCAGCTGCTTGGAGGCGATGGTGGCGGGCAGCTCGGGATAGCCCAGGTGCTCGCGCCCGGCGGCGATGGCGCCGGAGGTGACGATGACGATGCGGTGGCCCGCGGCGTGTTGCTGCGCGCACTGGCGCACCAATTCGACGATGTGGGCGCGGTTCAGACGCAGCGATCCGCCGGTCAACACGCTGGTGCCCAATTTCACAACCAATGTCTGGCTGCCGTTCATAGTATTTCTGCCGTGTGTAATGATGAGAAGAAGAGTGCAAAGGTCTTTGTAACAGGAGAGACGCGTTATGCCAACAGGCACAACGCGAAATCAGCACAATACGTGGTCAAACGGGGTCAGGCGGAGAGTTTGATCAGTTTTTCTTTGAAATCATCGGCGGGTTCCAGCCCCAGCTCCATGGTCGCCAGCAGCTCGTCCAGGCGGCGATGGAAGTCGCGCAGGGTGTCTTCCAGTTTGGCGTTCACTTCATCATCCTTAATGTTTTGCGCCGTCCAGTCGCCTTCCTTATCGAACAGGCCGAATTGGTACGAATAGGTGAAGCGCGCCTCTTCCGCCTGCAGCTCCATCCACCAGCCCCAGAACTCGCGCTTCTCCGGAGCGGGCTTTACATTGACGCAGACGGCCAAACAATCAAAGAAAAAACGGTCGTTTTCACATTGCCCTTCACGCAGGTACGGCCCCAAGCTGGCAAAACGTTTCATTAGTCGGCTTTTAGGGTGACCACTCGGTAACGTCATTCTCTCACCTCCTCAATGTAGACCACTCTTTTTAACAAACTGTTAAAATTTAGCAACTAATTAACGCATTTTGTCCCTCAGCCAACCGGACATCTGCAGCAACGCCCGGTGGAAGCTGTCGTAAACCGGGGTGCGCGGGATGGCGACCAGCTTGCCGCTCACCGAGGAGGTGACGATCAGCTGCGACTCCTCTTTCGGGCTGAGCGTATCGCGCTCCCAGTAGCCGGAGATCATCGGCGTCGGACAACGGCGCCCCAACAGCCCCTGCATTTTCAGCGAGTAGCTGTTCAGCTCCACCTTCAGCACGTTGTCCGAGGCGTTAGCCATGCCCATGCGGCTGGCCAGCACGTCCATATACATGTCCGGCACGTTCAGCTGGGTGCTGCTGTCGCACAGCAGGCGATGCACCACCGGCCCCAGGCAGGCTACGCCGCGCAGCCGCTGCGGCTCCAGGTAGGCCAATCGCACCGCCACGTTGGCGCCGAAGCGGAAGCCGAAGGCGCTCACCCGCTGATGATCCACCCACGGCACCGAGGCCAGCTGGATCAGCACCTGCTGGTGCAGGTAGCTGGAGTCCTGCGTCAGCTTCCATTTGCAGGAAGAACCGATCGACGGCATGTCGAGCGTCAGCATGGCGATGCCGTGCGGCGCCAGGTAGTCGCGGAACAGGCGATGATAGTCGGTCTGCAGCGTATCGAGGCTGCCGCACATCAGCACCGTCGGGAACGGCGCTTCGCCCTTCTCCGGCATGTGCAGGAACCCGGTGACGCTGCCGCCGCCTTCGATGCGAAACTCCAGCTCTTTCAGCTGATACGGCAGCAGCAGCGCCGCCTCTTCGTACGCGCGGTTGGCGAGCATCTCCGCCTGTTCGGCCAGTTCGTCGCCCTTCAGGTGCGGGTAGCCGGCGATGCTGTACAGGCTCGCGGCCTTCAGCCAGTATTCGCCGCCGAGCAGCGGATCTTGCTGCTCCGTCGCCCGCTGTTGCCACTGCATGCCCTGATGGATCCATTCGTAGATCCAGTTGCCGTTGCGGTAGCCCACCACGGTATCCAGCCGCTGCGGATTGCTGCGCTCGGCGTCGGAGGCGGCGATGCGCGCCAACACTTCGTGGATTTCGATCGGGCTGACGCCGCGCCAGGCCCACAGCAGCGGGTTCAGCATGCGGTACCAGCTGCCGGTGGTGTCGCCTTCCAATGCGGAATGCATGGCGGCGCTGACTTTGTTGCGCGCGCGCAGCACCAGCGTCGAGGTTTCAGGGTGTTTGAATTTGGGCTTGAAAAGAATTTCAGAAAGGTTGGCCTGTGCCATGGTAACAACAGCCTCCGTAAATCTGGCGATAGGCCGCAACAGGCCTACTTAACTGGAGGTAGTGTACCTAACTCTGGCGGGATAAACCAAGATAACGCAAACGCCCGGCATAACCGGGCGTCGGGCGGCTGACAAAGGAGGAAAAAGCGTGGTTTTTCCTCCTTTGTGGTCAACGGCCGAAAATCAATAAATTGATTTTCCTTATTTTTTATATCTTGCCTTCGGTAAGCCTGACAACGCCATCACGTTTATCCTTAAACAAACGCCCGACATAACCGGGCGTTGACTTGGAACTGGCTGAGCTTAGCGACCGCCGATAGGGGGAACGAAGCTGACGCCCATGTCCCACGGCTGCTCAATCCAGGTGTCCTGCGGGATGTCGATCACGTAGTCGTCCACCAGTGGACGGCCCGCCGGCTTGGCGAAGATGGTGACGAAATGCGCTTTCGGGTACATGTCGCGGATCGCTTTTGCGGTGCCGCCGGTATCCACCAGATCGTCCACCACGATGAAGCCTTCACCGTCGCCTTCGGCGCGCTTGAGCACTTTCATTTCGCGCTGGTTGTCATGGTCGTAGCTGGAAATGCAGACGGTATCCACATAGCGAATGCCCAGTTCGCGCGCCAGCAGGCCCGCCGGCACCAGGCCGCCGCGGCTGACGGCAATGATGCCGGTCCATTTGTCGGCAGGCAGCAGGCGGTGCGCCAGCTTGCGTGCATGTATTTGCAGCATATCCCAGGTAACAACGTATTTTTCGCTCATAGAATCGTGTCCCAGCCGGCTGGTGAAGCGGCTTACTTTATAGTTCAGGGGAAAAAAGGTTGCGCGAGATTATAGAGACTGGCCGCGTTGAATTCCAGCTGTACCGAGGAAAACCTCGCGATTTCCGCCGCGCGGCTTTTCGGTGATTGATGCTGAAAAAGCGAACGTTCCCGCCGCGAAGCCGTGTGATCAAGCGCTTAAACCGCACAATACGGGGCGCGCGCCGCCGGAAATAAAGTGATATTCTCTAACGATCGTGCCACGACGCACAGATACCCGCTCACCTCAACCGCGCGGCACGCCCGTCCTGTCGGAGCCTGCCGTCACAGGAGACTTATAGTGTCTGAATTGTCTCAGCTTTCGCCACAGCCGCTGTGGGATATTTTCGCCAAGATCTGTTCTATCCCGCACCCTTCTTATCATGAAGAAGCGCTGGCGCAGCACATCCTCACCTGGGCCAAAGAGAAGAACCTGCACGCCGAGCGCGATCAGGTCGGCAATATCCTGCTGCGCAAACCGGCCACCAAAGGCATGGAAAACCGCAAGCCGGTGGCGCTGCAGGCGCACCTGGACATGGTGCCGCAAAAGAATAACGACACCGTGCACGACTTCGCCAAGGATCCGATCCAGCCTTATATCGCCGGCGAGTGGGTGAAAGCGCGCGGCACCACGCTGGGCGCCGACAACGGCATCGGCATGGCCTCCGCCCTGGCGGTGCTGGCCGACGACAGCGTTGAGCACGGCCCGCTGGAAGTGCTGCTGACCATGACCGAAGAAGCGGGGATGGACGGCGCCTTCGGGCTGCAGCCAAACTGGCTGCAGGCGGACATCCTGATCAATACCGACTCCGAAGAAGAAGGCGAAATCTACATGGGTTGCGCCGGCGGTATCGACTTCATCACCACCCTGCCGCTGCAGCGCGAAGCGGTGCCGGCCGGTTACCAAACCCTGAAGCTGACCCTCAAGGGCCTGAAAGGCGGCCACTCCGGCGCCGAGATCCACGTCGGTCTGGGCAACGCCAACAAACTGCTGGCGCGCTTCCTGTTCTCCCATGCGGCGGCGCTGAACCTGCGCGTGCTGGATCTGAACGGCGGCACCCTGCGCAACGCCATCCCGCGTGAAGCCTCCGCGGTGGTTGCGGTGCCGGCGGAAAAAGCCGACGCGCTGAAAGCGCTGAGCCAGGAGTTCCTGGCGGTGCTGCAGAACGAACTCTCCGCCAAAGAGAAGAACATCACCGTGCTGCTGGAGCCGGTCACCAGCGCTTCGCAGGCGCTGAGCGCCGACAGCCAGCAACGCTTCCTGGCGCTGCTGAACGGCACGCCGAACGGCGTGATCCGCATGAGCGACGCGGTGAAAGGCGTAGTGGAAACCTCGCTGAACGTCGGCGTGGTCACCACCAGCGAAAACGAAGCGGAAATCATCTGCCTGATCCGCTCTCTGATCGACAGCGGCAAAGATTACGTGGTCGAGATGCTGACCGCGCTGGGCCAGCTGGCCGGCGCCAAGGTGGCACCGAAGGGCGGCTACCCGGGCTGGCAGCCGGACGCCGACTCGCCGGTGATGCACCTGGTGCGCGAGCTGTATCAGGAGCTGTTCAACAAGACGCCGAACATCATGGTGATCCACGCCGGCCTGGAATGCGGTCTGTTCAAAAAGCCGTATCCAAACATGGACATGGTATCGATCGGGCCAACCATCACCGGCCCGCACTCGCCGGATGAGCAGGTGCATATCGAAAGCGTCGGTCTGTACTGGAAGCTGCTGACCTCGCTGCTGAAAGCGATCCCTGAGCGCGCGTAATCTGCGCGCTTAACGCAAAAAGCCGGCTAATCGCCGGCTTTTTTATTCCCAAGGCAGCGCCAGCTGCCGCTCCAGCTGCGGATCGAGCAGCGTCACATGTAGCCCCACCAGCCGCACGCCGCGCCCTTCACGCCGTTCGCGCCACGCCTGCCGCGCCACCGCCAGCAAATCCTGCTGATTCAGCACCGGGAACACGTGCTCCTGGGTGGTTTGCTGAAAATCCTGAAACTTCAGCTTCACGCCCTGCCGGGCGATATGCAGATCCGGCTTCACCTTACGCAGCCGCATCTCCAGCTCGGGGTAGAGTTTGTCGATAATCAGCGTTTCGCAATCTTCCCAGTCGTGAATGTCCTCCGCCAGCGTGCGCTCCACGCCCACCGATTTACGCAGCCGCTCCGCCGAGATTTCGCGCCGATCGATGCCCTGACACCGCTCCCACAGCACCCGGCCGAACTTGCCGAAGCGCTTGAGCAGCTGCGCCAAATCGTATTGCTGCACGTCGGCGCAGGTGATAAGCCCCACTTCCTCCAGCCGTTTGGCGGTCACCTTGCCGACGCCGGGGATTTTGCTGAGCGGCAGCTGCTGCAAAAACGCCGGCACCTGCGCCGGGGTGATCACGTATTGCCCATTCGGCTTGTTCATCTCGGAAGCGATTTTGGCGAGAAACTTGATCGGCGCGACGCCGGCCGACGCGGTGAGATTCAGCTCATCGGCGATCGCCTGACGGATCTCCTGAGCGATCAGCGTCGCCGAGCCGTTGCATTGCGGGCTGTCGGTCACGTCGAGATAGGCTTCATCGAGCGACAGCGGCTCGATCAACGGGGTATAGCGGGCGAAGATTTCACGGATATGCAACGAAGCCTCTTTGTAGGCCGCCATGCGCCCCGGCAGCAGGGTGAGATGCGGACACAGCTTGAGCGCCATCGCCGTAGACATGGCGCTATGCACGCCGTAGCGCCGCGCCGGGTAGTTGGCGGTGCTGATCACCCCGCGCCGATCGGCGCTGCCGCCAATCGCCAGCGGGATATCGCGCAGGCTGGGATCGTCGCGCATTTCCACCGCCGCGAAGAAGCAGTCCATATCGACATGAATGATTTTACGCATCGCACCCTCCAGTAACACTGTATAAGTATACAGTCAGATACCGAAAGCTCAAGGCCGCAGGCTTCGATGAAAGCGCCGTTTCCGCCAGATATTTCCGCGTTGTTAAAAAAGCTTAATTTTTCAATAGTATGATCTCCGCTATCCCGTGCGGCTCACCACAACGATAACGACAAGGTACCCTACATGATCAGATTTTCTCATTGGCTGCTGGCTTCCGCGCTGTCGCTGAGCGCGTTGGCGGCCAGCGCCGCCACCGGTCACGCGCCGGCGATCGTCGCCCATCGCGGCGGCACCGCCGATGCGCCGGAAAACACCCGCATCGCCATCGAAACCGCGCTGAAAAACGGCGCCGACGCCGTTTGGATCACCCTGCAAGCATCCAAAGACGGCGTCATCGTGCTGTATCGCCCCTCGGATCTGAAGGCGCTGACCAACCGGCAGGGCCCGGTCTCTGCCTATACCGCCGCGCAATTGGCCGAGACCGATGCCGGCTGGGCCTTCGCCAAAGGCGATGCACATCCGTTCCGCGGCCAGGGCATCGGCATTCCGCGGCTGGACGAGGTGCTAAAGGCGTTCCCGCACGTCACCTTCTATCTGGACATCAAATCCCCGGACGCCGATCCGGCGCAGTTTGGCCAGGCGCTGCTGGCGACGCTGGAAAGCACCGACAGCCTGAACCGCACCCGCGTCTACTCTACCGATGCCAAATACCTGCAGGCGCTGCCGCCGGCCATCCCGCGCTTCGAAAGCCGCGACGAGACCCGCACGCTGCTGGCTAACGTCACCATGGCGCACCAGTGCGATGTCAAACCGGACAACCGACAGCCGCGCTGGTATGGGCTGGAGCTGAAGCGTGAGGTGGAAGTGGTAGAGAAGTACACCCTCGGCGAAGGGCGCTCGAAGGCGTTTCTGACCTGGGATAAAGAGTCGATGGATTGTTTCCGCTCGCAGGGCCCGGCGCACATCATTCTGTTCGGCGTCAACACGCCGCAGGAGTATCAGCAGGCGCTGGCGCTGGGGGCCGACGGCGTGATGGTCAACTCACCGGCCGAAGCGAAAAGCTTCCGCAAGGCGAAATAAAAAAACCCGGCCAAGGCCGGGTTTTCGCTTCGCTACAGAATGCGGTGCTTGTCCAACTGCTCGCGCCGCTGTGCCGCTTTGGCTTCGCGCTTTTTGCGCGCATCGCACGGCTCCGGGCAGTCGCAGACTTTCTCCATGCCCAGCGCGGTGATGCCGCCGCAGCTGCCCTGCAGGCTTTTGCGTTTGAACACGTAACCCAGCGACATCCCGCCGACGATCAGCAGGAACAACACGAAGGTAGCGGCGAATACCGTCAACATAGCAACCTCACGAACGCTTTTTCAGATAGGGTTTGAACGCGTCCGAATAACGCTCCTCAAACCCGTCGGCGGTTTTCACGATCATGAACACCGGGATACCGAGCAGGTTGGCCAGCGCCATGCCGCGCTCTGGCCCCATCACGTTCAGGCCGGTGGACAGGCCGTCGGCGGTCATGCAGGTTGGGCTCAGCACGGTGATCGACACCAGCCGATGATGGATCGGCCGCCCGGTGACCGGATCGATGGTGTGCGAATAGCGCACCCCGTCCTGTTCGAAGTAGTTGCGATAGTCACCCGAGGTGGCGATCGACATCTCCCCCGGCTGGATCACCAGCTGCGCCTGCTGCTGCGCGCCGGCGGTCGGGCGCTCGATGGCAATGCGCCACGGCTTTTGCTCGCCGTTGCGCCCGCGGGTACGAACTTCACCGCCGATATCCACCATGTAGTCTTTCACGTGTTGCGATTGCAGATACTCCGCCACCACGTCCACGCCGTATCCTTTGGCAATCGAAGACAGGTCGACATACAGCTCGGGGATGCTTTTCACCAGCGCGCTGCCCTGCACCGACAGCTTGTCGGCGCCGGTCCAGGCGCGGCGGTGCTCCAGTTCCGCCTCGCTCGGCACTTTGTCCGGTCGCCCTTCCGGGCCGAAACCCCATAGGTTGACCAGCGGCCCGACGGTCACGTCCAGCGCGCCATCGGTGACGCGGTTGATGCGCAGCGCTTCGCGCACCACTTCGGCGGCGGCCGGCGAAACCGGGAACGGCCGGTCAATGTCGCGGCTGGCGTTGAAGCGGCTTAGCTCGGAATCCGGCCGGTAGGTGGACATCTGATCGTTCACCTGTTCCAGCCGTTTGTCGATCTCCGCCTGCATCTCGCGCGCCGACGGCGTATCGTCGCCGGTCACGTAACGGATCGAATACGAGGTGCCCATGGTTTTACCCGTCAGATCCACCTGTTCCGGCCCGCAGCCGGTCAGCAGCAGGGTGGCGCTCAGCGCCACGCCCGTCAGCCAGTTCTTCGTCGCCAATGCGCGCAATTTAGCCACCAAAGTCATCCAGCATGATATTTTCGTCTTCGACACCCAGATCTTTGAGCATCTTGATCACCGCGGCGTTCATCATCGGCGGCCCGCACATGTAAAACTCGCAGTCTTCCGGCGCCGGGTGGTTTTTCAGGTAGTTCTCCAGCAGAACATTATGGATAAAGCCGGTGTAGCCGGTCCAGTTATCTTCCGGCTGCGGATCCGACAGCGCCACGTGCCAGGTGAAGTTTTCGTTCTCCGCCTGCAGCTGGTTGAAGTCGTCTTCATAGAACATCTCGCGCAGCGAACGCGCGCCGTACCAGAAAGTGATCTTGCGCTTCGAGTTCAGACGCTTGAGCTGATCGAAGATGTGCGAGCGCATCGGCGCCATGCCCGCGCCGCCGCCGATAAAGATCATTTCGGCGTCGGTGTCCTTGGCGAAGAACTCGCCGAACGGCCCGGAGATGGTCACCTTGTCGCCCGGCTTCAGCGACCAGATATAGGAAGACATGATGCCCGGCGGCACGTCCGGATTGTTCGGCGGCGGCGTGGCGATACGCACGTTGAGCATGATGATGCCCTTTTCTTCCGGATAGTTGGCCATCGAGTAGGCGCGCACCGTGGTGTCGTTCACCGTCGAGCGGTAGCGGAACAGGTTGAACTTGTCCCAGTCGCCGCGATACTCCTGCGGCACGTCGAAGTCGGCGTAGCTGATGTCGTGCGCCGGCGCTTCGATCTGGATGAAACCGCCCGCGCGGAACGGCACGTCTTCCCCATCGGGGATCTTCAGCTTCAGCTCTTTGATAAAGGTGGCTTTGTTATCGTTGGAGATAACCTCGCATTCCCATTTCTTCACGCCGAAGATCTCTTCCGGCAGCTCGATCTTCAGGTTCTGCTTCACGTTCACCTGGCACGCCAGGCGGCAACCCTCTTTCGCTTCGCGCTTGTTGATGTGCGAGAGCTCGGTCGGCAGGATATCGCCGCCGCCCTCTTTGATCACCACCCGGCACTGGCCGCAGGAGCCGCCGCCGCCGCAGGCCGAGGAGACGAAGATCCCCTGGCTGGAGAGCACGTTGAGCAGCTTGTCGCCCGCCGGCGCATGGAAGCTCTTATCCAGATCGCCGTTGATTTCCACCGCGATGTCGCCGGTGTTCACCAGCTTCGATTTGGCGAACAGGATCAGCAACACCAGCACCATCACGATGGCGGTGAACATCGCTACGCCTAAAATAATTTCCATAAATTCTTCCCGCCTTTACAACTGAACACCGGAGAAGGACATGAAGCCCAGCGCCATCAGTCCGGTGGTGATAAAGGTAATGCCCAGACCGCGCAGCCCTGCCGGCACGTTGGCATACTTGAGTTTTTCGCGGATCCCCGCCATGGCGACGATCGCCAGCATCCAGCCGGTGCCGGAACCGATGCCGTACACCACCGATTCGGCGAAGTTGTAGTCGCGCTGCACCATGAAGGACACGCCGCCGAAGATGGCGCAGTTCACGGTGATGAGCGGCAGGAAGATGCCGAGCGCGTTATACAGCGACGGGAAGAAGCGATCGAGGATCATCTCCAGAATCTGCACCAGCGCCGCGATCACGCCGATGAAGGTGATGAAGTTGAGGAAGCTCAGATCGACGCCTTCCACCAGCGCGCCGTCGCGCAGGATCAGGTTGTAGACCAGGTTGTTCACCGGCACCGAAATGCCGAGCACGATGGTCACCGCGATGCCCAGGCCAAAGGCGGTCGAGACCTTCTTCGACACCGCCAGGAAGGTACACATCCCGAGGAAGAACGCCAGCGCCATGTTCTCAACGAACACCGCGCGCACAAACAGGCTGATATAGTGTTCCATCGGCCTTTACTCCTTTTCGATCTGCGCCGGCTTCAGGGTGCGCAGCACCCAGATCAGCAGGCCGATGATGAAGAACGCGCTCGGCGCCAGCAGGAACAGGCCGTTCGGCTGGTACCAGCCGCCGTTCTGCACCGTTTCCAGCACCGGCACGCCGAACAGCTTGCCGGAGCCGATCAGCTCGCGCAGGAAACCGACCAGCACCAGGATCACCCCGTAGCCCAGCCCGTTGCCGATGCCGTCCATAAAGCTCTCGATCGGCGGCGATTTCATGGCGTAGGCCTCGGCGCGTCCCATCACGATACAGTTGGTGATGATAAGGCCAACGAACACCGACAGCTGCTTGGAGATCTCGAACGCATAGGCACGCAGCAGCTGATCGACCACGATCACCAGCGAAGCGATAATCGCCATCTGCACGATAATGCGCACGCTGTTGGGAATATGGTGACGGATCAGCGAGATGAAGAAGCTGGAGAACGCCGTCACCAGCGTCACCGCAATGGTCATCACCACCGCCGTCTCCAGCTTGGTGGTCACCGCCAGCGCCGAACAGACGCCCAGCACCTGCAGGGCGATCGGGTTATTGTCGAACAGCGGCCCCAGCAGGACCCGCTTTATCTCTTTGGAATCAGCCATTTTTCAGCGCTCCTTCACGAACTTTTTTCAGGAACGGGCCGAAGCCGTGCTCGCCCAACCAGAAATCAAACGTATGCTGCACGCCGTTGGAGGTCAGCGTGGCGCCGGACAGGCCATCTACCCCGTGCACATCCCCCTGGCGCGCGCCGCCTTTCACCACGCGGATCGCCGGCTGGCCGTTGTCGTCGAACAGCTGCTTGCCGACCCACTGCTGGCGCCAGGACGGGTTCTCGACCTCACCGCCCAGCCCCGGGGTTTCCCCCTGGTCGTAGTAAGTGATGCCCTTGACCGTGTTGCCGTCGTTATCCAGCGCCACGAAGGCGTACATCATCGACCACAGGCCGGTGCCGTATACCGGCAGCACAATCTTGTTCACCTGGCCGCTTTCATCGCGCACCAGGTAGATTTCCGCCTGGTTGCTGCGGCGCTTGATGCCGGCCGGATCGTCGCCCGCCGCCAGCGCCACGCTTTTGGCGTCGTCGCGCAGCGCGGCGCCCAGATCGAACGCCGCCGCTTTGCCGGCGACAAACTCGCCGCTGTTCAGATCCACCAGGCGCGGTTCGATGCGCTCGCTGTACAGGCGTTTGACCTGCTCGCTCTCCATTTTCGGCTGCAACAGGCCGGCTACGTCGAGAATATTGCGCTGCTTATCGAGCAGCTTTTGCTCCTGCTGTTTGGACTTCAGGCCGACGGCGGAGCCCGCCACCACCACTGAACACACCAGACACAGCAGCAGCACTACCAGCAGCGTTTTACCGATGCCGTCATTTTTCGCTTCATTCGCCACGGGCTTTTCTCCGCTTGATGTTGGCCTGCACCACCAGGTAATCGAACAGCGGCGCGAACAGGTTGGCGAACAGGATCGCCAGCATCATGCCTTCCGGATAGGCGGGGTTGACTACCCTAATCAGCACGCACATCACGCCGATCAGAATGCCGTACCACCATTTCCCCTTATTGGTGAAGGAGGCGGAAACCGGGTCGGTCGCCATAAAGATCATGCCGAAGGCGAAGCCGCCCAGCACCAGATGCCAGTACCACGGCATGGCGAACATCGGGTTGGTGTCCGAACCGATGGCATTGAACAACAGGGCGGAAGCCACCATGCCGAGCATTACGCCGGCGACGATGCGCCAGGAGGCCACGCGGCCGAACAGGATAATCGCCCCGCCGATCAGGATCATCAGCGTGGACACCTCACCGATCGAGCCGGGAATATTGCCGAGGAAAGCGTCCATCCAGCTGATGGACTGGCCGGTGGCGACGTTGCTCAGGCCGTGCGCCCCGCCCGCGCTCCACTGCGCCAGCGGCGTCGCGCCGGAGAAACCGTCTGCGGAAGTCCACACCAGATCGCCGGAGATCTGCGCCGGATAGGCGAAGAACAGGAAGGCGCGGCCGGCCAGCGCCGGGTTGAGGAAGTTGCGCCCGGTGCCGCCGAAGATCTCTTTGGCCACCACCACGCCGAAGGTGATGCCCAGCGCGGCCTGCCACAGCGGCAGGGTCGGCGGCACGATCAGCGCGAACAGGATGGACGTGACGAAGAAGCCTTCGTTGACCTCATGCTTGCGGATAATGGCGAACAGCACTTCCCAGAAGCCGCCGACGACGAACACCACGGCGTAGATCGGCAGGAAGTAACAGGCGCCCAGCACCATCTTGCTGACCCAGCCGGCGTCGGCCGCCAGCGAGGCGCCGAGCCACTGCGCCAGGCGATAATGCCAGTCGCCCGCCAGCACCTGTTGCAGCGCGTCGCCGCTGTACAGATGGTGCAGCGCCGGGATCGCCTGCTGGCCGACGTTGTACATGCCCCAGAACATCGCCGGGAACACCGCCAGCCACACCAGGATCATCATGCGTTTCAAATCGATGGCGTCGCGCACGTGCGAAGCGCCGCGCGTCACCGTGCCGGGGGTATAAAACACCGTGGTGGTCGCTTCATACAGCGGGTACCACTTTTCCAGTTTGCCGCCCGGCGTGAAGTGATGCTCTATCTTCTCGAAATAATTCTTCAGGCCCATCGGTTATCCTTCCTGCTCAATCTTGGTCAGCACCTCGCGCAGCACCGGCGCGTACTCATACTTGCCGGGGCAAACGAAGGTGCACAGCGCCAGATCTTCCTCGTCCAGCTCCAGACAACCCAGCGCCTGCGCGCTGTCGCTGTCGCCCGCCAGCAGATCGCGCAGCAGCAGCGTCGGCAAAATATCCAGCGGCATCACCCGCTCGTAGTTGCCGATCGGCACCATGGCGCGCTCGCCGCCGTTGGTGGTGGTCGAGAAGGCGAACAGTTTGTTCTTCAGGAAATGGCCCAGCGTGGTGCGGGTAATGGAGAACTTGTTCGGCGACGGCACGATCCAGCCGAACAGCTCTTTGTCGCGCCCTTCTTCCAGCACCGACACCTGCGAGTGGAAACGGCCCAGCCAGGCGTTCGGCCCGGCTGCGTGCATGCCGTTCAGCACCGAACCGGAGATCACCCGGTTCTCGCCCTCTTTCAGGCGGCCGGCGGTCAGCTCATCGAGGCTGGCTCCCAGACGAGTGCGCAGCAGCGCCGGCTGCGTCACCTGCGGCCCGGCCAGCGCCACGACCCGGCGGGTGTCGAGCTTGCCGGTGGTGAACAGCGTGCCGATGGCGATCGCGTCCTGGTAACCGATGTGCCAAACGGTTTTCTTCAGGCTGACCGGTTCGAGGAAGTGAATGTGGGTGCCTGCCAACCCGGCGGGATGTGGGCCAGCGAATTCGCTGTAGGCGATCTGCGGGCCGCTCTGCTGGCCAACTGAGGCGCCGGCGGCATGGCACACGTGCACCTTGCCTGCCGTCAGGCGCGCCAGCACCACCAACCCGGCGTTGAACGCCGCCTGCTGCTCGGCGATGATCACCTGCGGATCGGCGGCCAACGGCTGGGTGTCCATAGCGGTGACGAAAATGGCGCGCGGTTCGCTGCCGGGAGCCGGCGTCTTGCTGAACGGACGGGTGCGCAGCGCGGTCCACAGTCCGCTGGCGATCAGTTCGCTTTCGACCTGTTCGCGCGGCAGCTGGCTCAGTTCACCCAGCGGGTAGTGCGCGAACTCGAGCTGATCGTCGCCGCCGTTTTCCAGCGCAATCACCACCGATTGCAATACGCGCCGCTCGCCGCGGTTAATCGCGGCGATGCGGCCGCTGGCGGGTGCCGTGAAGAAAACCCCGGGGTTTTTCTTGTCTTCGAACAACGCCTGGCCTTTCTTAACGGTATCGCCTTCCTGCACCAGCATGGAGGGGCGCATTCCGACATACTCTTCCCCAAGCAGGGCGACATGCTGAATGTTCGGGCCATCTTGGATCGCCTGAACCGGAACCCCGGCTATCGGCAGATCTAACCCTTTTCTGATCTTAATCATAGGATTTATACGATGTAGTTTGGTTTACACGTCTGACCGGCCCCAGAGGCGGGTGCGGACGATGCCAGGATTGCCGGGCAGTGCGCATGGCGGCACGCCCAACATGAACTTTCTCGCAGTGAATATATGGGGTAACGCGCATTCCCTTGATTCCCCCCTTTCCGTTGTTTGCGTGATAATCGATGTGTTAACGGCCTGTAGCCAAATAACCACCAAAACGGCCGGGTTATATGCCATAACCCCTGCCGCTTCAATCGCTACCGCGCGTTAAATTGAAGAGGGAATATTAACATTGTTCGCAACATTGTTCTGCGTTCCGTCGTGACTTGGGTCAAGCAAACGCAATTAAATTTCGCCGGTTTTTCACTACTTATCGTTAAAATCTGCCGGTCATTTCACTTTTATCGAGCTTTGTCGTTTTTTTATACATATCACGTATTGCTAAAAATAAACGCGCTGGTAATCTGGCGGTGTTTTGCAGCAGTAAAAACAATAATCAGTGGCATGCTGGCCAGGTTGATTGCGCCGGCAGATAAATATAAGCAGGAATTATAATGAGCAAAATCGCGCTGTTGTTTGCGATGCTTGTTTCTATGCCGATGATCACGGCCTGCAGCGCCAGCGAGCAGGTACCCGAAGCGCCGGTAGTTAAACAGCAATTATTGGGTTCGCCGGTCTATATTCAGATCTTCAAAGAGGAACGCAAGCTGGAATTGTATGCCAGAATGGGCAATGAATTCCGCCTGGTCAACACGTTCCCGATCTGTAATTTCTCCGGCGGGCTGGGTCCTAAACGTCGTGAAGGCGACTTTAAAAGTCCTGAAGGCTTTTATAGCGTTGACGCGCGCCATCTGAAACCCGACAGCAAGTATTATCGGGCGATCAATATCGGTTTTCCTAACGATTACGATAAGTCGCAGGGCTATTCCGGCGCTTATCTGATGATCCACGGCGAATGTAAATCGATCGGCTGTTACGCGATGACCAACACCTATATGGATGAGATCTATCGCTACGTCGAAGCCGCCTTCGCCTATGGCCAAAGCCGCGTCGACATCAGCATCTACCCGTTCCGCATGACCGAACAGAACCTGAAACGCCATGCGTCATCCAGCTATATCGCCTTCTGGCGCCAGCTGAAGCCGGGCTACGATTACTTCGCGAAGAACCGCCAACCGCCGACAATGGGCGTGGTCAATGGCCAGTACGTCTTGGGTCAACCGCTGATGAGCAGCGGCGGCATGATGACGCAGTACGCGTCAGCCAGCCCGACGCCCAACACCAACCCCTTCGCTCAGAACAAGCCGCTCACCGAAGTGAAATAACGCGAACTCGCCTGGCTCAATCTTGTGCCAGGTTTCGTTGGCGGTCAGCGGTTGGGTGGCGATCACCGTGACCACATCGTTCGGTGTGGTCTGTTGCTGAAAATCAATCTCCACGTCCTGATCAAGCAGCGTCGCCTTGCCGAACGGCGCGCGGCGCGTGATCCAATACAGGTTGGTGGAGCAATACGCCATCACGAAGCGCCCGTCCGACAACAGCATATTGAACACCCCTTTCTTGCGCAGCTGGCTCGCCAACAGGCCAATGTAGCGGAATACCGCCGGCCACTGGCTCGGGGTGCGCGGGTATTTCAACGCCAGCTGATGCAGCAGCCAGCAAAACGCGTATTCGCTGTCGGTCTGGCCGACCGGGCGGAACGTGCCGGTATCCAGCTGGCGATAGCCTTTCAATTGGCCGTTGTGCGCGTAGGTCCAGTTGCGGCCCCACAGTTCGCGGGTGAACGGATGGGTGTTTTCCAGCGCCACTTCGCCGCGGTTGGCCTGGCGAATATGGGACACCACCGCGCAAGACTTGATCGGATAGTCCTGCACCAGGCGGGCGATCGGCGAGTTGAAGCTCGGCTGCGGATCCTTGAATGTACGGCAGCCGTTCCCTTCATAGAAGGTAATGCCCCAGCCATCCTTATGCGGCCCGGTGCGGCCGCCGCGCTGTACCAGGCCGGTAAAGCTGAAGCAGATATCGGTCGGTACGTTTGCGCTCATCCCGAGCAGTTCACACATCGCCAGCACTCCTTAACCACACTGACACAGGCTGTGCGGGCGCGGCATATATGCGGCGCCCGCAGTCTTATTCATGGGGAGCTGCAGCCCCCCGAAGGCTATTACGCCTTAACCATCTCTTTTTCGATCAGCTGAATCAAGATGTGAATCGCTTTAATGTGGATCTCCTGGATGCGATCGGCGTAGCCGAAGTGCGGCACGCGAATTTCCACATCGGCGGAACCCGCCATCTTGCCGCCGTCCTTGCCGGTCAGGGTGATCACTTTCATCCCCTTGGCGCGCGCCGCGTCGATGGCCTTGATGATGTTGCCGGAGTTGCCGGAGGTGGAAATGCCCAGCAGCACGTCGCCTTCGCGGCCCACCGCTTCCACATAGCGCGAGAACACATACTCATAGCCGAAGTCGTTGCTGACGCAGGACAGGTGGCTCACGTCCGAGATGGCAATCGCCGGGTAGCCCGGGCGGTTTTCGCGGTAGCGGCCGGTCAGCTCTTCGGCGAAGTGCATCGCGTCGCAATGGGAACCGCCGTTGCCGCAGGAAATCACTTTACCGCCGGCTTTGAAGGAATCCGCCAGCAGCACCGCCGCGCGTTGGATGGCGTCGATGTTGGCGTCGTCATTGATAAATTTCGCCAGGGTATCAGCCGCTTCGTTCAGTTCACTGCGAATAAGGTCGTGGTACATGAGGAACCTCTTGTTATCGTCAAATCTTCCGCTCCGCAGTGTACCGGATCGCGGAAACAGCGAGAAGCATTCTCAGCCAAACAGCGCGCCGGTTAAGGAAGCGGAGAGGTTTTTGATGATTGGTGCTGTCAGTTTGTGACCTGAGTTGTAATTAAACTGTAAACGCATTGATAAAAATTCTGCCTTGTACTAAAACCTATTACATACACACAACAGGTCAGACCTCTTACTACTTCGGAGCTTCTTATGATGGTTCTTAGTATTGTCGTTTTACTGGCGCTCCTCGGCGTGGTGTTCTACCACCGAGTGAACCTTACCCTCAGCAGCCTGATCCTGGTGGCGTACACTGCCGCCATGGGCGCGATCGGCCTGTGGAGCTTCTGGCTGTTGCTGCCGCTGGCGATCGTGCTGCTGCCGCTGAACCTTTCCTCTGTGCGTCGCTCTCTGCTCTCCGCGCCGGCGCTGCGCGCCTTCCGCAAGGTGATGCCGCCGATGTCCACCACCGAGAAGGAAGCGATCGACGCGGGCACTACCTGGTGGGAAGGCGATCTGTTCCGCGGTGCGCCGGACTGGAACAAACTGCACAGCTACCCGAAACCACGCCTGACGGAAGAAGAGCAGGCGTTTATCGACGGCCCGGTGGAAGAAGCCTGCCGCATGGCCAACGACTTCCAGATCACCCATGAACTGGCCGATCTGCCGCCTGAACTCTGGGCATACCTGAAAGAACACCGTTTCTTCGCGATGATCATCAAGAAAGAGTACGGCGGCCTGGAATTCTCCCCTTACGCTCAGGCGATGGTGCTGCAAAAACTGGCCGGCGTTTCCGGCATCCTGGCGATCACCGTCGGCGTGCCAAACTCCCTCGGCCCGGGCGAACTGCTGCAGCATTACGGTACCGAAGAACAGAAAAACCACTATCTGCCGGGCCTGGCGCGCGGCGACGAGATCCCTTGCTTCGCGCTGACCAGCCCGGAAGCGGGTTCCGATGCCGGCGCGATCCCGGACGTGGGCACCGTGTGCATGGGCGAATGGCAAGGCAAGCAGGTGCTGGGCATGCGCCTGACCTGGAACAAGCGCTACATCACGCTGGCGCCGGTCGCCACCGTGCTGGGTTTGGCATTCAAACTGCATGACCCTAACCGCCTGCTGAGCGACAACGAATCCCCGGGCATCACCTGTGCGCTGATCCCGACCAGCACGCCGGGCGTGGAAATCGGCAACCGCCACTTCCCGCTGAACGTGCCGTTCCAGAACGGCCCGACCCGCGGCACCGACGTGTTCGTGCCGATCGATTACATCATCGGCGGGCCGAAAATGGCCGGCCAGGGCTGGCGCATGCTGGTTGAATGCCTGTCGGTCGGTCGCGGCATCACCCTGCCGTCCAACTCCACCGGCAGCCTGAAATCCATCGCCCTGGCGACCGGCGCCTACGCGCACATTCGCCGTCAGTTCAAGATCTCCATCGGCAAGATGGAAGGGATCGAAGAGCCGTTGGCGCGCATCGCCGGCAACACCTATGTGATGGACGCCGCCGCTTCGCTGATCACCTATGCACTGGTGCAGGGCGAGAAACCGGCCGTGCTGTCGGCCATCGTCAAATACCACTGTACGCACCGCGGCCAGCAGTCGATCGTTGACGCCATGGACATCGCCGGCGGTAAAGGCATCATGCTGGGCGAATCCAACTTCCTGGCTCGCGCTTATCAGGGCGCACCGATCGCCATCACGGTGGAAGGCGCGAACATCCTGACCCGCACCATGATGATCTTCGGTCAGGGCGCGATCCGCTGCCATCCTTATGTGCTGGATGAAATGGCGGCGGCGCAGAACAACGATCTGAACGCCTTCGATAAATCGCTGTTCGGCCACCTGGGCCACGTCGGTAGCAACAAGGTACGCAGCTTCTGGCTGGGTCTGACCAACGGCCGCACCAGCGCCACGCCAACCAAGGACGCGACCCGTCGTTACTATCAGCAGTTGAACCGCCTGAGCGCCAACCTGGCGTTGCTGTCGGACGTTTCCATGGGCGTGCTGGGCGGCAGCCTGAAGCGCCGCGAGCGCATCTCCGCTCGCCTGGGGGATATCCTCAGCCAGATGTACCTGGCTTCCGCCGTGCTGAAACGCTTTGACGACGAAGGCCGTCAGAAAGAAGATCTGCCGCTGGTGCATTGGGGCGTGCAAGACAGCCTGCATAAAGCCGAACAGGCGCTGGATGATCTGCTGCGCAACTTCCCGAACCGCTTTATCGCCGGCGCGCTGCGCTTCGTGGTCTTCCCGTTCGGCCGCGTGCATACCGCACCGTCCGATCGCCTGGATCATCAGCTGGCCAAGATCCTGCAGGTGCCTTCCGCCACCCGCAGCCGTCTGGGGCGCGGCCAGTACCTGACGCCGAGCGAGCATAACCCAATCGGCCTGCTGGAAGCGGCGCTGGCCGACGTGATGGCCGCTGAGCCGATTCACGAACGCCTGTGCAAGGCAGCCGGCAAAAACCTGCCGTTCACCCGTCTGGATCGTTTGGCGGAGCGCGCGCTGGAAGAAGGCAAGATCAGCGCCGACGAGGCGAAGATCCTGGTGAAAGCCGAAGAGAGCCGCCTGCGCTCCATCAACGTAGACGACTTCGCGCCGGACGCGCTGGCGGCCGCCAAGCCGGAAAAGCCGGCGGCGCAGTCTAAGCGCCAGCAGCAGACCGAAGCGGCTTAAGGTTCACTTCACGCATCCAAGGGGCGATCATCATCGCCCCTTTTTCTTTTGCTTTCATGACAAACTGCGCACCGCGCCGCAGGTTGGCGCAACGGCGGATTTAACGGGAAGGAAGTTCGGGTAGACTGCGCCGCGGGTGCTCTGGATCTTTCTGTCCGGCGCCTTGGCAAAGGAGAGAAAGAGAAAGGCCCCGAGTCGATATTATCAACCCGAGGCCACTCTGATGCCAAGCAACATCAGGTTAGCCTCTTACCCGCCGCAAGGCAAGGATAGGGAGGTCAAAAATGCAGCAAAAACGGGTCGTGCTTAAACTGGTGATCGTCTGTATGACGCTGATCGCGTTCATCTGGCTAACCCGCGGTTCGCTGTGCGAACTGCGCATCAGGTTGGGAGACTCGGAGGTTGCGGCCACTTTGGCTTACGAATCCGAACGGTAAGGCAACCCAACGGCGGGGTTCGCCCCGCCCGTTGGCTGATGATGTCAGGCTGGATCCACGAGCACCCGCCTTTTCAGCCTTGCTGACGAATGCGCGCCAACAGCGCGTCGATATGCTCGATCTGCGGTGCATTGACGATCAGCGTGCGCCCCAAACCCAGCGCATGACGCTGGCAGTCGAGGCGCATGTCAGCGTCGGCGATGCTGTCCAGATCGGCGACGTGCGCCAGGCCGATGGTGCGCCGAATCAGTTCGGTGCCGCAGTATCCTATCGCGTCGCTCCAGACCTGCTGCAGGAACTGCTCGGCGTAACCCGGCGTCGCCAGCGCCGCATCGCGGCTTTGCTGATGGCACAGCGCCAGGAAACGATCGGCAAAGATCAGCCACAGCTCGCGCACATCCTGCAGCCGCTGCTCGCGCCCGGCGGCGGCGTCGCGCGGCCCGAACAGCCCCGGCTGGCCGCAATAGTTGAGCAGCAGATTGCCTAACGCAGTGCCGACATCGAAACCGATCGGGCCGTAGAAACCGAATTCAGCGTCGATCGCTTTCAATCGCCCTTCCGCCACGAAGATCGAACCGCTGTGGATATCCCCGTGCAACAACGCCTCCGCCTTGCTGAGGAAGCGATGTTTCAGGCCGGCGACCGCCAACTTCAGCGGCGCATCCTCGCGCAGCGCCTGTACCTGCGGCAACAGCGCCGCCTCGAACTGATTGCGCTCATGGTCGATATAGGGATCGGTAAAGAACAGATCTTCGGTGATCTGGCACAGTTCGGGGTTGGTGAAACGGCTGACTTCCGCCTTTTTCTGCTGCGCCGGCTGATAAAAATCGGAGGTGTGGAACAGCGTCTGCGCCAGGTATTCCGCCAGCTGACCGGCCGCCAGCGGATGATAGTTCCCCTGCACCAGTTCGCTGCGCCAGATGCGATGATCGGAGAGATCTTCCTGCACCATCACCGCCAACTCAGGATCGTGATGCAAGACTTTTACCGTATGCCGCGGGCAGAAACCGCCGTGGATCAACAGCGTTTCCGCTTCGATGCGCGCCCGATCCAACGTCAGCGGCCAGGATTCGCCCACGCAGCGCACGTAGGGCAGCGCCTGTTTGACGATCACCCGGCTCACGCCTTCGCGATCGCGGATCTTGAACACCAGGTTCAGGTTGCCGTCGCCGATCTCGTCGGCGCTGACCAGCGCCTGCGGATCGGCCACCTGCCCGTATTGGCGGGCGTATTCAACGGCATCGGCAGCCGTAAACGTACGATAAAGCGACATTCCCCAACCCCTCTGTTCTCTCTCGCTGCCCTCAGCGATTCTGTTTATTTAGACGTAAAAGCATTTGGACGTCTATACATCTGGAAGTCATGTTGGCAGAATAGCGTTTCAGATGCAATAACCTCGCAACAAGGAATTAACCGCCGATGCAAGCGCTTAACACCACCAGTTTGACCCTGCAGGACAACCGCCTTTGGATCCTCGATCAGCAAGCCCTGCCGCAGGAAAAGCGGTGGCGCGCTTGCGACAGCGTGGAGGAGTTGGTCGGGCACATTCACAGCCTGCGGGTGCGCGGCGCACCGCTGATCGGGCTGTCCGCCAGCCTGTTGTTGGCGCTGCTGGCGGAGCGCGGTCTGCCGCGCGCCGAGCTGGAGCAGGCGCTGCACACGCTGCGCGCCGCCCGCCCGACGGCGGTCAACCTGATGAACAATCTGGATCGCATGAAGCTGGCGCTGGCGGAGCCTGACTGGGCGCCGGCGATGGTGAACGAAGCGCTGCGGTTGGTGGAGGAAGATCGCCGGCTGTGCGATCGCATCGCCGATCGCGGCGCTGGGCTGGTCAAGCCCGGCAGCCGTCTGCTGACCCACTGCAATACCGGCGGGTTGGCCACCGCCGGCGTCGGCACCGCCATCGGCGTGCTGCTGCGCGCCCACCAGCAGGGCAAGGTGCAACAGGTATGGGTCGATGAAACCCGGCCGCTGCTGCAGGGCGGCCGTCTGACCGCCTGGGAACTGGGCGAGCTGGGCATTCCCTATCGCCTGATCTGCGATTCGATGGCCGCCAGCCTGATGGCGCAGGGCCAGGTCGATGCGGTGTGGGTCGGCGCGGATCGCATCGCCGCCAACGGCGACGTCGCCAACAAGATTGGCACTTACAGCCTGGCGGTGCTGGCGCACTACCATAGCATTCCATTCTACGTGGCTGCCCCGCATACCACCCACGATCCGCACTGTCCGGACGGCGCCGCCATCCCGATCGAGCAACGCGCGGCGGCCGAAGTCACCGGCGTTTCAGGCAGCTTCGGCGCCTGCCAGTGGGCGCCGGCCGAGGCGCCGGTCTACAATCCGGCGTTCGACGTCACGCCGGCAAAACTCATCAGCGGGTGGGTGTTCGACAGCGGCGTGATCACGCCGCAACAGGTTGAAGCGGGGATCTTCCGGCGGACGCTGGGTTAACGCCCGCCGGTTAACGATCAGTCCAGACGCGGATAGGCATCGGCGATCTTGTCGCCGGTGAAATGCGCCACCCAGCCTTCCGGGTTGTCGAACACCCGGATCGCGGTAAAGTGCGGCGCCGAGCCCATATCGAACCAGTGACGGGTGTTGGCCGGCACTGAGATCAGATCGTTCTTTTCGCACAGGATCTGGAAGATCTTGCCGTCCAGATGCAGGCAAAACAGCCCCGCCCCTTCAACGAAAAAGCGCACTTCATCTTCGCCGTGCGTATGTTCGGACAGGAATTTTTCACGCAGCGCCTGGCGCTGTTCGTGGTCCGGTCGCATGCTGATCACGTCCCAGCTCTGGTAGCCCTTTTCCGCCACCAGCCGGTCGATCTCATGCTGATAGGCGGCGATCACCGCCTCCGGCTGCGGATTGTCGCCCAGCTCGCGATCCGCCTGCCAACGCTCAAAGCGCACGCCGATCTGCGCCAGCTGGCGCTGGATTTCCTGCGCGTCGCGGCTCTGCCACAGCGGCTGCTGCGACGCTGTATCACTGAAAATGGTCAATCCACTCATGAGACAAACTCCCCTAAATCGATGTGATCAAAACGGCTGACCTGTGGATGCCGGCTTTGTGCGTCCGCCTCATCGCGGATCAGCTGGCAGGTATGCCAGCCGGCGGCCTGCGCCGCGTCCAGCTCCTGGTGGATATCGGACAGGAACAGCAGTTCGTCGGGCGCGATGCCGATAGCCTGCGCAATGTTGCGGTACGACGCGGTTTCACGCTTGGCGCCGACGTGCGTGTCGAAATAGCCGCTAAACAGCGGCTGCAGATCGCCGGCGTCGCTGTGGCCGAACAGCAGCTTCTGCGCCTCCACCGAACCGGAGGAATAGACGTAAAGCTGCAGCCCCTGACGCTGCCAGGCGGCCAGCTGCCCCGCGACCTCCGGGTACAGATGCCCGCGGAAATCCCCTTCGCGATAGCCGCTACGCCAGATGATGCCCTGCAGCGCCTTGAGCGCGGTGGATTTGCGGTCTTCATCCATAAAGCGGTACAGCGCGGCGATCAGCGCGTCGAGATCCGCCTGTGGCTGGTCAATTTCAGCGCGCAGCGCCGCCAGCGGCGCGGCGACTTCGCTCTCCGTGGCGTGACGGCGAACAAAATCCGCCAGCCGTTCACGGGCATAGGGAAACAGCACCTGATGCACGAAGCGAATATCGCTGGTGGTGCCTTCAATATCGGTCACGATAGCGCGGATCATTTCGCCTCCAGCAAGCGACGTTGCAGTTCACACTGGAACAGGAATTCCAGCCCTTCGAGATGGCGGCGGGCTTCCGCCACCTGGCTTCCCCAGCAATAGAGACCGTGGCCGCGCACCAGAAAACCGTACTGCAGCGGCGTGACTTCGGCATAGGCCGCCACGCGCGACGCCAGCCGGGGAATGTCCTGATCGTTATCGAAAATGGGGATCGCCACGCTGTCCAGGTGGCTGCGCTGGCCGGCGAGCGACTTTTGCATTTCGTACCCCTGCAGCACCAACGCATCGCCGCGTTCCACCCGCGACAACACGGTGGCGTTGACGGAATGGGTATGCAGCACCGCGCCAAGGTGCGGGTACAAGCGATAGAGCAGCGTATGCAGCCCGGTTTCCGCCGACGGCGTACGGCCGCTCGGCACATGATTGTCAGCAATATCCACCCGCAGAAAATCGGCGGCGCTCAGGCTGCCCTTGTCTTTGCCGGACTCGGTAACCAGGCATTGACGTTCGTCGAGGCGCAGCGACATGTTGCCGCCGGTCGCCGGACACCAGCCTTTGTCGCCAATCCAGTGGCAGGCCGCCAGTAACGCGGCAATTTGCGGATTCTCCGTCATTATTATCGTTTCCTGTTCGCTAAAGCAGTCAGCAGGCAGGCTAAGCACTTTTTCGCATTTAGCCATCTAAGCGTCTTGATTGCCAAATACTAGCATCGTGTTATATTGACGGCAATATAAGCGCCTGGAGTATTCACCTGCTATGAGCACTTCCGCATTGATTCCCGACAGTAAACTGCCTGCCCTGGGCACCACCATCTTCACCCAGATGAGCGCGCTGGCGCAGCAGCATCAGGCGATCAACCTGTCGCAGGGCTTCCCCGATTTCGACGGGCCGGACTACCTGAAAGCACGCCTGGCCTGGCATGTCGCCCAGGGCGCCAACCAATATGCGCCGATGACCGGCGTGGCGGCGCTGCGCGAAGCCATCGCCGACAAAACTGCCGAGCTGTATGGCTGGCAGCCGGACGCCACCGCCGAAGTGACCGTCACCGCCGGCGCTACCGAAGCGCTGTTCGCCGCCATCACGGCGCTGGTGCGCCCCGGCGATGAGGTGGTCTGTTTCGATCCGAGCTACGACAGCTACGCGCCGGCGGTGACGCTGGCCGGCGGCGTACTCAAACGCCTCGCCCTGCAGCCGCCCGCGTTTGCAGTGGATTGGCAACGGTTCACCGCCGCGCTGTCGCCGCGCACCCGCCTGGTGATCGTCAACACGCCGCACAATCCGTCCGCCACCGCCTGGCAGGCGGAAGACCTGCAGCAGCTGTGGCACGCCATCGCCGAACGCGAAATCTACGTGCTCAGCGACGAGGTTTACGAACATATCTGCTTCGCCAAAGGCGGCCACGCCAGCGTGTTGGCCCACCCGCAATTGCGCCAACGGGCGATCGCGGTGTCCTCCTTCGGTAAAACCTTCCATATGACCGGCTGGAAAGTGGGTTACTGCGTGGCGCCCACCACGCTGAGCGCCGAGGTGCGCAAGGTGCATCAATACCTGACCTTTTCGGTCAATACTCCGGCGCAGCTGGCGCTGGCGGATAGCCTGCGCACCGAACCGGAGCACTGGCGACAGCTGCCGGCGTTCTATCGCGCCAAGCGCGATCGCTTTGTGCAGGCGCTGGCGAGCAGCCGACTGGAAATTTTACCCTGCGCCGGTACATACTTCTTGCTGGCGGACTACAGCGCCATCTCCGATCTGGACGATGTGGCGTTCTGCCATTGGTTAACTGAGCACGTGGGCGTGGCGGCCATTCCGCTGTCGGTCTTCTGTGCCGATCCTTTCCCTCATAAATTGATCCGGCTGTGCTTCGCTAAGCAGGACGCCACGCTGGATGCAGCTGCGGAGCGGTTATGTCGACTTTAAAAATTACCCTGTTGCAGCAACCGCTGGTCTGGCGCGACGGCCTTGCTAACCTGGCCGCCTTCGACGCGTTGCTGGCGCCGATCGTCGGGCGCGATCTCATCGTCTTGCCGGAAATGTTCACCACCGGTTTTGCCATGGATGCTGGCGAGAGCGCCCTGCCCGAACAGCAGGTGATCGACTGGCTGCACGGCTGGGCGGTGAAAAGCCACGCGTTGATCGGCGGCAGCGTGGCGCTGAAAACCGCCGAAGGCGCGGTCAATCGCTTCCTGCTGGTGGAGCCGGGCGGCCAGGTGCATGCCTATGACAAACGCCATCTGTTCCGCATGGCCGGCGAACACCTGCACTACCAGGCCGGCAACCGGCGTGAAATCTTCGAGTGGCGCGGCTGGCGCATCCTGCCGCAGATCTGCTACGACCTGCGTTTCCCGGTCTGGGCGCGCTATCAGCAGGATTACGATCTGGCGCTGTACGTCGCCAACTGGCCGGCGCCGCGCAGCCGCCATTGGCAAACGCTGCTGGCGGCGCGGGCGATTGAAAATCAGGTGTATGTGGCGGGCTGCAACCGGGTGGGCGAAGACCCTAACGGCCTGAACTACAGCGGAGACAGCCTGATCATCGGCCCGCAGGGCGAGATCCTGGCGGATGCGGAGCCCGGCGCGGCCACGCGGCTGGACGCCGAGCTGTCGCTGGAAAGCCTGCAGAGTTACCGCAGCGCCTTCCCGGCCTGGCGCGACGCCGACAGCTTTCTGCGTCTTGACTGATCAAACACTCTCCCAGCCGGCGATCATCAGGCAATAGGCCTGGATCGCCAGCGCCACGTCCGCCTGCCGCACCGCTTCGGCCGGATGATGGCTGACGCCGCCGGCGCAACGCACGAACAGCATGCCGACCGGCCATTGCGCCGCCACGGCGATGGCGTCGTGTCCGGCACCGCTCGGCAGCGCCAGACTCTGCCCCTGTACCTGCTCGACGGCCGCCTGCCAGCGGCGCTGCAGATCGCTATCGCAGGCGGTGGCGTCGATGCGATAAAACGCCTCGCTGGCGAAGCGCACTCCGCGCCGCGCGCAGATCGCTTGCGCCTGCGCCAGCAACGCCGTCAATAGCGTCGCCAGCGGTGCATCCTGCGGGCCGCGCACGTCGAGCGTCAAGCGCACCTCGCCGGGGATCACGTTGACCGCGCCCGGCAGGCTCTCGATGCAGCCCACGGTGGCCACCAGGTGCGGATCGGCGGCGCAGGTCAGGGTTTCTACCGCCATCATCCATTCCGCCGCGGCCGCCAACGCATCTTTGCGCTGCCCCATCGGCACCGTGCCGGCGTGGCCCGCCTCCCCGCTAAAGACACAGTTAAGCCGACGCGCGCCGTTGATCGCCGTCACCACCCCCAGCGCCAGGTCGGCCGCCTCCAGGCACGGGCCCTGTTCGATATGCAGCTCAAAATAGGCGCGGATGTCGTGTGGCGCACGGCGCGCCTGTAGAATCGCCGCCGGATCCAGCCCGAAGTCACGCATCGCCTGCGCGATGCTAACGCCGTCGGCATCGGTACGCACCAGCCACTCTGCAGGCCACTGGCCGGTCAGGCCGCGGCTGCCCAGCAGCGTCACGCCGAAGCGCGCCCCCTCTTCATCCGCAAAACCGATCACCTCCAGCGCCAACGGCAATCGGCGCCCCTGGCGGTGATAGCGCGCCACCACTTCCAGCGCCGTAAGCACGCCGAGCATGCCGTCATAGCGCCCGGCGTTACGCACCGTGTCCAGATGCGAACCGAGCAGCAGCGCGGGGGCGCCGGGCGTTAAACCTTCATAGCGGCCGCAGATATTGCCGACGCTGTCCTGCCAAACCGCCATGCCGCTCTCGCGCATCCATTCGCCAACCAGCCGGTTGGCGCGCCGATGTTCCGCAGAAAGATAAAGGCGCGTGAGCCGATCGGGCTCCGCGCTGATCGCCGCCAGCTCGTCACAGCGCGCCATCACTCGTACGGCGGCCTGCTGCGCCTCCAGCGGCGTCATCCATGATGTCCCGCATCATAAACGTTCCAGGCGGCCTGCAATGCCTCGCCCTGCCTGCTGGCGAAACCGAGGCGGTTCAACACCGCCTCCAGCGCCGCCAGCGTTTGCAGCACGCAATCCTTGCGCGCGTTGTAGCCCATGGTGCCGATGCGCCAGATTTTTCCCTGCAGCGGGCCGAACGAGGTGCCGATCTCGATGGCGAAGTCGTTCAGCATCATCTGCCGCACCTGTTCGCCATGTACCTGCGGCGGGATCATCACGCCGAGCACGTTATTCATGCGGTGTTCAAGATCGCCGAATACCGCCAGCCCCATGCCCCGGATGCCCGCCAGCAGCGCCGCGCCGTGCAGCCGGTGGCGGGCGATGGCGTGCTCCAGCCCTTCTTCGAGGATCACCCGCGCACATTCCCGCGCCGCGAACAGCATGCTGGTGGCTTCGGTATGGTGATTGAGGCGCTCCGGTCCCCAATAATCCATGATCATGCCGATGTCGAAATAGTTGGAGTAGATCATCTCGTCGTCGCCGTCGGCGTGCTCGGCGGTGCGGATCCCCTGCTCCACGCATTTACGGCGGCGCACGATCTCTTCAAACTGCGGGCTGAGGGTGACCGGTGAACTGCCGGAGGGGCCGCCCAGGCACTTCTGCAGCCCGGCAGAGACCGCATCCAGCCCCCAGGCGTCGGTCTCCAGCGGGTTGCCGCCGAAGGAAGCGGTCGCATCGGTGTAAAACAGCACGCCGTGGCGGCGGCAGATATCACCCAGCTCATGCAGCGGCTGCAGCATGGTGGTGGACGTGTCGCCCTGCACCGTCAGCAGCAGGCGCGGACGCACCCGCTTAATCGCGTCTTCGATGCGATCGGCGCTGAACACCTCACCCCACGGTACCTCGATCGTATGCACCTCGGCACGGCAACGGCGGGCGATCTCGCACAGCAGATGTCCGAAGCGGCCAAATACCGGCACCAGCACCTTATCGCCCGGGCGAATGGCGGAAACCAGCAGCGCTTCGATGCCGGCGCGCGAGGTGCCGTCCACCAGCATCGTCCAGCGGTTTTCGGTGCGGAACAGCGCGCGATACAGCGCCATGACCTGATTCATGTAACCGGTCATCGCCGGATCGTACTGGCCGATCAGCTGGCTCGACATGGCGCGCAGCACGCGCGGATCGGCGTTGATCGGCCCCGGCCCCATCAGCAGGCGCGCCGGCGGGTTAATCTGATCGAATTGCGAGATATCCAACATGTTCATTCCCTGTCAGCTTAGTAAGTTATTGAGTTATGCCTTCAGCGTCGACATGACGTTTGTTTGCTGCCCAACAGCCTACTCCCGATAGGGATTCAGTTGAAACAAAAGATTCTTATGATCAATTAATGAAACCAAAGTAACACCATGAGGTGACCGATCCGCCTTAAACGGCGGAGGGGGAAGGAAGGAATATGATCTGCCGTGCTTAACGCAGCTCCAGTTCGTCCAGCGTCTGGAACAGTTCAGCGACGTGATGAATGCGCTGTCGCCCCTGCGCCAGCCTCTCATGCAGCAACGCATTGCTGAGCAAACTGGCCAGGCTCATGGCGGCGGCATAGCTGTCGAAGGCCGACACGCTGTCGAGCGGCACGGTCAACTGCCAGCTGGCCAACGAAAACAGCGCCTGCGCCTGCGGTTCGCAGATCAGCAGCGTCGGCACCCCGCGGCTTTGCAACAGCGTCAACACCGCCTTTATCTGGCGCGGCCGGCGGCGGAACGCCACCACCACCGCCATGTCCTGCGGTGTCAGCCCCGCCAGATCTTCCGCCAGCGTCTGCCCCGGCTGCGGCGCCAGCAGCACCTGTTCACGCACCTGCATCAGTTGCTGACGCAGGTGCATCGCCACCGGATAGCTGTTGCGCAGCCCCAACAGCATCACGCCGCGCGCCCGCGCCAGCGCGGCGATAGTCGCACTGAACTGTTCGGCATCGATCTGCTTTACCCAACGGGTGAGATTGGCCATTTCCTGCTTATAGTGCCGCGCCAACAGCGTATCGCCCTGCACCGCATCGCGGCTATCGGTCAGCGGCATGCCGCTCTGGCGCAGGGTGCGCAGCTCATCGCGCATGGCGCGGTAGTTGGGGTAGCCCAGCCGTTTGAACAAGCGGCTGACCGTGGCTTTGGAAACGCCGCTCAGGCGCGCCAGCTCGGCGCTGTTGTAGCCGATCAAATCGTCATAGTGATCGAAGATGAAGTCGGCCACCCGCTGCTCCTGCGGGGTCAGCTGTGGGTAGTCGCGGCGCAGACGTTCGTCGAACCGTTGCATTATCGTTCTCGCTGTAACCTTTGTTTCAGCGGAACATAGCACGGCCGAACTACCCGCTGGCAAGCGATTATTCGTTGATGGGAAATAACCGCGGCCAGCCCCTCTCCGGCAGCGTCGCCGGAAAAGGGCGGCGCATTCAGCACCAATAGGCCATAAAGTTAACGGTAGCGCGGTCCAGATCGCGTTCGCCGATCAGATAACGGCGCAGGGTTTTCACCGCCGAAGACTCGGCCGCCACCCAGGCATAGAAAGCGCTGCCGCCCGCCGCCCGCTCCCACAACACCTCATCGCTCAGGCTGCTTTCCGCCAAAGACTGCGCTTGCGCGCACGCCGAAGCGGGAATATCCACCCGCTGGCGCACCGCTTCCGCCAGCAACGTGCCATGCGCCAACTGGCGGCCCACATCGCGCGGCAGCCAGTAAACCTCGGCGAACGGGAAGCGGGTCAAATCCAGGCAATCCCCCGCCTGCGGCACTTCGAAGAATGCCTGCACGCGCGGCGGATTGGTCTGCTGCGCCAATTGCTCCAGAATGCCCATCGCCGCCGGCACGGCCGTTTCATCGGCGATCAACAGCGCCTGCTGCAACTGCGCCGGCGGCGCCCATTCGTAGCCGCCGCTGTCGCCGTCGAAGTCAGCGTTGGGGGCGACGGTCTGAATGGCATCACCCGGCTCGGCGTGAGTCGCCCAGGCGGAGGCCGGGCCGTTCACGCCATGCAGCACGAACTCGACGTCCATCTGATTCTGCTCACGGCGCAGCGCACGCAGCGTATAAGTGCGCATCACCGGGCGCCGCTCTTTGGGGATCGCCATGTAATCGCCATACCAGTCCGGGCTATTGGCCAACTGCGGGATCTGGCCGTCCGCCGCCGGGAACAGCAGTTTGATGCGCTGATCCGGCGCTTCCAACTTCATCCGATGAATATCCGCACCTTCAAACACGCAGCGCACCAGCGAAGGTGAAATCAGCGTTTTGCTTTTCAAGGTGATATCAAAAATTCTGTAGCTGGCGGACATGTTCTCGTTTCTCCGGCAACGGCTGTCGCTTGCACCTATGGCCGATCGGCTGCCGTGTTGACGGTGTGGGTTGCTCGATCGCGCAGCGGGTAAAATGTTAATAAAACTAATTAATTACGTTAATGTATCGCAAAAAATCATATCATGATTTTATTGATAACAAGAAACGTTATTGATAAAAGAATCATTCTCAAAAATAACGCAATAACAATATCACCTGGGAAATAAATAACGATGAAACGCAAACACCTTTGGGTTTTGAATCCTTGTCTGCTGGCGATGCTTGCGCCGACGGCTTGGGCAGAAGGTCAGAAAGCCGGCGCCGAAGAGCAGATGGTGGTCTCCGCCAGCCGTTCACACCGCAGCACGGCGGAAATGGCGCAAACCACCTGGGTGATCGAAAGCCAGGAGATCGAACAGCAGGTTCAGGGCGGCAAAGAGATCAAGGACATGTTGGCGCAGCTGATCCCCGGCATGGACGTCAGCGGCCAGGGCCGCACCAACTATGGTATGAATATGCGCGGCCGCTCAATGATGGTGATGATTGACGGCGTGCGCCTGAATTCATCGCGCAGCGACAGCCGCCAGTTGGATTCGATCGATCCATTCAATATCGATCATATCGAGGTGATTTCCGGCGCGACCTCGCTGTACGGCGGCGGCAGCACCGGCGGCCTGATCAATATCGTCACCAAAAAAGGACAACAGGAACAGCAGGTCGAGTTGCAGGTCGGCGGTAAAACCGGCTTTGGCGGCCATAACGATCACGACGAGAACGTGGCGGCGGCGGTCAGCGGCGGCAACGACAACGTCTCTGGGCGCCTGTCCGTTTCTTACCAGCGCTATGGCGGCTGGTATGACGGCAAAGGCAATGAGGTATTGATCGACAATACCCAAACCGGCCTGCAGTATTCCGATCGCCTCGACGTGATGGGCACCGGCACCCTCAACATCGACGATCATCAACAGCTGCAGCTGACCACCCAATACTACAAAAGCCAATCCGACGGCGATCACGGCCTGTTCCTGGGAGAGAACTTTGCGGCGGTGACCGGCAACGCCAAGGCATATAACAGCGGTAACTTAAATTCCGACCGCATCCCCGGCACCGAGCGCCACCTGATCAACCTGCAATATTCCAACACAGATTTCCTCGGCCAGGATCTGGTGGCGCAGGTCTACTACCGCGACGAAACGTTGACCTTCTACCCGTTCCCGACGCTGGCGGGCAAAGCACCGAACTATTACGTCAGCAGCATTGGCGCTTCGCAGCAAAAAACCGATTTCTACGGTGGCAAGCTGACGTTAAACAGCAAACCTGTCGACGCACTGACGCTGACTTACGGCATTGACGCCGAGCATGAAAGCTTCAACGCCAACCAGCAGTTCTTCAACCTGGCGAAGGCTCAGCAGTCGGGCGGCATGACGCTGGAGAACGCTTACAGCACCGGCCGCTACCCGAGCTATACCACCAGCAACCTGGCGTCGTTCCTGCAGGCCAGCTACGACATCAACCCGATCTTCACCCTGAGCGGCGGCGTGCGTTATCAGTACACCGAAAACAAGATTGATGACTTCGTCGGTTATAACCAGCAGCAGGCAATCGCCACCGGCGCCGCGACGTCCGCCGACGCTATACCGGGCGGGAAAACCGACTACAACAACGCGCTGTTCAATGCCGGCCTGTTGGCACACCTGACCGAGCGCCAGCAAACCTGGTTCAACTTCTCTCAGGGCTTTGAGATCCCGGATCCGGGCAAATATTACGGTAACGGCACCTACGCGTTGAACGGCGGACATTACCAGTTGCTGAAGAGCGTTAACGTCGGCGATTCCAAGCTGGAAGGCATCAAGGTCAATGCCTACGAGCTGGGCTGGCGCTATACCGGCGATAATCTGCGCACGCAAATCGCCGCCTACTACTCGCTGTCCGACAAGAGCATCGCCATCAACAAAACCGACATGACCATTAACGTCAATGCGGATAAGCGGCGCATCTATGGGCTGGAAGGGGCGGTGGACTACTTCTTTGAAGACAGCGACTGGAGCGCCGGCACCAACTTCAACGTTATCCGATCCGAAACCAAGGTCAACGGCGAATGGAAGAAGCTGGTAGTCGATACCGCCAGCCCATCGAAAGTCACCGCTTATGTCGGCTGGGCGCCGGGCGACTGGAATCTGCGTTTACAGTCGCAGCAAACCTTCGACGTGTCGGACGATGGCGATTACACCAAGGCCAATTCCACCCAGGGCCGCAAAATCGATGGCTACAACACCCTCGATTTCCTCGGCAGCTATACCCTACCGGTAGGGAAAATCAGCTTCAGCGTGGAAAACTTGCTGGACAAGGAATACACCACCGTTTGGGGCCAACGCGCGCCGATCCTGTACAGCCCGACCTACGGATCGCCTGAGCTGTACAGCTATAAAGGCCGCGGACGCACCTTCGGCTTGAACTATTCGGTGTTATTCTGAGGATAAGGGGCCGGTCTGCCGGCCCCGTTCATTGGGCCGCGCCGTTTTTCAGAGAACGGAAACGACGAAGCCCTGAGTTATCGCTAACTCAGGGCTTCTGAATAGTGGCGGAACGGACGGGGCTCGAACCCGCGACCCCCTGCGTGACAGGCAGGTATTCTAACCAACTGAACTACCGCTCCGCGCCATTCCCTCTTGCGGGGGAACGAGGCGCATATTACGGACGCCTCTCGGTTCCGTCAACGCCTTTTTCTCCGCAAATGAACCGTTTGCACAGTTTTTCAACGAAGATTCATCCAGTGAGGTTTTTTCACGCAAAAACGCCGTTATTCCGCCGGCGCCCCGCGCCACAGGCAGCTACCGCCCTTCTTCGCCACCAGATCCAGACGCGCCTCATGCGCCTTCACTTCTTCGTCGCTGGCGTAGACCACTTTCATCGCCGTCGCCGGGCGGACAATGCGTTGTATTTCTTGCGCGGCGTCATTTTGCTGGGTATCCCCCTCCATCTGGAACGCTATCGACGTCTGACCGCCGGTCATCGCCAGATAAACTTCCGCCAGGATCTCGGCATCGAGCAATGCGCCGTGCAGCGTACGCTTGCTGTTGTCTATCTCATAACGGCTGCACAAGGCATCGAGGTTGTTGCGCTTGCCCGGGAACAGGCGACGCGCCATCAACAGGCTGTCGGTGATGGTGCAGAAGGTCTCGGTCTTCGGGATGCCCTGCTGCAACATGCGGAATTCGTGATCCATAAAGCCGATATCGAACGCCGCGTTATGGATCACCAGCTCGCCGCCGCGGATAAAGTCGAGGAATTCCTCGGCAACCTGATCGAAGGTCGGCTTGTCGGCCAGGAAGTCGTCGCTGATGCCGTGTACGCCGTAGGCTTCCGGATCCACCAGCCGATCCGGCTTGATGTATACGTGGAAGTTGCGCCCGGTCAGGCGGCGGTTAATCACCTCCACCGCACCGATTTCGATGATGCGGTGCCCTTCGTAGTGCACCCCAAGCTTGTTCATACCGGTGGTTTCGGTATCGAGGACAATCTGTCTGGTGGTTGTAGAGATCATATTGCAGTGCTCACAGCGCTCGTTTATGTCAGACTTGGCTTTTATAAAACTGATAGGAAGAGTCTACCAGAGATGCTCAAACAGGTAGAAATTTTCACCGACGGCTCCTGCCTTGGCAACCCCGGCCCCGGTGGCTACGGCGCGATACTACGCTATAAGCAGACGGAAAAAACCTTCAGCGAAGGATTCCGTCTGACCACCAATAACCGCATGGAAATGATGGCGGCGATCGTGGCGCTGGAAGCGCTGACCGTGCCCTGCGCCGTGACGCTCAGCACCGACAGCCAGTACGTGCGCCAGGGCATCACCAGCTGGATCCATAACTGGAAGAAACGCGGTTGGAAAACCGCCGACAAAAAACCGGTCAAAAATGTCGATCTGTGGCAGCGGCTGGATCAGGCCATTCAGCGCCACGAGGTGAAGTGGGAATGGGTCAAGGGCCACGCCGGCCATCCGGAGAACGAACGTTGTGACGTGCTGGCGCGCGAAGCGGCCGGTAAACCGACGCAGGAAGACGTCGGTTACCAACCGGAAGCCTAAGGCAGCTTGCGATAGCTCTTGGTCGCGCCCACCGCGCGGCTGAGAGACGGCTTTCTCGCCCCCAGTTTCATCGGCGTGGGCGTCAGCGGCAAGGTGCGCTTACGCGCCACAATCACGCTCATGCAGCCCAGCGCCGGCAAATGGGTGCATAAAAATTTGCCGCCCTTGCGGTGCCACGGCAGTACGTGAAAACGCGCCTGGTGCAACACCTCGTAATTCAGCAGGCTGAGCCAATCCAGCAGCCGCATCTGGGTAAACATGCGGCTGACATAGGGCTGGCGACGACGCAACCCGGGCGCCAGCTTGCCCAACCCCAGCAGGCTGAACGGATTGAAACTGCTGATGACCAACCAGCCGTCGTCGATCAACACCCTGTCCACCTCACGCAGCATGCGGTGCGGATCGTCCGCATAGGACAGCGTATGTGCCAACAGGCAGGCATCTACCGACTTGGCGGCAAACGGCAGTTGATAAGCGTCGGCGACCACCTGCAGCCCTTCCCCCTCCAACCCTACGTTAACCTGATGGGAGATTGCGCATTTATCCGTGGCCAGCTCGGCGCTGAGCATGCCCATCTTCAGCAGATGGAAACCGAACAGCTTGGGCCACCAGGGTTGCAACTGCCGCTCGAGCGCTTCACGATAGTACTCCCCCCACGGCAGCTCAGCCCAGGACTGCGGGCCGGTGAGCTTTTGTAGAGTATGGGCTGGTTTCATGATTTATTATCTTCTTTCAAGCCGTTGCCAACGAGAGGTACACCATGAATCTTATCAGCATTCCCGCCTTCCAGGACAATTACATTTGGTTATTGGATGACCGACAGGGGCGCTGCATTATCGTCGATCCGGGTGAAGCGCAGCCGGTACTTGAAGCGTTGCAGCGCCTGCAGCTGGCGCCGGCGGCGATCCTGCTGACTCACCATCATCACGATCACGTCGGCGGCGTGGCGCAGATTGTCGCGCAGTACCCCGGCCTGGCCGTCTATGGGCCGCAGGAAACCGCGGACAAAGGCGCCAACCACATCGTCCATGACGGCGACACCTTTGATATCGATGGCCGTCAATACAGGACTATCGCCGTTCCCGGCCATACGCTGGGCCATGTGGCATTCTATAGTGCCCCTTATCTGTTCTGCGGCGACACCATTTTCTCCGCCGGCTGCGGCAGGCTGTTTGAAGGCACCGCCAAACAAATGTACGACTCATTTCAACAACTCGCGCAACTTCCCGATAACACCTTAATTTGCTGCGCGCATGAATATACTCTTTCAAATCTTAAGTTTGCGCGGGCTATTTTGCCGGAAGATCGAGAGATTGAAACATATCAACAACATGTTGAAGCGTTAAGGGCAAAAGGCCAAGCCAGCGTGCCGACTACATTGCAATTAGAGCGCAAAATTAACCTGTTTTTACGTTGCCATGACACTGATTTACAAAAGAAATTAGGCTTTAATTCACCACCGAAAAGCCTTCATTCAGTTTTTTCCGAATTACGCCTGCGGAAAGATAACTTCTAAGCTTTTAGTTGTGTTATTTGGCGAAGCAAAGTATTATTGCTCGTCTTTTAAGCAACTACATTGACACACACATGAAGGCTAAAGCGATATTTCTCGCCTCAGTCTTGCTAGTGGGTTGCCAGTCGTCCAGGCAGGACGCACCGGCGCCAGAACAGCATGCACAGAGTTTGTCTTCGGCTGGTCAAGATGGTGAAGCAGGAGAGTACACAGCAAATGGCCGAGCGAGCTCGGCGCGGTGGTTGGATAATAACAGTCCCGCCGCGCAACAGGACCTGTGGAACTTCATTAGCGACGAGCTGAAGATGGAGGTTCCGGAAAATTCCCGGATCCGTGATCAGAAAAGAAAGTACTTAAAAAGTAAGAGCTATCTCCACGATGTAACATTACGGGCAGAGCCGTACATGTACTGGATAGTCGGGCAGATTAAGAAACGTAATATGCCGATGGAACTGGTACTGCTACCCATAGTGGAGAGCGCTTTTGACCCACACGCCACGTCAAGTGCCAACGCCGCAGGGCTATGGCAAATCGTGCCGCAAACGGGTCGCAATTATGGTTTGAAAAACAATCAGTGGTATGACGGCCGACGCGATGTCGTCGCCTCGACAACCGCTGCGCTTAACATGATGCAGCGCTTGAACCGCATGTTTAACGGCGACTGGTTACTGACCGTAGCCGCCTATAACAGTGGTGAAGGCCGCGTGATGCAAGCGGTGAAGGCAAACAAACGCCAGGGTAAGCCAACCAATTTCTGGGCATTGTCGCTTCCGCGTGAAACGTCAATCTATGTCCCGAAAATGCTGGCGCTGAGCGACATCATCAAGAACAGCAAGAAGTACGGCGTGAAACTCCCGAAAACGGATGAAACCCGTGCGCTGGCGCGTATCGATGTCGGACAGCAGATCCAGCTGACTCAGGCGGCTGAGATGGCAGGGCTTTCAGTCACCAAGATGAAAGCGTATAACCCAGGCTACAAAAAAGGCGTTACGGCACCCAACGGGCCCCATTACATCATGGTTCCCAAAGGACATGCCGAGCAACTGAAAGACTCGCTGGCCGATGGCCAGATCGCCGTGACTCAGCCAACGACGCAGTTGGCGAAGAACAGCGGTTTGACCGGTGGCAGTTCGTATAAAGTGCGCTCCGGCGACACCTTATCGGGCATTGCCAAGCGGCTGAACGTTAAGACCAGCGATTTGCAGAGTTGGAACAACTTACGCGCCAAGAGCGCCATAAAAGTTGGGCAAACCCTGCAAGTGGCCAGCAATACTGGCAGTAACAGCAGTATCACCTACCAGGTTCGTAAAGGTGATTCGCTCGCCAGTATCGCACGTCGTCACGGCGTCGATATTAACGACGTGATGCGTTGGAATTCAACGCTCGCCAAAGGCAACCTGCAGCCAGGTCTGAAGCTGACCCTGTTTGTCGGCAACAAGCTAACGCCGGATACTTAAGTGTTCGGCACAAAAAAAGCACCCTTCGGGGTGCTTTTTTATTAGCTGCGATTCACCATACCGGCGAGTCTTTCTCCGGATGAAACTCCACCAACAGCGGGTTGTGATCCGACGCGCTGGTCACCAGCACCGACGCCTCCACCACCCCCAGATTGCGGTAAAATACGAAATCCAGTGGACGCCCGAAGGCCTTGCGGCGATGGTCGTCGGTGAAGCTCACCTCGCGCAGCGCCATCTCTCCGGCAAAGTCATACAGCGCATTGATGCGCTTGCGGCTCCAGGCGTTGAAATCCCCCGCCATAATCACCGGCCCCCGGTGACTGGCGATCTGTTCGCCTATCGGCCCCAACTGCTTGCTGTAGACGTCGACGCCCAGGCTAAAGTTCACCGCATGGATGTTTACCACCATCAACAGCTCGCCGTTGTACAGCGGATAAACGGTGATCAGGGCCGACTTGGACAGCCGCAGCAGCGGCTCTCGCTCGCGCAGCGGGCAACAGTAAACAGGATGAGCGGCCGCCAGCGTCATCACGCCGGAAGGGTGCTGCGGTAGCACAAAGGCCGGCACCTGATCGGCCGCCAGATAGTTGGCGGTAGCGTAGCTCACCAACTCTGGCGTGGTTTGCGCCTCTTGCAACAATACCAGCTGCGCGTCTTTGCCATGGTTTTTCAGCACCGAAAGCCAGTCGGCTCGCTGCTGTTTGAAAATATTCCACACCATAACGCGCAAGGCGCCGGTCGTCGGCAGCGCCGCCCCTGGCGGCAACGGCTGGTTAACGGCGCCAGGAAAGATTCGCTCAACTGGCTGACCTGCAACATACCTCATTGCATAAGTTCGTTTCGGCACGCGATTCGCCTATTACCCATTAACATGAAAACTGGCGATGAACACTCGCCAACGATGAATTGATTATACGCCTACCCTGCATAGAGGGCATGGCTTTTGCGGGCATCACCTTTTCAGTTATAGGGGCCGCCTGCAGCGATTTCAATCTTCTGACGGTATAGCTGTGTAAAGGTGAGGGGTAATAGGTGAAAAATGCGAAAAGGCCCGCAAAATGCGGGCCAGGCAGCAAGGGTTTTACGAATTAAGCCGTTTGCAGCTGAGACTTTTTATCCAGGCGGCCACTGAGGCTAACCAGCAACAATGCAACCACCACGATCAGCGCGCCAATCCAGGGGGTCTGCGCCAGCCCCAGTGAAGCAACAGTCTGGCCGCCTATCACCGAGCCGAGCGCAATGCCGATGTTGAACGCCGCGATGTTGAGACCGGACGCCACATCCACCGCATTTGGCGTGTATTGCGCGGCTTTCTGCACCACATACACCTGCAGCCCCGGCACGTTGCCGAAAGCGAACACACCCATCACAATCACCGTCAGCAAAGCGGCAATACTGTGACTGGCGGTAAACTGGAACAGCAGCAGCAAAACGGCCAGCGCGGCAAAGATAAAGCTCAACGCACGCACGGCCCCATGACGATCGGCCAGCTTGCCTCCCCAGATGTTACCCACCGCCACCGCGACGCCATAAGCCAACAGTATCCAGCTCACGGTCGGTGCAGAGAAGCCGGCCAATTCCTGCATCATCGGCGCAAGGAAGGTAAAGGTCGTGAAGACCCCGCCGTATCCCAATGCGGTAATCGCGTAAATCAGCAGCAGACGAGGATGAGTCAGCACTTTCAGCTGTTCCCGCACGCCGGCGCTGCCCTGGTTCTTGATATTGCTCGGCACCAAAATAATGCTGGCCAGCGTGGCGACAGCGCCAATCAGAGAAACGGCCAGGAAGGTCTCACGCCAGCCAAACTGCTGGCCGATGAACGTCCCCAGCGGTACGCCGGTCACCAGCGCCACCGTCAGGCCACCAAACATGATGGCGATGGCGGAGGCCGCCTTCTCTTTCGCCACCAGGCTAGTGGCGATAGTGGAACCGATAGAGAAGAACACGCCGTGCGCCAGGCCGGTCAACAACCGAGCCACTACCAGCGATTCATAACTGGGTGACTGCCAGGCCAGCAGGTTGCCGAGAGTGAACAGCACCATCAGGCCAACCAGCAACAGTTTGCGCGGTATGCGGCTGGTCAGGGCCGTCAGCACCGGCGCGCCGATGGCCACGCCGAGGGCATAGATAGTCACCAGCAACCCAGCGGACGGTACGGTCACTCCCAACTGCTCCGCGATAGTCGGAATCAACCCGACAATCACGAACTCGGTCGTGCCGATAGCAAAAGCGCTGATGGTTAAGGCAAGTAATGCGAGTGGCATTTTTTACTCCGAAATAGCATTCAAGTTGATGACGGCTATTATCGGCCTATGCTTAAATGATAAAAATGCTCAAAATTTCAAATTAACTTTGCCATTGGAGCAAAAATGAAAGCAAACTCAGACGAGCTGATCACCTTTGTCACCGTCGTGGAAAGCGGCAGTTTCAGCCGGGCGGCTGAACGCCTGGAACAAGCGAATTCCGTGGTTAGCCGAACGGTGAAAAAACTGGAAAGCAAACTGGGCGTAACGCTGCTCAACCGCACCACGCGCCAAATCAGCCTGACTCAGGAAGGAGAGAATTACTTTCGCCAGGTGCAGAAGGTACTGAACGATATGGCCGCGGCAGAAAATGCGCTGATGGAAAGCCGTCAACGCCCGCAAGGCCTGCTGCGCGTCGACGCGGCAACGCCGGTGGTGCTACACATGCTGACGCCTTTAGTGGCGGAGTTTCGCGAACGTTATCCTGAAATGTCGTTATCGCTGGTGTCTTCGGAAAACTTTATCAATTTGATCGAGCGAAAAGTGGATATTGCGATCCGCGTAGGAGAGCTGACCGATTCCACGCTGAAAGCGCGCAAACTGATGACCAGCTACCGGCATGTGCTCGCCTCCCCCGCCTATCTGGCTCAGCACGGCACGCCGCTAACGGTAGAAGATCTTGCACATCACTGCTGCATCGGCTTCAACGACCTGCCCAGTTTGAACCGCTGGCCACTGGCTTGTTCAGATGGCAGCCAGTTGGAAATCACTCCCGGCTTGACCACTAATAGTGGAGAAACCCAGCGCCATCTCTGTCTGCATGGCAACGGTATCGCCTGCCTGTCGGACTTTATGAGCGACGAAGATATCAAACGTGGAGATTTGGTTCCGATTCTGGTGGAAGCGACACTGCCGGTCGCCATGCCGATCAACGCGGTTTATTACAGTGACAGCGCCGTCAGCAACCGTCTGCGCAGCTTTATTGATTTTGTGAGTGAATACCTGAAACGATAAAAAAGGCGCCCTGATGGACGCCTTATGCTGACCACTGCGAGGAAAGATTAATCCCAGTTTGGCGCCAGGCCTTCCGGGCTAACCAGACGGCCGTTGCACTCCAGTACGGCGATCTGCGCCATATCTTCGTCGGTCAGCGCCAGTTGCTGCGCCAACAGGTTGCTCGCCAGGTTTTCTCGCTTGGTCGAGGAAGGAATAACTGCATAGCCCAGCTTCAATGCCCAAGCCAGGACAACCTGTGCTGGAGTTGCATTGTGACGAGCGGCGATGCTTTTAATCGTTTCATCCTGCAGCGCTTTGCCATAGGCCAACGTCATGTAAGAGGTGATGGCGATGCCGTGCTGCTGCGCGAATTCTACCACCTTGCGGTTCTGCAAGAACGGTGACAGCTCGATTTGGTTGGTGGCGATTTCATCGGCGCCAATCGCGTCAATCGCTTGCTGCATCAAGTCGATGGTGAAGTTAGATACGCCAATTTGGCGAGTCAGCCCCAGCTTTTTCGCTTCCAGCAACTCAGCCATAAATTCGGCAACTGGCACTTCGTCGTTGGGTGACGGCCAGTGGATCAGTGTCAGATCAACGTAGGAGGTTTGCAGTTTTTTCAAGCTTTCTTGCAGGCTTGGGATCAGTGTGCCTTTCGCCAGATTCGCGATCCAAATCTTGGTGGTGATGAACAGGTCTTCACGTTTCACGCCGCTGGCAGCGATAGCCTGGCCAACAGCCGCTTCGTTTTCATAGATCTGCGCGGTGTCGATAGTGCGATAGCCCAGCTCAAGTGCAGTGCTGACAGAATCGATAACAACCTGATCCTGAAGGCGGAAAGTACCTAAACCAAATGCAGGGATGCTCATAATGTTTTCTCTCATTAACAGGTAGATGTGGTATGAGGAAGATTATGGCAACTTTTTTATTGATCAAAAACGCCTAGTTCGGCATAAGACTTTTGATCTAAAGGCAATAATATGGAGAAAGGCGAGGCGGTAAAGAGGAACAATTCCAGACTGAAAAGCGCAAAATACAGATATGAAAAAGCCCTGAGTCGAAACTCAGGGCTTATCAATTAAGTGGCGGAACGGACGGGGCTCGAACCCGCGACCCCCTGCGTGACAGGCAGGTATTCTAACCAACTGAACTACCGCTCCACCGATTCTTTTACGTTGTATCTTTCGATACCGGCAATATCGCGCTCTGCGACTTGCGCATTACCAGTCGTCACACTGATAACGTTTATTTGATGCCTGGCAGTGTCCTACTCTCGCATGGGGAGACCCCACACTACCATCGGCGCTACGGCGTTTCACTT
>NZ_JBXUNP010000010.1:0-68903 GCF_057197125.1 Serratia sp. LSHTC3
GCGGGGGCCGGATTTGAACCGACGACCTTCGGGTTATGAGCCCGACGAGCTACCAGGCTGCTCCACCCCGCGTCCGATGGATGCGCACTATACTCTCCATGCGTTTTGTTGCAAACCCTTTTTGCATTTTATTGCCCTAAACCCGTTTTTCTGCTGAATTTGCCCGCAATTTGCCTTCTTTTTCATCACCATCCTCCGTGCGGCTTTTTTTATTTGCAGCGATTCCTTTATCAATGAGCGTTTGTTATCGTTCAGCCGGTAGATCATATCAGTTTGAGAGTGTGCGCGATGAAAGGACGTTGGGGCAAATACCTGCTGGGCGGGTTGATGGTGGCGGTGTTGGCGGGCTGTTCGTCCAAGCCGACCGATCGGGGTCAGCAATATAAGGACGGCCGTCTGGATCAATCGCTGGAGCTGGTCAATCAGCCCAACGCCAAAGGTTCGCCGGTCAACGCCAAGGATTACTCGGATCAGCTGATGGAGATCAAGTACGCGTCGCCTTCGCTGTTTAACCGCAACAACAGCACCTATCAGGCGGTGCAAAGCTGGATGGCGTCCGGCGCCGACACGCGCATGCTGAGCCAGTACGGCCTCAGCGCTTACCAGATGGAAGGCGTCGACAATTACGGCAACGTGCAGTTTACCGGCTACTATACGCCGGTGGTGCAGGCGCGCTATACCCAACAGGGCGAGTTCCGCTATCCGCTGTACCGCATGCCGCCGAAGGGCAGGGGCCGCTTGCCGGATCGCGCGGGCATCTACTCCGGCGCGCTCGACGATCGCTATATCATCGCTTACACCAACTCGCTGATGGACAACTTCATGATGGAAGTCCAGGGCAGCGGTTATGTCGACTACGGCAACGGCCAGCCGCTGGTGTTCTTCGGCTACGGCGGCAAGAACGGCCACGCCTATCGCAGCATCGGCAAGGTGCTGATCGATCGCGGCGAAGTGGCCAAGGCGGACATGTCGATGCAGGCGATCCGTCAGTGGGCGGATACCCACAGCGCCGCAGAGGTGCGTGAGCTGCTGGAGCAGAACCCGTCGTTCGTGTTCTTCCGCCCGGAAGCTTTTGCGCCGGTGAAAGGCGCCAGTGCGGTGCCGCTGATCGCCAAAGCCTCGGTGGCTTCCGACCGTTCGCTGATCCCGGCGGGCACCACGCTGCTGGCCGAAGTGCCGCTGCTGGACAACAAGGGTAAATTCACGGGAAAATACGAGATGCGTCTGATGGTCGCGCTCGACGTGGGCGGCGCCATCAAGGGCCAGCATTTTGACATGTATCAGGGCATCGGGCCGGAAGCCGGCCACTCGGCGGGGTACTACAACCACTACGGCCGCGTCTGGGTGCTGAAGAACAATGGCGGTGGCCAGCTGTTCAGCGCCAATCAGTCAAACGGCGGCGGTTCGTTGCTGGCCACCCGCTAAACGCATACGGCGTGAAAAGAGTGACCCGCAAGGGCCGGATTTTCCGGCCCTTATCATTTGCATTACGAAGGTAATTAAAGCGTTATGAGCACAGCTTATTCGGAAGCCTATCTGCAGCGTTTCGGCGGCACGGCGCGGTTGTACGGCCAGCAGGCGCTGGCGGTGTTCGCGCAGGCACACGTCTGCGTGATCGGCATCGGCGGCGTGGGTTCCTGGGCGGCTGAGGCGCTGGCGCGCACCGGCATCGGCGCCATCACCCTGATCGACATGGATGATGTCTGCGTCACCAATACCAATCGCCAAATCCACGCATTGCGTCAGCATGTCGGGCAATCCAAAACCGAGGTGATGGCGGAGCGTATCCTGGCGATTAACCCGGAATGCCGGGTGACCTGCATCGATGATTTCATCACTCCGGACAACGTCGCCGAGCTGCTGGACCATAACTTCAGCTACGTCATCGACGCGATCGACAGCGTGCGGCCGAAGGCGGCGCTGCTGTCCTACTGCCGCCGTTTCAAGATCCCGGTGGTGACTACCGGCGGCGCCGGCGGGCAAATAGACCCGACTAAAATCGAAGTGGCCGATCTGGCGAAGACCATTCAGGATCCGCTGGCCGCCAAACTGCGCGAGCGGCTGAAGCACGATTTCAACGTGGTGAAAAACGGCAAGGGCAAGCTGGGCATCGACTGCGTCTTCTCCAGCGAGCCGCTGGTTTATCCGCAGCCGGACGGCTCGGTATGCGCTTCGCGCAGCACGGCGGAAGGGCCGAAAAGAATGGATTGCAGCGCAGGTTTCGGCGCGGCGACCATGGTTACCGCCACCTTCGGCTTCGTCGCCGTGTCGCACGCGCTGAAAAAGATGGTGGCGAAGGCGGCGCGTCAGGCGTAACGGGCGGCGATCGCCTTTACGGCGGCGGCCAGCGCCGCCAGGCCGCTGGCGCGGGTGGCGCTCAGCTGCGCGCGCAATGCCAGGCGGTCGAACAACGCCAGCGGATCCAATGCGGCGATCTGTTGCGGCGTTTTCCCTTCCACTTCGGTCAGCAGCACCGCCAGCAGGCCGCGCACGATGCGGCCTTCGCTGTCGCCATAGAAGTGCAGCGTGCCGTCTTCCAGCAACTGGTGCCCCAGCCAGACGCGGTTTTCACAACCGCTCAATGCCATTTCTTCACTGCGCAAGGCTTCCGGCAGCGGCGGTAGCCGTTTTGCGAGCATAATCAGCTGGCGGTAGCGGTCTTCCCACTGTTTCAGCGCGCTGAAGGTGGCGATCAACGCGTCGGCGGTGATCTCTCGGCCAAAAGGATGAGGGGCGAGCATAGCGTCTCCGGGAGTCAAGTCAGTCGGCCAGCAGATCGAGGGCGTGAGTCAACGCGCTGACCAGCGTATCGACGTCCTGTTGAGTATTGTAGGGAGCGAACGACGCGCGCAACGTGCCGCTGACGCCTAACGCCGCCATCAGTGGCTGCGCGCAGTGCTGGCCGGCGCGCAGCGCAATGCCTTGCTCGGCCAGCAGCGTGATGATGTCGCTGTGGTGTACGCCGGCGATATCGAACGCCAGCAGGCTGGAACCGGAACTGCGGAAGCTGCGAAAGCCCGGCAGCTGCGCCAACCGCTGTTCCGCCCGGTCCGCCAGCTCGCGGCTGTAGCGCTCCGCCGCCGCCATATCCTGTTCGCTGAGCCAGGTGAGCGCAGCGGCCAATCCCAGCACGCCGGCGATGTTTGGCGTGCCGGCCTCGAAGCAGTGCGGCGGCTTTTGCGGGGTAAAGCCGTCGAACGACGCCTGGATCAGCATCTTTCCCCCTCCTTGCCACGGCGCCATCTGCGCCAGCAGCTCGGCTTTGCCGTACAGCGCGCCGATGCCGGTCGGGCCATACAGCTTGTGGCCGGAGAAGGCGTAAAAATCGATGTCGAGCCGCTGTACGTCGGCCGGGCCGTGCACCACGCCCTGGGCGCCGTCGATCATCACGCGCGCGCCGGCGGCATGGGCCAGCGCGATAGCCGGCGCCAGATCCGGGCAGCCGCCGGTGACGTTGGACATTTGCCCCAGCGCCAACAGGCGGGTTTTGTCATTGAGCAGGGCGGGCAGCTGCGCCAGGTCCGGCAACCGATCGGCGCCGATCGGCAGTTTCACCACCCGCGCGCCGGTTTGCTCCGCCACCATCAGCCAGGGGATCAGGTTGGCGTGGTGTTCCGCTTCGCTCACCAGAATTTCATCATCTGGCTGCAGACGCGGGCGCAGGTAGCTCTGTGCCACCAGGTTGATCGCCTCGGTGGTGCCGCGCGTCCAGACGATGTCGTCGGCCGACGGCGCATGGATCAGTTGCGCGACCTGGCCGCGCGCCTGCTCGAAACGGGCGGTCAGATCCTGCGCCGCCCGATGCTGGCTGCGGTGCACGGTGGCGGCGTCGTCGCGATAAAACTGCTGCGTGGCGTCGATCACCGCCTGCGGTTTCAACGCGGTGGCGGCGCTGTCCAGATAGATGCCGTCCTGCGCGAGCGCGGGAAACTGTTGGCGAAAAAGGCTGGGGTTAAAAGGCGTCATACCCTGATTGTCACTGGCTTGAGTCGATGGGTGATCCTGTCCTATTTTGCCGCCGGAGACAAGCGTTCGCGCCGATTAGGACTTATCGCCTGGCAAAATTGGGAAGGTTTGTTATGCTATTAAACGTGCGCTTATTAATCGCATCTATACACATAAAAGGTATTTATCAGCATTTAAAACTACAAAGGAGTCCTCAATGAAGAAAACAGCCGCAGTTATCTCTGCCCTGATGCTTACGTTCACCCTGGCCGCCTGTTCCAGCAACTACGTGATGCATACCAATGACGGACGCACCATTGTCGCTGACGGTAAGCCTAAAGTGGATAACGATACCGGCATGATCAGCTATAAAGACGCCAACGGCGTCGAGCAACAGATCAACCGCGCCGATGTGAAAGAGATGGTTGAAAGCAACCAGTAACCGTCAGGCAAAAAAAAGCACCGCAAGTTTTGCGGTGCTGCATAAAATCACTATGGACAGACAGGGTAAATGTACAGGAAGTGAAAAAACAGTAGCCTAGCTACCATGTCCGGAATCGCCGGACAATTTGCAAACACAACATCACAACCACAAGCCAAAAGTTCATCGGCGTCCTCGACACCCACTCCCTTTTCGTTCCGGCCCGGGAAGTGCCGCCACTATAGGTATTTGCTGGCGCATCCTCAACGGACAAATTATAATGGCTCGGATAAAAAAAACTAATGGCAATACGCCGTTAGCGTTTACCGATGGCTTGCCACGCAAAGCCGCCCGATTTTCGGCGCCGAATCATTCGGATTAATGTTACACAAAAGTAGCTAATTTAATGTCTAAACGCTTACCTCCCCTCAATGCGCTGCGCGTGTTCGATGCGGCCGCTCGCCACCTGAGTTTCACCAAGGCGGCGGAAGAGCTGTTCGTGACCCAGGCCGCGGTGAGCCACCAGATCAAGTCGCTGGAGGACTTCCTCGGGCTGAAGCTGTTTCGTCGGCGCAACCGCTCGCTGCTGCTGACCGAAGAGGGGCAAAGTTACTACCTCGATATCAAGGAGATCTTCTCTTCGATCAACGAGGCGACGCGCAAGCTGCAGGCGCGCAGCGCCAAGGGGGCATTGACCGTCAGTCTGCCGCCGAGCTTCGCCATTCAGTGGCTGGTGCCGCGCCTGTCCGGCTTTAACTCAGCTTATCCGGGCATCGACGTGCGCATCCAGGCGGTGGACCGCGAAGAAGACAAGCTGGCGGACGACGTCGATGTGGCGATTTTCTATGGCCGCGGCAATTGGCCGGGGCTGCGCGCCGAGCGCCTGTATGCGGAATATCTGCTGCCGGTTTGTTCGCCGAGCCTGCTGACCGGCGATCATCCGCTGAAAACCGCAGACGATCTGGCTTATCATACGTTGCTGCATGACGTTTCACGCCGTGACTGGCTGGCCTATACGCGCCAGCTGGGGTTGCAACACATCAATGTGCAGCAGGGGCCGATCTTCAGCCACAGCGCCATGGTGGTGCAGGCGGCGGTGCACGGCCAGGGCGTGGCGCTGGTGAACAACGTGATGGCGCAAACCGAGATTGAAGCCGGTCGTCTGGTGTGCCCGTTCAACGATGTGTTGGTCAGTAAAAATGCTTTTTATCTGGTATGTCATGACAGCCAGGCAGAACTGGGTAAAATAGCCGCCTTCCGGCAGTGGATCCTGGCGCGCGCCGCCAGCGAACAAGAGAAGTTCCGCTTCCGCTACGAACAATAAGGCCGGCCGCCGCCTTGCCGCGGCCGGTGATTTTTAATGGGATAGATCACGATGAGCAGCCGTTCCATGCTGGTTTTCGCCGCTATCAGCGGCTTTGTATTTGTCGCGCTGGGCGCATTCGGCGCGCATGTGTTAAGCGGCACGCTGGGCGCCAACGAAATGGCCTGGATCCGCACCGGGCTGGAGTATCAGGGGTTCCACACCCTGGCTATCCTGGCGCTGGCGATCGCGATGCAGCGCCGCGTGAGCCTGTGGTTTTACTGGAGCGGAGCGCTGTTGGCGTTCGGCACCGTGTTGTTCAGCGGCAGCCTCTATTGCCTGGCGCTGTCGCACCTGAAGGTCTGGGTATATATCACGCCGGTTGGCGGCGTGTGCTTCTTGATCGGCTGGATATTGATGTTGATTGGCGCTTTGCGTCTGAGGAAAAAGGCCGAGCGCCATGAATAAGATTGTGTTGTACTGCCGCCCCGGCTTCGAAAAAGAGTGTGCGGCGGAGATCACCGATAAAGCCGCCCAGCTGGAGATTTACGGCTTTGCGCGGGTAAAAGAGCACAGCGGTTACGTGTTGTTCGAATGCTATCAGCCGGACGATGCCGACCGTTTGGCGCGGGAAATTCCGTTCCGCGAACTGATTTTCGCCCGCCAGATGATCGTGGTGGGGGAGTTGCTGCGCGATCTGCCGCCGGAAGATCGGGTATCGCCGATCGTCGGCATGTTGATCGGCGTGGTCGATCGCGGCGGCGAGCTGCGGGTGGAAGTGCCGGACACCAACGAAAGCAAAGAGCTGATGAAGTTCTGCCGCAAGCTGACGGTGCCGCTGCGCGCCGCGATGCGCGAGCAGAAGGTGCTGATGGCGCGCGAGAACCCGACTCGCCCGGTGGTGCATGTATTTTTCATCGCGCCGGGCTGCTGCTACGTCGGTTATTCCTACAGCAACAACAACTCACCGTTCTATATGGGCATTCCGCGTCTGCGTTTCCCGGCCGATGCGCCGAGCCGCTCGACGCTGAAGCTGGAAGAAGCGTTCCACGTGTTCATCCCCGCCGACGAGTGGGACGAGCGCCTGGCCAGCGGCATGCACGCAGTCGATCTGGGGGCCTGCCCGGGCGGCTGGACCTATCAGCTGGTGAAACGCAGCATGATGGTGCATTCGGTGGATAACGGCCCGATGGCGCCGAGCCTGATGGAAACCGGCCAGGTAATGCATCACCGCGCCGACGGCTTCAAGTTCGAGCCGAACAGCAGCAAGATCTATTGGTTGGTGTGCGACATGGTGGAAAAACCGGCGAAGGTGACCAGCCTGATGATTCAGTGGCTGGTGAAAGGCTGGTGCCGCGAAGCGATCTTTAACCTCAAACTGCCGATGAAAAAGCGCTATGAGGAAGTGTCGCAAAACCTGATGAACATCCGCGAAGCGTTGAGCGCCGCCGGCATCAGCGCTGAAGTGCACGCCAAGCAGCTGTATCACGATCGTGAAGAGATCACCGTACACGTGCGCCGCATGTGGTCGGCGGTGCCGGGCCGCCGCGACGAGCGCGATTAACCGCGTGAAGCCTTGATGAAGGGCGCTGCTTGCAGCGCCCTTATTGTATCGGCAGGCGCAGCTGCTGCAGGTTGCCGTCCAGCGACAGATCGGTGCGCAGCGTGGCGACTTGTTTGCTGACGTAGGCCAGCTCGCGGTGCTGCTCCAGCTTACTGCGCCATTTTTCCGGCACCTGCTCCAGGTGCTGATAAAGCCCGTCCAGACTGCCCGACTGCTGCAGCAGCAGCACGGCGGTTTTCGGTCCGATGCCGGCCACGCCGGGGATCTTGCTGCTGCCGATCCCCGCCAACCCCCAGTAGTCCGGCAGCTGCTGCGGCTGCACGCCAAACTCCTGTTGCACGAAAGGCATATCCAGCCAGCGTTTCTGGAAGTAATCGCGAATTTGTACGTTCGGCGCCAGCAGTTGGCAATAGCCTTTGTCGGTGGAGACGATGGTCACCTGGTGGCCACCGCCGGCGACCTTCGCCGCCAGCGTGGCCGCCAGATCGTCCGCCTCATTGCCGGGCGAATGCCAGCTGGCGACGCCCAACTCGGCGAAGGCCTCGCGCAGCTGCGGCATCTCCTGCTGCAGGTTTTCCGGCATCGGCGAGCGCCCGGCCTTGTAGTCCGGCAGAATTTGGTGGCGCCAGCTGTCGCTGCGGTCGTCCTCGTCGAATACCGCCACCGCGTGGGTCGGGCGGCTGTGCTGGAGCAACTGCTGCAGCGCGTGGCGGCAGGCGTTGACGCAAGGGGAGCCCTGCACGGCGTGAATGCGGCGGATGAGGTTCAGGGCGTCGACAATCAGTAGGTGTATCATCATGGGCGGTAAGGTCAGAAAAAACAGGGCGGCCGTTACGCCGCCCGGGATTGAGGGTCAGGCGACGATTTCGTAGCAGGGCACATAGGCGCTGCCCGGCAGCTTCATGCGGTGCTGGGCGACAAAGCCCTGCAGCAGGCTATCCATCTGCTTCATCATTTGCGGTTCGCCGTGCAGCTTGTACGGGCCGAACTGCTCAATGGCGTGGATGCCGTTTTCCTTCACGTTGCCAGCGACGATGCCGGAGAAGGCGCGGCGCAGCGCGGCGGCCAATTGCTCCGGCGGCTGGTTCGGATACAGGTTGAGGTTAGCCATGTTTTCGTGGGTCGGCTCGAACGGCAGTTGCAGATCCGGCGCGATGCGGATCGACCAGTTAAAGCTGTAGGCGTCGCCGGTGTTGCGGCGGTTTTCCTTCACCAGCGGCATGGCTTTTTTCATCTGCCGCGCCACTTCCGCCGGATCGTCGATGATGATGGTGTAATGGCGGCGCGCTTCGTCGCCCAGCGTGTTCATGATGAACTCGTCCAGCACGCGGAAGTAGTCGGCGCTCTCTTTCGGCCCGGTCAGGATCAGCGGCAGCACCTGTTCACTGTTCTCCGGGTTCATCAGGATACCCAACAGGTACAGCAGCTCTTCGGCGGTGCCGACGCCGCCCGGGAAGATAATGATGCCATGCGCGATGCGCACGAAGGCTTCCAGGCGTTTTTCGATGTCCGGCATGATCACCAGCTCGTTCACTAGCGGGTTAGGCGGCTCGGCGGCGATGATCGAAGGCTCGGTCATGCCGATAAAGCGGCTGTTGCGGTAACGCTGCTGCGCGTGGCCGACCGCCGCACCTTTCATCGGCGCTTCCATGGCGCCCGGCCCGCAGCCGGTGCAGATGTTGAGCTCGCGCAGGCCCAGCTGGCTGCCGACCTTGCGCGCGTACAGATATTCGTTCTCGTTGATCGAGTGCCCGCCCCAGCACACCACCATGTTGGGATCTTCATCCAGATGCAGCGTGCGCGCATTGCGCAGGATCGAAAATACCAGGTTGGTGATGTGGGCCGAGTTTTCCAGGTTCAGGTGCTGGAAACGGCCGGCGCTGGCGATTTGGCCGTGCACGAACAGGATGTCGCGCAGCACGGCGAACAGGTTGGCCTGCAGCGAACGGATGATGCGGCCGTCGACGAACGCCTCTTCCGGCGGGTTGACCAGCTCCAGCTTCACCCCGCGCTCGCGGCGCAGCACGTTGATGTCGAAGGTTTCATAGCGCGACAGCAGCTGTTTGCTGTTGTCGGTTTGGCTGCCGGAGTTCAACACGGCCAGCGAACAGTTGCGGAACAGGCGGTACAGGTCGCTGCTGGCGGTGCGCTTCAGCATGTCTACTTCCAGCTGCGACAATAAATCCATAGAGCCAAGCGGGCTGATGTGTGTAATCAAGGTAACTCCTTTGCACCCGGTGCGGGGCGGTAGTAATCCATACGCAGCAAAACAGCATCTCGTTATGGTTGGCGTGCTGCGGCGCAGCGGGCGCTCTGCCCGGCCGCAGCCTCGTTTTAACCTTACCGCCGTCCCTGGGCTTTTACCAACATAAACCGCTCGTTAGCTCAGTTGTTGAGCAATGTTTCGCACTTATTGGCGCGCCAGGCGGCCGTGCGCGGGAGCGAATACGACGTTGCTGCGCCACGGGTTGATGTCCAGCCCGCCGCGGCGGGTGTAGCGGGCGTAAACCGTCAGGCTTTGCGGCCGGCAGTAGCGCATCAGATCGTTGAAGATGCGCTCGACGCACTGCTCGTGGAATTCGTTGTGGTGGCGGAAGGAGACCAGGTAGCGCAGCAGCGCTTCGCGATCGATCTTGCCGCCGCGGTAGCTTATCTGCACCGAGCCCCAGTCCGGTTGATGGGTGATCAGGCAGTTGGACTTCAGCAGGTGGCTGACCAATTGCTCTTCCACCACCTCTTCACCGGCGGCGTTCAGCAGGCAGTCGGCGTTGAACTCATAATTGTCGATGCGGATATCCTGCTGGTCGATGCAGTCGCCGGCCAGACGGGCGATCGGCGTGCCTTCCAGCTGCTCGACGCTGAACAGGGTGACGCTTACCTCGCCCTGGGCACAGGCAGACAGATCGCGCTGCAGGGTGCTGCGCACCGTTTCCCAATCGGCGAACGGGGTTTGGTTGAAGCTGTTGAGATACAGTTTGAAGCTTTTCGATTCGATCAGGTTCAGGCTGTCGGCGTTGAGGCTGATCTCGCCGACCGCCACCTGCGGCAGCCCGTTGGCGTTCAGCCAGGAGAGTTCGTACAGCGTCCAGATGTCCGCGCCGTGGAAGGGCAGGTTGTCGGGATACAGCCCCAGCGGCTCGCGGTTCATGCTGCGCGGCACCGCCTGCAGCAACGTGGCGTCGTAGCGATCGCGGTAGGCGGTGGGTTTGCCCAGCGTCAGCCCTGACAGGGCCTGGTGGTCTTGATAGGAGGACATCTGCTGTCACCTCGCTCAGAGATAGGTACAATGGCCGTCAGTTTAACGTATGCGAGAAAGAATATGGACCATGATGTATCGCACGCTCTGCGTGAATTCACTCAACGCTATGTCGAGTTGTGGCAGCAAGCGCGCGGCCACGCGCCGGCCAGCCAGGCATTGTACGGCGTGCCGTCGCCCTGCATCGTGGAGAATCGCGAGGACGAGGTGCTGTGGTTGCCGCAGCCTTTCGAGCCGGCGGCGACGCTGGAGAGGGTAGAAGCCGCGCTGGAGCTGCGTTTGCAGCCGGATGCGCACCGTTTTTACACGCAGCAATACGCGGGCGACATGAGCGCGCAATTTGGGGAGCATCGCCTGAGCCTGCTGCAGGTCTGGAGCGAGGAGGATTTTATCCGCCTGCAGGAGAACCTGATCGGTCATCTGGTGACGCAAAAACGTCTCAAACTGTCGCCAACGCTGTTCCTGGCGACCACCGAATCCGAGATGACGATGGTGTCGCTGTGCAACGTTAGCGGCAACGTGGTGCTGGAACAATTCGGCAGCGATAAGCGCACCTTGTTGGCGGCGACGCTGGGGAATTTCCTCGATGCGCTGCGCCCGGTGCTGGACTGAAGCGCGGCGGATTCGCCGTCGCCCGTGTAAGAGATCTCTCACACAGGGTGTGAGAGATCGCTCTTAATTTTTCCCACCTTTTTCCAGACTATGAGATTATTGTTATCCAGATCAATTGGTTAGAATTTCTTTAGGATAACTCTTAGGCTTAATTTAGTGTGAGACGCCTCCCAAACCCTTGTGATTCCGGGGAATTTAAGCGATCTTATCGTTACCGGAACGGAACCGGCGGAGCAGGAAAGCATCAGGATGATGCAGCTTCAGGACGAAGAAAGGGATGCGCTCAGGCAAGAGCGAAGGATGGCGTCAGGAGATGCCCAGGATGTTTCAGGATAGAAGCCAGGGACACCTCCAGGACGGAGATTGAGAGCCGGCACAGGACTGTCGGCGGGTCAGGAAGGCTGAGGAACCGCGTCAGGACGATGCTGCAGGATGATGCAAGGACCACTTGGTCAGGATGGCCGCAGGAAAAGTTTTCAAGGATTGAGCAGGGAGCACGCTGTGTAGCGGGATGGCTATAAAACGAACCGGGGGCACTGTTAACGCAGTGCCCCCAACTTTTTGTTCTATCCCGCCGTGCGTGCTTCTCTGCTTAATCCATCGCCAGCGTTAACCAATCGCGCCCAGCGTATCGCCTGCGCCCTGTTTTTTCGGCAGCAGGAACAGCGTGGCGTAGATATCCAGCAGGTAAATCGCCGCCAGCAGGCTGATAGCGGCGGTGAACGACACCTGCGTCACCAGCGCGCCGATCACCAATGGCCCCAGGCCGCCGACGCCGCGCCCGAGATTGAACAAGATGTTTTGCGCGGTGGCGCGCGCCTGTACCGGGTAAGTATCGGAAATCAACGCGCCGTAGCCGCCTATCATGCCGTTAACGAACATGCCCATCACGGCGCCGGCGAACAACATCAGCATCGGGTCGCTCAACTGGGCGTAGCCGATCACCATCACCACCGCGCCGACCTGATACAGCACGAAAATCTTCCAGCGGGCGAAGCGGTCGGCCAGCACCCCAAACAGCCAGATGCCGAACGTCATGCCCACGACCGTCACCGCTGTCCACAGGCCGGACTTGGTGAGCGAGAAACCAAAGTTTTTCGCCAGGTAAGTCGGCATCCAGATCATCAGCCCGTAGTAACCGAAGTTCTGCACCGAACAGAGAATGAAGATGCCGATGCTGGCCTTGCCGGTGGCGCGATCCTTAAACAGCAGGCGCAACCGCTGCAGGAAGGAAAGCGGCTGCCCGGCGTCTTTCTGCCGCACGAATTCCTCCGGTTCGCCCAGCGTGCGGCGGATCAGGAATGACGCCAGCGCCGGCAGCAGGCCGACCAGGAACATGCCGCGCCAGCCGATGTGTTCCAGCAGCAGCGGCGTCAGGAAAGCGGCCGCCAGCACCCCCAACTGCCAGCCCATGCCGACGTAAGCCGAAGCGCGGTTGCGCTTCTCCGCCGGCCAGGCTTCGGCGATCAGCGCCATGCCGATGCCGAACTCGCCACCCAGCCCGATGCCCGCCAGGGTGCGATAGGCCAGCAGATCCCAATAGCCTTGCGCCACGGCGCACAGGCCGGTGAACAGGGAAAACATCAGGATGGTGATCGTGAGTACCCGGATGCGGCCGAAACGATCGCTGAGGTGGCCAAAGATCACGCCGCCCAGCACCGCGCCGATCAGCGTCCAGGTGACCAGCGAACCGGCGGCCGATGAGGATAATCCCAATTCGATGCTGATGGCCGGCAGCATAAAGCCGAGGATCAGCAGGTCAAACCCGTCCATGGCATAACCGGTGACCGAGGCCAACATGGCCTTACCGGGCGTCGCGTGGTTTTTTTTCTCTGTTATTACGGACATGAATCTTTATCTGTGTGGTGAATTCGGTGGGCCTATTGTGCCGCGCGACGGCGAACGTCACCAGATAAAAACGGCGAGCTGTCTCAGGCGCGCCGAATTTGGGCTATAAAAATGCTATGCTTTGCCGCCTTTCAGCCAGAGCGCTGAATACCATGATGAAAAGAGATCGGGAATGCAGATGAGTATACATAACCAGGTGCGCCGCAGTTTGCAGGCGATTGAACAATCCATGCGCGATCTGGCGCTGTGGCAGGCCGCGCCCCCTGAGCATGAGGCTTTCTCCAGCACCGAGCCGTTCTGCATCGACAGCATGTCGGCCGAAGCCTGGCTGCAGTGGGTGTTCTTGCCGCGCATGTATGCGTTGTTGGACGCCGAGGCGCCGTTGCCGACGCGCTTCGCCATCACGCCTTATTTCGAAGAGGCGTTGAAAGATCGTGAACCGAGCAGTCTGCCGCTGCTGGTGCTGCTGCAACAGCTGGATTTGATGTTGAATAAAGAGCCGTAATGCGCCGGCGGCGCGCAGATTTTTGCCGCCCGGCAGTGTAGAGTACTCGCGCGGATGCCGGGCAGGAGAGCCGACGGCGTCTTTCGGCTCGGTTTAACCGCGGCGGTTGACCGGGAGCTGCATTAGGATGATGAGGTGCTGCAATAATGGATTTATTAAGGTTTATCCTGCGTTTGCCTTTTACCCTGGTTAAGGGCGTTTGTCGCCTGCTGGGCGGGGCGTTGTCGCTGTTGGGGCGGTTGCTGAGACCGCTGGTCGGCAACCTCAGCTGGCGTGCGCCGGCCTGGTGGGCTGCGCTGCCGCGCGGTTTTTTGCGGCTGGAAAGCGGCGTGGAGAAACACCCGAAAGCGGTCGGTCTGAGCCTGCTGCTGCTGGCAGGCGTTGCGGGCGGCGCATTTTACGGTTGGCACTGGTGGCAAAACCGGCCCCAACCGATTGAACCGGCGCCGATGGTGGTTCAGGAGATCAACGCCGAGTTGTCCAACCCCGAGCCGATAGACTACGCCGCCGCCCGGCAGGCGCCGCAAACGGTGAGCCTGACCTTCAGCGGCTCGGCTGCGCCGATAACCGCGGCGGGCAAAACCGTGAGCGCCGGCATCACTCTGAAACCGTCGGCGGAAGGGCAGTGGGCATGGAGCAATGAGTCGACACTGGTGTTCACGGCGAAAAAGCCGCTGCCGATGGGCGCGAAATATGAGGTGACCCTTGAACCCGCCACCTTGCTGGCGCCGCAGGTCAAGCTAGTCAAAACCCGTTATGCCTTCACCGTGCCCGCGTTCGATTACCGCCTGGGGCAGGCCGAGTATTACCGCGATCCGCAAAATGCGCAAAAACGCAGCGCGATCTTCAATTTGCAGTTCAACGCGCCGGTTGACGTCGGCAGCTTTGAAAAACAGATTTCGCTGGGATTGAAAGAAGGCAGCGCCACCTCCGAGAAAAAGCTGAATTTCTCTCTGGTCTATGACGAGAAAAAACTGAACGCCTGGGTGCATTCCGAGCCGCTGCAGGCGCTGGATCAGGGCGGGGCAGTGCATCTGACCGTCGGCAAGGGCGTTAAATCGACGGCGGCCGGCAATACGGTCGAAGAGGCGAAAAGCAACTGGGTCAAAGTACCGACGCTGTACAGCCTGGCGCTGAGCGACGCCAGCGCCCAGGTCGTGGATACCGACGGCGGCCAAGGGCAGCGTGCCCTGGTGGTCGGTTTCAGCGATGCGGTGAAGGATAAAGAGCTGGCGCGGGCCGCGAAAGCCTGGCTGCTGCCGCAGCACGATCCGAGCGATGCCGAGACCGCCAACGATGCCGACGATTTCTATCAATGGACGATCGACAGCGTCGGTAAAAACGTGCTGGCGCAGGCGACGCCGCTGCCGTTGACGCTTAACGAGGCGGAAGAGGCCTACCAACCGCAGTTCAGCTTCCGTTTCGACGCCCCGGCGCACCGCTTTGTGCTGCTCGAGATCGATAACCAGCTGGTTTCCGCCGGCGGTTACAAAATGCCGAAGAAGGTTTACCGCGTGGTCGAAGTGCCGGAGTTCCCGAAATCGCTGCAGTTCATGTCGCAGGGCTCGCTGCTGTCGGTCAACGGCGACAAGCAGATCAGCGTGGCGGCGCGCAACGTGGCGGGCCTGCGGCTGGACATCAAGCGGGTGATCCCGAGCCAGCTGCAGCATATCGTCTCCTTCAAAAGCCGGGAATACTCCTCCACGGAATTCAACCGGCTCAACGACGAGTATTTCACCGAGCATTTCAAATACCAGACGGCGCTCAACAACGAGCGGCCGGGGGACGTGAACTATCAGGGCATCGATCTTTCCCGCTATCTCTCCACCAACGCCAGTTCCCATCGCGGGGTGTTCCTGCTGACGCTGTCTGAATGGCAGCCGAATCGAAAACCGGCGGCGGAAGAGGCGGGTGCCGAGCAGGATCAGGAACAGGATGAGAGCGAAGTGGAAGAACAGCCCGACGTCGGCGATTCGCGCTTTGTGGTGGTGACCGATCTGGGCATCGTCGCCAAGAGCTCGCAGGACAAGACGCGCGACGTCTTTGTGCAGTCGATCCAAAGCGGCGCGCCGGTCAGCGGCGCCACCGTGTCGGTGGTGGCCAAAAACGGCGTGACGCTGCTCAGCCAAACCACCGGCGCCGATGGGCACGTGCGTTTCCCGGCGCTGGATGTGTACACCAACGAGCGCCAGCCGGTGATGTTCCTGGTGGAGAAAGAAGGGGATGTCTCCTTCCTGCCGACCGGCAGCTATAACGATCGCGGGCTGGATTTCTCGCGCTTCGACGTTGCCGGTGAACAAACGCCGACCGATCCGCGCACGCTCAGCAGCTACCTGTTCTCCGATCGCGGCGTTTATCGGCCGGGGGATACCTTTAACATCGGCCTGATCACCCGCGCCGCCGACTGGGGCGTTGGCCTGGCCGGCGTGCCGGTGCGCGCCGAAATCCGCGATCCGCGCGATAAGCTGATGTCCACCGTGCCGCTGACGCTGGGCGCCAGCGGTTTCAACGAGCTGAGCTATACCACCGATGAAAATTCGCCTACCGGCGAGTGGAACGTCTATCTGTATCTGATCGGCAAAAATAACGATACCTCCACGCTGCTCGGCCATACCGCAGTCAATGTGAAGGAGTTCGAACCGGATCAGCTGAAAGTGAAGCTGGCGTTGACGCCGGACCGCCAGCAAGGCTGGGTAAAACCGTCCGAGCTGAAGGCCAGCATCGATGTGCAGAACCTGTTCGGCACCCCGGCGCAAGATCGCCGCGTGACCTCCAGGCTGACGCTGCGGCCGATGTATCCGAGCTTCGATCGCTTCCCGGATTATGCGTTCTATGAAAACCGACAAAACAGCGACGGGTTCGAGACCGAGCTGGAAGATCGCACCACCGATGAGCATGGCGCGGCCGATATTCCGCTCGATCTGAAATCCTACGCCGACGCCACCTATCAGCTGCAATTGCTGTCGGAGGCGTTCGTTGCCGGCGGCGGGCGCTCGGTGGCGGCTACCGCCCGTACGCTGGTTTCCCCTTACGATTACCTGATCGGCGTGAAGGCGGACGGCGATCTGGGCTACATCAATCGCGACGCGGAGCGGCATCTGAACGTGATCGCCATCGATCCGGCCTTGAAACAGATCGCCATGCCGAACCTGAAGCAGGTGTTGATCGAGCAGAAATACATTTCGGTGCTGACCAAACAGGATTCGGGCGTTTACAAATATCAGTCGAAGATGAAGGAAGTGCAGCTGTCGGAACAGCCGCTGGCGCTGAGCGAGCAGGGCGCGGATCTGCGGCTGGCGACCGATAAGCCGGGCGACTTCGTGCTGGTGATTGAAGATGCGCAGGGCAAGACGCTCAATCGCGTCGCCTACAGCGTGGCCGGCAACGCCAACCTGAGCCGTTCGCTGGATCGCAATGCCGAACTGAAGCTGAAACTCAACCAGGCGGAATACCAGCCGGGCGAGGAGATCGAGGTGGCGATCAACGCGCCTTATACCGGTAGCGGCTTGATCACCATTGAAAAGGACAAGGTTTACGCCTGGCAGTGGTTCCACACCGACACCACCAGCTCGGTGCAGACGATCCGCGTGCCGGCCGGCATGGAGGGCAACGGCTACATCAACGTGCAGTTCGTGCGCGACATCAACTCCAGCGAGATCTTCATGAGCCCGCTGAGCTACGGCGTGATGCCGTTCAAGATCAGCACCAAGGCGCGCCAAAACAGCCTCGAGGTGACGGCGCCGGAGGTCATCAAGCCGGGTGAAAACCTGACGATGACGGTCAAGACCGATGCGCCGCAGCAGGTGGCGCTGTTCGCCGTCGATGAGGGCATTCTGCAGGTGGCGCGTTACCGTCTGAAGGATCCGCTGGAGTTCTTCTTCAGCAAGCGCGAACTCAACGTGAGCAGCTCGCAGATCCTCGATCTGATCCTGCCGGAATTCAGCAAGCTGATGGCGCTGACCGCGGCGCCGGGCGGCGATGCGGGCGAAGGGCTGGATCTCAACCTCAACCCGTTCAAGCGCAAGCGCGATAAGCCGGTGGCCTATTGGTCCGGCATTACCGAGGTCAGCGGCGAGAAACAGTTCGTCTATCCGGTGCCGGATTACTTCAACGGCAAGATCCGCGTCATGGCGATTTCGGTGACGCCGGAGAAAATCGGCAAGGCGCAAACCGCCGCCACGGTGCGCGACAGCTTCATCATGACGCCGAATGTGCCGGCGATGGTGGCGCCGGGCGACGAGTTCGACGTCAGCGTGGGTGTCAGCAACAACCTCGAAGGGCTGAACGGCCAGTCGGTGGCCATCAACGTCCTGCTGACGCCGCCGCCGCAGTTGGAGGTGGTGGGCAACGCGACGCAAAGCCTGACGCTGGCGGAAAAACGTGAAGGCGTTATCACCTTCCGCCTGCGCGCCAAAGCCGTGCTGGGTGATGCGCCGCTGGTGTTCGACGCCCGTTACGGCGACCAGGCCAGCCGCCGCACCGTCAGCACCTCGGTACGGCCGGCGGCGCCGTACCGCACCCAGTCGGTGATGGGGCGCATGAGCGGCGGCAGCCAGAACGTCGACGGCCTGCGCCAGATGTTTGACGCCTTCGCGCAGCGCCGGGCGGCGGTGTCGAATTCGCCGCTGGTGCTGACCAGCGGGCTGGCGCAATACCTGGCGGATTACCCGTATTACTGTTCCGAGCAGATCGTCAGCCGCTCCATTCCGCTGATGCTGCAGAGCCGTCATCCGGAGATGAAAAGCAGCCTGAGCCAGGCGGAAGTCAGCAAGCAGCTGCGCAATCTGCTGGGCGTGCTGCGCGCCCGTCAGAATGACAGCGGGGCGATCGGCGCCTGGCGTTCGTCGCCGGATGCCGATCCTTTCGTCACGCCTTATGTGGTGCAGTATCTGCTCGAAGCCAAAGCGGCGGGCTACGCCCTGCCGGAAGGCATGCTGGATGAAGCCAACGGCGCGTTGCGCGAGCTGGCGGCCAGCGGATTCGACGATCTGTATCTGCTGCGCCTGCGCAGCTGGGCGGTTTACCTGCTGACGCTGCAGGGCGAAGTGACCACCAACTCGCTGGCGGCGGTGCAGGATACGCTGCAAAAACGCTATGGCGAAGGCTGGAAAACCGATCTGAGCGCACTCTATCTGGCCTCTTCCTATCGCCTGTTGAAGATGGACGACGAAGCCGCCGCGCTGTTGCAACCGAGCTGGCAGCAACTGAGCAAAGCCTATGACAGCGCCTGGTGGACGCAGAACTATTTCGATCCGCTGGTGCAGGATGCGACGCGGCTGTATCTGATTACCCGTCACTTCCCTGAGAAGGTGGCGTCGATCCCGCCGCAGGTGCTGGAGAATATGGTCAAGGCACTGAAAGAAGAGCGTTACACCACCTACTCCTCTGCAATGAGCATCCTGGCGCTGGAAAGCTATTCGGCCCAGGTGGCGGCGCAATCCGCCAATGCGGACGCGTTAGGCATCGTGCAGGTGGGCAAAAGCGGCGGCGACCCGCAGCGCATCAGCGAGCTGCAGGGGCTGTTCGTTCAGGGGCAATTTAACGCCGACGCTACCGCCGTGCGCTTCACCAACGGCGGCAGCGCGCCGGCCTGGTATGTGGTGACGCAGGCCGGTTACGATCTGAATGCGCCGCAAAAAGCGCTGTCGCGCGGGATTGAGATCGTCCGCGATTACACCGACGAACAGGGCAAGCCGGTGACGCAGGTGACGCTGGGGCAGAAGATCAACGTCCATCTGAAGGTGCGCGCCAACTCGAAAGAGGGGCAGAGCAACCTGGCGATCGTCGATCTGCTGCCGGGCGGGTTCGAAGTGGTGCAGCAGACGCCGCCGGAGCCGGCCGACGCAGGCGAGGAGAGCGACGAGCATGGCGGCTGGCAGTCGCCGCTGGCCGCATCTGGCTCCACCTGGGCGCCGGACTACAGCGATATCCGCGAAGATCGGGTGATCATCTACGGCAGCGCCGGCACTGAGGTGCAGGAGTTCGTTTATCAAATCAAAGCCACCAATACCGGCAGCTTTATTGTTCCACCGGCCTACGGCGAAGCCATGTACGACCGTGAAGTGCAGGCCATGTCGGCCGGCGGCGGCAAGCTGGTGGTGGTGCCGGCGGGCAACGACTAGGCCGTATCCGGCGCCAGGCCAGCGTCTGGCGCCGGAATGCTGAGAACGTATGAAGATCCTGACCGGGCGCGTGCTGCAAAACGGCTTGATGGCGGTGTTTTTACTGGCGCTGCTGTTGACCGCAATTCGGCTGTGGCCGCATCCGCCCCTGTGGCAGGGGCTGCCGCAGTCTTCCGTTTATTACGACAGGCACGGCGCGCTGCTGCGCATTACGCTGGCCAACGACGATCGCTACCGGCTGTGGACCCCGCTGGAGCAAGTGTCGCCGCTGGCGGTGCGCGGATTGCTGCTGCACGAAGATCGCTGGTTCTACTATAACCCCGGCTTTAACCCCGTCAGCCTGATGCGCGGTTTCTGGCGCAGCTATGTCGCCGGCGGCAAAATGCAGGGCGGTTCGACCATCAGCATGCAGCTGGCGCGCATGCGCTGGCATCTCAATACCCGTACGCCGGGCGGCAAGCTGCTGCAGGTGCTGCGTGCGGTGCAGCTGGAACTGAGCTACTCCAAGCGCGATATCCTGGAAGCCTATCTGAATTACGCGCCCTACGGCCGCAACATTGAAAGCATCGGCGCCGCCAGCCTGATCTATTTCGCTAAGTCGCCGCGGGAGTTGACTCTGCCGGAGGCGCTGACGCTGGCGGTGTTGCCGCAGTCACCCAGCTACCGTCTGGAGCCGAAAACCGGCGTGCTCGGCGCCGCATTGACGCAGGCGCGCAACCGTCTGTTCCTGCGCTGGCAACAGGTTTACCCCACCGACGCCAGCCAGCAAACGCTGTTCCGCCTGCCGTTGGCGCTGCGGCAGACTGAACAAGTGCCCTATATTGCGCCGCACTTTATCGAACAGCTGCGCCTGCAGACGCAGCAATTGGTGCAGCGCGATACCCGCGTCGACACGACGCTGGACGCCGGGTTGCAGCGGCTGGTCGAACGGCAGGTCAACGCCTTTATCGCCCGCAACCGCAGCCGCGGCATTCAGAACGCCGCGGTGCTGCTGGTGGACAGCCGCGATATGGGGGTGCGCGCGCTGGTGGGATCGGCGGACTATTACAATCGCCCTATTCAGGGGCAGGTGAACGGCACCAACGCCAAACGCTCGCCGGGATCGACGCTGAAGCCGTTCATCTACGCGCTGGGCATGGAGCAGGGCGTGCTGCATCCGATGACCATTCTGAAAGACGTGCCTTCGTCGTTTGGGGCCTATGCGCCGGAAAATTTCGACCGGCGCTTTCTCGGCCCGGTGACCGCCACCGACGCGCTGAATTTCAGCCGTAACATCCCGGCGGTCTATGTCGCCTCGCAGCTGCGTCAGCCAACCTTTTATCAGTTCTTGCGCCTGACCGGCGTCGCCAATATGGCCAACGAGAGCCACTACGGGCTGTCGCTGGTGCTGGGCGGCGGCGAGGTAACGGCGCAGGAATTGGCGAAGCTGTATGCGCTGCTGGCGAATCGCGGCGAGCTGCGGCCGCTGCGCATGCAGCTGAACCAGGCCGAATCGACGCCGGTACGGCTGCTGAGCGAGGAGGCCAGTTTCATCACGCTGGATATGCTGCGCCAGCACCGGCGGCCGGGCGATACGCTGGCGCAGCGTTCTTCGTCGCTGCCGGTGTACTGGAAGACCGGCACCTCCTGGGGGTTTCGCGACGCCTGGAGCGTCGGGATTTTCGGCCCTTATGTGCTGGTGGTGTGGGAAGGCAACTTCGATGGGCGAGGCAACAATGCGTTGGTCGGCGCCGAAGCCGCCGCGCCGCTGTTCTTCAACATCATCGACAGCGTCAACGCCAGCTATCCCGGCCTGCGGGAACCGAAACACCCGTTCCCCCAACGGCTGCGGCGGGTGGACATTTGTCTCGCCAGCGGCGATCTGCCGACGCCGTGGTGCCAGCAAAAGGGCAAGACCTGGTTCATTCCCGGCAAGTCGCCGATCAAGGTCGACAGCGTTTACCGGCCGGTGGTGCTGGATATTCACAGCGGTGAGGTCGTTTGCCCGCCGTATGATGCGGCGCAGACCCGCACCGAAATCTTTGAGTTCTGGCCTTCCGATCTGGCCAATGTGTTCGCTCAGGCCGGGTTGCCGAAGCGGGCGCCGCCGATCAATCGCTGTAAGGACAACGGCATCGCCGTCGGCGGCAGCGCGCCGCGCATCACTTCACCGCTGAAAAACACCACCTATACCCTGCGTCAGTCGCAGCAGGGGCGGGATAAAATCGCCTTCAGCGCGGTGACGGACGCCGACAGCAAGACGGTGTACTGGTTCGTCGACGATATCTATCTCGGCAGCAGCGCCAGCAAAAAGCCGATCGACTGGCGGCCGATCAACAACGGGCGCTACCGCATTCGGGCGGTGGACGATCGTGGCCGTGCCGATACGCGGCTGGTGACCATCGAATGGGTGAACTAGCGTTGCGTGTCATGCCTGTTATACTCGCGCCCGAAACGGCTATTGACCTGGGAACGCGATGTGATTGAGATTTTGTATCAGGATGAACACCTGGTGGCGGTGAACAAACCGTCTGGCTGGTTGGTGCACCGCAGTTGGCTGGACCGTCATGAAACCCGTTTTATGATGCAGACGGTGCGCGATCAGCTCGGGAAGCACGTTTTTACCGTACACCGTCTCGATCGTCCGACCTCCGGCGTGCTGCTGATGGCGCTCTCCAGCGAGGTGGCGCGCCTGCTGTCGCAGCAGTTCGAACAACATCAGGTGCAGAAAACCTACCATGCGGTGGTGCGGGGTTACGTGCAGGAGGGGGCGACCCTCGACTACCCGCTGACGGCGGAACTGGACAAAATCGCCGATAAACATGCCGATGCCGACAAGGGGCCGCAGCCGGCGGTGACGCACTACCGGCCGTTGGCGCAGGTGGAGATGCCGGTTGCCGTCGGCCGCTACGACAGCGCGCGTTACAGCCTGGTGGAACTGCAGCCGGAAACCGGCCGCAAACATCAGCTGCGGCGCCATATGGCGCATCTTCGCCATCCGATCATCGGCGACAGCAAGCATGGCGATCTGCGGCAGAACCGCGGGATGGCGCAGCATTTCGGCTGCCCGCGCCTGATGCTGCACGCCAGCCATCTGCAGCTGACGCACCCGGTGACCGGCGAACCGCTGCAGGTGACGGCGCGCTGGGACGACGCCTGGCAAGGGGTGATGGCGCAGTTCGGCTGGGCGGGGCTATTCCCTGAACTTGCCGGGGTTGAGTTTAGCGCGGCTAACGGTCAGGATAGCTGACAATTTTTAAAGGTAATGAAGGGAGTAGGAGCCATGGCTCAGGTTGGTATCTTCGTGGGAACGGTCTACGGCAATTCGCTGCTGGTGGCGGAAGAGGCGCAAAACATCCTCAGCGAGCAGGGCCATGAGGTCAAACTGTTCGAAGAGGGCACGCTGGAGGCCTGGCAGTATTATCGTCAGCACTACGCGCTGGTGATCACCTCCACCACCGGGCAGGGCGATCTGCCGGACAGCATCGCGCCGCTGTTCCACGCTATCCGCGATCAGGTTGGCTATCAGCCGGAGCTGCGCTATGGGCTGATCGCCCTGGGCGACAGCAGCTATGACCACTTCTGCGGCGCCGGGCGCGCGTTCGACGCGCTGCTGCAGGAGCAGGGCGCCACCCGCGTTGGCGAAGTGCTGGAGATCGATGCGATGGAACAGCCGGAGCCGGAAGTGGCCGCCTGCCCGTGGGTCGAGCAGTGGGGCACGCTGCTGCAATCGTAAAGTAAAAAGGCGCCGCAAAAGGGCGCCTTGGCGATGATGCGGGTCAACCGATCCGCATTATTTGCCGCGGGTGAGTTTTTCCAGATCGGCTTCGATCTCGGCAATCTTGTGCGACACCACGCCTTCGAGATGGCGCAGGTCGTCGAGGATTTTACGCTTCAGATCCACTTCCACCTGATCGCGCTGGCACAGCTGATCCAGCTCGTCGATTACATAACGCAGGTTCGGGTTGATCTCGTGAATTTCCTTGTAGCCCTGGCCGGCGTTGTCCGCCACCACGGTTTTACGCTGGCGCGGGTACTTGAATTTCACGCTCTTGGCGAAGAACTCGCCCTTGTCCTTGCGGAAATAGATCTTGAGGATGTCGTTGTTGGCCTCTTGACGCAGGCTATAGCGATCGACGTCTTCCGGTTGATTGATGCCCAAACTCTTCAAGTTATCGTACATACTGCGCCCTCTTTAGATGTGATCGTTATATTCCACGACTGCGATTATGGCGGAAAGCGAGATCTGCGACTGTGACTGCCAGCGAAACGCAGACAAAAAAATAGCGGGTGAATCACCCGCTATTTCAATTTAGTCGATAGTGCGTAATAACTCATTAATGCCGACTTTACCGCGCGTTTTGGCGTCGACCTTCTTGACGATCACCGCGCAGTACAGGCTGTAAGAACCGTCTTTCGACGGCAGGTTGCCGGAAACCACCACCGAACCCGCCGGCACGCGGCCGTAATGGATTTCGCCGGTTTCGCGATCATAGATGCGGGTGCTCTGGCCGAGGTATACGCCCATCGAAATCACCGAGCCTTCTTCCACGATCACGCCTTCCACCACTTCGGAACGCGCGCCGATGAAGCAGTTGTCTTCGATGATGGTCGGGTTGGCCTGCAGCGGCTCCAGCACGCCGCCGATGCCGACGCCGCCGGACAGGTGAACGTTTTTGCCGATCTGCGCGCAAGAGCCGACGGTGGCCCAGGTGTCGACCATGGTGCCTTCGTCGACGTAGGCGCCGATGTTAACGTAAGACGGCATCAGCACGGTGTTGCGAGCGATGAACGCGCCCTGGCGCACGGTGGCCGGCGGCACGACGCGGAAGCCTTCCTTCTGGAAGCGCGCTTCGTCGTAGTCGGCGAATTTCATCGGCACTTTGTCGTAGTAGCGGGTTTCCGCGCCGTCCATCACCTTATTGTCGTTGATGCGGAAAGAGAGCAGCACGGCTTTCTTCAGCCACTGATGGGTGACCCATTGACCGTCGATCTTCTCGGCGACGCGCAGGGCGCCGCTGTCCAGCAGGCCGATCACCTGGTTTACCGCTTCGCGCGTTACGGTGTCTACGTTCGCCGGGGTGATGTCCGCACGGCGTTCGAAGGCGCTTTCAATAACGTTCTGTAATTGCTGCATGCTGTTCTCTTTCCTGATGTTGTCGGTAAAAAGTTACTTGTATCACATTTTATCGTTTGGGGTGAGGGCCTCTGTCAACCGTTGCTCCAACTTTCTGCGCGTTTCTTGGTCGAGCGCGCGCCGCTCGCCGTCGGCCAGGATGAACAAATCCTCGACCCGCTCGCCAATGGTGGAAATGCGCGCGCCGTGCAGCGACAGCCCCAGATCGGCGAACACTTCGCCCACCCGCGCCAGCAGGCCGGGTTGATCGAGCGCGGTCAGCTCCAGGTAGCTGCGGCGATCGGTGTGGGTCGGCAGGAAGGTGACCTCGGTCGGCACGCTGAAGTGGCGCAGCTTGGATGACGGCCGGCGTACGCGCGGCGGCTGGTACTCCCGCTGGGTGATGGCCTGCAGCAGCGCCTGGCGGATCGCCGCGTGGCGATCCTGCGCCAGCGGGCTGCCGTCCGGCTCCAGCACGATAAAGGTGTCCATCGCCATACCGTCGCGGTTGGTGAAGATCTGCGCGTCGTGCACGCTCAGGTTGCGGCGATCCATCTCTCCGGCGACGGCGGCGAACAGGTAAGGGCGATCCGGGCTCCAGATGAAGATCTCGGTGCCGCCGCGCGTCGCCTGGCGGCTGACCAGCACCAGCGGCTGGGTGGAGTCGTGGGCCAGCAGGTGGCGGGCGTGCCAGGCCAGCTGATTCGGCGAGTGGCGCAGGAAGTAATCGGCGCGGCAGCGGCTCCAGATGCGGTGCAGCGCCTCTTCGTCGATGTTGTCCATGCGCAGCAGCGCCAGCGCCTGCAGGCGATGGTGGCGCACCCGTTCGCGCAGGTCAGGGCTGTTTTGCATGCCGCGGCGCAGCTGTTTTTCGGTGGCGAAATACAGCTCGCGCAACAGGCTCTGTTTCCAGCTGTTCCACAGGGTTTCGTTGGTGGCGCAGATATCCGCCACCGTCAGGCACACCAGATAGCGCAGGCGGGTTTCGCTCTGCACTTCGCTGCTGAACTGCTGGATCACCGTCGGGTCCTGGATATCGCGGCGCTGCGCGGTGACCGACATCAGCAGGTGGCAGCGCACCAGCCAGGCCACCAGCTGGGTTTCTCGCGAGTTGAGGCCGTGCAGTTCGGCGAACTCCACCACGTCTTCCGCGCCGAGGATCGAGTGATCGCCGCCGCGCCCTTTGGCGATATCGTGGAACAAGGCCGCCAGCAGCAGCAGTTCCGGGTGTGGCAGGCGCGGGTACAGCTCCACGCACAGCGGATGGCGCGGCCGGGTTTCAGGCTCGGCGAAGCTCTCCAGCTTCTGCAGCACGCGGATAGTGTGTTCGTCGACGGTATAGGCGTGGAACAGATCGAACTGCATCTGCCCGACGATCTTGCCCCACTGCGGCATATAGGCCCACAGCACGCTGTGACGGTGCATCGGCACCAGCGCGCGCGACACCGCGCCGGGGTGGCGCAGGATGGCCATAAACAGATCGCGCGCTTCCGGGATGGTGCACAGCGGCTGTTTCAGGTGGCGGCGCGCGTGGCGCAGCTGGCGCACGGTGGTGGAGTAAATGCCTTTGATCTCGCGGTTGCGCACCATCAGGTAGAACATGCGCATGATGGCTTGCGGCTCGCGGATGAACAGCGTTTCATCGCGCAGATCGATCAGATCGCCGCGCAGCTGGAAATCGTCGTTCAGCGGGCGCGGCTTTTCGGTGGCGTCCAGCGCCAGGATGGCTTCGTCGAACAGCTGCAGCAGCATGTGGTTCAGCTCGCTGACGCGCCGCGTCATGCGGTAGAAGTCTTTCATCATGCGCTCGACCGGCTCGTTGCCTTCGCCTTCATAGCGCAGCAGCTGCGCGACGCTGAGCTGACGATCGAACAACAGACGGTTGTCGTAACGCGGCAGCACCAGATGCAGCGCGAAACGGATGCGCCACAGGAAGCTCTGGCATTCGTTCAGCTCGTTGCGCTCGGCCTGGGTGAGGAAACCGAAGCCGACCATTTCGTCCAGCGAGGTGGCGCCGAAGTGGCGACGCGCCACCCACAGCAGCGTGTGGATGTCACGCAGGCCACCGGGGCTGCTTTTGATATCCGGTTCCAGGTTATAGCTGGTGCCGTGGTAGCGCTGATGACGCTCCTGTTGCTCGCTGATCTTGGCGTGGAAGAACTGCGGCGAAGGCCAAAAGCCGTCGCTGAAGATATGTTTTTGCATCTGCAGGAACAGCGCAACGTCGCCGCAGATCATGCGCGATTCGATCAGGTTGGTGGCCACGGTCAGATCCGCCAGCCCTTCCAGCAGACACTCTTCCAGGGTGCGCACGCTGTGGCCCACTTCCAGTTTGAGATCCCACAGCAGGGTGATGAATTCGCCGACCCGCTGCGACTGTTGCTCCGTCAGCCGGCGCTGGCTGAGCACCAGCACGTCGATATCCGACAGCGGATGCAGCTCGCCGCGGCCGTAGCCGCCGACCGCCACCAGCGCGGTTTCCGGGATATCTTCAAAGCCGTAGAACGTCCACAGCCGGCGCAGCAGGCGATCGATGAAGTCGCTGCGCGCCGCCACCAGGCTTTCGGCGCTGGATCCGGCGTTGAACGCCGCCGCCAGCCACAGCTGGAACTGCTCCAGCCGCTGTTTCAGCAGCGAGCAGGTGAGCTCGTCGTCGCCGTAGACGCTGGGAGAGGCGGGCGGCATCGGCACGGCCGGTTGAAGGAGATTGTCAGACATAGTGCGCAGCCCATAAAAAAGGCCGGCATAAGCCGGCCTGGTGACATTCTGCACGCGGCGTGCGCCGCAGTGCTTACATCTCGTGCGTAATGATGTTGGGGATGGTGTCATCCTTGCGCAACGTCATTATCTCGCAGCCGTTATCAGTGACCACAATAGTATGCTCATACTGCGCCGACAAGCTGCGATCTTTGGTTTTTACCGTCCAGCCGTCTTTCATGGTGCGGATGCGGTAGTCGCCGGCGTTGACCATCGGTTCGATGGTGAAGGCCATGCCCGCCTGCAGCACCACGCCGCCGTCGTCCGCGTCATAGTGCAGCACCTGCGGCTCTTCATGGAACACTTCGCCGATGCCGTGGCCGCAGTACTCGCGCACCACGGAGAATTTCTCGGCCTCGACGAATTGCTGGATGGCCTTGCCCAGGGTGCGCAGACGGATGCCCGGTTTGACCATCTTCAGCGCCAGATACAGGCTTTCCTGAGTGACGCGGCACAGGCGCTCGCCCAGAATGGTCGGTTTGCCGACGATGAACATCTTCGAGGTGTCGCCGTGGAAACCGTCTTTAATCACGGTCACGTCGATGTTGACGATGTCGCCGTCTTTCAGCGTTTTGTCGTCGCTCGGGATGCCGTGGCACACCACTTCGTTCACCGAGATGCACACGGATTTCGGGAAGCCGTGGTAGCCGAGGCAGGCGGAGATGGCCTGCTGCTCGTTGGTGATGTACTCGTGACAGATACGGTCCAGTTCGCCGGTGGTCACGCCAGGTTTGACGTGCGGCTCGATGATCTCCAGCACTTCGGCGGCCAGGCGGCCGGCCACGCGCATTTTTTGGATGTCATCAGGTGTTTTAATTGAGATTGCCATGAAATTCGTCCGCAGGTGTCGTTATCGTCGACAATAAGAAGCAGTGACTTATGGTATCAGCACGGCCGGGGGCTGCCAAATTTCATTTCCTGACGCCCGGCGAAACGCAACAAAAGTTGGTGTCAGCGGCGGGTTTATGGTATAAAGCGCGCCGGCGATCCGCGACTTGGTTCTTGTGACCTGGCGGGAATCGGCCGAAAATACTTTAACTGCACTCATTTTGTGTAAATAACACACACGTATCGGCACATCCGCCGGGGTGCCCTGAGGTGACTTGTCGCCGCCAGGGTCGGCGTTATGGGATACGTGGAGGCATAACCCCAATTAATCTATAGAGGTTTAATCATGGCAACTGTTTCCATGCGCGACATGCTCAAGGCTGGTGTTCACTTTGGTCACCAGACCCGTTACTGGAATCCGAAAATGAAGCCTTTCATCTTCGGCGCTCGTAACAAGGTTCACATCATCAACCTGGAGCAGACCGTACCAATGTTCAACGCCGCTCTGGCTGAACTGACCAAGATCTCTTCCCGTAAAGGCAAGATCCTGTTCGTTGGTACCAAGCGCGCAGCAAGCGAAGCGGTAAAAGACGCTGCGAACAGCTGTGACCAGTTCTTCGTGAACCACCGCTGGTTGGGCGGTATGCTGACTAACTGGAAAACCGTTCGTCAGTCCATCAAGCGTTTGAAAGATCTGGAAATCCAGTCTCAAGACGGCACCCTGGACAAGCTGACCAAGAAAGAAGCGCTGATGCGCACTCGTGAACTGGCCAAGCTGGAAAACTCCCTGGGCGGTATCAAAGATATGGGCGGTCTGCCAGACGCACTGTTCGTTATCGATGCCGATCACGAGCACATCGCGATCAAAGAAGCCAACAACCTGGGTATCCCGGTATTCTCTATCGTTGATACCAACTCCAACCCAGACGGCGTTGACTTCATCATCCCTGGTAACGACGACGCAATCCGTGCAGTAAACCTGTACCTGACTGCTGTTGCTGCCGCTGTGCGTGAAGGTCGTTCTCAAGATCTGGCCGTTCAGGCGGAAGAAGGCTTCGTAGAAGCTGAATAATAAGGCAAGCTCGTCACTGAGCCCTTATTAACCAGGTATTGACATATGTTGGTTAGGGGGGCCTGTTAAGGCCCCCTTTGCTTATCTGAATGAGAACTGTCTCCACGCGAGATAACCGAGGAAAAAGAAATGGCTGATATTACCGCTGCCCTGGTAAAAGAACTGCGCGAGCGTACCGGCGCTGGCATGATGGATTGCAAGAAGGCGCTGGTTGAATCCAACGGCGACATCGAACTGGCAATCGAAAACATGCGTAAGTCCGGTGCGATCAAAGCCGCTAAAAAAGCAGGCAACGTGGCTGCTGACGGCGTGATCAAAACCAAGATCGAAGGCAACTACGGCATCATTCTGGAAGTTAACTGCCAGACTGACTTCGTAGCAAAAGACGCCGGTTTCCAGGCGTTCGCCGACAAAGTGCTGGATGCCGCTATGGCTGGCAAAATCACTGACGTTGACGTGCTGAAAGCACAGTTCGAAGAAGAGCGCGTAGCGCTGGTGGCAAAAATCGGCGAAAACATCAACATTCGTCGCGTTGCTTCCCTGGAAGGCGAAGTGCTGGGCAGCTACCTGCACGGCGCGCGTATCGGCGTTCTGGTTGCGGCTAAAGGCGCTGACGAAGAGCTGGTTAAGCAAATCGCAATGCACGTTGCGGCGAGCAAGCCAGAATTCGTGAAGCCAGAAGACGTGTCTGCTGAAGTGGTAGAAAAAGAGTACCAGGTTCAGCTGGACATCGCCATGCAGTCCGGCAAGCCGAAAGAAATCGCAGAGAAAATGGTTGAAGGCCGCATGAAGAAATTCACCGGCGAAGTTTCTCTGACCGGTCAGCCTTTCGTTATGGATCCGAGCAAATCCGTTGCTCAGGTGCTGAAAGAGCACAACGCTGACGTGACCAACTTCATTCGCTTCGAAGTGGGCGAAGGCATCGAGAAAGTCGAAACCGACTTCGCTGCTGAAGTTGCCGCGATGAGCAAACAGTCTTAATGACTGTCGATGGAACCGCCGTCTGGCGGTTCCATACTATCCAGCCAGAATTACACCGGTGGCAAGCCCTGCAGCGTGATACTCACCTCAGGCGCGTTTCATCGGCTGAAATCCCCAATACTAATACTGCTTCTTAGGACAGAACACCATGGCAACCAATGCAAAACCCGTATATCAGCGTATTCTGCTTAAACTGAGTGGCGAAGCCCTGCAAGGTGCAGAAGGTTTTGGTATCGACGCCAGCGTTTTGGATCGCATGGCTCAGGAAGTGAAAGAGCTGGTCGAACTGGGAATTCAGGTCGGTGTAGTTATTGGCGGCGGGAACCTGTTCCGCGGCGCGGGCCTGGCGCAAGCCGGCATGAACCGCGTAGTGGGCGACCACATGGGAATGCTGGCTACCGTGATGAACGGCCTGGCTATGCGTGATGCACTGCACCGTGCCTATGTGAACGCCCGCCTGATGTCGGCGATCCCGCTGAACGGCGTGTGTGACAATTACAGCTGGGCAGAGGCGATCAGCCTGCTGCGCAACAACCGCGTGGTGATCTTCTCCGCCGGTACCGGCAACCCGTTCTTCACCACCGATTCCGCTGCTTGCCTGCGCGGCATTGAGATCGAAGCGGACGTGGTGCTGAAAGCCACCAAAGTGGATGGCGTCTACTCCGCCGATCCGGTGAAAAACCCGGATGCGACGCTGTATGAACAATTAACCTATCAGGACGTGCTGGAGCGCGAGCTGAAAGTGATGGATCTGGCGGCGTTTACGCTGGCTCGCGATCACGGTCTGCCGATCCGCGTGTTCAACATGAACAAGCCTGGCGCGCTGCGCCGCGTGGTGATGGGTGAGAACGAAGGTACGCTGATCAGCAAATAAGGCTGTTCACACCCCTTTTCGGAGCGCGTGACGCCAGGCGCCGCGCGCTCTCCGAGTACGATTACGGGCTATACTTGAGTATCGCCTGCCAAGTAACCAGCTTCCAAGGGTTTGCAACGTGACTAATGAAATCAGAAAAGATGCTGATTCACGCATGGAAAAAAGCGTAGAAGCATTCAAAAACCAAATCAGCAAGATCCGCACCGGCCGCGCTTCGCCAAGCATTCTGGACGGCATCATGGTGGAATACTACGGCGCCGCTACCCCGCTGCGTCAGCTGGCCAACGTGACCGTGGAAGACTCCCGCACGCTGAAAATCAACGTGTTCGACCGCAGCCTGAGCCAGGCCGTTGAGAAAGCGATCATGAGCTCCGATTTGGGCCTTAACCCGTCTTCCGCCGGTTCTGACATTCGCGTTCCGCTGCCTCCGCTGACCGAAGAACGCCGTAAGGATCTGATCAAGATCGTACGCGGTGAAGCCGAGCAGGGCCGCGTAGCGGTGCGTAACGTGCGTCGCGACGCCAACGACAAGGTCAAGGCGCTGCTGAAAGACAAAGAGATCAGCGAAGACGAAGAACGTCGTTCACAAGACGAGATTCAGAAAATGACCGACGCTTACATCAAGCTGGTCGACGCCGCGTTGGCGGAGAAAGAAAAAGAGCTGATGGATTTCTAATCAGCATCGCGCAGAAAAAAAGCGTCGCCTGGGCGGCGCTTTGTTTTTTGTGGCGCAGATCCCGTTTCATCGTACTGAAAGATCATGGACAAGCGCTGTCCAAGGTTCCACACTGGAGCACCTCCGATCTCATCAGACAGTTATTCAGAGTGAACTCATGAAGCAACTGACCATTCTTGGCTCGACCGGCTCGGTAGGGACCAGCACCCTGGCCGTGGTCAGGGCGAATCCCGAGCGTTTTGCGATCAAAGCGTTGGTGGCCGGCCGCAACGTCGCGGTTATGGCGCAGCAATGCATCGAATTCCGGCCCGCCTTCGCCGCGATGGCGGATGAAAGCGCCGCCCGCGAGCTGCGCGCCATTCTGGCGGAAAACGGCGTCGCTACCGAGGTATTGGCCGGGGAGCAAGCGGCCTGCGAACTGGCGGCTTTGGACGACGTCGATCAAGTGACGGCGGCCATCGTTGGCGCTGCGGGGCTGTTGCCGACGCTGGCGGCGATCCGCGCAGGTAAGCAGGTGCTGCTGGCCAACAAAGAGTCGCTGGTCACCTGCGGCCGCCTGTTTATGGACGCGGTGCGGCAAAGCCAGGCGCAACTGCTGCCGCTCGACAGCGAGCACAACGCGATTTTTCAGAGTTTGCCTGAGAGTATTCAGCGCCAGTTGGGATACTCTTCACTGGACAGTCATGGTGTTTCGCGCATCGTACTTACCGGCTCCGGCGGCCCGTTCCGCACCACGCCGCTGGAACAGTTCGCCGCGATGACGCCGGATCAAGCCTGCGCCCACCCGAACTGGTCGATGGGCCGCAAGATCTCGGTGGACTCCGCCACCATGATGAACAAAGGTCTGGAATACATTGAGGCCCGCTGGCTGTTTAACGCCTCGGCCGAGCAAATGGAAGTGATCCTGCACCCGCAGTCGGTGATTCACTCGATGGTGCGCTATGCCGACGGCAGCGTGCTGGCGCAGTTGGGGACGCCGGATATGCGCACGCCGATCGCCCATGCGATGGCGTATCCGCAGCGCGTGAACTCCGGCGTGGAAGCGCTGGACTTCTGCCGCATCGGTTCGCTGACCTTCGCTGAACCGGAACGCGAACGTTATCCTTGCCTGTATTTGGCGATCGAAGCGTTCGAGGCCGGCCAGGCGGCGACCACCGCGCTGAACGCGGCCAATGAAATCGCCGTGGCGGCATTTTTGCAGCAGCAGATTCGCTTTACCGACATTGCGGCGGTCAATCGCCAGGTGGTGGAGCGTCTCGCGCTGCAGGAACCGACCAGCATCGAAGCGGTCTTAGACATTGACCGCCAGGCGCGCGCCGCCGCCGAGGAACGCGTTCGCACGTTGTGCGGCCGATCACGGTGATTATCCGATTTTGCTCGTAATTCGCGCGTGCCGCCGCGGGGCCGTTTGTTCATGCCCCGCTGAGGTGGTATAGTCTGCGCCACCTGTCAGCGGTTATACCGTTGAATTATGGCTCGATTGGCGCCTTGTGCGCCAATGGCGACCCGGCTGCGTCGGGTATCGCGTGGGCAGGCTGAAAGCCGTGTCGGGCACACGGCTTTTTTTGCGCGTAAGGGTCTGATGTTCCGGAAAGGCAGTTATATTTCTATTGAGGAAATAAGTACGAGTTATGTCGTCCGCAAACCAACAAGAGGCTAATCCATCTTCCCCGGGGCCGCGCCATGTCGCCATTATCATGGACGGTAACGGACGCTGGGCCAAACGTCAGGGCAAGTTACGTGTCTTCGGTCATAAAGCAGGGGTGAAATCGGTTCGCCGCGCGGTCAGTTTTGCCGCCAGCCACCATTTAGATGCACTCACGCTTTATGCCTTCAGCAGCGAAAACTGGAACCGTCCGGTGCAGGAAGTTTCTGCCCTGATGGAGCTTTTTGTCCGCGCTTTGGATAGTGAAGTAAAAAGCCTGCATAAACATAACGTCAGGCTGCGGGTGATCGGCGATATTAGCCGGTTCAGCGCGCGTTTGCAGGAGCGGATCCGCCGCTCTGAAGCACTGACGGAAAATAACGATGGCCTGACGCTCAATATCGCTGCCAACTACGGCGGCCGTTGGGATATCATTCAGGGAGTAAGGGAACTGGCCGAGCAGGTTCGGGGCGGGGGGTTGCACCCGGATCAGATCAGCGAGGAATTATTGAGCGAACGGGTTTGCATGAGCGACCTGGCGCCGGTGGATCTGGTTATCCGCACCGGTGGCGAGCATCGCATCAGTAACTTCCTGCTGTGGCAAATCGCCTATGCTGAACTTTACTTTACTGATGTGCTCTGGCCTGATTTCGATGAACTTGTCTTTGAAGGTGCGCTGAATGCATTTGCACAACGTGAGCGCCGCTTCGGGGGAACAACACCTATCGGCGCCGATGCGTCCTAGGGAGAACTTTTGCTGAAGTATCGCCTCATAACTGCTCTGATTTTAATCCCGATCGTTATCGCGGCGCTGTTCCTGTTGCCGCCGCTGGCCTTTGCTCTGGTAACGCTCGTCGTGTGCATGTTAGCAGCCTGGGAGTGGGGCCAACTGGCCGGTTTTACCTCCCGTTCGCAGCGCATCTGGCTGGCGATACTGTGCGGTTTTCTGCTGGCGCTGATGATGCTCAGCGTTCCCGCCTACCATCAATCCGTGCCGCAGGTAAGCGGCTCGCTGTGGCTGTCGCTGGCCTGGTGGCTGGCGGCGCTGCTGCTGGTGCTGTTTTACCCCGGCTCGGCCGCCATCTGGCGCAATTCGCGCCCGCTGCGCCTGCTGTTCGGCCTGCTGACCATCGTGCCGTTTTTTTGGGGCATGCTGGCGCTGCGCCAGTTCGGCTATGAGCAAAACCCGTTTACCGGCGCCTGGTGGCTGCTGTACGTGATGCTGCTGGTGTGGGGCGCGGATTCCGGCGCCTATATGTTCGGCAAGCTGTTCGGCAAGCATAAGCTGGCGCCGAAGGTCTCGCCGGGTAAAACCTGGGAAGGGTTGATCGGCGGGCTGCTGACATCGGCGGTCATTTCCTGGCTGTTCGGCCGCTACGCGCCGCTGAACGTGGTGCCGACCACGCTGTTGGCCTGTTCGGTGATCGCCGCGCTGGCTTCGGTGCTGGGCGATTTGACCGAAAGCATGTTCAAACGCGAAGCGGGCATCAAGGACAGCGGTCATTTGATTCCCGGCCACGGCGGCATACTGGACCGTATCGACAGCCTGACCGCGGCGGTGCCGGTGTTTGCCTGCCTGATGCTGTTGGTGTTTTAATCCGTCAATGACGGAAAGTGAGGGATGATGGTCAGCGTGCTTTGGAACCTGGTGGCGTTTCTGATTGCGCTCGGTATTTTGATTACCGTGCACGAGTTCGGACACTTTTGGGTTGCCCGTCGTTGCGGCGTGCGCGTTGAACGCTTCTCCATCGGCTTCGGCCGGGCGCTGTGGCGCCGCACCGATCGCCAGGGCACCGAGTACGTCATCGCTTTGATTCCGCTCGGTGGCTACGTGAAGATGCTGGACGAGCGCGTGGAGTCGGTGGCGCCGGAAATGCGCCATCAGGCCTTCAACAACAAAACCGTCTGGCAGCGCGCGGCCATCATCAGCGCCGGCCCCATCGCCAACTTCCTGTTTGCTATCCTTGCCTATTGGTTGGTGTTCATCATCGGCGTGCCGAGTTTCCGCCCGGTGATCGGCGAAATCGCGCCGCAATCCATCGCCGCCAAGGCCGAAATTTCGTCTGGCATGGAACTAAAGTCGGTTGACGGCATCGAAACGCCTGATTGGGAGTCAGTTCGTCTGGCGCTGGTGGCGAAGATTGGCGATGCGCAAACCGAAGTCGGCGTAGCGCCGTTCGGCTCTTCGCAGGTGGTGACCAAAACCCTGGACTTGCGCCAGTGGAACTTTGAACCGGACAAGCAGGATCCCGTTGTCGCGCTGGGCATTATGCCGCGCGGCCCGCAGATCGAATCCGTGTTGGCGGAAGTGCAGCCTAACTCGGCGGCGCAAAAGGCGGGTTTACAAGCGGGGGACAGGATCGTTAAAGTCGATGGTCAGCCGTTGGGTCGTTGGCAGACGCTGGTGAAGCGTATCCACGATGGCCCGGGGCAACCGCTGGCTTTGGAGATTGAAAGAAACGGCGCCCCCTTGTCTTTGACGCTGATACCGGATACAAAGCCGGTGGGAAAAGACAAATCGGTGGGGTTTGCAGGCATCATTCCAAAAGTGCTGCCGCTGCCGGACGAGTATAAAACGATTCGCCAGTATGGACCGTTCCCGGCGCTGTATCAGGCCGGCGACAAGACCTGGCAGCTGATGCGGCTGACGGTCAACATGCTGGGCAAATTAATAACCGGTGATGTAAAGCTGAACAACCTGAGTGGCCCGATCTCGATTGCACAGGGAGCTGGGGCGTCAGCCGGAGTCGGGTTCGTGTATTATCTGATGTTCCTGGCGTTGATTAGCGTCAACCTGGGTATCATCAACCTGTTCCCATTACCGGTGTTAGATGGTGGGCATCTCCTCTTCCTGGCGATAGAAAAGCTGAAGGGGGGGCCGGTTTCCGAGCGAGTACAGGACTACAGCTACCGCATAGGTTCGATCGTGCTGGTGTTGTTGATGGGTCTTGCACTTTTCAATGATTTTTCCCGCCTCTAGGGGCGGGGATAGGTTAGGAAGAACGCATAACAACGATGGCGATGAAAAAGTTGCTCATAGCGTCGCTGCTGTTTGGCAGCGCCACCGTATACGGTGCAGACGGGTTCGTAGTGAAAGACATTCATTTCGAAGGCCTGCAGCGAGTCGCCGTCGGTGCGGCGTTACTCAACATGCCGGTTCGCGTCGGCGATACCGTCACTGACGATGACATCAGTAATACCATCCGTGCCTTGTTTGCCACCGGCAACTTCGAGGACGTGCGCGTGCTGCGCGATGGTAATACCTTGATCGTGCAGGTGAAGGAACGTCCTACCATCGCCAGCATCACTTTCTCCGGCAACAAGTCGGTGAAGGATGACATGCTCAAGCAGAACCTGGAAGCCTCCGGCGTCCGGGTGGGCGAGGCGCTCGACCGCACCACGATCTCCAGCATTGAAAAAGGGCTGGAAGACTTCTACTACAGCGTCGGTAAATACAGCGCCTCGGTGAAAGCCGTAGTCACGCCGTTGCCGCGCAACCGTGTCGACCTGAAGCTGGTGTTCACGGAAGGGGTCTCCGCCAAGATTCAACAAATCAACATCGTCGGCAACCATGCCTTCACCAACGACGAACTGATCTCACGCTTCCAACTGCGTGACGAAGTGCCATGGTGGAACCTGGTCGGCGATCGCAAATACCAGAAGCAAAAACTGGCGGGCGATCTCGAAACCCTGCGCAGCTTCTATCTGGATCGCGGCTATGCCCGCTTCAACATCGATTCTACCCAGGTGAGCCTGACGCCGGATAAAAAAGGCATCTACATCACCATCAACATCACCGAAGGCGAGCAGTACAAGCTTTCCGATGTTGTCGTGAACGGCAATCTGGCCGGCCACTCGGCGGAAGTCGCTCAGATCACCAAAATCGAGCCAGGCGAGCTGTACAACGGCAGCAAGGTGACCAAAATGGAAGACAACATCAAAACGATGTTGGGCCGTTATGGTTACGCCTACCCGCGCGTCGGCACTCAGCCTGAGATCAACGACGCGGATAAAACCGTCAAACTGCACGTCAACGTTGACGCGGGCAACCGCTTCTACGTGCGTCGCATCAAGTTCGAAGGCAACGACACCAGCAAGGATTCCGTACTGCGTCGCGAAATGCGCCAGATGGAAGGCGCCTGGCTCGGCAACGAGCAGGTCGAGCAGGGCAAAGAGCGTCTGAACCGTCTGGGCTACTTCGAAACGGTTGACGTGGAAACCCAGCGCGTGCCGGGCACCGCCGATCAGGTCGATGTGACCTACAAGGTGAAAGAACGCAACACCGGTACCTTCAACTTCGGCGTCGGTTACGGCACCGAGAGCGGCGTCAGCTTCCAGGCGGGCGTGCAGCAGGATAACTGGTTGGGTACCGGGTACTCGGTCGGCATCAGCGGCACCAAGAACGACTATCAGACCTATACCGAACTGTCGGTCACCAACCCGTACTTCACCGTTGACGGTGTGAGCCTGGGCGGCCGCATCTTCTACAACGACTTTAAGGCGGATGACGCGGATCTGTCGGACTATACCAACAAGAGTTACGGTATCGACGGCACGCTGGGCTTCCCGATCAACGAAAACAACTCGTTGCGTACCGGCCTGGGCTACGTCCACAACGGCCTGTCGAACATGCAGCCGCAGATCGCCATGTGGCGTTACCTCGACTCGATGGGCGTGGATGCGAACAAAACCGACCGCGCCAGCTACTCGACCGACGACTTTACGCTGAACCTGGGCTGGACCTACAACAACCTGGACCGCGGCTACTTCCCGACCTCGGGTAACCGCACCACGTTGAACGGTAAGGTCACCATTCCGGGCTCGGACAACGAATACTACAAGGTGACGCTGGACAGCGTACAGTACGTGCCGATCAACGACGATCGCACCTGGGTGCTGTTGGGCCGTGGCCGTCTGGGTTACGCGGATGGGTTGGGCGGCAAGGAAATGCCGTTCTACGAGAACTTCTACGCCGGTGGTTCGAGCACCGTGCGCGGCTTCCAGTCCAACACCATTGGTCCGAAGGCGGTGTACTACAACTCCAACTCGTACCAGTGTCAGTTCAACGCCGGCAGCACGACCTCGCGTCAGAGCATCTGTAGCTCGGATGACGCGGTGGGCGGTAACGCCATGGCGGTCGCCAGCCTGGAGCTGATCACCCCGACGCCGTTCATCAGCGAGAAATACGCCAACTCGGTGCGGACCTCGCTGTTCATCGATGCCGGTACCGTGTGGGATACCAAGTGGAAGAATACCGACGAAACGCTGATGTACGGCGTGCCGGACTACAGCAAGGCCAGCAATATTCGTTCTTCCGCCGGTATCGCGCTGCAGTGGATGTCGCCATTGGGGCCATTGGTGTTCTCTTACGCCAACCCGATCAAGAAATACGAAGGCGACAAGTCCGAACAGTTCCAGTTTAACATCGGTAAGACCTGGTAACGGGTCTCGCCTCTGGGCATAACAGTTATTAAGAATCGCAATGGCCAGGCGCCCGCCGGCAGAGGGAGATGATTCTCATTGTTTGGTGGGACAAGTCTGGCAAATTGTGTACTTCAGTGTCATATGACACAAATGGGTGATGGTAAGGAGTTTATAGTGAAAAAGTGGTTGTGTGCCGCAGGCCTCGGTTTAGCAATGGCTGCTTCAGCTGGCGTTCAGGCAGCAGATAAGATCGCTGTCGTTAACGTCTCCAGCATTTTCCAACAGCTGCCGGCCCGCGAAGCGGTCGCTAAACAGCTGGAAAACGAGTTTAAAGGCCGTGCAAGCGAACTCCAGAACATGGAACGTAGCCTGCAGACCAAAATGCAACGTCTGCAGCGTGACGGCGCTACCATGAAAGCCAGCGACCGCAGCAAGTTGGAAAAAGACGTGATGGCGCAACGCGAGCAGTTCTCTCAGAAAGCCCAGGCTTTCGAGCAGGACAACCGCCGTCGCCAGATGGAAGAACGTAACAAGATCCTGAGCCGTATTCAGGACGCGGTGAAATCTGTCGCCAGCAAAGGCGGTTATGACGTGGTGATCGACGCCAACGCCGTTGCCTATGCAGACTCTTCCAAAGATATCACTGCTGACGTGCTGAAACAGGTTAAATAACACATGCTTTCAATTCGACTGGCTGATTTAGCGCAGCAGTTGGATGCACAATTGCACGGTGATGGCGATCTCGTCATCACCGGCATTGCTTCTATGCATTCGGCACAGCCTGGCCAAATCACGTTTTTGTCAAACAGCCGCTATCAAGAGCAGCTGTCTTCCTGCCAGGCAAGCGCCGTGGTGCTTACCGAAGCGGATTTACCACACTGCCGTGCTGCGGCGCTGGTGGTTAAAAACCCTTATCTGACCTACGCGCGCATGGCGCAACTGATGGACACTACGCCGGCACCGGCGCAGGATATCGCGCCAAGCGCGGTGATCTCGCCTGAAGCGCAGCTGGGGCAGAACGTCGCCATTGGGGCAAACGCGGTGATTGAGTCGGGTGCGGTGCTTGGCGATAACGTGGTTATCGGTCCGGGCTGCTTCATCGGCAAACACGCACGCATCGGCGCGGGAACGCGTCTGTGGGCGAATGTCACAATTTATCATGCGGTTGAAATCGGCCAGCGCTGCCTGATCCAGTCCGGCACCGTGATTGGCGCGGACGGTTTCGGCTATGCGAACGAGCGCGGCGAGTGGATCAAAATCCCTCAGTTGGGCACGGTGATTATCGGCGATCGCGTCGAAATCGGCGCTTGCACCACCATTGACCGCGGCGCTTTGGATAACACCCAAATCGGGAATGGTGTTATCATCGACAACCAATGTCAGATTGCACATAACGTCGTGATTGGCGACAATACCGCCGTCGCCGGCGGTGTGATCATGGCCGGCAGCCTGAAAATCGGCCGCTACTGCCAGATCGGCGGTGCCAGCGTGATCAACGGTCACATGGAGATTGCCGACAAGGTTGTTGTTACCGGAATGGGAATGGTTATGCGACCAATCACCGAACCTGGGGTATACTCTTCGGGCATTCCGTTGCAGCCTAACAAGGTTTGGCGTAAAACCGCTGCGTTGGTGATGAATATCGATGAGATCAGCAAACGCTTGAAAGCTGTCGAACGTAAAGTCGGAAAAGACTAATCATTGCCGCCCGCCCTGGCGGGTACAAAACGAAACGCGTTGGTCGTGAGACCAAAAGCGCAAAGAGATGTTAATTTGCGGCCTGCATGATGATCTCCTTTTGGGGTCAGCGCAGGCCGTGTTGTTGATGCCATCAGTTTTTAGAGACAGGAAGAGTATTTTGACTACTGACACTCATACTCTGGATATTGCAGAAATTTTGGATCTGCTTCCTCACCGTTACCCGTTCTTGCTGGTCGACCGCGTCCTCGAGTTTGAAGAGCACAAATATCTGCGTGCGGTGAAGAACGTATCGGTGAATGAACCGTTTTTCCAGGGCCATTTCCCTGGCAAACCGATTTTCCCAGGCGTATTGATCCTGGAAGCCATGGCGCAGGCCACCGGTATTCTGGCGTTTAAAAGCGTCGGCAAACTGGAGCCGGGCGAGCTGTATTACTTCGCCGGTATCGACGAAGCACGTTTCAAGCGCCCTGTGGTGCCAGGCGATCAGATGGTCATGGAAGTCACCTTCGAGAAAACTCGCCGCGGTCTGACTCGCTTCAAAGGCGTGGCGACCGTTGACGGTAAAATTGTCTGCGAAGCAACCATGATGTGTGCCCGCAGCCGGGAGGCTTAATCCGTGATTGACCAAACCGCCTTTATCCATCCTAGCGCGATAGTCGAAGAAGGCGCCGTGATCGGCGCCAACGTGCATATCGGCCCTTTCTGCTACGTCGGCTCCCAGGTGGAAATCGGCGCCGGCACGGTGCTGAAATCCCACGTGGTGGTGAACGGCATTACCAAGATTGGCTGCGATAATCAGATTTATCAGTTCGCCTCTATCGGCGAAGTGAATCAGGATCTGAAATACGCGGGCGAACCGACGCGCGTTGAAGTGGGCGATCGCAACCGCATCCGCGAAAGCGTGACCATTCATCGCGGCACCGCGCAGGGTACCGGCCTGACTAAAGTGGGCAACGACAACCTGCTGATGGTCAACGTGCACGTCGCCCACGATTGCGTGGTCGGCAATGCTTGCGTGCTGGCCAACAACGCCACGCTGGCGGGGCATGTGGAAATCGACGATCACGCCATCATCGGCGGCATGACGGCGATCCACCAGTTCTGCATTATCGGCGCGCATGTGATGGTAGGCGGTTGTTCCGGTGTCGCTCAGGACGTGCCTCCTTTCGTCATCGCTCAGGGCAACCACGCTACGCCGTTCGGCGTCAACGCGGTCGGCCTGAAGCGCCGCGGTTTTGACAAGGATGAAATGCAGGCAATCCGCAACGCCTACAAAATCCTGTATCGCAGCGAGAAAACGCTGGATGAAGCGAAAGCGGAAATCGAAGCCCTGGCCAAAGAACAGCCGGTGGTGCAGCAATACCTCGATTTCTTCACCCGTTCCACCCGTGGCATCATTCGCTGAGTTATGTCGAATCGTCCATTGACTATCGGACTGGTCGCCGGAGAAACCTCCGGTGACATTCTCGGCGCCGGCTTGATCCGTGCGCTCAAGGCGCAGATCCCCGGCGCGCGTTTCGTAGGCGTCGCCGGCCCGCTGATGCAGGCCGAAGGCTGCGAAGCCTGGTACGAAATGGAAGAGCTGGCGGTCATGGGCGTGGTGGAAGTGCTCGAGCGTTTGCCACGCCTGTTGAAGATCCGCAAGGATCTTACCCGCCGCTTCGGTGAGCTGCGGCCGGACGTGTTTGTCGGCATCGACGCGCCGGACTTCAACATCACGCTGGAAGGCCGCCTCAAGCAGCGCGGCATTCGCACCATCCACTACGTCAGCCCTTCCGTGTGGGCCTGGCGACAAAAGCGCGTTTTCAAAATAGGCAAAGCCACCGATTTGGTGCTGGCCTTTCTCCCTTTCGAAAAAGCGTTTTACGATCGTTTCAACGTCCCCTGCCGGTTTATTGGCCACACTATGGCGGACGCCATGCCGTTGCAGCCCGACCGGCTGGCGGCGCGCGCTCAGCTTGGCATCGCTCCGCAGGCGCGCTGTCTGGCCTTGCTGCCGGGCAGCCGCGGCGCCGAAGTCGAGATGCTGAGCGCCGATTTCCTCAAAACCGCGCAGCTGCTGCGCACCCGTTATCCCGAGCTGGAAGTGGTGGTGCCGCTGGTCAACGCCAAACGGCGCGAGCAGTTTGAGCGCATCAAGGCCGAGGTTGCACCGGATTTGACCGTACACCTGCTGAACGGGCAGGGGCGCGAAGCGATGATCGCCAGCGACGCGGCGCTGCTGGCATCCGGTACGGCGGCGCTGGAGTGCATGCTGGCCAAGTGCCCGATGGTGGTGGGCTATCGCATGAAGCCGTTCACTTTCTGGTTGGCGCAGAAGCTGGTAAAAACGCCTTACGTTTCGCTGCCGAATCTGCTGGCGGGGCGCGAGATCGTCACCGAGCTGTTGCAGCATGACTGCGTGCCGGACAAACTGGCCGCCGCCGTGATGCCGCTGCTGGAAGAGAGCCCGGAAACCGACGCGCTGAAACAGACTTTCCTTACCTTGCACCAAAGCATCCGTTGCGGTGCGGACGAACAGGCCGCTCAGGCTGTGTTGGAGCTGGCGAAAGCATGATTGAACCCTTTATCTATCCCGCTGCCACGCTGATTGCCGGTGTGGACGAAGTGGGCCGCGGCCCGTTGGTCGGCGCGGTGGTCACCGCCGCCGTGATCCTCGATCCGGCGCAGCCGATCGTCGGTCTGGCGGACTCCAAGAAACTCAGTGAAAAACGCCGCCTGGCGCTGTATGACGAAATCGTCGCCAAGGCGCTCTCCTGGAGCCTGGGGCGCGCCGAACCGGCGGAAATCGACCAACTGAACATTTTGCACGCCACCATGTTGGCGATGCAGCGCGCGGTGGCCGGGTTGCATATCGCGCCGGACATGGTTTTAATCGACGGTAACCGTTGCCCGAGCTTGCCGATGCGTTCGCAGGCGGTGGTGAAGGGCGACAGCCGCGTGGCGGAGATCAGCGCGGCGTCCATTCTGGCGAAGGTCACGCGCGATCGCGAAATGGCCGAGCTGGACAGCGAGTACCCGGACTACGGTTTCGCGCAGCATAAAGGCTACCCGACCGCCTTCCACCTGGAGCGGCTGGCCGCGCTGGGCGCCACCGAGCATCATCGCCGCAGTTTCGCGCCGGTGAAAAGAGCGCTGGCGCTGTAGTCTGCGAGCCTGACCGGCTCGACGATAGCATTAACCCGGGCTCAGCCTGCTGAGCCCCTTCAATCAGGTATCTGGAGATGGCCGAACCTCGTTTTATTCACCTGCGCGTCCACAGTGACTACTCCATGATTGATGGATTGGCCAAGACGGCGCCGCTGGTGAAAAGAGCCGCCGCGTTAGCCATGCCTGCACTGGCAATCACCGATTTCACCAACCTGTGCGGGCTGGTGAAATTCTACGGCAGCGCGCACGGCGCCGGGATCAAACCGATCATCGGCGCGGATTTCCATGTGCAAAGCGAAGAGCTGGGCGATGAACTGGCTCAGTTGACGGTGCTGGCCAGCAACAACGAAGGCTACCAGAACCTGACGCTGCTGATTTCTCGCGCCTATCAGCGCGGCTACGGCGCCGCCGGCCCGACTATCGATCGCGACTGGCTGATTGAACATCGCGAAGGGCTGATCCTGCTCTCCGGTGCGCGTCAGGGCGACGTCGGCAAGTTTCTGCTGCGCGGCAACCAGGCGCAGGTGGATCAGTGTCTGGATTTCTACCAGCAGCATTTCCCGGACTGTTACTATCTGGAACTGATCCGCACCGGCCGTCAGGACGAAGAGAACTACCTGCATGCGGCGGTGGCGCTGGCCACTGAGCGCGGCTTGCCGGTGGTGGCCACCAACGACGTGCGCTTCCTGGTGGAAGATGACTTCGACGCTCATGAGATTCGCGTCGCCATTCACGACGGCTTTACGCTGGACGACCCTAAGCGGCCGCGCAACTACAGCCCGCAACAGTACATGCGCAGCGAAGACGAGATGTGCGAACTGTTCGCCGACATCCCGGAAGCGCTGCTGAACAGCGTCGAAATCGCCAAGCGCTGCAACGTCACCATTCGCCTCGGCGAATACTTCCTGCCGCAGTTCCCGACCGGCGATATGAGCACCGAGGACTTCCTGGTGCTCAAATCGAAAGAGGGGCTGGAAGAGCGTCTGGAGTTCCTGTTCCCCGATCCTGAAGTGCGCGCGCAGCGCCGCCCGGAATATGACGAGCGTCTGGACGTAGAGCTGAAGGTGATCAACCAGATGGGCTTCCCCGGCTACTTCCTGATCGTGATGGAGTTTATCCAGTGGTCGAAGGACAACAACGTGCCGGTGGGCCCGGGGCGCGGCTCCGGCGCCGGTTCGCTGGTGGCCTATGCGTTGAAAATCACCGACCTCGATCCGCTGGAGTTCGATCTGCTGTTCGAACGCTTCCTGAACCCGGAACGTGTCTCAATGCCCGACTTTGACGTCGACTTCTGCATGGAGAAGCGTGACCAGGTGATCGAGCACGTGGCGGAGATGTACGGCCGCGAAGCGGTATCGCAGATCATCACCTTCGGCACCATGGCGGCGAAAGCGGTTATCCGCGACGTGGGCCGCGTGCTGGGGCACCCGTACGGCTTCGTCGATCGCATCTCCAAGCTGGTGCCGCCGGATCCGGGCATGACGCTGGAGAAAGCCTTCGCCGCCGAACCGCAGCTGCCGGAAATTTACGAGGCCGACGAAGAGGTCAAGGCGCTGATCGACATGGCGCGCAAGCTGGAAGGGGTAACGCGCAACGCCGGTAAACACGCCGGGGGCGTGGTGATCGCGCCGACCAAGATCACCGACTTCGCGCCGCTGTACTGCGATGCCGAAGGGAACCACCCGGTGACACAGTTCGACAAGAACGACGTGGAATACGCCGGGCTGGTGAAGTTCGACTTCCTCGGTCTGCGCACCCTGACCATCATCGACTGGGCGCTGGAGATGATCAACGCCCGGCGCGCCAAGACCGGGCTGGAACCGATCGACATCGCCGCCATCCCGCTCGACGACAAGAAAAGTTTCGACATGCTGCAGCGCTCGGAAACCACGGCGGTGTTCCAGCTTGAATCGCGCGGCATGAAAGATTTGATCAAACGTCTGAAGCCCGACTGCTTCGAAGACATGATCGCACTGGTGGCGCTGTTCCGTCCGGGGCCGCTGCAGTCGGGCATGGTGGATAACTTCATCGACCGCAAACACGGCCGTGAAGAGATCTCCTACCCGGACATTCAGTGGCAGCACGAGTCGCTCAAGCCGGTGCTGGAGCCGACCTACGGCATCATCCTGTATCAGGAACAGGTGATGCAGATTGCCCAGGTGCTGGCCGGCTACACGCTGGGCGGCGCGGACATGCTGCGCCGTGCGATGGGTAAAAAGAACCCGGTCGAAATGGCCAAGCAGCGCGGCGGCTTTGAAGACGGCGCCAAAGCGCGCGGCATCGACGGCGAACTGTCGGTGAAAATCTTCGACCTGGTGGAGAAATTCGCCGGTTATGGCTTCAACAAATCGCACTCCGCCGCCTATGCGCTGGTGTCGTACCAGACGCTGTGGCTGAAGGCCCACTACCCGGCCGAGTTTATGGCGGCGGTGATGACCGCCGATATGGACAACACCGACAAAGTGGTGGGGCTGGTGGACGAATGCTGGCGCATGGGGCTGAAGATCCTGCCGCCGGACATCAACAGCGGCCTGTATCACTTCCACGTCAACGACGACGGCGAGATCGTGTACGGCATCGGCGCCATCAAGGGCGTAGGGGAAGGGCCAATCGAGGCGATTATCGAGGCGCGCAACAGCGGCGAACAAGGTTACTTCAAAGACCTGTTCGATCTCTGCGCGCGCTCCGACATCAAGAAACTGAACCGCCGCATTCTGGAAAAACTGATCATGTCCGGGGCGTTCGATCGCCTTGGGCCGCACCGCGCCGCGCTGATGAATTCGCTCGGCGACGCGTTGAAAGCGGCGGATCAGCATGCGAAAGCCGAAGCTATCGGCCAGGTGGATATGTTTGGCGTGCTGGCGGAAGCGCCGGAGCAGGTAGAGCAATCCTACGCCAATATCGCGCCCTGGCCGGAGCAGGTGGTGCTGGACGGTGAACGGGAGACGCTGGGGCTGTACCTGACCGGCCACCCGATCACCCAGTACCTGAAGGAGATCGAACGTTACGCCGGTGGCCAGCGTTTGAAAGACATGCACCCGACGGATCGGGGCAAAATGACTACCGCCGTCGGGTTGGTGGTCGCCGCGCGGGTGATGGTGACCAAGCGCGGCAACCGCATCGGCATCTGCACGCTGGATGACCGTTCGGGCCGTCTGGAAGTGATGTTATTCACCGAAGCGTTAGAAAAATACCAGCATTTGTTGGAAAAAGACCGTATCCTTATCGCCAGTGGACAGGTCAGCTTTGATGACTTTAGCGGCGGGCTTAAAATGATGGCCCGCGAGGTAATGGACATCAGTGAAGCCCGGGAAAAATACGCTCGCGGGCTTGCTATCTCGCTGACTGACAGGCAAATTGATGACCAGCTTTTGAACCGTCTCCGTCAGTCGTTGGAACCCCATCGATCGGGGACGATTCCAGTGCATCTCTACTATCAACGGGAAGATGCGCGAGCCAAGCTGCGTTTTGGCGCAACCTGGCGCGTGACGCCCACCGACCGCTTGTTGATCGACTTGCGGACGTTGGTAGGCAATGAGCAGGTGGACTTGGAATTTGACTAAAATAGGAATGCTATGAGTCTGAATTTTCTTGATTTTGAACAGCCGATTGCAGAGCTGGAAGCGAAAATTGACTCGCTGACTGCAGTCAGCCGTCAAGACGAAAAATTAGATATTAATCTGGACGAAGAGGTTCAGCGCCTGCGTGAAAAGAGCGTTGAGCTGACGCGCAAGATTTTTGCCGATCTTGGGGCCTGGCAGATTGCCCAATTGGCACGCCACCCGCGCCGTCCTTATACCCTGGATTATATCAAACACATCTTTACCGACTTCGAAGAGTTGGCGGGCGATCGCGCTTACGCTGACGACAAAGCGATCGTCGGTGGCATTGCGCGCCTGGATGGCCGCCCGGTGATGATCATCGGGCATCAGAAAGGCCGTGAAACCAAAGAGAAGATCCGCCGCAACTTCGGCATGCCGGCGCCGGAAGGCTACCGCAAGGCGCTGCGCCTGATGGAAATGGCCGCACGCTTCAAGATGCCGATCATCACCTTTATTGATACCCCGGGCGCTTATCCGGGCGTGGGCGCGGAAGAACGCGGCCAGTCGGAAGCTATCGCGCGCAACCTGCGTGAGATGTCGCGTCTGAACGTGCCGGTCATCTGCACCGTCATCGGCGAAGGCGGCTCCGGCGGCGCGCTGGCGATCGGCGTGGGCGACAAGGTGAACATGCTGCAGTACAGCACCTACTCGGTGATTTCGCCGGAAGGCTGTGCTTCCATCCTGTGGAAGAGCGCCGATAAGGCCCCGCTGGCCGCAGAAGCGATGGGCATCACCGCACCGCGTCTGAAAGAGCTGAAGCTGATCGACTCGGTGATCCCGGAGCCGCTGGGTTCCGCGCACCGCGACGTGCCGGCGATGGCCGCCGCGCTAAAAGCGCAGCTGCTGGCCGATCTGAAAGATCTGGATGGTCTGAACGACGAAGAGTTGCTCAACCGCCGTTACCAGCGTCTGATGAACTACGGCTACTGCTGAGTTCTGTGCTTCGCTGCAAGAAACCGCCTCCGGGCGGTTTTTTTTTGGCTACACACCGCCGGATTTTCGTGGTGTTATAGAGACTTGGCCGTTAACTGACAGGAGCTGCCGATGAATATCATCGCCATCATGGGCCCGACGGGCGTCTACTACAAAGATGAGCCGATTCGCGAGCTCCACGCTGCGCTGGCCGCCATGGGATTCCAGCTGGTGTACCCCAAAAACAGCGGTGATCTGCTGAAGCTGATCGAAGCCAACGCCCGCATCTGCGGGGTGATCTTCGACTGGGACGACTACAGCCTGGAGCTGTGCAGCGAGATCAACGAGCTGAACGAATACCTGCCGCTGTACGCCTTTATCAATACCCACTCCACCTTCGACGTCAGCCTGCATGAAATGCGCATGGTGCTCTATTTCTTCGAGTACGGCCTGAACGCGGCGGACGACATCGCGCAGCGCATCCAGCAGTACACCGCGGAATATATCGACACCATCACGCCGCCGCTGACCAAGGCGCTGTTCAACTATGTGCGCGAAGGCAAGTACACTTTCTGCACGCCGGGCCACATGGCCGGCACTGCGTTTCAAAAAAGCCCGGTGGGCTGCCTGTTCTATGACTTCTTCGGCGCCAATACCCTGAAGGCCGACATCTCGATTTCGGTTACCGAGCTCGGTTCGCTGCTGGATCATACCGGGCCGCACCTGGAGGCCGAAGAGTATATCGCGCGCACCTTCAACGCCGAGCAGAGCTATCTGGTCACCAACGGCACCTCCACCGCCAACAAGATCGTCGGCATGTATTCGGCGCCGGCGGGCAGCACGGTACTGATCGACCGCAACTGCCACAAATCGCTGTGCCACCTGCTGATGATGAGCGATATCGTGCCGATCTATCTGCGCCCGCTGCGCAACGCCTACGGCATCCTCGGCGGGATCCCGCAGCGCGAATTCACGCGTGAGAGCATCGCCGCCCGGGTGCAGGCGACGCCGAACGCCACCTGGCCGGTGCATGCGGTGATCACCAACTCCACCTATGACGGCCTGTTGTACAACACCGACTACATTAAGCAGACGCTGGAGGTGCCGTCGATCCACTTCGACTCCGCCTGGGTGCCTTACACCAACTTCCATCCGATTTACGACGGCAAGAGCGGCATGAGCGGCGAGCGGGTGCCCGGCAAGGTTTTCTACGAAACCCAATCCACCCACAAGCTGCTGGCCGCCTTCTCGCAGGCCTCGATGATTCATATCAAGGGTGACTACGATGAGAGCACCTTCAACGAAGCCTACATGATGCACACCACCACTTCGCCGCACTACGGCATCGTGGCGTCGATGGAGACCGCCGCCGCCATGCTGCGCGGCAACCCGGGGCGCCGTTTGATCAACCGTTCGGTGGAACGCGCGCTGCATTTTCGCCGTGAAGTGCAGCGGCTGCGCGAGGAAAGCGACAGCTGGTTCTTCGATATCTGGCAGCCGGAAGAGATCGATGAGGCGCAGTGCTGGCCGCTGGATCCGGACGATAACTGGCACGGTTTCGGCCAGACCGATCGCGATCATATGTACCTCGATCCGATCAAGGTGACGATCCTGACGCCGGGCATGAATGAGCTGAGCGCGCTGGAGGAAGAGGGGATCCCGGCGGCGCTGGTGGCGAAGTATCTCGACGAACGCGGCATCGTGGTGGAGAAGACCGGGCCGTACAACCTGCTGTTCCTGTTCAGCATCGGCATCGATAAAACCAAGGCGATGAGCCTGCTGCGCGGCCTGACCGACTTCAAGCGCGCCTACGATCTCAACCTGCGGGTGAAGAACATGCTGCCGGATCTGTACGCCGAAGATCCGGATTTCTATCGCCATATGCGCATCCAGGATCTGGCCGCCGGCATTCATCGCCTGATCCGCCAACACGATCTGCCAGGCCTGATGCAGCGGGCGTTCGACGTGCTGCCGGAAATGAAGCTGACGCCGCACCAGATGTTCCAGGAGCAGGTGCGCGGCAATGTCGAAACCTGCGAGCTGGATCAGCTGGTGGGCAAGGTGGCGGCCAATATGATCCTGCCTTATCCGCCGGGCGTGCCGTTGGTGATGCCGGGGGAAATGATCACCGAAGAGAGCCGGGCGGTGCTCGATTTCCTGCTGATGCTATGCTCGATCGGTGAGCGCTATCCCGGTTTTGAAACCGATATCCACGGCGCCAAACTGACGGAAGACGGGTGCTATCTGGTGAAGGTGCTGAAAGCCCCGCAGCCATAAGGCCATAACGCGCCCGGCGGTTTGGCAAGATAAGCCGGGCTTTTTCATTGACGGCATCGCCGCCGCCGGATACCGTGCCCCATCAGAATGAACAGGAGAGGGTTTCTATGCTGGCATTACGTCAGGTGCACCACATCGCGATCATTGGCGCGGACTACGCCGCCAGCAAGCGTTTTTACTGCGACATTCTCGGGTTTACCCTGCTGAGCGAAGTCTACCGTGAGGAGCGCGGCTCCTGGAAAGCGGATCTGGCGCTCAACGGGCAATACACCATCGAGCTGTTTTCTTTCCCCTCGCCGCCGGCTCGCGTCAGCCGCCCGGAGGCCTGCGGCCTGCGCCATCTGGCGTTCAGCGTCGACGACATCGATCAGGCTATCGCTCATCTGCAGGCGGCCGGCGTTGCCTGCGAACCGGTGCGTGTCGATCCCTACACCCAATCCCGCTTTACCTTTTTCAGCGATCCCGATGGTTTACCGTTAGAATTATACGAGAGTTAACGGCTTAATCGCCTCCCGGCGGCCACAGCCGGGGGCGGTTATGCTATGATCGCGCCCTTGCCCTACATGCCTACAGAGTTATTTCCGCCATGCAAGAGCCTGCTTTTCGCGTCGGGGAGTGGCTGGTTACTCCTGCCGACAACACCATCAGCCGCGATGGTCGCCAGAAAACGCTGGAACCGCGCCTGATCGACATGCTGTGCTATTTCGCCCGGCACCCCGACGTGGTGCTGAGCCGCGACGAGCTGATCGACAACGTCTGGAAGCGCAATATTGTCACCAACCACGTGGTGACCCAATGTATTTCAGAGCTGCGCAAGTACCTGAAAGACGGCGACAGCGATAGCCCGGAATACATTATCACCGTGCCCAAGCGCGGGTATAAGCTGGCGACGTCGGTGATCTGGTGTGAAGAGGGGGAGACACAACCCGCGATTGCACCGGCGCCGCAGATCGCGGTGATCATGCATGAGCCGGAAGACGGCAGCGATGATGAAGAGGATACGCCCTATGTGCCGCCGCGCCGGGCAAGCGTGCCGGCTGCCGCGCCCGGCGAGAAGAAGCCACATTTTTATCGCCGCTCGACGTTCTGGGTGTGGCTGGCGTTTCTGAGTGCGCTAAGCGTCTGCGTGGCGTTTGTCGGCATCGCCACGTTGTCGCAGCGCGTGCCGGTATCGACCATGCCGGTGCTGCTCAACCCGCGCGATATCGATATCCGCATTCAGGGCGGCGAGAGCTGCAGCAACTGGATGCCGCAGCTCTCTTATGTGGTGGGCGTCAGCGAGCTGATTACCGATTCGTTGAACACTTACTCGACCTTCCTGGTGCACGACCAGACCAACTACAACTATTCCGGCCCCAGCAACTCGGGCAAGTCGCTGTATATCGAGTTCGTCAATCAGCGCCACTACCGCGCCCAGCAGTGTTTCCTCTCCGTGCGGCTGGTGGATAACGCCGACAGTTCGATCATGTTGGACAAGCGTTACTTCATCACCGCCGATAACCAGCTGAAGATCCAGACCGACTTCCTCGCCAGCCTGTCCGCGGCGCTGAAGCAGCCTTGGCCGCCACAGCTGGAGCAGCGTCTGGCGCAGTTGCTGCCGGACAACGGGCCGTTGCTGCAGCGTTTCTACCAGGCGCATCAGTTGCTGATCCGCGGTGACGCCGATTCGTTGACCCGCGCCAGCGCCCAGCTGAGCGAGCTGATTAACAGCGCGCCGAACTTCCGCTATCTGCTGGCTGAAAAAGCGTTGGTGGATCTGCTGCGCAATTCTTATCAACCGTTCGACAGCCCGGCCTTGGGGCAACTGCGCGCCGATATCAGCCATCTGGCGACGATCCCCGAATTGAAGAACACGCCGATTATGCAGCAGGTTCTGGCGGTAGATGCCTTGACGCAGGGGCGCATTGACGAGGCGCACCGGGCGATCGATCTGGGGATTGAATTGCAAATGTCGTGGCTGAATTATGTGCTGCTGGGCAAGGTGTATGAAATGCAGGGGCAGAATCATTTGGCGGCCGACTCTTATATTACCGCCTTCAATCTTCGCCCCGGTGAGGATACCTTGCATTGGATCACCAATGGCGTATTCCAGACGTCATTGACCAACGTCGTGCCTTATTTAAATAACTATCAGCGCCAATAATTAACCCAATATCACGCCGCTCTTATTCTTCGGGGATCATGGCGGCGTTATTTATTGGTGAAGTCATGTTGCATGAATGTATTATTTTGCTGCGCGATATTATCTCTTTTTTGCCATTTGTTATGCGTTATTAACCTTGTCATCTTTTTGTTTTTAAATGATGTTTATCTTTTCTTTAGCCTGTCTTTTTATCTTGATGTGTTAATAAAAAACCTCAGGTTATCATTTGTATGATCATGAGCGTAATCTCACTTTATCTTTAGGACTTTATTCCCCCCGATGGTTAGCATCCTGACTATCAAGCCGGCTCATTAAAATCTTTTATTTATGGGCGTGGCTTATAAGAAACGTAAATCAGGAGAAACTGACCATGGCTTCACCCAAGAAAATAGGGCTTATTGCCTGCACCGGCGTGGTCGCCGGTAATATGATGGGGAGCGGGATTGCCTTATTGCCCGCCAACCTGGCGAGTCTCGGATCCATCGCCATTTGGGGATGGGTGATCTCGATTATCGGGGCGATGTCGCTGGCTTATGTGTATGCCCGCCTCGCCACCAAAAACCCACAGCAGGGCGGCCCTATCGCCTACGCCGGTGAAATTTCCCCGGCTTTCGGTTTCCAGACCGGCGTGCTTTATTACCATGCCAACTGGATCGGTAACCTGGCCATCGGCATTACCGCCGTTTCTTATCTCTCCACCTTCTTCCCGGCGCTGAACAACCCGGTGCCCGCCGGCATCGCCTGTATCGCCATCGTGTGGGTCTTCACCTTCGTTAACATGCTGGGCGGAACCTGGGTCAGCCGTTTGACCACCCTGGGCCTGGTGCTGGTGCTGATCCCGGTGATCGTGACCGCCACCCTCGGCTGGCACTGGTTTGACGCCGCCACCTACCAGGCTAACTGGAATACCTCCGGCACCACCGACAGCCATGCGGTCATCAAAAGTATCCTGCTGTGCCTGTGGGCGTTCATCGGCGTGGAATCCGCGGCGGTCAGCACCGGCATGGTGAAAAACCCGAAACGCACCGTACCGCTGGCGACCATGCTCGGCACCGGTCTGGCGGGCATCATCTACATCGCCGCCACCCAGGTGATCAGCGGCATGTTCCCGGCGTCTGAAATGGCCGCCAGCGGCGCGCCGTTCGCCATCAGCGCCTCGGCGATTATGGGCAACTGGGCCGCACCGATGGTTTCCGCCTTCACCGCCTTCGCCTGCCTGACCTCGCTCGGTTCGTGGATGATGCTGGTCGGCCAGGCCGGGGTGCGCGCCGCCAACGACGGCAACTTCCCGAAAGTGTACGGCGAGCTGGATAAAAACGGCATTCCGAAGAAAGGCCTGCTGCTGGCCGGTTGCAAAATGACCGCGCTGATGGTGCTGATCACCCTGATGAGCTCCGCCGGCGGCAAAGCGTCCGACCTGTTCGGCGAGCTGACCGGTATCGCGGTGCTGCTGACCATGCTGCCTTACTTCTACTCCTGCGTAGACCTGATCCGCTTTGAAGGGGTCAACGTGCGCAACCTGCTGAGCCTGATCGCTTCCGTGTGCGGCTGCGGCTTCTGCTTCATCGCGCTGATGGGCGCCAACTCTTTCGAACTGTCCGGCACCTTTATCATCAGCCTGATTATCCTGATGTTCTACGCCCGGAAAATGAATACCCGCCAGGCTGCCAGCGCAGCGGCGGTCGATGAAAACACCACGGCCAAAGCGCACTGATTCGCGTCCGCTGACCGACTGAATTTACCCAGCCCCTTTCTTTCCGACCTGTCAGCCGCGACGGGAAGGGGCTTGCTTTGCCAGGAGAAATGCATATGAACGTTATCGCCATCATGAATCACATGGGTGTCTACTTTAAAGAAGAGCCTATCCGTGAACTGCATCAGGCGCTGGAAAGTCTGGATTTCCGCATCGTTTACCCTAACGATCGCGAAGACCTGCTGAAACTGATCGAGAACAACGCCCGCTTGTGCGGGGTGATCTTCGACTGGGACAAATACAACCTGGAGCTGTGCGAAGAGATCAGCCAGCTGAACGAGTACATGCCGCTGTACGCCTTCGCCAACACCTATTCGACGCTGGACGTCAGCCTGAACGATCTGCGCATGCAGGTGCGCTTCTTCGAGTATGCGCTCGGCGCGGCAACCGACATCGCCGCCAAGATCAAACAGAATACCGACGAATATATCGACACCATCCTGCCACCGCTGACCAAGGCGCTGTTCAAATACGTGCGCGAAGGCAAATACACCTTCTGTACGCCGGGCCACATGGGCGGCACCGCGTTCCAGAAAAGCCCGGTCGGCAGCCTGTTCTACGATTTCTTCGGCCCGAACACCATGAAGTCGGATATCTCGATTTCGGTGTCTGAACTGGGATCGCTGCTGGATCACTCCGGCCCGCACAAAGAGGCGGAAGAGTATATTTCTCGCGTGTTCAACGCCGAACGCAGCTACATGGTCACCAACGGCACTTCCACTGCCAACAAGATCGTCGGCATGTATTCGGCGCCGGCGGGCAGCACGGTGCTGATTGACCGTAACTGCCACAAGTCGCTGACTCACCTGATGATGATGAGCGACATCACGCCGATCTATTTCCGCCCGACCCGCAACGCTTACGGCATCCTCGGCGGTATTCCGCAGAGCGAGTTCCAGCGCGCCACCATCGCCAAACGCGTGAAGGATACCCCGAACGCCACCTGGCCGGTGCACGCGGTGATCACCAACTCCACCTATGATGGCCTGCTGTACAACACCGACTTTATCAAGAACACCCTGGACGTGAAGTCTATCCACTTCGATTCCGCCTGGGTGCCTTACACCAATTTCCACCCGATCTATAAAGGCAAGTGTGGCATGAGCGGCGGCCGCGTGGAGGGCAAGGTGATCTATGAAACCCAGTCCACCCACAAACTGCTGGCGGCCTTCTCGCAGGCGTCGATGATCCACGTGAAGGGCGACATCAACGAAGAGACCTTCAACGAAGCCTACATGATGCACACCACCACTTCGCCGCACTACGGCATTGTGGCCTCGACCGAAACCGCTGCGGCGATGATGAAAGGCAACGCCGGCAAGCGCCTGATCCACGGTTCTATCGAACGCGCGATCAAGTTCCGTAAAGAGATCAAACGCCTGAAAGTCGAGTCCGACGGCTGGTTCTTCGACGTCTGGCAGCCGGAGCATATCGATGAGCCGGAATGCTGGCCGCTGCGCTCCGACAGCGCCTGGCACGGTTTCAAGAACATCGACAATGAACACATGTATCTGGATCCAATCAAGGTCACCATTCTGACGCCGGGGATGAGCAAGGAAGGCGAGATGCAGCCGTTCGGCATCCCGGCCAGCATCGTGGCGAAATACCTCGACGAGCGCGGCATCATCGTCGAGAAAACCGGACCGTACAACCTGCTGTTCCTGTTCAGCATCGGCATCGATAAAACCAAGGCGCTCAGCCTGCTGCGCGCGATGACCGACTTCAAACGTTCGTTCGACCTGAACCTGCGGGTGAAAAACATGCTGCCTTCGCTGTATCAGGAAGCGCCTGATTTCTATGAAAACATGCGCATTCAGGATCTGGCGCAGAACATTCACCGCCTGGTGGAGCAACACAACCTGCCGGACCTGATGTACCGCGCATTCGAAGTGCTACCAACCATGGTGATGAACCCGTATCAGGCGTTCCAGAAAGAGCTGCACGGCGAAGTGGAAGAGGTCTATCTGGAAGAGATGGTCGGTAAGGTCAACGCCAACATGATCCTCCCATACCCGCCGGGCGTGCCGCTGGTGATGCCGGGCGAGATGCTGACCGAAGAGAGCCGGCCGGTGCTGGAGTTCCTGCAGATGCTGTGCGAAATCGGCGCGCATTATCCGGGCTTTGAAACCGACATTCACGGCGCCTACCGTCAGGCGGACGGACGTTATCGGGTGAAAGTGCTGAAGGCGAAATAACCGCAGCCAAAAACAGGGGAGGCGCTCGCGCTTCCCCTTTGTCGTTCACCGACTGATGGGAGACCACCATGAAAACACCCTCACAGCCGCGCGCAATCTACTATGTCGTAGCGATACAAATTTGGGAATATTTCAGCTTTTACGGCATGCGTGCGTTACTGATCCTCTATCTGACCCACCAACTCGGCTATACCGACAGCCACGCCATCGATCTCTACAGCGCTTACGCTTCGTTAGTTTACGTCACTCCTATTTTGGGCGGCTGGCTCGCCGACCGCCTGCTGGGCAACCGCGTCGCGGTGATCGCCGGCGCGGCGCTGATGACCCTGGGGCATATCGTGCTCGGCCTGAGCGCGGTCTCCGCCCAGTCGCTCTATCTGGCGCTGGCGATCATCATCTGCGGTTACGGCCTGTTCAAATCCAATATCAGCTGCCTGCTGGGCGAGCTTTACCCGGCGCAGGACTCGCGCCGCGAAGGGGGCTTCTCGCTGCTGTACGCCGCCGGCAACGTCGGTTCCATTTTGGCACCGATCGCCTGTGGGTTGGCGGCCGAGCGCTATGGCTGGCACGTCGGCTTTGCGTTGGCCGGGATCGGCATGTTCGCCGGCCTGGTGATTTTTCTGCTGGGCGGACGCCATTTCCGCCACACCCGCGGCGTGAATGCCCCGCTGATGCGCGCCAGAAGCCTGGGCCTGCCGCACTGGGGATGGCTGCTGGCGGCGTTGCTGGCGTCGCCGTTGTTCTTCACGCTGCTGTTTGAACGCGACTGGGCCGGCTATTTGCTCGGGTTGGTGTGCGTGGCGGCGGTGGCGCTGGTGGCGCGCATTATGCTGCGTGCGGACGCCGGCCAGCGGCGGGGGCTGTGGCAGATCATCGTACTGATGCTGCTGGGCACGCTGTTCTGGGCTTTTGCCCAGCAGGGCGGCAGCTCCATCAGCCTGTTTATCGATCACTTCGTCGACCGGCGCTGGTTCGGCTGGACGGTGCCGACCGCGCTGTTCCAGTCGGTTAACGCCTGCGCGGTGATGCTGGGCGGCGTGGCGCTGGCCTGGCTGGCGAGCGGCGGTGGCGCGGGCGACCGGACGCTGCGCATCTGGTGCAAGTTCGCCTTCGGTCTGCTGTTGATCGGCGTCGGCTTTATGCTGATGGCGCTCAATACGCGGCTGCACGGGCCGGGTTCGATGGGGCTGATGATCGCCGGCCTGGCGGTGATGGGCTTCGCCGAACTGTTTATCGATCCGGTGGCGATGGCGCAGATCACCCGGCTGAATATCCCCGGCGCCACCGGCGTGTTGACCGGTATCTATATGCTGGCGACCGGTTCGATCGCCAACTATCTGGCGGGCATCATCGCCAATCAGACCGCCGAGGATCACATCGAAGGGGCGGCGATGCAGGCGTATGGCCGCATTTTCGCCCAGATCGGCTGGGGGGCGGCCGGGTGCACGCTGGCGGTGATCGCGGTGCTGGGCGGCTGGTGGCTGCTGACGCGACGCCAGGCCCGGACGGTTAATGCTTGATTGATGGCGGTAGGCGGGGTTAACGTGCAGCTATGTAGAAGTGACAAAGCCTACCGATGGATACTGATCAATTAACGACGCAGGTAGCGGACCAGCTGGGCGCGCAGCAGCGGCTGATGGTGGCGTTCAGCGGCGGCCTGGATTCCAGCGTGCTGCTGCATCTGCTGGCGACGTTGCGCCGCCAACGTCCGGCGCTGCAGCTGCGTGCGCTGCACGTGCATCATGGCCTGAGCGCCTTTGCCGACCGTTGGGTGGAGCATTGCCGCAGCCGATGTGCCGAGTGGCGGATCCCGCTGACGGTGACGCACGTGCAGGTGGATGCCCGCCAGGGCGGCATCGAAGCGGCGGCGCGTGCGGCGCGCTATGCCGCTTTCAGCGCAGCATTGGTTGAGGGAGAAGCGCTGCTTACCGCCCAACACCTTGACGATCAAAGCGAAACCTTCCTGTTGGCGCTCAAGCGCGGCAGCGGGCCGGCGGGGCTATCGGCGATGGCGGCGTGCGCCACGCTGGGCGAGCACTTGCTGTTGCGGCCGTTGCTGGGCTGCTCGCGTCAAACGCTGGAAAGCTACGCGCAGCGCCACGCCTTAAGCTGGATAGATGACGACAGCAATCAGGACACGCGCTTCGATCGCAATTTCCTGCGTTTGCAGGTTTTGCCGCAGCTCAACCAGCGCTGGCCGCACTTCGCTTCGGCGGTGGCGCGCAGCGCCAGCCTGTGCGCCGAGCAGGAGCAGCTGCTGGACGAACTGCTGGCGGAACCGCTGCAAAGCCTGTTGGCGGCGGATCGCTCATTGGCGATCGACGGCCTGACCGACTGTTCGCCGGTACGGCGTTTCGCCTTGTTGCGGCGCTGGATCGCGTTGTTTAACGTCACTATGCCGGCGCGTGAGCAGCTACAGCGCCTGTGGGAGGAGGTGGCACTCAGCCGGGAAGACGCCGAACCGCAGCTGCAGCTCGGCGCCTATCAGATCCGCCGTTTCCGTGGCCGACTGCACCTGCTGCCGCCGCTGGCGGCGCTGCGCGGTGTGCATCTGCCCTGGCGGCCTGACCAGCCGCTGACGTTGCCGGACGGGCTGGGGCTGTTGGTTGCCGGTGAGGGCGATCTGGCGCTGCGCGCGCCGCTGCTATCGCAGCAGATTAGCATTCGTTTCGGCGGCGTGCAGGGCGCGGTGCGCATCGTGGGGCGCGCCCATTCGCGGCCGATAAAAAAACTGTGGCAGGAGCTGGGTATTCCTCCCTGGCAGCGTGAACGCATCCCGTTGATTTATTATGATGAGCAGCTGATCGCCGCGCTGGGCGTATTCGTCTGTGAGGCGGGGCAGGTGCCGGAAGGCGAACGCCCGTGGCGGCTGCGCTGGGAAAAAAATCATAATCGCGAGGAGCACTGATGAAGTTAGTGGGGATCACGCTGTTGGCCGCCGGCCTGTTCAGCCTGCCGGCGTTGGCGGCGGGGGATGCGGCCGCCGGTCAGGCCAAAGCCGCCGCTTGTGCGGCGTGCCACGGCGCGCAGGGCAAGGTGACGGTGCCGATGTACCCGAATCTGGCCGGGCAGAACGCCATGTACCTGCAGCACGCGTTGCAGGCGTATAAGAAAGGGGAGCGCAACGGCGGCCAGGCCGAGGTGATGAAGGCCTATGTGTCGGGGCTGTCGGATGACGATATCGCCGATCTGGCGGCTTATTACGCCAGCCTGAAGCCCTAAATGACGAGGGCAGCCGTTGGGCTGCCCTGTTGGGATGGGGTTACCGCTGCTCAGTCCGACAGACTGACGACCACGGTACCGATTTCCGGATGACTGAAACTGCTGATATGGTCCAGCCGCAGGTCGCGCTGCTGGCCGTTCTGTTCGATGGTCAGATACTCAACGCGTTTCTTTTGCAGCAGGTCGATCGCCTTGGCCTCGATCACTTCTCCGTCGCGTAACTCCAGCTTCAGAATAAGTTTATGCTGACAGGCGAGTTCCAGGTTGTCGTAGTCATCGCAATTGATGGGTTGGTACTCATCATTCATCAACATAGTCGCTCACCAATAAGTTAGCGGCGGCAAAGGCCGCCTGTTCCCTAACGGAGGACGGTAGCGCGTCGTTCGCTGCGACATCGTCCAATGCCTTTAACGCACAAGCCAGCGCATCAGGCACGTAGCCAAGATCTCCACTGCCAATCTCGGCGTAAGTACGGCGTACTAACTCACAGTATTGTTGCACAGTTTCCTCCCTTAAGAACCTCTGCATCATCAAGACCGCTCTCGCGATGAGGCGCAGGCTCTCGGAGTTTTATCCTATCCTAGACGACTATAGCACAGCTGTTATGGAGTTATCAGCACCCCGACACGCCTTTCGTTCTGCGCCGAGCCGGGCTGCGCTGGCGGCGTTCACCCCTGATCAAGTACACTGTCGCCGAATAACAACGAGGTCACCCATGGCGCTGAAAGCAACCATTTATAAAGCCGCGGTCAATATCGCTGATATGGATCGTCACTTCTATCACGACGCCACGCTGACGCTGGCGCAACACCCGTCCGAAAATGAACAGCGCATGATGCTGCGCCTGTTGGCCTGGATCTGCCATGCCGACGAGCGGCTGGTGTTCACCAAAGGGCTGAGCGCCGACGATGAGCCGGAGATCTGGCAGCGCAACGACCATAACGGGCTGGAAATGTGGATCGAGATGGGGTTGCCTGACGAGAAGCGCATTCGCAAGGCCTGCAACCAGTCGCCGCGCGTGGTGTTGTACGCTTACGGCGAGCGCGCCGCGCACGTTTGGTGGCAGGCGATGCAGGGCAAAGTGGCCGGTTACAAGAACCTGAGCGTACGCTTCCTCGACGACGAGCAGCTGGCGCGGCTGACGGCGCTGGCCAGCCGCACCATGACGCTGCAGGCGACGCTGCAGGAAGGAACTATTTGGCTGTCCGATGCTCAGAATAGTCTGGAAATCCAGTTTGCCGAGTGGCAGCGGGCGCAGGTGTGACCGGTGCTGGAACTGTCAAGAAACGTCGCCATACCGGATAATGAGCTGGAATTGACGGCGATCCGCGCGCAGGGCGCGGGCGGCCAGCACGTGAACAAAACCTCAACGGCGATCCATTTGCGCTTTGACATCCGGGCATCCAGCCTGCCAGAGTATTATAAGGAAAGGCTGCTGGCGCTGAATCATCATTTAATTACCGCCGATGGCGTGGTGATTATCAAGGCGCAAGAGTATCGCAGTCAGGAATTGAATCGCGAAGCGGCGTTGGCCAGGCTGGTCGCGTTGATTCAGCAGGCGATGGTGGTGGAAAAAACGCGCAAGGCGACCAAGCCGACGAAAGGAGCGAAACTGCGTCGCCTGGAAGGCAAGACGCGTAAAGGCGCCACCAAGGCGCTGCGCGGCAAGGTTCGCACTTAGGAATACATGAACACAGTAGGAGAATAACTGTGAAGAAAATTACGATAGCCCTGTTCTTGGCGGCAGGCGCACTCTCGTTGTTGGGATGCAACAATCATTATCAACCGAAGGAACAACCGCTGCAGGCGATGCCGCAGAGTTATCAAGGGGTGTTGCCTTGCGCCGATTGCGGCGGTCTGGATACGGCGCTGTTCCTGGATGAAGACGGCACCTTCGTGCTGCAGGAAACCTATCGCGGCAGCAAAGACGGCGATCAGACCTTTGCCGACTACGGCAAATGGGCGCGCACCGCGGATAAGCTGGTGCTGACCGACAGCACCGGCGAGAAACGCTACTTCCGTCCGGTGGGCAAGAGCCTGGAGATGCTGGATCGCAGCGGCGCGCCGATCGAGTCCAAGCTGAATTACCGTCTGGAGCCGGTCGAAAAGCCGTTGCCTAAAACCCCGATGGTGATGAAAGGCAGCTACAGCTATATGGCCGACGCGGCGGTGTTCAAAGATTGCGCCACCGGCATCACTTTCCCGGTGGATAACAACATCGCGCTGGAGCAAGGTTACGCCAAGGCCAATAAGACTGCCGGCGAGCCGGTGTTCCTGACCTTCAACGCGCACTTCAGCGTGCAGCCGTCGATGGAAGAGGGGCAGATTGAAAAAGCGGTGGTGCCGGACGGCAAGATCGCGTTCGACCGCAGTAAAAGCTGCAGCAGCAAGTAACGCGTTTCGGATATAAAAAAACCCGCCTAGGCGGGTTTTTTATTCTCTGGCGATCGGCGCTTAGCGTTTGATCTGGCCCAGCAGGAAATCAACGATTTCGCCGGTTTTGATCATTTTCTTCTCGCCGACGCGGCGGTTCTTGTACTCGATCTCTTCGTTATCGAGGTTACGATCGCCGATAACGATAGAGTGCGGCACGCCGATCAGTTCCATATCCGCGAACATCACGCCCGGACGCTCTTTGCGGTCATCGAGGATCACATCGATGCCGTGGGAGCGCAGGGTGTTGTACAGCTCTTCCGCCAGCGCCTGCACGCGGAATGACTTGTGCATGTTCATCGGCAGGATCGCCACCTGGAACGGCGCGATGGCGTCCGGCCAGATGATGCCGCGTTCGTCGTGGTTCTGCTCAATGGCGGCGGCCACGACGCGCGTGACACCGATGCCGTAGCAACCCATGGTCAGCACCTGGTTGCGGCCGTCTTCACCCTGCACGGTCGCTTTCATCGCTTCCGAGTACTTGGTGCCGAGCTGGAAGATATGGCCCACTTCGATGCCGCGTTTGATCAGCAGCGTCCCCTGACCGTCCGGGCTGGCGTCGCCTTCCACCACATTACGGATATCGGCCACCTGCGGCAGCGGCAGATCGCGCTCCCAGTTGATGCCGAAGTAGTGTTTGCCGTCAACGTTGGCGCCGGCGCCGAAATCGCTCATCGCCGCTACGCTGCGATCGGCTACCACCGGCATCGGCAGCTTGACTGGGCCAAGCGAGCCTGGGCCGGCGCCGACGATGGCGCGGATCTCTTCTTCGGTGGCGAAGGTCAGCGGCGCGGCAACCTGCGCCAGCTTCTCTGCCTTGATTTCGTTCAGTTCGTGATCGCCGCGCACCAGCAGGGCGACCAGTTTATGGCCGCTCTCTTCGGTGGCGCGCACCATCAGCGTCTTCACGGTTTTTTCCACCGGCAGCTGGAATTGCTCGACCAGCTCGGCGATGGTTTTGGCGTTCGGCGTATCCACCAGGCGCAGCTCTTCGCTGGCTGCAGCGCGCGGCTCTGCCGGCGCGACAGCTTCCGCCAGCTCGATGTTGGCGGCGAAATCGGAACCGGTGGAGAACACGATATCGTCTTCACCGCTCTGTGCCAGCACCTGGAATTCGTGCGAGGCGCTGCCGCCGATCGAGCCGGTATCCGCCTGCACCGGGCGGAAATCCAGGCCCATGCGGCTGAAGATTTTGCTGTACGCTTCGTACATCGCGTCGTAAGTCTCCTGCAGAGACTCCTGTGAGGTGTGGAAGGAGTAGGCATCCTTCATCAGGAACTCACGGGAACGCATCACGCCGAAACGCGGGCGCACTTCATCACGGAACTTGGTCTGGATCTGGAAGAAGTTCAGCGGCAGCTGCTTGTACGAGCTGATCTCGTTGCGGATCAGATCGGTGATCACTTCTTCATGCGTCGGGCCCAGTACGAACGGACGATCGCCGCGGTCGACGAAGCGCAGCAGCTCGGGGCCGTATTGCTCCCAACGGCCGCTTTCCTGCCACAGATCGGCAGGCTGAACCACCGGCATGGAAACTTCGATCGCGTTAGCATTGTTCATTTCTTCGCGAACGATGTTTTCAACCTTTTTCAGAACGCGCAGGCCGGTCGGCAGCCAGGTGTAAAGACCGGAGGCCAGCTTGCGGATCATCCCGGCGCGCAGCATCAGCTGGTGGCTGATCACTTCGGCGTCGGCAGGTGTCTCCTTCAAAGTGGAGAGCAGATATTGGCTAGTACGCATGGTGTTTTGGTTCCGTTAGAACTGCAAATTGCATCGGGCTGCCAGAGTGGCGGCCAAAAGTGACAAAAGTGGTTTAGTTTACCAGCGCGAGCGGGTCGCCAAAAGAGAGGCGGCGGAATTTTAACGCGGGTCGAGCGCCAACACTTCGGTGTGGCCGTCCACGACGCGCCAGCGCACGTTGAAATCCAACAGCCAGACGGCGTAATCCCGTTCGATGTCCTCTCCTTTACGATAGGCGGGACGGGGGTCTTGCGCCAGCACCTGGCTGATAAAACGCCTTAATTGCGGGTAGCGCGCCTGATGTTGCTGCAGCTGCTGCTCGGCCTGCGGTGCGAAACGCACGGGCATATCGCCGGCGGGCGCGGCCTGAGCAAAGCCGGCGCGGGCCTGCGGCTGGCTCTCGGCGAACGGCAGATAAGGCTTGATGTCCACCACCGGGGTGCCGTCGACCAGGTCGAGGCTGCCCAGTTCCAGCGCCACTTCACCGTTTTTCACCCGCACGCCCTTCAGCTCAATGAGCGACATGCCGAGCGGGTTGGGGCGGAAGGTGGAGCGGGTGGCGAACACGCCCATGCGGGCATTGCCGCCTAAACGCGGTGGACGCACCGTCGGGCGCCAGCCGCCCTCCATGGTTTGATGGAAAATGAACATCACCCACAGATGGCTGAAATCGCTGAGGCCGCGCACCGCTTCCGCCTGGTTGTAAGGCGGCAGCAGCAGCAGTTCGCCGCCGCCGTCTTCGACCAGCCCCGGCTGGCGGGGCACGGCGAATTTCTCTTTATAGGGCGAGCGGATCACGCCGATCTGCTCGAAAACGAATTCGGTCATTTGGACGAGACGTTAAGCGCCGAGCCCTGACAAACGGCCTGTTGATAGCAACCGGCGACGCCGCTGACAATCTGGCAGTCGTGCAGCAGCACGGCGTTGGCCTTCATGTAAGACGCACGGATTTGCATGCGTTTACGGGCGGTGGCCAGATTCGGTGGAGAGTCTTGCACGGTGGTTTGGCACGATTCGCCGGACACTTCACCCAGATCGCGGAACGGCTTGCCCACGAGCTCTTCTGCACTTTTGTACAGTTTTACCGGAGCGGGGCGGGCGGCCGGCGTGGTCTTGGCCGGAGCGGTGGTGGTCGGCTTGCTGGTGCTGCTTGTTGAGGACGGCGCGATACGCTGCGATGAACATCCGGCCAGCGCGAGCGCTAACAAACAGAGAGGTAAAACACGCATTGAGATTCCTCTGCCTTAATGAAAGTGGCGCTATTGAAGCAAGCTATGGCGGAAATAACAAGACGGGCCTTGGCCCGTCTTGCAATTATAGGAATAAAATGGGTGAATAAGCGCTTACCAGCCTTTCACCGCTCCGCCGTTGAAGATTTTGTTGGCGGCCGCGTCAACTTCGTCAGACTGATAGGCCTGAACGAATTTCTTCACGTTTTCCGCATCTTTGTTATCTTCGCGCGCAACCAGCAGGTTGACGTAAGGCGAGTCTTTATCTTCCACGAACAGACCGTCTTTCGCCGGTGTCAGGCCGATCTGGCTGGCGTAGGTGGTGTTGATCACCGCCAGCGCGATCTGCTGATCGTCCAGAGAACGCGGCAGCTGAGGCGCTTCCAGCTCAACCAACTTCAGGTTTTTCGGATTCTCGGTCACGTCCAGCACGGTCGGCAGCAGGCCAACGCCGTCTTTCAGCTTGATCAGACCGACTTTCTGCAGCAGCAGCAGCGAACGGCCCAGGTTGGTCGGATCGTTAGGCAGCGCGATCTGCGAACCTTCTTTCAGCTCGTCCAGTGATTTGATTTTCTTGGAGTAACCGGCGATCGGGTAAACGAAGGTGTTGCCGACCGGCACCAGCTTGTAACCGCGGTCTTTGATCTGCTGATCCAGATAAGGCTTGTGCTGGAAGGCGTTCAGATCGATATCGCCTTTGCTCAGCGCTTCGTTAGGCAGCACGTAGTCGTTGAAGGTGACCAGTTCAACGTCCAGACCGTATTTCTCTTTCGCCACTTTCTGCGCCACTTCAGCCACTTGCTGCTCAGCGCCGACGATCACGCCGACCTTGATGTGGTTCGGATTCTTTTCATCCTGGCCACAGCCCGCCAGAGCCAGCGTGCCGATCAGTGCGCCAATTGCCGCGATGGATTTAAATTTTAACGACATATCCCTTCCTCATTAGACTCGCATTAATATGCGGTGAAATTATTTATGGGTAACGGCTTTGACGATGCGATCGCCGCAGAATTGGATCAGATAAACCAAAACTACCAGTAATACTAATACGGTATTCATCACTGTGGCGTTATAACCGATATAACCGTATTGGTAACCGATTTGGCCCAGGCCGCCGGCGCCGACCGCGCCGCCCATGGCGGAGTAACCCACCAGGGTGATCAGGGTGATGGTTGCGGCGTTGACCAAGCCCGGCAGGGCTTCCGGCAGCAACACTTTCTTGATGATCTGCATCGGCGTGGCGCCCATGGCGCGCGCGGCTTCCACCAGGCCGGACGGGATTTCCAGCAGGGCGTTTTCCACCATGCGCGCGATGAACGGTGCGGCGCCCACGGTCAACGGCACGATGGCCGCCTGCAGGCCGATCGAGGTGCCGACGATCATGCGGGTAAACGGAATCATCCAAACCAGCAGGATAATGAACGGAATGGAACGGAAGATGTTCACCAGCCCGGACAGGATCTTATACAGCGAATTGTTGGCGATGATCTGCCCCGGGCGGGTGACATACAGCAGCACGCCTACCGGCAGGCCGAGCACGAAACCGAAGAAGCCGGAGACAAAGGTCATCATGACGGTTTCCCACACGCCACGCGCCATCAACCACATCATTGCCTCAGACATAACCCAGAACCTCTACTTTTACCTGATTTTCTTGCAGGAACTTAATCGTCGCCAGCGCGTCTTCGTCGCTGCCGTGCAGCTCCGCCAGCATCACGCCGAATTTCACGCCGCCGGCATAATCCATCTGGGCGCTGATAATGTTGTTGTTCACGTTGAAGCGGCGAGCGGCTTCAGACAGCAGCGGCGCATCGACCGACTGACCGGTGAACTCCAGGCGCAGCAGCGGCTGGCGGTCGCCCTGACGCTCCGGCGACAGGCGCGCGGCGTAGTCGTCCGGGATATCCAGATGCAGCGTGGACTGAATGAACTGCTGGGCCAGCGGGGTTTTCGGGTGTGAGAACACTTCGCTGACGCTGTCTTTTTCGATCAGCTGCCCCTGGCTGATGACCGCGACCTGGTCGCAGATGCGTTTCACCACGTCCATTTCGTGGGTGATCAGCAGAATGGTCAGGCCCAGACGGCGGTTGATGTCTTTCAGCAGCTCCAGGATGGAACGGGTGGTGGCCGGATCCAACGCGCTGGTGGCTTCGTCGCACAGCAGCACTTTGGGATTGCTGGCCAGCGCACGGGCGATCGCCACGCGCTGTTTCTGGCCGCCGGACAGATTGGCCGGATAGGCGTCGTGTTTGTCCGCCAGGCCGACCAGCTCCAGCAGTTCGGTCACGCGCTTTTTGATCTCGGCGCGCGGCGTATTGTCCAGCTCCAGCGGCAGCGCCACGTTGCCGAACACCGTGCGGGAAGAGAGCAGGTTGAAGTGCTGGAAGATCATGCCGATTTGGCGACGGGCGCGCGTCAGTTCGCTTTCCGACAGAGACGTCAGATCCTGGCCATCGACCAGCACCTGGCCGGAGGTAGGGCGCTCAAGCATGTTGGCGCAGCGGATCAGCGTGCTTTTGCCGGCGCCGGAAGAGCCGATAACGCCATAGATTTGCCCGGCAGGGACGTGAAGGGTCACGTCAGAGAGCGCGGTAATGGTGCGCGAACCCTGCTGGAACACTTTAGTGATGTTAGAAAGTTTAATCATATTCTTCTTATTTTAGCGTGGTTGCCCGTGGCTAGATAAAAGTAAACCTCGGCGTGGAACCAAGGTATGACTCAGATGTTAAGGCGTCTAGACGTCTAAGTCAACGACCAGCGACGTTCTCCGGCGTTCTCAGTGCGGGGTAAAACATGCGATACTTGTCAGCGTATTCAGCCCCTCAGGAGCAAAGCGGTGACACAAAGCGTTCCAGCAATTTTTCTCGATCGTGACGGTACGATTAACGTTGACCATGGTTATGTCCATGAAATCGACAATTTCCACTTTATTGACGGCGTGATTGACGCCTGTCGCGAACTCAAAAAGATGGGGTTCGCGCTGGTGATGGTGACCAACCAGTCGGGCATTGCGCGCGGCAAGTTCAGCGAAGACCAGTTTATGTACCTGACCGAGTGGATGGACTGGTCGCTGGCCGATCGCGACGTCGACTTCGACGGCATCTATTTCTGCCCGCATCATCCGGAGGCGGTAGTGGAAGAGTATCGTCAGGTCTGTGACTGCCGTAAACCGCAGCCGGGCATGCTGCTGCAAGCGCAGCAGGAATTGAACATCGATATGGCCGCTTCTTATATGGTGGGCGATAAACCGGAAGATATGCAGGCGGCGATCGCGGCCGGCGTCGGCACCAAGGTGCTGGTGCGTACCGGCAAGCCGGTGACGGAGCAGGGTGAAAAGCTGGCCGATTGGGTGCTAAATAGCCTGGCGGACCTGCCGGCAGCCATCAAAAAGCGGGTTTAATAGGCGTTACGCATGAATAGTGAGCGGTCAGATAAAAAATGCATATTATCGCTTGTCATTCTGAACCGGCTCCCTATAATGCGCCTCCATCGACACGGCGCAAGTGATTCACTTCACACGGCGGCCGGGAAGAAAGAGAAAAAATCCTGAAAATTAGGGTTGACTCTGAAAGAGGAAAGCGTAATATACGCCACCTCGAGTTAGCAAGCGAAAGCGCC
>NZ_JBXUNP010000011.1:0-33995 GCF_057197125.1 Serratia sp. LSHTC3
CGGTAGTTCAGTTGGTTAGAATACCTGCCTGTCACGCAGGGGGTCGCGGGTTCGAGCCCCGTCCGTTCCGCCACTTATTTAATTATGCCTGCTTTATTAGCAGGCATAATGTTAAGCGAGATTTAGGGGCGTAGCTCAGTTGGTAGAGCACCGGTCTCCAAAACCGGGTGTCGCGAGTTCGAGTCTCTCCGCCCCTGCCATATTAAGAACCCTTTGCGAAAGCAAAGGGTTTTTTTTTACCTATTATCCCTTTCCTTAGCGCGTTATCGTTTTGGAAAAGAGCGCATCGGCTGTTCTATGCTGATGTTTATCTGATCCGAATTGCTCCATAACCTTTCGATCTTTACCTCCGCGGAGCTCCTGATTCTCCCGACATTTTGCATTTTCTTCTCTCAGAAGGCGATGGGCGGCTTTTGGCATGATAGACAGCCAAGACCACGGTGGCGGCTTTTAAGGCCGCCATAGCGCTTTAGGCTGCGGTATTTAAAGGTATTTTAAGTAATTGTCGAATCAAAGGCTGTTGATCGCTGTTTTGCAACCAGACGGCATACAGTGGGCGGATAATCGGCGGGATCTCGCTGGCGGCCACCAGCTGTGGGTACTCTTTTTCCCAATGGCTGGGCAGGAAAGCGCATCCGCCCGTGGTTTCCAACAGCTGACGCGTCAGGTGAGCGGAGGTGGTGGTAAGCACCGGTACGTTATCACCTTCCAACATGCGGTTTTCCTGTTGGTGGAAGTCGGCTCCCCATTCCAGCTTGATGTAGGGCATTGGGGCCTGTTTGTCACGATAAGCGGATGAGTACAGGCGTAATGAGAAATTGCTCAGTTGCTGGCTGGCCAATTCATCCATCTTCGGCGGTTCAGTGGTGATCAGTAAATCGAGCTGCCTTTCATGCAGTTGTTTTACCAAAGAGTGCCTTAATGCCACCCTGGCTTCTAGCTGCAGCGCCTCGCGTTGTTGATAGAGTGCTTGCAACCAGGGGGTCAGATAGGCCTCCCACAACGAAGCGGTAGCGCCGATCGATAACTCGGTGTGTTGCAGCGAACGCACGACTTCCTTCTTCGCCAACTGCCAGGTGTTCATCAGGCTCTCGGCATAGGGCAGAAGCCGCTCGCCGGCAGGCGTCAGGCGGATGTTATTGCGATGACGGGTAAATAAATTTGCGCCTAACTGGTTTTCTAACTGACGGATGCGGAAACTGACCGCGGACTGCGTTAAGTACAAAGATTCTGCGGCTCTGCCAAAGTGACGCGTTCTACTGACCTCCAAAAAGGTTTTCAGTAATTCGGTATCCACACCTATCTCCAAAAAAATTTGTCGTTAAGATTTAAATGTTTTGTTTTACACGCTGTCAAGCCTATCTAATACTCCGCGCCATAAACAGCACGGCCATAAGAGAATTAGGAGCGTGTCAGATGGCGGATAGCTTCACCACGACCAATCGTTTTTTTGATAATAAACATTACCCTCGCGGGTTCTCCCGTCACGGCGATTTCACCATTAAAGAGGCGCAATTGCTAGAGCGCTTCGGCTACGCGTTTAACGAGTTGGACTCGGGTAAACGCCAGCCGGCCACTGAAGAAGAACAGCTGTTCGTCGCAGTGTGCCGCGGTGAGCGCGAAGCGGCTACCGAGCAGGAAAAAGTATGGGCTAAATATCTGGCGCGCACACGTCGCCCGAAGAAATTCCATACTCTGTCCGGCGGTAAACCGCAGGCTGACGCAGTAGAAGATTACAGCGACAGCGAAGACTAAAGACGATGGGGCCTGCGGGCCCCATTTTCATTCCAGACTGCGATGCAGTTGTAACAGCAGGCGGTCCATACTGCGATAGCCCAGCGCTTCGCTGAGGTGGTGCCTGTCGAGTTCAGCATCTCCCGCCAAATCCGCCAGCGTGCGCGCCACTTTCAAGATGCGCTGCCAGGCGCGAACCGATAACCCCAGCGTGTTTAATGTTGCTTCCAAAAACTCGGCGTCAGCCGCCTGCAAAACGCAATCTCGTTCCACTTCGCGGTTGCTCAACAGCGCGTTGACTTTACCGGCGCGTTCGAGCTGCCGGGCGCGAGCCTGCTGCACCCTTTTCCGTACTTGTTCGCTGCTTTCTCCCTGGGGTTTCCGATGACTGAGCGTACCCGGCGGCAACAGCGGTACTTCGATAGACAGATCGAAACGGTCGAGAAAAGGCCCTGACAGCCGGGCCAGATAGCGCAACACCTGCTGCGGTGAGGCGCGATTGTGCAATCCCTGATAATGCCCTGTCGGGCTGGGGTTCATTGCCGCGATCAGTTGCACCCTGGCGGGGAAACAGACCTTGGCGTTGGCACGTGAAATCACGATCTCGCCGGATTCCAACGGCTCACGCAGCGCATCCAGTACCTTACGCTCGAATTCCGGCAGTTCATCCAGAAACAGCACGCCGTTATGCGCCATCGAGATCTCGCCCGGTCGCGGCAGTGAGCCGCCGCCGACCAATGCCGCCATCGAGGCGCTGTGGTGCGGTGCGCGGAACGGCCTCTGACGCCATGGTAGAGCGGCGGGAATATGATGCTGCAAGCTGGCGACCGCCAGGCTTTCCAGCGCCTCAGTCTCCGTCAGCGGCGGCAGTAAGCCCGTGAGACGGCTGGCCAGCATGGTTTTACCGGTGCCCGGTGGCCCAACCAACAGTAGGTTATGCCCGCCGGCGGCGGCGATCTCTAATGCCCGCTTGGCCTGTTCCTGGCCGATGATGTCGCGCAGGTCGGCGTTTTCGCACGCGTTGTCTGCATCGGGGGGCGCGGCCGCCACCGGCAGTTCGCCTTGGCCGAGCAGAAAAGCGCAGACTTCCAGCAGGTGTTGGGCAGTATGGGAGTGCGACTGCGCGATCAGGCCGACTTCGGCGGCGTTGTCCGTCGAGAGGATCAGTTGCCGCCCGGCATCAGCCGCCGCCAGCGCCGCCGGGATCGCTCCCCTGACCGCGCGCAGTGAGCCGGACAGCGCGAGCTCGCCAAGAAACTCGTAGCGTGCCAACGGTGCGAGGGGTAACTGCTCGGAGGCGGCGAGGATCGCCAGCGCTATCGGCAGATCGTAACGCCCGCCTTCTTTCGGCAGATCGGCGGGGGCTAAATTGACGGTGATGCGCCGGGCGGGAAAGGTGAAACCGTTGTTGATCAGGGCGCTGCGCACCCGATCGCGCGCCTCTTTTACCGTGGTTTCCGGCAGGCCGACCAGCGTCAGGCCGGGCAGGCCATTGCTGATATGCACCTCCACCGTCACGGAAGGGGCCTGAACGCCGATGATGGCGCGGCTATAGATTAACGCCAGTGACATATCGCTCTCCTTGCTGAGGACGACATGATGCGTGATTCATCCTGGCATTGCGCGGCGTTATTGGTGGTTTTTCTAGGGGTTTCGCAGCGTAATTGCTCATTTTCATCGAAGTAAATGAGATTGTGCGAGCCGCCTCGCATCCTGCGGCAATACCCATTAACAATTCGCTGAAGGCTGCAACACATTAGTGGCCCATACACATTGCAATCATAGGGTTAACGGGTGTATTTAACAATTGATTAAAAGAAAAATCACTTCTTTAACAAGCCCCGACCGCCGCCGCATTCTGCCCGGCAGCCGCTAAACCTCCTGACTTCGTACTCTACGGTAGGGATAACACTATGTTTGGTTGGACCCCGCTGCAACGCAACGCGGCAATCGCCAGCTTTTCAAGCTGGACGCTCGACGCTTTCGATTTTTTCGTGCTGGTATTCTTACTCAGCGACATCGCGCAGTCCTTTCACGTCGGTCTGGAACAGGTCACGTTGGCGATTCTGCTCACGCTGGCGGTGCGCCCGATTGGCGCGCTGATCTTCGGGCGTGCGGCGGAAAAATATGGCCGCAAGCCGATCCTGATGTTGAATATCGTCTTTTTCTCGGTGTTTGAGTTGCTCTCTGCCGCCGCGCCCTCGCTGACGGTCTTCTTGCTGTTGCGGGTGTTGTACGGTGTTGCGATGGGCGGCATTTGGGGCGTGGCGTCATCGTTGGCGATGGAAACCATACCGGACCGCTCACGCGGCCTGATGTCGGGTATTTTCCAGGCCGGCTATCCGTTTGGTTATCTGCTGGCGGCGGTGGTGTACGGCCTGCTGTTCGAAACGGTCGGCTGGCGCGGCATGTTCGTCATCGGCGCGGCGCCGATCCTGCTGCTGCCGTTTATTTATTATTGCGTGCAGGAGTCGCCGGTATGGCTGGCGGCGCGTGAACGCAAAGAGAGCACCGCCTTGCTGCCGGTGTTGAAGAGCCACTGGAAGCTGTGCTGCTATCTGGTGCTGCTGATGGCGGCGTTCAATTTCTTCTCCCACGGTACGCAGGATCTGTATCCGGTGTTTCTGAAAGTTCAGCACGGTTTCGACCCTAAAACCGTCAGTATCATCGCCATTAGCTACAATATCGCGTCAATTATCGGTGGTGTTTTCTTCGGTTCGTTGTCAGAAAAGATCGGCCGCAAAAAAGCGATCATCATTGCCGCGCTGTTGGCGCTGCCGGTGATCCCGCTGTGGGCGTTTTCCAGCGGTTCGCTGATGTTGGGGATCGGCGCTTTCCTGATGCAGTTCATGGTGCAGGGCGCCTGGGGCGTGGTGCCGACCTATCTGACCGAGCTGGTGCCGGCCAACACCCGCGCGGTGCTGCCGGGGTTCGTGTACCAGCTGGGTAACCTGATCGCCTCGGTCAACGCCACGCTGCAAGCCACCATCGCCGAGCATCATGGGCATAATTACGGTCTGGCGATGGCGATCGTCGCCGGTACGGTGGCGGTGGCGATCGCCCTGTTGGTGTTCTTCGGCAAGGATACGCGCGGCAAGGCGATCACCGACGCGGTAGAAAATCCGGGTATGCGCGCCAACGTGTGAAAGAGGGGCGATTCGCGTGAGGTATGACCAGATTGCGCCGAATAATAACGCAAAAAAAGTGTTGTCATGTCGCGCGCGGCTGTGGTACCTCTGTAAGCATTAGTTCTGAATGAGCACAGTGAACAAACCCATTATGAAAGCCTTTGCCCAAGTGATTAGCCTAGTCGTGATTAGCGTGGTGGTGATTATTATCCCACCGTGCGGGGCTGCACTTGGACGAAGAAAGGCTTAGCAAACAAGCCGGAATCGCAAGAGAACCCCCGCACCGTCAGGTCCGGGGGTTTTTTATTGGCAAGAGAAAAGTGGAGCAAGGGGCAGAGCATGAAAAACAGAACAAAATCCTGCAGTTGTCGAAGAAAGGCGGGGAAATAACCATGAATGGCGCTCAGTGGGTAGTTCAAGCGTTGCGTGCGCAGGGTGTGGATACCGTATTCGGCTATCCGGGCGGGGCAATCATGCCGGTGTACGATGCGTTGTATGACGGCGGCGTGGAACACCTGCTGTGCCGCCATGAACAGGGCGCCGCCATGGCCGCCATCGGCTACGCCCGCGCCACCGGCAAGGTCGGCGTTTGCATCGCCACTTCCGGCCCCGGCGCCACCAACCTGATCACTGGCCTGGCTGATGCGCTGCTCGATTCTGTTCCCGTTGTTGCCATCACCGGCCAGGTGGGTTCCGCGCTGATCGGCACCGATGCCTTTCAGGAGATCGATGTTCTCGGCCTGTCTCTGGCCTGCACCAAGCACAGCTTCCTGGTGGAGTCGCTGGACGCCTTGCCGGGCATCATGGCGGAAGCGTTCGCCATCGCCGCAGGCGGCCGCCCCGGCCCGGTGCTGATCGATATCCCGAAAGACATCCAGCTGGCGCAGGGGGACCTGCACCCGCATCTGATGCCGGTTGACGAAGCGCCGGCGTTCCCGGCGGCGGCGTTGGCAGAGGCGGCCGCGCTGCTGGCGCAGGCGCACAAACCGATGTTGTACGTCGGCGGCGGCGTGGGCATGGCGCAGGCGGTGCCGGCGCTGCGTGAATTTATCGCGGTGACCCGCATGCCGAACGTCGCCACCCTGAAGGGGCTGGGCGCGCCGGACGCGCAAGACCCGCTGTATCTCGGCATGTTGGGCATGCATGGCGCCAAGGCTGCCAACCTGGCGGTGCAGGAGTGCGATCTGCTCATCGCCGTCGGCGCGCGTTTCGATGATCGCGTGACCGGCAAGCTGAACGCCTTCGCGCCGCACGCCAAAGTGATCCACATGGATATCGACCCGGCGGAAATGAGCAAGCTGCGCCAGGCGCATGTGGCCCTGCAGGGTGATTTGAAAACGTTGCTGCCGGCGTTGCAGCGCCCGCTGGACATCGCCGCCTGGCAGCAGCAGGTGACGGCGCTGAAAGCCGAGCACGCCTGCCGCTACGATCATCCCGGCCAGCCGATCTACGCGCCGCTGTTCTTGCGCCAGCTGTCTGACCGCAAGCCTGCCAACAGCGTGGTGACCACCGACGTCGGTCAGCACCAGATGTGGAGCGCGCAGCACATGACGTTCGAGCGCCCGGAGAATTTCATCACCTCCAGCGGCCTCGGCACCATGGGATTCGGCGTGCCGGCCGCGGTAGGTGCTCAGATTGCCCGCCCGCAAGATACGGTGATCTGCGTCTCGGGCGATGGCTCCTTCATGATGAACGTGCAGGAACTGGGCACCATCAAGCGCAAGCAGCTGCCGCTCAAAATCGTGCTGCTGGACAACCAGCGCCTCGGGATGGTGCGTCAATGGCAGCAGCTGTTCTTCGACGGCCGCTACAGCGAAACCAACCTGTCCGATAACCCCGACTTCCTGATGTTGGCCGCCGCCTTCGGCATTCCCGGCCAGCGCATCAGCCGCAAGGATCAGGTGGAGGGCGCCCTCGAGGCGCTGTTCAACACCGAAGGCCCGTATCTGCTGCAGGTCTCTATCGACGAACTCGAAAACGTCTGGCCGCTGGTGCCGCCGGGCGCCGGCAACGAAACCATGTTGGAGGAAATATCATGATGCAGCATCAACTCTCGATCCAGGCGCGTTTTCGCCCCGAAATGTTAGAGCGCGTATTGCGGGTCGTGCGTCATCGCGGCTTTCAGGTTTGTGCTATGAATATGGTTTCCCCGGCCAACGCCGACAGCATCAATATCGAATTGACCGTTGCCAGCCCGCGCCCGGTTGCCCTGTTGTCATCTCAATTAAGTAAACTGATGGACGTCTCCTGCGTCGAGATCCAGCAGCCAACATCACAACAAATACGCGCCTGAGGCGCCGAGAAGGATAAATAACAATGACTAAGAAAGCCGATTACATTTGGTTCAATGGTGAGATGGTTCCTTGGGCCGAGGCCAAAGTGCACGTGATGTCGCACGCGTTGCATTACGGCACGTCGGTATTTGAAGGGGTGCGCTGCTACGACTCGCACTTGGGGCCGGTGGTGTTCCGCCATCGCGAGCATATGCAGCGCCTGCATGACTCGGCGAAAATCTACCGCATGCCGGTTTCGCAAAGCGTCGACGAACTGATGGAAGCCTGCCGCGCCACGCTGCGCAAGAACAATCTGGTCAGCGCCTACATTCGCCCGCTGGTGTTCGTCGGTGATGTCGGCATGGGCGTCAACCCGCCGGCCGGTTATAAAACGGACGTGATTATCGCGGCGTTTCCTTGGGGCGCTTACCTGGGTGAAGAGGCGCTGGAGCAAGGCATCGATGCGATGGTCTCCTCCTGGCACCGCGCCGCGCCGAACACCATCCCGACCGCGGCCAAAGCCGGCGGCAACTATCTTTCCTCTCTGCTGGTGGGCAGCGAAGCGCGCCGCCACGGCTATCAGGAAGGCATCGCGCTCGACGTGCACGGCTACATTTCCGAAGGGGCGGGCGAGAACCTGTTCCAGGTGAAAGACGGCGTGATTTACACCCCGCCGTTCACCTCGTCGGCGCTGCCGGGCATCACCCGCGACGCGATCATCAAGCTGGCGAAAGACATGGGCTTCGAGGTGCGCGAGCAGGTGCTGTCGCGCGAATCGCTGTACCTGGCCGATGAGGTGTTCATGTCCGGCACTGCGGCGGAGATCACGCCGGTGCGCAGCGTGGACGGCATTCAGGTCGGTATCGGTAAACGTGGCCCGGTGACCAAACAGATCCAACAGGCGTTCTTCGGCCTGTTCACCGGCAAGACAGAAGACAAGTACGGTTGGCTGGATCCGGTAAACCCGTAACGACAAGGCTCGCCGCGCAGCGTGGCGGACGACAAGACAGACAAGATAAGAAATATCCAGGCGGTTCGTTCGCCGCCTGCCATAAATACATTTGGAGTGAAAAGAGCATGCCTAAGTACCGTTCCGCCACCACCACCCACGGCCGCAATATGGCGGGTGCCCGCGCATTGTGGCGCGCGACCGGGATGACCGACGCCGATTTCGGCAAGCCGATCATCGCCGTGGTCAACTCCTTTACCCAGTTCGTGCCGGGCCACGTGCATCTGCGCGATCTGGGCAAACTGGTCGCCGAACAGATCGAAGCTTCAGGCGGCGTGGCCAAAGAGTTCAACACCATCGCGGTGGATGACGGCATCGCCATGGGCCACGGCGGCATGCTCTATTCTCTGCCGTCGCGCGAGCTGATCGCCGACTCGGTCGAATACATGGTGAACGCCCACTGCGCCGACGCGATGGTGTGCATCTCCAACTGCGACAAGATCACCCCGGGCATGCTGATGGCGGCGTTGCGCCTGAACATTCCGGTGATCTTCGTTTCCGGCGGCCCGATGGAAGCCGGCAAAACCAAACTCTCCAACCAGATCATCAAGCTGGATCTGGTGGACGCGATGATCCAGGGGGCGAACCCGAACGTCAGCGACGCCGACAGCGAGCAGATCGAGCGTTCCGCCTGCCCGACCTGCGGCTCTTGCTCCGGCATGTTCACCGCCAACTCGATGAACTGCCTGACCGAAGCGCTGGGCCTGTCGCAGCCGGGCAACGGTTCGCTGCTGGCCACCCACGCCGATCGTAAGGAACTGTTCCTCAACGCCGGCAAGCGCATCGTCGAGCTGACCAAACGCTATTACGAGCAGGACGACGAGAGCGCGCTGCCACGCAATATCGCCAACAAGGCGGCATTTGAAAATGCCATGACGCTGGACATCGCCATGGGCGGCTCGACCAACACCGTGCTGCACCTGCTGGCTTCGGCGCAGGAAGGCGAGGTGGACTTCACCATGGAGGACATCGATCGCCTGTCGCGCAAAGTGCCGCACCTGTGCAAGGTGGCGCCGAGCACGCAGAAATATCACATGGAAGACGTGCACCGCGCCGGTGGCGTGATCGGCATCCTCGGCGAGCTGGATCGCGCCGGCTTGCTGAACCGCGAGGTGAACAACGTATTGGGGCTGACCCTGCCGCAGACGCTGGAGGCCTACGACGTGATGCTGACCCGCGACGAAAGCGTCAAGAAAATGTACTCCGCCGGGCCGGCCGGTATCCGCACCACGCAGGCATTCTCTCAGGACTGCCGCTGGGATTCGCTGGACACCGACCGCAAGGAAGGCTGCATCCGCACCCGTGAGCACGCCTACAGTCAGGACGGCGGGTTGGCGGTGCTGTACGGCAACCTGGCGGAAAACGGCTGCATCGTCAAAACCGCCGGCGTCGACAAGGAAATCCTCACCTTCCGCGGCCCGGCCAAAGTGTATGAAAGCCAGGACGACGCGGTAGAAGCGATCCTCGGCGGCAAAGTGGTGGCGGGCGACGTAGTGGTGATTCGCTACGAAGGGCCGAAAGGCGGCCCGGGCATGCAGGAAATGCTTTACCCAACCACCTACCTGAAATCGATGGGGCTGGGCAAGGCGTGCGCGCTGATCACCGACGGGCGTTTCTCCGGCGGCACCTCCGGGTTGTCCATCGGCCACGCTTCGCCGGAAGCGGCCAACGGCGGCCTGATCGCCCTGGTGCAGGACGGCGACATGATCGCGATCGACATTCCTCATCGCGGCATCCAACTGGATGTCAGCGAGCAGGAGCTGGCGGCGCGGCATGAGGCGGAACTGGCGCGCGGCGACGCGGCCTGGACGCCGAAAAATCGTGAGCGTCAGGTGTCCTTCGCGCTGCGCGCCTACGCCTCGTTGGCCACCAGCGCCGATAAAGGCGCGGTGCGCGACAAGAGCAAACTGGGGGGATAAGCAGCATGGCGGTCTCTCAACCCCTACCCAGCGCCCCCTGCGGCGCGGAATATCTGCGAGCGGTACTGCGCTCGCCGGTTTACGAGGTGGCGCAAGTCACCCCGTTGCAGGCCATGAGCAAAATCTCTTCGCGCCTCGGCAACACCATTTTGGTGAAGCGCGAAGATCGCCAGCCGGTGCACAGCTTCAAGCTGCGTGGGGCCTATGCGATGATCGCCGGTCTGGACGAAGAGCAGAAGGCGCGCGGCGTCGTGACGGCTTCGGCCGGTAACCACGCGCAGGGCGTCGCCTTCTCCGGTAAACGGCTGGGCATCAAAACGCTGATCGTGATGCCGGTGTCCACCGCGGACATCAAGGTGGATGCGGTGCGCGGTTTCGGCGGCGAAGTGTTGCTGCACGGCGCCAATTTCGACGAGGCCAAGGCGAAGGCGATTGAACTTTCCCAACAGCAGGGCATGACCTTCGTGCCGCCGTTCGATCACCCGACGGTGATCGCCGGGCAGGGCACGCTGGCGATGGAGCTGCTGCAGCAAGACGCGCATCTGGATCGGGTTTTCGTGCCGGTCGGCGGTGGCGGCCTGGCCGCCGGGGTGGCGGTGCTGATCAAACAGCTGATGCCGCAGATCAAAGTGATCGGCGTCGAAGCGGAAGACTCCGCCTGTCTGCGCGCGGCGCTGGATGCCGGCCATCCGGTGGATCTGGCGCGCGTCGGGCTGTTCGCCGAAGGCGTGGCGGTGAAGCGCATCGGCGACGAAACCTTCCGCCTGTGCCGTGAGTATCTGGACGACGTGATCACCGTGGACAGCGACGCTATCTGCGCGGCGGTCAAAGATCTGTTCGAGGACGTGCGCGCCATTGCCGAACCTTCCGGCGCGTTGGCGTTGGCGGGGCTGAAAAAGTACGTCCAGCAGCACAACATTCAGGGCGAGCGTCTGGCGCACGTGCTCTCGGGCGCCAACCTCAACTTCCACGGGCTGCGCTATGTTTCCGAGCGTTGCGAACTGGGCGAACAGCGCGAAGCGCTGCTGGCGGTAACCATTCCGGAACAGCAGGGCAGCTTCCTCAAGTTCTGCCAGCTGCTGGGCGGCCGCTCGGTGACCGAATTCAACTACCGCTACGCCGATGCCGACAACGCCTGCATTTTCGTCGGCGTGCGGCTGACGCGCGGTCACGCCGAACGGCGGGAGATCATCGACGAACTCAACGCCGGCGGTTATCAGGTGGTGGATCTGTCGGACGACGAGATGGCCAAGCTGCACGTGCGCTACATGGTGGGCGGGCGTCCGTCGAAGCCGCTGCGCGAACGGCTGTATAGCTTTGAGTTTCCGGAATCGCCGGGCGCGCTGCTGAAGTTCCTGCAGACGCTGGGCACGCACTGGAACATCTCGCTGTTCCACTATCGCAGCCACGGCACCGACTTCGGCCGGGTGCTGGCGGCCTTCGAGCTGGCGCAAAGCGAGCCGGAATTCGAGCGGCACCTGCAGGCGCTGGGCTACGATTGCCACGACGAAACCGACAACCCGGCGTTCCGCTTCTTTTTGCAGGGATGAGCCGGATTGATAAGCAACCGTGACGCGTTAGTCAGTTTATGGGTTGCATGGTTGTGATTTTGTCGTGCATTTTTATACTGCCAAGACTTCTGACGTATAGGGATGCACGACAATGAAAACCGCTTTTTCTACGCCGTTCGGTTCTCCCGAAGACGATTTGACCAACGCCGAATTTGCCCGCCTGTTGGGCAATGCCGGGGTACAAGAATTCTATCGCGATATTAATCTGCAAGCCTTGCAGGACTCGCTGGACTGCAGCCTCGCTTTTCATGGCGTGGGAATTATTTTTTCCGACGGGCAAAACTCATTTTTAGTCCGCCCGACGCAGCACACCGGTTATTCGAACGCTTCGCAGGTCACGCACGTGGTCATCAGCAAAACGGTGGCTCATACCTCGCGCGTTGCCGCGACCAATACGCTGTCGGAAGCGTTGAGCAAACCCAGCGTCAGCAAAGAGTTGGCCTCGGCCGCGCTGTCGTGCGGAACGCTGCTGGTATCGGTATTTTTACTGGCGTCGGGCAGCGTCGCCGTGCCGTTCACCGGCGGCACCAGCTCTGCGGTGGCTTATCTGGGCTATGCCGGCATGGCCGCCAGCGCGCTGCAGTGCGGCAATGGGCTATACCGTGTCAACAAGCTGTATGACGGGAAAGGCGATGAATTGGCGCAGCTCGACTCTGAGCAGTGGTATATCGCCACCAGCACCGTACTCGATGTGATCTCGCTGGCCAGCGCGGGAGCCGCCCTGAAGGAAGCGACGATGACCTACCGCGCCATGCGCCGCATTTCGGCGCGCAAGGCGACGGAATGGCTGAAAAGCATGCCCCGCAGCGAAAGGAAGCGGCTGACCGAAAACATCATTCGAGCGGAAAATCCGGGGATTTCCAATAACGTCTTGAAAGAAATGGTGAAGAACGGCTTATACCCGAAGCGTTACCCGACGGAAGCGATCCAAAACGGGCTGCGTCAGCAATTGCATTCGGCGCTCAATAACGCGTTGACGTTCGTGGGCAGCGGCATCAGCGGCACCCTGTCTGCGCCGGTGAATGTGAAAACCACCGGGCAGTATTTTGTGGGCATTATGCAGAAATTGCCGCAGATGGTGAGGTAATGGCGGACTGGATGATTAAACGCCTGATCGCGCAGGGCCGGGAGATGGAAAGCCAAATCGCGGCGCGCGATCGCGCGCTTTTCGCCGGCGTGGATGCGCAGCTTGAGCAGCATTTCCTGACGCCGGGCCAGCGGCTGTCACCGCCGGGCGTCGGCAATGTCATGTTGCTGATGGTATGCCTGACGCTGGGGCTGGCGGGCGTAATGGGCCTGGCCACGGACGTGGCGGCCGCCTGGAGCGGCAGGACTTCCGCCGCCGTTCTCATGGGCAGCGGCGCGATCGTGGCGGTGTGGATGACGCTGATCCTGTTCCAACTGGTGCAGGGGAAAAACAGCGGGGTGGTATTGCTGCAATACTATCTTGGCATGCTCGGTCTGTGTTGCCTTGGCGCTGCAGTAGCGTGGGCGACGGGCATGACCGGCATCGCCACCGTTGCCATGTTGCTGGGGGGCGCGGTGGGTGGTGCGCTATTCAGCAATCGGGCGGCGTTCTACCTGTATGTCGCTTATTTTCGCACGCGTCGGCGCGTGTTTATCAAACGCCGTTGGCAGAGGGAAGATCTGCGCAACACCCGATAAATCGTCAGAACGGAAAAGCTTATGACGCAACCTTTCTCCGGCTTTAGTCAGCAGGGCCTGAATTTCCTGCAGCAGGTGCGGATTGAGAATGATAAGGCGTGGTTCGACGGCAACCGCGACATCTACGATCGCGAGCTGCTGGCGCCGTTCCGCGCGCTGGTGGAGCAGCTGGCTCCCGGCATGTTGGCGATCGATCCGCAGTTCGAGACTCGCCCGGCGATCGGCAAAACGCTGTCGCGCATTCATCGCGATACGCGCTTTTCTCATGATAAATCGCGCTACCGCAGCCGCATGTGGCTGACGTTCAAGCGCCCGAGCAAAGACTGGAAAGATGCGCCGGTGTATTTTTTTGAACTGGGGCCGGACATGTTGCGCTATGGGCTCGGCTACTACAGCGCCAACAAGCCGACCATGGATCTGTTCCGCCATACGCTGAGGCAGCGGCCGCAGCCTTTCCTTGAGGTGGCCGCCTGCTGCCGGCCGCCGTTCGAGCTGGTGGGCGAAAGCTACAAGCGCCCGCTGGTGAAGGAGCAGGCGGCGGAGATCGCCACCTGGTATAACCGCAAGTCGTTTGCGGTGATGGTGACCGACAGCGAAGTGGAAAAGCTGTTCAGCGCCGATCTGGCGCTGCAGCTGGCCGGGGCATTTTTGCAGCTTGAGCCGCTCTACCACTGGCTGATGCAGGTAGAGACGATGAAGCAGATCGATCCGGCGGATCTGTAAACCTCGCGTCAGCGGGGATGCAGCAACCGCCAAAAGGCGTCGATCAGCGGATCGCTGAGGCGCTTTTTCTGGACGCAGACCCCCAGCTCGAAGGGTTCGACCATCGAGATGTTATCCAGCTGCGAGATGCGGTTGCGCACCGGCTCCGGGCTGTTATCCACCACCACGCTCGGGATCAGCGCGATGCCGCAGCCCAAAGCGACCATCGACACGATGGCTTCGTGGCCGCCGACGGTGGCGTAAATCAGCGGATTGCTGATGCGGTGGCGGCGGAACCACAGCTCGATGCGTTTTCGCGAAGGGCCGTGTTCCGGCAGGATGAACGGGATCTCGGCCCAGTCGGGTTTGTCGGCAAACGCCTGGCTGCGTACCGCGCAGGGCAGCGCCGGTGCGATCAGCACCAGCGGGATTTCACCGATTTTGGTGAACGCCACGCTGGCGGGCAGCGTTTCCGGCCGGCCGGCGATGCCGAGATCGGCCTCGCTGGACTGCACCTTGTCGACCGCGTCGGCGGCGTCGCCGGTGGTTAGCTTAATTTCTACCAGCGGGTGCTGCGCGCGGAAGCGATCGAGGATCGGCGGCAGGTGGCTGTACGCCGCGGTCACCGAGCAGAACAGCCGCAGTTCGCCGCTCAGCGAAGGGCCGTGCTGGCCGAGCGAGTGCTTCAGCTGCTGATATTGCAGCAGCGTTTGCTGGGCGAATTCTTTCAGCTGTTCGCCGGCGTCGGTGAGCTGCACGGTGCGGTTATCGCGCAGGAACAGCGGCTGCCCGAGGATCTCTTCCAGCCGCTGGATCTGGCGGGAGAGCGTCGACGGGCTGACGTGCATCGCCTTGGCGGTGCGCCCGAAGTGATGGCTTTCGGCCAGATGCAGGAACAGCTTTAAATCACGTAAATCCATATCGATACGCTCGCAGTGAGAGTGTTGCAAAAATTGCAATATCACGTTCTCAATATATCAATTTAAGCAACGCATTTCCTGTTATACATTGAGTTTAACGAATCTCCGCACAGACAGGGCGGGGAATGAAAATAACAATGCAAGACAACATCAAACCGGAGTACCACCATGGCTAACTATTTCAACACATTGAACCTGCGTCAGCAGCTGGCGCAATTGGGTAAATGCCGCTTTATGGCGCGCGACGAATTTGCTGACGAAGCCGGCTACCTGAAAGGTAAAAAAGTGGTGATTGTCGGCTGTGGCGCCCAGGGCCTGAACCAGGGGCTGAACATGCGTGACTCCGGCCTGGATGTCGCCTATGCCCTGCGCAAAGAAGCGATCGACGAAAAGCGCGCTTCCTGGCGCAAGGCGACCGAAAACGGCTTTAAGGTCGGCACCTACGAAGATTTGATCCCGCAGGCGGATCTGGTGGTTAACCTGACCCCGGACAAGCAGCACTCTTCCGTGGTGCGTGCGGTGCAGCCGCTGATGAAAGACGGCGCGGCGCTGGGGTATTCCCACGGCTTCAACATCGTTGAAGTGGGCGAGCAGGTGCGCAAAGACATCACCGTGGTGATGGTCGCGCCGAAGTGCCCGGGCACCGAAGTGCGCGAAGAGTACAAGCGCGGCTTCGGCGTGCCGACCCTGATTGCGGTTCACCCGGAAAACGATCCGAAAGGCGAAGGCATGGCGATCGCCAAAGCCTGGGCGGCGGCGACCGGCGGCCACCGCGCCGGCGTGCTGGAATCCTCCTTCGTCGCTGAAGTGAAATCTGACCTGATGGGTGAGCAGACCATTCTGTGCGGCATGCTGCAGGCGGGTTCGCTGCTGTGCTTCGACAAGCTGGTTGCTGAAGGCGCCGATCCGGCTTACGCCGAGAAACTGATTCAGTTCGGCTGGGAAACCATCACCGAAGCGCTGAAGCAGGGTGGCATCACCCTGATGATGGATCGCCTGTCCAACCCGGCCAAGCTGCGTGCCTATGCGCTGTCCGAACAGCTGAAAACCATCATGGCGCCGCTGTTCCAGAAGCACATGGACGACATCATTTCCGGCGCCTTCTCCAGCGGCATGATGGCCGACTGGGCGGAAGACGACGTGAAACTGCTGACCTGGCGCGAAGAGACCGGCAAAACCGCGTTCGAGAATGCGCCGCAGTTTGAAGGCAAGATCAGCGAGCAAGAGTACTTCGATCATGGCGTGCTGATGGTGGCGATGGTGAAAGCGGGCGTTGAGCTGGCGTTCGAAACCATGGTCGATGCCGGCATCATTGAAGAGTCGGCTTACTACGAGTCGCTGCACGAGCTGCCGTTGATCGCCAACACCATTGCGCGTAAGCGTCTGTATGAAATGAACGTGGTCATCTCCGATACTGCGGAGTACGGCAACTACCTGTTCGCCAACGCAGCGGTGCCGTTGCTGAAGGACTTCATGACCACCCTGCAGGCGGGCGATTTGGGCAAAGCCGTGGCGGGTACGGCGGTGGACAACGCGCAGCTGCGCGACGTGAACGAAGCGGTGCGCAGCCACCCAATCGAAACCGTCGGCCGCAAACTGCGTGGCTACATGACCGACATGAAACGTATCGCCGTTGCGGGCTGATTTTCCGCAAGATAAAAAACAAAAGCCGGCTGCAATGCCGGCTTTTTTATGCCTGCGGCGGCGCGATCAGTTGCCGTTCAAGGCCGCGCCGGATCGCGTGTTTGGCGTTGGCGACCCCCAGCTTACGCACCGCATTGCCGATGTGAAACTTCACCGTGCCGGTTTTGATCCCCAGGATCAGCGCGATCTCATTATAGGTTTTGCCCTGGCTGGCCCAATAGAGAATTTCCCCTTCACGTGGCGAGAGCCGATCCTTTCGGCCAGCCTCGGCACTGGCCAACGCAAACGCGTGCTGGTGGGTATCGACCAAGACCATCTGCAGGCTGGCCCTTTCTTCCTCCATTAGCTGCCGCAGTTCGGCGTCATCGGCTGCCGTCGCGCTGATCGACAAGATCGCCAGGTTGTTGTCGTGATCGTGCAAAACAAAGCTGCAACCGTGCACGATGTCGTACTCCCGCGCTTGGCTGAAGATCTTCCGGTAATGCCGATCCTCGGTGGTGAGGGCGGTGTCGTGCCACATAAAGGGCGCACAGCGGCTATGGGCGGCGCGCACGACGGGATCGATGCGCTGATAGCGATTGGCACTGTAGATGTCCAGCCATTCTTGCGGGTAGTTCGATACCAGCAGATGGCGATCGGGATGGTGTTTGTTGAAGGTCAAGTAAGCGTATTTGAATTGGCTAAAGGCCTGTAGCCGGCCGTCAAGATGCAGTCTTGCGGCGACGGCGTTGGCGAATGTGGCGGCCATCGGTAACCTCCCTGTCGTTCGGCGGCTCAGCCCGACCTGCACCAAAGTCCAGCTAGTCAGTGCGGCGGATTGAAATTTATACTCGGCTAATAAATTCAAAAAGACGGCAATGCCAAGACCCGAGCTTAGCAGCTCTGGGCGGAAATAAGCCAACGCCAGGGAAATTCTTTCAATCATCCTCTGATCAATGCTTCTGGGATCCATTGCGTGGGCGGCGGGGGTGACTTCGCCGCCGCCTTATTGATTATGCGGGCATCGCCGCTGCGGGAATGATGGCGCCGCGATGTTGGATCACCGTTGCAGCAAGCTGGTGGCCGCGCTGCGCCGCCTGCTGGGCACCGCCACCGTTCAGGCGCACCGCCAGGTAGCCGGCGCTGAAAGAGTCGCCCGCCGCGGTGGTATCCACCACGCGCTCCGGCGGCAGCGCGATCGCCGGCACCTCAAGCCGCTCCCCCTCCACATTGAACACCAGACAGGCATCCGCGCCGCGTTTGATAACGATCTCGCCGACGCCGAGCGCCTGCGTGCGCGTCACTATCTGTTCAACCGGCTGCGCTCCCCACAGCAATTCTTCGTCATCCAGCGTCAAAAAGGCGATGTCGGTGCAGGCCAGCACCTCGCGGTAGGCCTGCTGCGTTTCCTCACGGCTTGGCCACAGGCGCGGGCGGTAGTTGTTGTCGAAGATCACCTTGCCGCCGTTGGCGCGACAGCGGCGCAGCAACGCCAGCAGCTTCGTGCGGTCGGCAGGCGCGAGGATCGCCAGGCTAATGCCGCTGAGGTACAGGTAATCGAACAGCGCCAGCCGCGCGCACAGTGCGCCGGCCTGCGGTCCAGCAAGCCAATAGCGGGCGGCGGCGTCATTGCGCCAATAGTAGAAAGTGCGTTCGCCGGCGGCGTCGGTTTCGATCACGTACAGGCCCGGCAGCTTGTTGTCGAATTGCTGAATCAACCCGGTCTCGATCTTCTCCTGCCGCCAGGCCTGCAGCATCTCGCCGCTGAAGCTGTCGGTGCCGAGCGCAGTGACGTAATGCACCTGCAACGTCTGTTTCGGCATTTGGCGGGCGAGGTAGATGGCGGTGTTGAGGGTATCGCCGCCAAAGCCGCGCGTCAGCTGTGCGCCCTGCTGCGACAGCTCGATCATGCATTCGCCGATCACGGCGAGGTTTCGGATAGTCATCGTCAATAAGCCCTGGCTAAAGAAGAAGCAACAGCCACCAGTCTCCACGCAAGGCGGTAAGAGAGTCAATAAATTAAAACGGTGTTTTAATTTTTTATGATCGCGATCGGCCAACGCCAACAGGGTGAAGAGGAAAGCGTGCGGCAATTCGTGCTTAAAGTTTTACGCGGCGTGGCCGATAAGTTGGGTAAAGAAACAGCGGCAGCGCTCTCACTTCCCCGCCACGGCGATAGTACCGATGATAACCAATCTGATCTCGGGTCTGCTGGCGCCCTGTTTTGCCCTCTATGCCTGCGCCAAATCGCGGCGCTACTGGCGGCAATGCCGGCGCTTGTATACCTTCCAGCCGATTTATCGCACCAGCGGCGCGCTGTTGGCGGTGGAACTGCTGACGGCGGTATATCACCCGAATGAGCCGGACAAGCGGCAATCCCCGGAACACTATTTTGCCTCGCTCGGCGTCGCCCAGCGTTTGCGGGTGGTTCAGGAACAGCTGGCGCTGTTGCAGCGCTGGCAGGCGTTGTTCACCCGCCATGCGGTGATGGTGTCGGTCAATATCGACGGCATCGCGCTGCAAGCATTACAGCGTCATAGCGCCTTGCAACGGCAGATCGCCGAGATGCCCTATCTGCGCTTCGAGCTGGTGGAGCACGCCGCAACGGCGTCAAACCGCCCGCTGCAGCAGATCGTCGGCGGCGAGCGGCTGTGGCTGGACGATTTCGGCAGCGGGCTGGCCAACTTCTCCGCCGTCGGCGCCTGGCGCTATCAATACATCAAGGTGGCGCGTGAATTGTTTACCTTGCTCAAACAGTCGGAAGAGGGCGTCCAGCTGCTCGGCACCCTGATCAAGATGATGAACCAGCACAGCGACGGGGTGATCGTCGAGGGTGTGGAAACCGAACAAGAGTGGCGGCTGGTGCAGCGTTCCGGCGCGTTGGCCGCCCAGGGCTACTACCTTTCCCGCCCGGCGTGCTTTGAAACGCTGCACAGCGTGCCGACGCTGTTCGCCGCGCCCGGCGCGCCGGCGTGAACTCCGGCCTATCCTCAGCTAGGCTTAAACGGGGCTGCTAACTCCTTTTCCTTTCATTCGGCAGCCCGATTTATGCGCTGAGGGAGCCGCTATGACAAGAACAGGAAAGGTTTTCAGCTGGCTGGGCGGCATTGTGCTGCTGCTGATCGTCGCGCTGGCGATCTTCATCGCGACCTTCGACTGGAATCGACTCAAGCCCACCATCAACGACAAAGTGTCGGCCGAACTGCGGCGACCGTTTGCCATTCGCGGCGATCTGGGCGTCGACTGGTCGCGCAATCCGGATGAGGGCGGTTGGCGCGCCTGGGTGCCCTGGCCGCATATTCACGCCGAAGACGTGTGGCTGGGTAATCCGAAAAACATGCCCGGCGACAGCATGGTGACGCTGCAGCGCGTCGACGCCAGCATTGCGCCGCTGGCGCTGCTGGGTAAAGAGCTGCTGATCCCGCGTATCTGGCTGAAGCAGCCGAATGCTTCGTTGCAACGCCTGGCCAACGGCGACAACAACTGGACGTTTGACCTGGCCGCCGGCCAGGATCCCAAGCAGCCGCCTTCCGACTGGTCGTTCACCGTTCATGACATCGTATTCGACAAGGGGCAGATCGCCTTTAAAGACGCCACGCTGAAGGCGGATTTCCGCGCCGTCATCGATCCGCTCGGCAAACCGTTGCCGTTCAGTGAAGTGACCGGCAAACAGGGCGGCGACAAGGCCGCCACCCCCGATTACGTTTTCGGCTGGCAGGTGAAAGGCAAATATAACGGCGAGCCGTTGAGCGGCAGCGGCAAGATTGGCGGCATGCTGTCGCTGCAGAGCGCCGATTTGCCCTTCCCGCTGCAGGCCGATGTGCGCTCCGGCAGCACCCGGGTGGTGGTCGCGGGCACCTTGTCCGATCCGCTGAACCTCGGCGGCCTGGATGTACAGCTGAAATTTTCCGGTGAAAGCCTGAGCAACCTCTATGGCCTGACCGGCGTGTTGTTGCCGAATACCCCGCCGTATGCGACCGATGGCCATCTGACCGCCCGCCTGCATCAGCCGGGCGGCGCGGTGTTTGAGTACCAGAAATTCGACGGAAAAATCGGCGACAGCGACATTCACGGCAGCTTGAAGTACGTTGCCGGTAAACCGCGGCCCACGTTGAGCGGCGCGGTGAACTCCCGGCAGCTGAGATTGGCGGATCTGGCGCCGCTGATCGGCGCGGACTCCAACGCCGCCAAAGCCGGGCGCGGCGAGAAAAGCCGTCAGCCGGCGGATAAGGTGCTGCCGGTCGAACAGTTCGATACGCAAAGCTGGAGCAAGATGGATGCGGACGTGAAGTTTGCCGCCGCGCGCATTGAACGCGGCAGCGATTTGCCGCTGAGCGATCTGGCCACGCACCTGAAGCTGAACAATGGCGAACTGCGCCTGGATCCGCTGCGCTTCGGCATGGCGGGCGGCAGCCTGAACGCTGTCGTGCGCCTCGACGGCGGCAAAAAGCCGATGCGCGGGCAGGTGGATATGCATGCACGCAAACTTCAGCTTAAACAGCTGTTGCCGAACGTGGAGGCGATGAAGCGCAGCCTCGGGCAGATGAACGGCGACGCCAGGTTGACGGGCAGCGGTAATTCGGTGGCCGAGCTGCTGGCGACCAGCAACGGCGACCTGCGCCTGCTGATCAATAACGGGGTGATCAGCCGCAGCCTGATGGAGATCCTCGGTCTGAACGTCGGTAACTATCTGGTGGCGCAGCTGTTCGGTGACGACGTGGTGGGCATCAACTGCGCGGCGGCGGACGTCGGCATCCGCAGCGGCGTCGCCGCGCCGCGACTGTTTGTGTTCGACACCGAAAACGCGGTGATCAACATCACTGGCAACACCAACCTCGCCACCGAACGGCTGGATTTGTCCATCGATCCGGAAAGCAAGGGTATGCGCGTGCTGACTCTGCGTTCGCCGCTGTACGTGAAAGGCACCTTCAAGCACCCGGACGCCGGGGTCAAAGCCGGGCCGCTGATCGCGCGCGGCGCGGCGGCGGTGGCGTTAGGGGCAGTGCTGACGCCTGCGGCGGCGCTGCTGGCGCTGGTCTCGCCCAGTGAAGGCGGCGAGGAGAACCCGTGCGGGCAGATCCTGCGGGAGATGAAAGGCAAAAAATAATCAGGCGCGCGGCGGCGGCGTGAGCAGCCGGCAGTCGTGATCCTGGATCTCTTCCGCCGAGGCCAGGGTGAACGGCAGCAGGCTGCGCTCGGTTGCCAGCAGCAGGAAATCGCCGTCCGGCAGCGCGGTCATCGCCAGGCCGAAGCTGCCCATGCGCCCGTCGGCGCGCGGCAGGCCGGAGGCCAGCAGGCGGAAGGCGCCCTGTTGTTCCAGTTCAGCGGCGGTCACCCGCCGCCCCAGATAGTCATGCCCCAACAGGCCGCCGGGCAGCGGTTGCCATTGCTTGATGAAATGGGGGCCGATTTGCGCCAGCCGCTGTTTTACCGCCGGCAGCAGGCAGGAGATATGGATGTGCAGCTGGTTTTGCGTGCGGCCATATTCCGAATTGATCGCCAGGGAAATATCGCCGTCGTCGATCGGTTTGCCATAGCGTTCCGCCATCACGTGGCGCGCGCGCCAGGCCTGCGCGAAGAAATTCGGCGTGGCGGCGTCCAGCACCGCCGGGCTTTCGATACCGGTGATTTTGGCGCTGGGCATCAGCAGGTATTGCAACGGCCCGTTGCGATCTTTAAACACCACGAAACCGGCCTGCACATCCACCTGCGCGCAGGGCGCCGGGTTGTCGTGCGCCTGCTGATTGGGCAGACATTGCTGGCTGACGATGCGCCACAGCGCATCGGGATGGTCGGGTTTCAACCCGTAAAAGAGCGCGATGGCGATAGCCGCCAGCAGCGCCACGCAGACAAATACCCCACGACGCAGAGACATCGGCCGATCCTGTTACCGAGAGAAACATTCAGCATAGCCCGGTTTTATGACAGGAAACGAACACCGCGTGCGGCCCCCGCAGTGAGGGGGCCGTAGGGGATCACAGCGACTGATGGCGGGTTTCTTTCATCAGCAGCAGGGCCAGCAGCGTCAGCCCGGCCATCGCCGCCAGGTACATGCCGACGTAGAACAGTCCGTAGTGGGCCGCCAGCCAGGTTGCGATATAAGGCGCCACGGACGCGCCGAGGATCGACGCGACGTTGTAGGAGAACGATGCGCCGGTATAGCGCACTTCGGTAGGGAACAGCTCCGGCAGCAGCGCGCCCATCGGGCCAAAGGTCAGCCCCATGATGCTCAGGCCGCACAGCAGGAAGCCCATCACCAGCGCCTGGTTGCCGGAACCCAGCAGGGTCGGGAACAGGAACGCGAAGCCGATCATCAGCAGGGTAATGGCGATCATGGTCTTGCGGCGGCCGAACGCGTCCGCCAGCAGACCGGCGATCGGCACCATCACGCCGAAACCGATCACCGCCACCATCAGCATCCACAGGAAGCTGTTGCGGGAGTAACCGAGCCCGAGCGGCTGCGGCGCGGTGCCGTAGGTCATCGAATACACCGTCATCAGATAAAACAGCGTGTAGGTCGCCAGCATGATGAAGGTGCCGAGGATGGTGGCTTTCAGATGCTTGCTCAGCAGCGTGCCGAGCGGCACTTTCACCTGTTTGCCGGCCTTGGCCACTTTGGCGAACACCGGCGTTTCATGCAGCGATACCCGCACGTACAGGCCAATCAGCACCAGCGCCGCGGAGAGGATGAACGGCACGCGCCAGCCCCATTCCATAAACTGCTGGTCGCTCAGCAGCCACGAGAGCAGCAGGAAGGTGCCGTTGGCGAAGAAGAAACCGATAGGCGCCCCTAACTGGGGGAAGGAGCCGTACAGCGCGCGCTTTTTGGCCGGCGCGTTCTCCGTCGCCAGCAGGGCTGCGCCGCCCCATTCGCCGCCCAGCCCCAGCCCCTGCCCAAAGCGCGCCAGCGCCAGCAGGATCGGGGCGAAGATGCCGATGGTTTCATAGCTCGGCAGCAGGCCGATCAGCACGGTGGAAATCCCCATGGTCAGCAGCGAGGCGACCAGCGTCACCTTGCGCCCCACGCGATCGCCGAAGTGGCCGAACAGCGCAGAGCCGATAGGGCGCGCGACAAAGGCGACGGCGAAGGTGGCCAGCGACTGCAGCGTCGCGGTGGTCGGGTCGCCCTGCGGGAAGAAGATGTGCGGGAACACGATCACCGCGGCGGTGGCGTAGATGTAGAAGTCGAAAAACTCGATGGCGGTGCCGACCAGCGAGGCGACGATGACTTTCCCGCGGGAGTTCACCGGTGTGGACGCGTCGTCGGCGTCGAGTGGGGGTGCGATGGTGGCTTGCATATCTATTTCTTATTGTTGGAGGGGGTAAAAATCCATCTTAGTGACAGCATTCGGCCTTTTCAACGCGGGAACTTTGGGCAATGACCCGGCTAACCGGTTAAAAAGACTAATGTTTTATCTGGCTTGTTTTCTGCAGCGTTAAACGTTGAGAAAGGGCTTTCGTACAGAGGGAATGGCTGTAAAAGCGGCAAAGAAAAGTGATTGGGTAGTCTGTTATGCTGGTTTTTCGGATCGCGTGCCGCGTTATTTAGACGTATTGACTGGTTTTCTGGCTGATATCCAGAGGAAAGTGCCGGTGTGTGCGATAACACCGGCACGATCGCATGGCTTCAGCGCGCCGGCGGCTCGCGTTCCGGCACGGCTTTGTCGCCTTTGTAGTCGGCGGTGGCGATCCAGGCGGCGCAAAACAGCGTCAAGCGGGCGAAGAAGTAGAAGAACGCCATCAGCCCGATCACCGAGCCGAAGGCCGCGCCGGAAGGCGATTTCGCCACCTGCGGCAGCGTCATCGTCATCACGAACTTGATCACCTCAAAGCCGATAGCCGCAAGCAAGGTGCCGCGCAGCAGCGCTTTTTTCTTCGGTTTGTGGCGCGGCAGCATCCAGAAAATCCACAGGAACAGCAGATAGTTGGCGAAGATCGAGATCGACAGTGCGATCGTCGTCAGCGCCGGCCGCAGCCATTCGATGCCGTCCAGCCCCAGCGCGTTGACGATCGCCGCCTGCGCCGACCCGGCGACCGAGGTCAGCGACAGCGTGATGATCAGCGCGACCACCAGGCCGGTCAGCGAGATGAAGTCGCGGGTGTACTTGAAATAGATTTTCTCCTGATCCTGCGGATTGCGCTCCCAGACGTCACGCGACTGCGCGCGGATCGCTTCGCGCAGGTTGCCCATCCAACTGATGCCGGAATAGAGCGCCAGCGCCAGGCCGGTCAACCCCACGGTGGTGCGCTGCTGAATGGCGGTATTGACGGTGTTCTTCAGCGTGCTGGCCAGCGTCGGATCGCTGATGCTGCCGACAATCCGGTTGATCAAGCGGGCCAGCAGATCCGGGTTGGAAGCCAGCACGAAACCGGCGGCGGCGAACGACACCATCAGGATCGGGATCAGCGAGAGGAATGAAAAATAGGTGATGGCGGCGCCGAACTGGCTGCCCAGCCGATCGTTAAAGCGTTCGGCGGCGCGCAGCAGGTGCGCCACGCTCGGCCAGGCTTTGATGCGTTCAATCAGACGTGAAAAACCGCTAATGCGGCGGTCGAGCGTCTCATGGCCGGTCTTGATGGCGATAAGCGGCTTCGGCGGCGTGTCTTGTGCGGGCTGGCGGCGTTCCTGGTCTGGTCCTGTAGGCATTACTTCACGATTTCCTTAACGTTAAACGGCATGTATCAGCGTTGATTATAGCCAAAGCCCTGCGGCGTTTTGAGCGCCGGGGCGGCAAACGGTCAATTTCCGAGCTTAACGCGTTAGCGCCCGGCATGAAATGCCGGGGATGGCGCGATAGGTAAAATTCCTATGAAAACCCCGTGGCGCCTCGGTTTTTTTCACTTCTCTACCTCCAATTTTTATCTGTTTCGTCGGCGAGAAAGCGTTTACTCATGATGTGGCGTCGCGCTTTGCCGCTCGCCGCTCCGCTGCAGCCGTAGGGGCTGGAACGGTCTCATCCGTCATCAACAGAAAAACTGGAAGGTCTTATGAAATTGCTTAATCACCCCACCTGTCGTCCGTTTACCGAAGCGGGCAATCTGTCGCAGATCTCCGCCTACTATGAAGAGGGGCGGCACATCATGTGGATGCTGCTGCGCGCTGCGCCACGCCCCTGCTTCAACCAGGCATTGATTGAAGACATCATGACGCTGGCGCAGGCGGCGAAGGAGTCTTCGCTGCGGTTCGACTTCTGGGTCACCGGCTCGCTGGTGCCGAACATGTTCAACGTCGGCGGCGATCTGCAGTTCTTCGCCGAAGCGATCAAAAACCGCAAGCGCGAGGCGATGATGGCCTACGCGCGCGCCTGCATCGACTGCGTGCATGCGGCGGCGCGCGGTTTCGACACCGGCGCGGTCAGCATTGCGATGGTTGAAGGCAGTGCGCTGGGGGGCGGTTTTGAAGCGGCGCTGGCGCACCATTTCGTATTGGCGCAAAACAATGCGCGCATGGGGTTCCCGGAGATTGCGTTCAACCTGTTTCCCGGCATGGGGGGGTACTCGCTGGTGGCGCGCAAGGCGGGCATGCGCTTGGCTGAGGAGCTGATTTGGGGCGGCGAGTCGCACACCGCAGAGTGGTTCGAGAGCCGCGGGCTGGTAGACCAGCTGTTCCAGCCCGGCGACGCTTACCTGGCGACGCGCACCTTTATCGATACCATCCGGCCGAAGCTCAACGGCATGCGCGCCATGCTGCGGGCGCGTCAGCGCGTGTTGCAGCTGACGCGTTCCGAGCTGATGGACATTACCGAAGATTGGGTGCACTCGGCCTTTACCATTGAGGAAAAAGACCGTGCCTACATCGAGCGACTGGTGATGTTGCAGGATCGCCATACCCTGAACCTGCGTCGTGCCGGCTAACGTTAACGCGCCCGCCTCATGCGGAGGGTGAGCGCGGGCGATAGGACTGCAGCCAATGCTCCAGCTGTTCCGGGAGCATTGGCCGCGCGAACAGAAAGCCCTGTTTTTCGTCCACGCCGACTTCGTCGAGGAAGTGGTTTTCGCTCTCGGTCTCCACCCCTTCGGCGATCACGCGGAAGGCCAACGCCTCCGCCGCCGCGACGATCGCGCGTACCAGCGATTGCGATACCGGATTGAAATTCACCCCGCGCACGAAGCTTTTATCCAGCTTGATGGCGTCCAGAGGAATGCGTGCCAGCTGCGCCAACGACGAATAGCCGGTGCCAAAGTCGTCAAGATGCACCTGCGCGCCCAGTTCGCGCAGCCGGGTGATCAGCGCGCGCGCGCGATTCTCGTCTTCAATCAGGCTGCTTTCGGTCAACTCGAAGTCCAGCAGACAGGGGGCCATGCGGTGACGGTGCAGCACCCCGAGCAGGTCGTTGACGATGCTGTCATCGGCCAGCTGACGGGCAGAGAGGTTGACCGCCACCCGCAGATTCAATCCCCGCTCTTGCCACTGCGCCGCCTGCCCGGCGGCGGTTTGCAGCACCCATTGGCCCAACGGGCCGATCAGGCCGGACTCCTCGGCGTAGGAGATGAACTGCAGCGGCGGGATCAGGCCGCGCTCCGGCGAATCCCAGCGCACCAACGCTTCCACGCTGTGCACTTCACCGCTGTGCGCGTCGATTTTAGGCTGGTAATACAGCACCAGCTGATTTTGCTCCAACCCTTTGCGCAGATTGGTGTCCAGCCACATGTACTCGGCGACGCGTTTGTTCATCTCCGGCGAGAAGACGGTATAGGTGCGTTTTCCGTGCTCCTTGGCGACGTACATGGCGGTATCGGCGCTGCGGATCAGGCTGTCGAGATCGTTGCCGTGCTCAGGGCAGAGTGCGATGCCGATCGAACAGCCGGTATACACCTCAATCAGGCCGATGCGAAAAGGGGTCTTCAGCCTGTCGATAATGCGCTGCGCCAGCGTTTGCAGGCGCTCGCGATCGCTTTGTGGCGCCAGCACCAAGAATTCGTCGCCGCCGAGGCGGGCGAGCACTTGATCCGGGCTCAGGCAGCCGAGGATCGCCAGAGCGACCTCGACCAGCAGCCGATCGCCGAACATATGGCCGTAGGCGTCGTTGACCTTTTTGAAGTTGTCGAGATCGAGGTACACCAGGCCGAAACTCTCTTCACCGCGCGTGGTGATGGCGTGATTGATCTTGTCCTGTATGGCGTTACGGTTCGGCAGGCCGGTGATGAGATCGGTGTTGGCCAGCACCCGTAGCCGCTCTTGCGCGCGACGTTCTTCGGTGATGTCGGTACCGGAGCAGATCAGAAAGACTTCGTTTTTTCCGCTGCCGCTGTGCACGAATTTGTTGCGAAACAGGAACAGCCGTTCACCCTTGACTGTCTTTACCCAGCGTTCCACCTCATAGGACGAACCGTTGCGGAAGAAGCCGGCGATGTTGCGCCGCGAAGCGGCGGCTTCTTCCGGGCTCATAAACAGTTGGAAAACGTTTTTGCCGATCACCTCGTGTTCGTGCAGCCCGGTGTACTCCTCGCTCAGTCGGTTGAAGCGCTGGATGCGGCCGTGCTGATCGACGATCACGATCACCGAGTTGGCTTCGGACACCACCTGCTCGGCGAAGGAGAGGCCGTGCACCAGGTCGCGCGCCACGGATTGGGTGTCGCTGAAGGCGGAAGCGGTGCCCGCCCATTCGAGGTTGTTGACGCGGCGCCCGACCAGATGCAGATGCAGCGGTTCACCGGCTAGCGTAATGGTCAGCTCAAGGCTGGCGGTCACGCCGGTCAGACGGCGGATTTTCGCCGCTTCCATGGCGCTGAGCGCCACCGCGACATGAGCTTTGCCCTTAATAGCGGACAGCTCCAGGGCATTGCTGTCAAACGCCAGCCGCCAGTGGGGGCTTTGGGTGCCGAAGTGAGCGCTAAGAAGCTCAGGGCCTTGGTCTGCGGGCATGACGATTCCTCAAAAGAGCACGGGCGGGCGGCCGGCACAGCGCCGGGCAGCCTGTTGGCCCGAAAGCGATCGCCGTACGCATCTGTGCATCATATAACAGGTTTTCACAGGCGGGGCGGGTGATGGAAACTATTATATAAGCAATGATTAGTTTTGCGGTGTAAACGTCGCCCGGCGGCCGCTTGCCTTAAAGTGTAGGAGAACATCGGATCGTGTGATGCTTAGTGATTTTCCCTGCTATCGGAAAACGGTTGATACAAGGTTGCCGTGCAGGTGAGTAAATTATAGCGGTGAGGGGAAAGCGGAAAAATAACTCCACCGGGGGGATTTTTGCCGAGAAATTAAAATTTCCATCAAATAAACGCCATCTTCATAGTTTTCTCATAATTGGTGAATAAATCCGAGACGGGTTTTAAAAAGTTTACACACCCTCGCATTACTTGAAATTTATCAGCCTATTATTATCTCCGACAACGAATGAGCCTGTTAACGTACAGCGCTCCTGATGAAGAAAATTTTTAAGGAAATGATTATGCGTAAATTGACGGCTTTATTTATTGCTTCCACGCTGGCTCTGGGTTCTGCTTCCGTGGCGTTCGCCGCCGATACGGCGACGGCCCCGGCGGCGGATGCGGCGCCGATGAAAATGATGCATCACAAGGGTGAAGGCAAAGGCGGCCCGTTCGCCGGGCTGAACCTGACCGAGCAGCAGCGCCAGCAGATGCGCGATATCATGAAAGAGTCGCACCAGAAGCGCGGGCCGGGCATGAAAGAGGAGCGCCAGGCGTTGCACAATCTGGTCGCTTCCGACAGCTTTGACGAAGCGAAGGCGAAGGCGCAAATTGACGCGATCGGCAAAGCGCAATCCGAACGCATGCTGGCACGCGCCAAAGCGGAAAATAAAATGTATAACCTGCTGACGCCTGAGCAGAAAAAACAATACAATGAGAATTATCAGAAACGCGAGCAAAAGATGATGGACCACATGAATAAAATGAAGGAGCAGATGCCCTCCGGTCAGTAATATCCGCTCGCGGTGAATAATAAAGGGCCAGACTATTTGTCTGGCCCTTTTTATTTGGCGTTATCACCGGCAGGTTCTGCAGTGAGTGATAATCATTCCCCGCCGACAATGCGCCGGAACTGTTCGGCAACGGCCTGTGCAAAGCGCGGGTCGTTAATATGATAAGGCGTTTTTATCAGCCGGCGTTTGTCGGTGGCGTATACCGTCTCCTCCAGCGCTTGCGTAAAGGCGGCCAGCGCCGCCGGATCCCAGAACGGTTGGCCGGGCGCATCCAAAGCCGATACGCCGCCCGCCGGGATAACGAAACGCACTTCGCCCGCGCAGGCGTTGATCTTTTCGCCCATCCAACGCCCCATTAACGCATTCTCCCGCGCGTTGGTGCGTACCAGCGTCACTTGCGGGTTGTGATGGTGACGCAGACGGTTGGCATAGCGAGCCGGCACCGTATTCGGCGCGCCGAAGTTGATCATGTCTATCGCGCCGCAGGAGAGCACGCACGGGATGCCGGTACGCGCAATGGCACCGAAACGATCCGTATTGCAGGGCAGCACACCGCCAAACAGGTAATCGGCCACTTCGGTAGTGGTTAAATCGATGGCGCCGTGCAGTTGGCGGTTATCGATCAGTTTTTCCAACGATCTGCCGCCGCTGCCGGTCGCATGAAACGTCAGACAATCCCATTGTGTTCCCAGTTCGGCAACCAACGCCTGAACGCAGGGCGTGGTGACGCCAAACGTCGTCAGGCCGATCGCGGGTTTGTTATCGTGATAGTCGACGGCGGCGAAGTGCACTGCGCCGGCTATCTGGCGCGCTGCGTTGCTCAGCACCCGTCGCGAGATGCGGTTCAGGCCGGCGAGATCGGTGACCGAATACAGCATGTTGATATCGCTGGCGCCGACATAGGCGGAAACGTCTCCCGCCGCCATGCTCGAGACCATCACTTTCGGCAGGCCGATCGGCAGCTGCTGCATGGCCGGCGTGATGATGGCGGTGCCGCCGGAGCCGCCCAGGCCAAGCAAGGCGGCGATATCGCGGCGCGTCAGGATAAAACGTTCGAAAGCGGTCGCCATGGCGGCGATCGCCTGGCCGCGACTGGCGCAGAAGACCGCGTCGGCGCCCGCCGGATGGTGGCGTGCGACGTCCTCTGGACCGATATCGGCCGGGGAGTCAAACGGCAAGCGACGAGTGGAAAGATCGACGGTTCGCGTGGGTAAATTCAGGGCAGCGATCAGCCGCCGTACATACTCCAGCTCTTGTCCTTTCGTATCTGCTGTGGTAGCAATATAGACAAAATTTGAAGTGTCTTTCATGTATCTTCCTGGGGTGCTTCTAATTTTTATTTAAAAATCATTTTGTTATATTTTTTAGGGTGCCCTGGTGTTGGCGTTTAAATTAAATTGATTAATGTATTTATATAATGAGACGGCAGTATCATTTTTGCAAGGGCAGCTCAGTGCAAAATGGGACTCCTGTCTCATTTTTGAGCTTTTCAACGTGGCCGGCGCTTTGCCGGCAGCCAGTCGACAGAGGCGCATCCTCTGTTGCGCAAGCGTGTGCAGATGCATGAGGTTTATGTGCCGATAGATGCTTTTCCCACCCCGTTTGATCCTTCACTGACTTCCACCCGGGCAAAAACCTACCGTTTGTTGCTGGCCAGCGCGATGACGCTGTATGACGAAGGGGCGTTTCCTTCGATCACCGAACTGGCGGCGCATGCGCAGGTATCGCGTGCGACGGCCTACCGCTATTTTCCGACCCAGAGTGCGCTGATTAGCGCCGTGGTGGCGGAAAGCCTGGGGCCTATTCTGGAATGGCGCCCGCAAGACGATGACGCCCTGAAACGCATCCAGCAGTTGCTGACTTTCGCCTATCCTCAGATGGAGCGGCACGAGGGAGCATTGCGTGCGGCGCTGCAGCTCTCTTTGCAGCAGTGGGCACACGCCACGCCGGGCGAAAAGTTTGTGCGCGGCAACCGCAAGCGTCTGTTGGCGCTGGCGGTGGAACCACTGCAGGGCAAACTGCCGCCGGTCTCTCTGCAGAGAGTGATTCATGCTTTCTCGCTGATTTACGGCTCGGAGGTGTTTCTGGTGCTGAAAGATATCTGGGGGCTGGAGCTTGAGAGCATTCAGGACGTCACGCAATGGATGGCCAAAGCCATTCTGCGTCAGGCGGAAGAGGACGCGACGAACTGCAAAAAAACATCAGCAGGATAATCCAATTTTTGCCGATGGCCGAGTGAAAAACCAGCATAATTCACTGAGTGAATATTGGCAAAATTTATAATTAAAAGTGATAAAAGACGCCTGTTAAGCACTTTTCAGGCGGCCGCACTCTTCATGTCTCCCTGAGTTATATTTTTATTTATCAGTAAATTATAATTTATCCCTTCACTTATTATCGCCGTTTCGATACCGGTAAACGTCATTGTCATTTCTTATCGGCACTGGCCTGATTCACCCCTGAAACATTCTCTCCTCCCGTCGAACTGCCGGATGACACATTAAGCGCACTTGAGATTGTTGTGCTTTATTTATTTGGTGTTACCAAACTGTTACACAAAAAATCTTATAAAACATTTGCAAACAACAACGGACGGTATCTGGGATGGAGAAGAAACGTAGAGGAGTCAAATCCGCTCGGGCGGCCTTCGGCTGGCCTGAAATCGGAGTTCATCGCGCACAATGGAGCGCGATGCTGATCTGCCTGACGGCGATTGGCGGGGCGCAGGCCTCCAGCTATATAGAGAACGGCCAGGCGGGCGATCCGGCCAGCTGGCGCAGCAGTGAGTTCAATGCAGAATGGGGGCTGGGGGCGATCCACGCCGACCAGGCCTACGCCGCCGGTTATACCGGAAAAGGCATCAAACTTGGCATTTTCGATCAACCGGTTTACGCCAAGCACCCGGAATTCGCCGGTGAGAATAAGGTGATCAATCTGGTTACCGAAGGCATCCGCGAATACACCGATCCCTATATTCCGGTGAAAAAAGGCGACGCTTTTCGCTATGACGGCACGCCGAGCGTGGATTCCGATGGCACGCTCGGTTCGCACGGCACCCACGTGGGCGGCATCGCCGCCGGCAGCCGAGACGGCGGCGCCATGCACGGCGTGGCGTTCAACGCGCAGATCATCAGCGCGGAGAACGGCGATCCCGGCCCGGAGGACGGCATCATCCTCGGCAACGACGGCGCGGTGTATAAGGCCGGTTGGGATGCGCTGGTGGCCAGCGGCGCGCGCATCATCAACAATAGCTGGGGCATCGGTATTACCGAAAAGTTTGATGAGGGCGGTTATGACCCGGCTTATCCGCATTTCACAGTAAACGATGCGCAAAAGCAGTTCGATCAGATCAAACAGATCCTCGGTACCAAGCCTGGCGGCGCCTATCAGGGCGCGATCGACGCGGCCCGCAGCGGCGTGGTCACCATCTTCGCCGCCGGTAACGACGGCAATCTGAATAACCCCGATGCCATGGCCGGCCTGGCTTATTTTGTGCCGGAGATTGCACCGAACTGGCTGTCGGTCGCCAGCTTGCAGGATCCGACCAATACCGGCGATTACAGCATCAGCACCTTCTCCTCTCGCTGCGGTTATACCGCCAGCTTCTGCGTCTCGGCGCCGGGCACCCGGGTATACAGCTCGGTAATCGAAGGCACCAGCCTAGAGAATCTGACAACCGGCTACGCCAAATACAGCGGCACCTCGATGGCGGCGCCGCACGTGGCCGGCAGCGTCGCGGTGCTGATGGAGCGTTTCCCGTATCTGAGTGGTGCGCAGGTGGCGGAAGTGCTGAAAACCACTGCCACCGACATGGGCGCGCCGGGCATCGACGCGCTCTACGGCTGGGGGATGATCAACCTGGGCAAGGCTATCAACGGTCCGGGCATGTTGGTTACCGAGCAGGATATCCCTGAGGAATTTCTCGTTAACGGTGCTTACGGCCCGACCCAGTTTGTGGTGGATCTGCCGGGCGTCGGCGCGGTGCTGGACAAGGGTAAACCGACCGAGCGCGTCTGCAGCGATGTGCTGTGCGGCCTGGATTTCTGGAGCAACGACATCTCCGGCCATGGCGGCCTGACCAAACAGGGTATCGGCACGTTGGTACTGACCGGTAACAACACCTATGCCGGCCCGACGCTGGTTAATCAGGGGCGGCTGGCGATCAACGGCTCGGTCACCTCGGATGTCAGCGTGCAGAACGGCGGCATCGTCGGCGGCAGCGGCACGGTCGGTTCGCTGACCGCCCGCCGTGGCGGCACCGTGGCGCCGGGCAACTCGATCGGCACCCTGAACGTGGCCGGCAACGTCAGCTTCGAGCCGGGTTCGCGCTATGCGGTGGAAGTGGGGCCGAACGGCCAGAGCGATCGGATCCAGAGCAGCGGCTCGGCGACGATCGGCGGCGGCGAGGTGGCGGTCACGCTGGAAAACAGCAGCAACCTGCTGACGCAAAGCGAGGTGCGCAGCCTGCTGGGCCAGCAGTACAACATCCTGACGGCGCAGCAGGGGGTGAGCGGGCAGTTTGACGCGGTGGCGCCGAACTACCTGTTCCTCGGCACCGGGC
>NZ_JBXUNP010000012.1:0-30586 GCF_057197125.1 Serratia sp. LSHTC3
TCGCTTGCTAACTCGAGGTGGCGTATATTACGCTTTCCTCTTTCAGAGTCAACCCTAATTTTCAGGATTTTTTCTCTGCGACCCCCGGATACTCTGTGAAGTTGTTCACATGTTCCGTGTCGATGGAGGCGCATTATAGGGAGTTCCTCGCAGGCCGCAACAGGTATTTTCAGCAAAAACGATCGTTCGCTGCATTCCACAGCAAAACCCCGCTTTATACCCACTTGCGCACAGTGTTATCCACAGATGCGATTTGTACGGAAAATTTACGAGCGCCACGCAAACGTTTTCGCTACAATTCCCCGCGACGAAACGATCCCCCTTTTTATGGGGGCGTTACCTGAATATGTGCCTGACCCTCCCTTTATAAGGCAAAAAACTGCGCTTTATAGACAGAACGAGGTGGACATTCACGTAACGCTCTTTAATTGCGACTCAAAGCCAAGGGATAAAACCATGCAACAACCTCGTCCAATCCGCCGGGCCCTGCTCAGCGTGTCTGACAAAACCGGTATCGTTGAATTCGCCGAAGCGCTTTCCCAGCGCGGCGTTGAACTGCTGTCCACCGGCGGCACCGCCCGTCTGCTGGCAGACGCCGGTCTGCCCGTTACCGAAGTTTCCGACTACACCGGCTTCCCGGAGATGATGGACGGACGAGTTAAGACCCTGCACCCGAAAGTCCACGGCGGCATTCTCGGCCGCCGCGGCCAGGACGACGCTGTCATGAATCAGCATGACATCAAGCCTATCGACATGGTGGTCGTCAATCTGTACCCGTTCGCCCAAACCGTGGCGCGCCCGGATTGCTCGCTGGAAGACGCGGTCGAAAATATCGATATCGGCGGCCCGACCATGGTGCGCTCCGCCGCCAAGAACCATAAAGACGTCGCCATCGTGGTGAAGAGCAGCGACTACGCCGCCATCATTACCGAGATGGACAACAACGACGGCTCGCTGCGCTATGCCACCCGCTTCGATCTCGCCATCAAGGCCTTTGAACACACCGCCGCCTACGACAGCATGATCGCCAACTACTTCGGCTCGCTGGTGCCGGCGTACCACGGCGAGACCGAACAGCCGTCCGGCCGCTTCCCGCGCACCCTGAACCTCAACTACATCAAGAAGCAGGATATGCGCTACGGTGAAAACAGCCACCAGCAGGCCGCCTTCTATATAGAGGAAGAAGTAAAGGAAGCTTCTGTCGCGACCGCCGAACAGCTGCAGGGCAAAGCGCTGTCCTATAACAACATCGCCGATACCGACGCCGCGCTGGAATGCGTGAAAGAGTTCGACGAACCGGCCTGCGTGATCGTCAAGCACGCCAACCCTTGCGGCGTGGCGATCGGCGACGACATTCTGGCCGCCTACGAGCGCGCTTACCAAACCGACCCGACCTCCGCCTTCGGCGGCATCATCGCCTTTAACCGCGAGCTGGACGCCGCCACCGCGCAGGCGATCATCAGCCGCCAGTTCGTGGAAGTGATCATCGCGCCAAACGTCACCCAGGAAGCGCGCTCCCTGCTGGCCGCCAAACAGAACGTGCGCGTGCTGGCCTGCGGCCAGTGGCAGCAACGCGTGGCGGGGCTGGATTTCAAACGTGTCAACGGCGGGCTGCTGGTGCAGGATCGCGATCTGGGCATGGTGACCGCCGGCGATCTGCGCGTGGTATCAGAGCGCCAGCCGACCGAACAGGAACTGCGTGACGCGCTGTTCTGCTGGAAAGTGGCCAAGTTCGTGAAATCCAACGCCATCGTTTATGCGCGTGACAACATGACCATCGGCATAGGCGCCGGCCAGATGAGCCGCGTTTACTCCGCCAAGATCGCCGGCATCAAAGCGGGCGACGAAGGGCTGGAAGTGAAAGGCTCCGCCATGGCCTCCGACGCCTTCTTCCCGTTCCGCGACGGCATCGACGCCGCAGCGGCGGTTGGCATCACCTGCGTGATCCAGCCGGGTGGTTCGATCCGCGACGACGAAGTGATCGCCGCCGCCAACGAACACGGCATCGCGATGATCTTCACCGACATGCGTCACTTCCGCCATTAATTCCTTTTGCCGCGTGCGCTCCGGCGCACGCCATTCGTGGAGCTTCTGATGAACATTTTGATTATCGGCAACGGCGGGCGCGAGCACGCGCTGGCCTGGAAAGCCGCCCAGTCTCCGCTGGCGGATAAAGTCTATGTTGCGCCGGGCAATGCCGGCACCGCGCTGGAAGCCAATCTGGAAAACGTGGCGATCGCCGCCACCGACATCCCCGCCCTGGTCGCTTTCGCCCAGAGCCATGACATCGGTCTGACCATCGTCGGGCCGGAAGCGCCGCTGGTGATTGGCGTGGTCGACGCCTTCCAGGCCGCCGGTCTGAAAATTTTCGGCCCGTCACAGGCCGCCGCACAGCTCGAAGGCTCCAAAGCCTTCACCAAGGATTTCCTGGCGCGCCACCGCATTCCGACCGCCGAATATGAAAACTTCACCGAGGTGGAGCCGGCGCTGGCCTACGTGCGCCGCAAAGGCGCGCCGATCGTCATCAAGGCCGATGGCCTGGCGGCCGGTAAGGGCGTAATCGTCGCGATGACGCTGCAGGAAGCGGAAGAGGCGGTGCGCGACATGTTGGCCGGCAATGCCTTCGGCGACGCCGGCCATCGCATCGTGGTGGAAGAGTTCCTCGACGGCGAAGAAGCCAGCTTCATCGTGATGGTCGACGGCGAGAACGTGGTGCCGATGGCTACCAGCCAGGACCACAAACGCGTCGGCGACGGTGACACCGGCCCGAACACCGGCGGCATGGGTGCCTATTCTCCGGCGCCGGTCGTGACCGACGAAATCCACCGGCGCGCCATGGATCAGGTGATCTGGCCGACGGTGCGCGGCATGGCGGCGGAAGGCAACACCTACGTCGGCTTCCTGTACGCCGGCCTGATGATCTCCGCCGACGGCCAGCCGAAGGTGATCGAATTCAACTGCCGTTTTGGCGATCCGGAAACTCAGCCGATCATGCTACGCCTGCGCTCCGATCTGGTGGAACTGTGTCTGGCGGGCGCCGAAGGCCGTCTGAACGAGAAGAGCTCTGATTGGGACGAACGCCCTGCCCTTGGCGTGGTGCTGGCAGCCGGCGGTTATCCGGGTGACTATCGCAACGGCGAGGTGATCCAGGGGCTACCGCAGCAGGAAAGCGCCGACGGTAAGGTCTTCCACGCCGGCACACGCTTGCAGGGCGATGACGTCGTCACCAGCGGCGGCCGCGTGCTGTGCGTGACGGCGCTGGGCGATACCGTGGCGCAGGCGCAGCAACGCGCCTATCAGTTGGCGGAAGGCATTCAGTGGCCAGGCAGCTTCTGCCGCAAAGATATCGGTTATCGCGCGATTGCGCGCGGCAAATAATTTGACCTTTCATGATAATGACCAGAGGCTCCGCAGTGCGGGGCCTTTTTTATAGCTGGTCTTCTTTCGGTTCCCAGCTGCAGAAATCGTCGTTCGCCACCAGCAGCAGCTCGCTGCCTTCGGGCGCTTCCAGCCAGGCGACGCTCACCGGCCGGCTGCTGCTGCGGGCGCGTTTTTCGATCCAGGCGATGGCGGAGGCATCCAACCCGGGTTTTAAGCGCTGCCCGTCGCAGGTTTGCACCTCGCCCTGCATCCAACGCCCCTGCAGCAATTTGACCTTGCCGGCGCGCAGCGCATTGCTCACTTCGAGGATCCGTCGCGCCTGATATTGATACAGGGCGATTTCATCGCGGGTCAGCGGTTCGCGGCGTGTCGCCAGCTGGCGCTGCATAAAACTCACCGTGCCATCGTCGGCAAAGCGCAGTTGAATGGAATCTCGATCGCCGTCGGCGTCGTTACGTTTGATTTGGCGCAGCACGTCGCCCTGATAGGTGTACAGCGTGGTAATGGTACCCGGGCCGCGGTAAGGGCTGTAAACGCTGACCAACACTTGCGGACGATGTTGCTCATCGTCTTTACGCCACAGACGTATCACGCCCTGATCGGCCACGAAGCCGCTGGCGGTAAAGCTGGGGATATCGGAATGGAAACTGCAGGCGCTCAGGCCGACGGCGATGCCAACGGCCATGAGCGCCCGACGAGTAAACAAAAGGGGCGCCATCGCCCCCCTGTTTAATCTTTTCACCGAGGCGCGGTCTTATTTAACGGCGTCTTTCAGTGCTTTGCCAGAAACGAACGCAGGCACGTTGGCTGCTGCGATTTTGATTTCTTTGCCAGTCTGTGGGTTGCGGCCAGTGCGCTCGCTACGATGGTTTACTTTGAAAGTACCGAAGCCAACCAATTGTACTGCATCACCTTCTTTCAGAGACTCAGTAATTGCAGCCAGGGTGGATTCCAGAGCCAGTTTAGCTTGTGCTTTGGAAAGGTCAGCCTTGTCCGCGATTACATCAATCAGTTGAGTCTTGTTCATAAGTTATCCTTACAGTGTGTTTATCGTTTGCAAAGCATCGAGTGCGACGGATATGCCGATTGACAGCACTCTCCTGCATACACGCACCGATAGCCACTTTTTTTACGCCCCCCAAATGTAGACCAGACAGGGTGCGGATGTGAAGCCTTAAGGCATGACAAATCAGGCGTTAAATCACGTTTTGTTGCCTTATTGCGCTAAATTTATCCCGATGTTGCTGACACCGGCCTCCCGCAGGTCGGATCGCAGCCCCTTGATCAGGTCTATGTCGCGCTCTTCACAGGCGTCCAACAGGCGGAAAATTTCCCATTGAATGTCCCATTCTTCCTCTACCGCAGGCAAACTTTCCAACTCTTCGTCGGTCATTTCCTTACCGGCTTGGGTCATTTCCAACATCGCCACGGTACGAATCGATGTTTCGCTGATGGCGATGGCGTGCTCCAGCGTCTCCCCGCCGAGCCGCGAATGGATCAGTTCCCCTAATGCGATACAGGCATCAATTGCCGGGTAAACGCCGTAAAGATCGTAATCTTCCGCCGACGGAATCGCCTCTTCCAACTTCTCGAGCTGGCTGTCGAAGTTGACCTTGGCATCCTTCACCACCAGCGTTTCCCACACCAAATCCAGAATGCGGCGATAAACCGCCGGATCGCCGAACTCGGTCTGTTTGCAGAACATCTGGTAATTCGGGTACATACGCTCGCACAAACTGGCCATAAAGGTCAAATGTTGCCAGCCCTCGAGCCGTTCCAGACGTAAATGAATCGGGTTACGTAGCATGCTTTACTCTCTTACGCGTTATCTGCGGCGCAGTGTACCCGAAATCGCTCATGGCGACACCTCCGGATGCTGCTGCAACCACCGCTGAAACGCCGGACGGCGCGAAGCGATGGCGTCGGCCCAACGGGTCGGCTCCGGCAAACGGTAGCCCGCCATGCAGCGCTGCACCCACGCCAGCGCGCTGTCGGCGCCCACGCGGTGACCGGTAGAGATGAACAGCGGGTTGCAACGCGCCTTGCTACGCCATACCCAGCCCAGCTGTTCTCCCTTATCTTCCAACGGCGACAGCGCGCCGACGGCGGCGTCCAGCGGCGCGAATTTGCCGCACAGGCGCTTCTTGGCCACGCCGATGGTCGGCACATCGACCAGCAGGCCGAAATGGCTGGCGACGCCGAGGCGCCGCGGATGTGAAACGCCGTGCCCATCGACGAAGATCAGCCCCGGTTTTTGCCGCAGCTGCGCCCAGGCGGCCAACAGCGCCGGGTATTCGCGAAACGACAGGAAACCCGGGATATAAGGCATGACGGTGGCGATGCGCGCCACCTGATACTCCACCAGCTCCAGCGACGGATAGCGCAGGATGGCGATGGCGGCGCGCGTCACCGCGCCCTCTTGCTCGAAGCCCACATCGGCGCCGGCGATGAACGCCGGCGGTTCGGCCGGCAGCTCGTCGTAGCGAATGACTTCAGCGGCGCGCCGCAGCTGTTCGGCGCGCAGAGCCGCCATATCGGTCACATCGGATCCTTAACGGTGGTATTTCGCCGACTGCGCGTGTACCGCCTCGACGAAGGCCCCGGCGTGCTCCGGCGGCACATCCTGATGGATGCCGTGGCCCAGGTTGAACACATGACCGTTGCCGTGGCCGAAACCGGCCAGAATGGTCTCCACTTCTTCCGCGATGCGCGCCGGAGAAGCATAAAGCATCGACGGATCCATATTGCCCTGCAGCGCCACTTTGTCGCCTACGCGACGGCGCGCGTCGGCGATGTCGGTGGTCCAGTCCAGCCCCAGCGCATCGCAGCCGGTGGCGGCCATCGCCTCCAGCCACTGCCCGCCGCCTTTGGTGAACAGCGTTACCGGCACGCGGCGGCCGTCGTTTTCACGCAGCAAGCCATCGACGATCTTGTGCATGTAGTGCAAAGAGAACTCGCGGTAATCGCGCCCGGTCAGCACGCCGCCCCAGGTGTCGAACACCATCACCGACTGCGCGCCGGCCTTGATCTGGGCATTGAGGTAAAGGATCACGCTGTCCGCCAGCTTGTCCAGCAACAGGTGCAGCGTGGCCGGCTCGGCATACATCATCTTCTTCAGCTTGGTGAAGGCCTTGCTGCTGCCGCCCTCAACCATATAGGTAGCCAGCGTCCACGGGCTGCCGGAAAAGCCGATCAGCGGCACTTCGCCCTTCAGCTCGCGGCGGATGGTGCGCACCGCGTTCATCACATAGCCCAGCTCCACTTCCGGATCGAACGCCGGCAGTTTGTCGACGTCGGCGCGGCAGGTGACGGGGGAGCTGAAACGCGGGCCTTCGCCGGCTTCAAAGTACAGGCCGAGCCCCATGGCGTCGGGAATGGTGAGAATGTCGGAGAACAGGATGGCGGCGTCCAGCGCGTAGCGGCGCAGCGGCTGCAGCGTAACCTCGCAGGCCAGCTCCGCGTTCTTGCACAGCGACATGAAATCACCGGCCTGGGCGCGAGTCGCCTTATACTCCGGTAAATAACGACCGGCCTGGCGCATCATCCATACGGGGGTCACATCCACCGGCTGACGCAACAGCGCGCGCAGGTAACGATCGTTCTTCAACTCAGTCATTTATGGGGCTCCCTTAATAATCTGCCGGCCATTGTACATTATTCTGCCCGGCACAGCGCCACGGTGTCCTCAATCAAGCGGCGCGCCACGGTGCCGGGCGGCGGCAACAACGGCAGTTGGTCGTAACGATACCAGCCGGCATTGAGCAGCTCCTTGGGATCGTGACGAATCTCACCCTGGTGGTAATCGGCCATAAAGGCCATCATCAGCGAGTGCGGAAACGGCCAGGGTTGTGACGTGACGTAGCGCAGGTTCTTGATTTCAATATTGCTCTCTTCCATCACTTCGCGCGCTACCGCTTGCTCCAGCGTTTCGCCCACTTCAACGAAACCGGCCAGCACCGTGTGAATGCCGCCGCGATGGCGCACGTGCTGCGCCAGCAGGATCTGATCGTCGCGCCGAATGGCGACGATCACGCAGGGCGCGATCTGCGGGTAGTAGCGCTCCTTGCAATGGCCGCACAGGCAGGCGCTTTCGGTGCGGCTGAGGTGCATCTCATGGCCGCAGTAGCCGCAATAGCGATGGGAGCGGTAGAAATCCGCCAACTGCACGCCGCGCCCGGCCAGCTGGAACAGACCACGATCCTGATCCAACAACTGACGCACCGACCCCATCTCCCGCGGCATCGCCTGGCGCACCAGCCAGACCGGCGCGCCCTCCCACTCACCGATGACGCGCGCCATGTGGCCCTGCAGGCCGAAGGCGGCGGCGGTCCCCGACGGCAATTCACCGTTCGGTAACCAAAGTTTGCTTTCATGGCTGACGATCCACCAGCCGTTTTCATTGCCCGTTAATGCAAGTTCCATATCGTTGTTGCACAACCTCAGCTTCACTGGCACTCTACAAATCGGCTTTGTTACATTTTAATAACTTACCGGTTACTTTTGTTACTTACACGGAGTCAAACATGCTCAACCGTTTGGAAAGGCTGACTCAGCGCGTTGGCGGTAGTAATGAATTAGTTGATCAATGGCTTCAGGCCCGCAAGCAGTTGCTGGTCGCCTACTGCACGCTGGTAGGCCTCAAACCGAATAAAGAAAAGCATACGCCGCTGAATGAAAAAGCGCTGGAGAACTTTTGCCATAACCTGGTGGATTACCTCTCCGCAGGGCATTTTCATATCTATGACAGAATTATCAAACAAGTGGAAGGCGCAGCCAGTCCGAAAATGTCGCTGGCGGTGAACATCTACCCCAAGCTGTGGGCCAATACCGAACAGATCATGGCGTTCCACGATCGCTATACCGAAGTGGATATCGATCAGGAGGTTTGTCTGGAATTCCACCAGGCCTTGTCGGATATCGGCGAAACGCTGGCGGCGCGCTTTGCGCTGGAAGATAAGCTGATCCTGCTGGAAGCGGAAGCCACGCAGCAACCGCTGCCGGACCAGGCGCTGGATCCGGCGCGTTAAAATTTTATAGTTTTTTTTCTTATCCCTCCTATACTGGGGGGCATCTTGTCGGAGTGCCTAGCGCCTGATTTGTTCATCGAATCAGCCAGGCTGAGACCGTTAATTCGGGATCCGCGGAACCTGATCGGGTTAATACCCGCGAAGGGAACAAGAGTAATCTATCGCCACAGACACGGCCTTCCCCTTGCGGGTGCCCTGCCTTATCGGCCACCATCATTACTCCCTCCGAGCTCCAGACAAGCAACTTTCCCAACCCAACACACTGGTAGGAACTTGCTATGTCTAACGTTAATCCACCGCGCGCCCGTAAGGCGCAACGCGAAGCCGCCCAGCAGTTTATCGACACCCTGCAAGGCATGGCTTTCCCAAACTCACGCCGCATCTACCTGCAGGGTTCGCGCCGCGATATCCAGGTGCCGATGCGCGAAATTCAGCTCAGCCCGACCCTGATCGGCGGCAGCAAAGATAGCCCGCAGTATGAACCCAACGAGGCGATCCCGGTGTATGACACCGCCGGCCCGTACGGCGATCCACAGGCCGAGCTCGACGTGCACGCGGGCCTGACCAAGCTGCGCGCAGGCTGGATCGACGCGCGCGGCGATACCGCCACCCTGAGCGGCGCCAGCTCCGGCTTCACCCAACAGCGGCTGGCGGACGAAGGCCTCGATCACCTGCGTTTCGAACACCTGCCGTTGCCGCGCAAGGCGTTACCGGGCAAGTGCGTGACCCAACTGCACTATGCCCGCGCCGGCATCGTCACCCCGGAGATGGAGTTCATCGCCATCCGCGAAAACATGGGGCGCGAACGCATTCGCGGCGAGGTGCTGCGCCACCAGCATTCGGGCCAGGGCTGGGGCGCCAACCTGCCGGACAACATCACGCCGGAGTTCGTGCGCCAGGAAGTGGCCGCCGGCCGCGCTATCATTCCCGCCAATATCAACCACCCGGAGGCGGAGCCGATGATCATCGGCCGCAATTTCCTGGTGAAGGTGAACGCCAATATCGGCAACTCGGCGGTCACATCGTCGATCGAAGAAGAGGTGGAGAAGCTGGTGTGGGCCACCCGCTGGGGCGCAGACACCGTGATGGATCTCTCCACCGGCCGCTACATTCACGAAACCCGCGAATGGATCCTGCGCAACAGCCCGGTGCCCATCGGCACCGTGCCGATCTACCAGGCGCTGGAGAAGGTCAACGGCGTGGCGGAAAACCTCACCTGGGAGATGTTCCGCGATACGCTGCTGGAACAGGCGGAACAAGGGGTCGACTACTTCACCATCCACGCCGGCGTGCTGCTGCGCTACGTGCCGATGACCGCCAAACGCCTGACCGGCATCGTGTCGCGCGGCGGCTCGATCATGGCCAAATGGTGTCTGTCGCACCATCAGGAAAACTTCCTCTATCAGCACTTCCGTGAAATCTGCGAGATCTGCGCCGCCTACGACGTTTCGCTGTCGCTCGGCGACGGCCTGCGCCCCGGCTCAATTCAGGACGCCAACGACGAAGCCCAGTTCGCCGAACTGCATACGCTGGGCGAGCTGACCAAAATCGCCTGGGAATACGACGTGCAGGTGATGATCGAGGGCCCAGGCCACGTGCCGATGCAGATGATCCGCCGCAACATGACCGAAGAGCTGGAACACTGCCACGAAGCGCCATTCTACACCCTCGGCCCGCTGACCACCGATATCGCCCCGGGCTATGACCATTTCACCTCCGGCATCGGCGCGGCGATGATCGGCTGGTTCGGCTGCGCCATGCTGTGTTACGTCACGCCGAAAGAGCACCTCGGCCTGCCGAACAAAGAGGACGTCAAACAGGGCCTGATCACCTACAAGATCGCCGCTCACGCCGCCGATCTGGCCAAAGGCCATCCGGGCGCGCAGATCCGCGATAACGCCATGTCCAAGGCGCGCTTCGAATTCCGTTGGGAAGATCAGTTCAATCTGGCGCTCGATCCGGCCACCGCGCGCGCCTATCACGACGAAACCCTGCCGCAGGAATCCGGCAAGATCGCCCACTTCTGCTCGATGTGCGGGCCGAAATTCTGCTCGATGAAGATTTCACAAGAGGTGCGCGACTACGCCGCCGCCCAAGAGGCCGCCAAACCGATCGAGGTGCAGCTGACCGGCATGGAGAAAATGTCCGCCGAGTTCCGCGCCCGCGGCAGCGAGCTGTATCACAGCGCCGGCAATTTGCAGGAGGAGACCAGCAATGACTGATATCACGACCCCCTTCCCGGCAACGCCTCACAAACTGGGGCTTTACCCGGTCGTCGACAGCGTGGAATGGATCGCTCGCCTGCTGGAGGCCGGCGTCACCACCATCCAGCTGCGCATCAAGGACCTGCCGGATGAGCAGGTCGAAGAGGATATCGCTGCCGCCATCGCGCTGGGCCGGCGTTATCAGGCGCGGCTGTTCATCAACGACTACTGGCGGCTGGCGATCAAGCACGGCGCCTACGGCGTACATCTGGGCCAGGAAGATCTCGATACCACCGATCTGGCGGCCATTCACCGCGCCGGGCTGCGGCTGGGGGTCTCCACCCATGACGACGCCGAACTGGCGCGCGCGCTGGCGGTGAAACCGTCCTACATCGCGTTGGGGCACATCTTCCCCACTCAGACCAAAGACATGCCTTCGGCGCCACAGGGGCTGGCGGAGTTGAAACGCCACATCGCCGGTTTGGCGGATTACCCGACGGTGGCGATCGGCGGGATCAGTATCGATCGCGTGCCGGCGGTGCTGGCGTGCGGCGTCGGCAGCGTGGCGGTGGTCAGCGCCATCACCCAGGCACCGGACTGGCGCGCGGCGACGACCGAGCTGCTGCGGCTGATCGAAGGCGAGGATCCGAACGATGCTTAACGATCAGGAATTCCTGCGCTACAGCCGCCAGCTGCTGCTGGAGGACGTCGGCCCGGAAGGCCAGGAGAGACTCAAGCGCGCCACGGTGCTGATCGTCGGTTTAGGTGGGCTCGGTTCCCCGGCTTCGCTGTATCTGGCCGCCGCCGGCGTCGGCACGCTGCTGCTGGCCGACGACGACCAGCTGCACGTCACCAACCTGCAGCGGCAAATCCTCTACCGCAGCGCCGATACCGCCACCGGCAAGGCGGCGCTGGCGCAACGCCACCTGCAGGCGCTGAACCCGTTGGTGGAATCCATCCCGCTGGCGCAGCGGCTGCAAGGGCAAGCGCTGCGCGACGCGGTCGCACGCGCCGATCTGGTGCTGGACTGCTGCGACAATATGGCGACCCGCCATGAGGTCAATGCCGCCTGCATCGCCGCCGCCAAGCCGCTGATCAGCGGCAGCGCGGTCGGCTTCAGCGGCCAGCTGCTGGTGCTCGAGCCGCCCTATGCGCACGGCTGCTACGCCTGCCTGTACCCGGAGCAGGAAGAGCCGCAGCGCAACTGCCGCACCGCCGGGGTACTCGGTCCGGTGGTGGGCGTGATCGGCACCCTGCAAGCGCTGGAGGCCATCAAGATGCTGGCCGGCATGCCTTCTTCCCTCAGCGGTAAACTGCGGCTGTTCGACGGCAAGCAGCAGAGCTGGAGCACGCTGCAACTGAGCCAGGCCCGTGCCTGCCCGGTATGCGGAGGCGCGGCATGAAGATCCGTTTAAACGACCAACCGCTGGAGCTGGCGCAGCCGCTCAGCGTCGCCGCCCTGCTGGCCCAGCTGGAACGCCACCAGCCGGGTACCGCGCTGGCGATCAACCAAACCATCATCCCGCGCGCCGACTGGGCCGACCATCAGGTGCAGGACGGTGACGACATTTTGCTGTTTCAAGCGATCGCCGGAGGCTGACATGCTGAAAATCGCCGATACCACTTTTACCTCGCGCCTGTTCACCGGCACCGGCAAGTTCGCCACCCCGGCGCTGATGTTGGAGGCGCTGGCGGCCTCCGGCTCACAGCTGGTGACCATGGCCATGAAGCGCGTCGATCTGCGCGGCGGCAACGACGCCATTTTGGCGCCGCTGCAACAGTTGGGCGTCAGGCTGTTGCCCAATACCTCCGGCGCCAAAACGGCCGCCGAAGCGGTATTCGCCGCCCGGCTGGCGCGTGAAGCGCTCGGCACCCACTGGGTGAAGCTGGAGATCCACCCCGATGTGAAATACCTGCTGCCGGATCCGATAGAAACGCTGAAGGCGGCGGAAACGCTGGTGAAAGACGGTTTTGTGGTGCTGCCCTACTGCGGCGCCGATCCGGTGCTGTGCAAACGGCTGGAAGAGGCGGGCTGCGCGGCGGTGATGCCGCTCGGCGCCCCTATCGGTTCCAACCGCGGTCTGCGCACCCGCGACTTCCTCGAGATCATCATCGAACAGGCCAAGGTGCCGGTGGTGGTCGACGCCGGCATCGGCGCGCCGAGCCATGCGCTGGAAGCGATGGAGCTGGGTGCCGACGCGGTGCTGGTGAATACCGCCATCGCCGTGGCGCGCGATCCGGTGCAAATGGCGCGGGCGTTTCGCCTGGCGCTGGAGGCCGGCGAATTGGCGCGCAGCGCCGGGTTAGGCGCGAGCCAGCGCGGTGCGGTCGCCTCGAGCCCGCTGACCGCCTTCCTCAGCCAGCCAGAGGAGGCACAGTGATGGCCGACGATTTCAGTAGCCGCTGGCAACAGCTGGATTGGGACGACATTACGCTGCGCATCAACGGCAAAACCGCGCGCGACGTGGAACGCGCGTTGAACGCCGACAAGCTGACGCGCGACGACTTTATGGCGCTGATCTCCCCCGCCGCCGCGCCGTATCTGGAACCGCTGGCGCAGCGCGCGCAGCAGCTGACCCGTCAGCGATTCGGCAACGTCGTCAGTTTCTATGTGCCGCTGTACCTCTCTAACCTGTGCGCCAACGACTGTACCTACTGCGGCTTTTCGATGAGCAACCGCATCAAGCGCAAAACGCTGGATGCGGCGGAGATCGCCCGCGAATGCGCAGCCATCCAGGCGTTGGGGTTCGAGCATCTGTTGCTGGTCACCGGCGAACATCAGACCAAGGTCGGCATGGACTATTTCCGCCGGCACATTCCGGCGATCCGCCGCCACTTCAGCTCGCTGATGATGGAAGTGCAGCCGCTGGCGCAAGAAGAGTACGCCGAACTGAAAACGCTGGGCCTGGACGGCGTGCTGGTGTATCAGGAAACCTACCATCCTGCCACCTATCTGCAGCACCACCTGCGCGGCCAGAAGCAGGATTTCCATTGGCGCCTGGCCACGCCGGATCGCCTGGGGCGCGCCGGGATCGACAAGATCGGCCTCGGCGCGTTGATCGGCCTGTCCAACAGCTGGCGCACCGACTGCTACCTGCTGGCGGAACATCTCTTCTACCTGCAGCAAACCTACTGGCAGAGCCGTTACTCGATCTCGTTTCCACGCCTGCGCCCCTGCGCCGGCGGCATTGAACCGGCGTCTATCATGAGCGAGCCTCAGCTGGTGCAGCTGATCTGCGCCTTCCGGCTGTTCGCGCCGGATGTCGAGCTGTCGCTGTCTACGCGTGAATCGCCGTACTTCCGCGATCATATGATCCCGGTGGCGATCAACAGCGTCAGCGCCGGATCCAAGACGCAACCCGGCGGCTATGCCGACGACGTGCCGCCTGAGCTGGAACAGTTCGAGCCGCACGACGGCCGCACGCCGCAGCAGGTCGCCGAGGCCATCAGCAACGCCGGGCTGCAGCCGGTGTGGAAAGACTGGGACGGTTATCTGGGACGCGGCGCGCAATAAACGGCAACGTTTACCGCCGTGTGAAGAAAACGCTGGAGCGGTCGCGCAATGCCGAACGGTGGTGCTGGCGCCCACAAACGCGCCGATTATAGTGACCTTGCCGGCCGCCAAACCCGGCGCCGGCCGGGGCCGTTACCCTCTCGATGGCCCCGCCTTATCCCATCCCGGATCGCGCCGGAGATTCTCTTGCGCGACTCCGGGCCCTCTCCGCAGCAACGCGCATATGGCGTATCGCGGCCTGTAAGGGTGTACGGGCAGGTGCCTTGTCGGCTAAAGGACTGTGGCATAACGGTGCTCGGCACTCACTCAGCGGTGAGACTCATAGGACGCTATTGCGGCAGAAAAGTGGGGAAAGAGGAAAAAAGAAGGTACAGCGACGAAGAGGGGTTCGAGTAGCCATCCCCGGTGCTGCCAATGGCCCTGGTGTCGGCCGCGGATCTTTTTGCCGCCTGCTCCCTGCTTACGGACAAGAGCAGGCGGTTTATTTTGTGAGACTGGCACCCCCCCAGGACGCGAATCACACAGTATGTGCGCTAATTAACCACATAAACGGCTAAATGTGAATGTCTTTTGAGTGTTTTTTTATTTGCCATCGAGTGTGTTTTGAGTTTGCCAAGGAAAATCAAACTGATATCACCGCAATAACCGAGGCTTCATCTATAATCCAGCACGGGTCCTCACGCAGGTTTTCCAACGCTCGCGGTTAACATCAAAAAAGCCAAGGTTGTCATGAAGAAAACGCCAAATTACATCGATGCAATCAGCGCGTTGCTCACTCTGAAAGGAGTTGGCGACAGAAAACATGCCTCCACGATGGCCAACATACTGAACCTTCAGTACAACAGCGCCAAACAGAAGCTGGATGGCAAAAGGGGCATCACCCTCGATGAAGTCAAAAAGGTTTTCCAGTACTTCAACGAGCCGTTTGCCGGCCAAAGAACACATAACGGCGTGTTTATCATGAACAGCATTCACAAGCGCTGTAACATTGAGGCCGACGAGCGCCCGGTCACGCAAGCGGACAACGACGAAACTTACGCCTACAAAAAGGACGATCTTTTCATCATCAACACCAATCGGGAATATGCAGCCGATGCCCCGCTGTATAAAGTCAACAAGATAGACTTTCTGCCGGCCCCGCGCATCGCGATCCTGGATAATGACGGCGATATTCTCGAACTGTTGAAGAAGATCGCCAGCCGCTACGGCATCGAGACCGAGACCTTTCAGACGGCGGACGCCATGCTGGCCGCGCTGGAGCAGCAGTCCTTTGAGGCGTTTATTTTGGACTGGCTGTTGGACTTCGGCGAGACTTCCGAACGCGTGGTGAAGAAAATTAAAGACGCCCTCGATCCGCACGCCCGCATCATCATTCTGACCGGCCAGCTGAATCACTACGAGAAAAACATCGGCGATATGATCCTGCACTATGACGTGCACCTGGTGGAAAAACCGACCAAGCCGCTGATTATCTCTTCGCTATTGCTGTCGAACCTATTCTTTAATTAGTTTGACCGGAATGCGGATCAAAAACGATGAGCCCCCCCCTTCGACGGATTTGACCTTGATGGTGCCTTTCATCGTCGTGACGTAATTTTTGATAATGGTCAGCCCCAGCCCTAATCCCTGCCGCGTCTCCCTTTCTACCCCCTGATTGAACGCCTTATATAACCGATCCAGATTATCGACGTTAAACCCGATGCCGGTGTCTTTTACCCGTAAATACAGATTGCCGTGACACACCTTCACATTGAGGGCGATCGCGCCGTGGTGGGTAAACTTATCCGCGTTGCTGAGCAGGTTGGCCAATATTCGGTAGAGCTTGTATTTATCAGAACCAATCAGGCCGGCATAAGACGAACGGTGGATCACGAGGCGATTGCCTCGCCCGGCGCCGATGCCGGTTACGGCATCGTCCACCACCTCATTCAGCCGGAAGGTGGAAATATTGATTTTAACTTCTCCCATCTCAAGCCGAGAATAATCCATCACCTCGCGCGTTTGTTCGGCGATCTTGTTACCGTGATAGGAGATCAGGCGGGCTTCTTTTTTCAACTCTTCCTGCGCCAGCTCATGTTCCATGATATCCGCGGCAATGACGATGGCCTGGGTCGAGCCGGCGATCTCGTGGTAGATGGAAGAGATAAAGATGTTCTTGTTCTTGATGATCTCTTTCAACGAGAAGGCGTTTCTCAGCACCAGGAACATCATCAGGAACACTAAAATCAGCGAAAAGAGGGCGAACATCTCGGCTTTACTCGAGTTGTCCTGGATGATGCCTTTCACTTCGGTAAAGTTTTTAATCTGTATCCGATAAATAATTTCCTGGATATCGACCAGCGTACCCTCGATATCATCCATATAAGAGAGAATGTCCGCCTTGTTTTTCAGCCCCACCAGCAAGCCGGCAGAAAGATCGTCCAACGTGCGATACTGCTGCTTCAGCAGCGCAACATTTTTGATGAACTCGTCGTCGTAATAAAAAGAGTCGCTGAAGGTCGAACGGCTCTCCAGGATCTGAATCTTCGAGTAGAAGATTTTCTTTTTGATCTGGAAGGCGTCGTAGTCGTTGTTTTCACTGAGCAACAGCGCGATTTTGGTCCTTTCAAACGCCAGAAACAGGATCTCGGCCACCGAGTAGTTGTCCAGATTGGGCTCGATCTGCTTATAGCGCTCTTTTACGCCGCCGAAGTTAATGGCAATCAACAAAATCAATAAGGAGAAGATGGCAACCAACGCGATAAGAGTACCGATCAGTTTTTTGCTCATCTTATTTCAGCTCCAACCGTTTCACTTGCCAGACGGTTTTCGCATTCACATCCAGGTTATTCAGCTCGGCATAACCATCGCGCGGATAAATAATGGCGAACGGCCCCAGCTCACCAACGTCGATCGGCTTGCCGCCGCGCTGGTAGGCGACGATCACACGGTATTTAATCATCTCGTCAATCGGCATCGAATAGGAGTAATCATCCCAGGCGAAAGCGCGCACCGACTGGCCTTTCAGGTGGTAGGCTTTCACTAACTCTGCAAGCTCAACGCCGGTGAACGTATCTTCCGGGGTGAAATTGGTCGAGGTTTTAATCGTGTGATGCGGCATCGCCTCCAGCATCTGCCTGGTTATCTTGATCTTCTCACCATCGAGCGGTTTCAGGTAAAAATAGTCAACGGCCGCATACAGCGGTGCGCTGAACAGCGAAAGCAGCAGTAACGTCATCAATCCTTTGATTGTCATTATTCACCCTCTTTGCGTTTCACCAGTTCGGCCTGGCCGAACTCATCCTGCCCGACCACGGCCCAGCCGTGATGTTGATAAAAGCCTTCGGCTTTGGAGCCCGGATCGGTGGTTAAGTGGATCGCTTCGGCGCCGCGCTCAAACATCCAGGCGGTGACTCGCGCCAACAAGGCGGAGCCGATCCCCTTCGACTGGTATTCCGGCTTCACGAACAGGCCGCCGATCAGCGGTTCAGGGATGAATAACCCGAAGCCAACGCCGGCATAGTCGTCGCCATGCTTGCAGATCCAGCCGCCGCCCTGGTTGATGTCCTCCAGCGCCTGCCTGCGCTGCAGATACTGGATCTGATGCGGATGCAGCAGGTTTTCTTCAACGGAAAAGCGGATCTCATACAGGTAAGGCAGGTGTTGTGCCGTCAATTTTTCGAAGGTAATGAGGCTGTCCATGTTCGCACTGTCCTTGGTTGTCTGGTAAAAGCGCCGGTCAATTTCTGCTGTAACCATAGTAGCAAAGTTTGCTCTGCCCCGGCATGAGGCGAAAAAAAACCGCCCCCTAGGGAGCGGTTTATCTGGCAATGGGCCCGGCATGCCGGGCCCGCGGCGCGGATGACGATTACTCGTCGTCGCTGCCGCCCAGGCCTGCGTTGAGCAGCTCGGCCAGGTTCGCGGTCGCTTCTTCCGCGCTGACTTGCGGAACAACCGGCGCTTCACCCTGAGCACGACGACGCATGCGATCCTGATGATAAGCGTAACCGGTACCGGCTGGGATCAGACGGCCCACGATGACGTTCTCTTTCAGGCCACGCAGTTCATCACGCTTGCCGGCTACGGCAGCTTCGGTCAGAACGCGCGTCGTTTCCTGGAACGATGCGGCGGAGATGAAGGACTCGGTCGCCAAGGATGCCTTGGTGATACCCAGCAGATCGCGCGAGAAGGTTGCCGCGATTTTACCTTCAGCTTCCAGCTGACGGTTGGCAATCTTGACGCGAGACACTTCAGCCTGCTCGCCTTCCAGGAACTCGGAGCCACCAGCGCTAACGATGGTGCCTTTACGCAGCATCTGACGAACGATAACTTCGATGTGCTTATCGTTAATCTTAACGCCTTGCAGACGGTAAACTTCCTGCACTTCGTTGGTGATGTAGCGGGTAACCGCATGCACGCCACGCAGACGCAGAATGTCGTGCGGAGACTCTGGGCCGTCGGAAACGACGTCGCCACGTTCCACCACTTCGCCTTCGAACACGTTGAGCTGACGCCATTTCGGAATCATCTCTTCGTAAGCGTCGCTGCCGTCCAGCGGAGAGATCACCAGGCGACGTTTGCCTTTGGTCTCTTTACCGAACGAGATAATCCCGCTGATTTCAGCCAGGATTGCCGGCTCTTTCGGACGACGCGCTTCGAACAGGTCGGCAACGCGCGGCAGACCACCGGTAATATCCTTGGTACCGCCGGATTCCTGAGGAATACGCGCCAGGGTATCACCCGCACCGATCTGAATGCCGTCTTCCAGCTGAACGATCGCTTTGCCCGGCAGGAAGTATTGAGCAGGCATATCAGTACCTGGGATCAATACGTCTTCGCCCTGAGCGTCAACGATTTTCAGTGCCGGACGCAGGTCTTTACCGCTACCGGTACGCTCTGCGCTGTCCAGAACAACCAGAGAAGACAAACCGGTCAGTTCGTCGGTCTGACGAGTAATCGTCTGGCCGTCGACCATGTCGGCGAAGCGAATGAAGCCGCTGACTTCACTGATGACCGGCATGGTGTGCGGATCCCAGTTAGCGACGGTTTCGCCGCCGTTAACTTCTTCACCGTCGCCTTTGCCCATCACGGCGCCGTAAGGCACCTTGTAGCTTTCTTTGGTACGGCCGAATTCGTCGATCAGTTTCAGTTCGGTGTTACGCGAGGTGATCACCAGCTTGCCTGCGGCGTTCATAACGAACTTCGCGTTGCTCAGCTTGATGCTACCCTTGTTTTTCACCTGAATGCTGGATTCAGCAGCCGCACGAGATGCCGCACCACCGATGTGGAACGTACGCATCGTCAGCTGTGTACCCGGCTCACCGATGGACTGTGCCGCGATAACGCCGATGGCTTCGCCTTTGTTGATGATGTGGCCACGTGCCAGGTCGCGACCATAGCAGTTAGCACACACACCGAAGTCGGTTTCACAGCTCACCACGGAACGGACTTTAACGCTGTCGACAGAGTTCTCTTCCAACAGGTCACACGCCTTCTCGTTCAGCAGGGTGTTGCGTGGCACCAGAATGTCCGCCGTACCCGGCTTGAGGACGTCTTCTGCCGTCACACGGCCCAGAACGCGTTCACGCAGCGGCTCTTTCACGTCGCCACCTTCGATAACCGGAGTCATCAGGATGCCGTCGTGGGTGCCACAGTCGTCTTCGGTCACCACCAGGTCCTGCGCCACGTCAACCAGACGACGTGTCAGATAACCGGAGTTCGCGGTTTTCAGTGCGGTATCCGCCAGACCTTTACGAGCACCGTGGGTGGAGATGAAGTACTGGAGTACGTTCAGACCTTCACGGAAGTTCGCGGTGATTGGCGTTTCGATGATGGAGCCGTCCGGCTTCGCCATCAGACCACGCATACCGGCCAGCTGACGAATCTGAGCGGCGGAACCACGCGCACCGGAGTCGGCCATCATAAAGATGCTGTTGAAGGAAACTTGCTGTTCCACTTCGCCGTCACGGTTAACCACGTCTTCTACCGACAGGTTTTCCATCATCGCTTTCGCAACGCGTTCGTTCGCTGCAGCCCAGATATCGATCACTTTGTTGTAGCGTTCGCCGGCGGTAACCAGACCAGACTGGAACTGCTCCTGGATCTCGGCAACTTCGGTTTCCGCTTCTTCGATGATCTCCGCTTTCTTGGCCGGGATAACCATGTCGTCGATACCTACGGAAGCGCCGGAACGGGCTGCGTAAGCAAAACCGGTGTACATGATCTGGTCAGCAAAGATTACGGTCGGCTTCAGGCCCAGGATGCGGTAACAGGTGTTCAGCATCTTGGAGATCGCTTTCTTGCCCAAAGGCTGGTTAACGATCGCGTACGGCAGACCTTTCGGTACGATCATCCACAGGATGGCGCGGCCGATGGTGGTGTCGATGATGCTGGTCTGAGAAGTCCATTCGCCTTCGGCGTTCTTGACGTCTTCGGTGATACGCACTTTAACGCGTGCATGCAGAGACGCCAGGCCTGCGCGGTAAACGCGCTCAGCTTCTTTGGAACCGTTCAGCACCATGCCTTCGCCTTTGGCGTTAACACAGTCGCGGGTCATGTAGTACAGACCCAGTACAACGTCCTGAGAAGGAACGATGATTGGCTCGCCGTTCGCTGGGGACAGGATGTTGTTGGTGGACATCATCAGCGCACGCGCTTCCAGCTGGGCTTCCAGCGTCAGCGGTACGTGAACAGCCATCTGGTCACCATCGAAGTCGGCGTTATAGGCCGCACAAACCAGCGGGTGCAGCTGGATCGCTTTACCTTCGATCAGAACCGGTTCAAACGCCTGGATACCCAAACGGTGCAGGGTTGGTGCACGGTTCAGCAGTACCGGGTGTTCGCGGATCACTTCGTCCAGGATATCCCAAACAACGGCTTCTTCACGCTCAACCATTTTCTTGGCGGCTTTGATGGTGGTGGCCAGGCCACGCAGCTCCAACTTGCCGTAGATGAACGGTTTGAACAGCTCCAGCGCCATCTTTTTAGGCAGACCGCACTGATGCAGACGCAGGTATGGACCTACGGTGATTACGGAACGGCCGGAGTAGTCAACGCGTTTACCGAGCAGGTTCTGACGGAAACGACCCTGCTTACCTTTGATCATGTCGGCCAAAGATTTCAGAGGACGTTTGTTGGAACCGGTGATGGCACGACCGCGACGGCCGTTATCCAGCAGGGCGTCTACCGCTTCTTGCAGCATACGCTTTTCGTTGCGCACGATGATGTCAGGCGCAGCCAGATCCAGCAGGCGTTTCAGACGGTTGTTACGGTTGATCACGCGGCGATACAGATCGTTCAGATCCGACGTCGCGAAACGACCGCCATCCAGCGGAACCAGCGGACGCAGATCCGGCGGCAGCACCGGCAGCACGGTCAGGATCATCCACTCCGGCTTGTTACCGGACTGTACGAACGCTTCCAGCAGCTTGATACGCTTGGTCAGCTTCTTGCGCTTGGTTTCGGAGTTGGTTTCGTTCAGCTCTTCACGCAGCTGCTCGCACTCGGCTTCCAGATCCATGTTTTTCAACAGGGCCTGAATGGCTTCCGCACCCATCTTGGCGTCGAATTCGTCACCGAACTCTTCCAGCGCGTCCAGATACTGCTCTTCAGTCAGGATCTGACGGCGCTCGAGGTTGGTCATACCACCTTCGACCACCACATAGGATTCGAAGTACAGTACGCGTTCGATGTCACGCAGCGGCATATCCAGCAGCAAACCGATGCGGGATGGCAGCGATTTCAGGAACCAGATGTGCGCAGTCGGGGAAGCCAGCTCGATGTGGCCCATGCGCTCACGGCGCACTTTGGTCTGGGTCACTTCAACGCCGCACTTCTCACAGATCACGCCGCGGTGTTTCAAGCGCTTGTACTTACCGCACAGGCACTCGTAATCTTTTACCGGCCCGAAGATACGGGCGCAGAAAAGGCCGTCACGCTCAGGTTTGAACGTACGGTAGTTAATGGTTTCCGGCTTCTTAACTTCACCGAACGACCACGAACGGATCATGTCTGGCGAGGCCAGAGCAATCTTGATCGCATCAAACTCTTCGGTCTTAGTTTGCGCTTTCAGAAACTTCAATAAGTCTTTCACGGATTGGCTCCTGTCGGAGTTAAACCTGTTGGGTACCCACAACCGCAGTAGGTACCCGTGTGACCTGAACAACCACCCTCAGGCTCCCTTAGGCGGGGAGCCTGAGCCGGAATGACGATTACTCGTCTTCCAGTTCGATGTTGATGCCGAGCGAGCGGATTTCTTTCAACAGTACGTTGAAGGATTCCGGCATGCCTGGCTCCATCCGGTGATCGCCATCCACGATGTTTTTGTACATCTTGGTACGGCCGTTAACGTCATCCGACTTAACGGTGAGCATTTCCTGCAGGGTATAAGCCGCGCCGTATGCTTCCAGTGCCCACACTTCCATCTCACCGAAGCGTTGACCACCGAACTGCGCTTTACCACCCAGAGGTTGCTGAGTAACCAAGCTGTAAGAACCGGTTGAACGGGCGTGCATTTTATCGTCAACCAAGTGGTTCAGTTTCAGCATGTACATATAGCCGACAGTAACCTGGCGCTCGAATTGCTCACCGGTACGGCCATCGAACAGCGTGATCTGACCGGAGGTCGGGATTCCGCCCATTTCCAGCAGCTTCTTGATTTCAGTCTCTTTCGCACCGTCAAACACCGGCGTTGCGATCGGCATACCTTTTTTCAGGTTCTCTGCCAGACGCAGCACTTCGTCGTCGCTGAAGGTGTTCAGGTCAACTTTCTGGCAAACGTCGTCGCCCAGATCGTAGGCCTTCTGGATGAACTCACGCAGCTTGGCCACTTCCTGCTGCTGCTTCAGCATCTGGTTGATCTTCTCACCGATGCCTTTCGCAGCCATACCCAGGTGGGTTTCCAGGATCTGACCGATGTTCATACGTGATGGTACGCCCAGCGGGTTCAGTACGATGTCTACCGGCGTGCCGTTTTCATCGTAAGGCATATCTTCGATCGGGTTGATCTTGGAGATAACACCCTTGTTACCGTGGCGGCCCGCCATCTTGTCACCCGGTTGGATCTGACGTTTAACGGCCAGATAAACCTTGACGATTTTCAGCACGCCCGGCGCCAGATCGTCGCCCTGAGTGATCTTACGACGCTTGGCTTCCAGCTTCTTCTCGAAGTCGGATTTCAGTTCGTCGTACTGCTCAGCCAGCTGCTCCAGCTGGTTTTGCTTCTCTTCGTCGGTCAGGCCCAGTTCCAGCCAGCGATCGCGCGGCAGCTTGCTCAGCTTGTCGGCTTCGATACCACCGGCAACCAGCACCGCGTGGATACGTGCGAACAGACCGGCTTCCAGGATCTGCAGTTCTTCAGTCAGGTCTTTCTTCGCCTGCTTCAGCTGCATCTCTTCGATTTCCAACGCGCGCTTGTCTTTTTCCACGCCATCGCGGGTGAAGACCTGCACGTCGATAACCGTACCGGAAACGCCGTTCGGCACACGCAGAGAAGAGTCTTTAACGTCAGACGCTTTCTCACCGAAGATCGCACGCAGCAGTTTCTCTTCCGGCGTCAGCTGGGTTTCGCCTTTAGGCGTTACCTTACCGACCAGAATGTCGCCGCCGGTCACTTCAGCACCGATATACACGATACCGGATTCATCCAGCTTGGAGAGCGCCGCTTCACCCACGTTAGGGATGTCGGCGGTGATCTCTTCAGGCCCCAGCTTGGTGTCGCGAGACACGCACGCCAGTTCCTGGATGTGGATGGTGGTGAAGCGATCTTCCTGCACCACGCGCTCGGAGACCAAGATGGAGTCTTCGAAGTTGTAGCCGTTCCAAGGCATGAACGCTACGCGCATGTTCTGGCCCAGTGCCAGTTCGCCCAGGTCTGTCGATGGGCCATCCGCCAGCACGTCGCCGCGCTCGATTGGCTCACCCAGATTCACACACGGCATCTGGTTGATGCAGGTGTTCTGGTTAGAACGGGTGTACTTGGTCAGGTTGTAAATATCGATACCTGCTTCGCCCGGGTACATCTCGTCTTCGTTAACTTTGATAACGATACGGGAAGCATCCACGTACTGGATCACACCGCCGCGTTTGGCAACGGCGGTTACGCCGGAGTCAACCGCTACAGCGCGTTCCATACCGGTACCGACCAGCGGCTTGTCAGCGCGCAGGGTTGGTACGGCCTGACGTTGCATGTTCGCACCCATCAATGCACGGTTGGCGTCATCGTGTTCCAGGAATGGAATCAGTGAGGCACCAACGGAAACAACCTGTTGGGTGGATACGTCCATGTAGTCAACCTGGTCGCGGCTGAACAGGCTTGATTCGCCTTTGCTGCGGCAGGTGACCAGGTCTTCTACGAAGCGGCCTTCTTCATCCAGGTTGGAGTTCGCCTGGGCGATAACGAAGTTGCCTTCTTCAATAGCAGACAGGTAGTTGATCTCATCGGTCACCACGCCGTCACGCACGCGGCGGTACGGGGTTTCCAGGAAGCCATACTCGTTAGTCTGTGCGTACACGGACAGGGAGTTGATCAGACCGATGTTTGGACCTTCCGGCGTTTCGATTGGGCACACGCGGCCGTAGTGGGTCGGGTGTACGTCTCGAACTTCAAAGCCGGCGCGCTCACGGGTCAGACCGCCCGGGCCCAGTGCAGAGATACGACGCTTGTGCGTGATCTCGGACAGCGGGTTGTTCTGGTCCATGAACTGGGACAGCTGGCTGGAGCCGAAGAACTCTTTCACCGCCGCCGAAATCGGTTTGGCGTTGATCATGTCCTGAGGCATCAGGGTATCCAGATCGCCCAGAGACAGACGCTCTTTCACCGCACGCTCAACACGCACCAGACCTACGCGGAACTGGTTCTCGGCCATTTCGCCGACGGAGCGGATACGACGGTTGCCCAAGTGGTCGATATCGTCCACTTCGCCCTTGCCGTTACGGATATCGATGAGCTTCTTCATCACTTCGATGATGTCGTCTTTGCTCAGGATGCCCGAACCTTCGATCTCGTCGCGCAGCAGAGAACGGTTGAACTTCATACGGCCGACTGCGGACAGATCGTAGCGGTCTTCGGAGAAGAACAGGTTCTCGAACAGGCTTTCGGCAGCTTCGCGCGTTGGCGGCTCACCAGGACGCATCATGCGGTAGATTTCTACCAGCGAGCTCAGACGATCGTTGGTCGGATCGACACGCAGCGTTTCAGAGATGTACGCGCCGTGATCCAGATCGTTGGTGAACAGCGTTTCGATGCGCTTGTGGCCAGACTGGCTCAGCTTGGCCAGCAGATCCAGCGACAGCTCCATGTTGGCTGCGCAGATCAGCTCACCGGTATTGGTATCGATATAGTCTTTCGCGACCACTTTGCCCGCGATGTACTCTACCGGTACTTCAATGCTCTGAATGTCGTCTTTTTCCAGCTGACGGATATGACGGGCGGTGATACGACGGCCTTTCTCTACGTAGATCTTGCCGTTGGCTTCGATATCGAACGAAGCGGTCTCACCACGCAGGCGCTCAGGCACCAGCTCCATCTGCAGCTTGTTGTCGCGGATTTCGAAGACGATCTTGTCAAAGAACAGGTCGAGGATCTGTTCAGTGGTGTAGTTCAGCGCGCGCAGAATGATGGTCGCAGGCAGTTTGCGGCGACGGTCAATACGCACGAACAGGTTGTCTTTCGGATCGAACTCGAAGTCCAACCATGAACCGCGGTAAGGGATGATGCGTGCGTTGTACAGCACTTTACCCGAGGAGTGGGTTTTACCCTTATCGCTGTCGAAGAATACGCCAGGACTACGGTGCAACTGAGATACGATAACCCTCTCAGTACCGTTGATCACAAAGGTGCCGTTTTCGGTCATGAGCGGAATTTCGCCCATGTAGACTTCTTGTTCCTTGATGTCTTTGACCGTACCTTCAGGCGCTTCGCGCTCATAGATAACCAGGCGCAGTTTTACGCGCAGCGGTGCAGAGAACGTCACACCACGGATCTGGCACTCTTTGACGTCGAAGACCGGCTCACCAAGACGGTAGCTAACGTATTGCAGCTCCGAATTGCCACTGTAGCTCTGGATAGGGAAAACAGAACGGAATGCGGCTTCAAGGCCGTACTGCCCTTCTGGATCTTGCTCGATAAACTTCTGGAACGAGTCAAGCTGGATAGAAAGGAGATATGGTATGTCCAGCACTTGTGGACGTTTACCAAAATCCTTACGAATACGTTTTTTCTCGGTATAGGAGTAAACCATAGGGTTCCTCAGCTCGCTGATCAGTGACCCAATCTGTCCGTCCGATTAGGGACAGTTCATGCAACACCGTTTTGTCGACCGGAAAGCGGGAACACTTTCCGCAATGTCTCTTGCTATCACGCTTAAACCATTTCATCGCGCCTTCCCCCAGAACTCCTGGTAGTGCAAAGACCGCGGTATATTAAGTCGTCAATAGAAACAAACATTGGGAGGCGAAACCAGCAGCCAAACAGTGTGAAACGCTACTGGCGCCCTACAGCGCAAAAAGGCTGGTGACTAAAAAGTCACCAGCCATCAGCCTAAAAGACTAGGCTGCAACCGGAAGGGTTGGCTTATTTAACTTCAACTTCTGCGCCAGCTTCTTCCAGAGATTTTTTCAGAGCTTCTGCGTCATCTTTGCTCACGCCTTCTTTCAGAGCGGCTGGAGCAGATTCAACCAGGTCTTTAGCTTCTTTCAGACCCAGGCCGGTAGCGCCACGTACTGCTTTGATAACAGCAACTTTGTTAGCGCCTGCAGCTTTCAGGATAACGTCGAATTCAGTTTTCTCTTCAGCAGCTTCAGCTGGGCCAGCAGCTACAGCTACAGCAGCAGCAGCAGAAACGCCGAATTTTTCTTCCATAGCGGAAACCAGTTCAACAACGTCCATTACGGACATAGCGGCAACTGCTTCCAGGATTTGGTCTTTAGTGATAGACATAACAATTGTTCCTAAAATTCAGAAATAGTTTAAATACGTTAGCAAAGGCTAAGAAAGAGTGGCTTACGCCGCTTCTTTCTGATCGCGTACTGCAGCCAGAGTGCGAACCAGTTTGCCGGCAGCGGCTTCTTTCATGGTTGCCATCAGGCGTGCGATCGCTTCTTCGTAAGTTGGCAGCGTCGCCAGGCGGTCGATTTGCGCCGCTGGGATCAGCTCACCTTCAAAGGCCGCAGCTTTAACCTCGAATTTTGCATTCGCTTTCGCGAACTCTTTGAACAGACGAGCAGCAGCGCCCGGGTGTTCGTGAGAGAATGCAATCAAGGTTGGACCGACAAACGTGTCTTTCAGGCATTCGAATGGAGTGCCTTCAACTACGCGACGCATCAGGGTGTTGCGAACAACACGCATGTAAACGCCAGCTTCACGACCTGCTTTACGCAGTTCAGTCATTTTATCTACGGTAACGCCGCGGGAATCCGCAACAACCGCAGACAGCGCGCCTTTGGCTACTTCGCTGACTTCAGCAACAATCGCTTGTTTGTCTTGAAGATTTAATGCCATTAGCTTTTTGCTCCTGGATTAGCCGGGGAAAATCCCCCGGAACTCACTTCACTCGGCGCTTTGTAAAACGCCACGCCGAGCGGCTTAACACGGTGAGCAGAATCCAGCAAAGACATTCTTTTATAAAAAAGAAAAATTTTCTTAGGCTCTGTCACCGTCTACGCAGGAAGGATTAAGTATCTCGCGATACACCTGCGGTCTTGGACGGAGGCCTGGATAGGCCAGGCTCCAACCGAAAAATCTTTGTTTTGCCTACGGCATAGCCAATAGCAAAACCTTGGGGCATAAGATTCTAGACAAATCTCGGCCCCAAGTCAAAGCGATAATCGCAAGTGCGATTAGTTCGCTGCGGCAGACAGACCGCTCTGATCGATAGCAACGCCAGCACCCATGGTGGTGGAGAGGCTAACTTTCTTGATGTACATGCCTTTCGCCTGAGAAGGTTTTGCTTTTTTCAGCGCAACCAGCAGGGCTTCCAGGTTTTCTTTCAGTTTGTCTGCGTCGAAATCAACCTTACCGATAGTGGTATGGATGATGCCGTTTTTGTCGTTACGGTAGCGAACCTGACCTGCTTTAGCGTTTTTCACTGCTTCAGCAACGTTCGGAGTAACGGTACCCACTTTCGGGTTTGGCATCAGGCCGCGTGGACCCAGGATCTGGCCCAGTTGACCTACAACGCGCATTGCATCCGGGGAAGCAATAACAACGTCGAAGTTCATTTCGCCTTTCTTGATCTGCTCAGCCAGATCGTCCATACCTACCAGCTCTGCGCCGGCAGCTTTCGCTGCTTCAGCGTTAGCGCCTTGGGTAAATACGGCAACGCGAACGGAACGACCGGTGCCGTGTGGCAGAACGGTAGCGCCACGAACGTTTTGGTCAGATTTACGAGCGTCGATACCGAGGTTAACGGCAACGTCAACGCTTTCTACGAATTTAGCGGTGGCCAGCTCTTTCAGCAGAGCAACAGCTTCAGTGATGTCATACTGTTTAGTAGCATCAACTTTGTCACGGATCACGCGCATGCGCTTGGTCAGCTTAGCCATCTCTTAATCCTCCACTACCAGGCCCATGGAACGAGCGGTACCTTCGATGGAGCGAGTCATCGCTTCAACGTCAGAACCAGTCATGTCCGCAGCTTTGGTTTCTGCGATTTCACGTACCTGAGCACGGGTCACTTTACCTACTTTGTCTTTGTTCGGCTTACCGGAACCAGACTTGATACCAGCCGCTTTTTTCAGCAGAACTGCTGCTGGCGGGGTTTTGGTAACGAAAGTGAAGGAGCGATCAGAATAAACGGTGATAACAACCGGAATCGGCAGACCTTTCTCAACGCTGTCAGTTTTAGCGTTGAATGCCTTACAGAATTCCATGATGTTAACGCCCTGCTGACCCAGAGCTGGACCCACTGGTGGGCTCGGGTTAGCCATACCAGCTGCAACTTGCAGCTTAACGTAGGCTTGTACTTTCTTAGCCATTTAAATTTCCTCGGTTTGGGTAGTATCGCCTCGTGAGAGGCTCCCCGTGTTTAACCTCGCCGGACAGACATCAGGCAAGGCATCTAAAAACAAAAGGCGCGAAATTGTAGTTCAATTTCGCGCCTTTGACAAGCGGCAACGGACCGCTTATTGCTGATTATTCGATCAGCCTTTTTCAACCTGGCTGAAGTCCAGTTCCACCGGCGTTGCACGGCCGAAGATGGAAACGGAAACTTTCAGGCGGCTCTTCTCGTAATCGACTTCTTCGACCACGCCGTTGAAATCGGCAAACGGGCCGTCGTTGACGCGCACCAGCTCGCCCGGTTCGAACAGCGTTTTCGGACGCGGTTTGTCACCGACCTGCTGCAGGCGGTTCATGATCGCATCAACTTCTTTATCGCTGATCGGCGCAGGACGGTCAGACGTACCGCCGATGAACCCCATGACACGCGGTACGCTGCGCACCAGGTGCCAGCTGGCGTCATTCATCACCATCTGCACCAGCACATAGCCAGGGAAGAATTTACGCTCGCTCTTGCGACGCTGGCCACCACGGATTTCAACCACTTCTTCCGTAGGCACCATCACTTCGCCGAACAGCTCTTCCATATCGTGCAGTTTGATGTGTTCACGCAGCGATTGCGCTACGCGACCTTCAAAACCGGAAAACGCCTGAACGACGTACCAACGTTTTTTTGGAGCTTCAGACATTTTAGAACCTCAGGCCAGTAATAAACGACACCAGACGGACCAGAATACCATCCAGCCCCCACAGAATCAGTGACATCACGGCGGTTACCGCGGCAACGATCAACGTGGTGTGTAGCGTTTCCTGACGAGTTGGCCAAATCACTTTACGTACTTCGGTACGCGCTTCACGGGCAAACGCAACGGTGGCTTTGCCTTTGGTGGTCATCAGAGCCACTGCACCTGCAACGGCGATGATCAGCACAACTGCCAGCGCGCGCAATGGCAGGCTTAAATCACGGTAGTAATAGTTACCGACAATAGCCACAACCAACAGAACGGCGACGATCAGCCACTTTGCCGCTTCCAGGCCGCGTCCGCTCCCTTGAGCCTCGGTATTCGCACTCATAAACCAACCTGTCACAATGATGATTCATAACAAACAACTTTGCCTCGCATTGCGAGGCAAACCAAACCGATCGGATACCGCGCGAGCGATATCCCGGTGTTTTACGCCATGACGTATTCAGTCAATACGGTTTAAGAGCCCATCTCACCAATGATTATGACTGCAAAATCGCTGATGAGATAGGTTCTAGTTCACAGCGTAGAAAAAGGGCATCAAATGATGCCCTTTTACCGCGTGTCGCGTCAAACTTTATCAGCGATTAAGCGATAACTTTAGCAACAACACCAGCGCCTACAGTACGGCCGCCTTCACGGATTGCGAAACGCAGACCGTCATCCATCGCGATTGGGTGAATCAGGGTTACAACCATGTTCACGTTGTCGCCTGGCATTACCATCTCTACGCCTTCTGG
>NZ_JBXUNP010000013.1:0-26424 GCF_057197125.1 Serratia sp. LSHTC3
CGGTCTGCGTTTCGCAATCCGTGAAGGCGGCCGTACTGTAGGCGCTGGTGTTGTTGCTAAAGTTATCGCTTAATCGCGAATAATTTTTCGACACAAAAAAGGGCACTTCGGTGCCCTTTTTTTATGCAATTCGTATAAATCTTAATTGAAATAAAAACCATTCCTATTTAGACTCAATGCATTGGTTAAGAAGTGAGTCTCTCTATGTATGTATGTCTGTGTAATGCGGTGACTGACAAAGCGATCCGTAATGCGGTGCGTCAGCACAACCCCCATACCATGAAGCAGCTGCGTGAACTTGTGCCGATTGGTACCGATTGTGGAAAGTGCATTCGTCAGGCAAGACAGATTATGGTGGAGGAACGCGGAACTATCATCCCAATGCATGAAGTTGCCTAACAAAGGGTAAGGTTATTTTTGACTCTTGGCTTACAGGTTCTACACTTTTAGAACTGGCCAGGAGGAGTTACCTATGAAAGGCGATAAAAAGATCATTGCTCACCTCAACAAGCTGCTCGGCAACGAGCTGGTTGCCATCAATCAATATTTCCTGCACGCCCGCATGTTCAAGAATTGGGGTTTAATGCGCCTCAACGATAAGGAATACCACGAGTCGATCGACGAAATGAAACATGCCGATCGCTACATTGAACGCATCCTGTTCCTGGAAGGAATACCTAATCTGCAGGACCTCGGCAAGCTGAACATCGGCGAAGACATTGAAGAAATGCTGCGTTCCGATCTGGCGCTGGAGCTGGCGGGCGCCAAGAACCTGCGCGAAGGTATCGCCTACGCCGACTCGATTCACGATTATGTCAGCCGTGATTTGATGATCGACATTCTGGCCGATGAAGAAGAGCATATCGACTGGCTGGAAACCGAGCTGGATCTGATCGCTCGCCTCGGCATTCAAAACTATGCCCAGGCCCAGATTTTAGAGCGCAAAGAGTAAGCCTGCCTTCCGTTCGTCATCGCCTCTCCTGCCGGCGACCGTTTTTACGGTGGGGCAGGGGAGCTGCCCGCTAAGCATAATTCATACCTTGATCGCCACCTTCATCCCGTGATCGTCGCTGAAGACGCAAAAATGACGATTTCCTGAGCATATTTCCAACTGCGGCTTGCTTCCTGGGCCATTTTGCGTATAATGCGCGGGCTTACCTAATCTTGGTAAGCCTGATTTTAGCGAATCAGTCGATTGGCAGGCCTTTTTTGCCTTTCGAACAATACTCCCGATATGGGGGTTATATGTTGACGATTACACTCCCCCATCAATCGAAATGGGTGTGAGGAGTAATTATTTACGTTTATAAATAATTGGAGCTCTGGTCTCATGCAGAACCAAAGAATCCGTATCCGCCTGAAAGCGTTTGATCATCGTCTGATCGATCAATCAACCGCGGAAATCGTCGAGACTGCAAAGCGCACTGGTGCGCAAGTCCGTGGTCCGATCCCGCTGCCAACTCGCAAAGAGCGCTTTACCGTTCTGATCTCTCCGCACGTCAACAAAGACGCGCGCGATCAGTACGAGATTCGCACTCACAAGCGTCTGGTTGACATCGTTGAGCCAACCGAGAAAACCGTTGATGCTCTGATGCGTCTGGATCTGGCTGCCGGTGTAGACGTGCAGATCAGCCTGGGTTAATCAGGTCATTGAGCGATTGAGAGGTTGAAACAATGATTGGTTTAGTCGGTAAAAAAGTGGGTATGACCCGTATCTTCACTGAAGATGGCGTTTCTATCCCAGTAACCGTAATTGAAATTGAAGCGAACCGCGTGACTCAGGTTAAAAGCCTGGACACCGACGGTTACCGTGCCGTTCAGGTTACCACTGGTAGCAAAAAAGCTAACCGTGTAACCAAGCCGGAAGCGGGCCATTTCGCTAAAGCTGGCGTTGAAGCTGGCCGTGGTCTGTGGGAATTCCGCCTGGAAGAAGGTCAAGAATTCGCTGCAGGTCAGGAAATTAGCGTAGAAATCTTCGCTGACGTTAAAAAAGTCGATGTTACCGGTACTTCTAAAGGTAAAGGTTTTGCTGGCACTGTTAAGCGCTGGAACTTCCGTACCCAAGACGCTACCCACGGTAACTCCTTGTCTCACCGCGTTCCGGGTTCTATCGGTCAGAACCAGACTCCGGGCAAAGTGTTCAAAGGCAAGAAAATGGCTGGCCACCTGGGTGATGAGCGCGTAACCGTTCAGAGCCTGGACGTAGTACGTGTTGACGCTGAGCGCAACCTGCTGCTGGTTAAGGGTGCTGTACCGGGCGCAACCGGTGGCAACCTGATCGTTAAACCAGCTGTGAAGGCGTAAGGGGATAGCAATGGAATTAGTATTGAAAGACGCGCAAAGCGCGCTGACTGTTTCCGAAACTACCTTCGGTCGTGATTTCAACGAAGCGCTGGTACACCAGGTTGTTGTTGCTTATGCAGCAGGTGCCCGTCAAGGTACCCGTGCTCAGAAGACCCGTGCTGAAGTAACTGGTTCCGGCAAAAAGCCATGGCGTCAGAAAGGCACCGGCCGTGCGCGTTCAGGTTCTGTAAAGAGCCCGATCTGGCGTTCAGGCGGCGTGACCTTTGCTGCTAAGCCGCAGGACCACAGTCAGAAAGTAAACAAAAAGATGTACCGCGGCGCGCTGAAAAGCATCCTGTCCGAACTGGTACGTCAAGATCGTCTGATCGTTGTCGAGAAGTTCTCTGTAGAAGCGCCTAAAACTAAGCTGCTGGCACAGAAACTGAAAGATATGGCTCTGGAAGACGTGCTGATCGTGACCGGTGAACTGGATGAGAATCTGTTCCTGGCAGCTCGCAACCTGTACAAGGTTGACGTGCGCGATGTAGCAGGTATCGATCCGGTTAGCCTGATCGCCTTCGACAAAGTGGTTATGACTGCTGATGCTGTGAAGCAAGTTGAGGAGATGCTGGCATGATCCGTGAAGAACGTTTGCTGAAAGTGCTGCGTGCACCGCACGTATCTGAAAAAGCATCCGCTGCGATGGAAAAAAGCAACACCATCGTTCTCAAAGTTGCCAAAGACGCGACCAAAGCAGAAATCAAAGCTGCAGTGCAGAAACTGTTTGAAGTCGAAGTCAAAGACGTGAACACCCTGGTAGTTAAAGGGAAAGTGAAGCGTCACGGTCAGCGTGTTGGTCGTCGTAGCGACTGGAAAAAAGCTTACGTCACCCTGAAAGAAGGCCAGAATCTGGACTTCATCGGCGGCGCAGAGTAAGTCGGAGGAGTAAGAACAATGGCAATTGTTAAATGTAAACCTACATCTCCGGGTCGTCGCCACGTTGTTAAAGTGGTTAACCCTGAGCTGCACAAGGGTAAACCTTATGCCCCGCTGCTGGAAAAACTGAGCAAAAGCGGTGGTCGTAACAACAATGGCCGTATCACCACCCGTCATATCGGTGGTGGCCACAAGCAACATTATCGTCTGGTTGACTTCAAGCGCAACAAAGACGGTATCCCTGCTGTGGTTGAGCGTCTGGAGTACGATCCGAACCGTTCCGCGAACATCGCGCTGGTTCTGTACAAAGACGGCGAACGCCGTTACATCCTGGCGCCGAAAGGCCTGAAAGCTGGTGACCAGATTCAATCTGGCGTTGATGCTGCAATCAAAGCGGGTAACACCCTGCCGATGCGCAACATTCCAGTTGGTTCAACGGTTCACAACGTAGAAATGAAACCAGGTAAAGGCGGCCAGATGGCTCGCTCCGCTGGCGCCTACGTTCAGATCGTTGCTCGTGATGGTTCCTACGTAACTCTGCGTCTGCGCTCCGGCGAAATGCGTAAAGTTCCAGCTGATTGCCGCGCCACCCTGGGTGAAGTCGGTAACGCTGAACACATGCTTCGCGTTCTGGGTAAAGCAGGTGCTGCACGTTGGCGTGGTGTTCGTCCTACCGTTCGCGGTACGGCGATGAACCCGGTAGATCACCCGCACGGTGGTGGTGAAGGTCGTAACTTTGGTAAGCACCCGGTAACTCCGTGGGGCGTTCAGACCAAAGGTAAGAAGACCCGTAGCAACAAGCGTACTGATAAGTTCATCGTACGTCGCCGTAGCAAAAAATAATTAGAGGATAAGCCATGCCACGTTCTCTCAAGAAAGGTCCTTTTATTGACCTGCACTTGCTGAAGAAGGTAGAGAAAGCGGTGGAAAGCGGTGACAAGAAGCCTTTGCGCACTTGGTCCCGTCGTTCAACGATCTTTCCTAACATGATCGGTTTGACCATCGCTGTCCATAATGGTCGTCAGCACGTACCAGTGTTCGTTTCCGATGAAATGGTCGGTCACAAACTGGGTGAATTCGCGCCGACTCGTACTTATCGCGGCCATGCGGCTGATAAAAAAGCTAAAAAGCGCTAAGGTAGGAGGAAGAGATGGAAACTATCGCTAAACATCGCCACGCTCGTTCTTCTGCTCAGAAGGTTCGCCTTGTTGCTGACCTGATTCGCGGTAAGAAAGTGTCGCAAGCTCTGGAAACTCTGACCTACACCAACAAGAAAGCTGCTGGTCTGGTTAAGAAAGTGCTGGAGTCTGCCATTGCTAACGCAGAACACAACGATGGCGCTGACATCGATGATCTGAAAGTTACGAAAATCTTCGTAGACGAAGGCCCAAGCATGAAGCGCATTATGCCGCGTGCAAAAGGTCGTGCAGATCGCATCCTGAAGCGCACCAGCCACATTACTGTGGTTGTGTCCGATCGCTGAGACTCTGGAGACTAGCAATGGGTCAGAAAGTACATCCTAATGGTATTCGCCTGGGTATTGTCAAACCTTGGAACTCTACTTGGTATGCGAATACCAAAGAATTCGCTGACAACCTGGACAGCGACTTTAAAGTTCGTCAATTCCTGACTAAGGAACTGTCGAAAGCTTCCGTTTCTCGCATCGTTATCGAGCGTCCTGCGAAGAGCATCCGTGTGACCATTCACACTGCTCGCCCAGGCATCGTTATCGGCAAGAAAGGTGAAGACGTCGAAAAACTGCGCAAGGTCGTAGCGGACATCGCTGGCGTTCCTGCACAGATCAACATCGCCGAAGTCCGTAAACCGGAACTCGACGCTAAATTGGTTGCTGACAGCATCACTTCTCAGCTGGAACGTCGCGTTATGTTCCGTCGTGCTATGAAGCGTGCAGTACAGAACGCAATGCGTCTTGGCGCTAAAGGTATCAAAGTTGAAGTAAGCGGCCGTCTTGGCGGCGCCGAAATCGCACGTACCGAATGGTACCGCGAAGGTCGTGTTCCATTGCACACTCTGCGTGCGGACATCGACTACAACACATCTGAAGCGCACACCACTTATGGTGTAATCGGCGTTAAGGTATGGATCTTCAAAGGTGAGATCCTGGGTGGTATGGCTGCAGTTGAACAACCGGAACCGGCTGCTCAACCTAAAAAGCAGCAGCGTAAAGGCCGCAAGTAAGGAGAGTCGCTGATGTTACAACCAAAGCGTACAAAATTCCGTAAGGTGCACAAGGGCCGCAACCGTGGTCTGGCGCAAGGTACGGATGTTAGCTTCGGCACTTTCGGTCTGAAAGCTGTTGGCCGTGGCCGTCTGACTGCTCGTCAAATCGAAGCAGCTCGTCGTGCAATGACTCGTGCAGTTAAGCGTCAAGGCAAGATCTGGATCCGTGTATTCCCGGACAAACCGATCACCGAGAAGCCGCTGGAAGTGCGTATGGGTAAAGGTAAGGGTAACGTGGAGTATTGGGTTGCCCTGATCCAGCCTGGTAAGGTCCTGTACGAAATGGACGGCGTGCCAGAAGAGGTTGCCCGCGAGGCATTCAAACTGGCAGCAGCGAAACTGCCGATCAAAACCACCTTTGTAACTAAGACGGTGATGTAATGAAAGCACAAGAGCTGCGTGAAAAAAGCGTTGAAGAGCTGAATGCCGAGCTGCTCAACCTGCTGCGTGAGCAATTCAACTTGCGCATGCAGGCGGCCAGTGGCCAGCTGCAACAAACTCACCTGTTGAAACAAGTGCGTCGTGACGTCGCACGCGTTAAGACTTTACTGACTCAAAAGGCGGGTGTGTAAATGACTGAAGTTATCCGTACCCTGCAGGGTCGTGTTGTTAGCGATAAAATGGAGAAATCCATCGTTGTTGCTATCGAGCGTACTGTGAAGCACCCGATCTACGGGAAATTCATCAAACGTACGACCAAGCTGCACGTACATGACGAGAACAACGAATGTGGTACCGGCGACGTGGTGGAAATCCGCGAATGCCGCCCACTGTCCAAGACCAAGTCCTGGACGTTGGTTCGCGTTGTAGAGAAAGCGATTCTGTAATAGAGTAGCTGGCTCTCACTTAATAAACGGCTCAGAAAATGAGCCGTTTATTTTTTCTACCCATACCAAGTAAGCGGTGTTATAATGCTGCGCCCTCGGTTATGGGGCTTTTCAACGGCCTAATTTTTACTTGGGTCTTTAAAGTAGTAGTTGACATTAGCGGAGCACTAAAATGATCCAAGAACAGACTATGCTGAACGTCGCCGACAACTCCGGTGCACGTCGCGTAATGTGTATCAAGGTTCTAGGTGGCTCGCACCGTCGCTACGCAGGCGTCGGCGACATCATCAAAATTACCATCAAGGAAGCAATTCCTCGCGGTAAGGTGAAGAAAGGCGATGTTCTGAAGGCGGTAGTGGTGCGCACCAAGAAGGGTGTACGTCGCCCGGACGGTTCTGTCATTCGCTTCGATGGCAATGCATGCGTTATTTTGAACAATAACAGCGAGCAGCCAATCGGTACGCGTATTTTTGGGCCGGTAACTCGTGAACTGCGTAATGAGAAGTTCATGAAAATTATCTCTCTGGCACCAGAAGTACTCTAAGGAGCGAACATGGCAGCGAAGATCCGTCGTGATGACGAAGTTATCGTGATTACCGGGAAAGACAAAGGTAAGCGCGGTAAAGTAAAAAATGTCCTGTCTGCTGGCAAGGTCATTGTTGAAGGCATCAACCTGGTTAAGAAACACCAGAAGCCGGTTCCGGCTCTGAACCAACCAGGCGGCATTGTTGAGAAAGAAGCTGCAATTCAGGTTTCTAACATTGCTATCTTCAACGCGGCTACCGGCAAGGCTGACCGTGTAGGCTTTAGATTCGAAGACGGCAAAAAAGTCCGTTTCTTCAAGTCTAACAGCGAAACTATCAAGTAATTTGGAGTAATACGATGGCGAAACTGCATGATTACTACAAAGACGAGGTAGTCAAACAACTGATGTCTCAGTTTGATTACAACTCTGTCATGCAAGTCCCTCGGGTCGAGAAGATCACCCTGAACATGGGTGTTGGTGAAGCGATTGCTGACAAGAAACTGCTGGATAACGCCGCAGCGGACCTGGCAGCCATCTCCGGTCAAAAACCGTTGATCACCAAAGCCCGCAAATCTGTTGCAGGCTTCAAAATCCGTCAGGGCTATCCGATCGGCTGTAAAGTAACTCTGCGTGGCGAACGCATGTGGGAGTTCTTTGAGCGTCTGATCTCCATTGCTGTTCCACGTATCCGTGACTTCCGTGGCCTGTCCGCCAAGTCATTCGATGGCCGTGGCAACTACAGCATGGGCGTGCGTGAGCAAATCATCTTCCCAGAAATCGACTACGACAAAGTCGATCGCGTTCGTGGTTTGGATATTACCATTACCACTACTGCGAAATCTGATGATGAAGGCCGCGCGCTGCTGGCTGCTTTTAACTTCCCGTTCCGCAAGTAAGGCAGGGTTACTGATGGCTAAGCAATCAATGAAAGCACGCGAAGTCAAGCGCGTGAAATTAGCTGACAAGTTCTTTGCAAAACGCGCTGAACTGAAAGCTATTATCTCTGATGTGAACGCATCCGATGAAGATCGTTGGAATGCCGTTCTCAAGCTGCAAACTCTGCCGCGTGATTCCAGCCCGTCTCGTCAGCGTAAACGCTGCCGCCAAACTGGCCGTCCACATGGTTATGTGGGCAAATTCGGGTTGAGCCGTATTAAGCTTCGTGAAGCCGCTATGCGCGGTGAAGTACCAGGCTTGAAAAAGGCTAGCTGGTAATTACCAATTGAATCACGGGAGTAAAGACAGATGAGCATGCAAGATCCGATCGCGGATATGCTGACCCGTATCCGTAACGGTCAAGCCGCGAACAAAGTTGCGGTCACCATGCCTTCCTCCAAGCTGAAAGTGGCAATTGCCAACGTGCTGAAGGAAGAAGGTTTTATTGAAGATTTCAAAATCGAAGGCGACGCCAAGCCTGTTCTGGAACTGGTACTGAAGTACTTCCAGGGCAAAGCTGTGGTAGAAAGCATTCAACGTATCAGCCGTCCAGGTCTGCGCATCTACAAGAAAAAAGATGAGCTGCCAAAAGTTATGGCCGGTTTGGGTATCGCTGTTGTTTCTACCTCTAAAGGTGTTATGACCGATCGTGCAGCTCGCCAGGCTGGTCTTGGTGGCGAGATTATCTGCTACGTAGCTTAATTCGGGAGGAAAGAATGTCTCGTGTTGCAAAAGCACCCGTCGTCATTCCTGCCGGCGTAGAGGTAAAACTCAACGGTCAGGTTATTTCGATTAAGGGTAAAAACGGCGAGTTGACTCGTACTATCCACGACGCCGTTGAAGTGAAGCAAGAAGCTAACGCACTGACTTTCGCTCCGCGCGAAGGTTTTGCTAACGCATGGGCCCAAGCGGGTACCACGCGCGCTCTGCTGAACGCAATGGTTGTTGGTGTTACCGAAGGCTTCACCAAGAAGCTTCAACTGGTAGGTGTTGGTTATCGTGCTGCCGTTAAAGGCAACGTGGTGAATTTGGCCCTGGGCTTCTCTCACCCTATCGATCACCAGCTGCCGGCAGGTATCACTGCTGAATGCCCAAGCCAAACTGAAATCGTGCTGAAAGGCGCTGATAAGCAGGTAATTGGCCAGGTAGCAGCAGATCTGCGCGCTTACCGTCGTCCTGAGCCTTACAAAGGCAAGGGTGTTCGTTACGCCGACGAAGTCGTGCGTACCAAAGAGGCTAAGAAGAAGTAAGGTAACACTATGGATAAGAAATCTGCTCGTATCCGTCGTGCGACCCGCGCACGCCGCAAGCTCCAAGAGCTGGGTGCAACCCGCCTGGTGGTACATCGTACCCCGCGTCACATTTACGCACAGGTGATTGCTCCAAACGGTTCTGAAGTACTGGTAGCCGCTTCTACTTTAGAAAAAGCTATCGCGGAGCAACTGAAGTATTCCGGTAACAAAGACGCAGCAGCAGCCGTAGGTAAAGCTCTGGCTGAGCGCGCGTTGGAAAAAGGGATTGCGAAAGTATCCTTTGACCGTTCCGGTTTCCAATATCATGGTCGAGTCCAGGCACTGGCAGATGCTGCCCGTGAAGCTGGCCTTCAGTTCTAAGGAAGAGGTTTAAGATGGCTCACATCGAAAAACAAGCTGGCGAACTGCAGGAAAAGCTGATCGCGGTAAACCGCGTATCTAAAACCGTAAAAGGTGGCCGTATTTTCAGCTTTACCGCACTGACTGTAGTTGGTGATGGTAACGGTCGCGTTGGTTTTGGCTACGGCAAAGCACGCGAAGTTCCAGCAGCGATCCAGAAAGCGATGGAAAAAGCCCGTCGCAACATGATGAACGTCGCGCTGAACAGCGGCACCCTGCAGCACCCTGTTAAGGGCGCTCACACGGGTTCTCGCGTGTTCATGCAGCCTGCTCATGAAGGTACCGGTATCATCGCGGGCGGTGCAATGCGCGCCGTTCTCGAAGTTGCTGGGGTGCACAACGTATTGGCTAAAGCTTATGGTTCCACCAACCCGATCAACGTGGTTCGTGCAACTATCGACGCTCTGGCGAATATGAAGTCTCCTGAAATGGTCGCTGCTAAGCGTGGTAAATCCGTTGCCGACATTCTGGGGTAATTGACCATGGCTAAGACTATTAAAGTTACACAAACTCGCAGCTCAATTGGCCGTCTGCCGAAGCATAAAGCTACTCTGCTCGGTCTGGGTCTGCGTCGTATTGGTCACACCGTAGAGCGCGAGGATACTCCTGCTGTTCGCGGTATGGTCAACCTGGTTTCCTACATGGTTAAAGTTGAGGAGTAACAGATGCGTTTAAATACTCTGTCTCCGGCTGAAGGTGCCAAGCATGCGCCTAAGCGTGTAGGTCGTGGTATTGGTTCTGGCCTGGGTAAAACCGGCGGCCGTGGTCACAAAGGTCAGAAGTCTCGTTCTGGCGGTGGCGTACGTCGTGGTTTCGAAGGTGGTCAGATGCCTCTGTACCGTCGTCTGCCGAAATTCGGCTTCACTTCACGCAAAGCGATGATCACGGCAGAAGTTCGTCTGTCTGAACTGGCTCTGGTTGAAGGCGATGTTATCGACCTGAACGCGCTGAAAGCCGCTAACGTAGTTGGTGTCCAGATCGAATTCGCGAAAGTTGTACTTTCTGGCGAAGTCGCTCGTCCGGTAACCCTGCGTGGTCTGCGTGTCACCAAAGGCGCTCGTGCTGCTATCGAGGCTGCTGGCGGTAAAATTGAGGAATAAGTAGCAGATGGCTAAGCAACCAGGATTAGATTTTCAAAGTGCTAAAGGCGGGCTCGGCGAGCTGAAGCGCAGACTTTTGTTTGTCATCGGCGCGCTGATTGTCTTCCGCATCGGCTCTTTCATTCCGATTCCTGGTATCGATGCCACTGTGCTTGCCAAATTGCTTGAGCAGCAGAGAGGCACTATCATTGAAATGTTTAACATGTTCTCTGGTGGTGCCCTCAGCCGTGCTTCTATCTTTGCTCTGGGGATCATGCCGTATATCTCGGCGTCGATCATTATCCAGCTGCTGACGGTGGTTCATCCAGCGTTGGCGGAAATCAAGAAAGAAGGGGAGGCTGGCCGTCGCAAGATTAGCCAGTACACCCGCTACGGTACGCTGGTATTGGCCATATTCCAGTCGATCGGTATTGCTACCGGTCTGCCGAATATGCCTGGTATGCAGGGCCTGGTGTTAAACCCAGGCTTTGCATTCTACTTTACTGCGGTTGTGAGCCTGGTAACCGGGACAATGTTCCTGATGTGGCTGGGTGAGCAGATTACTGAGCGCGGTATCGGCAACGGTATCTCGATCATTATCTTCGCGGGTATTGTAGCGGGGCTCCCGCCGGCAGTGGCCCATACTATTGAGCAAGCGCGGCAAGGCGACCTGCACTTCCTCCTGCTGCTGTTGGTTGCAGTATTGGTGTTTGCAGTAACCTTCTTCGTTGTTTTCATCGAGCGTGGTCAACGTCGTATCGTCGTTAACTATGCGAAGCGTCAACAAGGTCGTCGTGTTTATGCAGCACAGAGTACACACTTACCGTTGAAAGTGAACATGGCGGGTGTTATCCCGGCGATTTTCGCTTCCAGCATTATTCTGTTCCCGGCCACGATTGCATCATGGTTTGGGGGCGGTACCGGTTGGAACTGGCTGACTACGATTTCGCTGTATTTGCAGCCAGGGCAACCGCTTTATGTGTTACTCTATGCGTCTGCAATCATCTTCTTCTGTTTCTTCTACACGGCGTTGGTTTTCAACCCGCGTGAGACAGCAGATAACCTGAAGAAGTCCGGTGCCTTCGTACCAGGAATTCGTCCGGGAGAGCAAACGGCGAAGTATATCGATAAAGTAATGACGCGTTTAACCCTGGTGGGCGCGATGTACATTACTTTCATCTGCCTGATCCCGGAGTTCATGCGTGATGCAATGAAAGTACCATTCTACTTTGGTGGTACCTCGCTACTGATCGTGGTTGTCGTCATCATGGACTTTATGGCTCAAGTGCAAACTCTGATGATGTCAAGTCAGTACGAGTCTGCATTGAAGAAAGCAAATCTGAAAGGCTATAACCGCTAGTCAGATTCGTTTGAGAAGTTACGGAGAGTAAAAATGAAAGTTCGTGCTTCCGTCAAGAAATTATGTCGTAACTGCAAAATCGTTAAGCGTAACGGTGTCGTTCGTGTGATTTGCAGCGCCGAGCCGAAGCATAAACAGCGTCAAGGCTGATTATCTCGCATATTTTTCTTGCAAAGTTGGGTTGAGCTGGCTAGATTAGCCAGCCAATCTTTTGTATGTCGCACTGCAACATTATTTGAGTATCCTGAAAACGGGCTTTTCAGAATGGTGTTGCTGTATAAAATAGTAGGAGTGCATAGTGGCCCGTATAGCAGGCATTAACATTCCTGATCATAAACATACCGTTATCGCCTTAACGTCGATCTTCGGTATCGGTAAAACCCGTTCACAGGCTATCTGTGCATCTACGGGTATTGCTGAAAATGTTAAGATCAGTGAGCTGTCTGAAGAGCAAATCGAAAAGCTTCGTGATGCAGTTGCCAAATACACCGTTGAGGGTGATTTGCGTCGTGAAATTACCCTGAGCATCAAGCGTCTTATGGACCTTGGTTGCTATCGTGGTTTGCGTCATCGTCGTGGTCTGCCGGTACGCGGTCAGCGCACCAAGACCAACGCTCGTACCCGTAAGGGTCCGCGCAAGCCGATCAAGAAATAATCGGGGTTATTGAATAATGGCAAAGGCACCTGTTCGTACACGTAAGCGTGTAAGAAAGCAAGTCTCTGACGGCGTGGCTCATATCCATGCTTCTTTCAACAACACCATCGTTACCATCACTGATCGTCAGGGTAATGCTTTGGGTTGGGCAACAGCCGGTGGTTCCGGTTTCCGTGGTTCTCGTAAGTCCACTCCGTTCGCAGCACAGGTTGCAGCAGAACGTTGTGCTGACGCAGTGAAAGAATACGGTATCAAGAACCTGGAAGTTATGGTTAAAGGACCTGGTCCTGGTCGTGAGTCTACTATCCGCGCTCTGAACGCGGCTGGTTTCCGCATCACTAACATTACTGATGTGACTCCGATCCCTCATAACGGTTGTCGTCCGCCGAAAAAGCGCCGCGTGTAACGCAGCTTTTAGGATTGTTGGAGAAAGAAAATGGCAAGATATTTGGGTCCTAAGCTCAAGCTGAGCCGTCGTGAGGGCACAGACCTGTTCCTTAAGTCTGGCGTTCGCGCGATCGATTCCAAGTGTAAAATTGAACAAGCACCTGGTCAGCATGGTGCGCGTAAACCGCGTCTGTCTGATTACGGTGTTCAGTTGCGTGAGAAGCAGAAAGTTCGTCGTATGTACGGCATTCTGGAGCGTCAATTCCGCAACTATTACAAAGAAGCAACCCGCCTGAAGGGCAACACCGGTGAAAACCTGTTGCAGCTGCTGGAAGGTCGTCTGGACAACGTTGTTTACCGTATGGGCTTCGGCGCTACTCGTGCAGAGTCACGTCAGCTGGTTAGCCACAAAGCAGTTATGGTAAACGGTCGCGTTGTTAACATCGCTTCTTATCAGGTATCTCCGAATGACGTAGTCAGCATCCGCGAGAAAGCTAAAAAGCAGTCTCGTGTTAAAGCTTCTCTGGAGCTGGCTGAGCAGCGTGAAAAGCCGACTTGGCTGGAAGTTGATGCTGCTAAGATGGAAGGCGTGTTCAAGCGTATGCCTGAACGTACCGATCTGTCTGCGGACATTAACGAACACCTGATCGTCGAGCTTTACTCCAAGTAAAGCTTAGTACCAAAGAGAGGACACAATGCAGGGTTCTGTGACAGAGTTTCTAAAACCGCGCCTGGTAGATATCGAGCAAGTCAGTTCGACGCACGCCAAGGTGACCCTTGAGCCTTTAGAGCGTGGCTTTGGCCATACTCTTGGCAACGCACTGCGCCGTATTCTGCTTTCATCTATGCCGGGTTGCGCGGTGACCGAGGTTGAGATTGATGGTGTACTGCATGAGTACAGCACCAAAGAAGGCGTACAGGAAGATATCCTGGAGATCCTGCTCAACCTGAAAGGGCTGGCGGTGAGAGTTCAAGGCAAAGACGAAGTTATTCTTACCCTGAATAAATCTGGCATTGGCCCTGTGACCGCTGCCGACATCACCCATGATGGTGATGTCGAAATCGTCAAGCCTCAGCACGTGATTTGCCACCTGACTGATGAGAACGCGGCTATCAGCATGCGTATCAAAGTTCAGCGCGGTCGCGGTTATGTGCCGGCTTCTGCCCGAATTCATTCGGAAGAAGATGAGCGCCCAATCGGTCGTCTGTTGGTTGACGCCTGCTACAGCCCTGTAGAGCGTATCGCCTACAATGTTGAAGCTGCGCGTGTAGAACAGCGTACTGACTTGGATAAGCTGGTCATCGAAATGGAGACCAATGGCACGATCGATCCTGAAGAGGCGATCCGCCGTGCGGCCACCATTCTGGCTGAACAACTTGAAGCTTTCGTTGACCTGCGTGATGTGCGTCAGCCGGAAGTTAAAGAAGAGAAACCGGAATTCGATCCGATCTTGCTGCGCCCTGTTGACGATCTGGAATTGACTGTCCGCTCTGCTAACTGCCTCAAGGCAGAAGCTATCCACTACATCGGTGATCTGGTACAGCGTACCGAGGTTGAGTTGCTGAAAACGCCAAACCTGGGTAAAAAATCTCTTACCGAGATTAAAGATGTGCTGGCCTCACGTGGTCTGTCTCTGGGCATGCGCCTGGAAAACTGGCCGCCGGCAAGCATTGCTGACGAGTAACCGGATCACAGGTTAAGGTTTTACTGAGAAGGATAAGGTCATGCGCCATCGTAAGAGTGGTCGTCAACTGAACCGTAACAGCAGCCATCGCCAGGCTATGTTCCGTAACATGGCCGGCTCTTTGGTTCGTCATGAGATCATCAAGACGACCCTGCCAAAAGCAAAAGAGCTGCGTCGCGTTGTTGAGCCGCTGATTACTCTTGCCAAGACCGACAGCGTAGCTAATCGTCGTCTGGCATTCGCCCGTACTCGTGATAACGAGATCGTGGCAAAACTGTTTAACGAGCTGGGCCCGCGTTTCGCGAGCCGTGCCGGTGGTTACACTCGCATTCTGAAGTGTGGCTTCCGCGCAGGCGACAACGCGCCGATGGCATACATCGAGCTGGTTGATCGTGCTGAGTCTCAAGCAGAAGTAGCAACTGCAGAGTAATCTGTAGACGCGTAAAAAAACCGGGCTTGCCCGGTTTTTTTACGTCCAAATCCAGCCAAATGTGCGCAATTCCCCTGCAGTGCTTAAGATCCCCGCCCCTATCCGCTATGCTAAGGCTTATTCATTAGGCTAACCGAGGCTGTCTGTCATGGGGTTGCTTGATCAATGGGCGGAGCGTCATATCCTTGATGCTCAGGATAAAGGCGAGTTCGACAACCTGCCTGGCCAGGGGCAGCCGCTGGCGCTGGAAGATGACAGCGCGGTGCCGCCCGAGCTACGCGCCGGTTACCGTTTGCTGAAAAATGCCGGTTACCTGCCGCCGGCGCTGGAAGATCGTAAAGAGGCGTTGACCGTTGCCCGCTTGCTGCAAGAGATTAATAGCGAACATCCGGACTATGTCGATCTCAGCAAACGCATGGCACTGCTGGAGCACCGGCTGCGTCAGGCTGGGATGAGCACCGATTTCTTGCATGGCGAATATCAGCGCGCGCTTGATGGCAAGTTCACCCGAGAGGAGCGGTAATGTTCAAGATAGGTCAGTTGGCCAAGCTCGCCGAAGTGACGCCGGATACCGTGCGTTACTATGAAAAGCAGGGCATGATGGATCACAATGTCCGCACCGAAGGCGGTTATCGGCTGTATACGGAGCAGGACCTGCAGCGGCTGCGTTTTATTCGCTATGCCAAACAGTTGGGCTTTACTCTGGAAACGATCGCCGAACTGCTGTCGATCCGGGTTGATCCTGAACATCATACCTGCCAGGAATCGAAGTCGATCGTCGATGCGCGACTGAGCGAAGTGGAAAGCAAGTTGGCGGAGCTGACTCGCATGCGCGAATCGTTGAAACGCCTGAGTGACGCCTGCTGCGGCACTGCCCATACCAGCAACTATTGTTCTATTCTGGAAGCCTTGGAACAGGGTGCCAGCGATGATAAAGGCAAAAAAGATTGCTGACGACACTTTAATTTTTATATTGCCGGCAGTATTATCGGCTCGTTTTATTACCCTACCTTTTACAGGAGCATTATCATGACGAAATATCGTCACACTAAAGGCCAGATTCAAGATAACGCCATTGAGGCGCTGCTGCATGACCCGCTATTCCGCCAACGAGTGGAAAAGAATGTGAAAGGCAAAGGCAGCTATCGGCGTAAAGAAAAACACAACAAAGGCGGTAACTGGGAGGCCAGTGGCAAACTATCAAACGATAATTTACCACTGGCTTTCTGGTTTTAAGGCATTAAAAAAGCCACCTTCATCGGTGGCTTTTTATTGGCGTAACTTAATGCTGTTTTACAGCTTTGGCTGCTGTTGCTGGCTCAGCAAATCACGGATTTCCGTCAGCAGTTTCTCTTCTGCGGTTGGTTCTGGCGGCGCTGCCGGCGCTTCTTCCTGCTTGCGGCGCATCTTGTTCATCAGTTTAATCGCCAGGAAGATAGCGAAGGCGACAATCACAAAGTCAAATACGGTCTGGATGAATGAACCATAGTTCATTACCACCGCCGGTACGGCGCCCTGAGCTTCACGTAACACCAGATGGAACTGTTTAAAATCGACGCCGCCAATCAGTAAGCCCAACGGTGGCATGATGATATCAGCCACGAAGGACGAAACAATCTTGCCGAATGCAGCACCGATAATCACACCGACGGCCAGATCGACCACGTTGCCGCGCATGGCAAATTCGCGAAACTCTTTCAACATACTCATAGAACGCACCCCTTGCAGAATTAATAACTCAAGTTTAACAAAGCAATTTCCCTTTGCCACAAATGGCGAGAAGTTTTATCTCCTCCCAAGGCAGAGAACAACTACGCAATTATAGACCATCGCCTAATAAATTCGTTCTACAAGAAGAACGGGCTCGGTTGGAACAAGCGTTCAACGTCCGGCACGAATTTCTTGTCGGTAATAAACATGATGACGTGATCGCCCTGTTCGATTTTGCTGTTGCCGTTGGCGATGATCACGTCGTCGCCACGCACGATCGCACCGATGGTGGTACCCGGTGGCAGCTTGATGTCTTCCACGATGCGGCCGACCACTTTAGATGTGCTTTCATCGCCGTGGGCAATCGCTTCGATCGCTTCTGCCACGCCGCGGCGCAGTGACGAGACGCTGACGATATCCGCTTTGCGCACATGCCCAAGCAGCGCGGAGATGGTTGCCTGCTGCGGGGAAATGGCAATATCGATCACGCTGCCTTGCACCAGATCGACATAGGCGCGGCGCTGGATCAATACCATCACCTTCTTGGCGCCCATGCGCTTGGCCAGCATGGCGGACATGATGTTGGCCTCATCGTCGTTGGTGATGGCGATGAAAACATCCACCTGCTCGACGTGCTCTTCGGCCAGCAGCTCCTGATCGGAGGCATCGCCGTAGAATACAATGGTGTCGTGCAGCTGTTCGGCCAGCTCGGCGGCGCGTTGCTGATTCCGCTCGATCAGTTTGACGTTGTAGTCTTTTTCCAGCTTGGCGGCCAGGCCGGCGCCGACGTTGCCGCCGCCGACGATCATGATGCGCTTATAGGGTTTTTCCAGCCGCTGCAGTTCGCTCATCACCGCGCGGATATGCTGTGAGGCGGCGACGAAGAACACTTCATCGCCGGCTTCGATAATGGTCGAGCCCTGCGGACGGATCGGACGATCCTGGCGGAATATGGCGGCGACGCGGGTATCGATATGCGGCATGTGCTCGCGCATTGAAGAGAGCGCATTGCCGACCAGCGGGCCGCCGTAATAGGCTTTAACCGCGGCGATGCTGACCTTGCCTTCGGCAAAGTTGACCACCTGCAGCGCGCCAGGGTATTCAATCAGCTTGTAGATATAGTCGATGACCAGCTGCTCCGGCGAAATCAGATGGTCGATTGGCACCGCTTCCGGCAGGAACAGTTTCTCCGACTCGCGGATGTATTCCGGCGCGCGGATACGGGCGATACGGTTAGGGGTATTAAACAGAGAATAGGCGATCTGGCAGGCGATCATGTTGGTTTCGTCGGAGTTGGTGACGGCGACCAGCATGTCGGCGTCTTCTGCGCCGGCTTCGCGCAGCACCCGAGGGTGGGAACCATGCCCCTGAACCACCCGCAAATCGAATTTATCCTGCAGCTGACGCAAGCGGCCGGAATCGGTATCGACGACGGTGATATCGTTGTTTTCACCCACCAGGTTTTCCGCCAGCGTCCCGCCAACCTGACCGGCACCAAGAATAATTATTTTCATCGTGTTCTCTGCTTCACACTGAAAGACTTAGGGCGCGCACGCACGCCCTGAAGCATTACATTTTAATCAGCTTAGCGTAAAAGAAGCCATCGCCGTCCTCGGGATGCGGGCTATTCTGTCGCCCTGGCCGCTGCGCATCGCCGGTTTCAACCAGCTTGGCATCGGCGTGGCGTTGCAAGAACGCGGCGATCTGGTTGCTGTTTTCATCCGGCAGGATAGAACAGGTGGCGTAAACCATCACTCCGCCTGATTTTAGATGCGGCCAGACGGCTTCCAGAATTTCTGCCTGCAGTGCGGCGAGTTCGGCGATGTCGCGATCGCGGCGCAGCCATTTGATGTCGGGATGACGGCGGATCACACCGGTGGCGGAACAAGGCGCGTCCAGCAGGATGCGGTCGAACTGCTTGTCCCCGCACCACTGCTGCGGAGTGCGGCCATCGCCCAGTTTAACCTCTGCGTGCAAACGCAGACGCTGCAGGTTCTCTTTGACTCGCGCCAGGCGCTGTTCGTCGATATCGACCGCCATGACGTGTGCTTTCGGCGCCGCTTCCAAAATATGCGTGGTTTTGCCGCCGGGTGCGGCGCACAGATCGAGGATCTGTTCGCCGTCTTGCGGATCCAACAGATCGACACACCCCTGGGCTGAGGCATCTTGCACGGTGACCCAGCCTTCGGCGAACCCTGGCAGATCGGTCACGGCGCAAGGCGCCAGCAAACGCACTGCATCGGCATAGTCTGCATGAGTTTCCGCGGCGATGCCGGCGTCGTTCAGCAGCTGCAGATAAGCGTCACGGGTGTGATGCAGGCGGTTGACGCGCAGCCACATCGGCGGCTTCTGGTTATTCGCGTCGACGATCTGTTCCCAGTTGGCGGGATAAGCCTGTTGAATGCGTTTCAGTAACCAGCTGGGATGCAGATAGCGGCTGTCATTGTTGGCGGCGCGTTGCAACAGCTCTTCCTGCTGGCGTTGAAATTGGCGCAAGACGCCGTTAATCAGGCCTTTTAACTGCGGGCGTTTCAGCGCTACCGCACCTTCCACGGTTTCTGCCAGCACGGCGTGCGCCGGGATGCGGGTATACAGCAGCTGATACAGGCCGACCATCAGCAAGTAGTGCAGCGTACGCTGCTTACCGGTCAGCGGCTTGGCCATCAATTGCTGAATGCACCATTCGAGCTGCGGCAGCACGCGTAACGTGCCGAAACACAGCTCCTGCAGCAACCCGCGATCTTTGTCGCTGATGGAGGTTTGCAGCGCCGGCAGGACAGTGCTGAGCGACTGCCCCTGATCCAGCACCTGGCCGATGGCTTTGGCAGCGATGCTGCGGAGATTGTAATTATTTTTCATAGGCTGAAGCTGATAACGATCGGCATTAAGAAAATAACGGCCCGGCGATGAACGGCCGGGCAGTGGGGTGACTTACAGCCGGTTACCCGGGGTAAACCATTCACGACGTGAATTTAACAGGTCCTGCGCCGACATCGGTTTCTTACCGGCGGGCTGCAGCTGGATCAGATTGAGGATGCCGTCGGCGGTCGCCACCTGAATGCCTTGCTTGTCGGCATGGACAACGGTGCCCGGCTCCGCGTTGGCGCTTTGCGCCAGCACGCTGGCCTGCCAGACTTTTACCGGTTGATCGTCGATGGTGAAGTAGCTGATCGGCCAAGGGTTGAAGGCGCGGATGCAGCGCTCCAGTTGTGCAGCGGACAGGTTCCAGTCCAGGCGAGCTTCTTCTTTGCTCAGCTTCTCGGCGTAAGTGACCAACGCTTCGTCCTGTACTTCGCGGGTGGCGCTGCCGTCGGCCATTTGGCGCAGCGTCGTCAGCATGCCCTGCGGGCCGAGCTGGGCCAGTTTGCCGTAGAGACTGGCGCTGGTGTCGCTGCTCTCAATCGGGCAGGCGATCTTGTGCATCATGTCGCCGGTATCGAGGCCGGCGTCCATCTGCATGATGGTCACGCCGGTTTCGCTGTCGCCGGCCCAGAGCGAACGCTGGATCGGTGCCGCGCCGCGCCAGCGAGGCAGCAGCGAGCCATGTACGTTGATGCAACCGAGACGCGGCATCTCCAGCACCGCTTGCGGCAGGATCAACCCGTAGGCAACAACCACCATCACGTCGGCGTTAAGATCGGCCACCAGGCGCTGGTTCTCTTCTGGGCGCAGCGATTTGGGCTGAAATACCGGCAGTTGGTGTTGTTCAGCCAGCACTTTTACCGGGCTTGGCGTCAACTTGTTGCCGCGGCCTGCCGGGCGGTCAGGCTGGGTAAAAACGCCGACAATCTGGTGCTCAGATGACAACAGCGCGTCAAGATGACGCGCTGCGAAGTCTGGTGTTCCGGCGAAAATAATCCGTAAAGAGTCAGACACGTTGATTTCCTGATCGGTTAGGCGCGGGCTTGGAGCTTGGCCATTTTTTCCAGTTTCTGACGAATGCGCTGGCGCTTGAGCGGCGACAGGTAATCGACGAACAGTTTACCCATCAGGTGATCCATCTCGTGCTGGATGCAGATCGCCAGCAGATCGTCCGCTTCCAGCTCGAAAGATTTGCCTTCGCGATCCAGCGCGCGGATCTTCACCTGCGCGGCGCGTGGTACCAATGCACGCTGCTCGGGAATGGAAAGACAGCCTTCCTCGATGCCGGTTTCGCCGCTTTTTTCCAGCAGCTCCGGATTGATCAGCACCAGGCGCTGATCGCGATTCTCGGAGACGTCGATCACGATAATGCGCTGATGGATATCCACCTGAGTCGCAGCCAGGCCGATGCCTTCCTCTGCGTACATGGTTTCAAACATATCATCCACGATGCGCTGGATATCTGCATTGACTTCTTTTACCGGCGCTGCGACTTTGCGCAGACGCTCGTCTGGGAAATGTAATACCTGCAAGACTGACATATATCTTTAGATCTGTATCCGAGTAATGAACGAGGTTTAACCTCTATTCTAGACATTTCCCGGCCTGATTGACAGCATTGCGCACCAATTGCTCAGATTGGTAATACCACCGTTTTTGCTGAGGGAACAGAGGATGCGGCCGGAAGAGATCGCTTTACGGATGCGGGGGGTTACGGGGCTGCAGACCGTCGTGGCCAGCCGGATCGTGCGGCAGTTATCGCAAATGGGTGGCGAGCCTCGCCGCGCGTTGCGTGAACTTGGATTGAATGAACGGCAGCGAGCACAGTTCAACCAGACGGATCCCGGTTATCTGGCGGCCACCTTGCGTTGGCTGGAAGTGCCGGCGCACCGTATGCTGAACTATGCAGCGGCCGGCTATCCCGAATGCCTGGCCCAGATCGACGATGCGCCGCTGTTCCTGCTGATCGATGGAGATCCTCAGGCGCTGTTGCGCCCGCAACTTGCCATGGTTGGCAGCCGGCAGTTCAGCCACTACGGCGAGCGCTGGGCTAACCATTTCGCCGAGGAATTGGCGCGTTGCGGTTTCACCATCACCAGCGGTTTGGCGATCGGCATCGACGGCATTTGCCATCGCGCAGCGCTGGCGGCCGGGGGTTGCACGATAGCGGTGTTGGGCTGCGGGCTGGCCAATGTCTACCCGCGGCGGCACCACAGGCTCGCAGAGCAGATAGTCGAGCAGGGCGGTGCGGTGATTTCAGATCATTTGGTCACCGATTTGCCCCTGGCCGACCATTTTCCGCGCCGCAACCGCATTATCAGCGGGCTGAGCCAGGGCGTTCTGGTCATAGAAGCCTCGTTGCGCAGCGGTACCCTGGTGACGGCTCGCTATGCGCTGGAGCAAGGGCGTGAGGTATTCGCCTTGCCGGGGCCGTTAGGGAACCCGATGAGCGAAGGCACGCACTGGCTGATCCAACAGGGCGCGCATCTGGTCACCGGGCCGAAAGATATCGCCGAATTGCTGGGAAGCGGCCTTCAATGGTTGCCACTGAACGAAAATACAACTATTTGTGCGTCGCAGGCTGAAGTTGAATTGCCATTTGCCGATGTGTTGGCTAACGTAGGAGATGAGGTGACACCTGTTGACGTCGTCGCTGAACGTGCCGGCCAACCTGTGCCAGTGGTGGTAATCAAGTTACTCGAACTGGAGTTAGCAGGGTGGATCGCAGCTGTACCCGGCGGCTATGTCCGAATAAGGAGGGCAAGCCATGTTCGACGTACTCATGTACTTGTTTGAAACTTATATCCACAATGAACCAGAGATGCGCGTCGATCAGGATCAACTGACCGATGATCTCGCCCAGGCGGGGTTTCATCAGGATGATATCTACAACGCGTTGAATTGGCTTGAGAAGTTGGCCGACCTGCAAGAAGGTCAAAACGCGCCTTACTTTATGGATGCCGATCCGCTGGCGATGCGGATCTATACCGAAGAGGAAAGCGCGCGTTTGGACGCCGGCTGCCGTGGTTTTCTCCTGTTCCTGGAACAGATTCAGGTATTGAACCTCGAAACCCGTGAAATGGTTATCGACCGCGTTATGGCTTTGGATAATGCGGAATTCGATCTCGAAGATCTGAAATGGGTCGTGTTGATGGTGCTGTTTAATATCCCCGGATATGAAAGCGCCTATCAGCAAATGGAAGAACTGTTGTTTGAAGTGAACGAAGGTTATCTGCATTGAGCCGATAACGCGCATAGAAGACGTTATGACAAAAAACGCGATTTTTGCCGCCAGGCAAAATGAACCCTGTCCGGAATGCGGGGCCGAGCTGGTGATCCGTAGCGGTCGCCACGGCCCCTTCCTCGGCTGTTCCCAGTACCCTGAATGCCAATATATTCGGCCGCTGAAAGCGCAGGCCGATGGGCATATCGTTAAGGTGTTGGATGGGCAACAGTGCCCGAAATGTCAGGCGACGTTGGTGCTGCGCCAGGGGCGCTACGGCATGTTTATCGGCTGCAGCGATTATCCGCAGTGCGATCACACAGAAGTGATCGACAAGCCTGACGAAACCGCCATTACCTGTCCGCAGTGCGGGCAAGGCAAGCTGTTGCAGCGCAAGTCGCGTTACGGCAAGGTTTTTCATTCCTGCGATCGTTACCCGGAATGCCAGTTCGCCCTCAATGTTAAACCCGTCGCCGGTGAATGCACCTACTGCCATTACCCGCTGCTGATGGAAAAGCGCACGGCAAAAGGCCCCGTCCTGTGCTGTGCCAGCAAGCTGTGCGGAAAACCCGTCGCGACTACAGAATAATCACATCATGAATTCAGAATTAAGCCCGAACCTTTTATCTATCATCGATGCTTTGCATCAACAGCAGGTGATTGCGTATCCCACCGAAGCCGTATTCGGCCTGGGTTGCGATCCCGACAGCGAGCAGGCGGTCAATGCATTGCTGGCGCTGAAACAGCGGCCGTGGGAAAAGGGGCTGATTTTGATCGCCGCCGACTATGCGCAGCTTAAGCCTTATATTGACGACAGTACGCTCAGCGAACAGCAGCGCGCGACGATGTTTGCCAGCTGGCCTGGGCCGGTAACCTGGGTGTTGCCCGCTCGGCCGGAGACGCCGCGTTTGTTGACCGGGCGTTTCAGTTCACTGGCGGTGCGCGTCAGCGATCATCCGCTGGTGCAGTTGCTGTGCCGGCAGTACGGCAAGCCGCTGGTATCGACCAGCGCCAATCTCAGTGGGCTGGAACCGTGCCGCAGTGCGGATGAGGTCACGCGGCAGTTCGGCGAAGCTTTCCCGGTATTGCGCGGCAAGGTGGGTGGCCGTCTTAATCCTTCCGAAATCAGAGACGCTCTGACCGGCGAACAGATCCGTCAGGGCTAGAGGTAATGGGCATGGAGAAGTTTGCGGTATTTGGCAACCCTATCGGCCACAGCAAGTCGCCGCGAATTCATGCGCTGTTTGCTGCCCAGACCGGCATTGAGCATCCTTATGGGACGGTGTTGGCGCCGCTGGACGGTTTTGAAACCAGCCTGCAGGCGTTTATCCGCGCCGGAGGGCTGGGGGCGAACGTCACGGTGCCTTTCAAGGAGCGTGCTTATTCGGCCGCTTCTGAGCTGAGCGAGCGCGCGGCGATGGCCGGTGCGGTCAACACCCTGAAGGTATTGCCTAATGGCGAGCTGTTGGGGGATAACACCGACGGCATCGGTTTGCTGACCGATCTGCAGCGCCAGCAATTGATTCGGCCGCAGGATCGCATTCTGCTGGTGGGCGCCGGCGGTGCGGCACGCGGCGTGATCCTGCCGCTGCTGTCTTTCGGCTGCCGGCTCACGATCACCAACCGCACTTTCAGTCGGGCCCAAGAGTTGGCCGACGCTTTCCGGCATCTGGGGGAGATCTCGGCGGCGCCGATGGATCAACTGGATCAGCAAGCGTTCGATCTGGTGATCAATGCGACGGCGTCCGGCATCAGCGGGGAGATCCCGGCGTTGCCTGCAGGCGTGGTGAATGCGCAAACCCGTTGCTATGACATGTTCTATCAGCAAGGCGTTACGCCATTTCTGGCCTGGGCGCAGCAGCAGGGCGCAACGGAATACGCCGATGGGCTGGGTATGCTGGTGGGGCAGGCGGCGCATGCTTTCCTGCTTTGGCACGGAGTGATGCCGGAGATCGAGCCGGTATTACGCCAGCTGCGCAGCGAACTGGTGGCATAAATTCTACCCCGTTCTCTTTATAGGGAACGGGGCGCCCATCAGATATCTTCCGACAGGTATTCGTCTTTCCAGCGTACATAGTTGTTAGAAGAATAAAGCAATCCCTCCAACTCGGCGGCGGTCAAAGGCCGAACCTGGCGTGCCGGGCTACCCATATAAAGATAGCCGCTGGCCAGGCGTTTGCCCGGCGCCACCAAACTGCCGGCGCCAATCATCACGTCATCTTCTACAACTACGCCGTCCAACAGGATTGATCCCATCCCGACCAGCACCCGGTTGCCGATGGCGCAGCCGTGCAGCATCGCTTTATGGCCCACGGTAACGTCTTCGCCAATTAACAGGGGATAACCGTCGGGGTTATGTTCGGAGCGGTGAGTCACATGCAGCACGCTGCCATCCTGAATATTGCTGCGTGCGCCGATCTTTACCGCATTGACGTCGCCGCGAATGGCGACCAGCGGCCAGATGCTGACGTCATCCGCCAGATCGACGTCGCCGATCACGACGCTGGAAGGATCGATCAAGACGCGCTGACCGAGTTTGGGGGTGTATTGAAGATAAGAACGTACTGCATCGGACATGGTGCTTGCCTCACGTCGGGATCATATTTACCGGCAATACTAGACCCTGGCGATGGAATTACAACCAACGCCAGCGCCGGATCCTGCGGAAAATGGCCCTGATCGCACAAGATCCACCCGGAAGGGCTGAAAAGTGTGCAAACAGAAAGAAAAGATCAAAAAAGGGGTTGTGCAAAAAACTCGGATCCCTATAATGCGCCTCCATCGACACGGCGCAAGTGATTCACTTCACACAGCGGCCGGGAAGAAAGAGAAGAAATCCTGAAAATTAGGGTTGACTCTGAAAGAGGAAAGCGTAATATACGCCACCTCGAGTTAGCAAGCGAAAGCGCCTAACTCACTGCTCTTTAACAATTTATCAGACAATCTGTGTGGGCACTCCACAAGACGATATCCAGCATCTTCGGATGCAAAAAAATATCAAGTCTTGAAGAGTGACTAACTGAAGTAAAATTCATGCAGTAAATCTTTGAGCATCGCTTCTCGAGTGGAAGCAAATCAAGCTTTTAATTGAAGAGTTTGATCATGGCTCAGATTGAACGCTGGCGGCAGGCTTAACACATGCAAGTCGAGCGGTAGCACAAGGGAGCTTGCTCCCTGGGTGACGAGCGGCGGACGGGTGAGTAATGTCTGGGAAACTGCCTGATGGAGGGGGATAACTACTGGAAACGGTAGCTAATACCGCATAACGTCGCAAGACCAAAGAGGGGGACCTTCGGGCCTCTTGCCATCAGATGTGCCCAGATGGGATTAGCTAGTAGGTGGGGTAATGGCTCACCTAGGCGACGATCCCTAGCTGGTCTGAGAGGATGACCAGCCACACTGGAACTGAGACACGGTCCAGACTCCTACGGGAGGCAGCAGTGGGGAATATTGCACAATGGGCGCAAGCCTGATGCAGCCATGCCGCGTGTGTGAAGAAGGCCTTCGGGTTGTAAAGCACTTTCAGCGAGGAGGAAGGTGGTGAGCTTAATACGCTCATCAATTGACGTTACTCGCAGAAGAAGCACCGGCTAACTCCGTGCCAGCAGCCGCGGTAATACGGAGGGTGCAAG
>NZ_JBXUNP010000014.1:0-5390 GCF_057197125.1 Serratia sp. LSHTC3
AGAGTAGGACACTGCCAGGCATCAAACAAAGCCGAAAGCCCTGAACTGACGTTCAGGGCTTTTTGCTGTGCGTAAAATAAATATCCTGACAGTATCTATTACTTTGAAAAATGCCTTTTTGGGCATATGTAGCTTATCCTTATAAGGAAGCATAATGTTTCTTTGCTAGGGAAATAGCCAGCTAAATATATAATTGATAGTTCCAGATTATTATTTAAATAATAAAAATATCTATCTATGAACAGACTGATGAGAATTATCCGGTTATATCAAAGATAAGTCTTAATTCTTCAGTGTATTAGTCGATAAATTTCACGTTAATTAAAACAAATATTAGCCAGACGCCTCGAATCGAGTAGACTAGGCGGAAGATTATTTCCGTATGGGTACTGAACGTTATGTCTACTGAAAGCGCGTCTTTAAAAAACCACAATACGTTTGCGCTCCCGGTCAACGCAGCGCACCTGATCATGGCCGATAGAATTGAGCTGATGCTCAAGGTGTGGCAACAAACGCGCAAGCGTCAGGAGCCGTTGCTGATTCTCGGTGAAGGTAGCAACGTGCTGTTCCTGGAGGATTTTTCTGGCACAGTAATGGTCAATCAGTTGAAGGGTATTGATGTTCGGGAAGATAACGATGCCTGGTATCTCCACGTCAGCTCCGGTGAAAATTGGCATGACCTGGTGCAATATACGCTGCAGGCCGGGATCTGCGGTCTGGAAAACCTGGCGTTGATTCCTGGATTGGCCGGTTCCGCCCCTATCCAGAACATCGGCGCCTACGGCGTCGAATTGAAAGACGTCTGCGAGTATGTCGATCTGCTGGACTTCTCTACCGGCGCTATCGATCGTATTCCGGCTGCCGAGTGTGGTTTTGGCTACCGGGAAAGTATTTTCAAACACCGTTTCCAGACCGGACATGTCATTGTTGGGCTGGGTCTGCGTCTCAACAAACAGTGGCAACCCAAATTGAGCTACGGCGATCTGGCCAAGCTGGATCCTGCCACGGTGACGCCACTTCAGGTATTTGAATCCGTATGCGCCATGCGCCGCAGCAAGCTGCCCGATCCGCGTGAAACCGGCAATGCCGGCAGCTTCTTCAAGAATCCGCTGGTGAACGCAGAGAAAGCCGCAGAACTCATCGCTCAATATCCCGGTATGCCGCATTATCCACAGCAGGATGGCCAGGTGAAGCTGGCCGCCGGATGGCTTATCGATCAATGCGAACTGAAAGGATATCGTATCGGTGGCGCTGCGGTACACCGCCAACAAGCGCTGGTGCTGGTGAACATCGCCAACGCCCACAGTCAGGATGTGGTGGCGTTGGCGCGCCACGTACGCAAGACGGTGGCTGATAAATTCGGCGTGTGGCTGGAACCTGAGGTGCGTTTTATTGGCGCGACCGGTGAACTGAATGCCGTGGCGGTGCTGTCATGAAAGATACCAAGGTTCCGTTAAAACTGATCGCGCTGCTGGCTGACGGCGAATTCCATTCCGGTGAACACCTCGGTGAGTCACTGGGCATGAGTCGCGCGGCGATCAATAAGCATATTCAGACCATTCGTGAATGGGGACTGGATGTCTTTACCGTGCCCGGAAAAGGCTATAGCCTGCCTGGCGCCATCCAGCTGTTGGAAGCCAAGCGAATCCTCAGCCTGCTGGAAGACAAGCGTGTAAGCGTGTTGCCGGTGGTCGATTCCACCAACCAATACTTGCTGGACCGCATCGACGAATTGCACTCTGGTGATGCCTGCGTCGCTGAATACCAACAGGCTGGACGAGGGCGCCGCGGGCGGCAGTGGATCTCGCCATTCGGCGCTAATTTATATCTGTCGATGTTCTGGCGACTGGAGCAGGGGCCGGCAGCGGCTATGGGGCTTAGCCTGGTGATCGGGATGGTGATGGCGGAGGTCTTGCAGCGCCTCGGTGCGGCTGATGTGCGCGTGAAGTGGCCTAACGATCTTTATCTGAACGATCGTAAATTAGCGGGGATCCTGGTCGAACTGACGGGAAAAACCGGCGATGCGGCTCAACTGGTCATCGGCGCCGGCATCAACCTGGCGATGCGTGATACCAATGCCAGCGCCATTACTCAGGGATGGATTAACCTACAGGAAGCGGGAATTCAGATCGATCGCAATGAACTGGCTGCAACCTTGCTTAATGAACTGCGTCAGTCATTGAAACAGTTTGAGATAGACGGACTCGCGCCCTTTATCGGTCGCTGGCGTACCCTGGATAACTTTATCGACAGGCCGGTCAAGCTGCTGATTGGCGAGCGGCAGATTGTGGGTATCGCCCGAGGAATCGATTCACAGGGCGCACTGCTGCTGGAACAGGACGGGGAGATCAAGCCCTTCATCGGTGGCGAGATATCGCTGCGCAGCGCGGAATAGTGAGAAAAGACAAGGGGACAGTAACGTCCCCTGAATCGATCGGTAGGCTTACTTTCTTAAACGCACGCTTTCAACGGCGTGGTTAGCGCTTTTGGTCATTATCAGGCTGGCGCGTTCACGGGTGGGCAGTATATTCTGCTGCAAATTCAATCCGTTAATTTCATTCCATAATTGCGTGGCGATATTAATCGCCTCCGGTTCCGGCAATTTTGAATAATTATGGAAATAAGAATCGGGATTGGAAAATGCGCCCTGACGGAATTTCAGAAAACGATTGATATACCAGCTTTGTAATAGCGTTTCCGGCGCATCGACATATATAGAGAAGTCGACAAAGTCGGAAACGAATACGCGATGCGGATCGTGAGGATAATCCATACCGCTTTGCAACACGTTAAGCCCTTCCAGGATCAGAATATCCGGTTGCTCGATGACTTTATTACCTTCGGGTACAACGTCATAGATCAAATGGGAATAAACCGGGGCGGTGACGCGTTTGGCGCCGGATTTCACTTCCGACACGAATTTCACCAGGCTATGCATATCGTAAGACTGCGGGAAGCCTTTTTTCTTCATCAGGCCGCGTTCGTTCAGCACCTTATTAGGGTGCAAGAAGCCGTCGGTCGTGATCAACTCAACGCTGCGGTGTTCTGGCCAACGGCTCAACAACGCCTGCAACAGACGTGCGGTTGTGCTCTTACCTACGGCTACGCTGCCGGCGATGCCGATGACATAGGGAATCTTTTGCCCGTCGGTGCCGAGGAATTGCTCGAGCACCGCCTGCCTACGCAGGTTGGAACTGATATAGAAGTTCAACAGCCGTGACAGCGGCAGATAAATCTGCGCAACTTCTTCCAACGAGAGATCTTCGTTAATCCCTTTCAGTTTAACGATCTCTTCTTCCGACAACGTCAGCGGCACCGAATCTCGCAACGCAGCCCATTGGGTACGATCGAACTGTAGGTAAGGCGTTGCTAAAGATTGATCTCTTTTTATCATAAGCCAAATTCTGCCTGTTAACGCAGGTTGGGAAAGGCGCCGGACGCCAACTCCAGAGAATAAACAAGCTGCATATTATAGACAGCTTCGTTTTTGGCGTAGACTTTTTTCGCAAAAGTTGTCGATAGGCAGCAGTTTATGTCAATTGTGCGAAGCGGCGCGCAGTTGATAAAGCGGGGTTACAAGGCGGTATCATCAGAGCCGGATACCGCCTGAAGACTAACTGGCGATGGCGCGCGAAGGCTGATTTACGGTGAACAGACGTTTGTAATAAATGACGGTCGGATGGTAATGCCCATCGGGACCCGCTGCATAATCCGGCAGCTCACCCAAACAGCGATAACCCAGGCTGCGATAAAGCGCTTCTGCCGCCGAACCGGCCTGCGTATCCAGATACAATAGCCCGCGTTGCTGCTGCAGTGCCGCGTACTCCAGCGTCTTCATCAGAGCCTGACCTACGCCGTTGCGGCGAGCACGGCTATGCACCAACAGCTTTACCACCTCCGCACGATTACGGCCGTTCGGCTTCTGGCAAAGTTCGAGTTGCACGGTGCCAACGACGCCGCGATCGTCACGGGCAATCCACAGCAGCAGCTCACCTTTGGCCAGGGCCGGTCGCAGACTGTGGAAGTAGCTCTCGGCGTCTTCGTGAGGAATTAAGGTGTCGTAACCGACAGAAGCGCCGTGCGTGACGGCATCGGTCAACAGGCGGGCCAATTCATCGCGGTAAATTGGGAGCGTAGCGGCGTTGATAGGCACTATTTTCATCGGTCATTCCTCCTGGGATGGGGGTAATGAAGAGAAGCAATAACTGAGCCACAGCGGCGAAAGGCATAGCAACGGCAAAAGGGCGAGGGATCAGTGTAGCCCACGCCGCAGTCCGGGGCAGGTATCCCCTTTTTGGTGCATCGATCCCGCTCACAGTTTACCAGCGCGGGTTAAGTGTTTTGAGAAGCCCGACACGGAGAAAGCGGCGCTCAAGGCTTGCAAAAAGTGGATAAAATTGTAGAGAATGATTGCCGCGAGTGATGAATGTTTGCACGCCGCAGGCTGCAAATTGCATGACAGTATGCAAAATTGACTGATTTATGAGCGAAAGTGCGCGTAAAGCAATTTTTTTGTTGCATAGGTCGCCCGCTCTACCTAGAATGCGCTGCACTTGATGCCGGCTTAGCTCAGTAGGTAGAGCAACTGACTTGTAATCAGTAGGTCACCAGTTCGATTCCGGTAGCCGGCACCATTCAAGTCACAAGTAGTTAAAATCTGGTGGGGTTCCCGAGCGGCCAAAGGGAGCAGACTGTAAATCTGCCGTCACAGACTTCGAAGGTTCGAATCCTTCCCCCACCACCAAATCTTGCCTTCGGCGATTAACTGAGATGCGATAAATACCGCAACGGTTGATGGCGGGAGGAGAGGGCGAAAGCCTTCGGCAAGGTTCGAGCTGTGCAGCGCAAGGCGCAGCCGGCCCGAAGGATGCGAGCCGAGTGATGAACAATCCTGCTCCATCCCAAAATTCTACAGAAAAATCAGGTAGCCGAGTTCCAGGATGCGGGCATCGTATAATGGCTATTACCTCAGCCTTCCAAGCTGATGATGTGGGTTCGATTCCCACTGCCCGCTCCAAGATGTGCTGATATAGCTCAGTTGGTAGAGCGCACCCTTGGTAAGGGTGAGGTCGGCAGTTCGAATCTGCCTATCAGCACCACTTCTTAATTTCTCGCCCCCTGATTTTCTTTCTGTTCTGGATTCAACGAGCAAATGCTTGGTTGATGTGGTGATACCACCGATTTATCCGTGTCTTAGAGGGACAATCGATGTCTAAAGAAAAGTTTGAACGTACAAAACCGCACGTTAACGTCGGTACTATCGGCCACGTTGACCACGGTAAAACTACCCTGACTGCAGCGATCACTACCGTACTGGCTAAAACCTACGGCGGTTCTGCACGTGCTTTCGACCAGATCGATAACGCGCCAGAAGAAAAAGCTCGTGGTAT
>NZ_JBXUNP010000015.1:0-4451 GCF_057197125.1 Serratia sp. LSHTC3
TTTTTGATGAATAGATCTCTAAAGTGATTGTTCCTGAAACACCACTTTGTGGAGTTGTCTTCATTTAAAAGAATGACTGCTAATGGCGTTTTTGACACATGCACCATTTGGCATGCTGTTGCTGTTGCTGTGGTTCCGTAACGACTGGCTAGTGAGAGTACCAAGTTTATGTCTGGTATGGATTTTTTTAAGAAGTTAGCCATATCATTTTCTGGCATTAGTAGACTTGCTGCAAACTGGTTGGCTTCATTCTCTATGGTTTTCCCATGAGGGGTTATCTCGAACCTATCTATGTCGTCGATTCTGCATTTAACCTCTTCTTTATCTTGGTGAAGGATAAAATGCCCAATCTCATGGGCTATCGTAAAGTTTTTTCGACCATCTTCTTTAATATTGTTGTTATATATTATGGCGTTAACTTCCTCTGTGAGGAATAGAGCCCCTTGGAAGTCATTGGGGAGCTCTGCGCCTTGAACTTTTATTCCCAGACTTTCCGCTATTCTGATGCAGTCAATCGGAAATGGGTGCTCTGATTTTTGAGCGTTGAGCCATTTTTCTGCTATCTGTGAAGCTTCAAGTCTGGGGTTGTTCATCATTAACCTTGTTGTTTTAAAGCCTGCAAAATGCTCATTAATTGCACCTTTGTTGGCTCGGATAGTGTTTTGTATTCTCTAAAGAAAACGACGTCTTTATCGCTTTCCTTCTGCTCATCCATCAACGAGTCCATAGTAACATTTAATGCGTGCGCAAGCTTGGACACTATTTCAGCAGATGGTTTTATCTCCGGTTTCTTTTCGAGTTCCCAAATGTAGCTTTTCGTTGAACCAATCTGATTCGCCAGTTGCTCCAGTGAAAGTCCTCGATCAGTTCTTAGCTCTCTAATTTTTTCGTTCAGCATAGTGGCTCCCTCTTTTCTTGTTGAGTAGTGTTTGTTCGAAATTTGAGCGTTTCTATTGTTGGTAAGTATGGTCTAAAAGTATCGCTTCAGCAATACCGTGGTAATTCTCTAGCAATACTTTTAGTAGATCTATAGCTTGACTTTTTGGCTGTAAATGATACAATAGTTTTAGAAGCACAATTCCGTGCTTTGGTGACGAAGTGAGGTATGTATGAAGTCTGGGAATATCGCTAAGCGTTCAGGGCAGTATGAGATTATTGGGCCTAGAGGCGCCTCGACAGGGGTGGAGCGAACTGTCGTGAAGGGAGAGCCATTACCGCCAACTCCTAAAGCTGGTCAAACATATAAGTTAGTTGATCCAACTAAAAACGGGAGTGGCGGGAAAGGTAAGTGATCTTACAACTAAAAAATCAATGTGGTGAAGTCATCCGTCGACCGCATTGAGCTGATGATGTAAGGGCAAAACTTAGATTGGGGAATCGAAGTGTAGCCTTTTTATCTTCATCAGCCAAGAACTGGATGATTTTTTGGGATGGAGGGTATGCTATGAGCAAACCAGCACCTAAAGGCTTCAGATGGGTATATTGCCGCTATCGTCGAGTGAAAAACTCAACGAGAATGCTCGATGCTCACGATTACGGGTATGAAGCCTGGGCATTTTTAGTGCCTGGTCGATAACCTGAATTTGTTCAGGTACAAATAATGCCTGGTTTTTATAAAGCAGCCTTTGGCTGCTTTTTTTGTTTCTTGACTGAGAGTTAGCAACCAGCGTAGTCTTCGATTCTAGAAAAGAAAAAACCGCCTTGCAGGGCGGTTTTTTCGAAGGTTACAAAGAGTTGACGCTCTTTTTAACCGCGGTAACTGGCTTGGAGGAGCGCAGTCACCAAAACTTGTTCTTTCAGTTTAGCCTTAACTGATGCATAACTTCAAGACTCAACTCCTCTAATCAGCTACCAATGGCTACCGCCAGTGGCGATTTTTCGTGTCTTTCCGGGTTGGATTCAAGTGAATAGTTACCGGAATAGACGCGGTAGTCGGACTAAACGGGGAGTTCGTGCAGATAGTCCAGCTTGGAGCGAACCACCTACAAGGCACCCAGTTGCGCGGGAAGGAATGAGAAAACGCCACCTTACGGCGGACTGCAACGGGTAAACCTCAGGGTGGGAACAGGAGAGCGCACGAGGGAGCGACCCATCGGAAACGGTGGGGATCTTTAAGTCCTGTCAGGTTTCGCCGCTTCTGATTTGAGCGCCGGAAATCCATTGATTTCTGTGACGCTCGTCAGGAGGGCGGAGCCTATGGAAAAACAGCCCGGCGGGCTGTGGCCTTTTCCCGCTTTTCTGCATGCCACTCACACCTTCATCCTTCCCTTTTTGTCCCCACCGCTCGCCGCAGTGTTGACTAGCGCAGTCTGTCAACGCGAGGAAGCGGAAGTGCATCTGCAGCTGATGTGTCGCACGGTCATTGTGGGGCTTTTGTTGACGATGCAAGATAGGCCACGTGTTCACGTTTGACGTCATTACATGCCTTCATTCGGTGACGTGTTGCCGACCCTGCCGGTGGCTCTCATGCGGGACAGGATATGTTTTGTAGCACCGCCGTGGGCGACGCGTCCAAAACGAGGGTGACGGACAGGAAATGTGTTGTCATGACCGCCGGTGTTCCTGGCGTTGACAACACGCTGGTCAGGGCGCAGCCCCGACACCCCGAATCTCCCCTATACTGTGCCAAAAAAAGGAGGTTTCTATGGCATGGCACAGTGTGGCGCAGGCACAGGCATTGACCGGAAAAAGTCGGCGGACGCTCTACCGTGATATGGCGGCAGGTCGTGTGTCATGGCGAACTAATGCCGATGGCAAGCGGGAGTTAGAAACCACGGAATTGCTGCGTGTGTACGGCGAGCTGCAACCCGCTGGCACGAATGCGCGGCACACGGTGTCACACCCCGTTGGCACAGAAGATCAGGCGGTATTACTCGCCGAAATACGCGCATTACGGCAGGAGGTCGCCGATTTGAAAGCGGCGGTCTTGCGTCTGGAGCACCATCCGACCCCGGCGGAGCCGGCGATCGTCAAACGGTGGTGGCAGCGCTGGCGCCGTTGATCCCCACTGCCGCGCCGCCGGCTTGGCCAACGCCTCACGGCCGTGCAATGAATTGCCCGCCCGTTCACCGTTTCTCACATTGGCATAACGGCAAAAACACGCGATTCGGTCACGTTTCTCTCTGAAACTGGTCTCTGCGTACTGGGTTGCATAACCATTCATGCCGCCAAACGGCCTGTACGCCATTTTGCGGGCTTTCTTGCGGAGAAGTGAGGTGGTTTTACCGCTTTGGTTGTTCAAGCGCACATAGGGCGTCTGAGGCGGTGCGGGAAACGGATGTTATGGTAAATCGACAGAGTTGTCGCAAGTGTCCTAAGTGAAGGAAATTAAAACAACAAAGGCCCGCTGTATAGCATACAGCGGGCCTTTGTTGTATATCTCTGTCGATTGTCCTCGGGGGGAAGCATTACTGCTAACAAGTCCCGTGGCTAGTAACTTCATTATAAGGATTGCTGACGATGTCGTCAAACAGGATAAAGGCCAGCTTGTCTGCGGCCAGAATAGGAACGTATGAAAATGTTCTAGGTGGGCCTGCTGGCATTCAAAAGACAGAAAAAGCCCTGAGGCTTTACATGTGGAACGCACAAATATCTGCCGCCTTCTTTGTACCCTTACATGTTTGCGAAGTGATTATGCGAAATGCTCTCTCAGAGGTGCTCGAGGTGGTATACGGCCACAGATGGCCGTGGTCTATGGGTTTTGAACGAAGTCTGCCGATCCCTGTTCATGGTTATAAACCCAAAGACGACCTTATTAATGGTCGGAGGAACCAGCCTACGACAGGAAAGGTTATCCCTGAACTCAAGTTTGTTTTTTGGCAGAAACTTCTGACCGGAAGATTCGACACCCGACTCTGGAACAATCACATACTGGCTGCTTTTCCTCATGCAGCTGCACAGGGATTGAGCGCAGCGCAGTTGCGGCAGAATCTCTACAACGATCTGGAGACAGTGAGAAAGCTGCGCAACCGTATTGCTCATCATGAGCCCATACTTAGCCGCAACCTGGAGGATGATTTTGCCACGATAAAGCGAATTATCGCATACCGGTGCCAACATTCACTGGAGTGGATGATAAACAATCAGATGCTACTTCCTTTGTTTACACTTAAACCGCTCTAAGAACACAGGTCCGCCCAACGGAAGTTATGGTAGATGCAATATTATGTAGTGCTTAGATCATGCTGGGGTTCGGATGTGGTGGAAACGCACTTTGTTCCTGATAGTAAGTAAAGCCTTTGCTTGTACTCTTCCATATCTAATGAAGATGATTTTAGCTTCCATTGTTGCTCAATTGGCTTTGGGAACCAGAGCTCCTGCACAGAGTCTTCGTTTTCTTGTGGTGAATGAGTTGATATGTTGATTACAGTGCCTTTTTTGATGAATAGATCTCTAAAGTGATTGTTCCTGAAACACCACTTTGTGGAGTTGTCTTCATTTAAAAGAATGAC
>NZ_JBXUNP010000016.1:0-1902 GCF_057197125.1 Serratia sp. LSHTC3
AAGGCGGGGGCGGAAGTGGCGGTGAACGAGAACGCCTCGCTGTCGCTGGGCTACGGCGGGCTGCTGTCGCAGAACCACCAAGACAACAGCGTCAACGCCGGTTTCACCTGGCGCTTCTAAGCAACATCGACTCAATCCTTGTACGGGAACCGTCTGCGGGCGGTTCCTTTTTCACATCCTGCTAATGAGAACCCGGCGCACCTGGGGCGTCGGCCAATAACAAGCAAAAGGTAAGGAAATGACAACAACAATGGGTTTTGATAGCAAAGGAAACGCTCGTCGCTCACCATGGCGGCTGAACGCGCTGGTCTGCTGCATGGCGCTGGCGGGGTATGCGCAGGCCGCAACCTATATAGAGAACGGCCAGGCGGGCGATCCGGCCAGCTGGCGCAGCGCCGAGTTCAACGCCAACTGGGGGCTGGGGGCGATCCATGCCGATGAGGCCTACGCCGCCGGCTATACCGGCAAAGGGCAGAAGGTGGGCATTTTCGACACCCCGGTTAACCACCATCCCGAGTTTGCTGGCGACGGCAAACTGATCAACGTCGTCACCGAAGGCTACCGCGCCTATACCGACCCGCACCGGCCGGGGATTAACGCCGGCGATCGCTTTTACTTCGACGGCACCTTCCACTTCTACAGCGGTTCACAGGGCATGCTGAGCAATCACGGGGTGCACGTCGCGGGCATCAGCGCGGCGAACCGCGACGGCGTCGGCATGCACGGCGTGGCCTTCGATTCGCAGGTGATCAGCGTCGATAACGACAACGACGGCCCGGCCTACGGCGAATTCCTCGGCCTGGACGGCGCCGTCACCAATGCCGGCTGGCAGGCGATGATCAAGAGCGGCGTGCGGGTGATCAACAACAGCTGGGGCGTCAGTATTCCCGATTTCCTGTCCGACGGCGGCCGCGATCCCAACGCGCTGCACTTTGAGCTGAAGGATGCGCAGGAACAGTTCGATCAGGTCAAACCGCTGCTCGGCAGCCTGGCCGGCGCAGGCTATCAGGGCGCCATCGACGCGGCGCGCAAAAATATTCTGGTGCTGTTCGCCGCTGGTAACGACGGCAACTACAACCAGCCGGATGTGATCAGCGGGCTGGCCTATTTCGTGCCGGACATCGCACCCAACTGGCTGTCGGTCGCCAGCGTGGCGCAGGATGCGACATCGACCAACAGCGTGCCTTACACCATCAGCAGCTTCTCTTCCCGTTGCGGCTATACCGCCAGCTTCTGCGTCTCGTCGCCGGGCAGCAAAATCTACAGCACCGTGGCCAACGGTTCCGATCCGGCCAACCTGGTGTCGGACTACGGCAATAAAAATGGCACCTCGATGGCGACGCCGCACGTCACCGGCGCGGTGGCGGTGTTGCTGCAGCGCTTCCCGTACATGAGCTCGGCGCAGATTGCCGACGTGCTGAAAACCACCGCCACCGACATGGGCGCGCCGGGCATCGACGCGCTCTACGGCTGGGGGATGATCAACCTGGGCAAGGCCATCAACGGCCCGGGCATGTTCTATACCGTTGAAGATATTCCTGCGGAGTTCCGCATTCCGGATCCGACGGGCGTGGCCTACGGCCCGACCCAGTTTGTCGCCAATATTCCGGGTCTGGGCGCCGAGGTGGATGCCGGCACGCTGCACGCCAGAAAGTGTGACGACATCAGTTGCGAGCTGGAAGTCTACTCCAACAACATCTCCGGCCATGGCGGCCTGACCAAAGAAGGGATGGGCACGCTGGTCATGACCGGCGCCAACACCTATGCCGGCCCGACGCTGGTCAATCAGGGGCGGCTGGCGATCAACGGCTCGGTCACCTCGGCCGTCAGCGTGCAGAACGGCGGCATCGTCGGCGGCAGCGGCACGGTCGGTTCGCTGACCGCCCGCCGTGGCGGCACCGT
>NZ_JBXUNP010000017.1:0-1418 GCF_057197125.1 Serratia sp. LSHTC3
AACCCTGAGGCGTGATGACGATGCACTACGGTGCAGAAGTAGTTGATGCCCTGCTTCCAGGAAAATCCTCTAAGCTCCAGGTAACATTAAATCGTACCCCAAACCGACACAGGTGGTCAGGTAGAGAATACCAAGGCGCTTGAGAGAACTCGGGTGAAGGAACTAGGCAAAATGGTGCCGTAACTTCGGGAGAAGGCACGCTGGCATGTAGGTGAAGTCCCTTGCGGATGGAGCTGAAGCCAGTCGAAGATACCAGCTGGCTGCAACTGTTTAATAAAAACACAGCACTGTGCAAACACGAAAGTGGACGTATACGGTGTGACGCCTGCCCGGTGCTGGAAGGTTAATTGATGGGGTCAGCCGCAAGGCGAAGCTCTTGATCGAAGCCCCAGTAAACGGCGGCCGTAACTATAACGGTCCTAAGGTAGCGAAATTCCTTGTCGGGTAAGTTCCGACCTGCACGAATGGCGTAATGATGGCCAGGCTGTCTCCACCCGAGACTCAGTGAAATTGAACTCGCTGTGAAGATGCAGTGTACCCGCGGCAAGACGGAAAGACCCCGTGAACCTTTACTATAGCTTGACACTGAACATTGAGCCTTGATGTGTAGGATAGGTGGGAGGCTTTGAAGCGTGGACGCCAGTCTGCGTGGAGCCATCCTTGAAATACCACCCTTTAATGTTTGATGTTCTAACTCGGCCCCGTGATCCGGGGTGAGGACAGTGTCTGGTGGGTAGTTTGACTGGGGCGGTCTCCTCCCAAAGAGTAACGGAGGAGCACGAAGGTTAGCTAATCACGGTCGGACATCGTGAGGTTAGTGCAAAGGCATAAGCTAGCTTGACTGCGAGAGTGACGGCTCGAGCAGGTACGAAAGTAGGTCTTAGTGATCCGGTGGTTCTGAATGGAAGGGCCATCGCTCAACGGATAAAAGGTACTCCGGGGATAACAGGCTGATACCGCCCAAGAGTTCATATCGACGGCGGTGTTTGGCACCTCGATGTCGGCTCATCACATCCTGGGGCTGAAGTAGGTCCCAAGGGTATGGCTGTTCGCCATTTAAAGTGGTACGCGAGCTGGGTTTAGAACGTCGTGAGACAGTTCGGTCCCTATCTGCCGTGGGCGTTGGAAGATTGAGAGGGGTTGCTCCTAGTACGAGAGGACCGGAGTGAACGCACCACTGGTGTTCGGGTTGTCATGCCAATGGCATTGCCCGGTAGCTAAGTGCGGAAAAGATAAGCGCTGAAAGCATCTAAGCGCGAAACTTGCCTCAAGATGAGTCTTCCCTGGGCCTTTAAGGCCCCTGAAGGAACGTTTAAGACTAAGACGTTGATAGGCTGGGTGTGTAAGTGCAGCGATGCATTGAGCTAACCAGTACTAATGATCCGTGAGGCTTAACCTTACAACACCGAAGGTGTTTT
>NZ_JBXUNP010000018.1:0-1176 GCF_057197125.1 Serratia sp. LSHTC3
TGGTTCTGCGACAGCAGCCCGCCGTAGCCCAGCGACAGCGAGGCGTTCTCGTTCACCGCCACTTCCGCCCCCGCCTTCAGCACCATGCCGTCGCGCGACACCGGCACGCTGTCCACCACGAACGGCGCGTTGCCGCCGTTGAACCGCAGCCCGGTGCCACGCTCCAGCCCGCCGTACTGGTGTTGCCACCCCAGCTCGCTGCGCAGCGCCACCGTCGTGCCCGGGCTCACCTGCCACGCGGTGTCCGCGCGCAGCCCCAGCGTCGACATCGTCGCGTCGGTGTGCTGCTTGTCGCCGCGCAGCGCCGCTGCGCCGCCGCTTTCCGCGATGCCGTTGTTTTCAAAGTTCACGTACGCCAGGTTGACGAACGGCTCCAGGTTCAGCCACTCACCCTTCACGCTGTAACCCGCTTCCGCGAACAGCTGCTCGGTGCGCGCGCTGTACTTCGCCGTGTCGCGGTCCGACTGCATCCCGTAGTTCACCGACCGTTTGGTGTCGATGCGGTGCCAGGTATAGCCCGCCCCGCCGCGCAGCGCCAGCGCCCCGAACTGCTTGTCGCCGTACGCCGCCAGGTGGTAGTTGTCGCTGTCCGCCTTCGACCCGTACCCGCCGTGCAGCGAGGTGCGGGTGTAGCCGGTCGCCACCCCCAGCCGCCAGTCGGCCGCCGCCGCCGAGTCCAGCCCCACCAGCACCCCGTAGGTCGAGGCCTGATAGCCCGTGGCGTTGGCGTCGCCCGACGCATGGTCCCACGCCCCCAGCAGCTGCGCCCAGGCGCCGTCCTCGTCCGCCTTGATGGCCGACGAGCTCGCCAGCCCTTCCGCCTGACGCAGACGCCCGTTCAGCGCCTCACGCAGGTAGCGGCTGTCGTTCACCAGCGCCGACGCGATGTCCGCATGGATTTGCCCCGACAGCTGGCGGAACGCCTGCCGCGCCTCGCCCGCCGTGCCGCTGTTGAGAATGCTCTCGTACACCGGGTTGCCCGCCGCCAGCGCATCCGCCGCCGCCGCCACCGCCCGCTCGTTCGCCGTCTGCGCCACGCTGGCGAAGCTTGTGCCGTTGCGCCCGACGCTCAGCGTCACCCCATTCGGCTGGTAGCTCAGCCCGGTGCCGAGGAACAGGTAGTTCGGCGCCACCGCGTCAAACTGCCCGCTCACCCCCTGCTGCGCCGTCAGGATG
>NZ_JBXUNP010000020.1:0-1004 GCF_057197125.1 Serratia sp. LSHTC3
TCCATCGCGATTGGGTGAATCAGGGTTACAACCATGTTCACGTTGTCGCCTGGCATTACCATCTCTACGCCTTCTGGCAGTTCGATGGTACCGGTCACGTCAGTAGTACGGAAGTAGAACTGTGGACGGTAGCCTTTGAAGAATGGCGTGTGACGACCACCTTCATCTTTGCTCAGGATGTACACTTCAGATTCGAACTGGGTGTGCGGCTTGATGGAGCCTGGCTTAGCCAGTACCTGACCACGTTCGATTTCTTCACGTTTGATACCACGCAGCAGAACACCTACGTTCTCACCAGCACGGCCTTCGTCCAGCAGTTTGCGGAACATTTCAACGCCAGTACAGGTAGACTTAACGGTGTCTTTGATACCAACGATTTCAACTTCTTCGCCAACTTTGATGATACCGCGCTCAACACGACCGGTAACAACGGTACCACGACCGGAGATGGAGAATACGTCTTCGATTGGCAGCAGGAACGGCTTGTCGATTGCACGCTCTGGCTCTGGGATGTAGCTGTCCAGGGCTTCGGCCAGTTCGATGATTTTCGCTTCCCACTCAGCTTCGCCTTCCAGCGCTTTCAGCGCGGAACCGCGGATTACTGGCAGGTCGTCGCCTGGGAAGTCGTAAGCGGACAGCAGTTCGCGAACTTCCATTTCTACCAGTTCCAGCAGCTCTTCATCATCAACCATGTCGCATTTGTTCATGAATACGATGATGAAAGGAACGCCAACCTGACGACCCAGCAGGATGTGCTCACGAGTCTGAGGCATTGGGCCGTCAGTCGCAGCTACTACCAGGATCGCGCCGTCCATCTGAGCAGCACCGGTGATCATGTTTTTCACGTAGTCGGCGTGCCCTGGGCAGTCAACGTGCGCGTAGTGACGAGTCGGGGTGTCATACTCAACGTGGGAGGTGTTGATGGTGATACCACGAGCTTTTTCTTCTGGCGCGTTATCGATCTGGTCGAAAGCACGTGCAGAACCGCCGTAGGTTTTAGCCAG